>JBBAQZ010000053.1:0-45508 GCA_040400045.1 Myxococcaceae bacterium
CTCCAAGGCGATCTTCACCCCAATGAGGTGTCTCAAGAAACCGTCACGCGCGAGACTGCCTGCTGCCGCACTGGGAAGCGCGCATTCACCAACTCATCGACGCCGACGGCCCCGATGCTGCCATCGCTGAGTTGATGGCCTGTCTGCCTTTCGCCGCCAACGACGACCAACTCGCCGCGCTCGACGCTGTCGTCGGCTACTACCACACCAACGCAAAGCGCATGCGCTACCGCACCTTCCGCGCATGCGGCCTGCCGGTCGGCTCAGGCATCGTCGAGAGCGCCCACCGTCACGTCCTTCAGGTGCGCATGAAGCGCGCCGGTCAACGCTGGAGCCTCCCGCGCGCGCGTCGCATGGCTCGCCTTCGCGCCGTCTACCGCACCACCGGCGCCATGCGATTCCACGCTGCCGTCCGCGCCGGCCTTTCCTACCCGGCCGACACCAGTACCCGGAGGTACATCCAGCCCGCGCCTCGGCGCATCAAACACGCCTACACCCTTCACCCCGGCAGCTCGCTCAACAGGACTGCCCTCGCCTCAAAGTGATCGTGCACCCTCCCCGGTTGGTTGGGAGCCGTCGTGTCAGGGGCCTGTGGTACGCGTCGCTTCGTGAGGGACCTCGCGAAACCCCTGAACTGGGTCTGGCCGGCAGCCGATGTGGAAGGCGAGGCGGCGGCACGGCTGTCCAAAGAGCTTGGGCTGCACCCGCTTGCGGCCCGCGTGCTGGCGAACAGGGGCTACCAGACGCCCGAGGCAGCGCAGGGTTTTCTCTCCGACGCGCTCACCGGGCTCCCCGATCCATTTCTCATGAAGGGCCTGCCCGCGGCCGTGGAGCGGATGCTGCGCGCCATCCATCGCCAGGAGCGGGTGACGCTCTGGGGCGACTACGACGTCGACGGTGTCTGCTCCACGGCGTTGCTGACGACGTTCCTCCGCGACGTCGGGCTCACGCCGCGCACGTACATTCCTCATCGGCTTGGCGAGGGCTACGGGCTCAACTCCACCGCCATCGAGAAGCTCGCGCAGGAAGGCACGCAGCTGTTGGTGACGCTCGACTGCGGCATCACCTCGCACGCCGAGATCGCGAAGGCGAACGCCCTGGGGCTCGAGGTGATCGTCGTCGACCACCACGCCGTGCCTGAGACGATGCCGCCGGCGGTCGCAGTGCTCAACCCTCTCCAGCCGGGGTGCGAGTACCCGACGAAGTGGCTGTGCGCGGGTGGCGTGACGTTCAATCTCTGCATGGCGCTCCGCAAGTCGCTGCGGGAACGTGGGCACTTCTCGACCCGGCCCGAGCCGAACCTCAAGCAGCTCCTCGATCTCGTGGCGTTGGCGACGGTGGCCGACGTGGTGCCGCTGACTGGCGCGAACCGAATTCTGGTTCGGCACGGGCTCGAGATCCTCACGGCCGCGGCCCGGCCGGGCGTGCGGGCCCTGAAAGAGGTGTCGCAGCTGTCGGGCGGGCGCATCACCGCAGGCCACGTCGGCTTCCGGTTGGGGCCTCGCATCAACGCCGCCGGCCGACTCGATGATGCGTCCGTGGGGCTTCAGCTGCTCCTGTGCCGCGATCTCGACGCAGCACGTCCGTTGGCTCAGAAGCTCGACGCAGCGAACGCGGAGCGGCAGCAGATCGAGCGCAACATGCTGCAGGGCGCGATCGATCAGGCGCAGGGCTTCGTCGATCGCGGCGCGAAAGGCCTCGTGCTGGCCCAGGAAGGTTGGCACCCGGGCGTGGTGGGCATCGTCGCCTCGCGCGTCGTGGAGCGCTTCCATCGGCCCACCGTGCTGATCGGCTCTCACGACGGCACCTGGAGAGGCTCGGCGCGCAGCATCGAGGGCTTTCATCTCTACGACGCGCTGAAGACCTGCGAGGGCTTCCTCACGAAGTTCGGAGGCCACAAGGCCGCCGCGGGGCTCTCCATCGATCCATCCCGGCTCGACGAGTTCCGTGCGGCCTTCGAGGACGTCACGGGAGAGCGGCTGACCGACGAGCAGCTGGTGCCGAGACAGCGCGTCGACGCGGTGGTGTTGCCGCGGGAACTCGACGTCAACGCGGTCCAGGCGCTGCAGACGCTCGCGCCCTTTGGCATGGGCAACCCCGAGCCTGTGCTGGCGGTTCGCCGCGCCGTCACCTCGCCGCGCGTGCTCGAGAATAAGACGCCGGGCCTGCCGGGTCATCTCAAGCTGTCACTCGAGGCGGCCCCACAGCTGGACTGCATCGGGTTTGGCTTCGCTGCGCTGGCGCCGTTGACCGAAGCGCCCGTCGACCTGGCGTTTCAGGTTGCGGTCGACGAGTACCTCGGCCGTGAGCGTGTCGGCCTGAAGCTCAAAGCGCTCCAGGCGAGCTAAACGACTCCGGCGCTCAGCGGAGGGGGCGATACCGAATCGCAAGCCCTGGGACGAGCGGATTGACGGTCGGCACGTTCGCGTCGTCCGTTCTGGCCACGAAGATGTCGGCGGCCGTCACGGCTTCGATCCAGACTGAGGCGCTGCTGCCAACCGTGAGCGCCGCTGCGTCCGCCCCAGCGCCCGCCACGCTCGGGCCATAGTGGTACTCCACGTCCCCGTTGGGCTTGAACCGCACCTGGAAGAAGAGACTGCCGGTGTAGGTGGCCTGCGGGAAGAAGGTCCAGTTCTCCCACGAGATGATCGTCTCGACGTTTGGTGGCGTGCCCGTCTGAAGGAAGTACACGCCGCCGCCGGCGCGCCCCTGAAGATCGTCCCACCAGGGCGCGACCCAGAGGTTGTTGGTCGTCGCTGGCGTCGCGAAGTTGTCGCAGCAGCGGGTGCTTCCGCCGAAGACGATGTAGCCGTCAGCCGCGACGCGTGCGGCCGTGATGCCCGAAAGGCCGAACACCTTCAGCGGAGTCCGACCTGGCAGCGTCAGATCGAGCGGCGCTGTCGTCGTGTCAGGGGTGGCGCTGCCCCCGAAGTTCAGCGCGACCGCGCCAGGCGCCGAAGCGATGGGCGTGAAGTTGCCGGGGATGACCTCCCACTGCCGGTAGGGCCAGCACGAGGGGTTGAGGAGCCCGGGGCTGCCGGTCTGGCCCTGGCTGCCGTACGAATAGCGAACCGCGTCGCAGACGATTCGTACGTTCGTCGAGTACGTCAGCCACGGCGCCCGCAGATCTTCGGGTCCAAACGACGCACCGACCGTCGTGGCACCGTACGCGAGCCGCGTGTATTCGGTGCCGCCGATGCCAAGTCGCGCGAAGCCGCCGCTGCGGGGCATCGTCACCGTCGAGGGCATCACGACATCGACCCGCGGCCGGGCGACGATTCCACCGTCGTCGATGACGATGCCTGGCCCGGTCTCAGGATCGTTCAGGTCGGCGGCCTGACCGACGAGGAGCCGGCCTGAGGCAGGCAGCGTGGTGCCCATCGGGAACTGGAAGCTCGTGACGCCACCGAAGTCGAGATCCCACCCGCTGATGTCGACCCCAGCGTCGGAGTTGTTCGCCAACTCGACCCACTGCCCGTTCGCCACAGCCGGCGGGGGAGCGGGGCTGACCTCGGCCACCACGAACTGGTTGAGCGGGTAGTTCGCTGCGCCCTCGGCCTCCATCGTCTCTCCACTGATGACGGCCAGACCCGCAAACGGAGTGGCCTCGATGCGCAGCGGCGCGGGCACGGCCTGAGGCGCGAACAGCCGGTACACCTCACCTGCAGCGACCGCCACGGTGGGGCCGGCCTCGTCACTCTCACTGCCATTGACGACGCCGACCGTGCCGCGCCCCTGCACCTTGAAGAAGTCGCGATAGGCGAAGACGACCCTGCCGTCCGAGAACAGCTGGGCCTGGAATGACAGTCGCGCATCGACGGGCCCGGTGGTGGGCCGCACGTTCGTCCACTGCACGATGAGGCGGCGGGCGTTGCTGACGCCGTCGATGCGCCAGTGCACCTGTCCGGCCGCCGTGACGAGATCGTTCCAGTAGGGGGCGATGGTGAACGGCTCGAGCGCGGTGCCGAGCTGGGGGTCATTGCCCGGTCTGCCGGAGATCTCGGTCGACGCGGTGCTGAGATGGAACCAGCCATAACGGGACACGTTGAGGCGGGTTCGGCTGATGCGGGTCCCGAAGAGCGTGGCTTCGAAAGCAGAGGGGAGCAGCACGTTCCCGGCGTTGGTCGTCGCCCCGAACGCCACTGCGGTGCCGGTTCGCCGAATGTCCACGAACGCTTCCCCAGGAGGGTTCTTCTCGACGTTCCTGAACCCGGAGACCTGCGTGGCGGCGCCGAGGGTGGTGCCCGTGACGGTGGTGGGCGCACGAACCGGCAGCTGCCGCGAGAACGTGAAGGCCGAGGGCGCGCCGACGTCCACGTCGACGGTGCGAACGATCGGCGCGCTCCCCGTGCCGTTGTCAGCCTCGAGCCGATAGGTGACGCGGGTGATGCCGGGCGGACGCGAGTTGGGAAGCACCACGAGTGAGCCTGAGTCCACGGTGCCGGTGAACTGGCGGTAGAAGCCGGCGCCCATGTTGTTGGTGATGCGCACGGCACGTGCGTTGGTGACGCTCCAGCTGAGCGTCACGGCCTCTCCGGCCGCGGCGATCGACGTCTTGTCGGTCCGGAAGAAGTTGTACGCGATGGGGCCAACGCCTTCGATGGTGCGCGCCTCGCGGGCCTCGGCGCCGCGGTTGTTTCGCACGATGAACTCCACGCGGGTGCTCTGCGTCGGTGCGCTCAAGGTGTAGCTCCCGTTGGCCACTTCGGCGCGGCTCTGCGCGAGGTAGGCACGGCGGCCGTCGACGATCAGCTCTGCCGATTCGCCACCGACGGTCGTCCAGAGAAGGGGAAACGTGCTGCCGCTGAGCGCATAGGCCGGCGCGGTGAAGGTGTTGATGCGCACCCCGCCGCCGACCGGCACCTCGAGCGCCTTCGACGACATCGTCGTGCCGTCGCTCACCTCGAGCACGTAGGTCAGGATCGCGTCGGCCGGCAGGTTGCCCGGCACGGTGTCGGTGTAGCTGCCGACGGCCACCTGGCCCGCCGCCACGGGGAGCGGCGTCGCGAGGCCCACGCGCCGAAGCGTGACGCTCGTCGCAGAGACCGTCGTCCAACTCAGCACGACCGGCTCTCCAGCCGAAGGAACGGTGGCGCCGGCCGTGAAGGTGACGACGGTCGGTGCGACCGTCACCGTCGTGGTGGCTGCCAGGTTGTCAGCCTGCAGCCGATACGTGGAGGTGCGGTTGGGGGTGACCCGCACGGAGCCCGACTCGAGCTGCATGCCGACGTCGAGCGCCGCGCCTCCCACCTCTTCGAGCTTCACCGACTTCGCGCCAGGGGCGTTCCACACCAGCGTCGTCGCCGCGCCAGCCTCGACCGTCGAGGGCACCGCGCTGAAGAGCACCGACCGCGCCCGCCGCGTCACCGTGACCGACGACGCCTTGACGTCGCTGCCACCCGCGCCCTGGGCGGTGATCAGGAAGATCGTATCTTCCTCGACGACGAGCGAGAGCCGACCGCTGGTCTTCTGCGCGCCCAGGTCGAGCGGGCCCTTCCCGACCTGCTCGATGGTGACGTCGAGGGCGTTGCTGGTGCCCCACTCGAGCACCACGGCTTCGCCTGGGGCGGGGAGCACCTTCGGCTCGACGCTGAAGACCGTCACCGAGGCAGGCGACGGGGCAGGCAACGGCGCCTGGGGTCGGTTGGGGCAGCCGGTCGAGACCGCGAGGGCCGAGGCGACGAGGAGGACAGGGAGGAGTCGGTTGATCATGGTGGCGTCCTTGTCGACGGCTCAGGGGACCCGCGTGAAGCGGAGGGCCATGTTGGAGGTGATCGAGGCGCGGTTGACGCTGAAGACGAGCGCGCGCGCAGGTTGGGCTTCGGGCGACTCGAGCCACACGGTCGCGGAGTTGCCGTTGCCCCGGTTGGCCGTGGAGCCGCTCATCATCGTTCCGTAGTGGTACTCGATGTCGCCGGTGTCGAAGAGCTTCACCTCGAACGAGAGCTCGTCGTTCTCGAGATAGGCCTCGATCTTGTTCCACTGGATCACCCAGTACGGCCGCACCTCGTTGGGGTCTTCGTTCGCGGCGAAGCGCTGCACCAGGAGTGCCGAGCCGGAGCGCGCGCTCAGAAACCGAAGGTCGTCCCAGAAGGGCGCGATGACGCCGCCGACGTCGGGGGCGGTGGTGTTGGGTGACACCTTGTTGGAGAGGTTCGAGTCGCCCGAGTAGCTCTTGGGCAGCATCCACCCGTTGGTCGACACGGTGATGGTGTTGGTCGTCGCGCCGAACGCCGTGACGGGCGCCGAGGTGACGTCGATGGTCGCGACCGAGTCGTCGAGGTCGGGGACGGCCACCACCCGGCCGCTGGTCGAGATGTCTTTGAACTTCACGGGAATCGTCGACGTCGTGTAGCCAACGCAGGCTCCCTCGCCGTTGCTGCCAGGCGTTCCCCGCTGGCTGGGCGAGAGGTTTCCGTACGTCTGGCTGGGGCGCGCAGCACAGAGGCCCGAGCGGAACGGGTCGGTCGACAAGGCGAGCCGGTTGACGAACGGGCCACGGTCGACCGACCAGGACACGCCCTGCGTGCCCGCGGGGTAGGTGAGCGTGTTCAAGAAGCCCTGAGGGTTCGAGATGCGCACCAGGCCGCCGGCCGAGACGAGGTTCAACCCGGACGCAGCGGCGGTCGTGGACGGGAGCCCATCGTTGAGCAGCGGATCAGCGGTGGGCGCGACGACCAGGAACCCGCGCGGGGCCAGCGTCGTGCCTGAGCCGAGCGTCGCCTGCACACCTCCGTCCGCGTCGCCGATCGCCCAGCCCGACATGTCCACGATCGCGTTCGAGAAGTTCGCGATCTCGAGCCACTGCCCCTGGGGAATGGCCGGGTTGGGGCGGTTCATCACTTCGCTCACGAAGATGTCGGTGGGCTTGACGATCTGATCGTAGGTGATGCGCACGGCGCCCATGCCGACGCGCACGAGGCCTGCGCCCGGTGCGGCGAGGGTCGAGACGAGGGCGGGTGACGTCGACGCTCCGGCGAAGCTGAGGCTCGACATCGCGGCCGGGGTGCCCGGCTGCATGCCTCCGTCGGTTCCGGTGGTGCCGAACGAGTGCGCGTACCCGACGCCGATCGGCCCCTGGTACCCGATGGAGGAAGCGACAGGCATGCCCGTGGTGAACGTCTGGTACTCGAAGGTCACTCCACCGGCCTGATGCAGGCGCGCCTGGAAGGTGAGGCTCGAGTTTCCCTGGCCGCGCAGCTTGACCTGATTCCACTGCACGACGAGCTCGCGGTTCGGGGCGGTTCCGACGAGCTGCCAGAACACACCGCCCGTGGCGCCGAGTTCGAGGTCTGCCCAGAACGGCGCGACGACGTCTTCGGGCACGGAGGTCGCGGTCGCCGACGGAATGACGGCTGGGGTCGGTCGCGAGTTGGTCACCGCGGCGGTCGAGAACTGGAGGAAGCCGTTCGTCGAGACCCACACGGTGCTCTCGGCACGCCGGCCACCCAGATACGTCTCGAAGTCGGTTGGCACGAATGACAGGACGGCATCGTTCGCATTGCGCGGGAACGCCAGGGGAGTGCCCGTCATGGAGATGTCGGTGAAGCCCGTCGAGCCGCTGCGAACCCGAGCGGTCGGCGTCCCGAAGCCGATGAGCTCCGAGGTCGCTCCGCCGACGGTCCAGGCGAGCTGCGTCGAGCCCTGGGATTGATAGACCGTGCCGCCGTCGGCAGCCCTCAGAGTCGCGGGCGTGGCGACGGTGACCGAGGCCGAGGCAGAGACCTGGGGCTCGAGCGTATTCGTCGCGCGCAGCTCGTACGAGGTGGTGGTGGCGTTCGGGTACACCGTCGCCGTACCCGTCGAGGCGCTGGCACCTTCGACAGCGACGACGGTCGTCTCTCCGTTCTCCACGATGCGGGTGCGAATCGCGCCGGGCACGTTCCACGTGAGCGTCACGGGCGTTCCTCCTGAAGGAACGGTGGTGGGCATCGCGGTGAAGGTGGCCATGCCGACGTCGGTGACCGGCGTCACCCGGAACGGTTTGGTGGCGGTTGCACCGCTCGGTGACGAGATGGCGGCCAGCACGTAGTCAGTGGCGGCAGTGGGCGCGGGCACGTCGACAGCGCCCGAGGCGACGTTGGCACCGGTGGGCGAGCGGTAGACGATCTGCTGGCCCGCGCGCACCTCGACGCGGTCGGCGCCGACGGTGGTCCACGCGACCTGGAACTGCAGGTTCTCTTTGACGTAGCTCGGCGCGGTGACGGTGAGCACCTCGGGCGCGCTGCCGTAATAGACGGTCACGGTCTTGCTCAGCACCGGCCCCCGCCCTTCGACCTCGAGCACGTAGTTGACGGCCGACCCGTCGATCTGCGGCCCCACCGTGTCCATGAACGAGCCCATCGCGAGGTCTGCGGCCATCGTCGTCTCGCGGAGCACGCCGCGGCCGGGGCTCGACAGCTTCACCTTCGAGGCGTTCGCCGTCTTCCAGGTGAGGGCGATGGCGTCGCCTTCTTTGACCTGCGCCTTCGAGCTGGAGAACTCGGTGATGCCCTGGCCGCGCACCACGGTGGCCGTGCGACTGACGCCGTCGGCGGTCAGCACGTAGGTCGTTTCGGTCGTCGTGGGGCTGACCTCGATACTCCCGGACGTCGTCTGGCCCTTGAGATCAATCGCCTGGCCGCCCATGGGCGCGATCTGCACCTTTCGCGCGTTCGGCGCGTTCCAGACCAACAGGCCGGGCTCGCCCGGCGCGATCACCGGCGGGTATGCGGTGAAGATGATGGCCGCGGCCTGCACACCCTCGACGTTGACGCTGGCGACGGAGCTGGCCCGCGCCCCACGCGCGTTCCTGGCCGAGATGACGAAGACGGTCGGTTGGGTGACGGGCACCTGGACCTCGCCAGACTTCTTGTCGGCCGCGCCGGCGATCGAACCACGGCCGAGGTCTGCCACGTCGATGGTGACGGCGTTGCTGGTCTCCCACTTGAGGGTGACGGTCTCACCGCGCGCGACGGTCGTCGGGCTGACGGTGAACGTGACGACCCGAGGCGCCTCGGGGAGCGGATCGGGCGGGGGCGCGGCCGGGCACCCGGCGAGGCCAACCAGCACGAGTGCAGTGGAAAACGAGAGACGAGCGCTCATGGCGTGGTCACCAGGGATCGCGGGGTGTAGCGGACAGCGGTGTTGGGCTGGAGCGTGGGCTGGTTGACGCCGACCGCCAACGCCTGGGTGCCGTCGGGGTTGTCGATCCACCGGGTGGCGCTGCTCCCCGACGCCCGCGCGGCGCCGGTCATCGTGCCGTAGTGGAACTCGATGACGCCGTTGTCGAACAGCTTGACCTCGAAGTTGTAGACGTCGCTTCGACTGCTGAAGTTCGCGATGTTGCGCCACTGGACGATCGACCGCCCCGCGCCGCGGCTGGCGAAGACGTCACCGGTCTCGAGGTGCAGGTCGTCCCAGAAGGGAGCCAGCGTCTGAACGGGCGTCGACGCAGAGGGCAGCGTCTTGTTGCTCAGTGACGACGACCCCGTGTCGACGACGCTCACCCAGCCGTTGGTGCAGACCCGAAGCGCGGAGAACGACTGGCCGAAGTACGGGAACGAGACTGGCAGCAAGAGGTTGACGGCGTCGTCGTCGCGGCTGGGGAACGGCAGCGCCGTGTTCCCCGCAGAGATGTCTTCGAGGTCGACGGCAATCTCGGAGAGGATGTAGGGGAAGCAGTTCTCGTTGGCGGCGCCAGGCGTCCCAGTCTGACTGGGCGGGCCGAACGTCAGCGCGCGGGGACAGCTGAACGGCGGCGCGCCTGAGCGAACGAGCACGTTCTCCCGGGGCTGAACGCTCGCCCCCACGTCGACGCCGCCGTCGGGAGCGAGGCCTCCGTCGGGGAGCGTCGAGCTGATGCCGCCCCACGCGAGGCGGCTGACCACCAGGGTGCCGCCATCGGACAACAGGGTCGGCAGCACGAGGCGAACGGAGTCGGGCGTCGCGAGCGGAACGCTGCCAGCGGTCCACTCGAGGCGAACGCCAGCGTCACCGTTGAGCGTGGAGTCGGTGGACTGGCCGATGACGAAGAACCCGGCTCCTTTGACGGTGGTGTCGGCGGGCAGGATGAACGGGCTCATCGCTCCAGAGGCCGACTCGAGTCGCAGCCCGGCGATGTCGAGGTCGCTCTCTCCCGGGTTGTAGAACTCGACCCATTGCCCCGACGCGAGCGACGCCAGCGGCGCCGGCATCGCCTCGTTGATGACGATGTCGTTGGGGCCGAAGGCGCGGGCCTTCCCGTAGACGGGAATGCGCTCGGTCGCGGTCTCGACCACGAAGCCGAGCACCGAGGCGCCACGCACCCGCACCTGCCGCGAGCCGCTGAACTCGCTGGAGCCGGTGAACCACACGCGCTCGGTGTCCACCGCCAGCTCCGCCGACGTCGCGGAGTTGTACGATACGAGGCCCTGGTACGCCTCGACGGCGTCGACTGCGCCGATGGTGGCCTCGGAGCCGTCAGCCCCTGGGCCGTCGAGCTTCTTCCAGACGAAGATGAACTTGCCCGTCTCGTAGAGCTGCACCTGGAAGGTCAGCTCGGTGCCCATCACGCCGTAGCGCTTGAGCTTGTGCCACGAGATGGTGACGCGACGCGGGGTGGTGGTCTCGTCGATGTTCCACAGCACCCGGCCATCGACGCCGAGCTCGAGATCGTCCCAGAAGGGCGCGATGAGCGCGGGGCCCGAGTAGCCGACGTCGCCGAGATCGGCGTTGGTGGGGAGCGCGGCCGCCGTATTGGCGATGGCGACGAAGCCGTTGGTCGACACCGTCAGCCTGCTGGCCTGCTTGGTCGCGAAGGGGAAGACGAAGCCGTTGGGCAGGGTGATGGTCGCGACGTCGTCATCCTTGTTCGCGAAGAAGAGCTGCCTGGCCGTCGGCGCCATCGTGAGGTCGTCGAACGAGTTGGCGTTCACGGCGACGGGCGGGGGCGTGTTGATGAGCCCGACCACGTCGGTCGGGGTGACGGTGCCGACGTCCCACGTCATGCTGGTGAACTCGCCTCGCGCCAGGAGCTCGGGCGAGATCGTGAAGAGCACCGGCGCGCCGCAGTCGATGGTGCGCTCCTCGACGGCCTTGTCGCCGGCCGCGTTGTAGGCCTCGAGCACGTAGGTGCCCTTCTGCGGCACGGTGAACTGCGTCGTGCCGTTGACGACGGCGTTGACGCCGTCTTCGCGGACGAAGGCCGGGCCGCCCTTGAGCCGCAGCAAGAGGAAGGTCGCGTCGGCGGTGGTCCAGGTCACGGTGATGCGCATCGACGCGGTGGCGGTCGACATCGGGGCCATGAAGCTGGTGATGCGCGGCGGTGCGACCGCCTTGACGGCCTTCGTCGACGACACCTGCAGGCCGTTGAAGTCGTAGGCCACGAGCGTGAGCGACGTCTCGGCGTTGAAGTTGCCGAGGCGGAACGAGCCGCTGGTGTTGACGTTGGCGAGCGGGCTGTAGACGGGCAGGCCGTTCGCCAGCAGCTCGATGCGGGTCGCGCCGGTGGTTCGCCACGAGAGGTTGAGCGGTCTGCCGCGGGTCCCGAAGGCGGGTACGTCGAAGAAGTCGATGACGGGGCCCTGCCCGACGCGCGCGTCGACGGCGCGCTGAACCTGCTGCACGGGGGCGGTGGTGCGGGCGGTGAGGGTGAAGCGCAGCGGGAACCCCTCGCGCACCAGGGGCACGGGAGGCGCAAGCGAGCCGCCGTCGGTTCCCCCATCCGTCAGGCCGCCGTCGGGGTCGCCTGCGTCAGGGAGTGGAATCGTGCTGCCTGCGTCGAAGAAGCCCGCGTCGGCGAAGAAGGTGGGAACGACGAAGTCGACCGTGCCCATCGCGACGTTCACCGAGGTCGAGACGAGCTGCCCGAAGGTCGCCTCTTCGACGATGAGCTGGTCGGCGCCCGCGGTCTTCCACGCGAGGGTGATGGTCTCGCCCGGCTTCGCCGCCGGCGGGGTCGCAGTGAACGACTCGACCACGGGCGCGACGGTGACGGTGGCGCTCTGCTGCGACAACGTGCCGTCGGCGCGCTCACCCGAGAGGGTGTACGTCGTGGTCGTCATCGGGTTGTCGTTGGCCGATCCGCTCTCGAGCATCGAGAGCATCCGCGCTCCGGCGGCAAGGCGAACGTTGCGACCGCCCGCAGCCGACCAGATCAGGTCGACGCGTTGCCCTGGCTTGATCTGCTGAGGCACCACCACGAGGAACACCGACTGCAGGCCCTCGTCGACCGCGACCTGAACGAACGCCGAGTCGCGGCCGCCTTCTCCTTCAGCGCGCAGCACGTAGAAGCCAGAGCGCTCCGGACTGGCCCTGGCGCTGCCGACGCCGGCGAGGTCGTCGTACGTGACGGCGAGCGCGCTGCCGGTCTGATCGACGAGCTCCACCGACTGGGCGCGCTCGACGGTGAAGCTGAACGTCACCGCCTCGCCGCGGCGAATGGCCTGCTTGTCGACCGTGAAAGAGGTGATCGCCGGTGGGTTCGGCGGGGGCTTCGGCTTCTCTGGCGCGCGGCACGCAACGACAGGAACGAGCAGGGCCAGAGCGACCCCAAGACGGAGCTTCATGTCTCGCCTCGATGAGCAGTGAGCGAGGGGCCTGATGGACCGGCAACCCCTCGTGACAAAATGGGAATGAGTGAACGCGGACCCGGGGTGTAGCGATGGGGCCCATACGCGTCAACCGAGATCCCCTCCAACCGCTGCCGCGTGTCAGGCAATGTAGGCTGGCGTCAGAAGATCATTCCAAGGCCTGCCGCGAACACCGTGTCGTGCATGTAGCCGCGGAGGTATCGGGTGATCTCGACCCGCCAGGTCAGCCGAATCGTCTCGTCCTCGACGATCGCCGGGCGACCGCGAATTCCGACGCCGTACTGGAGCAGGAAGCGGGCCCCCTGGAGCTGCACCTCGGTCATGTCGATGCGCACGCCGGTGAAGGCCGCGTTCACGCCGACGCCAAGCTGCCCGTAGAGGCCGACGACCTTCGAGATGGGCCAGACGATGGCGGGGGCGATCGAGAAGTAGTGCTGGCTCGCCCAACTGGTGATCTGCGTGGTGCCATCGGTGGTGACGGCGAAGCGCCATTGCAGGTCGGCGAAGAACATCTCGCGCAGGTACTCATCGGAGAGCAGCCGTCCGAACTCCCACGTGAAGCGCACGCCGAAGGTGAAGCGCGGGTCGACGCCCCCGCGGCTGGCATCGAGCAGGTTGGCGCCAGCGACGATCTCACCGCCCACGCCGTAGTTGGGGTCGTCGGTCGAGGCGAGGCGCTCGTCGCGCTCCTGGGCGTCTTCGTCTTCTTCGCGCAGGCGCTCCGATTTGCGGCTCTTCTTCGGCTTGACGGGCTCGTCGGTGGCGCCGTCGTCGTCGTAGGGCAGGGGCGCGTCGTCGTCCTTCTTCTGGGCTTCGACCGGCAGGGCAACGCCAAGACAGAGGACAGCCAGGAGGAGTCGGTTCATGGCGGCGTTCAGGGCAGGGCCGGCAGCACCTTGCAGGTGGTTCCACGGCGGGTGGTGCCAGGACAGCTGGGCATCTTGTCGGTGCAGTCCGAGCGCATGCACTGGAGCTGCAGCCGGTCCATCGCCTCGCTGCAGAACGCACGGCGAAGGTCGACGTCGGCGATGTGGCTGGCGATCACCTCGCCCACGGCTTCGGGAGTGAAGGCCATCTGGTTGTTGAGGTTGCGGTTGATGAGCTGGTTCAGGCCCGGCGTCTGCGCGCGGTCGTCGATGTAGGCGGACAGGAGCGACACCTGCATCGACTTCACCTTGGTGAGGCCGCCGGTCTTCGAGCCTGCCTGGTACAGGCTCACCGCCCAGAGATTCCCGTAGAGATAGAGCTCGCGCCCGCGAATCCACTGATCGGCGCCGAACGATTTGAGGGCAGCGCGGAGCCCTTCGTCCATGCAGGCGTCGGAGCGGCTCACGTCACGCTGCTTGGCGTACGCCTCGTCGGCGATGCTGACCGAAAGAATGTCGGGTCGGCACCCGGCCAGCCCACGACAGGTCGCGCCGAACCCATGGAAGTCGGCCAGGCCCTCGTCGAGGGACCTGAGCAGATTGAACGGCTCTCCGCTCCACCCGGTCGAGGGGCGCAGGGTGGGGTGAATGCCCTCGTCGTTGAAGACGCGCTTGCTCCACACCTTGTGGGCGACCTCGTGGCCGATGACGCCGAGGTTCATCGGCAGCGGCACCCGCTTCTCCTTGTCGAACGGCGTGATGGCGAACGACTTCACGAACGACAGGTAGAGCGCGTTGTCGGTGACGAGCGTGTCGTTGATCTTCAGCTCGGGCCAGTACATCACCCGCATGCGGTTGAGCTCGTCAGGCGTCTGCGCGGGCGTCTGTGAGGCCAGCAGATCCTGGAAGTAGAGGTAGGCGTTCTCGAAGTTCCAGTACGTCGTCACCATGTTCCAGGTGTGGAAGTCGGCGGGCCAGAGCACGCCCGCGCGGTCGAGGTAGTTCCCGCGAACGTCGGAGCCCTTGTCCTTGACGAGCACCTCGTAGCGCTGCTCGTCGGTGAGGTTCTCGATGCCGCCGCGCTGGATGGGATCGTTCGGGTCGAGCGTGACGCGGTTGGCGCCGATGAACTCGGCGACCGAGCCCTTCAAGGTCGTCAGATTGCCGATGGTCTGCAGTTGCACCTCGCGCGTCTCGTACCCACCGGTCTCGACGGGGACGATCGCCATCACGCGGACGGGCGCAGGCGGGTTGGGGCCGCACGCGACAGCCGCGGCGCAGACGGTGAGGAGGAACACACGCATGCCGCGCAGCCTAGCCAATGTGCCGCCGAAGTCAGGCCCCACCCACAGAACGACGTCGTTGATGGGGCGGGGCCGGTCCTCTACGGTGCCCGCGAAAGTTGCAGCCCCCTCATCACCAGGAAGAGCCACTCCCCATGTCGCATCAGTTCATCTCGAAGGTGAAGCGCACCCACTCGTGCGGAGCCCTGCGCGCCGCCGACATCGGCAAGGACGTCGTGCTGTTCGGCTGGGTGAACAACCGCCGCGATCACGGCGACCTCATCTTCATCGACCTGCGCGACCGTGAGGGGATCACCCAGATTGTCTTCGATCCGTCCGTCTCGAAAGAGGCGCACGATCTCGCCGAGAAGCTGCGCTCGGAGTGGGTGGTGGGCGTCGCGGCGAAGGTCCGCTCGCGGGGCATGCAGTGGTCGAAGAAAGAGAACAAGGAGATCCCTGCGACGAACCCGAACCTCGCGACGGGTGAGATCGAGGCCTACGTGACGGCCATCGAGGTCTTCAACAAGTCCGAGACGCCGCCGTTCGAGATCAGCGAGCACATCACCGCGAACGACGAGCTGCGCCTGCAACACCGCTACCTCGATCTACGCCGGCCGCCGCTCCAGAAGGCGCTCATCACCCGCGCGAAGATGAACGCCGCCACGCGCTCGTACTTCGTCGAGAACGGCTTCCTCGAGCTCGAGACGCCGTTCATGGGCCGCTATACGCCGGGCGGCGCGCGGAACTTCCTCGTCCCTTCACGTCTCAACGCCGGCAAGTTCTACGCGCTCGCCGAGTCGCCGCAGCTCTACAAGCAGCTGTTCATGGTGGCGGGCTTCGAGCGCTACTTCCAGATCGTCAAGTGCTTCCGCGACGAAGACCTGCGCCTCGATCGGCAGCCCGAGTTCACGCAGATCGACGTCGAGATGAGCTTCGTCGCGCAAGATGACGTCTTCACCGTCATCGAAGGGTTGCTCAAGAAGCTCTGGAAAGAGGTGCACAACCTCGATCTACCGACGCCGTTCCCTCGCATGGACTTCGACGAGTCGATGGCGAAGTACGGCAACGACAAGCCCGACCTGCGCTTCGGCATGCAGCACACGGTGCTCAACCCGATCATCGAGAAGTTCGGCGCCGAGGGTGGCGTCGGCCCGATGTGGGAGGCGCTCGAGGCGAAGGGACTCATCAAGGCGCTCGTCGTCTCGCCCGTGGCTCCGGGCCAGCACAACCCGAGCGTCGTGAAGGCGAAGGAAGAGGCGTTTCGCAAGGCGAACCCGAACCCGACGGCGAAGCTGCCGCCGCCGCCGCACGAGCTCTCGCGCAAGGACATCGAGGAGCTCGAGAAGGACATCGTCAGCATGGGCGCCAAGGGCCTGGCGCGCGCGAAGATCGCCGAAAACGGTGACTGGACGCAGGCTCCGCTGTTCAAGAACGCGAAGCCCGAGCTGCGCGCGGCCATCATCGAAGCGACCGGCGCGAAGCCTGGCGATCTGATCCTCTTCCAGTTCGGGCCCGAGTCGAAGGTGCAGATGGTGATGGCCAACCTGCGCGTGATGTTGGCGAAGCGGCTGTGGCTGATCCCCGAGTACGGCTCGGGCGGGCACTGGAACTTCCTGTGGGTCGTGAACCCGCCGCTGTTCGAGTACGACGAAGAGTCAAAGACGTGGGCCGCCGCACATCACGCCTTCACGCGCCCGCATGACGAGCACCTCAAGTACCTGCAGCCCGAGACGTTCGATCCGTCGAAGGTGTACTGCTACCGCTACGACGTGGTGCTCAACGGCTTCGAGATCGGCGGCGGCTCGATTCGTCTCCACGATCCAGCCACGCAGTCGCTGGTCTTCAAGGCGCTGGGCATCAGCGAAGAAGACGCGCGCTCGAAGTTCGGCTTCCTGCTCGACGCGCTCAAGTTCGGGGCGCCGCCCCACGGTGGCCTCGCCCTCGGCATGGATCGCCTGGCCTTCCTCATCACCGAGACCGAGTCGCTGCGTGACGTCATCCCGTTCCCGAAGACGCAGAAGGGCACCGACTTGATGACCGGCGCTCCGGGGGACGTCGACGAGAAGCAGCTGCGCGATCTGTACGTGAAGAGCACCCCGCCGCAGAAGGCCTGAGGCTCAGCGAGCCGCGTCGTTCAACCCTTCGAGGGCGGCGCGGTCACCGCTGAACACGTCGAGATCGACGCGCGGAATCGCTCGTCGCGCACGTCGGCTCCCTCGGTGGCCTTCACCCACGCGAAGTGCACGCCGGCGCCGGCCACGGTCGGCCAGTCGATGACGCCGTTGTGGTGCGACACGTCGACGCCGTGAACGCCGTAGCGCGAGGGGAACGATGACGCAGGCGGGGCCGAAGGTCTTTCACACGCGACCAGGACCGTCGCGATGAGCAGAGGAACCCGGACCACGGCTGCGCTCAGCGTCAGTGCGTCCTGGCGATCAAGGCGTCGACCGCAGCGGGATCCTTCACGCGGACCTGCGCGAGCAGCACCTTCGTCTCGGGCGCGTTGATCACGAGGATCGCGTCCGAGGCCTGCTGCCGAACGTTCCCGGACGACTCGGAGAAGAGCTTCACCAACGCTCCTGCCGCGACGGCGCGCAGCGGCTGAACCTCGGCCTTCACCGGAGCTCCGGCAGGCGTCTCGAGCGCCCACTCGTTGCCGATGACGGACAGAGACTTCACGATCGCCAGCTGCTCCTTCTCGAAGGTGCTGAGGCTGAGCTGCTTCGCCAGAAAGCCCGCGACCGACACGCGGCGGCACGAGCCCATACCGGCCAGCACGGCCTCACGAGCCGAGCCACGACGTGCGCTTGCCGACGCGATCAACACGGTCGCTGCTCCGTCGGTTCCGAGCCGGCCCAGGCCGTCGGCTGCCGACCGAATCACCTCGGGGGACGACTCCGTGGCGAGCGCCGCGATCAACACGGCCTCGGTCTTCACGTCCCGCCGCGCGCCGAGGGCCTCGAGCAGGCCGCTCTGCCAGGCGATCTGCGCCGAGGCGGGGAGCGTCTCGTCGAGCGCACCGTCGAGCGCGATCGCCGCGGCGAGCGCCCACGTCGCGTTGGGAATCGAGTTCAGCATCGGCGTCACGGGAGCGAATCGGCCGCGCTTCTTCGCGTCGATGGCCGCCATCTGCGCGCGCACCTGCGCGACCGCCACGAAGGCCTGTGGGTTCGCCTTCTTCGAAGCAGCGATCTCTTTCTCGAGCGTCGCCAGCTCGGCACCCGACAGCTTCACGTCGAGCGCGCCCTTCGCCAACACCACCTGCGCCACCAGCACCGTCACGAGTCCGAGCGTCTTCACGGGGTCACCTCCCACCACTTCGTCGACGGAATCGCCCGCATGGCATTCGTTCCGCAATGAACTTCACCCGCCATGCGGTGGTACAAGTCCCAGTTTTCGATGAACCGAATCGTGTAGCCGTACGGCGCCAGCGCGTCTTCGAGCTGCTTCTTGAAGAGGTCCTTCCCGTCGATGATCGGCCCGTGCGGATCAGGCACGGCAAGCGTCTTGTCGTCGATGACGAACAGGTTCACCGTACCCACCTGATGGGCGAGCGAGGTGCCCTGAACGTCTTCGTGCAGGAACGGCACCTTGATGATCTCGGCGTCGGTGATGCCGGTCTCTCGCTTGAGGATCGCGACCTGCTCGTCGACCTTCACCGCAGCCTCGGCGCTCGCCTGCATCACGTCCGCGTTCGCCAGCAAGCGGCTGATCGTCGTCTCGGCGGGCGGCTCGTTGCCCATCTCGTCGATCCACCTCTTCCCCACGAACATGCGCGTCGCGCCGTTGCCGCGCATCACCTCGGCCTCGAGCATCTGCTTCGCGAGCCGCGCGTCGTTCGCCAGCATGATCCAGCCGCGCGGCGTGTTGGCCTTGAGGAACGAGACGGTCTCGTCGACGTGGCCCACCAACAGCCACGAGGTGTCGATGTTGACCGAGGGCTCCTGGTACTTCTGCGACTCGGTCATCGAGACGAAGCTCTGATCTGGCGCGAAGCCTCGAACGCTCCCGCGCAGGACGCGGCCCAGAGACCACTTCCTGGCCCCCTGGGTGTACGGAGGGATCGTCTCGAAGTTCCCCATCGAGTTGAGTGACTGCGTGTCGGCGTCGCTCCGCAGGTCGAGCTGCTGAATGCCGGCGACGTCTTTCCCGCGGAACCGGGTGAAGACGAGGCGGCCGGCAGCGCGCATCGGGAAGTTCCGGTCGAACGGGTTCTCGATGTTGGCGGATCGGAAGAACACGCGCATCACGCGCTGGGCGCCGTTGAGCCCGGGCATCGAGGCGTAGCCGGTCTCGAAGAAGTCCTGCGTCCACTGGTCTTCGACGGCCGGAGCGACGAGCGTCATGTTCGGGCTCGCCGCACCCACTGCGGCACGCACGTCGGTGACGAACTGCGCCGAGTCGGGGTCGCGCTGCGCCGAGGCGTAGGCCGTCTCGACCGGCAGCAGGTGGTGTGACGTCAACACCGGCGCGACGCGTAGGCGCACCGTGTCGCTGTAGGTGCCCGGCTTCCAGTACTTCTGCTCGGGCACCACGACCTGAAGCGTGATGTCGACGATGCCGTCCCACTTCGTGGTGTCGCGGACGATGTCCTTGGCTTCGATCGAGATCGCCAGGCCAGTCTGCAGATCGGCGAGCGCCAGCGGCAGGGCAGGGTCGAGCACCTGAAAGGCGTCGCCTGCGTGACGGAAGAGGCGCACGTTGTCGGCGACGTTCTGGTCGATCACCAGCCGGGCGACGGTTCCTGCGGGCGCCTGAGGCCACGCCTTGATCGCGAGCGGCGCGAGATCGGCGGCGTCGTCGCCACCGTTCACGATCTCGTCCGTGGCGTCGTTGCAGTTGGGCAGCGCCAGATCGCTCAGCGGCCGGCCAGCCCCGTCGGTGCCACGGCAACGGCCCGAGTCATCGTCGATGTTGGCGAGGAAGATCGCGCCGTGCGTCGCGTCCCACGTGTCTTCGTTGGTGTCCTCGGCCTCGAGTTCCAGCTCGATCGTGCCGTTGCGGTTCACGTCCGCGCGCAGATCGATGGGCGGCGTGCCGGGGAGGATGGTCACCGTCTTCGTGCCCCCCTCGAGGCTCGGCGTCGGCCTCTCGCACGAACTGGTGAGCACCACCGCAACCAGCACCAACAGCTTCTTTGGTGACATCATGACTCCGATTTCGGCCGGGCCCGAAGAGGCGCACGGCCTAACCCAGGTGTCAGCCGCGCCACAAGCACGCGACCCGACGCAGAGCATCAGGAATTCTCAGATCTCGGGACTGGGGTCCGTTAAAGCCGTCCCCATGCCGACCTTCGTCCAGCGGAGCGAGATGCCCGTGTCGTCCGATGAGCTCTTCGCGTGGCACGAGCGACCGGGAGCGTTCGAGCGGCTCAACCCGCCGTTCGATCCCGTCGAGATCGAGGAACGGACGGGCGGGCTCGAGGTCGGCGCCCGGGTGGTGATTCGCGCGAAGGTGGGCCCGGTGGCGCAGCGGTGGATCGCCGAGCACACTGCCTACGAGAAGGGCCGCCTCTTCCGTGACGAGATGCGCAGCGGGCCGTTCTCTCAGTGGGTGCACACGCACACGTTTCAGCCGCTGACCAGGGAATCGAGCGTGCTTCAGGACGAGATCGTCTACGCGCTCCCGATGGGGGCGATGGGGAATCTGTTCGGCGGCGGGTTCGCGAAAGGGAAGCTCGACGCAGCGTTTCGATATCGCCACGGCATCACCAAGGCCGATCTCGAGCGGCACGCGCGGTTCTCGGCGGCTCCGAGGCTCACCATCGCCGTCACCGGTGCGAGTGGGCTGCTGGCCTCGTCGCTCATTCCATTTCTCACCACCGGCGGGCACACCGTTCGTCCCGTGAAGCGCAGGGGCGAAACCCTCGACCCGGCCGCCATCGACGGAGCCGACGTCGTCATTCACCTCGCGGGTGCCGGCGTCGCCGACGAGCGATGGACGCCGGAGCGTAAACGTCTGCTCGTCGACAGCCGCGTCGCGTACACGCGGCAGCTCGTCGAGGCGATGCGTACCGCGAAGCAGAAGCCGAAGGTGCTCATCAGCGGCTCGGCCGTGGGCATCTACGGCGATCGCGGTGACGAGGTGCTGACCGAGAGCTCGAAGGTGGGCGATCGCGGGCCCGCTGGTGCGGCGTTTCTCGCCGGGCTCTGCATCGACTGGGAAGCCGAGGCGCGCGCCGCCGAGCCCCTGGGGACTCGCGTGGTGTTGCTGCGCACCGGCGTGGTGATGACCGCGAACGGCGGCGCGTTGGCGAAGCTGCTGACGCCGTTCAAGGCAGGGGCGGGCGGCCCGACGGGTCCCGGCACGCAGTGGATGTCGTGGATCTCGAGCGAGGATCTCATCGGCGCCATCCACCACGTGGTGATGACCGACTCCGTGACTGGCGTGGTGAACGCTGTCGCGCCGAACCCGGTCACCTCGAAGGGCTTCGCGCAGGCGCTCGGGCATGTGCTGTCGCGGCCGTCGATCGCGCCGCTGCCGGCGTTCGCGCTGAAGGCGATGTTCGGCGAGATGGCCGAAGCGACGATCCTCGCGGGCGCAAAGGTGATGCCCGACGCGCTCCTGCGCTCAGGCTTTCAGTTCCTTCATCCCCAGCTGGAAGACGCGTTGCGCTTCACCCTGGGGCGTTGAGCGCTGGTCGCGGGCACGGCCGCCGCGTCACGACGCTTTGGTTGGCGGTGGCGAACGTGCGGTTGCTCTCGCGGTCATCACCGGGCACTCGCAGGAGGTGGCCCCTTCACCTTCAACACCACGCGCCCAACGACTTCGGGAACCAGCCCGCGGGCGGCGCGCAGTCGATTGAGATGCGCACGGCGCTCGTGCCCGGGCTCTGAGCCCATCATCCTCATGGGCGCAGGCCGCGACAATGATGGGCGAGAACCATGTCGCCGGCCGGGTGCTCTCCCGAAGCACCGACGACGCCGCGCTCCTCGCGGGGAAAGACGTGGCGGCCGGCGCAACTGGCATCGGCCTTCCCACCGCCGTCGAGGCTGCGTGGTCACGATCGTCGAGAACCTCGTGCAGGTGAAGCCGACGTTCGTCGATGTGACGGCGAGGCTCCTCAGGGACAGCCAGCGTCGAGGGCGGGCAGGGGGCTCAAGATGACCTGCGGCCCGATGCTGCACGCCGTCGCGCCGCGGAAGAAGAGCCGGCCTGACGAGCCACCACCGCCGCCGCCATTCGTGTTGGTC
The DNA here is from genome assembly GCA_040400045.1 of Myxococcaceae bacterium. GTDB lineage: Bacteria > Myxococcota > Myxococcia > Myxococcales > Myxococcaceae > Xiheimicrobium. The sequence goes on from JBBAQZ010000053.1 coordinate 21,894, forward strand.
GCTCCGGCAGTCGGAGGCGAGGTGAAGCCGCCGATGCCGCCGCTCCCTCCGAAGGCGGAGCCTCCGGAGCCGCCTGGAGCCCCCGAGGCTGCGTCGATTCGCCCGTTGGTTCCCGGGTTTCCACTGAAGAGGCCACCGCCTTCACCACCACCGCCGCCATTGGCGGTGATGGCGCCACCGGAGATCGTCAGCTCTTGCGCTTCGAGCAGGACGAGGCCGCCCGAGCCGCCGCCATTGCCTGCAGCGCCCAAAGCGCCCCCGCTGCCACCTTCGCCAGGCGCAGCGATTCGCCCGTTGATGGTCATCGTTCCGGCGGCCGAGATCTGCACTGCGCCACCGCCTCGTGCTGCTGCAGCTGACTGATTGCCGCCCCGACCACCGGAGCACCCGCCCCGGAGCGGTGAGCCTGTGGCGTTGGCGTCGAGGCCGCCGCCGCCTGGGCCGTTGATGGCTCCGCTCGCGCCGTCGCCGCCCGCGCCCCCAGCCGTGGAGAACCCGGCGCCGCTCCCGCCCGAGGTACCGCCGAAGGGGCTCGTGCCGTCTCGACCAGCGCTCGAGGTGCAGAACGCGGCGCCTGACTTCGCGATCACCTGGCCGGTGATCGACACGTCTCCGAACACCGCGAAGATGACGGGCTTGTTTCCGATGATCATGAGACCGGCGTCCGGGCTGATCGTGAGCCCCGACAGCGACACCAGCACCGCGTCGGGCCCGCCGTCCTGCTTGATGATCGACGCCTCGAACACCTGGTTGCCACACCAGTTCGTGGTGCGCGGCGGTCCGGTGACAGAGGTCTCGATGATCGTCTCGCCACAATCGAGCACGGTCGGCGCCGCCGGCGGAGCGCGCGCCTGGATGACGTCGAAGTTCGTCGGTTGATAGGGGAAGCGCGGCAGGCAATCACCGGCGAGCGAGCAGAGGCCGCCGTCGCAGCTCGTGCCGGCATCGACCGACCCGAAGACACAGCCTCCGTCGGGGTTGCAGCTTGGGGCCACCACCCGGCACGCCGGGGCGACACAGCTGACCCGCTCTCCAGCGCAGCTCCCCGAGGCGCTGCAGCGATCGCCCACCGTGCAGTGGTCAGCGTCGTCACAGCCTGCGTCAGGCTTCGGCGCCCAGGTACAGCCGCCATCGACGCACGAGCCGGTACCTTCGAGACAAATGTTGCTGCTTTGCGCGCACGACCGCTGGGTGCCGCGGCACGATCCATCGAGCTCACACCGATCCATCAGCGTGCACGAATCTCCGTCGGAGCACATGGCGCTCGAGGCCACGGTGTACTGGCACCCTCCGTCGGTCGCCGCGCACACGCCCACCGGCTGGAAGCACGTCGTCGGAGGCGAGAGGCACTGTTTCATCTGCCCGCCGCCGCACGTGCCGTTCGTACAGGACGTCGCTACCAGGCAGGCCGCGGTGCTGGTGCATGGTTGACCGTTGCAGTCGGAGTCTCCGCAGTCGATTCGCCCGTCGAGATCGTCGTCGAGCCCGTCGCCGCACGCCGTCTCGGTCTTCGGCGCCACCTTCTTCAGCGTGAGCGGCACCTGGGTCACCATCTTCTTGTCGAAGGTGACTGAGACCGCAGGGCTCTCTTCTCTCGCCCGCACCTGGCACGTCTCGTCGATGAACCCGAGCGCGCGAACGTCGACCTGCGCGGGGAACGTGCCCTGCGCGATGCCCACGTAGATCGTCGTCTTCCCCGCGAGCAGTACCGGGTCGCTGATGCGGCTGGAACCACCGGCGCCGACCTCGAGCTGCATGCACTTCGACACCAGCCCCGCTTCGAGCGCCACGATGGCGACGAGGCCCGCCTCGTTCTCGCGAGGCTTGCAGGCGACGAGCCCGAGCGCGAACAGCACCGGCAACGCGGCCTTCATGGCTGCTCCGGGGGAACGTCGAGGCCTTCCCCGAACCCAAGCACCTTGAAGGGGGCCGGCTTCGTCAGCAGCGCGGTCTTGAGCGCCTCGACCGGCTCGTCTTCTCCGTCGTCCGCCAGCCCGAAGGTCCCGAAGTGCATGGGCACTGCGACGGTCGACTGCAGATCGAGCGACGCCTGAACGGCCTGCACCGGAGACATGTGCACCGCCGACATGAACCACTCGGGCCGGTACGCGCCGATGGGGAGCACCGACAGCCGCATCGGCCCGAGGCGCTGCGCGATCATCGAGAAGTGCGGGCCGTAGCCGGTGTCGCCGCCGAAGTACGCGCGGCCCTTCGCGCCGGTCATCACCCACGCGCTCCACAACGTTCCGTTGCTGTCGGTGAGGCCGCGGTTCGAGAAGTGCTGGTTGGGGACCGAGGTGATGGTGATGTCGCCGACGGTTCGGGTTTCCCACCAGTCGAGGTCGATGCTCTCGACCCCCCGCTGCGCGAGGTACGCCTTGTTCCCCAGGCCGGCGAAGATCTGCGCGCGCGGCCACGTCTCGGCGATTCGCCTGAGCGTCGGCAGGTCGAGGTGATCGTAGTGGTTGTGGCTGAGCACCACGGCGTCGATGCGGGGCAGATCTTCGAAGCGGATGCCTGGCGGACGAACGCGCTCGGGACCGGCGATCTCGGTCGGGCTGCAGCGCCGCGAGTACATCGGGTCGGTCAAGACGTTCACGCCGTCGAGCTGAATGAGCGTCGTCGCGTGGTTGATGAAGGTGACGCGCATCGCGCCCAACGCGACGTCGCGCGGCGGTGGCGCACCGAACGGCTCCTCACGGTACGGCCTCCACGGCCCACGCTCGCGAGTCGTCTGCCACTTCAGGAAGTTCTTCAGGCCCTCGAGGCTCCCGAAGCTGCCGGGAATGGGCGGCGCGTCTGGCGTGAAGAATCGCTCACCGTCGAAGTGCGACGTCTTTTCGCCGCCCCACCGCGGGCCCGACAACGCGCAGCCCACGGCCAGCCCGCTCATCGGGAGGACCGCGAGCACCGACAACACGACGATGAGTCTGCGGCGGCGCGAAGCCATTGTTCACGTGTAGGACACCCGCGTCCGTCCGCCAATCTCCTCACTCGGGCCCGAGCAGGCCGTGTAGAAGCAGCTCGCCGTGACGATCGCGTCCTTCGCCGTCCATGCGCTCCCGCCACCACGCCAGGCGGTGCTCGATGCCAGAGGCGCGCTGTCGGCTCTCGTCCAGGGGCGCCTCTCGGTGAAGGAGCTCGATCGACTCGCCTACGCACGGGATCAGTGGCCGCTCGGCACCGTGTGGGCGCGGCAGGGGCGAGTCCCGCGACCGCCTGACGCCGTGGTCTGGCCCGGCACCGACGATGAGGTCGCGAAGGTGATCCGGCTCGCGCGGGAGCTGCGCCTGGCGGTGATTCCCTTCGGCGCCGGCTCAGGGCTGTGCGGCGGAACGATCGCGACGGCGGGAGGCATCGCGCTCGATCTCAAGCGCTTCGATTCGATCGGTCCCGTCGATCCACAACGTCGCTGCGTCGACGTCGGCGCGGGAGTCATGGGCGAGACCCTCGCGCGCCGCCTCGAAGCCCGCGGGTGGACGCTGGGCCACTTCCCTGCGTCGATCGCGATGTCGACGGTCGGCGGTTGGCTGGCGACGCGCTCGGCCGGACACCTGTCGGCCCGCTACGGGAAGATCGAAGACATGGTGCTGTCGGTGAGCGGTGTGCTCGGGACCGGAGAACGCTTCGAGACCCCGGAGCGCCCATTCACCGGGCCTGACTTCGCGCAGCTGATGATGGGCTCCGAAGGCACGTTGTGCACGTTCACCTCGGCGCGACTGCGCGTGCACCCAGGGCCCGGGGCTCGTGTCTTTCGCGCCTTCGAGTTCTCGTCGATCGAGCGGGGACTCGATGCTGTCCGTCGCCTGTTTCGCGAGGGGCTGCAGCCTGCGGCCGTGCACCTCGCTGATCCCCCCGCATCGGCGTTCGAGGCGCAGCCGCCGGGCGTGAAGTCTTCGGCCCTCCTGCCGGGCCTCGTCGGCGCGCTGGCCACCCGGGCGCTCGCGTGGCCCAGGCTCGTCAATCCACTCGGGCGGGTGGTGACGAAGTGCCGACTCACGGTGATGTTCGAAGGTGACGCGAAGCACGCCGAGGCTGAAGACCGCGCCGCCGCCGCTGCCTGCCTCAGCATGGGCGCGGTGGACCTCGGAGAAGGCCCGGGACGGCAGTGGTTTCTGCACCGGAACGACTCCAGCTTCCGGCAGGCGAGGGTGACCGGGGCGGGCGCCTCGTTCGACAGGATGGAGGTCTCGGCGCCCTGGGAACGGGTGCTCGACGTCTACGAGCGCGTGCGCGCCGTCGCGGGAACCTTCGTCGTGGTGCTCTGTCACTTCAGTCATGCCAGCGCCGACGGCTGCGCCCTCGAGTTCACCTTCATCGGGCAGGGCGCGGCAGTCGAGGCGGCCGAAGCACGCTCCGAGCAGCTCTGGCACGCGGTGCTCGGCGCAGCGACGAGCGCGGGCGCGAACGTCAGCCACCATCTCGGCATCGGCCTGCAGAAAGCGCGCGCCTATCAAGACGCCCTCGGTGAAGGCCGTCACGCGCTCGCGGCGCTCAAACGCCTGTTCGACCCAGACGGCATCATGAACCCCGGAAAGCTCGGCCTGTGACGACGACGCTCCTCGAAGCCCTCGGGCCAGTCGCGCGCGCCGACGGCGCCCGCCTCGTCGCGAGCCCACGATCCGAACGCGAGCTGTCGCACGTCTTGATGGTGCTGAAGGAGCGGAGGGCGTCGCTGGGCGCCGAGGTGACGCTCGACCGCAGCGGCTTCGATCGTCTGGCCCACGTCGAAGATCGGAGCATGACCATCGACGCCGGCGCCGGGGTGTCGATTCGTGACGTCGAAGCCCGGGCGAACGCGCAGCGCCTGTCCCTCGGGCCGTTGCCGCCAGCGGCCTGGAGCCTCTCGGTGGGGGCGCTCGTCGAAGACGCCGCGCAGGCCTGGCGCGTGGTGGTGCCGGGCCGGCTCGAGCCCATCGCGTCTCGGGTGACGGGCGTCCTGGCGGATGGGCACCTCGTGACGTCCCCGCCCGGGCCCCGTCACGCGAGCGGTCCTGATCTCCCGTCCCTGTTGATCGGCGCGGGTGGCCTCGTGGGCCTGGTGACGTCGGCGACCCTCCGGCTGACGCCGTTGCACGACGTCGAGCAGCGGCGGTTGTACTCCTTCGTGACCCAGGTGCCGGCGCTCGAAGCGCTGCGAGAGTCGATCTCGGCAGGCGTCGCAGTGGCGCGCTCGGTCGTTCGCGGCCGGGCCGGACGAACGCTGGTCGAGATCTCCGTGCGCGGAACGGCCTCGAGCGTCGAGCGCAGCCTGGAGCTCTTCTCGCGCTGCGCCGAGCAGGCTGACGGCCGCTTCGAAGGGCAGGGGCGGGAACCCGAGGTCGACGGCCCCGAGGCCGAGGTCTCGTGGGCGGCCGTCGCTCGCGCGCTCGCGGTCGGCACGTCGGTCGAACTCTTCCGCGTCTCGCTCTCGTCGGTCATCGCGCGCGGCGTCCCGGTCGCGGCCTTCGAGCCGCCCCATCCGCTGACGCGCTCGTTGAGTGCGGCCTTCGATCGCACGCAGGCGCTCGGGAGGGCGTCATGAGCGGGCTGCCGCCGCTGAAAGAGACGTCTTCCACGTGCGCCGCGTGCCCGAAGGCGTGCCGGTTCTCGTGCCCGGTCTCGGAAGCCACGCAGAACGAGGCGCTGTCGGCCTGGGGAAAGATGTCTGTCGTGCACCATGTCGTGACCGGCCAACGCCAGCTCGACGCCGACGCGGCCTCCGCCATCCACGCGTGCACCGGGTGTGGCCGCTGTACGAGCTTCTGCAGTCACGAGAACCCGGTCACCCACAGTCTCTTCGGCGCCAGACAACAGGCCGTGTCGGCGGGCCTGCAGCCGCGCGGCGCCGCGTCGACCCTGGCGACCTTCCAGCAGGCGCAGAACCCGTTCGGCCACGAGCTCGGCTCGCTCGTCGCGTCGTGGCGCGCGCAGCGGCCGGTGCGGTACCCGCTCTTTCCGGGCTGCTCCTCGCTGGTGAAACGGCCAGCGCTCATCGAGCAGACGCTCGCGGTGGCTGAGGCGTTCGGCGCGCCGATGGGGGTCGCGAAGACGGCCTCGAGGTGTTGCGGGTACCCGCTCTTCGCTGCCGGGAACGTCGAGGCCTTCGCCACACACGCGCGCGCGGTCGCCGCGGCCTTCGTCGAGACGCCCGAGGTGGCGGTCCTCGACGCAGGCTGCGCGTACACCTTCCGCAAGCTGTACCCCCGGTTCGGCGTCACCGTGCCCACGCGCATGCGGACGGTCGTCGAGGTGCTGCATGAGAACCTGCCCCACGCGCCCGATCGCCCGCCGCTCCCTGAGCGCGTCGGCTACCACGACGCCTGTCACCTCGGCCGGGGCCTGGCCCTGTACGACGAGCCGCGCGCGCTGTTGTCGCGCGCCGTCACCGCGGTCGTCGAGGCGCCGTCGATGCGCCGTGAGGCAGGTTGCTCCGGGGGAGGCGGCCTGGTGCCGCGAACCATGACCGAGACGTCCGTCGAGATCGCCAGGCGGCAGGCGGCGGAGATCTCCGAGGACGCGAACGTGATCGTGGTAACGGGCTGCCCGACCTCGACGCGCATGTTCGAACGCGCCGGGCGTCGCGCGCTCGATCTCGTGAGCCTGCTGGAGCGATGGGTGACCCAAACATGAAGACCTTCTTCGTCGTCAACCCGAAGAGCGCGAATGGGACGACTGGCAAGCGCTGGGGCGAGCTGGCTGCGACGATCGCCCGCACGCTGTCGGACTTCGGCGTCGAGTTCACCCAGAAGCCGATGGACGCGACGCGCATCACCGCGACGGCGCTGAAGGCCGGCTTCGAGTGCATCGTGGCGGTCGGTGGCGACGGCACCATCAACGAAGTGACGAACGGCTTCTTCGAGGGTGGCAAGGCGTTGAAGCCCAACGCGGCCCTGGGGGTGCTGCCTCGAGGCACCGGCGGCGATTTCCGGCGCTCCTTCGACTGGGACACCGACTTCGACGCGGCGGTGAAGCGGCTCAAGACGCCCGATACGCGGCCATTCGACGTGGGGCGCTGCGAGTACCTCAACCACGAGGGCCAGCAGGAGTCGCGGTACTTCGCGAACATCCTCTCGTTCGGCGTCTCGGGGCTCGTCGATCAAGAGGTCGCCCGCATCAAGGGGTTCGGCGGCCGGCTCGGGTTCTCGCTCGCGTCACTGCGCGCGCTCACGAAGTACCGCGATCGCGCCGTGCGCCTCTCGTTCGACGGCCAGCCGGCCGAGTCGCTGCCCATCACCGTCGTGGCGGTCGGCAACGGGAAGTACTTCGGCGGGGGCATGAAGGTGTCGCCGGGCGCCGACGTGAGCGACGGCATCTTCGACGTGACGCTGTGGAGCGGCTTCGGCGTCTCGGACTTCATCTTCAAGCAGCGCGGCATCTACAACGGCAGCCACCTCGAGTACGCGGGCACGCAGACGCGCCAGTGCCGGACGATGACCGCGGAGTCCGACGAAGAGGTGTTGATCGACTGTGACGGTGAGCAGCCAGGTCGCCTTCCGTGCCGGGTCGACTTGTTGCCCTCGGCGATTCGCCTCAAGGTCTGACGATGACCGAGCTCGGTCGATATCCGGTGAAGCTGGTGCTCCCGGTGCAGTGGGGTGAGATGGACGCCTTTCACCACGTCAATAACGTGCACTACCTGCGCTGGTTCGAGTCGGCGCGCATCGCGTACTTCGCAGCCATCGACATCGCGATCGGGCTCGATGGAGCGCCCAGGCTGCGGCCCATTCTCGCCCGCGCCACCATCGACTACCGCGCGCCGGTGACGTTCCCCGACACCGTGACGGTGAGCGCGACCGTGAAGTCGTTCGGCACGACGAGCTTCGTGATGGGGTATCGCCTCGACAGTCAAGTGCAGCAGAAGCTGGTGGCCGAAGGTGACGCGGTCATCGTGCTGCTCGACGCGGCCGGCGCGAAGGTGGCGCTCACCGACGCGGTGAAGGCCCGAATCGTCGCCCTTGAGCGTGACGCGACCTGACGCGCGCCGGGCTCGTCATCACCTCCGCTCCGTCATCGTTCCATCAGGGCGCCGGGGTGAGCCGTCGTCGGCACGCTCGTCGGCTGGCTCGGCTCCGGGCCGCTCCTCGTACCGCCGAGGTGCTGAACGCGCTGGATGAAGGTGCGCGAGCCGAGCGTCGTCTGCCCTCGGTGGATCCCCGGCGAGGTTTCTTCCTCCGGCTGTTAGGGTCGGGTGGTCACCAACAGGAGGCGCACCGTGGCCACGAAAGCGGAGCAGTTCAGGTACGACGATGAGCGCAAGGGCGCGAAGAAGCCGAAGGCGGTGAAGAAGGTGCATCACCTCGATCCCGGCCACACCGACACGCGCAACGTCACCAAGCACGGAGACAAGGGCCCCAGCATGGCGCTCGAGGACTCCACCTCGGGGCGCCCCTCCCGCAAGTCGACGCGAAAGTCGGTGCACGGCGGCCGGAACGACACCGCGCTCATGCGTACCGCGACCGCGAAGAGCCAGACCGCCACCGCCCGCGCGAACCGCTCGAAGGTCGCGCGCAAGAAGTGAACGAGGGCGTCACCTTCTTTCGGCGAGCAGCTTCTTCTCGAAGTCGCTCGAGATGCGCACGCCGATCAGCTTCACGCGCTTCGCTTCGTTGGCTTGCTCCTCCGCGCCCTCACCGGGTATCGTGGGGAAGAGCGACCAGAGTCCTTCGGGGCAGGGCTTGCCCGAGGCGATCTTCACGGCCCCGGGCAGCTCCCAGAAGTCGTCGAGCTTCGCCCAGTCGATCTTCGGCTCGGCGGCGCTGCCCTTCGCCTCCGCCGCGTCTTCCTGCGCCTTCTTCTCGGCCTCGCGGGCCTTCTGGCGCGCCTTCAGCTGATCCGGGCCCTACTGGCAGCCAGGCGCCGTCGAGAGCACCAGGACTCGAACCAGGACCTTCACCGTGCGCGCCATCTCGCCTTCCTCTGCTGCGCTCCGGCGTCGACCCTCCTCCCGGTTACTCGACCCAGAAGTAGGTGCTGGTGACGAGCGTGCGGTTGGCGACGACCTTCGCCTTCTGCGCCTGGGCGGCGAGGGTGCGATCCTTCTCGGTGTAGCGGCTGTCTTCGGCCTGCCGGAGCTGCTGGAGCTTCCGGCGGTATTCGCGCTCGAGCCGCTCGGCGGTGGCGCGAGGCTTCATGCGCTCGGCGCCGTCTTCGAGCGCCAGCACGGCCAGGCGGGCTTCTTCCCATTCGGCTCGGGCCCGGTCGACCTGCTGACGCGCCGAGAAGAGGCTGTCTTCGGCGAACCGGTCCGCACGATCCCTCGCGGCGTCGAGCTCGAGCACGCTGCGCTTCTCATACAGGCGCGTCACCTCGTCCTTCGCGGCGACGATGGCCTGCTCGTGAAGGAGCGTCGGGCTGTTCATCGTCTGCGGCCGGGCGGCCGTCTCTTTCGCCCCTGCGCGCGCGAGCCCTTCGGCGTCGGCCCACGGCACCACGCGGAAGCTCTCACCGTGCCTGTAGAGGACGATGTGCACGAGCCGCTCCTCGGGCTTGAGGCCCGAGATCTCGAAGCGGTAGACGAACCACCAGCCCTCTTTCCCCTGCAGGTGATCGAGCGAGGCGGGCAGCGTGCTGCCGTCGAGCACGATCTGGCTGCCCGTGTCCGAGGCGCGCGCGCGGACCTCTTTCGCGGCGAGCTGCAGCTGCTTTCGGCCCGTCGCGGCCTTGCCGAGCACGGCGCCCGTCAACGACTGCTCGTTGGCCTTACGATGCTTGAGCGCCTGCTTCGCGTTCTCGGTCGCGACCCGCAGGCGCTTGCGCACGTCACCGTCGAAGCGCTCGATCAGCAGCGAGCGTGTCTCGGTCATGCGCTGATCGATGCGCGACTCCATGTCCTTCCGGAGCGCGTCGAAGGCCGCGTTGATGTCCTCCGGCATCCGGCAGGACTGGTAGATCTCGAGCACGCGCTTCTCGAAGTCGACGCCGTTCTCGAGCGCTCCGAGGATCTCGTCTGACGCGCCGAACACGCCGTCGAAGAGGTTCAGCTTCTTCTCGAGCAGCTCGTACAGGCGCGCGTCGGCGGCGTTGGAGCGGTTGAGCAGGTTGAGCACCAACACGTCACGGAGCTGCCCATAGCGGTGGCACCGGCCGATGCGCTGCTCGACGCGCTGGGGGTTCCACGGCAGGTCGTAGTTCACGACCAGGTTGCAGAACTGCAGGTTGAGGCCTTCGGCGCCCGCTTCGGTGGACAGGAGGATCTGCGCTCGATCGCGGAAGTCCTCGACCAGCGCGCGGCGTGCCTCGGGCGAGCCAGCGTCACCCGTGAGCTTCGCGATCTTCCCCTCGAAGCCATACGACGACAGCAGCTGGAAGAGGTACTCGAGCGTGCGCTTCGACTCGGTGAAGATGACGGCCTTCTCAGGCCACTGGTGCGCGCGGGCGACGGTGAAGACGCGATCGATGGCTCGCTTGAGCGCTTCGCCCTTCGAGTTCACCTTGATCCGCTCGGCGCGGGTGGCGAAGGTCTGCAGCTCCCACACCTCGCGCTTGATGGCGTCGAGGGTCTTCGGGCGCTCGGCCGGGTCGTCCTGCCACTCCTCCTGCTCCTCGACGAACTGCTTCGTCTCTTCCGGCTCGAACAGGAGCGCAGTGCCGCTCTGGCCCAGCTTCGCGTACTCGAGCTTCTTCTCGAGCGACTCGGCGAGGCGGCGCAGCGTCGGCGCGATGGCGTAGGTCGAGGAGGCGAGCAGCTTCCGGTACACCATCGTCAGCAGCGTTCGTTTTCCCGGCTCGATGGCGGCGCACTCGTTGCGGCGCAGGTACTCCGAGACGTCGTCATAGAGCGCCTGCTCCTCGGGGAGCGGCGTGAAGTCCTCCACCACCGAGCGGCGGTTGGTGTAGCGCACGTATTCGCGCACCTGCCGGCGCAGCGTGCGCTGCACGACGGGCGCGAGCCGGGTCTTGATGTCTCGCGACGCGACCTCGGTGAGGCCGCCGTGTTCCGGATCGACGGGGTAGTGCGCGCGGAACGCCTCTTCCGGCCCGAGGATCTGCTCGTCGAGCAGCGAGATGAGCCCGAAGAGCTCCGACAGATCGTTCTGCAGCGGCGTCGCGGTGAGCAGCAGCTTGGGCGACGCGCGGAGCCCGGCCTTCAGCGCCTTGCCCGTCTTGTTGCCGGGCTTGTGAGAGTTGCGAAGCCGGTGGGCCTCGTCGATGACGACGAGATCCCACGTGAGCTGCGCGAGCAGCTCGCTGCGGTTCGCCGCGAAGGGGTGCGACGCGATGACGACGGGGACCGACTGATCGAAACAGTTGCCCGTCGCGCGAACGGTGCGGCCGTCGACGACGACTGAGTCGAGGTCGAACTTCTCTTTCAGCTCAGTCTGCCACTGCGCCCGCAAGGTGGCCGGCGCGAGGATCAGCACCCGCGACTTGCCCTCGGCGACCAGCTGGCTCACCACGATGCCAGCCTCGATCGTCTTCCCGAGACCGACCTCGTCCGCCAGCATGCACCCACCGCGTGGCAGCGAGTCGAGCGCGAACACCGCCGCTTCGAGCTGGTGCGGGTTCAGATCGACCTTCGCCTCCGAGAGCGCGCGCACCACGCGCTGCTGGGCATCACCCTGCTTGCCGGTCAGCTCCTCGGTGACGAGGCGCTGGTGGAAACGGGTCAGTCCGTTGGAAGGAATGACGCTGAGCTGTGGAGGCGAAGTGACGACGGCCTCGAGGTCGCGGCCGAGGCCGCGCGCGATCTCCGACATGAGGCCCTGCATTGTGATCGGCGCCCCCCCTCTGTAAAGCCAGAGTTCTCAAAGGCCGATTTGCCGCCACGCGCGCGATCCTGATCAGCCGCCGGCCAGCGAAGCCCGGGTGCGAGAAGGTGCGCTCCCACACCGTCCGACACGGAAGAAAACTGGACTTCCGAGCGCTTGGACGGCTCAGGGGTCTTCGTAGGTCGGGTGCAGGTACTTGCGGAGCTTCTTGTACACGTAGCCCTGCGCCGCCGAAGCCAGCATCGTTCGTGGGTCGTTCGCGATGGCCTGAACGGCCTTCTCCTGAACCGTGAAGACCGCGCGAATCTCGACGCCCCACACCTTGCCGCTCAGGAAGACGCGGTCTCCGTGCCACTCGTTGTGCACGCCGAAGCGCTCGGACCAGTAGTTGAGGAGGTAGGTGATCCGCTCGCGCGCGACGGGCCGCTCGAACGCGTGGGCGACCGTGAGCCTCAGCGCAGACGTCGCCTCGATGACGAAGGGCACGGTGATGGCTGCGTCGTCGTCGGGCCCTGCCCAGGCCGCGGTAGCGAACAGCGTGCTGAGGAGCAGCGCTCGAACCATGAGCAGGGACCCTACGCGGGACATGGGGCCTCTGCCAACCCTCGATAATGGGTCGACTCGGAGAACGTCGGCACGCGGCGCGGCCTGCGGTGCCACAGGTTGATGGCGATGCCGATGCGCCAGGCGCGCTGCGTCGGCAGCCGCCGAAGCGGGAGCTCGTTGCGCGCATCGAGGACCCCGTGGGTCAGCTTCGCGTCGAAGAAGACGAACCGGTTGGGGCGCGGCTCGACGAGATCGAAGTCATCGGTGTCTGGCGCACAGGCAGGCCTGCGTGGGTCTGGCTTCTTCGTCGTCACCGCCAGCAGGCCCCCCACGCTCGAGGTGAGGTAGAGCAGCGACGACGTGACGGGCCGGACGGTGCGCCCGGTGTCGTCGAAGAGCGCGTTGTCACGATCGACGTGGAAGTCGAGCTTCACGTTCGAGGTGCGCATGCGTGAGAGCCACCACTCGACGCCGATCACGCGCGCCCGGCGTGCTGGCGAGACCCGGGGCATGAGGCCGAGCACGGCGCGTTCCACCACGTTGCAAGGCTGCGCCGAGAGGTCGAACCAGAACGTCGTCTGGTAGCTCTCGCGACGACGCTCGGCGCCCACCCGCACGATGCGCTGGCGCAGGCGCGCGAACTCCGCCGGGCGGAGCGCGGGCTCGACGATGGTGACGTGCGGGGGGCGCGCGCTCACTTCGGCAGGGCGAGCAGCTCGTTCAGGGGGCGCCCTTCGTTCAGCGCCGGAGCGCCCAGCTCCATCAGCGCGGCCGCGGTGGGCGCGATGTCGATCACGCGCGCGGCTGCGGCCGAGATGCCCGGCTTCACACCTCGGCCCCACAGGAACAGCGGCACCTCGGAGTCGTACGAGTAGGGCGTGCCGTGCGACGTGCCTCGCTCCTCAGTCTCGAGCACCCGAAAGGGCTTCAAGATCATCAACACGTCGCCGCTGCGATCGGGGTGGAAGCCGAGCTGGAGCGAGCGAAGGAGCCCCGCCGTGTCGTGACCGTCGAGATCGTCGCGCGAGACGGCCACCGCGACGTCGGGCATGGCGCGCAGCTGGTCAGCGACCTGCCGCCGCACGGCCATCACGTCCTGCTTCTTGTCCATCAGGCCCTTCAGGTCGAGGTACACGTCGGTCTCTTCGATCGAGACGATCGTCTTCTCGAGCCCCGTCTTCTGCTGGAGCGCGTCATTCACCGCCGTCGAGAGCGAGGTCGGTGACACGCGCTTTCCGTCGAGCCCGAGCGCCGCCCACTCCTCGGGAATGCCAGCGCCGCCGTGATCGGCCGACAGGAGCACCACCACGTTGCTGCGGCCGACGATCCGATCGATCAGCGCGAGCAGGTCACCGAGCGCCTTGTCGAGACGCAGCACCATGTCCTGCATCTCCCACGAGCTGGGGCCGTACAGGTGGTAGGTGCGATCGAACGCCGAGAAGCTGATCGACAGCAGGTCGGGCACGTCGTCCTTGCCCAGCTGCTCGCCTTCGATCGCCGCCTTCGCGAGCTCCACCATCACCTCGTTCATCATCGGGCTCGACGCGAGCGCCGAGTACGACTGTGGGCCTGGCGAGGGGAGCCCACCCGACAAGGAGTGCGGGAACACGCGCGACATGCCGTACCAGTCGGACTCGAACGGCCGATCGTCGTCGCCGCGGTACTCCTTCGCAAGGCCGAGGAGCTCCCACTTCTTTCCGTGATAGCCGTCGGGCAGCTTCTTGTCGTTGAACGCCTGCACCCAGGGCGGCACGGCCTTGCGGTAGTAGGTGCCCGTCACGAAGCGGCCCAGCGCCTCGTGAAACCACCAGGCCTCTCCGAGCTTGCCCGCCATCGCGATCGCGGCGCGGGCCTTGCCCGAGATCGCGATGGACCTGGCGCCGCTCCAGGTCGATGCGCGCAGCCGATCCGAGAGGGTCTCGGCCAGCAGGTTCGCGGGTGAGACGTCGTCGTTGCCGATCGGCGCCTCGAGGATGGGGTGGTTCGCGTCGGCGAAGATCGGGTCGAGCTTGCCCGTGGCGCGGTTGAAGATCTTGTTCGAGACGACACCGTGGCGCCACGGGTTCGCCCCCGTCACGAGTGTGGTGTGGCCCGCACCAGTCACGCACTCCGCGAACTCGTAGTGCACCGATGGCACGAAGGCGCCCTCGTTGATCAGCCGAGCCAGACCGCCTTTGAGCCGCGGCCGGTGCTTCTGGAGCACGTCGGTGCCCAGCGCGTCGACGCTGATGAACACCGTGAGGCGCGGCGGTCTGGCGAAAGAGGGCAGGGCGATGACGACGCAGCAGATCGCGACGAGGCGGCTCATCATGAGGGCGCGCAGATTGGTCGCTTTCGCAGGCAGGGTCGAGCGTCTTGAGGTGCTACACGCACCAACCGATGCCTCCTCCTGCGCCCACCGCTCGCGTGATCGAAGCGAAGACGCGCGTCATCTACGGCGACACCGACCAAATGGGCGTCGTCTACTACGCGAACTACTTCCGCTACTTCGAGCTGTCGCGCAGCGAGTTCTTCCGCTCGCTCGGAGGCAGCTACGTCGAGCTCGAGCGACAGGGCTTCGGCCTGCCGGTCGTCGAAGCCAGCGCGCGCTACCGAGCTCCTGCGAAGTACGACGACGTGATCCTCGTCGAGGTGCGGCTGGTCGAGCTGCGGCGTGCCTCGCTGCGCTTCGAGTACGTCGTTCGCCGCGAGGTCGGCCGTGACGAGCTCGCGACCGGGCACACGGTGCATGCGTGCGTCGGTCCTCAGGGAAAACCCACTGGACTTCCCGCAGAGGTGATGCGACTGCTCAGCGCCTTCCCCCTCCCGACCTGACTGCGTTTTTCGAAGGAGCCTTCATGGATCGCAACCTCGCCCTCGAAGTCGTCCGCGTCACCGAGCAGGCCGCCATTGCGTCTGCCCACACCATGGGTCGCGGCAACAAGAACGAGTCCGATCAGGCCGCGGTCGATGCGATGCGCCGCGCCTTCGACACCTTGAACATCGACGGCACCGTCGTGATCGGTGAAGGCGAACGCGACGAGGCGCCGATGCTCTACATCGGGGAGCGCGTCGGCAAGGGCACCACCAGCGCGCCGCCGGTCGACATCGCGCTCGATCCGCTCGAGGGCACCAACCTCTGCGCCTACGGGCGCCCTGGCGCGATCTCGGTCGTCGCCCTCGCGGAGCAGGGGAACCTGCTCAACGCGCCCGACACGTACATGGAGAAGATCGCCTGTGGGCCTCGAGCGCGCGGCTGCATCGATCTCGCGAAGACACCGACCGAGAACCTGAACGCCGTGGCCAAGGCCCTCGGCCGCGTCGTCTCGGAGTTGACGGTCGTGATTCTCGACCGCGATCGTCACGCGAAGCTGATCGCCGAGGTCCGGGCAGCCGGCGCCCGCGTGCGACTCATCGAAGACGGTGACGTCGCTGGTGCCGTGTCGACGTGCTTCGAAGAGAGCGGCGTCGACCTGCTGATGGGCACGGGTGGCGCGCCCGAGGGGGTGATCGGCGCGGCCGCCGTGCGCTGCGTCGACGGTGACTTCCAGGGGCGCCTCAGGTTCCGGAGCGACGAGGAACGCGCCCGCGCGAAGAAGATGGGCATCGACGACGAGCACCGCATCTACCGCGCCGAAGAGCTGGCCCGTGGAGACGTCATGTTCGCGGCGACCGGCGTCACCACGAGTGACTTCCTCAAGGGCGTGCGCTTCTTTGCGCACGGCGCCGAGACCCACTCGGTGGTGATGCGCTCGAAGACGGGCACCACGCGCTTCGTGACCGCCACGCACCGCTTCGACAAGAAGCGCATGTGAGGGGCCGCAATTTCCCTGCGGGCTGACGACGGGCTGCTACGCTCTCGATATCTTTCCCCGGAGACCCTTCCCATGCCAGGCGCGACCCGCTCCGTCGTCTTCAATGCTCCCCTCGAGAAGTGCTTCGAGATCATCTCGGACTACGAGCGGTACCCGGACTTCCTTCCCGAGGTGAAGAAGATCCGCACCTCGAACCGCCGCGGCGCCGAGGTCGACGTCCACTACGAAGCCGAAGTGGTCAAGGTCATCAAGTACACGGTGCACATGAAGGAAGAGAAGCCGAACAAGGTGAGCTGGTCGTTCATCGACGGCGAGTTCATGAAGGACAACAAAGGCGGCTGGGTCCTCGAAGACGTGGGCAATGGAACCACGCGGGGGACCTACAACATCGAAGTCACCGTGGGCCCGTTGGTGCCCAAGACCATCTTGAACGCGCTGGTCGACAGTCAGCTGCCGAAGCTCCTCGAGAACTTCAAGAAGCGCATCGAAGCGGCGAAGTAACTGGCGTTCGAAACCCGCCCAGTGAATTCGGGCTGTTCGAAGGCGTCATCGTGGGTTGTTCGCGGGGCCGGGCCGGTTATCATTGACTCACGCTGACGGCGTTTTCGGGAGTTCCAACATGCTCGACGGGTACATCATCGAAGAGCTGCGCCGTCGTGAGGCTGAGCGTCAGCGCCAGGAGCGCCAGCGACCTCAGCTCGAGATCCCCAAGCACCGGGATGACGACGAGGGGCGTGACCGCCGGTCCGAGAAGGACGAGCCGACGACCAACAGTGAAGGCAGCGTCGTCACCATCGACTTCTGATCGCTGCCTTCGGTGCTCCCCCAATCGCTGAGGCGCTGGTTCGATCGCGGCGCGAGGCTGAAGGTTTTTCATGACGAGGCCTATCGGCTGCCCCTGAGCGGAGTCGAAGCCGGCCCTGCTCACCTCGAGACGCGCCGAGCGGACGACGCGCTCCACTACCTGCTCTCGGCTGGCGTCGTGACTGCGCAAGACGTGCTGTCGCCTTCGCCGGTCAGCTACGGCGATCTCGGCCGGGTGCACACCGACGAGTACCTGGAGTCGCTGCAGAAGGTCGAGACGCTCGCCCAGATCTTCGCGGTCGACCCGACCGAAGTGTACGTCGATGAGGTGTTGCGCACCGTGCGCCTGGCGACGGGCGGCACCGTTCAAGGCGCCCGTCACGCGGTCGAGCACACCTCGCCGGTCCTCAATCTCCTCGGCGGCTTCCATCACGCGGCACCGACGAAAGGCGGGGGCTTCTGCGTCGTGCACGACGTCGCGGTCGCGATCGCCGTGCTCCGTGCGGACGGTTTCTCAGGTCGCGTCGCGGTGCTCGATCTCGACTGCCACCCGCCTGACGGAACTTCGGCCTGTCTGGGCCGGGACGCGTCGGTCTGGTTGGGGTCGATCTCGGGCACCGCGTGGGGAGCCCTCGACGGCGTCGACGAAGTGCAGGTCCCTGCCGGCTCGGGAGACGAGCCCTACCTCGCAGCGCTCGAGCTGCTCCTCAGTCGCATGCCGAAGGTGGAGTTCGCCTTCGTGCTGGCAGGTGGTGACGTGCTCGCCGGCGATCGCCTGGGCACGCTGAGCCTCTCGCTGGCGGGTGTTCGCCGACGCGATCTGCGTGTCTTCGAGCACCTCGCCGAGCTGCCGCAGGTCTGGGTGCCGGCAGGCGGCTACACCTCACACGCGTGGAAGGTGCTGGCCGGGACGGGGCTCGTTCTGGCGAGGCACTCTGGCGAGCCGATCCCGACCGACTTCGATCCGCTCGCGGCCCGGATGAAGGGCATCTCGAAGACGCTCGAGCCCGAGACCCTGGGGAACGCGCCGCTCCTCACGGAGGCCGACGTCGCCGAGGCCCTGGGACTTCCCCGGAGCGGGCCGCACCGGCTGCTCGGTTTCTACACCGCAGAAGGCGTCGAGTTTGCGCTCGAGAAGTACCGGGTGTTGCCGCTGGTGCGGCGCCTCGGCTTCGAAGATCTGCACCTCGTGATCGATCGCGCTGGCTCGTACGATCGCACGCGCCTGCTCGGGAAGGACTCCACCACCGGCGCTCAGGTCATTCTCGTCGAGCTCGAAGTGGAGCGTCGCCGCGTCGGACCCGGCACGTTCCTCTTCGTGAACTGGCTGTCGCTGAGGAACCCACGCGCGCGCTTCTCGTCGACCCGACCGCAGCTGCCTGGACAGGAGGTGCCGGGGCTGGGGCTCGCAAAGGAGATGACGCAACTGCTGACGCTCATCGCCACGCGGTTGCTCCTCGACGGCATCGCGTTCAGGCCGTCGTGGTTCCACATGGCGTGGGCGGCGAGGCAGTCGGCGCGCTTCGTCGACCCAGCGCGGCAGGGGCGCTTCGAGGCGCTCTGTCGCGACGTCCGCGGCGTTCCCCTGCTCGAAGCGACGCGCGCAGTCGCCGAAGGTCGCATGCTGATCAACGGCGCTCCGTACGCCTGGGAAGCCGACGAGATGGTGAAGTGGTTGCACCCGCCCCATGACGACGATGATGAGGCTGCGATCGCCCGAGCTCGTGAGGGCTCTCACTTCACCTTGAAGCCGCCAGTCACTGCAGCGTCGCGGTGAGCGTGTACGTCCCGCTCGTTCCGCTCCAGCTGTCGACCCACAGAAAGTAGGTGCCCGAGGTGAGGGTCTGCGAGGACAGCGCGGCGCTGAGTCCGGTCGAGGTCGCCGCCACGCAGGCCAGCTCCGTCACCGTCGTCGAGCAGGAGCCAGGCCCCGTGACGTAGATGACGGGCCGGTGGGTGCTGCTCGGAGTGACTGTCGCAGAGAAGGTGCGCGTGCCGCTGACGGTGAACGAATAGACGCGGTCGGGTCCGCTGCCACCGCACGCGCTCGCTCGATCGCTCACGGCGGTGGCCGTGGTGCCGCTCGCGGTCGCGGTGGCTCCGACGAAGTTCAGCGGAATGGGGCTCGAGCAGTTCTCGCCAGTCGCCGTGCTGCCCCCCGAGAGGGTGGCGGAAAGTGAGAAGGTCCCTGACGAGCCACTGACGCCATCGACGATGAGGTAGTACGAGCCGCCGGTCAGGCTGGGGGCGGACAGTGACACGACCGAGCCCGAGGACGCTCCAAGCTGACAGCCCACCTCGGTCGCCGAAGCGCAATCAGCGTTGGGCCCCTTGAGGATCAGGTGGCCCCGGTACGTGCTGGCGGGCGTGAGGGTCGCGGTGAACGCCTGGCCTGCCGTCGCAGTGAACGAATAGACGGAATCGGGACCCGACGAGCCGGTGCAGTTCGAGCTGTTGTTGTTCACGAGGCCGGTGGTGGTCCCGGTCGCGCTCGCCGAGCCCGACACGAAAGCGAGCGGAATCGGCGCCGCGCAGGTGCCTCCGGCCGAGCCTGCCGAGAGGGTCGCGGACAACGAGAAGGTGCCTGACCCGCTGCCCGAGACCGAGTCGACCCAGAGGTAATGGGTGCCCGCCGTGAGTGGCGCACTGGTGACGGTGGCACTCCCGCCGATCGAGGTCGCAGCGTTGCAGGCCAACTCGGTGGCGCTGCTGCAGGACGATCCGGACGAGAGCGTGAGCATCGGGCGCCAGCTGCCGGGCGTCGCCGTGGCCGTCAGCACCTGACCAGCGGTCGCGGTGAACGAGTAGACGACGTCGGCGGCCGAGGTCGCGCACGTCGCCGACCGATCGTTCGTCGCTCCGACGATCGTCCCCGTGGCGCTTGCGCTTCCCGCGACGAAGCTCAGGGGCACCGCCGTCGTGCACGTGTCACCGGGAACACCGGCTGCGGTGCTCGTCACCGAAAGGCTGAAGGCGCCCGTGCCGGAACCGAGGTTCTTCACCACGAGGTAGTAGGTGCCCGCGCTCAACGACGGCGCTGAGATCGACGTCGCGCTGCCGTTCGAGGTCCCGGCGGAGCAGGTGCTCTCGCTCGCGCTCGCGCACGACGTGATGGTGGTGGGTCCGAGGAGCGCGAGGCCAGCGAAGGAGTTCGACGCGGGCGTGACCGTGGCCGAGAGGGACGCGGTGGTCGCGAGCGTCACCCGATAGAACCGGTCCGGGCCGACGGAGTTGCACGACGAGCTGACGACGTCGTCCATAAAGCCATCGGTCGTTCCGCTGGTCGAGGCCGAACCGCCCGTGAGGGTCAGCACCTCGGCAGAGCCGCAATTGTCGCCCACCATCGGCGCCGGCGTCGAGAGCGTCACGGTGGCGGTGAAGCTGCCGGTCACAGTCGAAGTGAAGGCGTCGACGATCAGCCGATAGCTGCCCGGCTGCAGCACGACTCCCGCGCTGGCGGCGGTCCCGCTGTGGCAGCGGAGCTCGCTCGTGCAGTCGTCGCGGAGCAGGAAGCCAATCGGTTGCGCGCTGCCGCCGATGCTCGTGATGCTGAACGAGACGTCGCTGGGCGAAACGACCACGAAGGAGAAGGCCAGATCGCGACCAGCACCGCCGCACGTCGCTGAGTGGTTGTCGGCGGCATTGGTGAGGCTTCCCGTCGCGGTGAACTGCGTCGAGCTGATGGGAGTCATCGCGATGGCCGTCTGGCAGGTGTCGCCTGCGACGCCGCCGGCACTGCCGCCGCCCGCAGCCATGCCGCCACCAGTCGCCATGCCACCGCCGACAGCCGTTCCGCCGCCTGCAGCGAGACCGCCGCCTGCAGCGAGACCGCCGCCTGCAGCGAGACCGCCACCTGCAGCGAGACCGCCACCTGCAGCGAGGCCGCCTCCTGCAGCGAGGCCGCCACCTGCAGCGAGGCCGCCACCTGCAGCCAGGCCACCGCCGACTCCGAATCCTCCGGTGCCGCCGCCCGTCCCGCCGAAGTTGCTCTGGCAGGAACCGAAAGAGCAGCTGTCGGTCACCGAGCAGGACTTGCAGAGCGCACCGCCCTTGCCGCAGGCCGCGGACTGGGAGCCAAGCTGGCAAGCGCCGCTGGAGTCGCAGCAGCCGCTGCAGTTCGACGCACACGGAGGTTTCGTCGGGCAGCCGAGGAGGAAGAGGCTCAAGACCGCAAACACTGGAAAGATGAAGGCGCGCATGGTTCTGCTCTCAAGACCCCAAGGGATGGGGCGAAGTGCAAGCGAGGGGTGGCTCATGGCGGGTGTCGAGATGGAGTTCGAGCTTCGTGGAATCGTCGGAATGGTCTCGCACGGCCCGAGTGGCGCGGTGTTACGTACGGTGCCGCCGCGGGACAACGGGGGGGACGGCTCGTCGTTCTCTCCGACGGATCTGCTCGGGGCCTCTCTGGCCAGCTGTGCGCTCACCACCATGGCGCTGCTGGCTGCCAAAGAGGGACTGACCTTCGGCGACGCGTCCGCGACCGTCGTGAAGCACATGGTGGGTCCGCCGAGACGGGTCGGGGCGCTCACCGTCGAGCTGCGCATGCCCCACGGCGTTCCGGCTGGCCAGCGTCCACGGCTCGAGGAGATCGGCCGTGGCTGCCCAGTCGCCCGGAGTCTGCACCCGGACGTGAACGCGCCGATGACCTTCCTTTGGCCTGACTGACGCTCAGGTTCCGGTTCGCGGGTTGCGCGGCGCGATGTCGGTCGGCACCAGACGCAGCTGAGCGTTCGACGCGGTGAAGCTCTTCGCGTCGACCTCGCGCTCCAGGTAGGTGTAGCCCGCCAGGCCCTGCTCGTAGACCTGCAGGATCTTGCGCGACTCGTCGAGCGTGATGGCGCCGCTGCGAAGGGCGAGCTCGGCCTTCATGCGGATCTTCGCGATCAGATCGTCCTTGTTGAACGCGACGTAGTTGAGCACCTCGGTGACCGTGTCGCCCTCGACGACGCGATCGATGAGGTAGCCGCCGCCCGGCGCCAACGAGACCTGAATCGCGTGGGTGTCGCCGAAGAGGTTGTGGAGGTCGCCGAGGATCTCCTGGTACGCGCCGACCAGGAAGATGCCGAGGTAGTACTCGTCGTCGTTGAGGGCGTGGAGCTCGAGATCGTCCTTCACCTCGCGGCGGTCGATGAACTTCTCGATCTTCCCGTCCGAGTCACAGGTGATGTCGGCGAGCACGGCGCGGTGTGTGGGGCGCTCGGTCAGCCGGTGAATCGGCATGACCGGGAAGAGCTGATCGATCGCCCACGAGTCGGGCAGCGACTGGAAGAGCGAGAAGTTGCAGAAGTACGTCTCGGACAGCAGGTGTTCGAGCGCCTCGAGCTCCTCCGAGGTCTCGCCTGCCTCTTTCCCCATTCGCAGAACCTTGTGACAGATCGTCCAGAAGAAGTTCTCGGCCAGCACCCGCTGCTCGAGGCTGAGGTGGCCCAGCGAGAACAGCGTGAGGACCTCGTCCTTGTACTCCAGCGCGTCGTGGTAGGTCTCGAGCAGGTTCTTGTTGGTGACCTCACGAAGCGCGGAGTGCAGGTTCTTCACGACCTGCGGCACGTCGTTCGGGAGCGTGTCGGGAACCGGGCCCGCTTCGAAGTCGCTGTTCCCCAACACCTCGGTGATGAGCACGGCGTGGTGCGCGACGACGGCGCGGCCCGACTCGCTCACCAGCACCGGGTGCGGCACCTGCGCGGCGTCACACGCCTCCATGACACTCGAGACGACGTCGTTGGCGTACTCCTCGGTCGAGTAGTTCATCGACGAGGCGAAGTTGGTGCGCGAACCGTCGTAGTCGACGCCGAGACCACCACCGACGTCGATGTACTTGAGCGGCGCGCCGAGGGAGTGCACCTCGACGTAGAAGCGGCCGACCTCACGCAGCGCGTTCTTCACGTTGCGAATGTTCGAGATCTGGCTGCCGAGGTGAAAGTGCAGGAGCTCGAAGCTCTCGAGCAGCCCAGCCTCCTTCATGAACGCGATGGCCTGCATCAGCTCGGCGGCCGAGAGCCCGAACTTCGAGCGGTCTCCGCCCGACGCCTCCCACTTGCCGGCGCCACGCGTCGACAGGCGCACGCGCATGCCGAGCCGGGGAGGGATGCCGGTCTTCCTCGAGACCTCGGCGATCAGCGGGAGCTCTGACGGCTTCTCGACGACCATCACGACCTTGCGGCCGAGCTTCGAGGCGTACAGGGCGGTCTCGACGTACTCCTCGTCCTTGTAGCCGTTGCAGATGATCAGGGCTTCCGGGTCGTCGACCAGCGCCATCACCGCGAGCAGCTCTGGCTTCGAGCCGGCTTCGAGGCCGTAGCCGTAGGGCTTGCCGGCGTCGACGATCTGCTCGACCACGAACCGGTGCTGGTTCACCTTGATCGGGTACACGCCGCGGTAGGCCGACTTGTAGCCGTACTCCTTGATCGCCTTGCGGAAGGCCTCGTTGAGGTGCACCACGCGATCGCGCAGCACGTCGGTGAAGCGGATCAGCAACGGAAGGCTGATGCCGCGACGGCGGACCTCGTCGACCAGATCCTTCAGATCGAAGTTCGGCGAATCAGGGCCGCCGGGGTGGACGCAGACGTTCCCCTTGTCGTTGATGCCGAAGTACCCCGCGCCCCAGTTGCGGATCGCGTAGGTGTCGAGGGAGTCGCCAATCGTCCAGCGCTGCTGCGGAGTCGAGTTCGCCATCGTGGCCGGGCACTATAGGGATCTCCCTGCCCGATCCACCATCGTCGCGCGGCGTTGTTGAGGCCCAGCGAAAATGTCCGCGCTAACGGCCCAGGGAAAATGTCCGCGG
>JBBAQZ010000054.1:0-41992 GCA_040400045.1 Myxococcaceae bacterium
AGCTTCGGCTCTTCACCGGTTTCGACCCGCCCGCTCCCTGGCAGGGTGTCGGCGACCGACATCCGCTCCGAGTCAACGCGAGCCCCCTTCATCAGGTCGACCACGAGGTGGGAACAGGCCGAGCACGTCTCGAGGTGCGCGTGCGCTGCGTCGAGCTTCGCCGCGCTCAGGTCGCCCCCGACCAGGGCAGCGATGGTGTTCTCGTCGAGGCAGGCCACGAAGCGAGTGACAGTACCCCACACCTGCTAGCCTGCCAGTGTGTCCGAGGTGCTCCGCGACGTCTTCCTCGAGCAGGTCGCGCCGAAGCTGCGCGAGGCCTTCGCCCAGCGACCCACGCTCGAGGCCGAGCTCCAGGCGCTCGTCGAGCGCGCGAACCAGGCGCAGCCGGAGCTCGACCTCGACGCTCCCGGCTTCGTCGCGCACGTCGCGAGCCACGTCGCCGAGGAGACCTCGCTCGAAGCGCTCCATGCGGGCGACCTGAAGCTCTCGCTCGCGTGCGTGCTGGGCGACCCCACCGCGCTGGCCATCTTCGAACGTGACGTCGTCGCGCGAGCGCTGGCGGTCTCTCGCGGGGCATTGCCAGCCGGGCTGACGGCAGACGAGGTCTTGCAGCGGCTGCGCGTCAGACTGCTCCTGCGCGACGGCGAGCGGGCCCCGGCGCTCGCGAGTTATTCGGGCCGTGGCGCGCTCATTCATTGGTGCCGAGCCACCACGCTGCGCCTCATTCAGGAGTTCGCCCGGACCCCTCAGCGCGAGGTGGCCTCGGAGGATGCGCTGCTCGAAGCACCAGCCCTCACCCGCGACCTCGACACCTCGTTGCTGAAGCAACACTTCGCCCTGGCCTTCGCGGCCGCCTTCAAGGTCGCCCTCGCGCAGCTCTCGTCACGCGACCGGCACCTGCTGCAGCTCCACTATCTGCAGGGCATGCGCGCCGAAGAGCTGGGGCGCATCTTCAACACCCACCGCACGACGGTCTGGCGTTGGCTCACCCAGTGCCGCGAGCAGCTCCTCCAGGCCACGCGTGCCGAGCTCGCGAAGTCGGTGAAGGCTTCCGAGCTCTCGAGCTTGATGAACGTCGTCCACAGCCAGCTCGACGTCTCGATCTCGCGCGTGCTGCGCGTCGTCGATGAGGAGCCGTCGGAATAGACGTCTCGCGCTGCACCGGGGGGGCTGACCCGCTCAGCCTCGAAACGGACCTTCCGGCTGGTGCAAGACGCGACGTGAGCGCGCCCGAACCGGAACCAACCTTCGTTCGACCCGGTCAGCGCTGAAGCCTCACCACCGCGCCGAACACCACGCGCTCAGAGCGCACGACTTCGAATTCGGCGCCGGCCGACCCTTTCGCGGGTCCGTCGTGGCTACCCGCCCCAGGCCTTGAGCACGTGCGCCGTCGCGACACCGAGCCACGTGCCGAGCGCGATGCCCGCCAGCCCCATCGTCAACCCCGGCCCGACGAGCGCGCGGTTCTTCAAAGCAGCGGCGACGGGCCCGATGAACGCCGGCCCGTAGATGGTGGCGGTCGAGCTGATCAACGCGGTGTCGACGTCGATGCGGAACACCCAGCACAGCGCCATGTGCAGCACGATGGCCGTCATCATCACCGCCACGACGAACGCGAAGAGCACCGCGCTGCCTCCGGCCACCTGCCGCACGTCGGCGAGCGAACCGACCGCCACACAGAAGATGAGCAGAATGTACTCACCGAGTTCGTACGCGCCCTTCAGGCCACGCACTTGAGGCAGCAACGACGCGAGCATGCCGAGCGCGGTGAGCGTGAGGAGCACGGCCATCACGTCCATCTTCCCGTACAGGCCGATGGAGAGTCCGGCGGCCACCAGCACCATCGCGAGCGCGAGCGTGAAGCTCGTCACCAGCTGGGGGAAGTGCTTCTTCGTCCAAACGCTCAACGTCTCGCCCGGGTGCTCGACGAGCTCGTGGTGCGCCTCGAGCGTGAACGGCTTGAGCACCTTCCCGAGCAGCCGCTGCGCGACGGTGAGCAACACCAGCAGCCACGCTCCACCAGCGACGACGTCGGCAGCGCTCAGCAACACGAACGTCTCGGTCTTCGTCTCGAGCGCGAGGCCAACGGCGCTCATGTTGGCGGTGCCTCCCACGTAGACGCCGACGAGCATGCCCGCGACCTTCCACCACTCGTCGGTCTGGTGCCGGAACAACCACGCGACGCCACCCGCCGCGACGACCGCCGAGACACACGCGAGAGCGAACGCGAGGAGCAGCTTCCCTCCCAGCGAGACCCACTTCTTGAGCTCACTTGGAAAGAGCAGCAGCGGAATCGCGAGCGCGACCGAGCCCTCGTTGAGGCTCATCGCCACCTTCTGGTCGACATGAACGCCCGGCACGTTCGCCGCGATGATGCCGGCCGCGTAACAGAGCACCACCGGCCCGAGCACCTTGAAGAGCTTCACGCGCTCGCAGGCCCACATCGCCACCGCGGGCATCACCAGACACAGCAGCGCCTGCGTCACGCCGCCACCGACGCAGACAACGAGCCGACGAGGAGCGTCGCTCCGGCGACGAGCAGCAGCCCCGCCACCGCGATGCGGAACTTCCGCTCATCCAATGACGCATGCACGCGCTCGCCCAGGACGATGCCCGCGGCGAGGGGCAGCAACAGCAGCGCGCTGGTTCGCAACGAGTCGAGCGTCACCGCGCCATCTTGCACGAGGCGGGGCATGACGAGGGCGTTCATCACCACCCACACCGCAGACAGCGTCGCGCGAAAGGCGTGTTTGTCGGCGAGCTCACGCGCCGAGACGTAGACGGTGAGGGGCCCACCCGTGGCGAAGATGCCGTGAATCACCCCGGCGCCCAGCAACCCGATGACTCGCGCGACTTCGGGCAACGGCGGCGCGCTCGCCCCTTTCGAGAGCGCCTGCTTGAGCTGCGAGGCCGCGACCACCACCACGAAGAGCGCGAACAGGGGCTTCGCGACCGCGGCGTTCACCACCCGCGTCAACGCCGTGCCGATGACGAGCCCGACCGCCATCAACGGCACGACGCGCCGCCACAGGAAGCGCCAGTCGACGTGCGCGCGATTGCGAACGACGAGGTACGTCGAGAGCACCAGGTTGACCGGCACGAGGAGGCCCAGCAGCTCGTCGACTGGCGAGAACAGCGCTCCGACGGTGAGCGCCACCACCATGCTGCCGAAGCCCGCCGCCGCCTCGACGAAGAAGCTCACCAGCACCAGCACTGACAGGGCGACGACTCCCACGCGTCAGACGCGCTCGAACAGACCATCGAGGAAGTCGAGGAGGAACTCGTTCACCTGGGTGCGGTCGCCGATGGACCCGACCATGCCGTACATCGCGGCGCTGCCTTCGGGCGCAGGGTGGCCGGCCGTGAGGCTCGCCGCGCACTCCTTCAAGTCGTTCAAGAAGACGTCGCGGACCTTCTCGTGGGCCGGTGTCACCATGCAGTGCAGCGCCGGTGGATCCATCTGGCGGTCGAGCTTCCACCCACGCGCGTCCATCGCGTCGCCGAGCTCGTAGACGTTCAGCGAGTCGGAGCCGAACGAGAAGATGCCGATGTGCGGCGCTCCGAAGACGCGGAGCCCGGGGATGGCGTTGATGCCGGCCTTCATCGCGTCGACGCTCTCGAGCACCGACTTGGCGCGCGCGAGGTAGCCCGCTTCTCCGAGGTGGTGCATCACGGCCCAGGCTGCAGCGATGGCGCCTCCGGGCCTGGTGCCGCAAAACGACGGCGACGCGTAGAGCCCGCCGTTCCACCCGCCCCACGTGAAGAACTGGTGCCGGCGGAAGGTGCCGTTCCGGTACATCACCACCGAGGCGCCCTTCGCGGCGTAGCCGTACTTGTGCAGGTCGGCCGAGATGCTGACGACGCCAGGCACGCGGAAGTCCCACGGCGGAATCGGGCGGCCGAGCTTCTCGGCGAAGGGAAGGAAGAAACCGCCGAGGCACGCGTCGACGTGGCACCACACGCCCTTCTTCGTCGCGAGCGCGGCGAGGTCGGTGATGGGGTCCATCACGCCATGCGGGTACGGCGGCGCGCTGCCGACGATCATCACCGTGTTGGGCGTGATGAGGCGCTCCAGGTCGGCGAGGTCGACGCGGAAGTCGGGGCCCATCTTCGCGTGCAGGATCTTCACGCCGAAGTAGTGGGCCGCTTTGTCGAAGGCGGGGTGAATGGTGCACGGCACGACGAGCTCGGGAGCGGTGATGCCGCGCGTCTTCTTCGCGAAGTCACGCGCCGCCTTCACGGCCATCATGATGCTCTCGGTGCCGCCGCTCGTCATGGTGCCCGCGACGTCGGCGTCTCCGTGGAAGAGGCCGGCGGCCATCGACACCACCTCGCACTCCATCTTCCGCAGCGAGGGGAACGCGACAGGCGACAGGCCATTCTCGGCGATGAACTCTCCGTACGCCTCCTTGAGCAGCGAGGAGACCTCGTCGCCCGCGTAGTAGACGAGGCTGAACGTCTTGCCGTCTTTCCACTTCGCGTCGTCGCCGTGCAGGGCCCGCAGGCTCGCGAGCACGTCGTCCTTCGGGGTTCCGTTCAGCGGCAGGGTCTTCGGCATGGGGCCTCATACGCCGGGGCGTGCGGGAGCGACCAATGGGTTTACGCGAAAAACCAGAGGACTCAGGATGGTGTTCGGGGTCGCCGCCTCAGCGCGGAGGAGAGGCGCCGGGTGCCGGCCAGATCGCCGCGAACGCCGACGACCACACCGCCACGTCGTCCTCCGTCGACACCCCTCTGATGAGCGAGGCGACGAGGTGCTCGACCTCGTCGGCGTCGAGCTGGGCGTGGCGCTGCAGCGACGACCGAAACGAAGCAGCGAGCCAGGCTCGACCCGGCACCGCAACCCACAGCTCGTACGCATAGAGCACGAAGGCCTGCGCGAGATTGAGCGATGGCTGCGCGGCGGCGGAAGGAATGAACGAGACCGCGTCGCAGTGGGCCAGGTCTTCGTCGCGGAGGCCGTTGGTCTCGGCTCCGAACACCAGCGCCCACGGCTCGACCCGGCGGGTCGTGGCTTCATCAACCAGCGCGCGCGTGCTGAATCGGGGCCCGGCGACCTCGCGCATCGTCGTGCCGACCACCCACCCGCACCCCGCCACGGCCTCGGCGACCGAGTCGACGCGACGCAGGGCGGCGAGGCCTTCGGCCCGCGCTCCGTGACGCAGCAGCACCCCACGCATCGTCTCGAGGTGCTCCGCAGACAGCACGGCGACGAGCTCGACGAGGCCGAACGTCGCCATGCTCTGGGCAATCGCGAGCAGGTTGTCGGCGTTGCGCGGGCGAACGACGACGATGCGCGGTGGTGTCATGGCCAGCCACTTCACCGCGCGAAGCCGGCGAGGAACGCCGTCAGCGCGCGCGTGCGCTGCATCAGCGACTCGAACTCGATCTGTTCGTCGTGGGTGTGAAAGCCTTTTCCGCGAGGGCCGAGCCCATCGATGGTGGGGATGCCCATGGCCGCCGCCGTGTTGCCGTCGCTCCCACCACCCTGCCGGGGGGCTTCGTCGCCCGAGAGCCCGGCCGCACGCGCGCACTTCGCGTAGCGGTTCCGCAGCTCGTCGACGCCGTCGGCCTTGTTCATCGGCGGGCGCATCGGCCCCTGCTCCACCTCGACGCGCGAGCCAGGCACGGTCGCAGCCGCGCTCGTCGCCAGAGCCTTCAGCTTCGTGACCAACTGCTCCCCATCGGCAGGTGTCTGAAACCGCAGGTCGACGCCCGCGGTCGCCTCGGCGGGCACCGTGTTCTTCGACGTGCCACCCGAGATGGTGCCGACGTTGACGATGGTGCCGGTCTTCTTGTTGCTGACGCCCTCGGCCGCATCGACGAACTTCGCCATCGCGCGAATCGCGCTGACGCCGTCCCAATAGTTGTTGCCCGAGTGCGCGGCCTTGCCGTGGGCACGACAGATGACGGACCCGGTGCCCTGTCGCTCGGTGACGATGGCGTCGTTGCTCCGCCCCGGCTCGAACACCAGACACGCCTGCGCGCCACCGATGAAGGTGCGAATGAGCGGCGCGCCTTCGGGGGACCCGACCTCTTCATCCGACACGATGACGACCCGCAGCGGCGGCAGCGCGTCGAGGCCCTTCGACTCGGCGATGGCCTTGAGCGCAAACGCGACGCTCACCAGGCCGCCCTTCATGTCCAGCACGCCAGGGCCACGCCGCAGTTGCCCGTCGACCCGGTAGCTCTCGAAGGTGCCAGGCGGAAAGACGGTGTCGGAGTGACCGAGCAACGCAATCGGCGCCTCGGCGCGTTGGCCTTTGGAGCGGAAGATGACGTGGTCGGCGAAGCGGCCTGAGGGCATGCGCTGCGCGGTGAGCCCGGGAATGGTGAAGAGCTCGACGAGCCGACCGACGAGCTCGTTGCCTCCGTCGCGGTTGCCTGAGAACGAGTTCACCTCGACGAGCCGTCGCAGCGCTGCGTCGAGGTCGTCAGCGCGCTGCGTGAGCCACGAGTCGAAAGACATGGCTCGTCATACCAGCTGCAGATGCGTCAGTGCGGCTGGTCGGCAGGTGAGACGACGTGCTCCGCGAGGTGCTCGGTGGCGGTGTCGATGTCGAGCTGTTTCACGAGCAGCTCGCCGGCCTTGATGCGCTCGGCGATGACGGGCCGCGCGAGGAACTCGGCGGTGCGTTGGTGCCGCTCGTCGACGGCCGCCACCATCGCCGGGTACTTCGCGCGCAGCTCCGGGTTCTTCGCCGCCTTCTCTGCAGCACAGTCAGTGTGACGCGTGAGGATGAGCACCTTCACGCCGTTGGCGACGGCGAGCTCGAGCATCTCTTCCTGGTGATGCTCGAAGTCGTAGTCGACGAGGTGGTCCTGGAGCCGGTAGGCGGCGTTGGCCATCACGCCGCCAGCGAGGAACTGCGCG
Organism: Myxococcaceae bacterium; assembly: GCA_040400045.1. Taxonomy (GTDB): domain Bacteria; phylum Myxococcota; class Myxococcia; order Myxococcales; family Myxococcaceae; genus Xiheimicrobium. Next base: position 6,875 of record JBBAQZ010000054.1, read on the forward strand.
CGAGGGCTGAACGCGAGCACGGCGAAGGCAGCCAGCCCGAGAGCGCCTGCAAGCAGGAGGGGTCGACGCATGATGACGTGTCGGCGGTGCGAAACCCTCGCCACGCACCAACGCCCCGGGAACAGAGGGTGCGCCAGCGCGGTGCCCGCAAAACCTGCGTCCTCACCGGACCCGGAACCGGAGCAGGAGCCCGTTGAGCAGCTCGAGTACGTCGCCGTCACGAACGTGGGCGAACAAGGCATCGCGTCCGTTCACCTTCAGGCCCTTTCGGTCTCCTGCGGCGCCCGCGCGTGCGGCCAGGTCTTCCACCAGCCACCGTCCATTCTCCTGCTCGACGCGAACGGCGATGCGTGACGCGGGGTGCGAGTCGGCGGCGGTGACGCACACCACGCACTCTTCGAGTTGCCCGATGAGGTGCGCCTCGCCATCGACGAGGCCAGCCGACGCGCCGACCTTCGGCCGCACCTTCACGTCCACGGGCGCAGCGAGCACCTCGAGCGACGCGCTGCTGCCGAGGTGGAGCAGCCGTTCCGGCGTCGTCGTCAGCAGTCGCTGTCGCTGCTTCACTTCGGCGAAGAGCGTCGTCTGCGAGGCCGTGAGCTCGGTCATGCGAAGCGGGCCGAAGCGCAGCGTCTCGAGCCAGCGAGGGCCTTCGAGGCGAGCCAGCACCTCGAGCACCTCGTTCACCTCGTCACCGGAGCGCAGGCCAGTGCCGAAGCTGAGGCTGTCGATCTCGAGGTGGCGAAGAAATCGAAACGCAGGCTCCTCGCACAGCCGCGTGACGAGCATGCCCGGAGTTTCGCCACCGGGCCGCGCAGGACCCGGGGCCCGCACGACCACGCGACGGGGAAACCCGAGGTGCCACTCGACGTCGAGCCACCCGCGGCGAAAGAAGCCACCCATCGTCGCGAGGAAACGCCCATCGTCGTTCACGTCACGGGTGGTGCTGCGCAGGCGCGCGCCCAGCGGGAGCCCTCGCTCCAGCAACCAGTCGGCCCACACCTTCCATCGCGTCTCGTCGTCGGGGTGCTCGAGGACATCGGCCTCGATGGCCGCGTGGTGGTCGAGTGAGGGCTCATGGAACCAGACCGCGAAGCACAGGCCCCAGGGCAGCTCGATGGTGTCGCCGTGGAGCAGCTCGGCGTTGTGCAGGACCTGACCGTTGTGACGCGTTCCGTTCGACGAGCCGAGGTCGAGCACCCACCACCGCCCATGCCGATGTTCGATGCGAGCGTGCTGACGTCCGACCCCGCCGTGGTTGAGGACGAGCCGGTTGCTGACGTCGCGGCCCATCACGAGTTCGTCCTCGAGCGGAATTCTGGCGCCGCGCGCGAGCTCGAGCTGGCCCTGCGTGGGCAACGACAGCAGCTCGAGGCACGGGAAGTCGCTCACGTCGGGGGCAAGCCTCGCACACCTCGTGTAGAGAGCGAGGGATGTGGAGCTTCGTCAAAGCGCGATGGGGAACGCTCGACACCCGAACGCTGGCGCTGTTCCGCATCGGGTTCGGGCTGTTGATGATCACCAACCTGCTCGACCGAACCGGCTTCTTCGGTGACGACCTCGTCAGCTTCTATTCGAACGAGGGCCTCTGGCCGAACCACTACGCCCTCTTCCTGCCACCGACGCCGGGCTACTGGTCGCTGCTGTCGGGCTTCAGCTCGCCGAACGAAGTTCGCGTGGCGATGCTCGTCATCCTCGCCATCTACGTCTTGTACACGCTGGGCTGGAAGACGCGGCTGATGCAGGTGCTCGCGTTGCTGTGTGTGGAGTCGGTGAACTTCCGCTTCCTGCTGCCCCAGCACGGCGGCACGGTGGTGATGAACATCCTCGCGGTGTGGACGGTGTTCCTGCCGCTTGGCGATCGGTTCTCACTCGACGCGCTGTTCGCGAGCCTTCGCTTCCACGCTGGAGCTGCTCCCGAGCTGCTGGCCGCGCGCGAGTGGACGAAGGACCAGGTCTCGACGCGTACCGGCCTCGCCATCTTCGGCGTCTTCTTCAACTACTCGGTCATCTACTTCTTCAACGCGGTGCACAAGCAGGCGGGCGCGTGGCTCGACGGGAGCGCCGTGCACTACCTGCTCTGGCAGAACCGCATGGCGACCACGCTCGCTGGAGCCTTACGCCTGCACGAGCCCGGGTTCCTGAGCCCGGCGTTGTCGTGGGGCACGCTCTTCATCGAAGGCAGCCTGGTCGTGCTGCTGATCAGCCCCTTCCTGCAGGACAAGCTGAGGCCGTTGGCGCTCGCCTTCATCTGGAGCCTGCACGGCGGCATCGCGCTGATGACCACGCTCGGGCCGTTCTCGTACTCGATGATGTGCTTCGGGTTGCTGTGCACCACACCGGCGATGTGGGCCTGGCTCGAGAAACGGTGGGCGGCTCAGTCGCGAGTGACGGTGCGCTACGACGACGTCAGCGCGCTGCATCGCTTCGGCGTGAGGCTCGCAGCGCGGCTCGACCTCGGCCGCGTGCTGGACTTCGAGGTGACGCCCGGCGCGCGCATCGGGCCGGCGGAGTTGAAGCCGATTCTCGCGGTGCTCCCCGGGTGGCGGTGGCTCGCGTGGCTGGCAGCGACGCCGTCGGGGTTCTCCTTCGTGCGCTGGCTCGCGGTGCTCCTCGATGGCCGGTTGACCGCCACGGTGAAGCCCGCGCCCCGGCCGTTGTTCCTGGAGCAAGGCGCCTGGCTGGTTCAGAGCATCGGCCCCGCGCTCGTGCTCGCGGCCGTCATCAGTCAGGTGCTGATGGAGAACTGGGCCGTGCCACCGCAGCTCAAGCCGGCCACGCGCCCCGACTGGATGACCGACCTCATCAACTACTGGCAGGTGCCGCAGGGCTGGTCGATGTTCGCGCCCGACGTGCCGAAGCAGGACACGCGGCTGGTGGTCGACGCCACGCTCGCCGACGGTACTCACGTCGACCCGCTCACCGGAGCCCCGCCCGACTTCGACACGCTGGAGCACGGGCCATGGTTCATGAACCAGCACTGGTGCGAGGTGCACGCGCGCATGCCGAACTGGCGGCACCACTGGCGCAACTTCCGCGACTACCTCTACCGGCGGCCCCGCGCGCTCGGCTGGCCGGTCGAGAAGAACGTCGTCGCCGTGCAGGTGTTCAAGGTGAGCGGTGACATGCCGGCGCCGGGTTCCACCACGCCGACCAACGTGAAGAAGGAGCTCTTGTTCGGCGACGAGCCGATGTGACGCGTCACTTGCGTCGCGAGGGGGCCAACAAGCCTTCGAGCAGCGCCTTCGCCAGCACGGCCCACACGTCGGCGGCACCGGCCGTGTCATCGGCCGACGGCACCGGGCCTGCTCTCCACGCCACGTCGGGACGGCCACTCTTCAGCGACACCACGGCGTCGGGCTGATTGGTTTCGTCGAGCCCGGTGGGAAACGCGGTGCCGAAGACGATGACGCGCGCGCGCTGATGCCACATGTCCCGCGCCTCACGACACGCGTGCGCCGTCGACTCGGCCTCGCGAAGGTCGACCTGCCCGCGCTCGTGGAACTCGCGCAGCACCAGCGAGGTGACGCCGAGCTCTTCCACCAGCGGAGCGTCTATGCCTTTCACGAAGACCAGCTCGAAGGTGAGCGCCTCGGTGTCGAACCACTCCGACATCTTCCGCACCAGGGCCGTCATCGCGCCGAGGAGCCAGACGATGCGCTGGTAGGTCGCCTTCGGGTCGAGCACCCGCGCGGAGCTCAACGACGAATCGAACACCAGCACCACGCGGCGGCGCTTGCGCACGGCCACCGACTCGTCACGCGCGTAGTACAGCAACTCGCCCTCGACGAACCGTACGTCGAACAGGTCGGGCCGCGGCGCGCCATCATCGTCCATGTAGATGAGCTCGCTGGTGACGAGGTTCTCGAGCGTGCCCACCGTGGCGATGCTCGAGAAGCCACCGACTGGATACGCGCTGTCTTCTTCGAGCGAGGTCGGCGCGTCACCGTCTTCGAAGACGTGGCCGCGGAGCCGAGAGGGCAGCCGCTCTTCGACCAGCTGCGCGGCGGTCGCCAGCTGCGTCAACGCGACGCGCGCACCGAGCGACTTGAGCGAGGCGATGTTCTCGACGACGAAGACCTCTCCATCGCTCAACACGTCACGCGTGCGGCGGGTCGCCTTCGCCAGCACCTGGAGTCCTTCGGCCACGCGCGCCGCCGTCTCGGGGTCCTCGAGCGCCAGCCGTCCCTGCTCGAGGAGGTCAGCGATGGGCTGCGACGCGAGCCGACGCACGACGGCCTGACTCACCCCCGTACCGCCGTCAGCGCCCAGCCTGCCAAGCACCTGCGTCACCACCATCGCGACGGCGGCGGCCTTGTGCTCTTTCGCCGCGGCCACGACGCCCTCGGACACCCGCGCCCACCGGCGGTCGGCGGTGAGCCGCGCGAGCACGTGGTCTTCATACGCGCGCAGCGCTTCACGAACGGGGAGCGGCGCCGACGGGTGCACTGGCGCGAGCCGTTCCCCCTGCAGCAGCACGGTCAAGTCGAGCACCATCGTCGGCGCGAAGAGCAGCGGTCGCTCGCCGTAGGTCGTCTCGAGCGCCTCGAGCGCCAGCGTCGTCCACGTCGCGGTGTGGACGGGGCTTCGGGAGAGAGAGAAGCACGCCGCGAGGAATGCCGTCGCGTGCTGCGAGTCGAGCCGGTCGTCTGATGCCACCCACGGAGTGTGACACAGCCGCTCAGGTGCGGAGCGCAGTTTGAGTGGGTAGGCTCGCGTGCAGATGATCTGCGGCGTCTGTGGCTCAGCCTCGGAGAACGAGACGCTCTGTCCGGGCTGCGGCGCCGACGTGAGCGCGCTGGCCGAGCGGCGTGAGAGCGCATCGTCGAGCCTGGACGCGCTGCCCGTCGTCGACGCGAACGTACCGAAGTGTCCTCAGCATCCCACGATGGGCGCGGGCGCGACGTGCCGGCGGTGTGGCCGCTTCGTGTGCTCGCGGTGTACCGAAGACGCGCTCCGCCGCGAGACGTTGACGTGCCCGGAGTGCGTCGTCGTCGAGGCCCGCCTGCGACTGCCCGAGCGTCTGAAGAGCTACAGCAGCCAGCTCATCGCGTCGTGGCTGGCGGTCTCGCTCACGCTCGTCAGCCTGGTGCTCGGGCTGGCCTTCTTCATGGAGCAGGACAAGGCCACGCGCCTCGGTGTGACGATGCTGATTGCCCCGGCTCTGCTCATCTTACTGCTCGCGACCGCGCTCTTCGCGGCGACCCGGAAGCTCTTCTTCGGGTGGGCCGCGACGGTGATGGAGTCGCTCATGCTGGTGCCGCTGTGGCTCACGAGCCCGAGCTGGTGCACGGCGGTGTTGGCGGCCGCGCCCATCTTTGCGGCGGTGCGCCTGCTGCAGATGAAGGAGCTCCGCGCGTCGGCGTGACGAGGCAGCTCAACCGCTGCAGGCCGCCACGGCCGCGTCGAGCTCCTCGCGCTCTTCATCGGTGAGGCTCGGCCTTCGCTGCAACGCTCGAAGCCCCTGGGCCAGCATCGGGGACGCCATCGTTCGTGCGGCCTCGAACAACGCGACGCCGATGAAGCCCCGCTCGAACTGGGTGCGAAGGGGTCCCAGCGCCCGGGCGTCACGCCTCAGCCCTAGCCCCACGACCGCCTCATCGCGCGTCGGCTCGTGACGGTCGAGGAGCCGCGCTGCCAACGCCTCGCGGATCTCGGGCCCATCGACCAGCGGCCGCTGCGAGCCGAGCGCGAAGGTGGCCCATTCCCGCAGGTCGTCCACCGGGTCGCGGGAGAGGTTGATCAACGCATCGATGGCCTCGGGGCGACTCGAGCGCCGCACCGCGTGCAGCACGCCTTCCCGCACCTCGACGCGCTCGTGGCCGGCGTACGGCACCAGCATGGTGACCACCGAGCCGTGGTGGAAATCGACACAGGCGTTGGCGATGCAGGCCACCACCTCAGCGGATGGATGGGCCGCGAGCATCTGGCCGAAGAGCTGCAGCGTCTCGTTCGCCAGCGGTTGCGCTTCTCGCCCCAGGCCGCGCAGCACGTCAGGCACCACCTGCTGCAGGCGAACGTCTTCGTGCGTCGCCAGGGGGACCAGCTGCGCCCAGACCTCGTGCGGGTCGCGGTCGCGCAGGGCTGAGACGAGCTCCCAGTAGACGTCCGGGTCTCCGTCGTCGTTGACGGCCTCGGCGCGAACGAGGGCGACGAGGTCCATCGTGCTGAGCGAGTCCGTCATGCGTTCTCTTCTTCTCCTTCTTCACGATGACGGTCCAGCGTGCAGGTCGGGTGCTTCGGCGTGAGGCGCTACCCACCCCCGAGCCAGGCGTCGATCTGTGACTTCAACTCCCTCGCGCCCCCTGAGCCCTCGAGATCGCCAGCCGGCACGTCGAAGGCATCTCGCGGCGTCTGAATGACGACGGTGTCTTCGGCCGGCCCACCTCTCGAGAACACGCGCCTGGCCAGCCCGGTGCCGGTGATGGCTGTCCGTTCGGCCTCGAGCGCGGTCGAGCCGGGGACGACGAAGACGAGCCGGTCGGGCAACAGGAACAACCCGAAGCGCGCTTCTCCAGCCGCGATTCGCGCTGCGAGCTTTTGGCGCCGCCGCGAGACGAGCACCGTCCCAATGAACGGGCTGATGAAGACGATGAGCAACGGAACGAATTCTGCCGGGCTCGCGCGCACCTTCGCGAAGTCGACCGCGAGCATCACGACGCCGAACACCATGGGAATCGCCGTGACTCCAAGCAGCACGAAGAGCCGGTCCGGCACGTAGCGGAACACGCGCGTTCCTTCGGGGAGGTTTGCGAGGTCAGCCACGCCCGCGCTCCTCGACGCCGGGCGACGACACCAGCGCCGCTCTCACCTCGAGCAGCCCAGTCACCGCGGTCTCGAGTTCGGCGGTGCTCGCGCCGAGTGGCAACCAGGTCTGCAGGAGCATGCCCCGCCACTCGTCGGCCCAGCGAGTGCGCAGCAGCACCCGGAAGGCAGCGTCGGGAACGAGGGTGTCGAGCGAGCGAAACGCCAGACGGCCGCCGAGTCGCTGCGTCACCACCGCACGAACCTGCGGCGTGAGCGCCGCCTCGACCTTCGGAGCTGCCTCTGGCGGCCCATGATGCGAGGGCTTCTCGTTCTCGCGCAGCACCACGCCGCCAGCCGGAATCAGCGACAGCGCGGCCTCGAGCAACACATCGACTCTCGGTGGGAGCTGGTCTCGCCGCTCCACTCTCATCAACGCCAACCGAAGCCCCGCTCGCTCCAGCACACAGGCCGGGGTGGGGCCGGCCAGCACGGTGGCGCCGAGGGGTGTGCACGCCGCGATGAACGCGTCGCGCTTCCTCGCCTGTGCTCGCGCCCCGGAGGCGACGAGCAGCGCCCCCAGCACGACGGCCCCAACGGCAACGGCGGCGACGGTCTCCATGCACCGAACGCTCGCACACGGCACACCACGCTCAAGAGGAAGCTCCACACGGCGGTGCGGAGCTCCCATGAAGACTCAACTCACGGCTGCTCTTCGATGAACTCGGTCGACCGACGCACGCTGAGGGTTGCTCAGCGGTACGCCACCTCGCGCTCCCAGTAGGCATCAGCGCTCTGCCACTGGTTCAGAATGACGCCGAGGTCATTGCGGTTCACCTTCCACGCGCCCTGCGGCTGCACCGCGAGCCACTTCGTGCCGACGATGGGGCGCAGCTCGGGCAGCGCCTTCTTGTCGGCTGCTGCCGTCACGAGGGCCTTCGTCTTCTTGCAGTCGACCACCGTCGCCTCGCGGTAGTCGGGGTAGTCGAAGTACGGCGCGCCGTACGTCGAGCCGCCCTCGTACGGCTTCACGAAGATGCCAGGGCGCATCACGCACTCGGTGCGAGGCACCGAGACCATCGCCTTCTCGAGGTCGCTCACCACCGCGGCGTCGAGGCCGTGCTTCTTCGCGTAGGTGCTCGCGAAGCGCAGCGTGCGGTACGTCCAGTCCGTCATCGGCACCTCGACGACCCGCGAGGCCCACCGCGACGAGTCGTGCACACGGAACCCTTCGCGCTTCCAGCCGGCCCGGCGCGCGAACTCGGTGCGCAGGGCCTTCGCCTTCGCCGCGTCCTTCACCTGCTCGACCAGCATCTCGAACTTAACGTAGCCCTTTGCCCAGTACACCAGTGCCTCGGAGCCGGCGAAGCGCCCCTCTTTGCACAGGCGCTTCACGTCTTCGTCGGTCTCGGGCAGGCCGTCGTGTTCGACGAAGACGGCCTTGCACACCGCGATGTCGAGGTCGTCCGAGCGCGGAAACTTCTTCCAACGCAGCGCCTCTTCACGGCGCTCCACTTCGCTCACGTCACCCGGCTCGAAGCCCATCTTCCCGACCGCGACGGTGCCCGCCGGCTTCTTCTCGAGGGCGGTAATCTCGTGCAGCGTGCCCAGATATTCGGGCGCGAGCAGTGCCGCGAACGCCTCGTCCGAGCTGGTGGCCCAGACGGAGTTCGGCTTCGCGATGAGCGGCGCGGACTCGGTGCTCGAGCTGCCGCCAGCCGATGACGATGAGACACCGAGCGCTCCGAGGTTGAGGCCGGGCACGCGAATCATGCAGGCCTGAGATGACACAGCGAGAACGGCGAGGAGAATGCGGGTCTTCATGGTTTTCCTTCGTGTGGGTGAAGTGGTGGGACGGATCAGCGGGCCGAGAAGGCGCCCTGGTAGAGCTCGACGCAGTCCCGTGCGGCCGTCGTGCTCGTGAAGTCGAGGTCTCCGCCGGGGTAGTAGACGCGCCGGCTACCACGGGTCGCGCAGGTGCCAAGCCGCCCCTCTGGAGGACACCGCGCGGGGCTCCAGGACCCCTTCGTCTCGAGACAGCCGGTCTTCAGCAACGACTCGCCGAGGCCGAATGCGTCGTCGGTGTATTCGGTGCAGACGCCCAGCCAGAGCGTGGTGCAGCTGGCCTTGAAGCTCGCGGGCGGCCGGGCCATCGCCGCTGTCACGTCGCTCGGCTTGTGGGCGTCGCAGCCGAGCAGACCCCAGCAGGCGACCAGCACGACACGTGATGACCAGGGCATGAGGTGTTCCTTCAGACGGCGTGTTCAGCGAGGAGACGGCGCAGGCCCGCCGCGTTTTGCGTGCACACCGTTCGGGAGCCCGGGGTCAGTCAGGCATGTCAGCCGATCTCAACCTGGCCCAACGGGCGCTCACCGGAGATGTCGAGGCCTTACGGGCCTTCGACGCCCTCGTCGCCTCGCTCCCCGTCTCTGACGACGCGCGCCAGGCCGTGCGCCGAAGAGCCCTCGTCGATCGACGCCTCGAGGAGTTCGACGGCCGCGGCGCCCTTCGGAGCTGGCTCAAGACGGTCGCGCTCCGGCTCGAAGTCGACCTGCAGCGCGCCTCGAAGGAAGACGCGGTGGAAGACCGGGTGCTCGAAGCGCTCCTGCCTTCGTCGGAGCAGCTCGAGACCGAGTTGATCACCGACGAAGCCCGCCGCCTGCTCCGTGACGCCGTTCGCCACGCGCTCGACGGCATCGCACCGCGCGAGAAGCTGTGGGTGCAGCACTACCACCTCGATGGCATGACCCTCACCGCCATCGGGACGCTCTACTCGGTGGCGCCGTCGACGGTGATGCGCGCGTTGGACCGCTCACTCGGCCAGCTGCGGCTGCTCGTGCGCGAGCACCTCGTCGAGACCCACCAGCTGGGGCTCGCGTCGTTGAACAGTCTCGTCCGCGCTGGCGTGGCCTGACGACTACCGACGCTGGTCGATCGACGGCGGTCCGGACAAGGCGCTCAACAAGAGCACTGCACCAACGACGGTCATCCCAAGCGGCAGTGGAACCGGAGGCCTCGCGCTGCCGAAGAAGAACGAGGTGATGCTCTCGAGCCCCGACGGCGCCAGGTGCAGCACCCGCAACAGCAACACCACCCCGGGCACCAGCAACGCCACGCCTGCCATCAGCTTGAGCGCCGGGTTCATCCCAGGCCCAGCAGGCGCGGCACCTTCTCTTCGAGCAGGTCGATCTCTTCGCGCGTCTCGCCGAGGTACGCGAGCAGCTGCAGGTCTTCGCGCTCGACGGCCCCGCCGTGAACGATCCACGCGCGGGTGCGCAGCAGCCGGTAGAGCTTGATGAGCTTGCGGTCCGAGACGAACACCTCGTCCTCGCGCACCAGCGTGCGAATGACCCGGCGGAATTCACGCATCACCTCTTCACGGAAGAAGACCTCGCGATCGCGCGGCTCCTTCTTCGCCATCAACAACGTCAGGTAGCGGTGCGCCTTCATCACGTCTTCGAGCGACGCGTGCCCCTCGACCCACGGCTTGCGGTTGAGGTCCTTGTTCACCATCGACTCGACGCCGGCGTCGAGCAGCTCGATGAAGTGCGTCTCCTGCACCGAACGGCAGGCGGCCTTGAGGGCGAAGCGGTCTTTCAGCGCGCCGAGCTCGCTGTGCTCGGGGATCTCGTTGGTCGCGGCGAACAACACCTTGAGGCGCACGGGCACCGGCACGCCGTCCTGGTAGAACTTGCGCTCGTTGATGACGGTGAGGAGCGAGTTGAGGATGGCCGAGCTCGCCTTGAAGATCTCGTCGAGGAACACCAGGCGCGCGGTGGGCAGCTTCCCCTTCTCGCGGCGCAGGTACTTGCCCGACCGCAGCTCGTTGATGTCGATGGGTCCCAGCACCTCGCTGGGCTCGGTGAAGCGCGTCAGCAGGTACTCGAAGTAGTCGATGCCCGAGAGGCCCAGCGCGTCCTTGAACTTGAGCACCAGGTCGCTCTTCGCGGTGCCTGGCGGGCCGACGAGGAGCAACGGCTCCTGCGCGACGGCGGCGACGACCATCAGGTCGACGAGCGGCTGCTTGTCGACGAAATGCCGGCCGAGCCCCACTCGAAACCGGTTCAGCCGATCTCTCAGGGACTGCGCCTCGGACGACAGCTGCTCCAGGGTCAGGTCCTGAATGGCGTCGAGCGGATCTTTGACTGGCAGCACGGTCATCGCGGTGGTTCTCCAAAAAAAGGTCAGGTGACGCTGCCGACGTCGCGGTGGACGCGGCGGCGCACGAGGTACTCGTCCTCTTCGAGGAAGCGGCGGGTCGCCTCGTTCAAGGTCAGGTCGTCGCCCACGTGGCCGAGCACCAGCGCGTCGGCGAAGTCCACCAGCGAGAGACAGAAGTGGCTGTTGGTGTTGAAGGCGTCGGTCACCCACGGCAGCTGCTGGGCGAGCCGCAAGAGCCCCGGGAGCGCCGTCTCGGTCGGGAGGTGCCCCAGCGCGCGCGCGGTGAAGCGCGTCAGCTTGAGCCGGTCAACGGGAATCAGCCCCGACTCACCACGCGCCAGCCGCCCCTGCGCGTCGTCGATGATGGGCTGCGCCTGGGTCGCCTGACCGAGGTACGCGAGCCCTCCGGCGAGGCCGAGCCGCGCGATGAGGGTCCGGGTGTCTTCGCCCTTGAGCACCGCCGACGCGCGCTGCAGCAGCTCGCCCGCCTCTTCACGAAGACCGACGCGCCGCAGCGAGCGGACTCCCGCGACGAGCGTGGCGCCCAGCTCCGACATGCCCTCGGCGCCGAGCTCACCGAAGAGCCGGCCCAGCGACGCCACCAACTGCTTCACCAGCGGCGTGCGCCCGAAGTGGCCAGCGACCTTGAGCGCGTCTTCGTAGAGCAGCGCGCGAAGCTTCGCGGGCATCGCGTCGGACAGGGTGACGAAGCGCTGGAGCAACGGCAACGCCTGCGACTCGGGTACGCTCGGCAGGAAGTCGAGCAGGCCATCGATGAGCCGGGCCCGCTCTTCGACGGCGAGCTGGGAATCGGCGGCCACGCGCGCGCGCTCTTCGATGCCCTTGAGGAGCTCGGCCGGGTCCTTCAGGCCTCGCAGCGCCGCCAGGTCTTCGGCGCCATTCTTCTGGTGCGCGCGGAAGAAGTCGGTGGTGGCGTCGAGGCGCTCCTGCGGCTCGAGCACATGGGAGAACTGACGAAGGCGGTCGACCTTGTAGCGCTGGAACGGCTCGAGCGTCGGCAGCTGGCCGTTGATCTCGGGCCCGAGCGGCGTCTCGGGCGACACGCCCTCGAGCGCCTGATCGATGCGCGCCGAGTAGGCACGCAGCAGGTAGCGATGCACCGGCGCGTTCTGGTCTTTCGGGTCGGTGCTGCTCGAGACCTTCTCGAGCACGGCCACCGACTGCTCCCGCAGCGCGCGGGCGCGATCGGGCGAGCCCAGCCGCGCGAAGCCCCAGGCGAACTCGAAGCCGACGTAGGCGCGCGTGAGGTGCGGCGGCGCCTCGACGGGGGACCGCTTGCGAGGCGTCTCGTCGAACGCCTTGAGCAGGCCCTCGAGCTGGGTGGCGACCCGCAGCGCGCGCTCGGTCCCTGCCCCGCCCGCTCCGGCGGCTCCGGTGACGCGCATCAACCTCGGCACGTCGCGGTCGAGCGAGAGGCCCCGTTGCAGGCGCGCCAGGGCACGGTCTCTCGCACGCGCGAGGCCCAGCGCGTCCCCACCCGACAGTCGCGAGAGGGCGAACCGCGCCAACCAGAAGCTGCGCACGTCGAGGTCGTCGTCGAAGCGGTCGAAGAAGGCCGACCAGTCCGCGAGCCGGCTGACGGTCGCACCAGCGGCGGCTTGCGCGAAGAGGTGACCGACGGCGGCGCGGGTCTGCTCGACGTTCGGCGTCTTCTCGGCGAGGAGCGTCTCGAGCTTTCCTCCGCTGGTGTCTGCCCAGCGCTTTGCGAAGCCGGCGCCGTCGACGCCCGACTCCCACACCGCATGGGCCCAGGCCATGCCGGCGTCCCTCGGGCGCTGCACGCGGGCGTAGAGTTCGGCCAGCCGCGCCCAGGCCTGCTGACGCTCGGGCGAGTCGGCCTTCGCCTCCATCTCGAGGAAGCCGTTCTCTTCCCTCGTGACGAGGGCCTCGAGCTCGCTGGGCGTGCGCGCGACCTCGACGGAGACGGTCGCGGGGGCGCGCGGCGTCTCGGCGGTCGGCGTGGGGCTGGTGACACGGGTCTCGGTGCGGCCACGGGGGCGGGCGCGCTGCTTCTGCTCGTCGTCGACCTGCTTCGGCTCTCGTGGACCCGACGGCGCGGCCTCTTCACTGGCGACGAAAGGCTCGAGGTCGAAGGTCGCCGAGCGCACCCAGGCCTCGAGCGTGTCGGCGGCGCCGTCGATGACGTACTCGACCCAGTCAGTCAGCGGACGAAACGCGCCCTCGGCCAGGCTCAGTCGCGAGAACCCGGCCGAGGTGGGCTCGAGCCAGGTCACCAGGTCCGGGTCGGGCGCGAGCCAGGTGCGCAGGCGATCTCGGCGGAGCGGCGGCTCCACGGTGAGGCCGACGGGGACGAAGAGGTTCTGCAGGTCGGCGACGCGCGCGTACTGCATTCCCGGCAACGCGCCCGTGTTCGCCTCACGGCCCGGCCGGGCGCGCAGCACCACGAAGTCGCCCGACACGGCGAACAGCACGTTGTCGAGCTGCACCTCGGGCAGGCCACGCACCAGCGCCTCGACCTGTTCCTTCGGGGAGCGCGGGTGCTGCGACGGCCGGAGCACGAAGAGCGTCGCCGCCTCGGACTTCGTCGCGCGCGCGAGCGTGAGCGTCACGGGAATCTTCGGGAGCGAGGCTTCGGCGTGACGCTTCTGCGCCGGCGCGAGCGAGTCGGCCTCGACGAGGTTGTCGACGTCGACCCAGTTTCCCATGGGCAGCCGCCACCACGCGCCCTCACTCGTGATGCACAGCAGCTGGTCGTCTTCGACGTTGAACGCGCCATCGAGCGGGTGCTCGTAGCCGACCTCGGTCCACACCCGGTCCTGGCCGGCTGGCGTCGGCACGAAGGCGCGCAAGCCATCGAGGTGGTCGAGCGCGCGAGAGAGGACGAACCACGGCGCCTCGACGACCTTCACCAGCGCGACGAGGCCCTGGGAGCCGTCGAGCGCTCGCAGCTCCATGCGATCGCAGCCGAGGCGCAGCAGCTCACCAGCGAGGTCCAGCAGGCTGCCCTGCCCCGTCACCGAGAACAGCACCAACGCAGGGTTGCCCTCGGGCTCACCGACGCGGTTGGGCGCGAGCGCCTCGGCCCAGCATGAGACCTTGCCCAGGAGCGACGGCACCACCCGCTCTCGAACCCCTGCGGCCAGCAACGCCTTCTTCGCCTTCGCGGCGACGGGGTGGGACGGCGAGATGAGCACCTCGCCTTCGGCCGAACGGCCGACCACCGCAGGCGCACGCTGCACGTCCGTAGGAATGAGGCCGGCCTTCAGCGCCACCTGCAGGGCTTCGTCGCTGGGAAAGACCAACGCCTCCATCGGGGGGCGACTGTAACGGAAGGGCTCTGAGAGCGCAGTGCTGATCACTCCCCGGTCGAGCCGGCGGGCGAATGCCGTTGACTGTCGCCCTGACACCTCGAACCAGGCCCAGGCACCTCTGGGAGGTGACGACGGCGACCCAGTCCCTTCCGCTGCCGCCCGGCCCCAGAGGGTGGCCGTGGTGTCCTTCGCCGCCAGCATTCGACGCGAGGCCCGCAGTCATTTCTCAGCGGGCTGGGCTGAGGACCCCTCACCCCGGTGCGCATGGGCTGATTCCAACGTGTCGAGCATCACGGCCCGAAGGGTGGCGGCGCGGAGCGTGTAGGCGCCGAGGTGGCCCGAGTCGACCCAGGTTGGGGTGACGCCCCAGTGCTTCGCAAGCGCGAGCATCGACGACGGCGGGACGATGCCATCGTGTCGGGTCGCGACGACCGCGCGATGGCGCGAGCGAGGTGGTGGCTGGTGCAACACCGAGAGCTGACGGAGCACCTCGCCGAGCCGGCCGACGCCGTCGTCTCCCAGCGCACTCCAGGTGATGCTCTTCGACAAGGGGCCATCGCAGAACACCACGCTCGCGTTCTCTGGAGGCGCCATCACGACGACCGGCACGTCGAGGTCGAGCGAGGCCGCCGCGTGCGCCGACATCTGGCCCGCCATCGAGTAGCCGGCGAGGAGCACCGGAAGGCGTGGCGTCCGCTCGAGCGCCGTCGCGACCAGCGCGCGGGTCTCGTGCACGTTCGCCAGGCCCATGCGCAGGAAGTCTCCCACCGTGTGCAGGCCGACCCTCCGTTGACCTTCCGCGCGCCGGCTGCCGAAGTACGCGCCCTCGTAGAGCCACACCTCGACGCCGCGGTACCGCAGCGACTCGACGAGGTGCCGTCGCATCCAGAACCCTTCGTCACCCCACGATGGCGGCACGATGAGGCGCGCGCGATTCGGGCCCTTCGCGCGCAGGCGCACCACGTGGAGCGGCGCCATCTGCGCGTCGAGGAGCGGCGCGGGCGACGCGACGAACGCCTCGTCGATGCGGGGCGAGGTCGGCAGGAACTCGAGCCTGAGCGGTCGGGGCACCGAGCGGGTGAGGAGCGCCGGGACTTCGTCGAGTGGTCGCTGCACGTCACCCCAGCCGCCGAGGAACAGCGGCTGCCGCGTGATGACCTTCAGGGAGAGCGCGTCGAGCCAGTGCATCTGCTCAGGCTGTCGTTCCTGCCTGTGAGGGTCGCGAGAAGTCAAGGCGCCTCGATGCACCAGCTGCACCCCTCACCTGCCACCTCAGGTGAACACTGGAGGCGCGAGGTTGTTCAAAGATGTCTGCCGGTTGGCGCATTGCCCGCACGGCCAAGGGGTTGCATTCTCGGACTTCATGCGATGCACGGTTCTGGCGATCAGTCTGGCGGTCCTCGGGTGTGAAGGCGCCATCGTGAGCGGCCTCGGTGCGCCGGTTGGTCCGACTGGCACCACGGGCGGAGGCACGGCGACGGCGACAGGCCCCGGCGGTGGAGACCCGGTGACGTGCGGGCCGAGCTCGTCACTCGACCCGGGCCGGGTGACCCTGCGACGCCTCAACCGCGCCGAGTACAACAACACCGTTCGCGATCTCCTCGACGACGCGACGAAGCCGGCCGACGACTTTCCCGCTGACGATTACGGGCATGGCTTCAACAACCTCGGCGACGTGCTCTCGACCGCGCCAGTGCTCGTCGAGAAGTACGACCTCGCGGCGAAGGCGCTCGCAGAGGCGGTCATCGCGAAAGAAGCCACGCCAGGTCAGACCACTCGCGTGCAGGCTGAAGACGGCGCGAAGTCGACGGGCGTGTCGGCGGGGGAGTTCTGGAACCTGTATTCAAACGGCACCATCTCGTCGCAGGTGAACTTCGTCACCACGGGCCGCTACACGTTTCGGGTTCGCGCCGCGCAGCAGGCCGCGGGTCCCGACGCCGCCAACATGGTGCTGACGCTCGATGGCCGGCAGCTCGCGTCGTTCACCGTCACCGCGCTGCAGGCCGCGCCCGCCATCTTCACCGTCGACAGCGACGTCACGCAGGGCAGCCACCGCGTCGAGGTCGAGTTCACCAACGACTACTACCTGCCTCCCGCCGACCGGAACCTGCTGGTCGACTGGTTCGAAGTGCAGCGGCCGGGCGCCGTCGTCTCGCCCGCGCTCGCGAAGGTGATGGTGTGCGACCCGGCGACGGTGGGATGCCCGCGCACCATCCTCACGCGCTTCGGCCGAAAGGCCTGGCGTCGTCCGCTCACCACGACCGAGGTCGATCGCTACGAGCGCATCGTCACGCTGGCGGTCGCTGACGCCGAGACACCGAAGGCCGCGCTCGCCCTCGCGCTGCAGGCGATGCTGCTGTCTCCGAACTTCCTCTTCCGCGTCGAGCTCGACCCGGACCCGACGTCGCTGTCGCCGCACCCGCTGAGCGCTCACGAGCTGGCTGCGCGCCTGTCGTACTTCCTCTGGGCGACGACCCCGGACGACGCCCTCTCGCAAGTGGCCGACACCGGCATGTTGACCGAGCCCGCCGTGCTGCAGGCGCAGATCGCGCGAATGCTGGCCGACCCGAAGGCGAAGACCCTCACGACCATCTTCGCTGGCCAGTGGCTGTGGTCGAACCAGGTCGAAGACGCGGCCCCCTCATCGAGTGCGTACCCGAACGTCACGGTCGCGACGAAGGCGGCGATGCGGCTCGAGACCGAGCTCTTCTTCGAGCACTTCCTCACGCAGGACGTCAGCGCACAGGGCCTGCTCGGCAGCGACTTCACGTTCCTCAACGACACCCTGGCCGACCACTACGGAGTCCCCCGGCCCGGTTCGGCGACGATGCAGAAGGTGACGCTGAGCAAGCCCGAGCGTGGTTCGGTGTTGGGTCAGGCCGGCGTGTTGACGGTGACGTCGTTCCCGATGCGCACGTCGCCGGTCAAGCGCGGCGCGTGGGTGCTGGCGAACGTGTTGTGTCAGGAGCCGCCCCCACCTCCTCCCGGCGTCGAAGCCTTGCCGCTCCCCGCGATTCCGAACTCGACGCTGCGCCAGCGCATCGAACAACACCGCGCGAACCCCACCTGCGCTGGTTGTCACTCGCTGATGGATCCGATCGGCTTCAGCATGGAGTCCTTCGACGGCGTCGGTCGCTGGCGCACCATGGACACGGGCGGCTTTCCCATCGACTCGGCCGGCACGCTGCCCGATGGCCGAACGTTCAACGGCCCCGCCGAGCTGTCGAGCCTGCTCAAGACGGATGCGCGCTTCACGCACTGCATGACCGAGAAGCTCTTCACCTACGGCCTCGGGCGCGCGCCGGAACGTGACGAGCGCTGCCAGGTCGACGCCATCACCACGGACTTCGCCGACAAGGGCTACCGCCTCTCGGCGCTCGTGAAGAGCCTCACCACGAGCCGTTCGTTCACCCACCGCCGTGGAGAGACGCCATGAAGTTCCTGAGCCTGTCACGACGCACGCTGCTGCGGGGAGCCGGTGCTTCGCTCGCGCTCCCGTGGCTCGACGCGATGCTGCCCGGCGTGGCCAACGCGCAGGCGACGCCACCCAGGCGCTTCCTCGCGTTCTACGTGCCCTGCGGCATTCGCATGGGCCGCTGGACGCCCGCGGCGACGGGCTCCACGTGGACGCTCCCGTCGATTCTGGCTTCGCTCGGCCAACGCGGGCAGGACGCCTCGATTCAAGGCGACGTCAACGTCATCACCGGCCTCGCGAACCGGCCCGCGCGCCCCGACGGCCCGGGCGACCACGCCTCGGGCACCGGCGCCTTCCTCACCGCTGCGCACCCGTTCAAGACCGAGGCGACCAACATTCGCAACGGCATCTCGCTCGACCAGGTGTTCGCGAACGCCTGGCGTGGCCGCACCCGCTTCGCCTCGCTCGAGACAGGCACCGATGGCGGTGGCGCGTCAGGCAACTGCGACTCGGGGTACTCGTGCGCGTACGCGCGCAACATCTCGTGGGCCAGCGAGACGCAGCCGCTCGCGAAAGAGACCAACCCGCTGGTGCTCTTCGACCGACTCTTCGGCGGCCTCGACCCGAACCAGAGCATGCTGGCCGTCGAGAAGCGCAAGCGCCTCAAGCAGTCGGTGCTCGACGCAGTGAAGGCCGACGCCGACGGGTTGAAGCCGAAGCTGGGCAAGACCGACCAACGCAAGCTCGACGAGTACTTCACCGGCGTGCGTGAGCTCGAGCGCCGCGTGCAGGCGGAGCAGGTGGTGGCCGTGTGTACGCCCGGCAGCCGTCCGGCCGCGGTAGGAGATCTCCGCGACCGCACCCGCGTGATGATCGACATGCTGGTCTGGGCGTTCCGTTGCGACCTGACGCGCTCCGCGACGTTCATGCTGCAGAACGCGGGCAGCGGGTACGTCTTCAACTTCCTCAACCTCACCGACGGGCACCACTCGTATTCGCACCACGGTGGCAGCGCGGCGAACCTCGACGCCATCGAGAAGATCAACGCGTGGGAGGTCGAGCAGTTCGCCTACCTCGTGCGGCAGTTGAAGGCCGCGCAGGACATGAACGGCACCTCGGTGCTGTCGAACTCGTTGGTGTTCTTCTCGAGCGAGATTGAAGACGGCGACAGCCACAGCCACGACAACATGCCGATCCTCGTCGCGGGCAACGCAGGCGGTCGCGTGCAGAGCGGGCGTCACCTTCGCTTCAGCAACGCCCCGAGCGTGGCGAACCTGTTCCTGTCGATGACGGACGCGCTGGGCGCACCGCAGACGTCGTTCGGCGACTCGACCGGCGCGCTGCCTGGCTTCATCACGAGCTGACGCGCGTGCGTCTGACGGGCCGCGGAGGTGAGCCCGCGATTCGGGAGCCCACCGGGGCGCATCGTCGAGCCCCTGCGCCCTCAGGCACGAGAGCGCCGCTCGTCGCGACTTCAGTTCAAGGGCAGCAGGAAAGCCGTGCCGTTCGACGTGCCCGACCGATAGCTCAGCGGCGCGCCGATGATGATGGCCGCAGGCGTCGAGAACCTGGCTGATGGCGACGTCGCGGCGAGGTCCTGCCCGAACGAGGCGCGCTCACGGTGGTCCGGGAAGATGGTGAACGACGATTCATTCTTCCCCGCCGTGACGGTCCCGCCGGCGAAGACGAAGACCGCGCCGGTGCCGTCGCCATTGGCGGACGCCGTGGGCGCCGAGACGATGAGGTCGGCCTTGCTGTCGCCCACCACGTTCACGCCACCCCACAACTGCCTTCCAAAGCCCGGGGCGCGCTCGACGAACACCAGCGGGACGGGGTCGATGCCATCTCCCAGGGCGCCGATCAGCACGCCGCCCGACGTCGGTCGACGCATGTTGAGCAGCGCGACGTCGAAGAGCAGCACCGTGGGCTGCGCGACGCCCTGGAAGGAATACACGTCTGCCGTCACCGCGATGAAGTCGCGCGGGTCGTTCGCGAGCAATTGCCCGGCGCGCGCCATCGCGACCCCGAGCCGAATCGTCGGAAGCCCTGTCTCTGCGTCTCCCGAGATGCGCACCCACGAGCCGTCGGTTCGCCCTCCGCAGCGCGCGCCGCCCGGGTCGAAGCCGTAGAGCACGATGACGCCGAGACGATCGCCGTACCGCAGGCCCAGCTCATGACAGCCGTCACCGTTGAGGTCTCCGAGCGCGCTCAGCAGCGTCGTGCCCTGCGGAACGTTCGGCAACGAGTACCCCATGTCACACGCAATGGAGGGCTTCGTGAGACTGGCGTCATCTGGCGCGCGGCCGAAGGCGACCTCGAGGCCGTTGGTGCGGGACATCGCGAGGTCCTGCGTGCCGTCTCCGTTGAAGTCGAAGCCACCCATCACGCCGCTGCGCGCGATGGCCGAGCGCTGGCACACCGCCGCCGCGCCGCCGTCAGGAACCGTGCAGCCCGCGATGGCAACGGGCGCCCAAACACGGAAGCCCTCGGCGAACGTGCCGTCGGCCTTCTGCAGGTGAACGAAGGCGCCGCCTGGCGTCTGGGCGCCACCGGGGAAACACTGCGGCCGATTCCCGGCGTACTCGGTGTTCGGCACGCCACCGTCAGCGAGGCGCGCCGGCACGCTCAGCTGTGGCGCGGCGAAGACGGCGTCCTGCCGGCCATCACCGTCGAAGTCCGTCATCGTGACGTCAGCGCCGAGAGTGCGGCCGCCGAAGGCGTTCACGCCGGCGTCCGTGACGTACCGGGTGTTGGCGCCTTCCTGCAGAATGCGAGGCGCGTCGGGCATCGTGCTGGTGAACAGGTGGGCCTGGCCAGCGCCCGTCTCATTGCCCGAGGAGTCCGCGCCGGTCCCCGAGATGTTGGGCACGCCGACGATGGCGCGCAGACCGCCCAGGCCGGCCGCCACGTCGACGGCGAGCCCGAAGCCCTGCGCGCCCGGCGCATTCGGGGTCGGCGAAGACGCGCGCGTCCACGTCGAGAGGTCGGTGCCCGTTCCGGTGAAGGTGTCGAGCCGGCCCGTGAAGAGCCCGAGCGAGGTGGTGGCGCGGCCCGCGTAGCCGATGAGCGAGGTCTGCGGGCCCGGCGACCACACCGACGAGGCGATGCCGAGCACGTCCGTGCGGAGCGCGCCGTTGCGAACCATCGTCGCCTTGTTCAGCTCGGCGCCGCGGCTCAACGTGCCCAGCGAGTAGACGAGCAGCCGGCCCGCGTTCGGCGTCGACACCATCATCCCGCTCACCAGCTCGGTCGCGGTGGCGTACGGAGCGCCGAGCACCAGCTCCGGCTTCAGGTCTCCGTCGAGGTCGCCCACCGCGAAGCTGCGCGCCGCCTGGATGTTGGCCTGGTCTCCGTAGAGCTTCGCGAACGCGTCGGACCGGCCGAGCTGCGTCGGCTTGTCACTCGCAGCGCTCCGCACCATCACCGCGCGCAGGTCGAACAGCAGCGCCCCGCCGGCGTTGGAGCCCGCGGGGTTTCCCCCCATGGCCATCAGGTTGGGCGAGTCGGCCTGGTCTGCCGCGGCGATGAGAAACGGCCCGACGCCCCCCGAGGCAGGCACGAAGCCGAGGCGCCACGTCCCCTCGCCGGGGTCCATCGCGTTGATGGGAAGGATGAACGCGTCGGGCCTGGAGTCGAAGCGCGGTGCCGCCTCGCGGCCGAGGTGCAGCTGAATGGCGATCTGGTTCCGCGCGAGCGCCGTGCCGCCGAGCAGCGAGTTGTTCACCGAGGTGAGGATGGCGAGGTCGACGCGCCCATCACCGTTGACGTCGCGCGCGACGATGGCGCGGCCAGCGCGCAGCTGCGTGAAGGGCCGCAGCGTGCCGTCGACCGCCAGGTCCTGGCCGCCGAGACGAAGGGAGCCGAGGTCGGGGACAGGCCGGTTGCGCTCGATGAGGAAGAGGTCGACGACGCCGCGGCCGTTGATGGCGCCCGTGGCCGCGAGATCGGCGCCGGGCGAGCCGACGACGAGGTCGAGGTCTCCATCGCCGTCCAGGTCGGCAATGTCGAGCGAGGCGCCGAAGTTACCGCGGCCCAGGCCCGTCAGCGGTGGGCGCATCAGCTCAGGTCCGTTCTCACCGATGCGGTACAGGTCCACGGCGCCAGAGTCGGCGATGGTGACGTCGGCGCCGGGCTCCGAGATGGCGAGGTCGTCTCTTCCATCGCCGTCGAGATCGCCGACCGCCATCACCGCGCCCAGCTGGCCCGTGTCGGAGGTGCCGCGAATCGTCCACGTCGGCTCCGACGGGAGCCCCGTGGCCGTGCCCTTGTAGAGGAACACCGCGCCACCCTGGGGCCTCGAGAGGTCGCTCTCGGGAACCCCCAGCGCGACGTCCTTCACGCCATCGCCGTCGAAGTCGCCCACGACGATGTTCGCGACGTCGCTCCGCCGGCCCTGGGCACGATTGGGTCGAGTCAGCTCGGTGAGGATTCGAATCGACGCGACCGCAGTCTCTGCGGTGAAGACGTCGCGCACCTCGAGGACGGCCGCGCCGCCGCCGGTGTCAGGGGCGCGGTAGGTGTCCCCGGTGAGGGTGCCGGGCCCGCCCGTCAGGCGCCACGTGACGACCCCAGAGCCATCAGCCGTCTCGAGCGGAACGAGGCCTCCCGTGGGCACCGCCATGAACGCGGGCCGTGGGCGGAACCTGGCCGTTGGCGCGACGGTGTACTGCAGCAGCGCCTGGTCACCGGACGCTGCGTCACGAGCCACGATGAGGTCGAGCCCCGGAGTCGCGCCGGCGACGTACTCGCCCGCCGCCGAGATGGTTCCACCAGAAGCGAGCGCCCCATTGGACGGCGTGAAGCTCACCAGCCCCGTGTTGCCCCTCAGCCGAAGCGTGAAGCGGGTGCCTGGGCGAACGGTCGCCCGCAGCGGCTGCACGTCGAAGGCAGGGCTGACGACGAGCTGGAGGTCGGCGCTGGCGTTGCAATCATCGGTGGCGCGAACGAGGTCGATGCCCGCCGTGACGCCTGCCACGTAGCGGCTGCCGGTGACCGAGCCTCCCGAGACGTTCGACTCGAGCGTGAAGGTGTAGCGACCCGAGCCGCCTCTCGCCGAGAGCGACGACGCCCCATTCGTCTTCACGGTCGCTGGCGCTGCGAGGACTTCGATGGCCGCCAGGTTCTCGCAGCGGTCGATGGGGGGCGGCGACGGAGGCGGGTTGGGCGTGGGCGGCTCGCACGCCGTCAGCACCACCAGGCTGGCGCACGTGACGAGTCGGGCGAGGGTCCTCATGGGAGCGCCCCCCCGTTGACCCATCGCTGCAGCAGCTGAATCCCCGCGGAGTCGAGTGGCCCGTCGGCTGGCATGCGTCGGTCACGCACGGCCGCGGCCGCGAGTTCAGCGTTCGCTTTCCACTCGGCGAAGTTCGTCAGCTTCGGCTCGGTGCCCGTGGCGTGGCACCTGGTGCACCGGGCCTCGACGAGCGGGCGAAGGTCGCGCTCCCACGAGACCTGAATCAACGCAGAGGCCTCGAGATCGAAGTGCACGAGCCGCTTCGTCTCGACGCCCTCGGTGGTGCGGGCCGTCACCTCGAGGGTGTGAAGACCGTCGGTCAGCGCGGCGAACGAGACGAGGCGCAGCCGCCCCGAAGGTTCGGCGCCGGCCAGCGAGTGGAAGACGAGGTTCTGTCGCGGCGGCTCGCCAGGTTGCCCCTTCGCGACGTCGACGGTGCGAGGGTCGTTGTCGTCGAAGCGCCAGCTCAGCGCCTCGAGGGTCGTCTCTTTCGGAACCACCACCTGCACGACGGCCTCGGGCTCAGTGACGACCTGGCTCTGGAACAGGCCCGTCAGCCGCAGCGGCGGCGTCGGGGCCAGCGAGACGGTGCGGTCTCCCACGCGCACCCACGCGCTGCCGGCGGCGTCGACGGCGAGCAGGGTGGGCACGGCCTCGAGGCCCTTCGCGAGGCTCCAGAACCTGGCGTCGGCGTCGTAGCGGTAGAGCCCGTCACCGGACTGGAGCCACAGGAAACGCCCCGACGACCTCACCTGCTTTGGCGCCCGACCGAGCTCGTAGCGACGCCAGCTCACCAGCGTGCGCTGGAGCAGGACCTTCGGCGTGATGACCCACACCTCGCCGGCTGACGTGCGCGACGCCGTGATGCCCGCGATGCCCCGAACGCCGCCGGTCAGCTCCTCGGCGGTCAGCCCGCTGTCTCGAATCGAGAAGGCGTTGGCGCCCGTCTGCGCGGCCACCGACACGGTGTTGCCCTGGGCGAACCACACGCCGGGGCGCAGGTCGGGCGCTGGCGCGACGGCGAGCGCCGTGATGCCGGTGATGGGCGCCCCATTCGCCTTCAGCTCCTTCAGCTCGCCGCCCTCGACCCGGAACAGGCCGTCCTGGTGCGCGAGCCACGCGATGCCGTCGACGCCGGTCGCGCTCGAGAGGAACCCTTCGGCCGGGAGCCGGGTCTGCCACGGCGGCGCGATGAGCCAGCCACCATCGGCGACGTAGAGCCCACGCTCGGTGACGACGAGCGCGGTGTACGGGCCCAGCGGCCAGATGCTGCTCGCGACGCCCGGCGGCGTGGGGTTCTGCGGGTGCGACTCGAGCGCCGCGCGAGTCCCGTCGCCACGCAGTCGAACGACACGGCCCGCGAGGTCGATGAAGAGCCCGCCGCCACGCTCGTCAGCGAACGCAGGCGTCGCCGCCACCTGCACCATCGAGTTCACCGTCGAGACGTCGACCGGCGTGGCCGTCAGCGGCTCGGTGATGGTTCCGCCGCAGCCGACGTTCCACACCAGCACCGTCGTCCAGAAGAGGCGACCCTGCATCACAGCGTCCTTTCGTCTCTGCGTGAGTCGCGCGTGAGGAACTCACAGGCGCGCGCTCACCGGCGTCGAAGTGTAGCCCAGGGGAGAGAGGCTCCGGAGCGGTCTCTGAAGCCACCCCCAGGTGTTTCACCGATTCGCGCCCGGGCCACGTCAGGTGGCGAGCAGACCCTTGAGCGGTTCCACGCGCATGATGCTGTAATCGAGCCCCGCGCCAGCCATGACGGTCGCGATGACGTGGTCGGGCAGATACTGGGAGCCCTTCGGGTCCAGCAGGCCGGTGTCATGGTTCGCGACGCCCGAGGCCATGCCGACGTTGCCCGAGGCTCCGAAGACGTGGTTGTGCTTCACGCCCTTGCCGATGATGGCGCAGGAGTTGGTGATGTGGTGGTCGCGGCCGCCAGCGGCGTTGATGAGCGGGGTACGGCTGAACTCCGAGAACACGACGATGGTGGTGTGGTCGATGAACTTGCCGCCCGACGGGTGGTCGGACTCCTTGAGGTCGGAGATGAGGTCGGCGAGCGCGTTCCAACCGGTGCGCTGGTTGTTCGCCTGGGTCAGTTGCGTGCCGAAGTGGGTGTCGAGGCCGCCTGTGAGGCTCATGCTGACGCACTGGCTCACGCCCTTCTTGAGCGCGGTCGCCACCAGCGCCGCGCGCGCTGCCGACGAGGTGCGCGGGTCGTTCGGGAAGCCGTTGGCGCCGACGCGCAGCTTGTAGCGCGCCACCGTCGCCGACTTCTCCATCGCCACCGCCACCGAGTCGCCAGTGGTGGAGTCGAAGCGGAAGTACCGGTCGAGCGTGGCGTCGAGCACCGTGCGCACCTGCTTGCGCGCGTCCTGGTACTGGGTGACGAGGCCGCGCGAGTCGTAGAGCTGGGCCTCGCACGTCACCGGCTGACCTCGCAGGTCGACGAGCTGCTTCTCGATTTCGCTGTCGAGCGCGGTGGGGCTGGGCGACAGCGTGAGGAGCAGGTCGTTCGCCGACGAGACCCGCAGCGCGTTGGCGTAGCCGCCGTACCGGTCGTTGTACGACTCGATGTTGAACGCGAGGTTCGGCACGGGCGGCTTGTTGGCCATCTTCGGGTAAAGCTGACCGACGACCTCGGTCGCGGTGGACGAGTTGCGGGCCGCGCTGCCGTTGGGCTCCTTGCCGGTGAGGAAGTAGCGGAAGCCGACCTCATGGGCGACGGTGTTCATGTTGATGCCGCGCACCACCGACATCACGTCGAAGTGGTTGGCGAAGTTGCCCACCGCCGGGCCGAACGCGATGTTCGAGCCCGCAGGCCTGATGGGCATCGTCGGGTAGCTCGGGTCCTGAGAGAGCAACGAGTAGCCCGGCAGGATGCGCGTCTCGCTGAGGCGCTCCGGGGTGAACTCGGTCGGGTCGCGGGGGTCGAGGTTGAGCAGTTGGTCCCACCCACCGGAGAAGTAGGCGAAGACGAAGCAGTGGTCGGCCGGCGCGAGTGCCTGCGCCTGTTGCGCGAAGGCCTTGAACGAGATGCCGCCGAACATCGTGGAGCCGGCGAAGGCCGAGGCGGCCTTCATGAAGGTGCGGCGATTGAGCGCGGAGTTCCTGGACATGGTGGTTGGCTCCGTCAGTAGGTGATGAAGCGGGGGTCCGTCATGAAGGCGACGCACATCGCGCCCCAGGCCTGCTCTGGTCGGTTGATGCTCTTCGCGCGCGCGGCCACCGTCTTGAAGGTGCCAGCCCAGGCGTCGCGCTCGGCGTCGGCGAACGGCTGACCCCAGAAGCGGACGGCGAGGTACGCGAGGTTGGTCTTGATGGCCGCGTCGGTCATGGTGGTGAAGTCGCGGTCGGCCGGGAGGATGACGTCGGGGAAGAGCACGCGGTCGGCGGCGTTGGTGCGGGCGAGGTCGGCGCTCGCGACGGCCAGGCAGACCTCGCGGGCGCCGTCTTCGACGAACTTGGCGAACACCAGGTTGGCTTCCGTCGACTCACTGACGGTCAGCGCGTAGTCCGGTTGCCCGAGCGAGGCGGCGAGGTTGTTGATTTGCGACCACTGTCGGCCGGTCGTGGTGAGAATCGACTCACGCAGCTGCGCGACGGTGATGCGGCGAGGCTTGCGGCCGACGTGCCCCTGGTTCTGCTCGGGGTCCGGCAGCTTGACCGTCGGTGGGTGGTTGCCCATGTCGACGGTCTCGAGCGTGCCCGCCAGCGCGGGCTTCTCGACGGGCTTCGAGGTGCAGGCCGCGAGGGCGAAGCCAGCGGCGAACAGCGCGCTGCGAACCAGTGCGGTCTTCATCAGTCGATCCTCCGGTAGGCTTCGGTGGCGACGATGCGCTGCATGAGCGCTTTGAGGTTGTGGCCGTCGGTGGCGAAGCCCTGAGAGAGCGGCGCGAGGTACAGCGACTCCTCCTGGCCTGTCATCGGCCGACCCAGCAGGTGGTTCCAGAGGTTGCGCACGGCGCACTGCTCGAGCTCGCCGGTCTGCGCGAAGCGCTGCACCATGAGTCGCGGGCCCCCGACGATGTTCGGCTCCTCGTCAGGCGTGCGGTAGAGGTACGTGCGGAGCAGGCCCAGCGAGTTGGCGCCGTCGCCATCGAAGGCCTGCATCACGTAGTTCCCACACTCGTTGTTGCAGGTGGTGTCGCCAGCCAGCGCGCAGTCGCGGCAGCGGGCGTCGAGGCGGGGGAACGTGTCGGGCGCGAGGAACTGTGCGTTGCGCTCGCCGAAACGGCCCCAGTGCGCGCCCTGCGGCTCGATGGTGGCGTGGCAGTACGAGCAGCCGCAGCGCCTCGCGAGGTTGTTCTCGCGGTTGCAGCTGTCCTCGGGCGGAGGCGCGATCGCGCCGGCCTCGGGCGCGAAGTGTTTGCAGAGGAAGACCTCGTAGAATTGGTTCACCCGCGAGCGCTGCGTGGGGAACCGGTAGAGCCACGACGGCGTCGTGAGCACGCCCGAGGCGTACTCGTCGCGCGTGTACTCGGTCCAGGTCATGGTGTCGTTGAGCGGCACATTGGGGATCGCGTCGCGGGCGGTCGGTGGCGTCACCAGCCACGACAGCGACGACTGGTTCTGCCGGTACAGCTGCGAGAGCGGACCGTTCACGAAGCTGCGGCGCGTGGTGAGGATGTTGAAGTAGTCCTCCTCGCGGCGGAGCACCGAGTCTGCGATGAGCACGGGCTCGTCGTTGAAGGCGGCCAGGCGGTTGTTGTGCAGGGTGGTGTTGGCCGTCTCGCAGCGGTTCGACTTCACGCCGCAGCCGCAGGAGCGGTCGCCGGTGAAGCGCGTGGTGGTGCACGACTCCATCGTCCACGGGTTGGTCTCGCGGGTCTGCGCCTCGACCGCGCACATGGGGACCTGACCGGTGGTGGTGGTGTCCCAGTACGGCGCGTCCGTCATCACGACGCCTTCGCGCTGAATGCAGCCACGCGGCACGGTGTAGCGACCGCGAATGCCGCCGGCGAGCGACATGTCGAGCGAGCAGCGATCGAGGCGGGCGAGCTGACCGTTGGTCGCGGTCGGGTTCGTGAAGGCGACGACGGTGAGGTTCGCGCCATCGAGGATCTCGGTGGTGAGGCCGGCGGTCTGCGGGTTGCCCGGGTTCGGCAGGCAGTAGTGCGGCACCAGTCCCGTGCCGACGCGCTTCATGTCGCAGAACAAGAGGTGCTTCGCGGGCATCACGCGGCCGGCGGCGTCGGTCTGCCCGATGGCGGCGTTGCAGTTGGCGACGCCCGTGAACGCCTCGCAGCGATACTGGTCAGGGCTGTAGTCGACGCTGACGGGCAGCGGCACGTTGTACTGGTCGCGGCACCGCTTGGTGGCCGGCTCGAGCTGCGGGTCCTCGCTGGTCGCGTTGCAGGTGTCCTGCATGATGAAGGCGTTGCAGCCAGCGCCGTTCTGGCCACGAAGAGGCGTCGACGGGTTGCCGCGAATGCCCAGCGGACGGAAGCCCACCGGTACGTCAGCGAGCCGCATGTCGCCGTTGATGAAGATGCTGTTGCTGATGTTCGAGCGGAGCAACGCGCGGTGGTACGTGCGCATGCGGCCGTAGAACTCTTCCTTGCCCATCAGCCCCGCGAGGTCTTCGGGAAGAAGGGCGCCCTTCGCCACGTAGAACGCGTACTCCGGCATCGTCGGAGGACGACCGAGGATGTCGAGATAGACCTGCCGAACCTGTCGTTCGATCGACAGGCCCGACGGCGCGTCGCACGCGGGTCCGTCGGCAAGTGACGGCGCAGCGAGCAGCGCACAGCAGCTGCTCACGATTCGGGTCAACAGACGCATCACACACCTCTCGAGGACCAGAGAGCGGAACGGACAGGACCAGCGGGAAACACGGTATCGTGCATCGCTCGTCGTCAACCAGCAAGGTGCGCGAGCGGCGCGAATGTAAGCAGGGCTGGGATGTCATCCGGGAGAGGACACATCATGGAAACGACCAGCGGAGGTTCTGGCTGCGGGTGGCCAAGCGGCGGGTCCTGAGGCAGAGAGCGCAGCATGCAGACCGCCGAGGCGCCCCTCCGAAGTGACAAGCCATTCTTCATCTTCAACGCAGTGGTGTCGGTGTTGGCGTTGTCGCTGCTTGGCTGGCTGCTGTTGATTCACGGAGGCATGCAGAGCCCGACGGTGAACCTGCGCTTCCTGCCGCTGGTGAACGCGGCGTGCAACGCGACGGCGGCGAGCCTGCTGGTGGCAGGGTGGGTGGCCATCAAGAAGCAGCGGGCTGACCTGCACCGGTACTTCATGGTGGCGGCGTTTGCGGCGTCGGCGCTCTTCCTCGTCGGGTATCTCGCCTACCACGCGGTGCACGGCGACACGAAGTTCGGTGGCGAGGGCGCGGTGAAGACGGTGTACCTCGTGCTGCTCGCGAGCCACGTGCTGCTGTCGATGGGCATCGTGCCGATGGCGCTGACCGCGTTCTACTTCGCGTGGCGCAAGGACTTCACGAAGCACACGAGGGTGACGCGAGTGCTCCACCCCATCTGGCTCTACGTGTCCGTGACGGGCGTCGTCGTCTTCCTGATGCTGCGGCCGTACTACCCGGTGAGCTGAAGCGTTGGTGAGGGCGCTCGTTCGTGCGAGCGTCAACGCGTGAGCGCCTCTTTCGTCCCCGACTTTGCCGTCATCGATGGTCGGCTCGTCGAGCAGCCGTCGCTCTTCGTCGACGACGCGGGCAACGTGTCGGTCCCCTCGCCCGGAGCGCCGCTCCGTCGCTTGAGCGGCAAGCTGCTGCTGCCTGGCTTCGTGAATGGCCACAGCCATGCGTTTCAGCGGGTCCTGCGCGGACGAACCGAGCTGCGCGCGGAAGGCAACGAGGCCGACGACTTCTGGTCGTGGCGCGAGCGCATGTACCAGGCCGC
This sequence comes from Myxococcaceae bacterium, assembly GCA_040400045.1. Taxonomy (GTDB): domain Bacteria; phylum Myxococcota; class Myxococcia; order Myxococcales; family Myxococcaceae; genus Xiheimicrobium. Next base: position 36,578 of record JBBAQZ010000054.1, read on the forward strand.
GACGGCGCTCACTCCCGAGCAGCTCTACGCGGTCTCGAAGCAGGCCTTCGTCGAGATGGCGCTCGCGGGCGTCACCACGGTGGGCGAGTTCCACTACCTGCAGCACCAGGCCGACGGTACGCCGTACGACGATGAGTCCCTGCTCGCGAAGACGGTGATTCAGGCGGCGCGGGACGTGGGGCTGCGCATCGTGTTGTTGAGGGTCGGCTACGCGCGCGCCGGCTTTCAGGTCGCCGAGAACCCGAGGCAGCGTCGCTTCATCGACTCCGACGTGGAGTCGTTCTTGCGGCGGGTCGAGGCGCTGCGCAGCCCGGTGAAGGACCCCCTGGTCAGCGTCGGCGTGGCGCCCCACTCGGTGCGCGCGGTGCCTCGCAGCTGGCTCCAGGAAATCGCGAAGTCCGTCACGGCCGGTCCCGTCCACATGCACGTCGCGGAGCAGCCGGCCGAGCTGCGCGCATGTCTGGCCGAGACGGGGCGTCGACCCATCGAGCTGCTCGCAGAGGTTGGACTCCTGGGGCCGCGCTTCACCGGCGTTCACGCGATTCACCTCGAAGCAAATGAGGTCGAGCTGCTGGGCACGTCGAAGTCTCTCGTGTGCGCGTGCCCCTCGACCGAGCGGAACCTGGGCGACGGCGTCGTGCGCGCCGATGAACTCCTGCAGGCGGGCGTCGAGGTCTCGCTCGGGAGCGACAGCCAGGCGCACATCGACCTGCTCGAAGAAGCGCGCCAACTCGAGGGGCACCTGCGGTTGTTGCGCCTGGGGCGAGCGGTGCTCTTCCCTCGAAGTGTCGAGGGCCCGCGCGAGTCTGCGCTGGGGCAGGTCTTGCTCCGCGCGCTCACGACGGCTGGTGCTCGGTCGCTGGGGGTCGACACCGGCGCGCTCCGAGCGGGCCAGCCCGCAGACTTCGTGACGATCGACCTGACACACCCGTCGATGGTCGGCGTCCCTCGTGAAGCGCTCGTGTCAGCTGCGATGATGGGCGGGGCGAGCGCAGCGATTCGCGACGTCTGTGTTCAGGGGAGATTGATCGTCGAGGGCGGTCGTCATGCAGTGGCCGAACGGACCGCCGATGGCTTTCGGGCCGTGATGGCTGCGCTCGCGTAGGGCCCGCTCCAACGCAAGGCGCTGCTCGAAGACGTCGCGACGTTGGTCCGCTCAGGCCGGCACCAGACGGCGGAAGCGGACGAAGGACTGACTGCGCTCAGGGAGCGCCGCAGCCGACGAGCGCCTCGAGCCTCAACCTCTGCCCCATCACCTGCGTGCAGCTCGCGCCGCGGAAGACGAGTTCGCCGTTGGGCCGGTCGGTCCAATTCCAACCAAACTGCCCCGTCGGGTCGAACGGGACCACGACGCCATTCACCTCGACGCGGATGCTGCCCATCGCGTTGGGCACCGAGCTGGTCAGGAAGGTGCAGCGCGCCACCTGGTCTCGAATCGCCGAGAAGGCTCGCGCGAGCTCGCCGGCGCTGGTGGCGGAGTAGTACTTCGTCGTGCCCGGAAGCGCCCGCCCGCCCGCGACGGCCAGACGGTCGAGCGCCTGGGTGAAGACCGCGCCCGGGGCCTCGATGCCGATGACGTAGGTGGGAATGCCGGCGTCGGCGCCCGCGCGCACGCGGTCGACCGAGCGGTCGTCGTCGACGCACTCGGCCGCCGTGCAGGGCGGCGTCACACAGAAGCACGCACGTGGGTCGAGCGAGAAGTTGCAGTTCGGCACGCCGTCGGTGGCGAGCACGAGAGCGCGCGCGGTCGACCCGGTGCGGCGCCCCTGCAAAGAGTTGAAGCCTGCCAGCAGCGCGTCGGCCGTCGGCGTACCTCCACCGGGCGCCGTGCCGTCGAGCGTCTGCAGAATCGTCGCGACCTGACCGAGCGCAGGCTCGGGGTTCGGCCGGACGAAGGCCGAGCACGCTTGCTCAGGACTGACTGGATAGAGGAGGAGCCCGAGCTCCATCGACTGGTCGACCGCCGGCAGCGTCGCGCGCAGCGAGGTGCGCAGCGCATCCCACTTGGTGAGGGCTCCGGGGATCGACTCGTTCATCGAGCCGGACTTGTCGAGCACCAGCACCACCACCGGCGTCGCGGGCGCGAGCGTGAAGCGGCCCTCGATACACGGCTTCGTTCCCGCGTCGAAGCCGGCATCGACGCCGGCATCGAAACCAGCGTCGTGCCCCGCATCGGTTCCAGCGTCAGGCCCGGCGTCGCGCCCTGCGTCGACCGGCATGGGGAGAATCTCGAAGCGCACGAGCTCAGTGCGGCCACACGTCGACGCCACGAGAATCACCAGGCTGAGGCACGCGCGTCGCACGGCAGGCACTCAAGCCTCGCAGGGTCCGCGTGACAAGTTGGCGACCGGTGATGGGCGCCGAGACGCCGTCGAGCGCCCAGCTCGCCCATCACCTCCCGGCGCGTGGCTGCCGCCTGACGCTCTCGCCTTCCGCGCTGGTCCGGCCTCTCCTCAACGACCTCGTTTCGCGCTCGGCGAAGGGCCTCGAGGTGTCGCAGGCCGGGCTCACCGTCGACCAGGCCGCAGGAGCGCCTCACCGCCTCAGGGTGACGGTCTTCGAAGGGTGCAGCGCGTCACAGCTCGATGGCCTCACCCGGCTGCAGCCACCGCGCCCGCGCCTGGCTGCCGCGGCGCTCGAGTTCCCGCTGGAGCGCGTCCGGCTCGCTGCGAATCGACAGCAGCGACGGCAGCAGCCCCTTCGTCGCGTGCGGGTGCAGCCCTGTCGGCGCCACGATGCGCGCCCCCGCCGCCACCGCCATACGGGCCGCCCGCCGCGCGTCCATCGACAGCTGCACGCCGAACAGCCGCACGCTCTCGGCCGTGCTGACGAGCAGGTCGACCTGGCCCACCTGCCCGAGGCGCTGCTCCGTCGTCACGTGCGCCTCGAGGTAGGCCCGCTTGCCGTCTTCCTGGAAGACCAGCCCCAGCGCGCTCTTCGAGAAGGGGAAGCCGGGCGAGACGAAGGTGAGCGATGCGCCTGGCCCCAGCACCACCGCCTGCCCCGGCGTGGCGACGTGCGCGCGCGCAAAGCCGAGCGCCTCGAGGCGCCGACACCCGGCGACCGTCGACCAGGCCGGGAGCGTCTTCGGCAGCAGCGCGAGGCTGGGCGGGTGCAGGTGGTCGCCGAAGTGCGCGGTGAGAATCAGCAGGTCGGCGTGCCGCTCCGATTCGGCTGGAGCGAACGACCTGCGCCGCGTCGCCAGGGCGAAGGCGTACGTCAGCTCGGTGGTGAGCCACGGGTCGATGAGGACGCGAAGGCCCCCGACGTCGACCCGCCACGCCTGGTAGTCGTCGAGCCTGACGACCCTCACGCCTGCGCCTGCACGTCAGCCGAGGTCGCGCCTCGCGGCGGGTGACTGGCGTTCGACGCGGCGAGGTGCTGTTTCAGTGACTGACGCATGCGGGACCTCAGTTCAGCACGAAACCCGTCGGGGGCGACGTCCTGGACGCCCGGGCCGAAGCTGCGGACGCGGAGCGCTGCGCCGGGTTGAGCACAGCCGGGGCGACGGCAGCGGCAGTCTGCCGAGCTGGGAGCGTCCCTGCTCCCGACGCCAGGCCCGGGAACGAGATGTCAGAGGTCCTGAAGTCGTGCCAGAGTCGCCGCGCTCGTGGCCACCGATTCCCTCACGCTCGCAGCACGGGTCGAGCGCTCGCTCCTCGAGAGTCCCGGCGAGGCGACGCGAGCTCAACGTGAAGCGGCCACGCGCGCGGAGGGTGATGGAGCCCTGGGACCGTACGTGCGGCAGATAGAACAGGCCGCGTCCAGGGTGACGACCGAGCAGATCGCGACGCTCCGCACCACCCACAGCGACGACGCGCTCTTCGAGCTGACGGTCTGCGCAGCCCACGGCGCAGCGAAGCGACGCCTCGACGCCGGGCTCCGCGCCATCGACGAAGGCTTTGGAGACGACCCATGACGACGATTCGACTCCCGAAGGTGGCGCACGGCCACGGGCTCCGCGAGCGCTTCGTGCTCGGACTGATGCGCGTGCTGGGCGGCGGCCGCAAACCACCCGACGTGGTGCGCACCCTCCTCTACCGACGTGACTACTGGGGCGACCGCTTCAACGAGCTCCTCCAGGCCGTGATGCGCGGGCCCTCTTCGTGGAGCGTCGGCGAACGCGAGCTCTTCGCGGCCTTCGTCTCGAACCTCAATCGCTGTCGATTTTGAACCGGTGCCCACGGCGCGGTCGCGTCGCACGAGCTCGGAGATGAACTGACGGCGGCCGTCCTGGCCGACTACCGCGTGGCGCCCATCGCTCCGCCGCTGCGCGCGATGCTCGGCTACCTCGAGAAGGTGACGCTGACGCCTGAAGAACTCACCGCCGATGACGCACGACTGCTCAAGGTGGACGGCGTGACGAAGGCCGCGGCGAAGGAAGCCTTGTGGGTCGCCTACTGCTTCAACCAGATTGCGCGCGTCGCCGATGCGCTGGGCTGGGAGATTCCCGAAGCAGCGGGCTTCACCGCGTCAGCGAAATCGCTGTTGTCGTTCGGCTACCTGATGCCGTTTCATTCGAAGCAGAAGGCGTGAACCAGGGTCCCGGAAGCGAGGCGGTCGTGAAGGTGTGCTCAGCTCGCTGGTTCCGTCCGTCTCGAAGGATTCGTTCTCATGCGCTCTCTCTGGTTCTCTCTGGCTCTCCTCGGAGCGGCCTGTGGCTCGGTGGTCGACCCGCCGAAGGTCGGCTGTGGCCCAGCCACCTGCACCGGGTGTTGTCAGGGTGACACCTGTCTCGACGGCGCCGCCGACTCCGCCTGCGGACGAGCGGGAGAGCAGTGCGCCAGTTGCGGCACCACTCGAATCTGCAGCAACGCGGTGTGCGAGGTCGAGCCGCTCCCAGCGGGCGCGAAGCTCGTCTTCGTCACGCGCACCACCTTCAAGGGCAACCTCGGTGGCCTCGTCGGCGCGGACCGGCTCTGCGAGGCCGCGGCGGGAGCTGGAAACCTCCCGGGCCGCTTCAAAGCGTGGCTGTCGACGAACGAGTGGGACTCGATGCGCAGGGTCGCGGTCTACGTGCACGCCGTCGACCGCTTCGTGAGCAACGGGCCCTGGTACCTGCCCGGGGTGAATGACCGTGGCCGCCGCATTCAGGTCTTCGCCAGTCGCGCGGCGCTCCGCTCGGCGCCGCTGGTCCCCATCGACCGCACCGAGCTCGGCACGAACATGGGCATCTCGCCCACCGGCCGCAACGTCTTCACCGGCACTCAGGCCACTGGCATGTCGCTGCCCATCTCGGCGTTCGCACCACCGCAGAGCACCTGCTCCAACTGGACCTCATCGTCCTCGGGCGTCGAAGCCACCATCGGCACCGTCTACGGACAAGGCGGTGACTGGACCGCGCGCAGTGACAGCAACTCGTGCGCGAATGACCTGTCGCTGTACTGCTTCGAAGACTGACGCTGCAGGGCGTCG
>JBBAQZ010000055.1:0-40521 GCA_040400045.1 Myxococcaceae bacterium
TTTAGGCGGACATTTTCCCTGAGCAGTTAGCGGTCAAAGTCGCTGAGCAGCAACAACCCGCGCCTGCGTTTTCAGCCCCTCTGCGTGAGGCACATCGCCATGATGGGACCGTCGCTGGACCAGGTGCTGACTGCTCGCCGCATCGACGACACGACCGACGTGCTGACCGTGCCCGTCGGTTTTGGACAGGGGAAGGCGACGTTTGGCGGACTCGTGGTCGGGGCCTGCGTGCGCTCGATGCAGGCGCGGGTGGGTGACGAGAAGCGTCGGCTGCGGTCGGTGTCGGCGCAGCTCATCGGCGCACCAGTGCCTGGCGAGGTCACCATTCGGGTGCGGCTGCTCCGCGCGAGCCTGACGGTCTCGACCTTCACCGCCGACCTCGAACAAAACGGCGTCGTGATGACGCACGCGGTGGCCATCTTCGCCTCGGACCGGCCGGTCGACCTCGCCTGGCAGACGCTCGCACCGCCTGCCGTCCCGCCCTGGCGAGACGTCGCAGCGCTCGACCTGAACCATGACTTCGCGCCGGACTTCACCAGGCACTTCGAGTTCAGGAACATCGGCCCGGTCCCTTTCTCGGGCTCGACGGACGCATCGCTTGGCTACGTGCGGCCGGTCGTGCCCTGTCAGGTGCGCGACGGCGCGTGGCTCGCGTGTCTCGTCGACGTGTGGTGGCTCGCCTGCATCACGCACCTGGAGGATGTGCGGCCCGCCGCGACCTTGACGCTCAACGCCGAGCTCCACGCGCCGCTCGAGGGGCTGGACCCCGAGGCGCCGCTGCTCCATCGCGGGGAGTCACACGTGCTGCGCCACGGATATTCGCAAGAGACTCGCGAGCTGTGGGGTGTCGATGGGCGGCTGCTCGTCACGGCGACCGAGCTCGTCACCATCATCAAGTGACGGTCACCACGAGCCTTCGGTCCACTCGAAGCCGAGCGCGCCCGCGTGAGTCGTGCGCTCGACCCGCTCGCCCTTCCGCAGGGTGAACCGGGAGCGAATCCACTCCGTCGTCCCGTCGGACCACCGCACGTGCGCACTGGTTCGCCTCGACCTGCCGTTCACGTCGGTGATGACGCCACGGCTGACTCGTCCCGGGTCGCGGTCCAACGCGCCGTTCACCCCATGGAGCAGGCCCACGCCAAGCCCGGCGCCTCTCACCAGGACGCCAACCGTGACGAGCGGAGCGCCCCAGACGTCCTCCCGACGCGACAGCCACCCCGACAGCAGGGCCGAAGGCACCAGCCCGACGATGATGCCAAGCGCCATCAGGCCCAGACCCGAGGGCCAGGCACCGACCACTGCCCAGGCCACCGCTCCGCCGCCCACGACGAGCGCCGCAGCGATGGAGGCTGGGTTCGTCTCGCCTTCATCAGGATTGGCCGAGGTGCGTCGCGCTGCTCGTCAAGGACTCGAAGACCGGCGCGCGGGATCCATGCGCGAAAACTCTCAACAAAGGGCCACGCTCACAAGTCAGCTGACGGCCCAGAGGTACGCCAGCAACGGCGCGGTCAGCACGCAGAGCGCGACGACGGCGCCGCAGGCTGCAGCGAGTCGAGACGGCGGCGGAGCGATGAGCGTGTCCATGAATTCTCCTGGGCGCACCCCTGGCGTGGCGATGGGGCGCGAGAACGGGTGAGCGTGAAGAACGACGAGGGTGAACGCGGCCGGCCAACCCCACCGGCGCGTCGGCGGTTGAGTCCCCGCCCCCCGGTTTCCATTCATTCGGCCTGCGGGGCTCGAGCGCGCTTCGACGCGATGGGCGCGTCACCTTCGACGAACCGCCTGAGGCATGACTGCGCAGGCCCAGTCAGTTACGAGCGCACCATGCGCGCGCGGTGGTGCCTTCTCGTTCTGTTCATCGGCTGTGCGCGAACGTTCCCACTCTGTCGTGACGAAGCCTGCGTGCTGGCCGCGCTGGCCGACGCGGGGAGTCCTCCACCTTCACGTGACGGCGGCTTCACGGCGCAGGTCGCGTACCTCAAGTCACAGAACACCGAAGCCGGTGACGCGTTCGGCGAGGCGCTGGCGTTGTCGGGTGACGGCGCCACGCTCGCCGTCGGTGCTCCGGGCGAAGACAGCCGCGCTCAAGGAAACCCGTTCGACAATCGCGCCAGCGCCTCGGGTGCCGTCTCGGTGTTCAGTCGCCGCGAAGGCGTGTGGAGCGCGCAGGCCTTTCTCAAGGCAGCCACGCCCCGACAGGGAGACCACTTCGGCCATCGGCTGAGCCTCTCGCGTGACGGCACCGTGCTCGCCGTGAGCGCCGTCGACGAGTCGAGCGACGCGGTCGGCATCGACCGGCCCCAGGTCAACGCGCGCGCGCCGTCGAGCGGAGCCGTGTTCATCTTCACGCGCAAGGGCACGGCGTGGGCGCAGACCGCGTACGTGAAGGCGTCGAACCCCGGCGCCAACGATGCGTTCGGCGCGTCGGTGAGCCTGTCGGCCGATGGAACGGTGCTGGTCGTCGGGGCTCCAGGAGAAGCCAGCGACGCGATCGGCCCCGGGAGTGATCAGATCAACGATCGCGCGCCGGGTCGAGGTGCCGCCTACGTGTTCCGGCGTGACGCCACGGGCTGGGCGCAGACGAACTACCTCAAGTCACGGCAAGCCGACGTCACCGGGTTCGGGTTCTCCCTGGCGCTCTCGGCCAACGCCTCGACGCTCGTCGTGCAGAGCGCGGGTGACGCGGGCGTCATCGCGGCGCTGGGACTTCCGGCGTTGGAAGAGCAGAGCTCGACACGCACGCAGAAGGGCTTCGCGAGCGCCACCATCGACGCAGACGGGGGGCTGGTGGCGAGCTCTGAGCTCGACGAGCGCGGAGGGCTCGTGACGCTGTACCAACGGGGCCCACCGTGGCGCGTCGATGCGTCGCTGCCAGCGCCGTCAGGCCCCGAGTTCGGCGCAACGCTCGCGCTGTCGGCGGATGGAAAGGTGCTCGTGGTGGGCCACCCAGGCGATGCGAGCCGCGCGACGGGGGTCGATGGTGATCAGACCGACACCTCGAGGCCTCGGAGCGGCGCGGCGCGCATCTACGTTCGTCGTCGCGGCGTGATGGAGCTCGACGCCTACGTCAAGCCCGTCAACACCGGCGCAGGCGACGCGTTCGGCTCGAGCGTGGCCGTGTCGGATGACGGCACCGTGCTGGTGGTGGGCGCTCCGGGAGAGGCGAGCGCGGCGGTCGGGGTCGGCGGCACGCCGTTCAACGATTCGGCGCCGAACGCGGGCGCGGTGTACTCGTTCTCCATCGAGCGATGACGTCCAGTGCCGCGTCCGTGGTTCAACGGGTGAGCTCGGGCCTCGAGGTCACCTACCTCGACCTGGCCGACCTCGAGGCGTTCGAGCGCGCGCTGCGCCCGAACACGCGCATGGTGTGGGTCGAGACCCCTTCGAACCCGCTGCTTCGGCTGACGGACCTTCGCGCCGTGTCAGAGCGGGCGCGGCGTCACGGCGCGCTGACCGTCGTCGACAATACGTTCCTCTCGCCCGTGCGCCAGCGCCCCTTCTCGCTGGGCGCAGACCTGGTCGTGCACTCGAGCACCAAGTACCTCAACGGGCACAGCGACGTGGTCGGTGGCGTCGTCGTGGCTGGCCCCGGCCATGTGCCGCTCACGCAGAAGCTTCAGAGCCTGAACAACCTGCTGGGCACGTCCCAGAGCCCGTTCGACTGCTTCCTCGTGCAGCGAGGGCTCAAGACGCTCCTGCTTCGCATGAAGGCCCATGAGCTCGGAGCCCAGGCCATCGCCGAGTTCCTCGACCAGCACCCCGCCGTTGCCAGGGTGCACTACCCGGGGCTGCCGTCGCACCCCCAGCACGCCCTGGCGAGGGCGCAGCAGTCGGCCTTCGGGGGCATGCTCAGCTTCCAGCTCGTCGAGGGGCGCCGTGAGCGCGTCGATCACCTGCTCCGCACCGTGCGGTGGTTCACGCTGGCCGAGAGCCTGGGCGGCGTCGAGAGCCTCATCGCCCACCCAGCCACCATGACCCACGCTTCGATGACGCCCGAGGCGCGACGCCGGGCGGGCATCACCGACGACGTGATTCGACTGTCCATCGGGACGGAAGACCCCGCCGACTTGATTGCAGACCTGGCGCGCGCGCTCGAGACGCTCCCGGCGCCCACGCGAGTCGAAGCGGGCTGAGGAGCGGGGCCTCGCGCGAACGCGTCATCACGTCCGAGGCTCTCTTCAGAACGTCATCGACAGCTCCGCGCCGGGGATGACGATGGCCCTGCGCGCACCGTCGAGTTGCACCGCGTCGAGGTCCACCGACAGCGACACGCGCAGGCCCCGCAGGAAGGTGCGGCTGCCCATCACTCCGCCAGCGAGGCGGCCGCCGAAGGCTGACAGGTCCCCTTGCGTTACGGTTGGCCGCACCACCACCGTGGGCGCCCACTGCGGTGACAACTCGATGAAGGGGGCCACCGGGCTCTTGCCCCGCAGCCCGACCAGCGGCCCCAGCGTCGAGCGATGCAGCGCGGCGCCGCCCAGGGTGCCCAGGGCCAGGGTCCACTGCGCGCGCGCGCCCCAATACAGCCAGCCGTCGGAGCGAAAGGCCGCGCTCACTCCGCCGCTCACGCCCACCGCTCCGAGCGGCGCCAACATCACCGGAGCGCCGAGCGAGACACCCCAGCCCAGCCATGCTCCGTCGAAGCGGCCCAGCTCGGGGTCCTTCTCGCCCTCGACCCGAACCTCGGGGAACTCGAGCGGCGCCCCGCCCTGGCTGGCCTGGTACCCGTCGAAGAAGCCTCGCCCGAAGGGCACCGCGAAGAGCCCGCGCGTGTAGCCCTCTTCGAGGCCGCCGCGCGTGCCGACCTCGGCCGCCGCCAGGGTGATGCCGCCGCCCAGCTCACCCGCCGTCACCCGCGCCTCGCCCTGCGCCGTCCTCAACCAGTAGGCGTCGCGCACAGGCAATGACAGGACCACCCGCTCGCCGTCCTGGCGGTTCACGTCGAGCAACCGGACGCCATCGGCGTCTTCGATGGACAGGCGCGAGAACTCGGGGCCCATGGGCACCTTCAACGTCGGGCCCCACGGCGCAGGGCCTGCGAGCAGCCGGCCCGGGTCCAGCTCGGGCGGAGAGGTCTTCAGCCGCAGCCGCGCGCGCCCACCCTTCACGCCGCGAATCGACGACGCCACGAAGGCGTCCAGCTCGCTGTAGGCGATGGAGCCGTCATGGTTGATGTCGGCGGCTCCCAGCAAGGCGCTGCGCGCGGCGTGGCTGAAGATGCCCGCGCGCAGGCGGGTCCACTCGTGCGTCTCGCCTTCTTCGGACTCGGCGAACAACGCGCCCACGGTAGGCCGCGCCTTCAGTTGTTCCCTCGAAAGGCGTGTCTTGAGCTCGTCGAGCAACGCCAGGTCGGCGCCGCGGCTGCCCACCACCCCGCCCGCATGGCAGGCATCGATGATGAGGTGCACGAAGTCGGCGCCGAGGCGGTCGACGACCTTCTCGTACAACGCGGCCTGGTCGAGCCGCCCGTCCACCAGGGTGAGGTAGGCCCGCCCCAGCTCGTCGGTCTGCCCGTGCCCGACGTAGACGACGAGCACATCGACCGAGGCCCCGCTCGCGCGGTCGACGCGCGCTCGTTCGGCGAGGCCGGCCACCGCGCGGTCGAGGGCCGCGGCGGTGGGGACGAGCGGCGGCGTTCCACGCTGCGCCTCGAGCGCCGCGGTGTCTGCGTCGGGGACCGTGAGCAGCGTCGCCTCGAAGCCCAGCCGCTCGAGGGCCTCGCGCCAGCGGTAGCCGTCGTCATCGGCGAAGCGCAGCGGCGCAGTCCCCGGCCGGTCGCTGCCGTTGTACGCCACGATGAGCGCGCGACGGACGACGCCGGCCTGGGCCGTCGCCGAGGCAAGCAACGCGCTGGCGAGGGCGGCGAGGGCCACACCGCTCCCGAGTCTGGTGGGCGCTCTGGACGCGCCACCGTCCCGGGCGCTGCTCACGAAGGGCCTCGACCTCGCCGGGCTGAGGCCTTTCACGGCGCCACCTTGACGAGGCGTTTGAGCACCAGCGCCCCGGAGCTCTTCTCGCCACGGGCCGCCGCCGCGGCGCTCAGCGCGTCACCGGCGAACGCGGCCACCACCTCGACCTCACCCGCGCGCTCGAGCGCAGCCGTCAAGGGCACCGCCTCTTCCGCGCCGACCTGCGCGCTCACCGTCGTCGACACCGAGGCCTCTTCTGTCGAAGGGCCGCGCACCAGCACGACCACCTTCGAGAAGGCCGGCGCGGCGCCCACCGCGAAGGCCAACGACTGCCCCGCGGTACAGGCGGCGCCTTCCTTCAGCTCGCTCAACGGCGCTGAACGCCCGCCACAGAAGATGCGCAGCGCGACGGGTACGGCGGTGGGCGCTCCACGCACCGCCAGCTCGTCGCCGCCCCCGCCCGGGAACACCACCAGCGCCACCGCAGCCGCGAGCGCCAGCCCCACCAGCGCCACGCCGACCGATGGCCGTGAGACTTTCGCCCCAACGCCAGGCCGGTTGAGCGAAGTCAGCGCCTCGAGCTCCAGCTGCGCCGGCTCCCAGGGCGCCCGGTGCTCGAGCTGCCGAAGCACCCGAATCGAGCGCTCATACAGCACGCCGCAGCGGTGACAGTTCCGGGCGTGCCGCAGCACCTTGCGAAAGCGCCGGGGGGTGAGCTCGCCGCTGCCCATCGGGCCCAGCTCACCGTCGATGTGCGCGTCGAAGAGCGAGAACATGTCGTTACCTTCCGATGAACAGCGCGAGCACCAGGGTGGAGACGAGCGCGCCCTTCGCCGACGGGCCGTCGAGGAAGCCCTTCGTCGCGAGGTGCTTGAGGCACAGGGCCTTCAGCTTTGCTTCCCGGGTGCGCGCTTCCTGGCGCGACAAACCACACAGCGCGCCCGCCCGCTCCTGCGACTGGCCCTCGATGAAACGGGCGGTGGCGAAGGTGCGGTCTTCCGGGCTCAGCGTCGACAGGAACCCCTTCACCAGGGCTTCGGCCTCGGCCTGCAGCGCCTGCGCCTCGGGCGAGGCGGTGGGGTCGAACAACGAGTCGGTGACGTCGTCGAGCGGAAGCGCTTCGCGGTGCAGCTTGCCCTGCGCGCGCAGCACGTCGATGGCCGCCGAGCGCGCGATGGCCAACACGTACGGTTCGAAGGGCTTGAGGCCGTCGTAGTGCAGCCGGGCCGAGTCCGAGAAGACGCGCATGAAGGTCTCCTGGTGGGCAGCGTCGAGGTCCAGCGGGCTGACGTGGACTGGGCTGACCCCAGACGCGACGCGCACGCCGAAGCTCCGCGAGAGCGACCGCAGCACCGGCACCGACAGCCGCCGATAGATGACGTCGAGGGCGGCGCGGTCACCACGCCGGTAGCCTTCGAGGAGCGGGCGGTCATGCTCGAGCATCGTCGCCCTCTTTCAGAGCCCCATCACTGGCGCAGGGACCTCGCGGGCCGCGGCGGTGCCGTCACCGAGCTGCCCGTCGTCATTCTTTCCCCAGCACAGCGCCCGCAGCGCGCGGGTGGTGCCGCAGGAGAACTCCTCGCCGTACGACACCATGCGGCTGTCGCCCGAGAGGCGCAGCACCTTCACCGGCTGAGACCGGTGGATGCGCGTGCCGTCGCCCAGTTGTCCGTTGAGGTTGCTGCCCCAGCACCACGCGTCGGCGTTGGCCAGGACGGCGCACGTCCCTCCCGCGCCAGCGGACAACCCGACCACGGCCGCCGGCAGGCCGACCGGCTGAACAGGCGAGGCGCGGTCCAGGCTCGTGTCGTCGCCGAGGGCGCCGAACTCGTTTTGGCCCCAGCACCACAGCGACCCCGAGGTCGACACCGCGCAGGTGTGAAAGCGGCCCGCTGCGACCATCATCATCGGCCCCGGCAAGCCGAGCACCTTCGAGGGCACCGCGACGGGAGCCGCCGACACCACGCCCAGGCCCAGCTCGCCGTGCGCGTTGCCACCCCAGCAGTGCACCTCGCCGTTCGCCGTCACCGCGCAGGTGTGCGCCGCGCCTGCCGCCACGTCGCGAATGCCTTCGGTCAGCCCCTGCACCGCGATGGGCGAGAGGGACTCGGCCTGGGCTGCGCCGCCCAGCTGGTACTGGTCGTTGACGCCCCAGCACTGCACGGCTCCGGTCGAGAGCCGCGCGCAGGTGTGCGACGCGCCCACCGTCACCTGGGTCACCTCGTCACTGAACGCCGCCACCTGTTGCGGCGAGAGCGCGGGGGCCCGAGAGCCGAGGCCCAGCTCGCCGCGGGCGTTGTCACCCCAGCAGAAGACCTTGCCGCCGGTGGTGAGCGCGCACGTGTGGCTGGTGCCCGCCGCCACTGCGCGCACGCTCGAGTTCAGTCCTTTCACCGGCACAGGCTCGACCCGCAGCGACCTGCTGCCATCACCCACCAGGCCGGGGGCGCCCCAGCACCGCACGGAGCCACCCTGAATCACCGCGCAGGCGCTCCGGCGACCGGCGGTGACGAGCTCGACGGTGCCGGGCTCGATGGGTGCAAGCGGCGCTTCGCTGGTGATGGGCGGAAGGCAGCCCGACAGGACCAACGCGAGCGTCGAGAGGGTTTGTCGTCGCCAGGGCATCACGGGACTCCAGAGACAGGTTGGAAGAAACCCAGGGCCGCAGAAGGTGCCACACCCAGCATCGAGATGCCCTGCCCACTCGCCGCACGGCCCAGCACCAACAACAGCTCGCTTCGGTCGGGCAACCCCGGCACCTGGAACGTCAGCTGAGCACCGTCGACGAAGACGGTCAGGCCGCTCGGTCGACCGGACGGCAGCAAGAGGCCCTCGGGACCGGTGTCCTGCCCCGGCGCGAGCAGGCCCAACAGCCGGTCAGCCAGGACAACCTGCACCGCGTCGCCCGCCGCGACGTTGAGGACCCTGGCGCGAATGAGACCATCTCGAGGAGCCGCGAAGCGATGCACCAGTCCGTACCCGAGGACGCCGGCGCCCGGGGTCGCGACGACCACGCTGAGTGCTTCGGCTTCCGGCGCGTCGAACGAAAGCCGCCCCAACGCCTGCCCCGTGGACGAGTCGAGCACCGCCGCCTCGACGGGCCCTGCGTTCATGGCCTCGAACACCGACGCCTCACCGGGCCTGAGGCGCCGAGCGAGCTGCTCGTCGCGAAACGCCACGTCGATGGCGCTCGAGCCGCTCACCAGGTTGATGACCCGCACCTGCGCTGGCTTCGGCTGCCCACAGCCAGCCAGCGCCACCAGCACACACCCCAACCGCGTCATGACTGCTCTACGCATCGGGGCCGTCATCCTGGTTGATCCAACTTTCTTCGAGGCTCACCAACCAACGTGGTCCCGCCATTCCGTACCGGACCCGCGCGGACAGGAACGAACGACTGGAAGCGCCGTCGTCTGCTTTCCAGGAAATCTGTCCGCCTCAACAGACAGCAGGATATCGGCCGGTCTCACAACCTCAAGGACACACACACATGATGCTCAACAAGTACGGAATAGGAATCGCGCTCACGACCGCCCTGGTGGGTGGCCTCGCGTGCGGCCCTGCTGACTCGACGCCTGATGGCGGCAGCGCAGGCGGGTCAGCAGGTGGAGCTCGCGCTGGTGGCTCGGCCGGTGGCGCCAGCGCCGGCGGGAGCGCGGGTGGTGCGGCAGGTGGAACCGGTGGAGGCTCGGCCGGCGGCACTGCGGGCGGGAGCGGTGGTGGCGCCGCCCTGGGCGACCTCGTGGCGGTGGCGTCGTCGAACCCCAACTTCACGACGCTGGTGGCGGCAGTCACCCGCGCCAACCTGGCTGGGGCCCTGCAAGCCGCGACGCCCCGCAAGACCGTCTTCGCGCCCAACAACGCCGCCTTCCAGACCCTCTTCACGGCTCTCGGCGTGGCCGGCGTGAACGACCTCAGCGTCGATCAGCTGACGGTCATCTTGAAGTACCACGTGTTGCCGACCGAGCAACGCGCGGCCGCGGTGCTCGCCACGGCGACGGCCAACGGTGAATTCACAGCGCTGGGCGGGAAGCTCAACGGCTCGCTGCAGGGCACCACCATTCGCCTCGACGCGAGCGCGAGCGTGGTGACCGCCGATGTGCTGGCCAGCAACGGCGTCATTCATGAAATCAACGCCGTGCTGTTGCCCTCGATTCTCGACGTGGCCACCACCGATGACCGCTTCTCGAACCTCACCGCGGCGGCCCTGGCGGCGAACATCACCGGCCTCACCACCGCCCTCGACAACAACGCGCTGACGCCCAAGCTGACCGTCTTCGCGCCGACCAACGCCGCGTTCGGCAACCTGGTCAACAGCCTGCGGGGCGCTGATGACGGCGGCACCACGGGCATCAACGGGCTCGGCAGCTTCACGCCCGCACAGCTCGCTCCCGTGCTCGCGTACCATGTGGTGGCGACGGGCCAGGTGCTGGCCGCGCAGGTGCCCGTGACGGGCACGCTCACCTCGCGTGGTGGCAAGCTGGCCGTCACCCGCAATGGGTCCAACGTGACGGTCGACGGCGTGCCAGTCGCCATCGCCGACCTCATCACCGCCAACGGCGTCATTCACGCCATCGGCTCGGTGCTGCTGCCCAGCATCACCGACATCGCCACCACCACCCCGGCGCTCTCGAACCTGACCGCGGCGCTGGTGCTGGCCGACTCGTTGCCTGACGGCGGCTCGAACTCGAGCGGCCTGGTGTCGACGCTGGACTCCACGCGCAGCGACGGCGGCCTCTTCACCGTCTTTGCTCCGGTGGACACGGCCTTCTCGGCCACCATCGCTGCCTTGCGGGGCACGGACGACGGCGGCACCACCGGCATCAACTCGCTCGGCAGCTTCTCGGTGGCCCAGGTGACGCCCATCTTGACCTACCACGTCGCGCCCAACCGCATCTTCGCCTCACAGGTGCCTGCCACCGCGGCGAAGGTCGGGACCCTCGGCGGCACGGTGTCTGCGGTGCGCGGCGCGAACGGCGTGACCATCGACAGCGCCACGGTCACCACGGCGAACATCTTCGCGTCGAACGGCGTGGTGCACCTGGTCAACGGCGTGTTGCTGCCCAGCATCACCGACCTCGCCACCACCACTCCGTCGCTGTCGAACCTGACGGCGGCGCTGGTGTTGGCCGACTCGCTGCCCGACGGAGGCACCAACGCGAACGGCCTGGTGAGCGCCTTCGACTCGACCCGCGCCGACGGCGGGACGTACACGGTCATCGCGCCCAGCAACGCGGCCTTCGGGGCCACGGTAGCGGCGCTGAGCAGCAACGCCGCGACCGGCATCACGGGCCTGACGAGCTTCACGGTGGAGCAGATCAGCCCCATCTTGCGCTACCACGCGATTCCTTCGACGGTGTACGCGTCGCAGGTGCCCGCGTCGGCGGCCGTCGGCACCCTGGGCGGCAACGTGCAGGCGGTGCGTTCTTCGACCGGCGTGACGTTCGACGGCCGGCCCGTGGTGACCGCGAACCTCTTCGCGTCGAACGGCGTGGTGCACGTCATCAACCAGAGCGTGCTGCTGCCCAGCATCGCTGACGTGGTGACGACCGAGCCGAGCCTGTCGAGCCTGGCGGGGCTGGTGACGTCGGCGACGGGCACTCCGTCAGTGGCCGGAGCGCTCGATGGCACCACCAACTTCACCCTCTTCGCGCCCAACAACGCGGCCGTCGCGGCGGTGCCTTCGGCGAGCGTTCCGACGGGCCAGAACCTCACCAACCTGCTGCTGCTGCACGCGGGGACGCAGGTGTCGTCGACGGTGACGTCGCCCATCTACGCGTCGACGGTGCTGGGGCTGAGCGCTCCGGTGACGCTCAACACGGCGCTCACCAGTCGCAGCCTCACGGTGGGCCCGCTGACCGGCACGGTGCGGGTCGCCCCCATTCCTGCGGCAGGCGCGGCGCCGACGCTGACGACCGCGTCTCCCCAGGTGAGGAGCGCCAACCTGTTCACCTCGAACGGCGTCATCCACGTCATCGACCAGGTCCTGATTCCGTAGTCTCAACGGCCCAGGCGTCGGCGACGAGAACCCCCTTCCTCGTCGAGGCGCTTCGTGGTCGGCAGCGGAGCAGCGCTCGTTCAGGCTGCTCCGCTGTTTTTTTTGGTCGAGCTCGCGGACTTCGAAGACGGTTGACCTCGAAGCCTGGGGTGATTCGAGCGCGGTGGAGTCGAGCACAGCGCGAGGGTCGCTCGATGCGTCAGTGAGGTGATCGCTTTACCTGCGCTCGTGACACCACCGGGGAGCGCCTCACCACCCCGGAGTGTTCATGACCGCGAAGCGAACCATCTTCCTCCTCGGCGTTCTCTGGCTCGGATGCGGGCCAGACGCGAGAGACCGCCCCGACACGGCCTTCACGGAGACCGCGAACCCATCGCCTGAACCGGCCGCTCCGCCGGCCGTCCAGCAACCGGCGACCGGGGCAGCGAACACCGCAGCCATCGAGCTCGGCCGACTCCTCTTCTTCGACCCGGTGCTCTCGGGCGACCGCGATACCTCCTGCAGCACCTGCCACCACCCAGCCTTCGCATGGGGTGATGGCCGCAGACTCTCGGTCGGCACGGGAGGCACCGGGCTCGGCCCTGCGCGCGTCGCGTCGAGCACCACGCCGCACGTCACCACGCGCAACTCGATGACGGTGTTGAACGTCGGGCTCAACGGCGTCACCGCGCAGGACCGGGGGCCCGACCCGGCGCAGGCCCCGATGTTCTGGGACCATCGCGTGCGTTCCCTCGAGACACAGGCCGCGCAGCCCATCCTCGCGCTCGACGAGATGCGCGGCACGCGCTTCACCGAAGAGACCATCTTCCCGGAAGTCGAAGGGCGCCTGCGCGCGGTGCCCGACTACGTGGCGCGCTTCTCGGCAGCGTTCGGCGCCCAGCCAATCTCTCGCGACACCATCACGCGGGCCATCGCGTCGTTCGAGCGCACCCTCGTCCAACGGGACGCGTCGTTCGACCGCAACGCGCTCACCCCCCAGCAACAGCGCGGGCGCGACGAGTTCGCGCGCCACGGCTGCCTGGGGTGTCACAACGGTCCGATGTTCTCCGACTTCCGGCTGCACCGGCTCGGCGTGTCGGGGCTGACGACCGGGGTGCGCGCGCCCTCACTCCGCGGCGTGACGAAGACCGGCCCGTACATGCATGACGGCTCGCTGCCCACGCTCGAGGCCGTGCTGCAGTTCTATGGGCGCGTCGACCGGCGGCTCGACCCGGCGCTCGGTGGGGTGCGCGGCTTCAACCCCACCGAAGCGGCCGACGTGAAGGCCTTCCTCGAGGCGCTGAGCGACGGAACCTTCGAGACGACGGTGCCCGCAAGCCTGCCGAGCGGACTCCCGGTGGGCGGCGTCGTGCGCTGAGCCGGAAGACGAAGGCGAAGAACGCGAAGGACGTCGAATCACTCCAGCGGGCTGCGAGGGCAGCGGAAGCGACGGCTCGAGTGGGCTGACCCACCTCAGGCCCTTGAAGCGCGCGAAGTCATCGATGGTCAACGTCGTTCCCATGCAGGCATCGCGCTGTCTCATCATGGGGGCGTCACGACGCCGGGACTTCGCGTCAGGGGCGGCGGCGGTCGTCCGTACGACGAGGTGAACCACCGCGCGTAACAGCCCGGCCACTCGCCCAGACGGAGCGCGTGTCTCGTGAACGTCTGCGTCAGCTCCAGCGAGCTGTTCGGCAGGCGCGCGCAGTCGACGGCCACTTCGCGTTGCGTCTGCTCGCGACACGCCTTCGTCGCCTTTGCGACGAGCGCGCGCAGCGGCCCATCGAGACGATGCGGGCGGGTGTTGTCGAGCGTGGTCGTCGAGGTGTCCAGCACCAGCTCGTCGGCCGTGAGCCGCTCCGAGGTCGTCTTCCCACCGCAGGTGATGCTCACGTCGGCGTCGATTCGAACCCGAGGGAGCGACGCTTCGAGCTCGAAGGTGCGCATCGACGGGTCGACGGGTTGCTGCGCCTGGGTCTTCGGCAGCTCACGGCACCGGGCGACGATGCGCGCCGACACGCCTTCGTCCAGCGGCGGGAGCGTCGGCTGCGGCAGCTGACACACCCACTGCGCGGCGCCCCACTGACCAGGCTCGAGTGACGGCGCCGGCGCGTCGACGCCGAGGAACCACGCCGCCAGGTACCGGTGCACCTGGGCGGCGAGGGTGAGCGACTGCGCGTCGAGCGACAGCTGCGTGTGTCTTCGACTGGCGGCCTGCGCGAAGGGCTCGACGCGCCGACGACTCTCATCGACGAGCAGGAGCGGGCGGACGACCATCGCCGCGGTCTCCACCTTCCCCGAGACACGGAGGGCCTCGGCGCGCACGAGCAGCCTGTCGGTCATGCGGCCCAGGTCGTCGAAGAGGGGCGTCAGCGCGGCGTGCTCTCGGGGCAGCGCGACCGCCCGGAGCACATCACCGAGCAGCGCAGCGCGGGCGTCGTCGTCGAGCACCTTCTCTTCCCGTTGAACACGCGCGACGAGCGCGCGGAGCGACACCTCGAGGTCCTGCTCTGGCGCATCGTCACGCCGCCACTCGGCCAGACACGCCGCGGCTTCGACGGTCGGCCGGCGCAGACAGCTCGCGCCTTCTCCGAAGTGCTCGTCGCCTGGCAACGTGGGGGTGTCACGCCTGGGTGCGAGGGGCTCTTTCGGTGCGGGTTGAGCAGGCGTCGGCCCGGGCGCGAACCCGCTCAGCGTCACTTCGGCGAGGAACCCGTCGGCGTCGTGGCCCCACTTCGCGCGCAACAGCCGGGTCGTCTCGTCGGGCCCGAGCGCGCGGGTGAGGGCGTCGATCTCAGCGACCGCAGCGCTGCGCCCCCGCTTCTCCTGGCGCTCGAACAGCCCGTCGATGGTGGCGCCGGCGCACTGCGCGCGCGCCTTCGACAACGCCTGACTCGCGGGGACCAGGTCTTCGCCACGCGCCGTGGCCACCAGCGCGTCACGTTCCTGCGCGAGCCGCGGCTCGAAGGTGGAGAACGACTCGCACTGCGCTGCCTCGGCTTCGAGACGGGCCGCGCGGTCACGCACGCTCCCCGAGGTCGTGACGCAGGCGCTCAGGAACAGCGCTGCGAGAGGAAGCCGGAGCACCCTCAACGCTTCCCCGTCTTCTTGAGCCGCGCCACGCACTGCTTCGCGACACACCGGGCTTCCAGCGCGTCGACGCTGATGGGCGGCTCGCACACGATGTTGCACGCCTTCGGAGCCGCGCACTCGATGACGCTGCACCTCTTGCGTTGTTCGTCCTCATCCGCTCGGGACGTGGCGTAGGGACTCGGTCCACAGCACCCGGGGCAACACTCCGTCGTCGAGATGAGGCAGTCGGCGTCTCTCTTGCACGCGTGGCCCGCGGGCGACTGGGTCAACAACACGGAGACGAGCACGCTGAGCATGCCGGGCAGTCTGACATGTGCTGCGATGCCGCTCGATGAACGAGTTCGTCATCAGCCGCCGCAGCGACCTCCGTCTCGCACACGTCCGCGCGTACTTGAACACGCTCCCGGCTGACGGCGAGGTGTTGCTGCTGGGCGCGACGTTCGAGGCCGGCGCCGAGCTGACGCGCTCGTTGGGTCGAGCCCTCTTCGGGTGGCGGCGCACGACGCCCTACCGGTGCGCGGTGGAGCTGGCGCGGCCGAAGCTGCTCGAGCGGGGCTTGAGCGCCGTTACCTCGCTGTCCCTCGAAGCGCTCTGGGCGCGCGTCACGTACGACCTGGGAGAGACCGAGCTGCTCCATCGCCTCGCGCCGCTCGAGGGGAAGCCCGGCCTCTCTCGCGCGCTCGCCCGAACGGTCGCCGAGCTTCGAATGCTGGAAGTCTCTCCAGACGACGTGGAGCCGGCGCTCGCGGACGCGATGCGTGCGTTCGACGAGGCGCTCGCGGTGTCGAAGCTCGCCGACCGCGCCCAGGTGTACGCCCTCGCCGGGGAGGCCGCCGGGAGCCTTCCGCGCTCGCCGCTCGTGCTCATCGACGTGCCGCTCTCCGCAGGCCTCGAGCGCCGGTTCCTCGAAGCGCTCGTCAGCCACTCCTCCGACACGCTCGCCGTCGCGCCTGCCGATGACGAGCAGACGGTCGAGGTGCTGTCGGCGGTCATCGGTGCGCCGCGCGTCCTCGAGGCGACACCCGGCACGCCCCTGACGGAGCTGCAGCGCAACCTCTTCTCCTCGTCGCAGCCGGCGACGCCACACACGCTCGAGGACTTCTTCTCGGCGCCGGGAGAGGCGAGGGAGTGCGTCGAGATTGCCAGGCGCATCATCGCGCTCGCGAAGACGGGCGTTCGTCACGACGACATCGCGGTGCTGCTGAGGAGCCCTGGCGCCTACCGCGCCCCGCTCGAAGACGCGTTCCGACGGGCGGGCTTCAAGGCGTGGTTCAGCTCGGGCCTGCCGCACCCGGACCCGGCGGGCCGCGCGCTCCTCTCGTTGCTGCGCTGCGCGGAAGAGGGCCTGTCGGCCCGGCGCTTCAGCGAGTACCTCTCGCTCTCGCAGGTGCCGAAACTGGACTCGAAGGGCGCGCCACCGGTCGAGACGCAGCGGCCCTTCGCCCGCCCCGACGCGGCAGACACGCTGTTGCCGCTCTCACCGCTGCCTCCACCGCTTCCGCTCCCGCCCGAAGAGGTGACTGACGTCGAAGCGCCGTCGCTGTTGGGTCAGCTCCGGTCGCCCCGCAAGTGGGAGAAGCTCATCGTCGAGGCGGCCGTCATCGGAGGCACCGACCGCTGGCGACGCCGGCTCTCGGGGCTGCGCCAGACGTTCGAGAAGGAGCAGCAGAACCCGACGGCCACCGAGGCCCAGCTCGCCCGCTCCAGGCGTTCGCTCGCCGACCTCACCGCGCTCGAGCAGTTCGCGCTGCCGCTCCTCGACGTGCTGGCAGCGCTCCCGAAGCAGGCGACGTGGGGTGAGTGGCTGAAGGCGTTGATGAGCCTCGCCACGAGGGCCTTGAAAGAGCCCGACCGGGTGCTCGCGACGTTGCACGAGCTGAGCCCCATGGACCCGGTCGGCCCCATCGAGCTGGCCGAGGTGCGCGGCGTGTTGTCCCGACGCCTCGCGGAGACGACCGAGAACCCGCAGGACAAACGGCCCGGCTTCGTCTTCGTCGCGCCCGTCGATGGCGCACGAGGGCTCTCCTTCCACACCGTCTTCGTGCCGGGGCTCGCCGAGCGGGTCTTCCCCCAGAAGATTCGGGAAGACCCGCTGCTGCCTGACCGCGTTCGCGAGGCCGTGTCGCCGCTGCTGGAGACGAACAAACGTCGCATCGCCTCGGAGCGCCTGGCCCTGATGCTCGCCGTGGGCGCCGCTCGGGAGCGCGCCGTGCTCTCGTACCCTCGCATCGACGCAGAGCACGCACGCCCTCGCGTCCCATCCTTCTACGCGCTCGAGGCCGCCCGCGCCGTGCAGGGCACGCTGCCGGGGTACGAGGTGCTGCAGCGGCAGGCCGAGGCCTCGGCCAACATTCGCCTCGCCTGGCCCGCTCCGGCGCGACGTGAGAGCGCCATCGACGACACCGAGTTCGACCTCGCCACCATCGACAGCATCTTCCGCGCCACCGGGCCCGTGAAAGGCCGGGGCCGCTATCTCGTCACGACGAACGCACACCTGGGTCGCGCGCTGAGGGCCCGCTTCGCGCGGTGGCAGACCAGCGCGTGGACGCCGCACGACGGCCTCGTGAAGCCCGGCGCGCTGGCGAGGAAGGGGCTCGAGGCGAACCACCCGACGGTGCGGCCGTTCTCTCCCACGTCGCTCGAGCAGTTCGCCGCGTGCCCGTACAAGTTCTTCCTCTCGGCCGTGGTGCGCCTGCAGCCGTACGAGATTCCCGCGGAGCTCGAGGAGTTGGGGCCGCTCGAGAAGGGCTCGATGGCGCACGAGGTGCAGTTCCAGCTGCTGTCGGCGCTGCGCAGCGACGGCGTGCGCGTCACCGACGAGACGTTGCCGAAGGTGCTCGAGCGGCTCCACGACACCATCGAGCGGGTGGCGAGCGACGTCTACGACACCTTCAAGCCCGCCATCGAGCGTGTCTGGTTGGACGGGGTGCAGACGCTCGAGGCCGACCTTCGCCAGTGGTTGCGTCTGATGAAGGACGACGCGCAGTGGCAACCGGCGCACTTCGAGCTGTCGTTCGGCCTGGCCGGCAGAGACGTCGACGCCCAGGACCCCGCGAGCTCTCCGACGCCGGTGACGTTGGTGGAAGGACTCCAGGTGCGAGGCTCCATCGACCTCGTCGAGAAGCGCAACGACGGCGTCTATCGCGCCACCGACTACAAGACGGGCCGGGTGAAGGCCGACGAAGACACCATCATCGGTGGCGGTCGTCACCTGCAGCCGGTGCTGTACGCGCTGGTGCTCGAGAAGCTCTTCAAGGGCTCTGCAGTCTGGGGCGGGCGGCTGCATTACATGACGCAGGTCGGTGGCTTCACCGAGCGCCCTGTGCCGCTCGACGCCCTCTCTCGCGAAGCCTTCGGCTTCGTCGCGCGCACCATCCGCGCTGCGCTCGAGACGGGCTTCTTCCCGGCGGCGCCCAGTGACGACGAGTGCACGTGGTGCAACTACCGTGTGGTGTGTGGCCCGGACGAAGAGCGTCGCGTGAAGGCTGCGCGCAAACACCTCAAGCCTGAGATGGCCGACCTGCGACGGCTTCGTGAACAGCCGTGACTCCTTCAGCGGCGACTCAGGCAGGGACGGGGTGGGCTGCGCCTCCATCGCCACCGCTCGCGACACGCTGACCCGACCATCATCGTCCGGGCGGAAACCGCCCGATTCGTGACACCCGTTTCGTTGGTCATGAGCGCTATTCGACGGCGCGCAGCCGCACGGTCCGCGCAGCGACCTCGTGGGTCGTCACCTCGGCATCCCGGCCCTGCAGCTCGAGGGCCTCGAGCACGTCACGCCGAAGGGCGCGCGCGCGCACGAGGATTCGGAGTTCGACCTCACCACTCGCTCCCGCAGGACGCGACCAGGTCGCTGCCCGTGACTCCCCGGGAGCCAGCGCGCCTGTCGTGATTCGCGTGGCCTCGGTGATCAGCGCGACGGGCTGCTCCCCATGCTCGAGCCTCGCGCGCAGGTCGAAGAGGCGCGACCCATCGAACCCACGACCCTTCTCGTCGCGCACCTCGAGGTCGACCCACACGTCTCGCAGCATCGCGACGCCGGTCGGCACGGCGTGACGCGCCTGGTTGGTGAGCGTGACGCGAACCCCCTGCCCTTCAGGCTCCACGGAGAGCACGAGTCCCTTCGCCCAGAGCGCACAGGCGCGAACATCGGCCTCGGCGCGCTCGGCAGGTGACGCCCCCCACGCGGGGTCGACGCCGGCGAAGCGATGTCCATCGTCCCCACCGACGCCGTGGCACGAGAGGCAGGAGTCTTCGCCCGCGGTGCTCCGGAACTCCGACAGCGTGCGCTCGTCGAAGAGGCCGGGCCCGTGCACCTCGTGACAGGTTCCGCACAGTGACGCCGAGGTGAGCAGCCCACGCGGAGCCACGGCGTGCGCGTCGTTCTGCAGTCGCGTCGTCTTCGAGGCGAGCGGTCGTTCCAGGTCGACGACGAGCGCGCCGTTCTGCTCGCCCCGATTGCCGATGGCGCCATGACAGCTCACACAGCTCACGCCGTCGTCTCCGCCGTGCCCGGGTGCATGGCACTTCACGCACTGCTGACGTGCTCCGACACCCCACGCCGCTTCGACTCGCGGCAGGAGTGCCTGAAACACCGGTGAGGTGGTGCTCCGCGCGTGCGCAGACGAGCTCCACGTCTCGTGCTGCGCCGTGTGACATGTGCCGCAGGACGACGCGTCGGCGCCATGAGGAAGGGTCGAAGCGACACCGCACCCGGAGAGCACCATGAGGACCAGCGCTCTCATGCCCCGCCAAGGTGGAACGTGAAGCCGAGCTGCGCCTGACCGAGCACGAAGGGCCGCACCTCACCGCTGACGACGCCGGTCCACCCCTGCACGGAGCGGTCGTTCCCGAACCACGTCACCGCCTTCGCCTCGAGGAAGAACGAGAGCCGGTCGTGCAGCGCCAGCTCGAGGCCGCCTCCAGCGTGAAAGCCGACGAGCACCGTGTCAGCCCGTGGGGCTCCCGGTTCCTCGGGGTGAAAGAAGCTGGGCGACACACACATGCCGAGGAGCGGACGCAGTCGCACCACCTGGCCCACGCGAAACGGAACGTAGAGGTTGAACCCGACCGGGTGGTCGTGACGCAACCCGTGCGGCACCGGTACGAGCAAGGCCTCGCCAAACAAGTCGAGCCCGAGAAAGGGGAAGGCCTCGTAGCGAAGACGTCCTCCGACGCCGACACCGCCGTACGCGCCGTGCCAGCCGGTCGCGTAGCTGCTGATGCCAAAGGTGCGGTCGAAGGGGCTCAGCTTCTTCGCGGCCTGCGTCGGCTCGACTGGCTGCGCTGCGACGACGGCGCCCACCAGCATCACGCCCAACACCAGGGTTCGGTTGATCATGCTGCGCTGGTGGCCGCGCACGAAGGCCACGTTCATCTTCATCGTCGCGTCGACTCTGTGGATCGCTTTGGCGGGCGCCGGCAACGCTCAAACGCTGGCGCCACGGCCCGGACTGCGCTTGAGAGGCTGCATGCGAAAGAACCTGCTCCGCGCCGTCGGCGGTCTCCTCGGACTCTTCGTGCTGATTCAGCTGGTGCCCTTTGGGCGCGAGCACACCAACCCGCCCGTCACGGGTGAGCCAGCGTGGACGTCTCCCGAGGTGCGCGCCCTCGCGGTGCGCGCGTGCTTCGACTGCCACAGCAATGAGTCGAAGTGGCCCTGGTACAGCCACGTCGCGCCCGTCTCGTGGCTCGTCGCCAACCACGTGGAGGAAGGCCGCCACGAGCTCAACTTCTCGGAGTTCGACCGCTCGCAGAAGCACGCCAAAGATGCGGCTGAGGAGCTGCGTGAAGGCGAGATGCCGATGAAGGGCTACGTCGTGATGCACGCCGAGGCGAAGTTGACCGACGCCGAGAAGCAGCAGCTGACCGAGGCGTTCGTCGCGATGTTCGGAGCGAAGTGAGCCCAACGGCAGCAGCCGGTCGCGCGGCGGCGAACGTGGCCACGGTCGGCTTCGCCGCCTTCATCGGAATACAAGCCGGACTCGCCATCGGGCTCATTCCCGTCACGATGGCGTGGGGCGGAACTCAGGTGACGTTGACGCCGTCGCTCCGCGTCGCGAGCGTGGTGGCGGCGCTCGTGCTCGCGGGCTGCGCAGTCGCGATTCGAGCTCGCGCAGGCCTGACGCGCTTTCGGGTGAGCCGGGGCCTACGCATCGCCGCGTTCGTCATCACCGCGTATCTCGCCTTGAACGTGCTCGGGAACCTCACGTCCCCCAGCGACGCGGAGCGGCTCCTCTTCGGCCCGCTCTCTGCGGTGCTCGTCATCGCGTGTGCCATCGTCGCGAGCGCCCGGCTCGAAGGCTGAGTCGCGAAGAGCCGTGCTACATCGCTCCGCGTGCGTCGCTTCGTGCTCCCGCTCGTGTTCGCCTTCGGCTGTACACCCCTCGCTCCATTTCGGACTGACGCGGGCGTCGATGCGGGCTCGGCAGGCGGCGGAACGCCTGCGGGCTCCATCACCGGTGGTGGGAGTGGTGCTTCTGCAGGAGGAAGCGGAGGCGGCACCTCAGGCGGAGTTGCCGGAGGGATGGCAGGGGGCGCGGCTGGCGGCGGCGGAGGCGGCACCCCCATCAGCATCGACTTCACATGGACGACGCTGGGCTTTCCGCCGGGCTTCGCACTTCAATCGGTCTCGGCGCGGCCTGGAGAGCTCTACGCCGTCACGTTCACCGGCGAGTTGCTGCGGTCGACCGGTGGCGCGTTGACCGCGGTGCCGGGCTTCTCCTTCTTCGACGCCTCGGACGTCTACGTCTCACCGTCAGGCAAGGTGTACGTCACGGGCAGCCGGAACGCTGCGTTGGTCTGCACGGTGGGCGACTGCGCGATGGGGGCCAACTACGTCGCGACGTCGAACTCGACGCTGACGGACTTCTTCGTTGGCGTGTGCGGCCTCGGCGAGCGCGTGTTCGCGGTCGGCACCGGCACTTCGCTCGAGGGCATTCTCTTCGAGTACACCAACGACGCCTTCCGCCGCGTCAGCACCTCGCTCGGGGTCGGCGGCGTTCGGAACTGCATCGTCACTCCGAACGGAGACGTATTCGTCGCAGGCTTCGATGGGGTGGCACGAGTGGTCGGAACCGCCGCGACGCCAGAGCCCATCAACCTCGGCGGACAGACCGCGCGCTGGCGATACGTCGCCCTCGCGACGGACGGAGGCGCCATCACCGATGGACTCCTCGTCGGTGGTCTGGGCAGCTATCGGTCGGCGCGCCGGGGCGTGACGGGCCAGTGGACGACGCTCCCTGCAGACCCACGAGGCATGGAGCTGATCGGCGTCGTCGCTCTGGCGGAGCACGAGTTCCTCGCGGTCGGGACACCGGCGAGCCCAAGCGGGACGCGCTTCCTCCTGTTCGATGGTGCGTGGCGTGCCGTCGACCCACCGCCGCTGGTCGTCAGCGTGAACTCCATCAGCGTCGTGAACCGAAACGAGCTGTACGTCATCGGCGTCAACAGCTCGAGACAGACCTTGCTCTTCCGCGGCAGGCGTTGACCTCATGAAGACTCCTGGCGACTCCGACGTTCGCACGCGGCTCCTCAACGACCTCGACAGCACCTTCGTCGTCGAGGCCGCGGCCGGCACGGGCAAGACGACCGTGCTCGTCGAGCGCATCGTGATGCTGGTGCGCAAGGGCAAGGCGCGGCTGGAGCAGATCATCTCAGTCACCTTCACCGAGAAGGCTGCGGGCGAGATGAAGCTGCGCCTTCGCACGAAGCTCGAGCGCAGCCGCGACGAGGTGATGGACCCGGCCGAGCGCGACCGCCTCACCACGGCGCTCGAGGAGCTCGAGGTCGCGCGCATCGGAACGATTCACGGACTGTGCGCCGACCTCCTTCGCGAGTACCCCGTCGAAGCCGGCGTCGACCCGCTCTTCGAGGTCGCGGCAGAAGGTGATGCCGAGGCGCTTCAGCACACCGCATTTCAGCGAACGTTCCAGGCGCTGCTCCAGGCACAGCCCGAGGGCATTCGTCGGGCACTCCGTCGCAAGGCGCGTGGGCGTGACGCCGAGCCGCCACGGCTGGTGCTCTTCGGCGCGGCCCAGCAACTCATCGAGCATCGCGACTTCGATGCGCCGTGGAGACGGGACCCGTTCAATCGCGTCGAGGCTCTGGATGCCGTGCTGACGCCGCTTCGCGAGCTCGCGAGCCACGCGCCGTTCTGCAAGCTCAAGCCCGGGAAGGACAAGAACAGCTTCCTCGAGCTGCTCGACAAGGTGCGGCGCTTCGTCGACGACGTCGCACACCGCGAGTCCGTCTCTCCGCGAGACCACGACGGCCTCGAGGCGCAGCTGCGAGACCTCGGTGGCAGCAAGTTCCTCTGGGAGTCGAGGCCGTGGGGCGTGTCGTTCCTCAACGGGTGCACCGAGGCGATGGTGGCGGCGACCCGTGACGCGGCGTGGAGCGCGTTGAGCGACGTCGTGCGCCGCTGTGACGCCGACCTCGCAGGGCTGCTGCAAACCGAGCTGTCACCGGTCATCGAGGCGTACGAGACCGAGAAGGACCGCGCGGGCGTCCTCGACTTCGTCGACCTGCTGCTCCTCACGCGCAACCTGCTTCAGCGCCACCAGAGCGTGCGCGAGTCGTTGCAACAGCGCTTCACGCACCTCTTCGTCGACGAGTTCCAGGACACGGACCCGCTGCAGAGCGAAGTGGTGCTGCTGCTGGCATCGGCCGATGCGTCCGTGAGCGCGCCGTACGAGACGATTCCAGTGCCCGGGAAGTTGTTCGTCGTCGGCGACCCGAAGCAGAGCGTGTACCGATTCCGTCGCGCCGACATTCTGCTCTACCACCGCGTGAAGGCGCACCTCGCGAAGCACGGCGCGCACGTCGAGTACCTGTCGACGAGCTTCCGCAGCACGCCCGGCATTCAGGCCGCGGTGAACGGCGCGTTCTCGCAGGTGATGCGCGGCGACCATCAGGCCGACTACGTCGCGCTCGGCGAGTGGCGTGAGGCGAACAAGGAGCAGCCGTCGCTCATCGCGCTGCCCGCGCCGCGCCCCTTCGCCGCCAGCGGGTACGTCACCAAAGACGCCGTCGAGAAGAGCGTGCCCGACGCGGTCGGCGCCTTCATCGAGTGGCTGGTGACCTCGAGCGGGTGGATGGTCGACGAAGAAGGCAAGCGCGTGCCGGTGCAGCCGAGACACGTCTGCATTCTCTTCAAGCGGCTCCGCAGATGGGGCGGCGTCGACGTGCCACGCCCGTATGCGCAGGCGCTCGAGGCGCGGAAGGTGCCGCACGTGTTGATGGGCGGGCGCTCGTTCCATGAGCGTGAAGAGGTGATGGCGCTGCGCACGGCGTTGTTCGCCATCGACCGGCCCGAGGACGAGCTGTCGGTCTACGCGACGCTGCGAGGGCCGTTCTTCGCGCTCACCGATGAGGTGTTGTTCGCGTTCAAGCAGTCGGCTGGCTCGCTGCATCCCCTGCGACCCTGGGAGAAGGAGACGCTCGCGGAGCCACAGTTCCAGGACGTCGTGACGGCGCTGGGGGTGTTGAAGGCGCTCCACTTCGAGCGAAACCGTCGGCCCGTCGCGGCGACGCTGCACGAACTGCTCGAGGCGACGCGCGCGCACGCAGGCGTCGCGTTCTGGCGCGCAGGGGCACAGGCGCTGGCGAACGTGCTGCAACTGGCCGAGGTGTCTCGACGGCATGAGCGCCGCTCCACCTCGTTTCGAGAGGTCGTCGAGTCGCTGCAGCAAGAGGCCGATGAAGGTGAAGCGCCCGACGCGCCGCTGGTGGAGCAGGGCCTCGAAGGCGTGCGCATGATGACGGTGCACGCCGCAAAGGGCCTCGAGTTTCCCGTCGTGATTCTCGCCGAGCCCACCGCCAACGCCGCGCGCCAGGAGCCCTCACACTGGGTCGACCCCGAGCGAAACCTCTGGGTGCATCCGCTCGCTGGCTGCGTGCCGTCGGAGCTGCGCGAGCACGAGCACGACGCCATCGCGCGCGACAACGAAGAGGCGCTGCGTCTCAGCTACGTCGCCGCGACGCGCGCGAAGGACCTGCTCGTGGTGCCGGTGTGCAGCGAGAAACAGTGGAAGGACTCGTGGACTGAGGTGCTCGCGACGTCGCTCTACCCGGCGAGAGAGCGCAACCACGACCCGAAGGTGGCTCCGGGGTGTCCTGCGTTCGGGCACGACGTCATCGTCGACCGTGATGGCCCGCTCCCAGCAGAGGTCCCGAAGCCCGGCCTGCACCTCGCTGAGTCGGGGAAGAACCGCGTGGTGTGGTGGGACCCACGCGTGTTGTCGCTCGGCAAAGAAGACGCGTCAGGGCTCGAGGCAGACGAGGCGCTGCGCGACGACGACATCGAAGGCCCGAAGAGCCTCGCGGCGTATCAGGCGTGGCAGCAGGAGAAGACCGAGGCCGTCGCCCAGGGCGCGCTCCCCAGCATGACGGTGAAGGTAGCCAGAGACCTGCCCAACGAGCCGAACGCGCCCGTCGTGCCGGTCGAGGTGACGAAGGCCCGACGCGAAGGACGGCCGACGGGACGGCGCTTCGGCGAATTGGTGCACGCGTGCCTGGCGACGGTGGCGCTCGATGCGAAGCCGGAGCAGGTGCGGGGCGTCGTCGAGGTGATGGGGCGCTCGTTGCGCGCGCCCGAGGAGGAAGTCGACGCCGCCGCGCAGGCCGTGGACGCAGCGCTCGCGCATCGGGTGTTCGACGCCGCGCGACGCGCGAAGCAGGTGCGGCGTGAAGCGTCACTCGTCGACCACCTCGCCGATGGCACCGTCGTCGAAGGCGTCATCGACCTCGCCTACGAGACCGACGACGGCTGGGTGGTGGTGGAGTTCAAGACCGACGCCGCCATCGACGACAGCCTCACGAAGTACGAAACGCAGACGCTCGCTTACGTGCGCGCCATCGCTCGCGCGACCGGCCAGCCGGTGAGCGGCCTCATCTTGCGGGTGTGACGTTCCTCCGACGAGCGGGGCTGAACTTCCGGCACCGCTGAAGAATCACGTCTTCAGCGAGAACGGCGTGAAGTCGGTGTCGCGGTCGAAGTAGTCCTCGTTCTCCTTCTTCTTGAGGAACGCCACCACGCGGTACGTGATGGGCGTCGCGAGCACTTCCCACGCCACCTTCAGAACGTAGTTGCCCATCATCACCGTCAGCAGCAGCTCGGTGCTCCAGGTGCCGAAGAACGCGAGCGGGTAGAAGACGAGCGTGTCGGCCGCCTCGCCCACCACCGTCGAGCCGATGGTGCGCATCCACAAGAAGCGCCCCTGCGTCTTCACCTTCAGCTTCGCGAGCGTCACGGAGTTCGCGAACTCGCCGCACGCGTAGCCCAGCAGGGACGCCATCGACGTTCGCCAGGTCGCGCCGAACACCGCCTCGAGCGCCTCTTGCCCGTGCCAGCTCGCCGCCGGCGGCAACGCCACCACCACCGCGCTCATCACCGAGACGTAGGCCAGCGCTCCGAAGCCCGCCCACACCACCTTGCGAGAGCGCGCGTACCCGTACACCTCGGTCAGCACGTCCCCGAACAGGTAGCTCAGCGGAAAGAAGATGTTGCCGGCGCCAAACGTGAAGCCACCAATGGTGACGGCCTTGCTGACGCCGACCAGGTTTGCGCACAGGAGCACGCAGACGAAGGCAGCCATGATCAAATCGTAGTAGCGGTAGTTTCTGAAGGGGACGCTGGTGGCGGGAGTCATTCGGGTCCCCATTACTCACGAGGAAGTGCCCATTTGTCGAAGCAGATTGTGTGGAACGGCGCCGATTTGCCGATGGTCGATGTGTACCTGCCCATGATGAAGGCGGCCGCGCTCATCTCGGCGGGCCAGCTGCGGCTGTTCGAGTCGCTCGCCGACGGCCCACTGCCCCTGCCCGCCCTGGCCCGGGCCATTGGAGCGAGTGAGTTCGGCGCTGGCCACCTCGCAGACTTCCTCGTGGCGCTCGGTTACCTCACGCAGAGTGAAGCGGGCTTCGCGAATACGCCGCGCGCCGGCTGGTTCACGGGCCGACATGCGTCCGGCGTCGACTATACGGCTGGCCTGCTGTGGACCGCCGAGTCGTGGTCGTTGATGAGCAACCTCACGGCAGCGGTTCGACAGGGCGCGCCGGCCAAGACGCTCTGGGAGTCGATGGAGGAACGCCCACACTGGGGCCCCGTCTTCTCGAGCTACATGCACGCGTTCGCGCAGCACCTCGGGCCTGACCTGTTGGCGAAGGTGTCGTTGCCCGATGGAGCCTTGCGCCTGTTGGACCTCGGCGGCTCGCATGGCCTGCATTCCATCGCGTTCTGCCGAAGACACCCGGGCCTGAACGCCGTCATCGTCGACCTGCCCAGCGCGCTGACGCAGACCGCAGCGACGCTCGCCGACGCAAAGCTGAGCGACCGCATCAGCCTGCGCCCCGGCAACCTGCTCGAGGGCGACTGGGGAGACGGCTACGACGCCGTCTTCTACCTCTCGGTCGCGCACAACCAGACCGCCGACGACAACCGCGCCGTCATCGCGCATGTCGGGCGGGTGCTGAAGCCGGGTGGGCTGCTCTTGATTCACGAGTACCTCTCGGGCACGCCGCTCGACCTCTACGACGCCGCCTTCCGCCTCACGCTGTTGGTCGAGACGGCGACGCGCACCTACAGCTTCGACGAGCTGTCCTCCTGGTTGACCAGCAGCGGATTCGAAACGCCGACGCGCATCGACCTCGACCCACGGGAGAAGGGCTCGCTGGTGGTGGCGAAGAAGAAGGGCTGACGTCACCACGCGCGCTGCACGAAGCGCGTCAGCTTCGGCAGCAGCGGCATGAAGTCCTCCTGGCCCGCGAGGATGGCGCCGGCCACCACGTCGTTGACGCCTCCGATGATGGCCTTGCGCACCAGCGGGTCCTCGGACGTGTGCGCGAAGACGAGGTCTGCGAAGCGTCGGTTGACGGCCTCCCGCGCAGCCAGTCCCTCGGGCCCCGACGTCAGCACCTCGACGATGAACGCGCGCGCCACCAGCGGGTCACGAGAGAGCGCCTCGAGGTAGCGGCGCAGCTGCGCTTCGGTGCGCCCGTCGTCGGCCGTGCGTTCTCCCTCTGCCACCAGCGCGTCGACGAGCAGGCCCGTGAGCTCGGCGTAGGCCTCGAGGAAGCACGCCTGCTTGTCGGTGAAGAACTCGTAGAACGTCTTCCGCGACACGCCCGCGCGCTCGATGACCTGCGCGATGCTGGTGTCGGCGTAGCCGGTCTTCCCCACCAACTGCGCCATCGACAGCAACAGCCGTCGCTGCTGGGTGTCGCGCGCTTCTTCACGCGTCCGTGGACGGGTGACGCGCCGCTCGAGCAACGTCATGGGCGCACCGCCTTGACGGCGTCCGTCGGGAAACGGTAGTGTTTTTCAATTCGGAGTTGCCAGGGAGGCATCGTGAAGGTCCAGAACAGTCCACGAGTGGTTACCACGCCCCAGCCGTCCGTGACTCCAGCGACGACGACGGCAGCAGCCGAGCGCGTGTCTGCACAGGGGTGGGTTGCGAAGAGTGGAAGCGCTGCGCCGACCGCCGCGACGGTGACCGAGCCACGCAACCTCGCTGCCGCCGAGAAGTTCTTCGATACGTTCGGCCGTGGCGACCACGCAGCGCTCGAGCAGCTCTATCGCCCCGACGCGAAGTTCAAGGACGACATGTTCACGCTGAGCAAGCGCTCCAGCATCATGGGCATGTGGAAGGCCGCTCCGCCGTTCGCCACGTTCAAGGCCGAGGTGCTCGAAGCGAAGGGCGACCAGGTGAAGGCGAAGTGGGTGTGCGACTACGTGATGTTCGGCAACAAGGTGCACAACGAGATTGAGTCGACGCTCACCTTCGACGCTGACGGCAAGGTCGCCTCGCAGACCGAGCACTGGGACAAGACGAAGTGGATGTCGCAGGCGCTGCCGATGGTGCCGAAGTTCCTGCACGGCGTGGCGTACGCGCTGATGGGGCCGATTCTGAGTTCGCGTCTGGGAGGCTGAATTCCAGCGGAGCAGCCGCGGCTGGCGAGATGAGCTCGCGGAACTCTCTGAGCACGCCGTCGTCGGCCAGCGCGGAAGTCAGTTCGCGACGCCCAGCGTGTATGCACCGAGCGCCGGCGACGTGATGCGCACGAAGTACCTGCCCGCCGAGGGAAGCGCGAAGGCGAACGTCCCCGGGCCCGAGCCCGTCGCGATGACCGAGCCGCTCGCGTTCTGAATCTGGACCGTCACACCAGCGCCGGTCGTGATGGCCCGCAGCGCGAGCACTGACGTCGCGTCGAAGCTGAAGAAATCGGCATCGCCCGAGAACTGCACGTTCCCGCTCACCACCGGACCATCGACCGTCAGCGCCGTCGCCCCCACGCGCGTGTCAGCGTGATCATCAGAGCCCAGGTCGGTGACCGTCAACGTCCATGTCGTGAGGTTACTGCTCGTGTACGCGCGCGTGCAGAACGTGAGCGTCTCGGCGGTCGACGTCCTGAAGCGCAGCAACTCTGTATCTGTCGTCGAGATGTACGGGCCCGTCGCCGTCAGCACCCAGAGGTACACGTCGGTGCTCGTCGTCTCTTCGAACGTGTAGATGCGGTTCGCCTGCACCGGCACGGCGACGCAGTCGGGGTCGCTCGGGTAGTCGAAGCGGCCGCTCACGCTCGCTCCGGGGGTCACCGCCGGCATCAACGTCACGGCTCCCGCCCGGTCGTCGGCGTGGTCGTCGACTCCCAGATCGATGACCCGCAACGACCACGACGACAGGTTGCTGCTCGTGTACGCGCGCGTACAGAAGAAGAGCGTCTCGCTCGTGCTCGCCTCGAAGCGCAGCGACTCGGCGTCGGTCGTCGAGAAGAACGTGCCCGTCGCGGTCAGCACCCAGAGGTACACATCGGTCGTCGTCGTCTCGTCGAAGCTGTAGACCCGGCCGGCGGTGATGGGGACTGACACGCACTCCGCGTCACCTGGGTAGTCGAACGTTCCCGAGACCGTCGTTCCAGGAGTCGCCGTGGGCGTGAGCAGCGCGGCTCCGACGCGGTCATCGGCGTGGTCGTCGACGCCCTCGTCCGTCACGCGCAGTGTCCACGCCGCCAGGTTGCTGCTCGCGTACGCGCGGGTGCAGAGGAACAGGGTCTCGGCCGCGCTCGTTTCGAAGCGCACCGACTCGGCGTCGGTCGTCGAGATGTACGTGCCCGTCGACGTCAGCACCCAGAGGTAGACGTCGGTCGTGGTGGCCTCTTCGAACGTGTAGACGCGGTTCGCCTGGACCGGCACCGCGAGGCACTCGGCATCACCCGGGTACTGGAAGCTGCCGCTCAGGCTCGAGCCGGGCATCATCGTCGGTGTGAGCATCGTCGCGTTCACCCGTTCATCGGACTGGTCGTCAACGCCTTCGTCGGTCACCCGCAGCGTCCAGTTCGCGAGGCTGGTGCTCGCGTACGCGCGCGTGCAGAACGTGAGCGTCTCGGCGGTGCTCGTCTCGAAGCGCATCGATTCGGAGTCGGTCTGAGAGATGAACGTACCTATCGCCGTGAGCACGTAGAGGTACACGTCGGCCGTCGTCGTCTCTTCGAACGTGTAGATGCGGTTCGCCAGCACCGGTACGGCGACGCAATCGATGTCGCTCGCGTAGTCGAAGCGGCCCGAGAGGCTGGCGCCAGGCGTCGACCGCGGAGCAAGGGTGACGGCTCCGACGCGACCGTTCACGTGGTCGTCGACGCCTTCATCGGTCGCGCGCAGGGTCCACGTCGCGGTCGATGAGGTCACGGCCGCACGAGCACAGAGGTACAGCGTCTCGCTCGTCGTCACGCGAAAGCGCAGCGCCTCGGCATCGGTCGACGACAGGTACGTTCCGGTTCCCGTCAGCACCTGCAGGTACACGTCGGTCACGGTCGTCTCGTCGAGCGTGTAGATGTGGCCAGCCTGCACCGGCACTGCGAGGCAGTCCATGTCGTCAGGGAATTCGAAGCGACCGCTGATACTGGTGCCCGGGTTGAGCAACGAGGCTCCGGTTCGCCAGTCGGCGTGGTCATCGGTACCGAGCGTCACCTGAATCGACGTCGCTCCCGTCACCGAGGTGGACTGCGCGCGCACCTGGAGGAAGTACCTGCCGTCACGCGGGAGCTTGCGCAGCAGCAGGTCGCTCTGGTTCGTCGACAGCGCGGTGACCCCATCAGCGTCGTAGAGCGACAGCGACGACGCGAGCGGGCCTGACTCTTCGGCGCGCAGCACGGCGCCGGCATCGGCAGTGAACGAGACGAAGTCGACATCACCTGCGGGGGCGAACGTGTGCGCCTGCGCAACGCCCGGAACGATGGGTTTCGCGAGGGCAGCGCACTCATCGGGCTCGTAGCTGTCGCCAGTCGGGTGTTGTCCAGCGCACGTCGGCGGCAGCGGCAGCTCGCACCCGTTCGTTCCAGGCTGGTAGCCCGCTTCGCACGAGCAACTCACACCAGCATCAGCGCCAACCGAGCAGACCGTCTGGTGAGGCAGCGAGCACGGGTTCGGCAGACAGGGATCGTCGATCACGCACGTGCCGGCGACGTCGTGAAAGCCCGGCGCGCAGCTGCACACGGCAGTTCCTGCGACGTCGTTGCACACGCCACGGTTGGGCTGCGTACACGGGTTCGGGCTGCACGCGTTCATCGGCACGCACTGACCGAGCGCATCGAGCCGGAAGCCCGCTTGACAGCCGCACGTCGCGACACCTCCGACGTCGGTGCACTGCGTTCGGTTCGCCTGCGTGCACGGGTTCGGGTTGCAGGCGTTCGTCGGAACGCACTGGCCGATTCCATCGAGGCGGTAGCCAACGCTGCAGCTGCAGGTCGCCATGCCGCCAGCGCTCGAGCACTGCGTTCGGTTCGCCTGCGTGCACGGGTTCGGGTTGCACAGGTCGATGGGCACGCACTGGTTCTGCGCGTCGAGCCGGAAGCCGCTGTTGCAGCCACACGAGACCATCCCGGCAGCTTCGGTGCACTGCGTGCGGTTCGGCATGGTGCACGGGTTCGGGGTGCACGACGGAGCGCGAACACACTGCCCCGTGCCGTCATCGAGAAAGCCACTGTCGCACTGGCAAATGGCGGTCGTCCCTGACGCGACGCAGACCGAGCGGTTCGGCTGCATGCACGGGTTCGTCGAGCACGGGTTCTCTGAGACGCAGCCACCACGTCCATCGTCACGCAGGCCGGGCTCGCAGGCGCACGTCACGGCTCCCGAGGCGACGCTGCACACGGTCTTGCCAGGCTGCCGACACGGGTTCGGGTTGCACGACGGAGCCATCACGCACTGACCTGCCCCATCGTCCCGAAAACCGGAGTCGCACTGGCACACCGCCGTTCCACCCGACGGGACACACACCGTGCGGTTCGGCTGCGTGCACGGGTTGTTCGCGCAAGGGCCGCGTCGCACGCACTGCCCGCCGACGTCGTCGAAGCCTTCGCGACAGGAGCAGACCGCCGCGTTGTCGACGATGGTGCAGACCGAACGATCGCCCATGCACGGGTTGTTCGTGCACGAGGCGCGCGGCACGCATTGCCCGCCGACGTCATCGAAGCCTTCGCGGCACGAACAGACCGCGGCGTTGTCGACGACCGAGCACACCGAACGATCGCCCGTGCACGGATTCGGCGAACACGGCGCGCTCACGGGAACAGGAGGCGGACACCCGAACGACGCGAGCACCACCACGACACAGAGCGCGAGTCTCATTGGCAGATACCGGGGAAGCCGGGGAACGAGATGAGGCAACTGTTGCTGAGGCACTCCGACGGGGCCGTGCACGGCGAGCCAACGCCCTTCGACGAGCACACGCCGAGCACGTCAGTCGCGGTGAACTTGATGCACGCCCAGCTCGACGGGCAGTTCGCGACGGTGCGGCACAGGTTGGTCAGACACACGCGCCCCTTGTTGGGAATGAGGCCGTCGTTGCACACCGCACCCTGCAGTCCGGTCGGGCACGTTTTGTCCGGAGCGCACGCCGGGAACGAGTAGCACTTCGGGTCGGCAGCGGGCGTTTCGACGGGGTCGACGCAAACGGAGTTCATGTCGCAGCCGTCCATGCCGGACGACACCTGGTTCGGGTCACACTGCGTCATCGGTGGAGGCGTGCTGCAGAAACCAGACACGCAGACCTGCGTCGAAGCGCAGCCGCTCTG
Source organism: Myxococcaceae bacterium (assembly GCA_040400045.1). GTDB lineage: Bacteria > Myxococcota > Myxococcia > Myxococcales > Myxococcaceae > Xiheimicrobium. Next base: position 33,055 of record JBBAQZ010000055.1, read on the forward strand.
GTTGGTGCACGTGGGAACGACGCGGTTGTGACAGAGGCGGTCGAAGCCGGTGTCGCAGAACTGATCAGCCGCACAGTTCGCATTCGACTGACAGCCGATGGCGCAGAGGCCGTTGAAGCAGAACTGCCCCGAGGGACACATGCGCGAAGGCGAACAGGTGAAGAGCTCGAGGCCCGTGCCGCCGCCGGTCGCCGAACCGCCTGCCGACGCGGAACCGCCAGCTGACGCCGACCCACCGCCAGACGACGACGTACCGCCACCAGCGGGGAAGAGAACGACGCCGCCACCGCCCGCGCCCGCGTCACGAAAGTCCACGCGCACGTCGCACGCCCCGAACGCCACCACCGCCAGAATCACCGTTTGCCGAACCATGTGTGTCTCCTGCCTCGTCTTGGCGACAACGCGATGCTTTTATGAAGAATTTTCCGAGCGCTGGTCTGGTACGTCGGCCCGTGACGATGGTCGCTCCCCTTCTCTTCATCGTGCTGACCGCTGCGCCGAGCGCGCGGCTCGAGTACTCGGTCGCAGCGGGCATCGACGGTTGTCCTGACGAGCGTTGGGTGCACGCGTCGGTGGGGGCGCGGCTGGGCCGGGACCCCTTCGTCGACGACGCTGGGACGCGCGTGGTGGTGAACATCTCGCGCGGTGTGCCGCCTGCGCTCGTCGCGATCGTCGAGGTCACCCGCCCCGACTTGCGCGTGGGCAAACGCACGCTCGATTCACCGACGGGTGATTGTCTCGAGCTGGCATCCGCCGTCGAGCTCGCCGTCTCCCTCGCGCTGGACCCTGGCTCGAGGCGCGCGCCCGTCATCGAGACGCCGCCTCCTCCACCGCCAAGACAGGAGGTCGTCGTCGTTCAGTCGCCACCGCCACCAGTCGTCCCGCCACCTCCCGCCGTCAAGCCATTCGGTCGCGCAGGTCTGCTCATGACCGCAGGTGGACTCCCTGGCCTCTCGGGCGGAGTGCTGGTCGGTGGCGGCATTCTGGTTCGCTCCTTCAGCCTCGCGCTCGAAGGCCGGGCACATCTGCCGACGCGCGTGCTCACGAGTGACTCGACCACCACCACCTTCCTCGCACTGGCCAGCCTCGTTCCCTGTCTCGAGTTCGGCCGATTCTCAGGCTGTCTCGTCGGGTCGGTCGGTCCATTTCAGTTCGACGACGGTTCGCAGCGACAAACCTCGGTGATGGGGCAGGGTGGAGCACGGGTTCAGGTGGGCTTCGAACCGCTTCAGCAGTTTCGGCTGGTTCCATGGATGGAAGGCGGCGTGGTGGTCACGCGGACGACGCTGTCGCGCAACGGGGTATCGCTGTGGGTCAACTGGCCCGTCGCTGTTTCGGGCGGCCTCTTCGTCGAATGGCGCCCGTCTTCATGAGTCTCCGCAGCCCCCGCCAACACAGGAGGAATCGATGAGCGGGCTCAAGAGAGCCCTCGATGTCCTGTACCGGACCGAGGTGGGGGCCATCTATGCGTTCCTGTGGCGGTTGGGAGTGAGAGAGGCTGACATGGAGGACCTCGTTCACGACGTCTTCATCACCGCAGCCCGGCGATGGTCGTCGTACGAGCCGAGTCGGCCAGCGCGCCCGTGGTTGTTCGGCATCGCGTTTCGCGTGGCGTCCGATGCGCGCCGCAAAGCGCGCCCGACGGGAGAGATGCCCGAGGTCGAAGACTCGTCACCAGGTCCAGATGAAACCGTCGCGCAGGTGCAGGCCCGCAAGGTGTTGCAGCGCGCGCTGGCGACGTTGCCGGCCGAGCGTCGCACCGCGTTCGTGTTGCATGAGCTCGAAGGGCTGTCGGTGAACGAGGTCTCCGAGGTGATGGAGTGCCCGGCCCCGACGACGTATTCGCGGCTGAAGCTCGCCAGAGAGGAAGTGGAGCAGGCGGTCGAGCGGTTCCGACGCACAGAGGCAGAGCACGGAGGTGGACGATGAACGAGCTGCCCGAGTTGTCGAAAGAGCTCGCGGCGCTGCGTGAGGCCGCGCGTCCGCCGCGGCCTCCGGACGGTTTTGAAGACCGCGTCGCCGCGAAGCTCGCGCAATCGATGCTGACGACGCCGCAGGCGCCGGCTTCGAGCAGCGCCACGTCGGGCGCGCAGTTGCCACTCACCAAGGTGATCAGCGGTGGCGTGCTCGTGCTGCTCACGGGTGTGGGGCTCGGCGTCGCGCTCGATCGAAACGTGTTGCAGCCACCGCCGGTCCTTGCGCCTCCGCCGGTCGTCTCGACTCCAGTCGTTCCAGTTCCGACTGCGCCCGTCGTGCTGCCCGAGGCGCCGCCTCTGCCTGTGGAGCCGTTGAAGCTCGTCGTTCCTCCGGCGCCGAAGCCAGTGGCGCCCGTCGTCGAGGTGCCAGCGAAACCGGCGAGTGGGCGTGACGTGTCATTGTCGGCCGAGCGTGCGCTGCTCGAGGTCGCGCGCGCCGCACTGGCGAAGGGTGATTTACCCGCGACGTTCACCGCGCTCGAGCAGCACGAACACGACTCTGCCAACGGCCGCCTCGCTGAGGAGCGCGAGGCGTTGTTCATTCAGGCCCTGCACGCAGCCGGTCGTGAGACCGAAGCTGCGTCACGCACCGAGCGGTTCAACAAGCAGTTCCCCGACAGCCTGCTCGCTCCGTAGTCACCTGGGGCTCGGATGGTGACGATGGGCGTCATCTTCGAGGGCATGCGTGGGCTCATCGGCAAACCGTCGCCATCAAGGTGCTGAAGAACCACGCCGAAGAGGGCCGCATCGCTTTGACGCGGCTGTTCGAAGAGGCGCGTGCGGTGAACGCCACCGACAATCATCTAAAGGTAGTACTTCAGCGCCAGGCTCGAGGTGAACAGGTTCAGCAGGTCGCTGGGGAAGGGCACCGCGAAGGTCTGCGTCGAGGTCATCGAGAGCGCGCCCTGCGTGTCGAGCACGCGAGTCACCGTCAGTCGCAGGCCGACGCGCACCGAGAGCTCGAGCGACAGGTTCGGTATCTTCAAGAACCCGAAGAAGACCTCGGCCGACGCGCGGAGCGACAGGTCGGTCGTCGAGCTGCCTGGCGTTCGCTGCGGCGTCGACGGCGAGAGGGGCAGGGGCGTCTGCATCGGCGTAGGTGACTGGAGGTCGAGTGCCACGAACCGGACTTCGGGGGCGAGGTGTCCGACGAAGTGGGTCGTGCTCACGAGCGCGACGGGAACGGCGGCGTGCACCCCGAGGGTTCGCAGGGAGGACAAGTCACGAACGACGACCATGCCGCCCAGCGCCTGTTCGCTCGTGCCGCCTCCAGCGCTGAAGCCGCCAGCGACCTCGAAGCCCAGCCGGCGCACGACCGAGCCACCGAGCGGCGCCCAGAACCTCACGCCGAGAAAGGGCGTCGTCACCCGCGACACGACCGAGGTGAAGCCGTTCGGCACGAGGAAGGGCGACGTCGTCTCGGCGCTGCCGAAGGTTCCGAAGCCCCAGTACCCCGAGAGCCGGTCGATGGCGTCGGGCGGCGTGGGCTCGTCAGGCCTCACCCCATCGAAGAGCGGGCGGGGTTGGGGCGCCGTGCGCGCAGGCGCGGGTGTCTCGAGCGTCGCCGCTGGTGTCTGGTCGGGCAGGCCTGCGTCGGCCTCGACCTCGGCGCCCAGCAGCAGGAACAGCAAGGTCGTCGGCAGCATCACGGAACTCCTGGCGTGAAGGTGAGCCACACCGCGCGAGGCGAAGGCACGCCAGCGCCGCCCACGAGCAGCACGTGTTGCTTGTCCATCGCGTCGACGAAGACGTGCGAGGCGAGCAGCTGGCCTTCGAGCGACGACAACCGTGAGGGCAGCAGGCGCACCCCCGACTGACGCAACGACGAGCGCTCCACGGTCATCAACAGCGGCGCTTCGGTGCGATCGCGGAAGCTGTCAGTGAGCTGGGCCAGCGCGATGAATGCGCCACCGTCGATGGACTCGTCGACCGAGCGGTACTGCTGTTGGGGAATGCGCCCGCCGTACACGAGGTCGTCAGACCACAACCGCGAGACCCTGAAGAGCACGCCACACGACGAGACGAGCTGAGTGCCATCGCGGCTGAGCCACGCTTCGCCGCAGACCGCGTAGTCGCCATGGTACCGGGAGTCGTTCGCCGCCGAGACGCCGCCGCCGTCGACGTCGATGTCGAACCGGACGACGTCGTCAGGTGAGACGCCCCGGTTGGCGCCGTAGAAGCGCAGCTCGTCGGGGTGCATTCGCAGCGCGCCCATCGAGTAGAAGTAGTACCGGGAGCCGGTCTCGCCCGTGTCGAGGCGAACCCAGTTCACGTCCCGCTCCGAGGTGCCGATCCAGTAGCCGTGCGTGGCGTTGGCCGTCAGCGACACCGGGTCGCCACTGAGTGGCCACGTGGCCACCACCTGCGGCGTTGCTCCAGTGAACGAAATCACCTGGAGCTGAGCGACCTGACCGACGAGCAAGCGCGTTCCGTCGGGTGTGAACGCGAGCGAGATGGGCGCCCGCGAAACCGTGATGGTTCTGCTCTGGGCGGTGACGACGTCGAACACCTCGACGCTCGAGGGCAGCTCCCGGCCCAGCGCGAGGCGGTTCGTCGCGCGGTGATTGGCGACGCTGGTGGGCTTGAAAGCGAGCAGCCGCCCTTCGCTGGCGACGACGGGAAAACTCAGCGTCGTCTCGCCGCCGGCGTTCCGCGCCGTCACGGTCACGAGGTATTGGCCGGCGAGTGCAGCGGTGAAGGCCGGTGTCGCCGACGTTGCGTCCACCACCGGGAGCGAAGCGCCTCCAGGACCCGTCACCGTCCACGACCAGCTCGTGGCGGGAGGCATCGCCGTCACCGACAGCGTGAACGGGTCGCCCACCACGATGGAGGGTGGTCGTGGCGCCGTCAGCATCGGGCCACTCGAGCCGCCTCCGAAGCCGCTCATGCCACCGCCCTCGAAGCCGCCGAAGCCGCCCGAGAGGCCACCGCCCGTGGTCGCGAAGCCTCCGCCCTGCGGTGTGCCCGTGCAGCGGCACGGGTCGAAGTAGCCGTCGCTGCGGCACAGCTGCGCGCCCGTCAAACCGCTGGTGCACGCGCACGCCTGCACCGAGCCGGGGGTACAGAGAGGAACGCAACCACCGCCCATCGCGAACGCACCCGACGTGAGTGCCGCCGCGATTGCCCACCACCATGCGGTTTTCATGTCGAGCGCTATACCCACCGGCCCGGTCACGGAGCACGTCTTATCGATGGGCAGCTGATCCCACTGAGGGGCCAGGACGGTTCCGCAGATCAGGTACCGCGAGGCGCAACGCAGGCCACTGTCCGGCCGGCTGGCGGTGGACGGCGAGCAGCTGGCGAAGGCCACGGCGACTGCGACGGTGAGCGCGAAGCCCCAACTCGAGCGACGAATCAACATGAAGGGGCGCTACCAATCGGCAAGGGCCGCGCAATCACGCCAGCGGGGCCGGCTCGACCAGCCGCACGTGGCGCCACGCCCCGCGGCGCGAGGGCCCCTTCCGTTCGATGTCAGAGCTGCGTGATACTGCTCACGCATGACCGAGAGCGACCTCACCATCACGATTCTGCAGGGCATTCGAGACGACCTGCAGCGTTCGAATCAGGACAACGCGCAACGCTTCGAAGTCATGAAACAGCGCTTCGAAGTCGTCGAGACCGTGCTCCGTGACATCAGCGAGCAGATGGTCATGCAATCGCGCGGCATCAAGGCCGCCATCGAAGCGAGAGCGAGCTTCGAGAAGCGCGTCGACGACCACGAGAAGCGCATCACCGAGCTCGAGAACCGCGGGCCTCACTGAAATTCGGTCTTCTCGGCAAGTTGTCGGCGAGCCTAACGCCGCCAAGCGACGGCTCGACGAACGATGGGCTGTGTCACATGCACTTCTGCGCAATCAGAAGTGCGACTCGCGTTTGAACCTCGCGGTGAGTGTCCCAAGCGTGCCAGCCGTGCACCTGCTTCAGGGCCCCGCATGCCCGGTGGCCGCGTCGCGATCGCGACGTCGGTGATGGACGCCGCGAGCGGACGGGGTCAGTCCACGGGCGGGAACGTCGCCCCGATGTCGAGGTAGTGCTTCTCGACCTCGGCGTAGCGCGCTGGCTCGACTTCGCGCATCACGCGGGACTCGAGGTCGAGCGCGCGCTCGGAGCCGGTGACACCGGCTTCATCCCGGTACTGCAACTCCGCCGACACGCGGCAGCCACCCGAGACCGGCTTGAGGTCCATGACGTAGCGAGATTGGGAGGATTTCCGTGTCTTGCGGATGCGGAAGTCCGAGGTCTGGGCGTACTCCGCGCTGACGTACGACCACGCCGTCACCACCAGCTCAGGGGTCTGCTCCACGATGGACGTGCCCATCTTGATGACAACCTTCTGCACCGACGCGGCGAGCTGCCCGCAGTTGCCGCGGTAGACCTGCGCGTCGAGCTGGGCCTGCAGGTACTGCGTCCGTGCCTCGGCGATCCTGATCTGGCGGGCGCCCTGGCGCTGCGCCGCGGCCGCGTCGGCCTGCGCCTTGGCGACCAGCGCCTCTTGCTGTCGATGCTGCTCGAGCGCGTTGGCGATGCCGATGACCGCGCAGCCGCTCCCCGAGAGAGCGAGGGCTGCAGCGGCGATGAGTGATGTCTGGAAGGTCATGGCGGGGCGTCTCCGTTCAGCCATGTGAACCCCGCACCCCACGACGAAGTGCAAAGTCGAAACTCCTCTCGACCCAGGTACTCGCGACGCTCATCTTCGACGAGGCGCAGCAACTGAAGAACGCAACGACCCAGCGCGCGAAGGCGGCGGCAGCGCTGCAGGCCGAGGCGCGGTTCCCGTTGTCGGGCACGCCGCTGGAGAACCATCTCGGCGAGCTGTGGAGCCTGCACGCGCTCGTCTTGCCCTCGCGCCTCGGGAGCTGGAGGGAGCACCGAGGGCGCCCACCGTGCGTGCGTCCTGCCTGGCATCGTCGCGACCTGTGTAACCGATGCAAGGACTGGTGCTTGAAGGCGAGCTGCGCTTGGCGGGTGACCGCTGTGCGGTTCAGAGCGACATCGGCACGGTGAGCAGGCCGAGCTCGGCGGCGAGTTCCTCCGCGTCAAGCCGAGCGCGGGTGGCGGCGAAGTTGAGGGGTGCGAGCTCGAGGTGCCTGTCCTTCGGCCAGTGCGGCAGCACGCGCAGCACGTCGCGCAGGTAGGCCTCGGGCTCGAGCGCTTGAGCGCGTCCTCCTGGTTGATGGAGTACCCGAGCGCCGACTGCAGCGGCCCGCGCGTCGACTTCCGCGACGGGTCCGACACGCAGGTCGAGCTGGCGGTCTCGGTCTGACCCGCCGAGCTCGAAGCCCTGAAGGGCGAATTCCAACCGCTCACGCTCACGACACTCGTCCGCGGCAGGGCCTTTCTCGTGAAGAGCACTGGACACGCGCCGCGGTGGGTCTCCTCGGGCTTCTCCATCGGCCCACACCACTGAGCCTTCCTTCGTGTCAGGAAGACGAGGCGCCTGTCGTGGCCCAGGGAAAGTGTCCGGTTAACGGCCCAGGGAAAATGTCCGCCC
>JBBAQZ010000056.1:0-39470 GCA_040400045.1 Myxococcaceae bacterium
CTGGACGCTCGCTTGCCGTTTCGAGGGGTTCGCCATGAGACAGTCGTTCGGAGCCGGTGCAGCTGCTGGAGCACGTGTAGGCGTAGCTGTCGCCGCCGATGCACATCGCGGTGCGACAGGTGACGTCGCGGGGGCCCATCAGCGTCGAGACGTTGCAGACGCAGTCGGACATGGCCGGGCCGCAGCCGGCCGCCGCGACGAGAACAAGGACGGGAAGGAGCCAGGGTTTCATGGCCCCCGTGCCGAGGGAGCCCTCATTTCAGGGACAAGAAATGATGAGAGCCCTTTCCCTGGGCATTCAGCTTCGCAGTGGGGGTCATGCTCCCGGAATTCTCCTCGGCCGACCTGCCACGCAGCGAAAGCGGTCAACTTCACGCACACCGATGCGAACGGGGTCGGAAGCTCGACGAGGGGCGGCGCGTTCGTCTCCAGGATGAACCCGTGCTCTGCGTGCCCGAGCAGGTCACCGACCGTGCCGGTGACGTGCGCCTCGGCGGCGGGGGTCGCGTGCTCACGGAGCTGTGCGATGAGGAGCGAGGCGACTCGCGGCGCCTCCGCAGGTTGGCCGAAGGGCATTCGAGGACCCGGTCCAGCTCACGTCATGGACCCCGACGAACAGACTCGTCTCAGGGCGGGACGAGCATGCGGACCCGGTTGTTCCCCGAGTCGACGACGAACACCCGGCCGGTCCCGTCGACCGCGATGCCCCAGGGCGTGAGGAACGTCCCCTTGCCCGGCAGCTCGGTCAGCCGCGCGATCATCGGCTGAGACGGGTCGAGCAGCACGACGCGCTGGTTGGCGCTGTCGCTCACGTAGACGAGCTCGCCAGGACCGCCCGCGACGCCCAGCGGCGAGTTCAACGAAGCGCTCAGCGGAGCGCCCGCCTCGCAGCCGGCTCCGAACACCGTCGAGACCCGACACTCCGCAGCCGATGGGGTGCTGATCTTCCGAATGGCGCAGTTGTTCCTGTCGGCGACCAGCAGCGCTCCACTCGACGACAACGCGACGGCGCTGGGCCCGCGGAAGAGGGCTCCCTGGCGAACGCGGCAGCCGGGAAAGTTGGCCTCGGTGCCGCAGCAGAAGCTCCTCCCGCACGGCCCATCGAGGAAGCTGAAGGTGTCGGCGCGGCCGGCGAGCGTGCCCAACTCACGGCTCGTCATCGACGCGAAGCGAATCAGCTGGTGCTCGGCGTCGGCGATGTAGACGGTGCCCGCGTCCGAGTCGGCGACCATGCCCATCGGCCCGGCGATGTCCCCCGGGCCCAACGTGCCGAGCGTCGAGTCGTAACATCGGCGAAACCCCATCACGCCCATCGCGCACGTGCCGCTGAAGTCCCTCACGCGCCCCATCGGGTCGAGGGTCTTCACGCACTGCTCGCGGGTGTCTGCGACGTAGACGATGCCGCGGCTGTCGACGGCGACGCCTTCCGGGTCCACGAACGTCTGCGGCGAGACGGTGGTGACGAAGCCGTTCGGGTCGATCTTCCGGATGACGCGGTTGCCCGTGTCGGCGACGAAGAGATTACCGAGCGCGTCGATGGCGAGACCCGAGGGTTGGTTGAACTGAGCCGTCTCTCCCGGACCGTCCACGAGGCCGGGAGCACCGGTGCCTGCCCATGGGAGCAGCGACCACCCACCGGTCTGCCCAGCGTCGAAGCCCGCGTCGGTCGTCGCGCCACCATCCGCGCTGACCCGCGGAGTGCCGGCGTCGAAGCCGCCCATCGGCACGCAGCTCGACGCCACCAGCACCACGAGGAGCACGCTGCGGCTCATGGCGCCTCGAGCTTGAGCACCCGAATGCGGTGGTTCGACGAGTCGGCGACGAAGACGCGGCCCTGCGCATCGACCGCGACGCCGGACGGAAACTGGAACTGCGCCTCGGCGCCGAGCCCGTCCGCGAAGCCCTTCATGCCGGTTCCGGCGATGGGCGTGATGCGGCCGGCTTCGTCGACGAGCGCGACGCGGTTGTTTCCGGTGTCGGCCACCACGGCTCGGCCTGCGAGGGGGCCGCGCCCGACAGCGACGCCGAACGGGTTTCGCAAGATGCCGCGCGTGTCTTCGTTCACGAACATCGGGCAGCCGGTGCGGCCGAGCGTCGTGACGCCACAGCCAGGCTGCGTCACCACGCGCCGGAGCGCGCAGTTGTAGATGTCGGTGACGAACAACACGCCCGCTGCGCCAGCCGCGATACCGCCCGGTCCGTTGAACTTCGCGCCGCTGGGGCCACCGAGGCACTGGCTGTTGAAGCCGCAGGTGCCATCGGAGATCACCGCCGTGCCGAAGCCCTGGCCCGCCAGCACTCCCGCCGAGCGGTCTCTCAAGTTGATCCACCGCACGTGATTGGCGGTGATCTCGGTCACGAAGAGGAACGGGTCGGCGAACGCGAGCCCCGAGGGCTGGGAGAAACGAGGGGGGTTCGGCGTGTTCATGCACTCGCTCGACTGCTGACTGCACGAGCCACCGACGATCTCGACCGTGCCCGACGTCGTAATCATCTTCACGCAGTTCTGCGCGGTGCTGGCGACGTAGACGTTGCCCGCGCCATCGACCGCGACACCTTGTGGAGTGGCCAGGCCCGTCCCTCCGCATGGCAGCAGCGCCGGCGCGAGCGTGCTGACCACGCCGTCGGAGTCGATTCGGCGAACGCAGTTGTTGTTGCTGTCGGCGACGTAGAGGAATCCGGACGAGTCCATGGCGATGCCCGTGGGAGCGTCGAACTGCGCCGCAGCGCCGAGCCCATCCATTCGGCCACGGGTGCTGCCCGCGAGCGTCGTCACCTTCCACACCAGGGGCCCGGCGTCGGTCGCCTCACCAGCATCGGCGCCAGCATCGGCGCTCGTCCCTGCGTCGCCCATCAACGGCCCCACCGACGTGCAGCGATAGGCGATGCAGCAGTTCGCGCAGCCGCAGTTCTGGTCGGACACACACTCGACGCCGAACGGGTTGCTCAAGGTGCAGGCGGCACTCGAGAGCAGCAGCAGTGAGAGGAGCGCCTTCACCACGTGAACACCGCGCCCACCGCCAGCGCCGCGGCGATGCCCATCGAGATGTCGGAGCCCAGCGCCCATCCGCTGAGGGTGCGCGACTCGTCGGCCGTGAGCGGCCGGTTGAGCCCGCCGTAGGTGTTGCGGAGGCCGAGCGTCGTGCCGCCAGCGATGGCCCAAGCCACGCCTGCGAGCACCGCGCTCCCGGCGACGAACCAGAACGCCCGGCGCGGGTGAATGACGGCCGAAATCTCGGTGCCCTTCACGAAGCCGCCGCTGCGTGGCGCCGCGCTGAACGTGAGGCTCGACAGGTTGAGTTGGCTGCCCTTGGTGAGGCTCACCGGCGCCACGTTCAGCTTCTCGGGCAGCACCTGCTTCACGACGTACTTCCCGGGGAGCAGCGCCATCGCCAGTTCGTGCTCCGGGTCCGAGTTGCCTTCTGCGACGACGAGCCGCTCGAACTCGTCGACGACCACGAAGCGCTGCCCAGCGCCCTTCGGCAACACGAGCCGCGACGTCGCCTGCGCTGGCCAGCTCATCACCAGCTCTCCTTGACCTTTGAGCTCGTAGCGAAACGCCGGGCGCTGCGGCACGAGCGTCGTCGCGGTGTCGGCTTCGGTGCGTTGGTGCGCGTAGCGATAGGACTCGGCGAGCGTCACCTGACCGTTCTGATCGCCGTCGGCCGCGCCGCGCAGGCCCGAGACGAAGTGATGCGTGAAGACCGAGCCCTGCAACGCGCGCTGTTCTTGAGACAGCTCGTCGGCGCCGCTCGACGTCAACACCGCGAGCCCACGTACGGTGAGCTCATCGACGACCTTCACGTCGAACGGCGCGACCAGCGTGCCGCCCTTCGTGGCGAGAATGGCGCCGGCCTGACACGCGTCGAAGACGCCGACGCGAACGGTGGCCTGGGTGTCGCGCAAGCGTTGATACAGCTCCTCGAAGCCCAGCGGTTCGCCGCGCAGGTGGAGCACGCTGCTGTCGGCGTGACCCGAGTAGTACACGAAGACCATCGACGGCCCATTCACGGCCTGGGCTTCGTCCGAGAGCCGCTTCATCGCCGCGCGGATGGCCGCGGTGTCGGGGTCCTTCAGCACGGTGACGTGGTTCTTCGGGAACTGCCCGAGCTCGATGAGCACGGTCGCGACGCGGTCGGCGTCCGACTGAGCGTGGCGCAGCGTCTTGTCGGCTTCCCAGCCGGCGTTGGCGCCGATGACCAGGGCGAAGCGCTCTTCGGCGACGGCTGATGACGCGAGGCAGCTCGCGGCAAGCAACACGAGCCCTGAGGGGAGGCGAGGGTGCTGCACTGCTCGTCGAGTACCACGTGGGCGCTGGTTCACGGAAGTCGGCGCCTGCCCACGAGCCAGCACGTGCTCTTGCTCCGCGACGCGGCCACGCTCGCACGCTGCAGCGTCGACTGCTTGACGAGGAGCGCTCGTTCCAGGAGCTCACCGCCGAGGTCAGTCTCGAAACGCGTGGCCGCCTCACTCTTTCTTCCACTCGACGGACGCGACGCTCAGGCCCGGTCCGCTGGGCTTCTCGCCGTGTTCCAGTTGCTGCAGCAGCGGGCCGAGCTCGAACGCCCGCGCACTGAAGAGGGCCCAGACGCGCTCGGTGCCCAGCGCCTCGTCGAGCATGATGGCGCCCGGGAGCAGCGGGTCCTTCGGACCATGCGGCGCCGCCTGCGAGGCCGAGAACGGGTAGTAGACCGACGCGTGGCCGGCGCCGTCTCGAGAGAGCACCGCGACGAAGCCGTCGGAGGGAGCCCGCACCGAGAACCTGATGCGATCGCCTGGTTTGACGATGGCGCCGCTCGCGAGCGCTTCCGCGGCCGCATTCTCCCGCTGCCTGAAGGCGCTGAACACGAGCGAGCCCTTCACGGTCGAGTCTTCCTCGGGTGGTTCGCGGAGCACGAACACTCCGAGCGCCGCCGTCGCCACCGCCGCGAGCGGGAGCCAGAACCTCCACCGGCGCTTCGGCTGCTCGAGCCGGCTCGCGAGGGGACCGGGAGGATGGGAGATGAGGAACGCCGCCGAGTCGGCTCTCAGCGCATCCACGCGTGCCTTCTCCGAGGCAGACTCGGCGACCGCGCGCTCGACCCGGGCCAACGCGTCACCGGTGAGCGCTCCCGCGACGTACTTCTCGAGCAGCGCGTCTGGAATCGGCCGTGGCTGACTCATGCGGTGCCTTTCACGGTGAGGCGCTCGGAGCGCTTGTTGGCCCGCGCGGCGAACGCCGCCAGCGCCCGGCCCACCGTCTTACGCGAGAGGTCGAGCGTCTCGGCGATCTCCTGCGTGGTGTAGCCTTCGACGAAATAGAGGACCGCGCACGTCAGCGTCTGCTCGTCTTCACCCTTCGTCAGGAGCGCGAGGTCGTGCGTCGCTTCCACCCGCTCCACGCCGCCGTCATTCGCCGGCACCTGCACCGCCGGGCCCTCGCTCTCTTCTTCATGCGACAGCGAGCTCATCTTCCCGTGCCACCGCGCCCTGCTGCGGAGCCGGTCGACCGACTGGTAGGTCGCCATCTGGTACAGCACCGTGAAGGGCTGCGCCGCGCCGGTCAGCCGCGACTGGGTCTTGAAGTAGCCAAGGAAGACGTCTTGCGTGACGTCCTTCGCGGTGGCCTCGTCGCCCCCCAGCAACGACAGCGCGCGACGGAACACGGCAGGCGCGTAGCGACGGTAGAGCTCGTTGAAGCGCGTGGTCGCGTCCGACATCTTCGAAGAGTCTGGCTCACTCCACGGGCTGACCCAAGCGTGCGACTCTTCTCGATTCATCTTCCTGATGGGTCGCCGGAACCACCCGCCTGGGGACTATTCTTCTTCGTTGAATCCTCTGACGTGAGAAAGGCTCAAACCCGGCCACCATGGACACCTCGATGCTTCAATGGGCGCTGCCGGTTGGCGTCATCGTCGCCTTCCTCGTCGTCAAGCAGTTGGGGCAGGTGAAGCCCGCCGCCGCGCACCGCCTGGTGAAAGAGGGCGCGAAGCTCATCGACGTGCGCAGCCCCGGCGAGTTCTCGAGCGGTCATCTCCCGGGCGCCATCAACGTTCCGCTGCAGGACCTCGGCGCGCAGGTGAAGAAGCTCGGCGAAAAGGACCAGCCCGTCGTTCTCTACTGTGCCAGCGGCACCCGAAGCGCGATGGCCCGCGCGACGTTGAAGGGCATGGGCTTCACGCAGGTGTTCAACCTGGGCTCCATGGGCCGCTGGTAGGGACGACGCCTTCGCCTGGCGTCGAGCGGGGCCCGGCGTCTTCCTGCGGTGATGCGCGCGCGCTACCCTCGCTGAGGGTCGACGAGGGCCCGAACGAAGTCGTCGACGCTGAGGTGGTGCGGGGTCGAGATGGCCGTCTGGAGCAGGTCGTCGAACCGCGCGGCACCCTCCTGCGCGTCCGAGACGGACGGCGCGTGCGCGAGTCGCAGTCGAAGCCGCTGATGCACGGCGATGGCGCTGCCCACGTGGCTCTCGAGGAAGGACACTCCTGTGAGCCACTCGAACATCGTCGCCGCCGCCAGACGAACGATCATCGGCGTCGTGCGCTCCCAGGCCAACGGAACCCCGACGACCTCGAGCAGTTGATGCGCGTCGGGCCCCAGCCGGCGCGTCAGCGCAGGAATGACGGCGAGCGAGCCATCGGCCCGAAGGCGAAGCTGATCTCTCCCCAGCCCGACCCATGAGCCATTCGGCACGTCGGGCGCGCCGGTGCCCCACCACTCCTGCAGCGCGTGGACGAACTCACGGGTTCGGTGAAGTGCGACGGGCACGGGCACCTGCTCCAGGCGGCTCGGCGCTCCCGCGTCCTCGAGATCGACGAAGAGGGCGCGACGCACGCGCACGAGGCGCTTCGGCGCGACGAGGGATGGGCGCCGCGGCGCAGCGAACACGTCGATGGCGGGCGCGTCCTCGGCCCGAAGCAGGAGCGCATTGCTGCCCTTGACGTGGAACACTCGCGAGTCGGGGCTGTCGGGCACGAGGTCGACCTCGAGGTGACTCTCCTCGGGCAGGGCGACCTGCGCACCGGGCAGCGCAGGCCTGAGTTCCCGCCGTGCGTCGTCGGCCGCGAGCAGCCGGCCGAGCCACTCGACAGCGTTCCCGCCGCGCTTGTCGCCCCACGCCAGCGCCGAGGTCACCACGTCGCCATCACCCGGTTCTCGGCCCGGCAGGAGGCGCAGGCGCTCCAGCGAGGGCAGAGACAGCGCCCAGTCAGGGAGGCCGGAGCCGGGCCCGATGCCCGCCGCGATGACGCGCACGTTGGCAAAGCCTGGCGTGAGAATCGGAACCCAGTGGTCGGGCACGTCACCCTGCGGCAGCGCGAGCTCCCGGAGTTCGGGGAGCGGCTCGAGTGGAGGCGGCGGGCCGTCGACCCACCTGGTGTACGGCGAGGTGGCCCACACCGGGGAGAAGTCGAGCGTGTGAAGTCGTCGCACGGCCCGCGAGCGCAACAGCGGGAGCACCTCGCGGAACTCTCCCACCACCGAGACTGCCGTGACGGGCCAGGGGGCGTCGTCATCCTCCGGTCTCAGCACGCGCATCCCTGGCGCGAACAACGCCCACGAGGGCAGCCCGCGGTCGAGCTCGAGCTCCTTCGCCCACGGCACCAGCGAAGTGCGCAGCGTGTCGCGAAGCGAGGCCTCGAGCGTCCGCCGGCGCGACAGGCTGCGGTCTTCGGCTTCGAGGCGCAGCAGCTCGCCGAGCGGGTGCTCACGCTCGAGCAGCAGGTCAGCGAGCACCTGTCGCGGCCCCTCGTCATCGGGTCGCACCGAAGCAGCGGCGAGGAGGTGTCGCTCGTCAGTCGTGAACATTCGCAGTCACGGAGTCTGGCAGTGGACGTGACGGGTTGCGACGGCGCTGGAGCGCGGGGGGGACGGAAAGCCGTGGCCGTCTGCGAGCGAGCAGCCCTCAGAAGGTGGCGATGGTGACGAGCCGCGGGCTGGGAAAGCTGCGGTCGACGACGGGCGGCCGATCTTCGAGCGACCTCAGCTCGCGTTCGAGGAGCTGGCGTTCTTGAACCAATGCCTCGCGGTCTGCTCTCGCCGCGGCAGCCGTCGTGTTCCCGACGATCAGCCCAGCGATGATGAGCCCGACGGCGCCGACGCCGAGAGAGATCATCACCAGCAGCGCCGTCCCCATCGTTCGTGTCGCGACGAACAACAGCGTCGAGACGAGCGCCCCGTACAGCACGATGCCTCCGACGTAGGCCATGACCACGGCCCCCGTCGGCCAGTTGACGTTGATGGCAGCGATTCGCGCATTGAGCGCCGCGATGTCGGCCTTCAGGACGGCGGTGCGCGGACTCTCGGCGATGGGGTCGATGGGCAGCGGCGGTGCAGTCTGGGCGAGCAACTGCGCGGTGAAATGAGTCGACCCGCTCAGGCGGGGGCCCTGCGCGTCAGCGGGTGCGAACGAGAGCGTCAGCTGAAGAACCAGGAGCATCACGATCGAAGTCTTGCCACAAGCGGGACGCGTCAGCCTCGTCTCCAGTGAAACAAGGTTGCTCTCAGCGCATGACGGAGGCACATCTGTGTCCCGGAGGCAGCATGACATCGTCGTTCGAGCAGGAAGTGCAGAGCACTGAGGCCTGGTTCGCGAGCCCTCGCTTCAAGGGCATCGTCCGAGTGCACACCGCGCGCGAGATCGTCGAGCAGCGCGGCGCGATTCGACAGGACTATTCGGTCGCAAAGGGCGCAGCCGAAGGGTTCTGGGCCCGGCTCAGCGAGCTGTACGCGCAGGGCAGGTGCATCACGACGTTCGGGCCGTACTCGCCGGGCCAGGCGGTGACGATGAAGAAGCTCGGCATCGAGGGCATTTACCTCGGCGGCTGGGCCACCAGCGCCAAGGGCTCGATGCAGGAAGACCCGGGGCCCGACCTCGCCAGCTACCCGCTGAGCCAGGTGCCCAACGAGGCCGCGCCGATCGTTCGCGCCCTGCTGACCGCCGACAAGAACCAGTTCCACGCCCGCGCGCGCATGAGCGAGGAGCAGCGACAGGCGACGCCGGAGATCGACTTCCGCCCCTTCATCATCGCCGACGCAGACACCGGCCATGGTGGCGACGCGCACGTGCGCAACCTCATTCGACGCTTCGTCGAGGTGGGCGTGCCCGGGTACCACATCGAAGATCAGAAGGTCGGCGTGAAGAAGTGCGGGCACCAGGGCGGCAAGGTGCTGGTGAGCGAAGACGAGCAGCTCAAGCGCCTCTCGGCGGCCCGCTTCCAGCTCGACCTCATGGGCGTGCCCGGCATCATCGTCGCGCGCACCGACGCCGAGTCGGCGACCCTGCTCGACGGCCGTGGTGACGAGCGAGACCAACCGTTCATCCTCGGCGCCACCAACCTCGGGCTCCCGACGTTCCGCGCGGTGTTGCTCGCGACGCTCCGTCAGTACCGGAAGGCCGGCATCGCGGAGCTCAGCGGGCACCTCCTCTATGCCGTGTCCGACGCCGAGCTCGCCGCCGCCGATGCGTGGCTCGAGAAGACCGGCATCTCGTCACTGGTCGTCGAGGCCGTCGCCGAGTTCAACAAGAAGGCCGTGAAGAACGTCGACGACGCGCTCGACAAGGCCTTCGACAAGCTGGTCGACGCCTGGCAGGTCGAAGCGGGCGTGAAGACGTACGCCGAGGCCGTCGCCGAGCAGATGACCTTCCGCGTGACCGAGGGCGCCCAGTTCCCGATGACGCCCGCGCAGTGGCTCGAGTTCGCCAACCACGTCGGCTGGTACTCGGCGCAGGAGAAGGCGCGCTCCATGGGCGCCGACGTGAAGTGGGACTGCGAGCACGCGAAGACGCCTGACGGCTACTACCAGGTGCGTGGTGGCCTCGAGTACGCCATCGCCAAGTCGCTCGCCGCCGCGCCGTTCTGCGACATCTTGTGGATGGAGACGAAGACCGCCGACCTCCACGAGGCGAAGAAGTTCGCCGACGCGATTCACGCGAAGTTCCCCGGCAAGATGCTCGCGTACAACCTGTCGCCCTCGTTCAACTGGGACACCACGGGCATGAGCGACGACGAGATGCGCCGCTTCCCCGAAGAGCTCGGGAAGCTGGGCTTCGTGTTCGACTTCATCACCTACGGTGGTCATCAGATCGACGGCCTCGCCGGTGAGGAGTTCGCCTCGGCCCTCAAGCAGGACGGCATGCTCGCCCTCGCGCGGCTGCAGCGGAAGTTCCGCCTCCTCGAGTCGCCGTACCGCACGCCGCAGACGCTCGTCGGTGGCCCCCGCGCTGACGCGGGCCTGAGCTCCATCTCGGGCCGCACCGCCACCACCAAGGCGATGGGCAAGGGCTCGACGCAGTTCCAGCACCTCGTGCAGACCGAGGTCCCGCCCAGGGTGCTCGAGGACTGGCTCGAGATGTGGCGCAAGCAGCACGGGTTCGCCGGGAAGCTCAAGGTGTCGCTGCGGCCGAACACCGCAGGCGCCGATCTGCTCGAGCTCGCGCTGGTGGGCGCCGATGGCGCGAAGGTGCTCAACGTCGTCTTCAACACCATCAAGGACCGGCGCGGCCGCAGCATCGTGTCGGTGCGCGACCAGAACACCTTCGACCTGTCGTTGCGCAAGAAGCGCCTGATGACGCTCGCGCAGCTGTTCCTCATTCACCGCTACAAGGCCGACTCGGTGCACTTCCTCACGCCCACCGACGACAACTTGAAGCAGTGCGAGGGCATGAAGGCGCGCGGCATCTTCAGGTCGGTCGCGACCGAGATCGGTGAGATCATCGTCGCCGACGTCGTGAAGGACCGCGTGAAGGACCTGGTCGCGGCCGATCGCACCGCCCTCGAGGCGTTGATCAAGGGCTGACGTTTCAACTGAGCTGCTCCATTGGCCACAGCGCGGAGTAGCTTCCGCAGCGTGAGCGAGCAGATGGTGCAGCAGTTCAAGTCGGTCTCTCCCCAGCTCCGTGAGGCGGGGGCGACGCTGCACGCCCGGCTCGAGCGCCTGCTCCGCGAGGGTGGGGTGCCCGTCTCGTTCGTCACCTGGCGCCTCAAGGACGGCGCGAGCCTGGCCCACAAGCTGGCGCGCCCCGACAAGAGCTACCGCTCGCTGTGGGACGTGACGGACCTGCTGGGGCTCCGGGTCTCCGTTTCGTTCGAAGACCACGTCGAGCAGGTCTCCCGCCTCATCGAGCAGCACTTCGAGGTCGACTTCGGCAACTCGCTCGAGCGCGTGCGGCCGGCTGGCTACCGCTCGGTGCACTACGTCTGCGCGCACCGCGATGGGCCGCACCCCGACTTCCGCTTCGAGGTGCAGGTGCGAACGGCGCTCCAGCACGCGTGGGCCGAGGTGGAGCACGACCTCGGCTACAAGGTCGACGACGCAGTGCCTGACGCGATTCGCCGGCGCTTCGCCCGGGTGGCCGGCCTGCTCGAGCTCGCGGACCAGGAGTTCGTCTCGATTCGGCGCGACCTCGCGGCCTCACGAGACGCAGCGCGCGCGACGCTCGCACGCAACGACGGCGACCTGCCCATCGACCTCGTCTCGCTCGACGTGCTGGTCCGTCAGCCGGTGCTCGAGGCGCTCGATGACTCCGTCGCGCGCGCGCTCGAGAAACCGCTCACGCCGCAGCCGTTCTTCCCCGACTACCTCGTCGAGGTGTTGCGCCTGTCGGGGCTCGAGTCAACGGCGGCCATTCTCCAGGCCGTGGAGCATCACGCGGCTGAAGTTCCTGCCGTGCTCCCGCGCTACCTCGACTTCGCGAAGAAGGAGCTCGCCTTCGACGCCGCGTCGCTGTCGAACGTGGAGCGTGGCTACTCGTTGCTCTTCATCGCCCACCTGGCCGTCGTGCGCGGGCCGGCCCTCGGGCTGAGCAAGGTGGCGCGGCTGACCCGCCTGTATCAGCAGCTCGAGTTTCCCCAGGACGAGCGCACCGCCCACCGCGTGGCCTCGGCCGCCGTGACCGCGTTGACCTGACGAGCGCCTTCACCGGGACTTCGAGTCTCCTGTCGTCGCTGCTCGTCGTCGCACCGCAGCGCCAGCGTCGAGCTGGCCCGTCGTTCGAGACGTCAGGGCCACCTTCCGCCGCTTCCCCGTCGTCGAGAACGGCAAGCTCGTCGGCGCCATCACCCGCTTCGACATCTTGCGGTCGATTCGCAAGGCGCTCGCGCCAGCTGACGCCTGGAAAGACGACGGGCCGCCAGGGATTCCTCCCCGACGGCCCGCGTCACGTCATCAACTGAACCGGGTTCAGTACCGGTACGTCTCAGGCTTGAACGGGCCCTCGATGGAGACGTTCAGGTACTTCGCCTGCGCCTCGGACAGCCTGGTCAGCTTGGCGCCGACCTTGTCGAGGTGCAGCCGCGCGACGTGCTCGTCGAGCTTCTTGGGGAGCACGTACACCTTGCCCGCCTCGAACTTCTGGCCGACGTCGATGGCGCCCCAGAGCGCGAGCTGCGCGAGGGTCTGGTTGGTGAACGAGTTCGACATGACGAACGACGGGTGGCCGGTCGCGCAGCCGAGGTTCACCAGTCGGCCGCGAGCGAGCACGGTGATGCGCTTGCCAGACGGGAAGATGAACTGGTCGACCTGCGGCTTGACGTTCTCTTCACGAATCTCGGGGTTCTTCTCGAGCCACGAGATTTGAATCTCGCTGTCGAAGTGACCGATGTTCGCGAGGATCGCGCCGTCCTTCATCTTCATCATGTGCTCGCCCGTCACCACGTCGACGCAGCCCGTGGCGGTGCAGATGATGTCGGCCGTTGCGCAGGCCTCGTCCATCGTCACCACGTTGAAGCCCTCCATCGCGGCCTGCAGAGCGTTGATGGGGTCGACCTCGGTGACGCTGACCCGCGCGCCCATGCCTCGAGCGGCGAACGCGCAGCCCTTGCCGACGTCTCCGTAGCCCGCGATGACGACGGCCTTGCCGGCGATCATCACCTCGGTGGCGCGCTTGATGCCGTCGAGGAACGACTCGCGGCAGCCGTAGAGGTTGTCGAACTTCGACTTGGTGACCGAGTCGTTGACGTTGATGGCGGGGACCTTCAGCTCGCCCTTCTTCGCCATCTCGTACAGGCGGTGCACGCCCGTGGTGGTCTCTTCCGAGAGGCCCCTGATGCCATCAGGACCCGTCAGCAGCTTCGGGTACTTCTGGTGAATCCAGATGGTCAGGTCGCCGCCGTCATCGAGCAGCATGTTGGGGCCCTTGCCGTCCTTGAAGGCGAAGATCTGCTGGTCGAGGCACCAGTCGTACTCCTCGAGCGTCTCGCCCTTCCACGCGAACACCGGCACTCCGGCCTTCGCGATGGCGGCGGCGGCGTGGTCGGTCGTCGAGAAGATGTTGCACGAGGTCCACGTGACTTCAGCGCCGAGCGAGACGAGCGTCTCGATGAGCACCGCGGTCTCGATGGTCATGTGAAGGCAGCCGGCGATGCGGGCGCCCTTGAGAGGGTGCTTGCCGGCGTACTGGGCGCGCAGCGACATGAGGCCGGGCATCTCCTTCTCGGCCATCAGGATCTCTTTGCGGCCCCACTCGGCCAGGTTGAGGTCCTTCACTTTGTACGCGGGGAACGTTGCTTTGTGGTCCATGGCTTCTTCTCTCGTTGGGAGGGAACTGCGTTGTCGTCACTTCGGGGTTGAACTGCTCGTCAGGTGGGCCGCTGCGCCACCCACGCGTGCCAGGTCAGCGACGCGTCGGGGCCATCGGGGTGGAAGGCTGCGGGAATGGGGAACGAGGCAAGGACCGCGAGCTGCGCCTCGAGGAGCAGGCGGCGCACCTCGGCGTCAGGGAAGCCGAGCCACACGTCGCCCTGCTCGCGCATCGAGTCGAGCTCGTGCGGAAGGTAGTCGAGGACGACGAGGTGGCCACCACGCTTGAGTAGCCGCGCGAGAGAGCGGACCGCCGACGCAGGCCGCGAGGCGTGGTGGAGCGAACGGCCAGCGAAAACGAGGTCGGCTCCGCCCGCGGCGTCGATGCGCTCGACGAGCGCGGTGTCGTCGTAGCTGCCCTCGAAGAGCGAGACGTGGTGGAAGCCGCGCGCCTCGACGCGCTGGGCGACGCGGGCCAACTGCGCGCGGCTGCGGTCGACGGCGATGATGCGCTGGTAGAGCGGAGCCAGCACGTCGAGAACCAGCCCGTCACCAGTGCCGACGTCGACGGCGAGCTGACGACCCGGCATCAGTGGAGCGAGCGCCGCGAGGTGCGCCAGGTGCTCCGGCATGGTGGGTGTCGAGGACGCGCGCTCGGTGTTCGGCGCGACGTCGAAGTGCTCGACGCCACGGGCTTCACGCGCCGCGATGACGCCGGGCATGCGCGAGAGGCTGCCGTCGGCGAGGCAGAGACGGCGGCCTTCGGCGACCGCGTCTTGGACCACGAGGTCGTTCATCACGTCGCCGGCACGCAAGAAGGTGCGGGTGCCGTCACGTCGCGCTTCGAGCAGGCCCACGTCACGCAGCGGAGCCACCTTGCGGCTCACCTGCGGCTGGCTGTCGTCGAGCAGCGTCGCGAGCTCAGAGACCGAGAGCTCTTCTTCAGCGCACAGCGCGAGCACCTGCAGACGCCCCGGCTCGGCGAAGAGCTTGAAGAGCTCGACGCGCGGCATCGCACGGGAAGAAGTCGAGGTGGCGGCCTGCAGCGACATGGATGGCGCGTAGATATGCGTCCATGCGCATGAATGCAAGCCGACTGCCTTTCCCGTGGTCTTTCGATGGGTTCCCGTCCAGTCCGAACTCGCCTCGCGCACGCGGAGGATGCCCCTCTGCGCGACGACTTCCGCTCGTGTGAAGCGCGAACCAACGTCCCGGAAACGACGACGCCCCGGCGCTCGTGAAGAGGGCCAGGGCGTCGGGACCAGCGCGGAGCGTGGTTACTTCGACACCGCGGCGACGGCGATCTTCCCGCGGCCCGACACGTTCACGTCTTCGTTGAACGTGTGCGTGCCTTCCAAGGTCTTGATGGTGCCGACGAGCTTCATGCTCACCGTGCCGCTCGTGCTGACCAACGCGTTGACCGAGACCTGCTGCTTCACGTCCGCTTCGATGAAGTCGTTGAACGCGCCCTGGACCTCCACGCGACCCTTGAACGTCTGGTCGACGCTGGCGCCGTTCGCGTCGGTGATCACCTGCTGCGTCACCGTGAAGGTCCCGTTGTAGACGGCGACTCCGGCCTCGCTCGAGGCGGCACCGCAGTTGCTGTACTTGATGGTGAACGACTGGTTCACCGACGCGCCCGTGCCGCCACCGGTGTTGACGCTCACCGCAAAGCCCGTGAGTGACGCTTCGCCACCTTCGGGGCACTTCCACGTCAGGCTCTTCGCGATGTCGAGGGGCGCGGCCGAGCGCCCGGCGTTGGCTGCCGACGCACCCGACGCGGCGAAGAAGGCCTGGGCCGCGCCTTCCTTCCCAGCGATCTTCGCCGTGCCTCCGCAACCGACGAGCCCAAGCGTGCTCAGGGCAATCAGTGCGATGCGCTTCATGTGGTGGTCTCCCCGGACGTGTGTGGTGTGGCTGGTTCTTCGTTGCCGGACCAGCGCTGGCTGATCCCCAAACGTCAGCGGCGAACCCTAACCGAGCCTGCCGACGACGCAAACGGTCGCCGACAGGCCGTTTCGCACGGCGTCACTTCAGGACGACGTCCTTCAACTCGGCGTTCTTGTCCTTCATCAACTTGAGCAGGTTGGGCCAGCCGCCATCTTTCAAGATGGGACGAATCTGGTCGTCGCGAATGCCCGTCAGCATCGAGTCCCCCAGCACCGCCACGTCGATGACCTTGTAGCCGCCGGCCTGCTTCACCACCTCGTACTTCACCTTGAGCTCCTGCTTCTTCATCGGGTGGTTGATGAGAATCGTCGACCCGATGGAGGCCTTGTCGCCCGTCAGCGTGGGCTCTTCGTAGGTCACGCTGTCGAGGTTCTCGAAGTTCTTCCGGATCTTCGGGAACGCGATCTTCCCGAACAGCAGGTGGAACTGCTCGACGAACTCCTTGCGCTGGGCGTCGGTGCCTTTGGCCCAGTCGTCACCCAGCAGGAACTTGCCCTGCTCCTCACCGGCGAAGAGCTTGAGCGCGGCCAGGTCTTTCCCGTAGCGCACCGAGTTCACGATGACCTTCAGCGGCTTCGACACGTCTTCTTTGGGTCCTGCCAGAGCAGGCATCGTGAGGGTGAGGGCGGCGAGGGCGACGAGAGTTCGGTTCATGTGCGGCTCCGACGGCAGGGGGCGGTCATTCTTCACGTCTGGGCCAACCCCGCAATGAGCTTCTGCGGGCTCCCCTCCAACGGCGGGAATCGTTGAGTTGGTGCGGCGGCGATGGTCTCCTGTGGGCCGTGGCCGCCGAGCGCGAACGATACGTCTTCATCAAGAAGCTGGCCGAGGGCGGCATGGCCGAGGTGTTCCTCGCCCGCGACGCGAAGAGCACGCCGCCGCGGCTGTGCGTGGTGAAGCAACTGCTGCCGAACCTGCGCTCGAAGCAGGAACACGTCACGATGTTCCGCGACGAGGCCAACCTGGCCATGAGGCTCGCCCACCCGAACGTCGTGCGCGCGCTCGACCGCGGGAGCAGCCGTGATGGCCCGTTCCTCGTGCTCGAATACCTCGCGGGGTTCGACCTCGACCTGGTCATCGAGCGCCTCATCTCGGTCGGCGCGCAGCTGCCATGGCCGCTCGCGCTGCAGATCATCATCTCGGCCGCCGAGGGCATGGCGTACGCCCACACCGCGACCAGCGCTGACGGCAGGCCGCTCAACCTGGTGCACCGCGACCTGACGCCCTCGAACATCTTCCTCACCTTCGACGGCGTCGTGAAGGTGCTCGACTTCGGCATCGCGCACGCCGAGGAGCGCCGGACCCGCACCAGCACCGGCCTGCTCAAGGGCAAGGCCCGCTACCTGGCGCCAGAGCTCATTCGGCAGCTGCCGGGTGATGGCCGCGTCGACCAGTTCTCGCTCGGCGCCGCGCTCTACGAAAGCCTCGCGCTGCGCCCCCTCTTCGCCGGAGACAACGAGCTCGCCGTCATTCACGCCATCATCGAGGGCCGTCGGCCGATGTTGGTCGAGCAGCGGCCCGACGTGCCCTCGGTGGTCGACGCGGTGTTCCGGAAGATGACGTCGACCCTGCGGGAAGAAAGGTTCGCCTCGATGATCGAGGTCGCCAACGCCCTGCGCGCCGTCATGCCCCAAGAGGATCAACGGCCGGCGCTCGCGGCGTTCATCCGTCAGCACTTCGGCAACGACTTCCAGGCGCACGCGTCGCTGATGGGCCGTCTCGTGAGCGCCTCGACGTCCGAGCTGAAGGAGTACTTCGAGAAAGGCGTCAACCTCGTCGCGGCCCTCGACGAGCCGTCGCGCACGCAGAGGACCGTCGTCGCCGCCGGGCAGACGATTCCCGTCGAGGCCCGGCGCACACCGATGTCGACTGCGGTGCTGTCAGCGCCGCTCGAGCTCCCTGCGGAGCTGCCTGTCGAGCCGCACGGGGACCCAGGCCGAGCCGAGCCCGAAGAGCCGGTGAGCGCACCGCTCCGGCTCCCGGACGAGGTCGGCGCGCTCGCGGAGCTCCCCGGCGCGGTGAAACGAACGCCCGCGCCGCGGCCGCCGCCAACACGGTCGACGTGGCCGTTCGCGGTCGCCGCCGTGGTGGTCGCGCTGGTGCTCGGAGGTCTGTGGTGGCGAAAGGGAGGGGCGGTCGCGGTGCCCCGCGGCACACTGCTGGTCCGCTCCCAGCCACCCGGGGCCTCGATTCGCCTCGATGGTGTGGCGGTGCAGTTCCGCACGCCCACCGCCCTCTCGGACCTGCCTGGAGGGAGGCACGAGCTGCTGCTCGAGCACCCCGATTCCATGCCGACGCAGGTGACCGCGATCGTGACGGACCGACAGCAAACCACCCTCGACGTGTCGCTCCTGAGCCGCGAAGGCCAGCTGCTGTTCGTCGTCTCTCCACCTGATGCCGTCGTCACCATCGATGGTCGCGTCGTGACGCTCGACGGCGGCGCCGGGGAATCTCAACCGCTTCCCACGGGTAACCACGAGCTCGAGGTGCGCGCCATCGGCTACCGCCCGTTGACGGAGCGCTTCTCCATCACCGATGGCGAGCGCAAACCCATCGAGGTCAGCCTCGTGCCCGACCCGGCTGCCCGGTGATCTGTTTCGCTGCTGCGCGTTGACCCCTTTGACGCTGCGCGCTAGACGCTCGCGGGCCGCCAGCTTTCCCATTCACCCTCACACGAAGAACCTGACCATGCCCAAGGACTACCTCTTCACCTCTGAATCCGTGACTGAAGGCCACCCGGACAAGATCTGCGACCAGATCAGCGACGGTGTCGTCGACGCGCTCATCGAGAAGGATCCGCACGCCCGCATCGCCGTCGAGACCCTCGTCAAGACGGGCATCGCGATCGTGGCTGGCGAGGTGACGACCACCGCGTGGATCGACATTCCCCGCATCGTCCGCAACACCATCACGCGCATCGGCTACACCGACTCGGCGATGGGCTACGACGGCCACACCTGCGGCGTCATGGTGGCCATCGAAGGCCAGTCGCAGGACATCGCCCGCGGCGTCGATGAGGGCTCGAAGAAGGAGCAGGGCGCCGGTGACCAGGGCATGATGTTCGGGTACGCCTGCAACGAGACCGATGTGCTGATGCCTGCGCCCATCCACTACGCGCACGCGCTCACCCGCAAGCTCGCCGACATTCGCCGCAAGAAGCACGACTGGATTCGCCCGGACGGCAAGTCGCAGGTCACCTTCGAGTACAAGAACGGCAAGCCGGTTCGCATCGACGCGGTGGTGCTCTCGACCCAGCACGCCGAAGAGGTGTCGAACAAGAAGATCAAGGAAGTCATCATGGACGAGGTGATCCGCGCGTCCCTGCCGGCCAAGCTCGTCGACAAGAAGACCAAGTTCTTCATCAACCCGACCGGCCGCTTCGTCATCGGTGGCCCCATGGGCGACTCGGGCGTCACGGGCCGGAAGATCATCGTCGACACCTACGGCGGCATGGGCCGACACGGCGGCGGTGCGTTCTCGGGCAAGGACCCCTCGAAGGTCGACCGCTCGGCCGCGTACATGGGCCGCTACATCGCGAAGAACGTCGTGGCCGCTGGCCTGGCGGACCGCTGCGAAGTGCAGATCTCGTACGCCATCGGCGTCGCCGAGCCCGTCAGCGTGCTCGTCGAGACGTTCGGCACCTCGAAGGTCGATGAGGGCCGCATCAGCGCCGCCGTGCGCCAGGTGTTCGGCCTCAAGCCGCGCCAGATCATCGAGCACCTCGACCTGCTCAAGCCGATCTACTCGCGCACTGCCGCGTACGGTCACTTCGGCCGCCCGGAGTTCAGCTGGGAGAAGACGGACAAGAAGGACGCGCTCCGCGACGCCGTGGGTAGCTCGACGATCAAGGCGGCCTGAAGAAGACGCTGAATGATTCGCCCGCAGCCCTTCTCCGATAGACCGGGGAGGGGCTGTTTGCTTGAAGGGCGCTCGGGAAAGGACGTTCCACGTGGCCCGGTCTGCATCGAAGTCGAAGCAGGGCTCCTCGCTCGCCGCGATGGCAGCGGCGCTCGAGACCCGCAAGAGGCCGTTGCCGCCTGACGCCAGGCCGTCCGTCGCTGCGTTGCGTGCCGAGGTGAAGGCGCGAGGAAAGAACGAGGAGGGGTCGTCGGCTTCCCTCGCGCGCGAGTTGAGGAGCCGCGCCACAGCACACGCCCGAGCCGCACCGAAGGCTGCCGGAGCCGCACCGAAGGCCGCCGGAGCCGCACCGAAGGCCGCCGGAGCCGTACCGAAGGCTGCCGGAGCCGCACCGAAGGCTGCCGGAACCGCACCGAAATCTGCCGGAGCCGCACCGAAGGCTGCCGGAACCGCACCGAAGGCTGCCGGAGCCGCACCGAAGTCTGCCGGAACCGCACCGAAGGCTACCGGAGCCGCACCGAAGGCTGCCGGATCCGCGTCCATGTCTGCGGGTGCCGCAACGAAGGCTGCCGGAACCGCACCGAGGTCTGCCGGAACCGCATCCATGTCTGCGGGTGCCGCATCGGGTTCTGCCGGAACCGCATCCAGGTCTACCGGAACCCCATCCATCTCTACGGGTGCCGCATCGGGTTCTGCGGGAGGTGCACCCAGGTCGCCCGCAGCCGCATCGAGCGTCTCCGCGATCGCTGCCAGGACAGCGCCCGAGCGTCGGCTCGAGCCATCGAAGCCGGCGACGTCGGCTGGCGGTGTGACGAGCCCGTCGAAGCCCGGTCCCAGTGCGCGACTCCCCGACCGACCTGCGGTGCCCATGATGGTGCGTCGGCCTGAGCCGCGACTCCCCTCTGTGGCGACGGCCGCGCGGCCGGACCTGACGCTCGGTCGCTCCGCGGCGCTCTCGTCGCTCAACAAGTCACCCTCTGCGCCGGGCAAGACGCCCGTGACCGAGAAGCAACCGGTCTCGAGCACCGACCCGCGCCGGCGTTACCCACGCGCCAGCATCGAGGTGCGTGCGCGCCTCTCGCTCGCAGACGACCCGTCACGGGTCTTCGAGGCGACGCTGCCGACGGTGAACATCAGCGTCGGGGGCATGTTCCTCGAGTCGAGCTTCTTCCTGAAGCTTGGCACGCGGTTGTTGGTCGAGCTGACGCTGCCGCCCAAAGGCCGCGAAGTGCACGTGAAGGCCGACGTGGTTCGCGTCGAAACAAACGGCGGTGCCCAGTCGGGCTTCGCGCTGCGCTTCACCGAGTACCTCGATGGCAGTGAGGTGGTGCTCGCCACGCACTTCCTCTCGCCCGTCTTGCGCGAGTTCATCACCGCGTACGCGAAGAAGCACCGCTTCGAGGCCGGCGCCGAGTACATCGCGCACACGGCCGACGTGCTGGCCGCCTGGGAGCTCAAGAAGGCCGAGCTTGGCGGCGATGTCTGGAGCGTCACCTCGTTGTGAGCACCCTCGAAGCGGTCGTCCTGGGCCTGGTGCAGGGCATCACGGAATTCCTGCCCATCTCGTCGACCGCGCACCTGCGTATCGTGCCAGCGCTGCTTGGCTGGAAGGATCCGGGCGCCGCGTACTCGGCGGTCATTCAGCTCGGCACCGTCGGCGCGGTGCTCGTCTATTTCGCGAAGGACCTGGTCCAGCTGACGCGCGCCTTCGTCAAGGGGCTCGTCGATCGAAAGCCCTTCGAGACGCTCGACTCCAGGCTCGCGTGGTTCGTCGGCCTCGGCACGATTCCGATTGCCGTGTGCGGGCTGCTCTTCAAGAAGACCATCGAGACGTCGTTGCGCAGCCTGTACGTCATCTCGGCCTCGCTCATCGCGCTCGCCATCGTGCTCTTCATCGTCGAGCGCCTGGCGTCGCACAAACGCACGCTGGAGGAGATGACGCTCAAAGACGGGCTCATCGTCGGGCTGTGGCAGGCCGTCGCGCTCATTCCCGGCTCGTCGCGTTCCGGCACCACCATCACGGGCGGCCTGTCGCTCGGCTTCACCCGCGCCGACGCCGCGCGGTACTCGTTCCTCTTGTCGATTCCCGCCACCACGCTCGCCGGCGTGTTCGAGCTGAAGCACCTGCTCCAGGCGACCGACGGGCCGGGGCTGGACGTGATGGTCATCGGCACGGTGGTGTCGTTCGTCTCGGGGCTGGCGGCCATCTGGGGCCTGCTCCAGTTCCTGCGCAACCGCTCGACGCTGGTGTTCGTGGTGTACCGCGTGGTGACGGGGCTGGCGCTGCTGGGCCTGTTGTCCGCAGGGGTGTTGGAGCCCGGCGGTGATGCCGCGAGGTCGAATGGGCCCGTGAGCCCGGCGGCTCCGGCGCTGATCGACGCTGGCGCTCCCCGCGTCGCCCCCGCCGAGACGCCTGGCGCTGAGGCTGGCGCGCTCGACGATGCGGGAACGATCGATGCCGGAGTTCCTGCGAGCCCGACCCAGGGCTGAGCCTCGAGCGCGATCGACGCTGCGCACCTCGACGATCGACTGGACGCTCCTGCGCGGCTCACCTCGACGAATCGAGCGACGCGGCGCACCTCGACGTCGACTGGACGCTCCTGCGCGACTCACCCTCGACGAATCGAGCGACGCGCGCCGCCGCTCGCTACACTCATCGGAGTGACGACCGCGGCGCGCGCACCAGTCGACGACGGTGGCTTCTTCCGCCGACTCGAGACACGCCTGCGCACCGTGCCCTCGAAGGTGATGGAGGCGCCGGGCATGAAACTCAAAGAGGCGGCAGTGCTGGCGCCGCTCTTCTGGCGCGACGGCGAGCCGTGGGCGTACCTCACGATGCGGCCCCTGACGCTGCGCAAGCACCCGGGGCAGATCTCGTTTCCCGGTGGGGCCCGCGACGTGGGTGACCTGACACCGCTCCACACCGCGCTGCGAGAGACGAAGGAAGAGCTGGGGCTCGAGCCTGACGACGTCTCGGTGCTCGGCATGCTCGGCGCGATGCCGACCATCACCTCGTACTGGGTGACGCCCTTCGTCGGAGTGGTGCCGACCGACGCTCCGCTGATGCCCAATGCCGGAGAGATCGCCGAGGTGCTCGAAGCGCCGCTGTGGCGGTTGCGGCGCGAGTCACGCTTCATCTCCCAGGCCGACCGCACCGTCTACGTCTGGGGCGAGGGCCGCCACGTCGTCTGGGGCGCAACCTGGCGCATGCTCGACCAGTTGATGGAGCACGTCACTGCCGTCGGCCACTGACGAAAGCCCGCTTCAGCTCGTTCGCCAGTCGACCACCTTCAGCTCAGGCACGCGCCGAAACTCACGCGTGTTGCTGGTGACGAGCGTCCACCGCTGGGAAAGCGCCTGGGCCGCGATCAGCAGGTCGAGCGGGCCGATGACGGCGCCCCGTCTCTCGAGCGCAGCGCGAAGCTGGCCGTACTCGGTCCCTGCCGCTTCATCGAAGGGCACGACGGCGACGCGGGCGAGGAACGCTCGAAGGTTCGCGCTCGCGACCAGGGGCTGGTGACTCTTCGCGATGCCGTACCGCAGCTCTGCGAGGGTGATGGCTCCGACTCGGAGCGTGGAAGGCGCCACCCGCTGCAAGGGTGCTGCGAGCCGTTCGTCCCGGTTCAGGATGCCCCGGGTCGCTCGACGGCGCTACGCTCTGGCGCCTCATGGACGAATTCGACCTGGTCGTCATCGGCGGTGGGGCTGCAGGGGAAAAGGGGGCCGCGCAGGCCGCGTACTTCGGCAAGTCCGTGGCGCTCATCGAGAAGGAGCAGGTGCACGGCGGCGCGATGGTGAACACGGGGACGCTGCCCTCGAAGACGTTGCGAGAGACGGCGCTCTATCTGTCGGGCTTTCGCCAACGAGGACTGCACGGCGTCGACCTCGCGCTCTCGCGTCAGGCCACCGTGTCGGATTTCCTCTACCAGCTCGAGACCGTCGTCACCGAAGAGCGGCTGCGCATCACCGCGAACCTCGAGCGCCACAAGGTGCGCACGTTCCACGGCGCCGCCCGCTTCGTCGACCCGCACACCATCGCCATCGACAGCGGCGCCACGCCGACGGTCATCAAGGCGAAGCATGTGCTCGTCGCGACGGGCTCGAGCCCTCATCGCCCGCCGCAGTTCCCGTTCGAGCAGGAGAACGTCTACGACTCGGATGAGATCGTGCGCCTGCACGACATTCCCAAATCGATGGTGGTGGTCGGTGGAGGCGTCATCGGGTGCGAGTACGCGTGCCTCTTCGCGACGCTGGGCGTGGACGTCACCATCGTCGAGCCGAAGCCGAACATTCTGGGGTTCCTCGATGACGACGTCGTGGCCTCGCTGAAGACCCGAATGCAGGCGCTCCACATCACCTTCCGCATGCCGGCGCAGGTGTGGGGGTGCGAGTCGACCGAGGCGGGCGTGCGGCTCTCACTGGACTCAGGCGACACGCTCGCCGCCGACTGCGTGCTGGTGTGCGCGGGGCGGCAGGGCAACACGGGCGGTCTTGGCCTCGAGCTCGCCGGCCTCGAGGTCAACAAGCGCGGCCAGCTGACGGTCGACCCGGTCACGTTCACGACGAAGGTGCCGCACATCGCCGCGGTGGGAGACGTCATCGGCTTCCCGGCGCTCGCGTCGACTTCGATGGAGCAGGCGCGCGTCGCGGTCGTTCACTTCTTCGACCTCAAATACAAGACGGCCGTCTCTCCCGTGTTTCCGTACGGCATCTACACGATTCCCGAGGTGTCGATGGTCGGCGAGACCGAACGCGACCTCACGGCGAAGGGCGTCGACTACATCGCGGGGCGAGCAGACTTCGCTACCAACGCGCGCGGGCTGATGGTGGGCGCCGAGGGCTTCCTGAAGCTGCTGTTCCGCCGCGACGACCTCACTTTGCTCGGCGTGCACTGCGTGGGCGAGAGCGCCACCGAGCTGGTCCACATCGGCCTCGTCGCGTTGATGAGCCAGGCGAAGGCCGACCTCTTCATCAACACCTGCTTCAACTACCCGACGCTCTCGGAAGCCTACAAGTACGCCACGTATGATGCGCTGGGCCGGCGCGCCCAGCAGGGGTGAGCCATGTGGAACCAGGACTCGTTTGCCCGAACGCTCGACTTCGCGGTGAAGGTGCACGGGGACCAGAAGGTGCCCGGCTCGGGCGCTCCCTACGTGGTGCACCTGGTGAAGGTGGCGAGCGAGGTGCTCCGAGCGTGGGCCGAGTCGCGTGACTTCGACGTCGACCTCGCCGTGACGTGCGCGCTGCTCCACGACTCGATGGAGGACGCCGGCGTCACGAGGGAGGTGCTCGTTCAACGGTTCGGGGCCGCCGTCGCCGACGGGGTTCAGGCGCTGACGAAGGACGAGCGGCTCGAGAAGAAGGCGCAGATGGGCGACTCGCTCCGCCGCCTTCAGGCCCAGCCGCGCGAGGTGCAGCTGGTGAAGCTCGCCGACCGCATCGCGAACCTCGAGCAGCCACCCGAACACTGGAGCCCGCAGAAGCGGGCGGCCTACCGCGACGAAGCGAAGGTGATTCATGACGGGGTGGGCAGCGCTCACGCGGGGCTCGCCGCACGGCTCGAGGCGAGAAGGCAGGCCTACCTCGCGTTCTGCTGACGGCTTCTTCGCCGCCGACGGCAGGGTAGAAGCACAGATGCCCTCGCTGGCGGGAGGGTTCAATCGGCCCAACTCAGCCGAGAAGAAGCGGAGACCTCAGAAGCAGTCGATGGTCAGCGTCTGGCCCAGCTGCACCTCACTCTCGCGAGCTCGGCGACGAGGTGGCGCGGCGACGGGCAGGCGTGGCGGGCCGCTTCGCGGTCTCGACCCGACGCAGCATCGCGGGGCGGTGGCGGGGAGGCGGTCGAACAGGGTCGGCGCGCATGGGGAGGAGGTCGGTCAGTGTGCGCCGAAGTGCCGTGCTGTCGCTGATCGACCGTCACCCTGGAGCGACAACGGCAGCGCCGCGCTCGCCCGAGCCTCGAAACCCACCCATTCTTGTCACTGTCCGTGACGTTCCGGCTGGCGACGCGCTCGCGTTCCTGGCCGATCAGAAGGTGTCCCTTTCGCTTCCGAGGAGTGCCCCATGAGCACCGTTTCCGATGCTGCCCGTGCCGCCCGTGCCGCCCGTGCCGCCGCCCGACGCGCCGCTGAGCTCGCTGCGAAGAAGGCCGCCGAGGCTGCTGCCAGGAAGGCCGCTGGGGAGGCCGCGCGGAAGAACACGCAGAAGAGCGCGCTGAACAAGGCCTCGCTGGTCAAGAGCGCAGTCAACAAGCCGACCGCCTCGGGGGTTCGCCAATCGCTCGGCAAGGACGAGCTCTCGCAGGGGCTGGGCCGTTCGCTCCGCGCGCGCATGGGTGATGGCCTCGGCACGCCGCCGCCGAGCGCTCCCACGGCCGGCCGAACGATGTCGCTCAGCGAGCTGCGCGCCGTTCAGGCGAAGGGCGGTGCCATCGCACCGCAGCGCAGTCAGGTCGCCCTCCAGGGACAGGCTGGCGCTGCCGCTGCTGCCCAGACGCCCGAGCAGCGCGCGGCCGCCGGCGCCAGAGAGGTCCAGAAGGCGTGGGACGACTCGCGCGCGGGTGGTCACTCCGAGGCCGAAGCGGCGAACGCGGCGAGCCAGAAGCTCCGCACCCTCGCGAACGCGTCGACCGACCCGGCGTACACCAACGCGCTGATCCGCGCGGCGGCGCCGACCCTCGACAAGGTCACCACCGTCCTCGACAAGAACGCGCGCGACGACGCCTTCACCAAGGGCGCCGACAAGGACGCGGTGAAGAACACCGTGCGCGCGCTCTCAGACGTCGCCACGAAGGCGGGCCCCCTCGGCTCGTTCCTCATCGCCGACCAGCTCGCGAAGAAGCTCCCGAACGAGAGCGAGCTGATGCACGTCGACGACGGGTTCGGCGACCACCTCGACCACGGCGGCAAGCCCGATCTCATGGTCGCGCTCGGTGCGCGCCTCGAGGCCTACGGCAAGAACGAGACGAAAGACGAGCTGTTCGACCGGCACGAAGGCGGGCTGCTCGACTGGGCGAAAGATCGGTTCAACGACGCGGTGGGCGTTGCGGGCGACGTCCTGGGCGCGGTCGGGGACGCGGCGGGCTCGGTGGTCGGCTTCGTCGGTGACGCGGCCAACGGGGTGATGAAGGTCGTCGGGAAGGCCGGAGAGATGGCCGTCGACGTCGCGAAGGGCACCGTCGAGCTGGCTGGCGACGCGGCGAAGTTCACCAGCGAGCAGGTGACGGAGGCGGCCGAGTACGCGGCGAAGAACGGGCTCAAGCTGGCGGGCACGGCGCTCAACTGGGTCGGCGACCACGCGCGCGAGCTCGCGGCCGAGGCGCTGAACATCGACGGCCAGCTCGGAAAGCTCAACTCGACCGGCGACTCCGTCACCATCGGCGTGGGCGGCAAGCTCGGCGCAACCGTGCTGCAGGGCGGGGCCGAGGTCGAGATGAAGGTGACGAAGACCGACGACGGCTACGAGATGACGCTCACCGGCCAGCTCTCGGGCGGCGTGTTCGCCGGACTCTCGATTCCAGGCATGAGCGAGGCATCGGCCGAGGCCAACGCGACGGGCATCGCCTCTGCCACCATGAAGTTCTCGTCGCTCGCAGAGGCGACGAAGGCGGCAGAGACGGTGGGTGGCATCGGCATCGCCGCGGCGGTCGGAGGTCCGGCTGGAGCGCTCCTCACCGGGGCCACCGCGGGTGATGAGATCAAGTTCATCGGAGACCACTTCCAGAACGGCAGCATCGGCCTCGAGCTGTCGGCCTCGGCGAAGGCCGAGCTCGGCAAGACCGCCGGCCTCGGCTTCGGCGGCGGCATCGAGGGCACCATCACCAACGGCGCGCGCATCGAAGTCGAGAAGGGCAAGCCGCCCGCGCTGGTGCTCGAGCAGAGCGTCAACGCCGAGGGTTCGCTCGCGCTGGGTGGACCGGTGAAGCTCCCCTCGCTGGGCGGCCAGCTCAACGGCGGCTCCATCGACGGCTCGGCGACCATCTCGGCCGAGACGCGCGTGCCGCTGCCTGAAGGGTTCAACCTCGGCGACCTCGCGCGCGACCCTGCCGGGGCGATGAAGCGCGTCGGCGCCAACGCCATCGAGAACGCCACCACGAAGCTCTCGCTCGACGTCGACATCAAAGCCGGCGTGGCGACGCAAGGCCTGGGGCTGAACCTCGGCGCCGATGGTGGCCTGGCCATCGAGCTGTCGGCCGAGGCGAAGACGAAGGACATCGCGGGCGCGCTCCGCACGGCGCTCAAGGGCGACCTCGGCGGAGCGCTCAACCAGCTCGGCACGAAGACGAACCTCGACCTGACGGTCAACTCGTACACCGAGTCGGGCTTCAAGGTGGACGAGACCATCAAGGTGCCGGGCTTCACCATCGGCGTGAAGGCCGAAGACACCATTCGAGACGAGACGGAGCGCTGGAAGTTCGAAGGCACGCCGGCCGAGCTCGCTGAACGTGGCTTCGTCCTCTTCTCGAAGCTCCAGCTCGAGGTGGGCTGAGCGCAACGCGCTTCCAACGGGCGGTGCAGGCGCTATGAGGCCGCTCCATGGCCTCATCGAAACCGTCGTCAGGCATCTTCCCCGTCATCATGGCGGGCGGCAGCGGCACCCGCTTCTGGCCGCTCTCCCGCGTCTCAAGCCCGAAGCAGTTTCTTCCGCTGGCGACGTCGCGGCCGCTCATCGTCGAGACGCTCGCGCGGCTGAAGGGGCTGGCGTCACCGAAGCATTCCTACGTGGTGTGTGGCGCGGTGCACGCGCTGATGGTGAAGAAGGCGTTGCCCGCGCTGCCGAAGCAGAACGTCATCGTCGAGCCGCAGGCCCGCAACACGGCTCCGGCCATCGCGCTCGCGACCGCGCACGTCGCCCACGTCGACCCTGAAGGCATCGTCATCGTCATCCCGTCTGATCAGCACGTCGCCGACATCCCCGCGTTCCAGGCGTCGCTCGAAGAGGCGGTCGCGGTCGCCCGCACCGGGCAGATCGTCACCCTGGGCATCCACCCGACGCGACCTGAGACGGGGTACGGGTACATTCAGGTCGGCGAGCCGCTCTCTGGAACGGCCCGTCGGGTGAGCCGCTTCGCCGAGAAGCCCGACCGCGCGACGGCCGAGCAGTACCTGGTGTCGGGTGAGTACCTCTGGAACGCGGGCCTCTTCGTCTTCCGCGCCGACGTCATGCTCGAGGCCTTCAAGCGGCACATGCCCGAGTTGTCAGAGGCGCTCGACCTCGTGCGCGCGTCGCTGGGCACGAAGAAGGAAGTGGCGGTCGTGAAGCGCGAGTTCCCGAAGATGCCGGCCACCAGCATCGACTACGGCATCGCCGAGAAGGCGCCGAACATCGCCGTGGTGCCCAGCCACTGTGGTTGGAGTGACGTCGGCAGTTTCAACGCGCTGCCCGAGGTGCGGCCGGTCGATGCCGACGGCAACGTGTCGCTGGGGGGGCCCAACTTCATCATCGACTCGGCCGGCTGCGTCGTGGTGGGCAAGGACAAGCCCATCGCAATCGTCGGCATGAAGGACGTGGTGGTGGTGGACGCCGGCGACGCGATTCTCGTGATGCCGAAGGACAAGAGCCAGGACGTGCGGAAGGTCGTCGAGGCGCTCAAGGCGAAGAAGCTCCAGCGCTACCTGTAGCGCTGGAGCGCGCGAAGCTGCAGTCCGGGGGCCTGCGGTCTCAGGGACGACCGACGCAGCCGAAAGCGTCTGGGTCCCGCTTTCTTCAGGCCTCGAGGGAGGCGCGGCCAGAGGGCTCCAGCGGCCTGACAGACTCCTCCTGGACTCCGCGTGCCGCGGCGAGCCGAAGCGACGGGAGCAGCGAATCCACGCCGAGCTGCGCTGCCAACGCGTCGGCCGCACCGGGCGCCGCACCGTTGAGTGCTTCACGGGTGAGGAGGACGGCGAGGGCGGTCGCGGTGCGCGCATCCAGAGCGGCGCCATCCGAGGGCCGCACCTCATTCCAGCGCACTGCGTTGACGACGGTGTTGGGTATTCGCCACAGGCCCAGGAGCGCGCTGGCGACCTCGGCGTTGGTGGCGCCGAACGCCTCGCGCTCGAGCGCTTCGAGGTCTGCGGCTGGCCCCTGCGCACGTCGCCAGACGTCGCGGTACAGCGCCGGCCGTTTCCAGGCCAGCGCGTACACGCCCACCTCGGTGAGCAGCGCCGCTTCAGAGGCGAGGTGGTAGACGGCGCTGCCCTGCGTGATGAGGCGCGCGAGCTGTGAGCGGAACAGGCCCCTTCGGCGAACGCCATCGAGCAGGCCGAGGTCGTCGGCCTCGGGGAAGAGCTCGACGAGCAGCACCAACTCGCGCAGCCGCTCCAGGCCGAGCAGGACGATGGCCTCGCGCACGTCGTCGACGCTTCGTGGCAACCCGAAGAAGGCCGAGTTCACGAACCGGAGCACGGACGAGGTGAGCACGAGGTCGTCGGAGATGAGCCTCGCGATCTCGTCACTCGTCGAGGAGGGCTGGGCGATGAGGGCCGTCACGCGGTGGTAGACGTGCGGAGCGACGGGCAACTGCCCCAGGCTGGCCACCAGCGTTCGCGCGGCCTCGCTCTTGAGTGACTGCGTCAGGCGGCAGCATTCTTCGACGGCCGCCATGATGGCGGCGCCGCTCGACGGCTTCGTGAGGAACTGGTGAGAGGCCGCGGCGAGCCGGTGCCCGACCCTGGCGTCGACCTGCCCCGACAGGATGATGCGCACCGCCAGCGGTTGGCGTTCCTGCGCCGCCCGGAGCACCGCCTCGCCATCGACGTCTGGCATGCGTGCGTCGCTCACCACCGCCGCGAAGCTCCGCTCCGACGAGAGCGCCTCGAGCGCCGCCCGCCCGCCGAGCGCCGTCTCGATCTCCCACTCGTGGCGCCAGGGTCGCAGCACCTTGGTGAGCCCGTCGAGCAGCGAGCGTTCGTCGTCGACCAGCAGGAGTCGTCGCATCACGTTGCCTTCCCGAACCGCGACGGCGAGATCAACGGCAACCGCAGCGTGAAGGTGGTGCCGACGTTCACCTCGGTTTCCAGCTCGATGCGCCCACCGTGCTTGCCCATGATGACGTTGCGCACCAGCGGCAGCCCCTGGCCAGACCCCTTGCCCAGGGGCTTGGTGGTGAAGAAGGGCTCGTAGATGCGGTCCTGAATGGACTTCGGAATGCCGCAGCCCGTGTCCGAGATGCGAATGACGATTTCATCCACCTCCGCCTTCGTCTCGACGCGCACGCGTTGGTCCGCCATGGGCACGCCCTGCTTCTGCGTGCGCTCCTCGACGGCGTGCGCGGCGTTGACCAGCAGGTTGAGGAAGACCTGGCTGAGGCTGCCGATGTGACAACACAGCGGCGGGAGCTCGCCGAAGTCGGTGTCCACCTGCGCGACGTGGCGGAGCTCACCGCGGGCCATCACCACCGCGCGCTCGAGCGCGCTGTTGACGTTGGCGTATTCCTTCTCGGCGAGGTCCGGGTGGGAGAACTCCTTGAGCGCCTTGACCAGCTCGGCGACGCGCCGGACCCCTTCACGCGCTTCCCCGAGCGAGCGTGGCAGCTCTTCACGGACGTAGTCGACGTCGCCCACGCGCGCGCTCTCGGCGAGGGCGGCGCGCTGTTTGCTCGAGAGCAGGTTCTCGATGGCCCCGAGGTAGCCCAGCAGCCCCCCGAAGCCTTCGGCAGCAAACTGCAGGTTGTCGCCGATGTACTGAATGGGCGTGTTGATTTCATGCGCCATGCCCGCGGCGAGCTGACCGACAGCCTCGAGCCGATGGGTCTGCTCGAGTTCGCGCGCCATGGCGCGTTCCATCGTGACGTCTCGGCCCACGGCGAAGAAGCGATGGCGATCGGGGTCCAGGGTCGCGCGCGCCGAGATGGTGCGCCAGTCACCACCGGTGGTGCGCTGCCGGAACTCGAGGTTGCTGACGGTGGCGCGTTCGCCTTCGGTGCGGCTCAGCCCCGAGGTTCGGTCCACGACGCGAGCGACGTCGTCGGGGTGCACCGTGTCGAGGAAGCTCGCGCCGACCAGCGCCGCTGGATCGTAGCCGAGCACCTGGGTCCAGCCCGGGTTGGCGAGCACGATGCGCAGGTCGTCGCCGATGATGGTGAGCATGTCGGGCGACGCACGAAAGAAGGCGTCTCGCTCGCTCTGCGCGCGTTCGCGCTCGGCCACGTCGCGCTGCAACGTGCGGTAGCGCTCCTCGACCTCGCGAGAGGCCAGTGCCAACGAGTGCTCGAGGAGCGCCAGGTCGTCGTCCGAGGCGCGGTAGGCATCGCCGATCGCTTGCGTGAACGCCGCGAAGCCTGGAACGTCTGGCGGCGAGCCCTTGAAGTAGCGCAGCAGTTGACGCGCGAGGAGCGAGTGCATGGTCAGGGTTCCCAGAACGTGGTGACGGTCATCGTCTGGTTGTGGAGCTGGCACGGTGTGCCGGCGATGCCCGGGGCGAGCTCGCCGTAGGAGTAGAAGCCCGTCGTGGTGGTGCCGGTGCCGGTGACGCTCCTGACGGCCTCGAGCTCTTCTTCGGTGCGCTGCTTCAGGATGAGCTTGCGACCGACGCAGCTGATGAGGAGCGCGAACTCGGGTTCCCTGGTGGCTCTGGTCACCTCGGCGGCGCCCACCCCAGCTTCGATGATGCGCTCGAAGTTTGCTCTCATGAGCTGGGCGCTGCTTCCCATCGGGACGTCGCCCGCGAAGGTCATCGTGCCAGCGGCCTCGTCGACGCCCAGCACCGTGCGGACGACCGGCGCCGAGCCGTCCTGCGGGTTGACCAGGAGCGGGAAGAGCAGGGCGCTCGCGGGCAACGCAGCGGCGTGCGGGCCGAGGTAGCGCTTGTACAGGGCGAGCGCCGGCTCTCCGTCGAGCTCTTCGAGCACGTTGCCGCGTGCCTTCGTGACCGCGCGTGAGGGGCCGAACGCATCCCACCCGCCGCGGCTGCCCGTCGCCACGCGAACGCCACCGGCGAAGCCGATCAGCGACACGCAGCCCGACATCACGACTCCGGCGTGCACCACCACGGTGCGCTTCATGTCGACGCCGTCACCCGAGAGCCCGCCACTCAACGTGACGTCGCTCGGCAGGCCGGCGATGAGGCCGCGCACCAGCTCGCTCCCGTTGACCTGGGTGCCATCGCTCAAGACGAGCGCGTGCACGAGGTTGGTCGAGGGAAGGCGCTGCGCGAGCAGCTGGCCGAGGGCCGTGTTGTCCTTCGCCTCGCTGAGCGCTGCGCACGTCGACACCACCGTCGACCGATCGAACCACAGCGCCGTGGCGACGACAGCCCCGTCGTGGACGAGGGCCCCCTCGATCTCACCGGCCGTGCTGCAGCCGAAGATCAGCTCACGGGGAACGTGGCGAGCCAACGCCGCCAGCGCGTCGCCTGCCTCGAGCGCCTCGCGGCCTCCGAAAACGAGGAGGAGAGAGGGCGCCGAGGGGCCCATGTCGAGGTCGGGCCAGCCATCAGCCTTCGTCCAGAGCCACTGTCGTGAGCGCATGTCCATGGATCAGAGCAAGTCCGGTGCCGCAAGACGTCCTAGCCGGTCCCGGGTCGCGGGGCTGGGTGGAACCGTGAAAGCCTGGGGTCGTCCTGAACCAGGCCTGCTTGTGGTGTGCCCGCTGGCCACCTGGCCCGAGTCCGCCTATGCGGGCCCCTGGTTTCCTCACCTCTCGCCGCAGTCCCCGGTCCCCCGCCATGACGACTCGCCTTTCCCTGCTGCTCCTCTTTGCCTTCGGCCTTGCAGCAGTCACCATCGCTTCGAGCTGTGGCGCGACGCGGTGCGGTCCGGGCCTGTGCGCCGGGTGCTGTGACTCGAGCGGCGCGTGCGTCGGCGGTACCTCGACGGCCGCGTGCGGAACCAACGGCGTGGCGTGCAGCGCCTGCATGGGAACCTGCAACGCCGGCACCTGCTCCGCCGCAGACGCGGGCTCGGGTGGTGGTGCTGGTGGTGGCGCCGCCGATGCTGGCGCGTGTGCGAACTGCAACACCGGGTGCTGTCAGGCCGGGGTCTGCCGCGGCGGTGCTGCCGTCACTGCGTGCGGGAGCGCAGGCGCGACGTGTGCTGACTGCCTCACCCAGAACAAAGTCTGTGTCGCTGGCCAATGCCAGACGCAGTGCGGGCCGTCGAACTGCGCCAACGGCTGCTGCCAGAACAACCTGTGCGTGTCGATGACGAGCGTGATGGCGTGCGGCACGGGAGGCGAGGCCTGCGTCCGCTGTCAGGCGATGGAGACCTGTCAGTCAGGCGTCTGCACAGCACCGGGTGACGCGGGCGTGATCCCCGACGGCGGCTCGAACTGCGCGGCGACCTGCACCGGGTGTTGCGACACCGGGGGCACCTGTCGGGCCGGCACCAACGCTGCGGCCTGTGGAAACATGGGGCTGACGTGCCTGGTCTGCGCGACGTGCCAGCCGCTCGCCACTTCGGGAGGCGGGCGTTGTCTGTAGTCCGTGACGCGCCGGCTTCCTGCTCCCTCAGACAGGCTGTCGACGCGCGGCGGGCTCTGCTACGCGCTGGTGCATGAACACGCACATCTTCCGTGAGTACGACGTTCGTGGCCTGGTGGACCTCGACCTGACCGACGTCGTCGTCGAGGACCTCGGCAGGGGCCTCGCCACGATGGTGAAGCGCGCGCACGGCAGCACCCTCGTCGTCGGCCGAGACGCACGCGAGTCGGGGCCCCGTTTTCAAGCGGCCTTCATCAAGGGCGTACTGTCGACGGGCCTCAACGTCATCGAGGTCGGCGTCGTGCCCACGCCCGTCGTCTACTTCGCGGCCAACACGCTGCCCGTCGACGGCCTCGCAGTCATCACCGGCAGCCACAACCCGCCCGAGTACAACGGCTTCAAGATGGGCGTCGGCAAGACGACCTTCTACGGAGAGACGATTCAGCAGCTCAAGCGCATCATCGAGCAGCGCGACTTCGCGACGGGCACTGGCGGCACCGTCACCTCGTTCGACGCCGTCACGCCGTACCTGCACTTCGTCAACTCCACCGTGACGCGCGGGCCGCGGAAGCTCAAAGTCGTCGTCGACGCGGGCAACGGCGTCGGTGGCATCGTCTCGGTGCCGATGCTCGAGAAGCTCGGCTACGACGTGGTGCCGCTGTACTGCGAGCCCGACGGCCGCTTTCCCAACCACCACGCAGACCCGACGGTGGCGAAGAACCTCGAGCTCCTCATCGCCGCGGTGAAGCAGCACCAGGCCGACCTCGGCGTGGCCTACGACGGTGACGCGGACCGAATCGGCGTCGTCGACGAGCACGGTGGCATCATCTGGGGCGACCGCCTGATGATTCTGCTCTCTCGCGCCGTGCTGAAGGCCGTGCCGGGAGCGCCCATCGTCGGCGAGGTGAAGTGCAGCTTCACCATGTACGACGACATCGCGAAGCACGGCGGCAAGCCGGTGATGTGGAAGACGGGCCACTCGCTCATCAAGGCGAAGATGAAGGAACTCCACGCCGAGCTCGCTGGCGAGATGAGCGGCCACATCTTCTACAAGCACCGCTTCTTCGGCTTCGACGACGCGCCCTACACCGCCGCGCGCCTGCTCGAGATTCTGTCGAACGAGAAGGGCACGCTGTCGTCCATGCTCGACGACGTGCCGGTGACGTACTCGAGCCCCGAGCTGCGCTTCGACACGGTGGAAGAGAAGAAGTTCGACCTGGTGAAGCTCTGCACCGAGAAGCTCCGCAAGAAAGGCCTGAGCCTCATCGAAGTCGACGGGGTGCGCGCCACGTGGCCTGACGGCTGGGGCCTCATTCGCGCGTCGAACACCACGCCGATTCTCGTCGTCCGCTACGAGGCGAAGACGAAGGACCGGCTGGAAGAGATTCGCGCGCTCATCGACGGCACCATCGCCGAGGCGAAGAAGGAGATCGGCGGATGAAGGTGCTGGCCTTCTCGGGAAGTCTGCGGACGGGCTCCTGGAACGAGCGGCTGCTGGCCGTCGCGGTGAAGGAGCTGGTGGCGAAGGGCGTCGAGGTTGACGCGTGGAACTTCAAGGCCGCCAACATTCCCATCTACGACCCCGACACCTCCGACGCGAACCCGCCTGCGGCGATGGTCGACTTCAAGGCGAGGGTGCGCGCCGCGACGGGCCTGCTCATCGCGAGCCCCGAGTTCAACCACAGCGTCCCGGGCGCGCTGAAGAACCTGCTCGACTTCGCGTCGCGGCCTCCGAAAGAGAACCCCTTCAGGGGTCGCGTCACCGCGCAGCTCGGTGCGACACCGGGGCATGGGGGAACGCTCCAGGGCCAGGCGATGCTCCGGCACGTGCTGTCGGGCCTGGGCTGTCACCCGCTGCCCGGCGCGGTCACCGTGTCTCGAGCGGAAGACGCCTTCGACGAGCACGGCGGCCTGAAGGACGAGGGCCAGCGCAAGACGCTCGACGGGTTTCTGCAGCGCTTCGTCGAAGAGCTCACCCTCAGGAGCCGCTGACATGCTCGCGCTCGGCATCGACATCGGAGGCACCAACGCGCGCGCGGCCGTCGTGGAGGTCGCGACGGGCCGGCTCGTCGCCAGCGCGAAAGAGGCGTGGGCAGACCGCACCCCCGAGAACGTGGTGTCGGTCGTTCGTTCGCTCGTCGCGAAGG
Organism: Myxococcaceae bacterium; assembly: GCA_040400045.1. Taxonomy (GTDB): domain Bacteria; phylum Myxococcota; class Myxococcia; order Myxococcales; family Myxococcaceae; genus Xiheimicrobium. Next base: position 35,850 of record JBBAQZ010000056.1, read on the forward strand.
TGAGCGCCGGCCACGAGCTGCCCGGCGTCGCGGTCGGCGTCGGGTTCGCGGGCATGCTGCGCGGTGACGTCGTGGTGAACGCGCCGAACCTCGGCTGGCGTGACGTCGACTTCGGCAAGCCGCTCGCGGCTGCGCTCGGGCGTCGGGTGCGGTTGGTGAACGATCTCTCCGCTGCGGCGTGGGGCGAGTTCAAGGCGGGCGCGGCGCGCGGCGCGACTGATGCCTTCACCGTCTTCGTGGGCACGGGAGTCGGCAGCGCCATCATCAGCGGGGGCGTGCTCCTCTCAGGGGCAACGGGACTCGCGGGAGAGTTCGGTCATACGAAGCTCGTCGCCGATGGGGGGCGGCTGTGCGGCTGCGGTGAGCATGGCTGCCTCGAGGCGTACATGGGCGGCGCGAAGCTCACCGAGTGGATGAAGGAATCGGGCATCGACGGCACGCCGGCGGACCTCGAGAAGCTCGCGCTCGAAGGGGCGACGCCAGCCAAGGGGCTCTACGACTTCGCGGTCGGCCACTTCGCGCTCGCCATCGCCAACCAGGTGACGGTGTTGAACCCGGGCGTGCTGGTGCTCGGTGGCGGCGTGCTCCTGCGCTGCCCCGGCATCGTCAAGCGCGTGACTGACGTCGTGATGACGCGCGCGAGCGTCGCGTCGCGGAGTGGTCTTCGCATTCAGCACGCCGAGCTTGGCGACGACAGCGGGCTGGTGGGCGCGGCGCTCCTCGGCCGCTGAGCGGAGCGTCGCAACAGAGGCGGCCGCCGCGCCGTCAGCCGCGAATCGTCAGGCCCGCGACCGCCCTCAGGAGCAGGAGGCTGCCGATGGCGGCGACCCCGAGCACGACAAGCACCTGCGCCAGCGCGACCCGGTACGCGAGGCGGGCCTTCGAGTCGACCGCACGGGTCCGCCTGACGCGCACCGCAACGAAGACGGCGAGCGCCAGCGACGGCGCGACGGCCAGCCCCATGGCCTCCAGGGAGACCGCTTCGCCGCGGAGAAGCACGTCGACCCACACGGTCATCCGGCCCGCGTCGCACGCCGCCGGGTCGGAGTTCCTGCCGAGCGTGTCCCATTCATCGCAGTCCCACGGCACCTCAGGGGGGACCCACGTCGACGCCACCAGCCCACCCACCCACAGGACGCCGCCGACGAGCGGTGCGAATAGCCAGGCTCCGATGCTCGAGGCGAGCGCGAGTCGGCTGTTCATCGAATCACTCCGTCTCTGGGAACGGCCGCGCGAAACGCACGAGGCTCAACGGGCGGCTGACGCGACGCGTCCGTGCTGCAAAGGGTCGCTTCTCGCCTGCGCGTCGTTTCATCGTCACCCTCTTCGTACGCGAATCGCCGTCACCGGACGAACCGACGCGCAGCACCGCGCGAGCCGCTCCTTTTCAGGCCGTGGCTGGAGGCTTCCCGTTCCCTCCCGAGGGCGTCACTGCTCGATGCTGAGGAGGCGATAGGCGGAGAAGCAGGAGCCGGTCGAAGACAGGGTGGTGCCAGCGCCGATGGCTCCGTCGTCGGAGTTCGAGGCCCAGCTCGAGCAGGTGTAGAGACTCGTCGTCGAGTCGGCGTTCATTCCGGTCCAGAAGGAGGGGCTCGAGACCAATGTTTGCCCCTGCTCATCGATGCTGAGCGAGCTGAGCGCGCCTATCTGCAGGTTGGCGGTGTTGTTGGAGGTGAGAATGAAGGTGCCGTCGGCGCGCTCCTGGTACCACGGCCCCGTGGCCGTGAGACGGCTCGGGCCGGTCACGCTGTGAAGAGCAGATTGTAGCCGAGGATGCGGAGCCAGCTCCAGAAACGAGAGGAAACGCCGTCATCGAGGCCTCAGTGGGGGCTGTTCCTCATTCGCGTGGTGGGCCCCGACTCAGCCGGGCTCGATGGCGTTCCGCTACGACGACGACGTGTTCACCCTGCTGCTCCCCTGCGTCGAACTCGTCACCCCGAGTGCCGTGGCCGAGCGCGTGCGCCTCGCAGCGGCTGATGAGCCGTTCCCCAGCGACGGCACGCGACGCTCCGTGACGTCTCGCGCCAGCCGGGCGCCTCGAGGTGCGCCTCGAGCGCGTCTCCTCCCCCGCCGGGGACCCGCCGAGGCGCTGCCGGACCGATTCGACAATCGAGGTTGGGCGCAGGGGGAGGCGCCGTTCAGGCTGAGGTTGCGCGGCGGTCACGCTGGGCCGGCAGGGCGCGCGCGAGGGCGGTCGCCATCGAGACGACGGGCCACGCGCTGCCGCCCGCCACACCCCACGCTCCAGCCGGCCCGCAGGCGGCCGTCGAGCGCGGCGACGTTGGGATACCGCTCCGCTCAAGGTTCAACTTTCCGTTCAAGCGGTGAGAATCGGGCCCACGAGCCGGCACTGCAAATCCCTGATTTCACAGTCAGATACTCACGCCCCAGCTCCGTTTCGCGCTTTGAATCCCTTATCCCTGGGATGCGCGCGGCTGATCGAGGGCACCCCTGAACGGTTACGCGCTCGGTGGCAGAGTCGTAGGCGCTGCCGCGTCGGGAAGTGCGAGGCGCAGGACGCGACACTGGTGTCGTGTTCCTGGCGGAGTGCGAGGCACAGGTCGCGACGCTCGTGTCGTTCTCCGGCTCTCACACCGGAGTCTCCACGAGGTGGCACGTCAGTTGCTGAATGTGGCGCAAACATTCTCAAGGAGAGTCAAACATGAACACCATGAAACGAGTCCTCAATGGAATGGGTGCTCTCGCTGTTTTGTCTGCCACGCCGGGTTGTGGGCCGACCACTTGTGTCGCGCGCGGCAGTCGCATCAGAACCAAGAGTGGACCGTTGGCCGTTGAGACACTTCAGGTTGGAGACCTTCTGGAGTGTGTGGATCCTGCAACTGGCGAACGGGTGTTTACTCCGCTGACCGCGATTCGTTCGAGTCGGCGCGAGTGTGTCTCGGTTTCGATTGGCGAGGCGTTGCTGCGGTGTACTTCTGATCACCCGCTGTACTGCCCTGACACGAGTGTCTTTGCAGACGCAGGTGACTGGGTGCTGGGCAAGCGCACAGCTCTGCTCTTCATCGACGAGACGTCGGTGCGGAAGACCCAAGTCAGCGCGGTTGCAATCGACGCGGGCATGGATGAGGTGTTCGACCTGTCCGTTGATCACCCGCTGCACAACTTCGTTGCCAACGGCGTGTTGGTGCACAACAAGTCATACGTGCGCTGCGAGGAGTACGTGGCGGGCCCCGGAGACAGACCCGTGTGCGGATCGGTCTCGTGCGACGCAGGCAGCGAGCGCTTCATTGCCTGCGAAGGTCAGCAGTTTGGGAGTGGAGTGTGTGTCTGTCGGCCGGTGAGTCCTGATGCGGGCAGTCGCGACGCAGGTCTTCCGGGTGATGGAGGAACCGACGCCGGGCCGTAACGCAGTGGCTCAGCCGGCAGAACCGGGGCTTCTGACTGGTGCTCCCCTACGTGGACGAATTTAGAACCGCCGTGATGCAATTGCAGCTCGCGGCGTGATCAAGTAGACGGCCCGGCATGTTTTTCGGACGAAAGAAGGCCGCTTCCGCGTTTGAGCCTTCTGAGCCGCCCGATGCTGCGCAGTCGCCCCTGAGCTGGAACGTACGTGGATAGCGCCGCACACAGGGCACACGACGACGGCGGCGCGGTTCAGCG
>JBBAQZ010000057.1:0-32428 GCA_040400045.1 Myxococcaceae bacterium
ACCAGCGCTGACGCAGGGGTCGACGCGGGCGCCAGAACTGACGGCGGCCTCGACGCGGGAGAAGGTGTCGATGCCGGACTCGACGCGGGAGCTGGCGCTGACGCCGGACTCGACACAGGCGTTGACGCGGGAGTCAGCGCTGACGCCGGCCTCGACGCAGGTTCCGATGTCGACGCCGGCGTCGATGGCGGGGGTGTCGATGGCGGCCAACAGCGGCTCTCGCTGCGCGTCGGCTGCGGGTGCTCGCCAGACGCCTCCGCGCCCGGAGTCTGGTGGATGGTTGCCATCGGGTTGCTGGCGCTCGCCCGGCGGCGCAGGCCAGCGCGCATCGCCTCAACGAGCGCTTGAAGTCGTCCTGCGTGTCGCCTTCGTTCTCTCCGACCTGGGTCTCGGGGGCGACCGTCAAGGGGCACCCGCGACCAGCGATGTGGTGAGGGAGGCGATGCTCGGGTGGCGCGCGCCGGGCAACGACCGGGGGACTCGAGATGGAGACGCCGGGCGTTCAGAAGGCGGCGCGGGGCCCGTGCTCGTTCTGCGGCGCGCTGCATCAGGCTTCGCCTGAACGACGTCGACCGGGCCGGCCATGGGCCGCACCGTGGCAGTCGGTTGACGCGGCGTACGAGCGCCTGGAGCACCGCCAGGAGCTCCCCGATGGCCTCGTCGTCGCGCTCGGCCCCGGCTGACTCGGGGAAGCTGCCTGACCTTCGAGCAGGCCTGCTCCTCGTCAACTGGCAGGAGCGCTGTGCCCCCGGCCCGTGGCGCGTCCCTCTGCGCGCGCCGTCCCAGATGGTCGGCAGCGGCAGCGCGCGCTCACCCTCAAGCCTGACCCGACGTCACGCGCGCCGAGCTGAAAGGCCAGTGCTCGACGGCTCAGGGGCACTTCGTGGCCGCGATGCGCGCACAGGCCGCCTTCACCAGCTCAGGCCTTCCGAGCTCCTTCGCGGTCCGCGCGAGCGTCAGCTGGAGGAGTTCGTTGTTCTTCTGTTCCTCTTCGGAGGCGATCGCGTCGAGCAGCTTCAGCCCGTCTGCCCTGCGGCCAAGCGTCGCGAGGAAATCGGCGAGCTCCAGCGACTCACGCACCTCTTCGCCCGTCGCCGTCGCCAGGGCCTTCTCGAGCTGCTTCTCAGCGCACGGCGTGTCTTTGCGCGCCAGGCACAGGCGGCCGAGCCCCACGTGGTAGAGCGCTTGATCCTTCGCGGCGATGGCCTTGTTCCACGCAGCTTCGGCCTGCTCGAGCCGGCCCTGTCGAAGCTCGAGCTCGGCCACCAACTCCCAGGCTGACGCGTCTTTCTCGGCCGCTGCGGTGTAGGCAGCGACGGCGTCGTCCCATCGTTTCGCCTCGACCAGACGATCGCCCAGCTCCTGGTTCAGCTCGTTCGAGGTGACGCCCTTCGCCTTCGCCTGCTCGAGCACCTCGAGCGCGCGGGCTGACTGCTTCGCCTTCACCAACTCCTGCGCTGCCTTCACCACCAGCTCGGCCTTTGCCTTGCCCGGCGCGGCTTCGCTCGCCAACAGATACCGGAGCACCGCTTCGTCGAGATCGCCACGCTCGAGCGCTGCGTCACCGAGCGACTCGTGCGCGTTGAAGTCCTTCGGGTTGAGCTCGATCGCCTTCGCGAGCGCGTCGGCCGACTTCTCCTTCTGCTCCTTGATGGCGTAGAGCAGCCCGAGTCGACTCCAGGTGGTGCTGCGCTTCGGCTCGGTCTTCAGCGACTTCTCGAACTGCACGATCGCCTCGTCGATGCGCTGCTCGGCCATGAGCAGCTCGCCCTCGGCCCCCGGCAGGCGCTTGTCGTCAGGCGTGAGGCGGCGCACTTCGTCGAAGTGGGTGTGCGCGTCCTTGAAGTCACCCTTGAGGTACGCCGAGGTGGCGGCCACGTACTGCCCGTCGGCCTCGACCTTCGGGTCCACCGGCGGCGGGTCTTTCTTGCAGGCGCCGCAGCCGAGCAGGAGCGCCATGGCGACGAGGAAGGCGCGGGGCGTGACGGAGGTGTTCACGAGCGGCCGAGTCGCGCGAGGAGGCGCTGCTTGCTCGCCAGGGCCTGTGCGTGCGCAGGGACCGCCGCCAGGACGGCATCGAGTGCGTCGAGGGCGTCGTCGTGTCGTTCCAGCGCGCTCAACGCGGCCGCGCGGTTGTAGCGAGCGGTGACGTGCGACGGGTCGATCTCCAGCGCGTCGTCGAAGACCTTGAGCGCCTCGGCGTTGCGGCCGGCAACGAGCAGCGCAAGCCCGTAGTTCGAGTGCACCTCAGGCAAGGTCGGGCCCCAGCGCATCGCGGCCTTCATCACCTCGAGCGCCTTCGTCGCGGCAGCTGCATCGCCTCCGCGCGCCTTCTCGAGCAACGCCGCCCCCAGGTTGGACCGGTACTCCGACACCTCGGGCTCGAGCTCGACCGCCTTCTCGAAGTGGCCGACGGCCGTCGCGAGATCGCCCTGCTTGAAGGCGAGCGCTCCCCGCGCGTACTGCCAGAGCCCACGGTGCTGCATCGGCTCAGGCGCCGCCTGCAGCGCCTCGATCGCTCCCGCGAAATCGCCCTTGTTCTCGAGCGCCCTCACCTGCTCCAGCACCGAGTCGAGCGCGGCGGTCGTCATCAGAACGTCCAGGCCGCCGTCGAGAGCGCCCACTGCTTGAGGTTGGTGAACCAGCTCTCTTTCTTGAGTTCACCCATGGTGACCTGCCGGGTCTCGTTCAGACCATCAGCGAAGCGTTGCTCGAGCGACTTCGCCGTCTTCGGGTCGGTCACTGCCATCGCGATCTCGGCGTCGGTGTTCTTCGAGCGACCGTTCAGGTTCACCGAGCCGACGATGCTGAATTCGCCATCAAAGGTGGCGGTCTTCGAGTGGAGCGTGCCGCCGTGCTTCTCGTAGATCTTCACGCCGGCCTTCATCAGGTCGTCGTAGAAGTGGCGCGCCGCGTCCGACACGAAGCCCATGTCGTTGGCCTCGCGGCTGTTCGTCATCACCTTGACGTCGACGCCCCGCTTCGCCGCGGCGATCAGCGCCTTGCGGATCTCTGGAGGCGGCAGGAAGTACGCGTTCTCGATGGTGATGCTCTTCTGGGCCGTCTCGATCGACCGCGTGTAGAGCTTGGTCGCGGCCTCATCGATACCCTTCACCTCGGGGTTGTGTTGCACGACGCGGACAGAGGAGCCTCCCTCTCTGGCGACCAGCGGCGGGTAGAGCTTGGCCTTCGCGGCCTCGGAGATCGGCGTGCCGACCTCGTTCCAGTTGCGAAGGAACGCGTTCATCGAGTCGCGAACGGCCGGGCCCTCGAGCTTGACGTCGGTGTCACGCCACGCCTCGGTGCCCTTGCCGTCTTTGCCTCCGCCACGAGACAGCACCATCTTCCCCGAGCCACCCAGCGCGTACTCGTCGGCGATGTTCATGCCGCCCAGCACCGCGGCCTGCCCGTCGACGATCAGGTTCTTCTCGTGCCAGCGATCGTTGATGTCCCAGACCTTCCACTTCTCTCCGTACGCCCGCACGTCGACGCCGGCGTCCTTCATCATCTGGAACATCTTCGGGTCCGCGCGGCCCGAGCCGACGGCGTCGTAGATGACGCGAACTTCGACGCCCTCTTTGGCCTTGGCGGCCAGCTGCTTCGCCAGCTTCCAGCCCGTCTCGTCGGAGTTGAAGATGAACGTCTGGAAGCACACCGAGTGCTTCGCGCCGCCGATCATCTTCTCGCGCTCGGCGAACGACTGGGTGCCGTCGTAGAGCATCGACACGGAATTGCCGGCGACGTTGCGGGACTTCGTCTCTCCATCGAGGCGGGCCTCGAAGGCGGCCGAGCGAAACCCCGAGGGCGGCGGAGCGGTCGGCAGCGGCGTGGCGACCTTCGTCACCTGCGCGCCCTGAGCGGTCCAGCCCTTCTGGCCCTGCGCGACGGCCAGACTCGAAACCCGGGCAGGCGTCTGGGCGGCTTTGGTGGGGGGCGTCGTCGGCTGAGGGACGTTGGGGCGCTGAACCTTCATTTCAGGGGTCTTAACTCCCCGGCAGGGCTGACGTCACTTCCAGCCCACGCTCATGGGAGACAGGAACGGGATTGGCTGGCGCTTGACGACCCCCGAGTACGAGTCGGTGATCTCGAGGGTCAGCTGGACCGGCCCCTTCACCTGGTCCCTCTTGATCGTCACCATCGCCGGGACGCGGGCGTCGGTGAGCGAGGCCAGCTCGACGTCGGGAGTCCCCAGCACCACCTCGATGGGCACCGGGCCCGAGAGGCTCAGGTGGAATCTCGAGGGCTCGGGGTTCTTGTTCACCAGGTGAATCTCGAAGGGGTTCCGAATGGCGTCGTCATCGATCACGAATGGGTTCGAGCCCCTGGTGCGAATGACGTTCGACTCGAAGGGCGTCCGGGTCGCGAGGCTGAAGCCCAGCGTGCCGAGCGAGAGCAGCATGAGCGCAGCGTAGACGGCGAGGCGCGGGCGCATCACCGTGCGCCTGTCGCCAATCAGCTCGTGGTGCGAGGCGAAGCCGATCAGCTCGGGCGGCCGCTTGAGCTTGTGCATCACGTCGTCGCACGCGTCGACGCATTGCAGGCAGGCCAGACACTCCATCTGCAGGCCGTTGCGAATGTCGATGCCCGTGGGACACACGACGACACAGCGGTTGCAGTCCACGCAGTCACCCTTCGGGGCAGCCGTGGGCGCCTTCGCCACCTTGCCGCGAGGCTCACCGCGCTTCTCGAAGTACGAGACGGTGATCGAGTCCTTGTCGTGGAGCACCGACTGCAGGCGGCCGTAAGGGCACAGCACGACGCAGAACTGCTCGCGGAACCAGGTGAAGTTGAACATCAGGACGGCGGTGAAGCCCATCACGAGGAAGAACGCCGTCGAGTGGGCGCCAGGGCCTTCCATGATCATCGAGAGCAGCTCACGCGGGCCAACGAAGATGGCAGCCGCCGCCTGGGCGATGTTGAGCGAGACGAACAAGAAGACGGTGGACTTGGCCGCGCGCAGGCCGAACTTCTTCGCCGTCCATGGCGCGGCGTCGAGCTTCAGGCGCTGCTCGCGGCTGCCCTCGAAGAAGTGCTCGATGGGCCGGTAGACGCCCTCGAGGAAGACGGTCTGTGGGCAGGCCCAGCCGCACCACACCCGGCCCCGCCACGCCGTGACGGCGAGCAGGCCAAACGCGAACGACAACACCAGTAACAGCACCATCCAGAAGTCCTGGGCGTTGAAGGTCGCGCCGAACAGGAAGAAGCGGCGCGCGCCCGCGTCGAGCTGAATGGCTGGTTTGCCGCCGATCTGAATGAGCGGCATCACGAGGTACAAGACGATCAGCAGGGCGAACACGACGCGGCGTCGCGTCATCCACTTCCCCTTGACGTCGGCCGGGTGCAGCTTGATGCGCGTGCCGTCGGGCTTCATCGTGCCCAGCGTCGACGGGGGCACGGCGTGCGTGGGAAGCAGCGGCTCGTTCGGTGGGGTGGGCTCAGCGGGCGTCATCCGGGGGTCGTTTCTCGAGAGCGGGACAGCGGGGTGATGCAGGCTCGTGCGGCGAAGCTTCGGCGCGACAGACACCACGCGCGCACCGGGCGCAAAGCGACGCCTCCCCCGTGCGCTCGAGGCCCGACCAGGCTGGCTCGGCGGTCAGTCGACCGGGTTGCCTTGCGGTTCCTTGCCCGGAAGGTTCTTCCCCCGGAGCGACAGCACGAAGGCCGTCACGTTGCGCGCCTTGGTGTCGCCGATGACGGGCCCCCAGGCCGGCATGCCCTTCTCCGGGAAGCCCTCGCCCACTGCTTTCAAGATGTCCTTGCTGGCGTTCCCGTGAAGCCAGAACTTGTCCGTCAGGTTGGGGCCGACGAGCCCTTCGGCGTTCTGGCCGTGACACGCGGCACAGGTACTCGCGAACACCTTCTGCCCCTCGGCGACGGCCTCGGCGCTGGCCCCGAGCGTGGTGAGGGCTTCTTCCGACGTGGGGTTCGCGGCCGCGCGCGCCTTCTTCAGCGCGTCGACGTCGGCTTTGTAGACGGCCAGCGGGTTGGGGAAGATCTCGGTGGTGTGGAACGCCAGCCAGTACCCGAAGCCGAACACGATCGAGCCGAAGAGAATCACCAACCACCAGTTCGGCATGTGGTTGTCCTCTTCGAGGATGTCGTCGTACTTCCGCAGGTCGTTGTTGTCGGAGCTCACGACTTCGCCTCCTTCGACTCATCAGCGAGGGGAAGCGCCGCGATCGGGTCGAAGTCGCCCTTGCGCCTGAACAGGAAAGTGCGCGCCAGCATCAGCAGGAACGCACCGAAGAAGACGAAGAACGCGAACAGCGGCAGCGTGGTCGACTCCATGTTGGCGAAGAATTGTTTGTACATGGGTCAGCGACCTCCGCCGTTGGCCGGTCCCTCAGGCGCCAGCGCCTCGGTGGGCGCAGGCGCGGGCGGAGGAACGACCTCGGTCGTCTTCACCGGTTCGGCGCCGTACCGCACGCCGTGATCACGACCGAGCCGCTGCAGGTACGAGATCATCGCGACGATCTCGCTGTCGGCAGCGACGGTGACGCTCTGTGACGCGAGGTCCTTCGCGATCGCCTCGCCCTGGAGCTGCTGGTCGGCCTTCGCGTTGGCGATCTGCTCGGGGGTGTACGGCACGCCGAGCGTCGTCATCAGATCGAGCTTCTTCGCCCCGAGGTCCTGGTCGATCTTCGCGTCGGCCAGCCAGCGGTAGGAGGGCATGTTCGAGCCCTGGCTGGTCGCGCGTGGGTCCATCAGGTGGGTGTAGTGCCAGAGGTTCGGGTACTTCCCGCCGAGGCGGTGCAGGTCCGGGCCCGTGCGCTTGGAGCCCCACTGGAAGGGGTGATCGTAGATGAACTCTTCGGCGCGAGACGCCTCGCCGTAGCGCTGGTACTCGTCGATCATCGGACGAACCATCTGCGAGTGGCAGACGTAGCAACCTTCACGCGTGTACAGGTCGCGCCCCTGCAGCTCGAGCGCAGTGTACGGCTTCTGCGCGCTCCCCGTGGCGGGCACGGCCTGCTTCACGAAGATGGTGGGCGTGAGCTCGGCGATGCCACCGATGAGCACCGACAGCAGCACGAGCACGGTGAAGGCCATGGGCCGGCGCTCGATGACGCCGAACCAGGACGGCTTGCCCGACGCGCGCTCCTTCTTGTTGATGACGTACGCCGCTTCACCGATCACCAGGACGGCGATGGCGAGAATGACGGCTGGCACCAGCGAGACGAAGGCGAAGACCACCGCCGCGCCGAAGCCCACCACGCTGAACCACAGCGGCCGGCCCGTGAAGACGTCGACCAGCGTGCCCGCCTGGGGGTCCGCCTTCTCGACCTCACCCACCACGACTTCGGTGCTCGCGACGACGGCCGTCTTCCCAGACATCGTCTTGATGAGGTTCCAGATCAACAGGACGAAGCCAGTCAGGTACATGAGGCCGCCCAGGAAACGGACGACGTACATGGGGCGAATGGCGATCAGCGTCTCGACGAAGCTCGGGTAGGTCAACGTGCCGTCGGGGCCGCGCGCCTGCCACATGAGTCCCTGGTTCACGCCAGAGATCCACATCGAGACCATGTAGACGACGATGCCGATGGTCGCGATCCAGAAGTGGGCGTCAGCGGCCTTCTTCGAGTGCAGCTGCGTGCCGTACATCCTGGGGACGAGCCAGTAGAACATGCCGGCCGCCATCAGGCCGTTCCAGCCGAGCGCGCCACCGTGCGCGTGGCCGACGATCCAGTCGGTGTAGTGCGCGAGGGCCGAGACCGACTTGATGCTGAGGAGCGGGCCCTCGAACGTCGACATGCCGTAGAACGTCACGCCGGCGACGAAGAACTTGAGCACGGGGTCTTCGCGCACCTTGTTCCACGCGCCGCGCAGGGTGAGCAGGCCGTTGAGCATGCCGCCCCACGAAGGAGCCCAGAGCATCACCGAGAAGACCATGCCGAGCGACTGCGCCCAGTCGGGCAGCGCGGTGTAGAGCAGGTGGTGGGGGCCGGCCCAGATGTACATGAAGACCAGGGCCCAGAAGTGCACGATGGACAGACGGTACGAGTAGACCGGCCGCTCCGCCGCCTTCGGCATGAAGTAGTACATGATGCCGAGGATGGGGGTGGTCAGGAAGAACGCGACGGCGTTGTGCCCGTACCACCACTGCACCAGCGCATCCTGCACCCCGGAGAAGACCGAGTAGCTCTTGAACAACGACAGCGGCAGCGCGAACGAGTTCACGATGTGCAACACGGCCACGGTGAGAATGGTGGCGATGTAGAACCACAGCGCGACGTACAGGTGCTTCTCGTTCCGCTTCGCCAGAGTCCAGAAGAAGTTGACCGCGAACACCACCCAGATCAGCGCGATCAAGATGTCGATCGGCCACTCGAGCTCTGCGTATTCCTTCGAGGTGGTGATGCCGAGGGGCAGCGTCACGGCGGCGCAGACGATGATGAGCTGCCACCCCCAGAAGTGCAGGTTCGAGAGCAGGTCCGAGGCCATTCGCGCGCGGGTGAGGCGCTGGGTCGAGTAGTAGACGCCGGCGAACATCATGTTGCCGACGAACGCGAAGATGACGGCGTTCGTATGCAGCGGGCGCAAGCGCGAGAACGTGGTGTACGGAATGCCGAAGTTCATCTGCCACCAGGCGAGCTGGCTGGCGATGAGGACTCCGACGACGAGGCCGACGGCTCCGAACAAGACAGACGCGAAGATGAACTTCCGGACGATCGCGTCGTCGTACTCGATGCGTTGGGTCTGCATCAGAATGACTCCTGGTTGGACTGGGGGGGTGGTGCAGCGGGCGCAGAAGGCGGCGCGTTGACGTCGTCCTCTTCCAGCGGGGTGAGCGAGAGGCGGTCGGCGTGCTCGAAGGTTCGCGACTTCACGGTGAAGATGAACAGCACGACGGAGCTCAAGACGAGCATCAGGCTCACGAAGACCTGCAGAAGCATCACGCTCACGATCGGACCTCGGCCAGGCGCGAGCTCTGCGTCATCACCTCGTCGGACGCAGAGGATGCGCGGGCCGACGCCCTGAGCCCCACGATGGTGATGAGCAGCAGCGTCAGGGTGCTCGCAGGCATCGTGATGGCGGCCAGCAGAGGCGACATCTTCCCCAGCAGCGCCAGACCGATCGCGAACGCGTTGTAGGTGAGGCTGACCATCAGGACCCTCTTCACGACAGCGCGCAGATGCGCGGCGCGTGCCAGTGCTTCCTTGATCGGCGACAAGCCCTCACCGACGAGGAAGAAGTCGCTGCGCCCGGGCATCACCGGCCGATCGATCGCAGGCGTGCCGGCGACGAGCGCGCGCTCGAAGGCCAGCGAGTCGTTCACCCCATCACCGAGGAACAGCGTGTCGCCGGCGTCGAGGCGCGAGACGGTCGCGGCCTTCTGCTCCGGCCGTTGCCCGCCCAGCGCATGGTCGGTCGGGACCCCAAGGGTCTCGGCCATGGCGGCGACGCGGGCCGGCTCGTCACCACTGATGAGCCACACGTCGAAGCCGTGAAGCGTCAGCCACGCGAGCTCCTTGCGGGCGTCGGTGCGGAGCGCTTCGCGGGTCTCGAGGCGGGCCACCAACCCGCCGTCGCGGGTCAACAACGTCCCGCGGTCCATCGTTCCAGGAAGGGCCCAGCCGGCCCGGCCGAGCCGCCACAGCCCGTCGGCGCGCTGCCACTCCATGCCCTGGCCCTGGACCTCTTCCACCCGGGCCGTCAGCTCGTACTTCACGCCGTGTCCCTCGAGCGCGCGGGCGAGCGCGCCACTGACGGGGTGACTGGAACGCACCGCGAGGTTCCAGGCGACGTCACGCGTCGCGCCGTCCATCGCCGCGAGGACGGAGGGATCGGTGAGCGCCAGGCGACCCAGCGTCAACGTGCCGGTCTTGTCGAACAGCACCTTCTTCACCTTCACGAGGCGGTCGAGCAGATCGGGCGAGCGCACGAAGAAGCCCACTCGACGCAGGTGCGTCTGGGTGATCTCGTAGGCGAGCGGAATCGCGATCCCGATGGCGCAGGGGCAGGTGATCACCAGCAGCGACGCCGCCACGTTCACGGCCTCGTCGAAGCTCGACGGCAACCACACGAGGAAGCCGGCCGCCGAGACCAGGAGCACCTTCACCACCCATTTGCGGGCGAGGTCGTTCCAGAGCTGATGGTGCTCGGGCACCTTGCCCTCACGCGACGGCGGCTGCCGGAGCAACTGCACCAGCGGCGATTCGGTGAACGCCGTCCGCGCGAGGACGTGGAACGCGGTGCGGCCCGCGTTGAAGCTCCCGGCTGGCACCTCGGCGCCGTGTCCGAGTTGGCGGGCCCTCGACTCTCCCGTGATCCAGTCGGTGCTGACGGTGGCCGCGGCGTCGAGGAGCGTCGCGTCGACCGGCACGACGTCACCAGGCGCGACCAGCAGCACGTCGCGCGCCTGCACCTGCGGCGCCTTCATGGGCACGAGCTTCTCTCCGACCACCTTGCGAACGACGAGCCCCTCGGCGCCGTCGTCGTCGAGCAGGAACCGGCGATTGCGCTCGAGCAGACGCTCCTGAAGGAAGCGGCCCAGGAGCATCAGGGTGATGAAGGTGTTGAGCGTGTCGAAGAACGTGAGATCGCCGCGCCCGGTGCGCATCTGCACCAGCGACATCGCGTAGACGAGGATGATGCCCACGGCGATGGGCAGATCGAGGTGCAACAGGCCTGACTTGAGCCCGCGTACCGCCGCGTTGAAGAACGGCCAACCTCCGACGAAGACGGTGATCGTCGAGAGCGCCAGCGACAGCCAGGTGAAGAGCGAGAAGACGCCCTCGGCATCAGGCGCGAGCCCGAAATAGAAGCTGACCGAAAACAGCATCACGTTGATGGTGATGGCCGCCGAGATGCCGAGCCGCAGGGGCAGATCGATTGACCGCTTCGAGGTCTCCTTGCGGGCCGGGCCGAACTGGTAGCCAAAGCCCTCGACGTCTCGCACCCACCGGACGAGATCGAGCTGGCCCTTCTTGAACAGCAACCGCACCTTGCCCAGCGCCGGGTTGACGGTGATCTCCGCGGCCCCCTTGTGCCGACGGAAGGTCTCGTTCATCAGCCACACGCACGCGGCGCAGTGAACGCCCTGCACGTCCAGCACGAGACTGCAGATGTCTCCATCTGCGGTGGTCTGGGCCTGCTCGACGAGCGGCTCGAGCCAGGTGTGCGAGCGCTGCGCAGGCGCCGTCGAGACGGGCGTCACCTCACCGCGCGCCAGCTGGTAGTACCGGCCGAGCCCCTGCTGGAGCAGCAAATCGTGCACGGCCTCGCACCCGGGGCAGCAGAACCGCGCATTCGTTTCGCCGTCGGGAACCGGGGTGCCGCAGTGCTCGCAGGCGCCGCTCGGTGCAGGGGTGGCTGTTTCGCTCGGGACGTCACGCACAGGGTCTGGCCGCTGTGCAGACGGCATGCCCGTTGAACCCGGGGCGGCCGTGGACGTGATGACCTCCCCCCTCGTCATCGCCGGCGCGTCGAGCGCGTTGGTCGCCGGTGCAACCGGCAGTCTGCATTGCGCGTTGATGTGTGGACCGCTCGCCTGTGCGGGACTCCCTTCGGGCGAAGGACGACGCACGGCTGCTGCGGCGTGGAACCTGGGCCGGGTGACTGGCTACGCCCTGGTCGGCCTCGGCCTCGGGCTCACCGGGACCGCGCTCGCTGGGCTGCTGACGTTCTCGGTGCAGCCCTACCTTCCCTGGGTGATGGCGGCCGGACTCATCGCGACGGCGCTCGAGTTGGGGAAACACCTGCGCCCGCTCCCGCTCGTCGGGACGATCTCTCGTCGGCTCGTGCGCGGCTCAGGGCACCTCACCCCGCTCCGCCGGAGCTTCGTGCTGGGCCTGGCGACGCCGTTCCTTCCGTGCGGGCTGCTCGCCGGCGTCTTCCTCGCCGCGATCGCGACCTCGAGCGCCGCGGGCGGAGCGACGATCATGGCGGCCTTCGCGCTCGGCGCCGTCCCTGCGCTCGCCGGCGTTCAGGCGGGCGCGCACCTCGGTCAGCGGTGGCCGAACGTCACCTGGGCGCTTCGAAAAGCGGTGCCGCTCTTCGCGGCTGGCGTCCTGATCTACCGCGCGGTCGTCGCCGCGACGCAGGGCCCGGAGTGCCATTGAGTCGATGACGCGCACGTTCGTCGAGGCGCCCGCATCCCACACGCCATGGTGCACCGCTCTTCCACCATTGCTTCAGCGCAGGCGGAATGGGCGACCCCTGACGGAACTGGGGGTACACTCTGCGTCGAATCGATGGAGGAGCATCTCGACCCCGCGGCGTTTCATGGCTTCGTGTGCGGCTCTCTGACGCCGGCGCAGCGAGATGCTGCCCTCGTTCACCTCGACGGCTGCACGCGGTGCCGTCAGCTGTTGTCGGCGCTCGCCAGCGATGACGAGACCGACTCGGCCACCCTCGACGGGTCGGGCGATGGCGGCACCCACCACACTGTCGATCTGCGGAAGGCTGCGGGGACTGAGCCGACCCGAAAGCGCGTTCACTTCGACGAGTCGACCGCGCCTGACGCCCGGCCCCTGTTGCCGACCGAAGAGAACGCATCGGTGCCACGGCAGGTGCCGCTGCAGGTCGAGGACCTGCCGATCGCCTCAGACAAGCTCGTCGGCCAGAAGCTCGGCGACTATCTGGTGCAGGAGCTGCTCGCGACGGGTGGCATGGGCGCGGTCTATCGCGGGGTGCAGCCGCTGATCGGCAAGCAGGTCGCGATCAAGGTGCTGCTCAACCCCGGCCCGGCCGAGCTCAACTACGCGCAGCGCATGTTGGAAGAGGCGCGCACCGTCAACGCCATCGGGCACCCGAACATCATCGACATCTTCAACTTCGGAGAGCTGCCCGACGGCCGGCCGTTCCTGGTGATGGAGTACCTCGACGGCATGTCGGTCAGTCAGTGGGTGCGGGCTCGCACCGAGTCGGAGCCGCCGACCGCCCGGGTGATCGCCATCCTCGAGCAGATCTGCGCGGCGCTCGAGGCGGTCCATCTGGTCGGCGCGGTGCACCGCGATCTGAAGCCCGCCAACGTGATGTTGATGAACCTCGCTGCGCCCCAGCCGCGCGTGAAGGTGCTCGACTTCGGCTTCGCCAAGAGTGACAACAGCACCCTGCGGACGATGCCCGACATGGTGCTCGGCACGCCGGGGTACATGTCGCCCGAGCAGATTCAGGCCATCAAGGCGACCCCCCAGAGCGACCTCTACTCGCTCGGGCTGATGGCCTTCTTCATGCTCACCGGGCTCGATGCGTACCAGGACAAGAGCCCGATCGCCGTGTTGCAGATGCAGTTGGCCAGAGAACCCGCGTCCCTCCGCGGGCGACCCGGGATCCCCGACGACCTCGCGCGCCTGGTCGCCGACCTCACCCGCATCTCACCGGGGCTGCGCCCGAAGTCCGCGCGCGCGGTGAGGGAACGCCTCACGGCGATCGTCTCGAGCGCGCCGCCACCGTCGATGGCCAACTCCGAGATCATCACGCAGAAGGAAGCCCACGGCCCGGCGCCGACGCGCGCCTCGAAAGACGCCACCCCCAAGCAGCCGGGGAAGCCCGCGCCCGCGTTCGACGTCGGGAAGACGGACGTCGAAGACGTCGCGAAGACGGACGTCGAGGACGTCGCGCGAACCGAGCCGGAGCGTCGGCCAGGAGGAACGCATCGATCCTCGTCGCTGGAAGACGCGATCGACGGCGCGATACTCGATCTCTCGAAATCACAGGTGCGCTCGGTTCGAAGCAGCCGGTGGCCGTGGCTCGTCGCAATCGTCGCAGCGATCGCGCTGGGGCTCGGCACCTGGTGGTTCCTGCGCTGACGGTAGGGCCTCGAGCCTGCGCGCTCAGCCCAGCTCGTCGCGACGAAGCACCTGACTCAGGCGCAGCGAGATCGACTGAGCAACTTCGCTGACGAGCGAGTCGACGTCACCGCGACCGAGCCGGGCCTGCTTCTCGAGCTGCGCGCGCATGACCACCATGATCGTCGCCTGAGCGGCCTCGATCCACCGCTGCGCCGTGGTGCGGTGCACCTGGAACATGCGGCCCAGCTCTTCGGTCGAGACGCCATCGACGAAGCGCATGCGCAGCAGGGTGCGCTCCTTCGGCTGCAGCTGCGCGAGCGCGTCGCGCAGCGCATCGGAGACCAGCTTCGTGTCCTTCTTCGAGCGGGCGTTGGCCTCGGGCGTGCGCTCGTTGCCCGCGAGATGCCCGAAGGCCTCGATGTCTTCCGCCGGGGCCTGGCCCATGCCGCGCGTCGCCTGGAGCAGCTCGAGCTTGGTCGCCGTCCACAGCCAGCTCTTGAGCTTGCCGCGCCCATCGTAGGTCGACAGGCGCGCTTCTTTGCCCTTGGGCGCCACCAGCAGCCGGGTGCGCACGCGCTGCGCCAGCTCAGAGGACTCGATGGCCCGTCCGGCCGCTCGACGCGACAGGCCTTCGATCAGCTCGTCGATCTCGACCAGCGCGGCCGCGTTCCCCTGAAGCACGGCCCACACCAGCGTGAGATCGGCCGGCACGATCTCGATCGCCTCGTTGCGACTCCTGGCTTGAACCCACTTGAGGCACGCGGCCCGGGCGGCGGGCGCCGTGATGGCCAGAGTCTGGAGTTGGCGGTCGACGGCGTCGGCGAGGGTCACGACGGTGGTCTACCACGGGTTTTCAGGGTCACCCTGCACGAGGCTTTTGACTACCCTCGTCGGTGATGCACTTCTTCGAGACGCTCGCGGCCCAGGCCGTCGAGGCGCGCACGCCATGGATTCTGGGAGCCCTGCTCATCGCGGTCCCGCTGGTTCGCCGCTTCGCGCAGGACAAGCCCCGGCTGCGTGCGGTGGTCGTCTTCGCCTTCCTGCACGTGATCAGCCTGCTCGTCTCGGCGGGCTTCGGCGCGGCGGGCAGCGAGTTCCACGAGTTCCTCCGCATGCCGTGCTGGGTGTTCGGCGCGGTGTCGTTCGTCGGCGTGACGGCGACGCTGCTGTTCTCGGTGTTGCTGCCTCGCGTGAAGCTGGCGGTGCCGCAGATCGTCCAGGACGTCGCGGTGGCGCTGCTCTCGGTGGTCGCGGCCGTGACGGTGGCGGGGCGCGCAGGCGTCAACCTCTCGGGCCTCATCGCGACCAGCGCGGTGCTGACGGCAGTGCTGGGGTTCTCGCTGCAAGACACCATCGCCAACCTCGCGGGCGGCCTCGGCCTGCAGACCGACAACTCCATCGAGGTCGGCGACTGGATTCGGATCGGCACGCAGCCGACGGAGCTCAACGGGCGCGTGGTGAGCATTCGCTGGCGGTACACCGCCATCGAGACCCGGAACTGGGAAACCGTGCTGGTGCCGAACCGGGTGCTGATGAACTCGTCGGTGATGGTGCTGGGCCGCCGCAGTGGCCAGCCGCGCCAGTGGCGGCGCTGGGTGCACTTCCACGTCGACTTCCGCTCCCAGCCAGGAGACGTCATTGACGTCGCCCAGGCGGCCGTGCGCGGCGCGAAGCTCGACGGCGTCGCGAAGGACCCGGCGCCAAACTGCGTCATGACGGACATGGCCGAGTCGTACGGCCGCTATGCGGTGCGCTACTGGTTGACCGAGCTCGCCGCCGACGATCCCACCGACAGCCAGGTCCGGCAGGTCATCTACTTCGCGCTCGAACGGGCGGGCATGAAGCCAGCGCTGCCGGCGCACGCGGTGTTCCTCACGGAAGAGACGGAAGACCGGGCGACCTCGAAGAGCCAGAAGCAGCTCGCGCGGCGGCGGAGGGTGCTCGAGGTGATCCCGATCTTCGCGCCGCTGTCCGAGGAAGAGAAACAGCAGCTCGCCAGCAGCATGAAGTACGCGCCGTTCGCGCGCGGCGAGGTGATGACGCGCCAGGGGGCAGACGCGCATTGGCTGTACCTGCTCGAAGAAGGCCGGGCGAGCGTGCGGGTGAGCGACGGCGTCACGGAGAAAGAGGTCGGGCAGTTCACCGACGGCTCGTTCTTCGGAGAGATGTCGTTGCTGACGGGTGAGCCGCGCTCCGCGACGGTGGTGGCCGAGAGCGAGGTCGAGTGCTTCCGCCTCGACAAGGCGGCCTTCCAGCGGGTGATCCAGAAGCGCCCCGAGGTGATGAAGGAGGTCGCGGCGCTGCTCGCGGCCCGCCGCGTGACGCTCGCCGCTGCGCGTGAAGGCCTGGACGCCGAGACCGAGCGCGCGCGCCAGAAGTCCGACGAGGTCGCGCTGCTCGATCGAATGATGCGCTTCTTCGGCCTCGACTGAACGTTCGGCTCAGCCGCCGATGAGCTGCTCGACCCGCTTGAGCTGCTCTGCCGTTCCGAGCACCAGCAGATGATCCCCCGCCGCGAGCTGGAAGTCGCCGCGTGGGCTCGCCGTCGGTTGGCCATCACGCACCACCGCCAGCACGGTCGCGCCGCTCCGCGCCGAGACCTGCAGCGACTCGATGGTCTTGCCGCCCTGCCCCACCACCACGTCGTCGATGTTCAGCGCCTTGTTGCCAGACGTGAGCGCCGTCTCGAGGAAATCGACGACCCGAGGGCTGAGCATCACGTGGGCCAGACGGCGGCCTCCGATGGCGTAGGGGCTGATGGCGCGGTTGGCGCCAGCGCGCAGGAGCTTGGGCACCGACGCGTCGTCGACGGCGCGGCTGGCGATCAGCAGGTCGGCGTTCAGCAGCCGAGCGCTCAAGATGACGTAGAGGTTCGTGGCGTCACTCGAGGTGGTGACGATCAGCCCCCTGGCGCGCTTGATACCCGCGGCGAGCAGCATCGCGTCTTCGGTGGCGTCCCCCTGCACGTAGGGGCACTTCAGCGCCTCGCAAAACGCAGGCACCCGCGGCCCGGGGTCGACCACCACGAACGACACGCCAGACTCCGCGAGCTCGGCCGCAGCTTCGCGCCCGACCCGCCCGATGCCCGCGAGGATGAAGTGGCCCTTCAGGTCGTCGATCGTCTTCTGCATCTTTCTTCTCCGTCGCGCCGCGCGGACCTGCTCGCTCGAGGCGTAATCGAGCAACACCGTGAAGGTGTAGAAGAGGCTGCCGATGCCGGTGCCGGCGATCACCATCGTCAGCAACCGGCCGGCGCTGCCCAGCGGGTACACCTCACCGAAGCCGATGGTGGTGATCGTGATGAACGTCATGAACAGCGCGTCGAGCAACGTCGCACCTTGCTCCGCCCAGATGAGGCGGTAGCCCAATGCGCCGACGAGGTGGGTCAGCACCAGCAGCACTGCCGGCACCCGCAGTCGGGTTGCCAGCTGTCGACGCTCAGGGGTGAGGAGCTCTGAAGTCAGGGCAGCGCTCTTCCTGTCATGAAGCCATCGTCGGTCAGGATCCGACCAGCCGCAAAGACCTGATGCGCCGAGCCGGCGATGCTTGCGACGAGCGCAGGCTTCATGCTTCGAGGTCCTGGTGCCAGGCGTGATTCGACCAGCGCGACGTCCGACGGGGTGGGTGCCGCCCGGTCCGCTGCCGGCCGGCGCTGGCGGGCGCGCCGACCTCGAGCCGAAGGCCGACGAAGATCTCTGTTACCTCTCGGGTGAGTGGCGGCTGTTTCAGAAGCTGGAAGGCCATCGGTGGAGCCTCGACGATCTCGTCACGGCGTGGGTCGCGGCCAGACATCTCACCGGCGCCTCACAGGCGCTCGACCTCGGCTGCGGCCTGGGGAGCGTGCTGCTCATGCTCGCGTGGAAGGGGCAGCAGGCCCGGGTGACCGGCGTCGAAGCGCAGCCCGAGCGTGCGTCGATGGCCCGCCGATCGATCGCGTTCAACGGCGTCGAGTCGCGATGTGCAGTCCTCGACGGCGATCTGCGCGCCATCGAGCTCGGGCCGAACTTCGGGCTGGTGACGGGAACACCGCCGTACTTCCCGCGCGGGTCGGGCACCGAGGCCGAAGCCGACCACGTCAGCGCCTGCCGCTTCGAGCACCGCGGCGGCGTCGAGGCGTACCTCTCGGCAGCGGAGCGCCACCTCAGCCCGGACGGCGTCTTCGTGATGTGCGCGGCGACGCTGGAAGACGAGCGGGTTCGGGCGGCGGCTTCGTCGCTCCACGCGCGCGGGCTGCTGCACGTCGTGCCTCGAGCAGGCAAGGCGCCGCTCGTCAGCGTGTGGACGTTCACCCGCTCCGCAGGAAGCTGCGCGCCGGAAGAGCTCGTCGTGCGCGACGCTGCGGGCCAGTGGACGCCGGCGTTCCAACGGGTGCGCGGCGAGATGGGCCTGCCGCCCACGCCGCCTCGTCGGTGACGCGACTCAGCCGATCTTCACGTCGACGCTGCGCGGCTGCGTCCTGGGCGACTTCGGGAGCCGCACGGTCAACAGGCCGTCCTTGAACTCGGCCTTCACCTTGTCCTGCTCCACGCCGTCGGGCAGCGCGAAGGAGCGCATGAACGAGCCGTAGAAGCGCTCCACCCGGTGGTACTTCTTCGTCTTGTCTTCCTTGTCGAACTTCCGCTCGCCTTCGATGCGGAGCAGGCCGTCGCTGACGTTGACCTTCACGTCCTCCTTCTTCACCTCGGGCAGCTCGCACTTGACCTGAAAGTCCTCGGCGGTCTCGACGATGTCGACCGAGGGCGACCAGTCGGTCATCGCCAGCGAGTCCTTGCTGGCCGGCTCATTCCGCCCCAGTGCACGATTGAGGCGAGTGCTCATCTCTTCCAATTCGCGGAACGGATCCCAGGTCGTGAGGTTCATGTCGGAACTCCAGTGGCGGCTGAGGGGAACGCCTGCAGGCGGCCGCGAGCACCTGCCTCTGACGTCGCCACAAGCAAGTCCGTGGCCATCACGTGACCACGAGGAGTTCTTCCGTTGACGGCCGAAAAGAATGCGCTGGGAGCCGCTGGCTCGAAGAACTTTCGCGATCTGCGGAGGGCGTCCAGGCGCAGGGAGGCTAGAAGCGTGGGGCTGTAGCCGTTCACGCGGCAATGGCAGCCATGCAAGACCTCGACGTCGTGGTGATCGGCAGTGGGTTTGGCGGGCTCGGCGCCGGCGTCGAGCTGCTGCGTCGCGGCCATTCGTCATTCGTCATTCTGGAGCAGGCCGACCGCTTGGGCGGAGTCTGGCGCGAGAACACGTACCCGGGCTGCGCCTGTGACGTGCGCGTGCACCTGTACTCGTTCTCGTTCTTCCCGAACCCCGACTGGAGTCATGCCTACGCGCGGCAGCCAGAGATCCTCGCCTACCTCGAGAAGGTGGCGAGCACGTTCGGCCTCCAGAAACACCTGCGCTTCGAGCATCGGGTGGTCGAGACACGATGGGACGAGGTCGCGGGGCGGTGGGAGGTCAGCTGTGAGAACGGCGCCCGGTTCTCGGCGCGCTTCGTGATCGCGGGGCTCGGAGGGCTGAGCCGGCCGGCGCTCCCCGAGCTGCCGGGGCTGTCGTCGTTCAAGGGCCCGGCCTTCCACTCGGCGAGGTGGGATCACTCGATCGATCTCTCGAAGGCGCGCGTCGGCGTCGTCGGCACCGGAGCGAGCGCGGTCCAGTTCGTGCCCCGGCTCGTCGAGCGATCGCCGCACGTCAGTCTGTTTCAGCGAACGCCGCCGTGGATCATGCCGAGGAACGACAAGCCCATCGGCCCACGGTTGCGCGCCCTGATGAGAGCGGTGCCCTTCGTCCAGCAGCTGTTCCGCTGGGCGCTGTACTGGATCCACGAGTCCCGGGTTCCGGCGTTCGTGAAGGCGACGTGGCTGATGACGCTGGCCCGGCTGGCCGCGCTGAGGCACCTCGAAGACCAGGTGGCCGACCCCACGCTGCGCGCCAAGCTGACGCCCGACTACACGCTCGGCTGCAAGCGGGTGCTCGTCTCTGACGACTTCTACCCTGCCGTCGCGAAGCCCAACTGCGAGGTGGTGACGACCAGCATCGACACCATCGTGGAGTCGGGGGTGAAGACGAGCGATGGCCGACTCCACCCGTGCGACGTGCTGGTGTTCGGCACCGGCTTCCAGGTGACCGACGTGGTGGGGCCGCTGTCGGTCTTCGGACGCAACGGCGCCGCGCTCGCCGACGTCTGGAGTCAGGGCGCGAAGGCCTGGTACGGCCTGGCGATTCACGGCTTCCCGAACTTCTTCATGCTCACCGGGCCGAACACCGGCCTCGGCCACTCGTCGATGGTCTTCATGATCGAGTCGCAGCTGGCCTTCGCCATGAAGACGATCGACATCGTCCTCAACACCGGCGCGCGCTGGTGGCAGGTGCGCGACGACGCCGAGGCGGGCTTCAACGCGACCCTGCAGCGACGTCTGCAGAAGACGGTCTGGCTCAGCGGCTGTCGCAGCTGGTACCTCGACGAGCGCGGCCAGAACGTGACGTTGTGGCCCGGCTTCACCTTCACCTTCCGCGCGGGGCTCTCGCGCTTCGACAAACGCCTGCATCACCTCGAGGGAGTCCCCACATGAAGGCAGGACAGGTCGCGGTCATCACCGGCGCAGGGTCGGGCATCGGCCGGGCGCTCGCCCAGCTGCTCGATTCGAGGGGCTGCGAGCTCGTGCTGGCCGACGTCGACGCCGGGGGCCTCGACGAGACGCAGACGTCACTCAGACGGAAGGCGATGCTCCAGAGGCTCGACGTCTCGAAGCGTGACCAGGTCGAGGCGCTCGCGGCGTCGGTGGAGAAGAAGCAGGGGCGAATCGACCTCGTCGTCAACAACGCCGGCGTGACCGTTCACGACACCGTGGAGCACGTCTCCTACGAGGACTTCGAGTGGGTGATGAACATCAACTTCTGGGGCGTCGTGTACGGCACCAAGGCGTTCCTGCCCGCCATGCTGAAACAGAGGTCGGGCGTCATCGCCAACGTCTCGAGCATCTTCGGCATCGTCGGCTGGCCGCACCAGGGCGTCTACAACGCGTCGAAGTTCGCGGTGCGTGGCTTCACCGAGGTGCTGTGGCGTGAGCTGAAGGGCACCGGCGTGCGGGCCGTCTCGATTCACCCGGGCGGCATCAAGACGAACATCGTTCGGTCCATGCGCTTCAGGCGCGGGGCGAACGAAGGCCAGAGCCACGACAGCACCACCCGCTTGTTCGACAAGATGGCCAGGACGACGCCCGACCAATGCGCGGAGATCATCGTCGGGGGCCTCGAGCGCGGCGACAAACGAATCCTCGTCGGCGCTGACGCGGTGATGCTCGATCGGCTGCAGCGCACCTCGCCGACCGGCTACCCATCGGTCATCGAGTACTTCGAGAAGCGCGTCGAAGCCCGGCACGCGAAGAAGATGAAGAAGAAGGCGTCATGAAGCGACGACTGCTGTTCGCGAGCGCAGCGCTCCCACTCGCGCTGATTGGGTTGCTCATCGTGCTCCCCTCGCCGGTCGAGCCTGCGGCGTGGGACCCGCCACCTCCGATGCCGATGACCGGGGTCTACGCGCCCAACGAGCGCCTCAAGAGCGTCGAGTGGTGGGCGAAGCAGTTGATCGGGCCCGAAGCGATCTTCGTCGACCCGGACAGCACGGTGGTGACGGGCCTCAAAGACGGCCGCATCGTTCGCCTCAAGCCCGGCGTCGACGAGCCGCAGGTGATCGCCGACACGCACGGGCGCCCACTCGCGCTGGCGAGGCACCCCGACGGTCGCATCATCATCTGTGACGCCAATCGCGGGTTGCTCGCGCTCACGGGAGACAGCGTCATCGAGGTGCTGTCCTCGGACTTCGGCGGCATTCCCTTCCGCTTCACCGACGATCTCGCCATCGCGGCCAACGGCGTCATCTTCTTCACCGACGCCTCGGCGCGTCACCCGATCGAGCGCTTCACCGATGATCTGATCGAGCACCAGACGACGGGCCGCGTGCTCCGCTACGAGCCCGAGTCCCGCCGCACGACGCTGGTCGCCGACGGCTTCAGCTTCGCGAACGGCATCGCCCTCGCCCCTGACGAGTCGTTCCTCGTGGTCGCCGAGACCGGCGCGTACCGGCTCTGGCGTCTCTGGCTCACCGGACCGAAGCAAGGGACGAAAGAGCTCTTCGGCGATCCCCTCCCCGGGTTCCCCGACAACGTTCGGCTCTCGAAGGCGCGCGGCGTCTTCTGGGTGGCCATCGGTTCGCCCCGCAACGGGCTGGTCGACTCGCTCGCCCACGCGCCCTTCGTTCGATCGCTGATCGCGAAGCTCCCCAAAGCCGTGCAGCCGAAGCCCGCGCGCCATGCCTTCGTCGCGGCCGTCGATCTCGAGGGAAGAGCCGTCGAGTCGCTCCAGGACAACACAGCCGACAGCTACTCACCGGTCGCCAGCGCGTTGGAGCACGATGGCTTTCTGTACCTCGGCAGCTTTGCGCGTGAAGGCGTCGCCCGGGTCAAGCTCGAGCCGAACCCGCCGACTCCGAAGACCGAGTAGGGTCTGCTTCATGCTCTCGGTTGCGCTCACCGTCGTGCTCGCTCAAGGGACCGTGCGCGTCGCGGTGCTCGACGTCTCGGCGGCCGACGCGATCTACGAAGATGTGTCTCGCGCACTCGCCGAGAGGGTGTCGGACGAGCTGCTGAAGAAGGGCTTCCTGTCGAAGCGCGTGGACGAGTCCGAGGTACCAGTCGACGGCTGCCGCATCGGGCCGTGCCTGGGAGTGATCGCGAAGTCGCAAGCGGCTGACGTACTGGTGATCGTCGACGCGAGCGAAGGCACGAAGGGCAAGGTCGAGGTGGTGCTCAGCGCCATGCGGGGTCGTGACGGGCTCCCCCTCGCAGCGGGTAGGTGGATCACCACTGCCGAAGGGAAGCAGAACAAGCAGCTCTCGAAGTTCCTCGAGGCCACCCAGAAGGCCGTGACGAAGAACGTGAGCGCGCCATGAAGGGTTCGATGCATCGACTGTGGTGGTTGTGCGCGTTGCTGATGGTCGCCTGTGTGCCCGAGCACGCCGTTCAGGGCCGCGCCTACGACGTTCGGGTTCCGAAGTCGTACGACGGCAAGACGCCCCTGCCGCTGGTGATCATGGCGCACGGCTACGGCGCGACCGGACAGCTGCAGGACACCTTCTTCCCCGTCTCGGGACAGGTGGACGCGAAGCAGTTCCTCTACGTGCTGCCCAACGGCACGGTGGACCGGTTCGGGAAGCGCTTCTGGAACGCAACCGAAGCCTGCTGCGACTTTGGCCGCCTCGGGGTCGACGACGTCGCCTTCTTCCGGGCGCTGGTGGACGACGTCGAGCAACGCTACCCGGTGAAGAAAGGCCACGTGTTTCTGGTGGGCCACAGCAATGGCGCGTTCATGTCCCTTCGGTTGGCCTGTGACGCCAGCGACGTCTTCGCAGGCGTCGTGGCGGTCTCGGGGTCGACGTTCGAAGACCCCCGGCGATGCGGCGCGGGGCAGCCGGTCCCCATCCTCCTCGTGCATGGAGACCAGGACACATCGGTGCCGATCGAAGGCAGGCCTGGCGCGTACCCGGGAGCGAAAGAGACAGGGACCCGCTTCGCCCGCCGAAACGGCTGCACCGGCGCCTGGCGGGACGGCGAGCGTCTCGATCTGCTCGGCAACGGCGACGCCGAATCGCAGCAGTCACTCATCGATGGATGTTCGAAGCAGCGCTCCGTCGAGTTGTGGACGCACGAGGGCACAGGGCACCTGCCGCTCTACGACACGCGATGGACCTCGAAGATCATCGACTGGCTCGAGGAGCGTGCGCGATGACCCGCGCCCTGCTGGTGATGCTCGTGCTGGGCGCCTCGGGCTGCGCGACGGTGGTGCCGATGCAGACAGCCTCGGTGGTCGAGAAGGGCCGACTGCGCGTGGGTGGGCAGCTCTCGGCGGCGGCATACTGTGGTGATCTCTCCGGGGGCATCCTCCTCGGGCTCACCCGGTGCACCGAGTACCCCGACGGCGTTCCCGTTCCCGAGCTCCGCGCGAATGCACGCTACGGGCTTGGCTCCCGCTTCGACGTCGGCCTCTCGGCGCAGGCGGTGGGCCAGGTGCTCGCGCCCGAGCGCATCTTCCAATTCGGGCTCACCAGCGACGTGAAGGGAGAGCTGCTGCGCGTCGATCAGGGTGCGCTCACCCATGTCGTGTCGACGGGCCTGCTCGGTGGCGCCGCGCTCTCTGGCCGTTTCGGTCTGCCGCTGTGGGCGCAACTCGACTGGGGCGTGCCGGTGTTCTACGGGCTGCAGCTCGAGCGCTGGGAGTTCGTGCTCGGGCTCTCCCTCAGCCAGCGGCTGCTCGTCTCGCGGCTGGGAACCGCGGCGCCGCTGCCGCCCGTCGATTCTGTGCGCGGAGGCATCACCCTCGGCGTCTTCCGGCGAAACCCGGCGTCGTGGGCGCTCCAGCTCTCGTACCTCGCCGACCCGACGCGGTTCGGCACGGGTTCGCTGCAGCTGCAGTTCGGTTGGTTCTTCGACCTGGGGTAGACAGCGGGGGTGAAGAAGCTCCTCTTCGTCATCCTCGCAGGGCTGGTCCTCGCGTTCTTCGTTCGCAACTCGCCGCACTTCTCGGTCTTCAGGCTGCAGCAGGGCCTGGCGGCGGGCGATCTGAACGTCGTCATGACGTACGCCGATCTCAACGCCTTCGCCGAGCTGCCAGTCGACATCACGGTCGCGATGGCGTCGGCAGGCATGCGCGACGCGGCGGGAGTCGTCGGCGAGGCCCTGGTGAAGATCTTCGGCGGCGCGGTCGGAGCAACGGTGAAGCAGGTCGGCGGGCAGGTCGCCGCACAGGAGCTCCGCAGCCGCATCGAGAAGCGCGATCTGCTGAGTCTGCTCGGTGGCTTCGAGCCGAAGACCGGCTTCGGCTGGTACGGCGGCATTCAGCTTCTGGGCCTCGACGCAGCCATCCTCACCATCGAAGGCACCTGCCCTTCGCGCGAGAACAAGGGCGTGCGCGCGGCGACGCGCATGGCCATCGACTTTCAACGGGTCAAGGGCCCAGTGCTGGGGTTCCCGTCGGACTGGCGCGCGTACGGCGTCGAGGCGAACTCGATGAAGCAGCTCATCAAGGACTGCTCGTTCACCTTCTGAGTCAGCGCGCCGGCTTCGTCTGGCATGACGTCCGGGCAGCGTCGGCGTTCTCACCGAAGCGCAGCGCGGCGTTCATCCGCGTCAGCTCGAGCGCGCTCAACCCCGCTTCGGAGCGGCCAGCCTGCTTCAAGTAGAACTTCGTGTCCTTCGCGGACGGCTCGAAGAGGGCGTCCGTCCGAACCGCGCGAGCCCCGACGATCTGGCTCGCGGCGACCTGATCGGCGCCGGAGCGCGTGAAGACGCGCGTGGCGCAGTCCAGCGTCGAGGCCTCGCGCCACATCGCCTCGCGGGAGAGGACGGAGGGATCGAACATCACCTCGACGACCTCGGCGTCGTGGAGAAAGCCGACCCGAGACGACTGCGGAAGCCGGCCCAGCCGCGCCTCGCATTCCCAGAAGCCCGAGAATCTCGGTACGAGCGGCTTCTGCTCCGCATCGAGGATTCGAACGACGGGGTTGTTCCACGTCGGCACGCCGAAGGACTCGAGGACCTTCCGATCCACACCGCCGATGTTGTTGAAGACGGCCACGGCGACGAAGGAGCGACCGACAACGCCAGGGCAAGCAGCTGGATCATGTCGTGCCTGCGGCCGGCAAGCCGGACCGGTTACTGCTTCGAGAGCCGCATCAGGCCGCGAATCAAGCGACCCAGGCCGACGCCGATGAAGCCGGTCGCGACGACGTACTGGCCTCCACCCGAGCCCGAGGACGCGGCCGCGAAGGAGGCGACCGACACGCCGACGCCAAGCGCCAGAAGGACGGCGCCGATACCGAAGTCACCCGCCGGGCTGGCGGGCGGCTCGGCGGGTTCAGGCGCGACGGGCCTTCCCGGGCTCGAGACCGACTGCGCGATCGTGCTGCGCGCGCCGATCACCAGGGTGAGCAGCGCCCCCAGCCCCACCACCCCCAGCACACCGGTGAAGTACGGGTACCAGTTCCTCACCGCGCCGAACTCCATGACGCGAAGGGTGAAGAGAACGCTCGTCATGGTGCGGAGCGCCGAGCCTGCACCGGCGACGAGCGCCACGATCAGCGCCCACGGCTTCGTCGGCCCACACAGCTGCACCAGGAAGACGAGGAAGACGACGCGCTCCGCCAACCCGAGCAGCATCGACGGCCACGAGAACAGCGACCAGAGGTGAACACTGTCCTTCGCGAAGACCCGCAGCAGCGTGAAGCTCAGATCGAACAGCGCGTCGACGACGATCAACGCGACGAGGGCCCAGGCAAGGGCCGGCCGATCGACCGCCGTCGCGATGAGGATGACGGCCACCGCCAGCACGACCGCGAGCCCCAACCACAGCAACTGCTGGCCGGCCTCGATCGCCTCGGAGTGACCGGAAGAGAAGAGCCTGGAAAGAACGACCCACAAGACCCACGCGACGGCCGAGCCGATGGCGTAGCCGAACAACACATTGGCCCCACGCAGGGCGGTCGGCTGGTTGGTGGTCGTCATGGACCGATCACCCCAGGCGACGCGGGCGCGTGCAAGGAATCCGTGTCCACAAACACAAAGACCCCCGATTTCTCGGAGGTCTGAGTGAGGAGTGCCCAAGAAGGGATTCGAACCCTTACGCCTCGCGGCGCCAGCCCCTCAAGCTGGTGTGTCTACCAGTTCCACCACCTGGGCAATTCACTTGTCGTGCTTCAACGGGACGGGCGTCTATCAGAAAGCCTGACGGCCGAGGAAGGAACTTCGTACGCCTTACGGAACCTTGTCCGCAGGGACAGCGTCGGTCGCCTTCAGTCCTTCGGGCGCGGGCGTCGGAGACGGCGCACGGGTCGGGTCGCCCTGCTCTACCTTCGCGGGCTCGGCTGCGGGCGCGTTGGCCTTCGCGGCCTCGTCGGCCTTGGCCTTCTCGGCGTCGGCGTGCTGCTTCGCGACCAGCGGAGAGTTCGTGACCTTCGACGTCTTCAGGCCGACCAGCGAGAGGCCCAGCGACGTGATGAAGAACGCCACCGCGCACGCGGCCGTCACCTTGCTCAAGAACGTCACGGCGCCACGGCCACCGAACGCCGAGGTCGCTGCACCGCCACCGAGGGCCGCGCCCATGCCCGCGTCCTTGCCGGGCTGCAGGAGGATCACGAGGATCATGAAGATGCAGAGGAGGACGTGGACGGTCGTGAAGAAAGCCAACATAGAGGGCGCGGCTTAGGCGGTGTCCTGGTGAACTGCAAGTGTCGGCTGACCCGTCTGGCTCAGACGGGCCTGGCCTTGATGATGGCCGCGAAGTCGGCGGCCTTGAGGCTGGCGCCCCCCACCAGCGCGCCGTCGATGTCGGGCTGCCCCAACAGCTCGGCGGCGTTGTCGGCCTTCACCGAACCACCGTACTGGATGCGCACCTTCGCAGCCGCTTCAGCGCCCCAGAGCCCCGTGAGCAGCGAGCGGATGTGCGCGTGAACTTCCTGGGCCTGACGTGAGGTGGCCGTCTTGCCGGTTCCGATGGCCCACACCGGCTCGTAGGCGATGACGAACGAAGCTCCGACGTCGGCCTTGAAGCCGTCGAGACAGCCCTTCACCTGGGTGGAGACGACCTCGAGCGTGCGGTTCGCCTCGCGCTCCTGGAGCGTCTCACCGACACAGATGATCGGCAGCATGCCGGCCTTGAGCACCGCGCCCACCTTGCGGTTCACGCCAGCGTCGGTCTCCTGGAAGAACTGCCGGCGCTCCGAGTGCCCGAGGATCACCCACGAGCAGCCCGCGTCCTTCAGCATCGGCGCAGACGTCTCTCCCGTGAAGGCCCCCGAGGGCTCGGCGTGGCAGTGCTGACCGGCCACCTGAAGGTTGGAGTCCTCGAGCGCTTTGGCCACCGGGTGGAGCGCCGGGAACGTCGGCGCCACCGCGATGTCCACGTGCCGCACCATCGATACCAGCCCCCTGAGTTCCCGCGCGAGGGCGAGCGACTCGGTGACCGTCTTGTTCATCTTCCAGTTGCCCGCGATGAAGCAGCGACGCGTCGTCATGTGGAGTTACTCCAGTGCAGCGATGCCAGGCAGCTTGATGCCTTCGAGCAGCTCGAGCGACGCCCCGCCGCCCGTCGACACGTGCGAGAGCTTCGACGCCAGCCCCAGCTCGTTCACCGCGGCCGCGGAGTCTCCGCCGCCGACCACCGTGAGCGCCTGCGTGTTCAGCGCCATCGCGGTGGCCACCGACTTCGTGCCCTCGGCGAACTTCGGCACCTCGAACAAGCCCATCGGGCCGTTCCACAGCACGGTCTTCGCGTTGCGGATGTGCTGGGTGAACAGCGCCCGCGTCTTCGACCCGATGTCGAGGCCCATCTTGCCTTCCGGAATGTTCCGATCGGGCACGTCGGTGGCTTCGCTCTTCTCGTCAGGCGAGCTGCCCACCACGTGATCGACGGGCAGCACCAGCTCGACGCCGTGCTGCCTGGCGACCTCGACGAGGCGTGAGGCCAGCGGCACCTTGTCTTCCTCGACGCGGCTCTTCCCGACGCTCGCGCCCTGGGCCTTCAGGAACGTGTACGCCATCGCGCCGCCGATCAGCAGCGCGTTGCACTTCGGCAGCAGGTTCTCGATGACCTTGATCTTGTCGCTGACCTTGGCGCCGCCGAGCACCACCACGAAGGGCTTGTCGGGGTTCTTGACGATCTTCCCGAGCTTCTCGATCTCCTTGCGCATCAGGAAACCGGCGCACTTCTCTTTCACGAAGGGCACCATGCCGGCGGTCGACGCGTGGGCCCGGTGCGCGGTGCCAAAGGCGTCGTTGCAGTAGACATCGGCGAAGCTGGCGAGCTCGCGCGCGAAGGCCTCGTCGTTGGCCTCTTCCTGTTTGTGGAAGCGCAGGTTCTCGAGCAGCAGCACGGTGCCAGGCTTGAGGTCCCGGGCCATCTTGCCGACGCCCTCACCGACGCAGTCATCGGCCATCAGCACCTCGTGATCCTTCCCGAGCAGATCGGCGAGGCGCTTGGCGACGGGCAACAGCGAGAGCTTCTTGTCGGGGCCCTTCGGGCGGCCGAGGTGAGACGCGAGCACCACCTTGCCGCCCAGCTCGAGCGCCTTGCTGATGGTGGGCATCGCCTCACGAATGCGGGTGTCGTCGGTGACGCGCTGCTGCTCATCCAGCGGCACGTTGAAGTCGACACGGATGAAGACCCGCTTGCCCGTGAGCGTGAGCTCGTCGATGTATTTGACTGACATGGGGCGCGCTTAGTTCTTCGAGACGAGGAACCGGGCGACGTCGACCATGCGCTGCGAGTAGCCCCACTCGTTGTCGTACCAGGCGAAGACCTTGAGGAAGTTGCCGTCGAGCAGCTGCGTCTGGGTCGAATCGAAGATCGAAGAGTGCGGGTTGTCGTTGTAGTCGACGCTGACGGTCGGCTCGGTGTCGTACATGAGCACGCCCTTCATCGCCCCGTCGGCGGCCGTCTTCATCGCCTTGTGCACCTCGTCCACGGTGGTCGACTTCTTCAGGAGCACGGTCAGATCGACCAGCGAGACGTTCGGCGTCGGCACGCGAATGGCCGCGCCGTTGAGCTTGCCCTTGAGCTCGGGAATGACTTCGCCGATCGCCTTGGCGGCGCCGGTCGAGGTGGGGATCATCGACAGCGCGGCTGCGCGGGCACGGCGCGGGTCTTCGTGCACGAGGTCGAGGATGCGCTGATCGTTCGTGTACGAGTGAATCGTCGTCATCAGGCCGCGCTCGATGCCGAAGCTGTCGTTGAGCACCTTGGCGATGGGCGCGAGGCAGTTGGTGGTGCACGACGCGTTCGAGACCGTGTGGTGCTTCGCGGGCTCGTACTGCGTGTGGTTGATGCCGAAGCACACCGTGAGATCGACGCCCTTGCCGGGCGCGCTAATCAGCACCTTCTTCGCGCCAGCCTGCAGGTGCGCGACGGCCTTCTCCTGCGCCGTGTACTTGCCGGTGCACTCGATGACGACGTCGACGCCGAGCTCTTTCCACGGCAGCTTCGCGGCGTCCTTCTCGGCGGTGACGCGGTAGCTCTTCCCGTCGATGGTGAGGCTGTTCTCCGAATGCGAGACGGTGCCTGGCCAGTTGCGGTGGACGGAGTCGTACTTGAAGAGGTGCGCGAGGGTCGACGGCTTGTCCAGGTCGTTGATGGCGACGATCTCGACGTCGTGCTCTTTGCGAGCCAGCGCTGCGCGCAGCACCATGCGGCCGATGCGACCGAAACCGTTGATAGCGAACTTGATGGCCATGACGTGCTCCCTTGGAGGAAAGAAGAACCGAAAGCGGCGAGGCGTCGTTTA
Source organism: Myxococcaceae bacterium (assembly GCA_040400045.1). GTDB lineage: Bacteria > Myxococcota > Myxococcia > Myxococcales > Myxococcaceae > Xiheimicrobium. The sequence goes on from JBBAQZ010000057.1 coordinate 30,061, forward strand.
GGTGTCGCGTACCGTCGAGTCAACGCGCGTCGAGGGGCCCCTGGTCAATCGAAGCCTCCTGCTCGCAGCGCGGCGGCGTCGGGCGAGCGGCTACGGCAACGGCACGGCGATCGGAAACGCCGAGGACATCGGCGTGGGGACGCCGAGTTGACCGAACGTGTTGTCGCCCCAGCAGAAGACGCCGCTCGCGGTGGCCGCGCAGGCCGTCTGATACAGGCAGGCCACCTGGGTCGCGGGAGGCAGCGACACCACCGCGACGGGCGAGCTCGACGGGTTCACGTTGCCGCCGCCAAGCTGGCCCTGGCCACCGATTCCGAAACACCGCACGCCGCCATCGGCGATCAACGCGCACGTGAAGGACTGCCCCGCGCAGACATCGAAGACCTGGCCAAGGCCAGGCACCGGGCGCACCGGCTGAGCGCTGGTGCTGGCGACGGCGTAGCCGAGCTGGCCCTCGAACCCGCGGCCCCAACACTCGAGGGTTCGATTCGAGCGGATGGCGCAGGCGTGATTGGCGGCGCTGGCGATGAAGCGCACGCCCGCGTCGAACAGGGGGACGGGCGTCGGCCTCAGGTTGAGCCCGAACGTCGGGCTGTCACCGCTCAACCTCGGCGCGCGCTCGCCAAACAGGGTCCACGTCGCGTCGCTACCTGCGAACAGTCCGGTGGCGCCGGCGTCGAGCGCCATCGGCTGCGGAGCACGAACGCTCAAGGTCGTCGTCCCGGTGCCGTGCTGTCCGAGCACGTTGGTGCCCCAGCAGACGACGCCGGCGTCATCGAGGAGCGCGCAGGCGTGCCGAGCCCCGGCTGCGAGGGACGTCACGCCGCCAGCGATGGCGATCTGCGGCGTGTAGACGTTGTTCGAACCACCATTGCCGATCTGCCCGAACATGTTGTCGCCCCAGCACCGCACGGCCCCCGAAGCCAACAAGCCGCACCCGAAGTTGTCGCCGACCGAGAGCGAGACGACGTCGAAGAGGCCGGTCACGAGCTGCGGGCTCCGGCCCGCGTCCATTCCTCCACCGAGCGCTCCGGTGCTGACCCCGGTGCCCCAGCACACCACACCACCATCGTGCCTCGCGCAGCCATGAAGAAGGCCGAGCTGCAGGTCGCGGCCTTCGCGACACGCGCCGCCGACGCGGATGAGCCCCGGAGCGCAGTCAATGACGCAGGCTCCGTCGCGACACTGTGCCGGGGCCGCGCAGCTCACGCACGCTGAACCACACTGCGCGTCGCTCGCCGTCACGCATTGGCCCTGGCACCTGGCCTGAGTGGGCGCGCAGGTGAAGTCGCAGACGTTCTGCGCGCACCGTGCAGAGCCCCCGTTGTCGGGGCACGTCGCGCACGACGCTCCACATTCGAAGACGGAGTCGTCAGCCGCGCAACGAGCGCCACAGCGATGAAAGCCGGGCGCGCAGACGAAGTCGCAACCACCGTCGGCGCACGTCGCCATCGCGTTCACCGGAGGCTGGCACGGACAGCTCGAGGTGCCTCCGCCGACGCCGCCAGCCTGACCACCAGCCGCATTGCCTCCCACGCCGCCGCCGAGCCCGCCCGCCGTGACGTCACCTCCGGCCGCTCCTCCCGCAGTGGCGCCGCCGGCAGCGCGACCGCCTGCACGGCCGCCACCCGCAGCACCGCCTCCGCCGGCGTCGGCGCCGCCGTCGGTCTGGAACGGCATGATGGGAGAACACGTGAGCCCAAGGAGGATGACTGCAGCGGTGAGGTGACGCATCGGCCACTTCGTTTCGCACCCCGCCGTGGGACGCAAGCGCTTCGCGGTTCGAGGCGCACACCGCGTGACGGACGCGCGAATGCAGCGTGCCCACGGGTGGCGCCTTCTCACCGCGGCGTTCGCAGGCGCGGCTGGCGGCGGTGAGAAGCCGTCGCGCATCGACGGAGGCACCGCGGGCGGGCGACGGCGGACCGAACTCACGCTCGACGACTGACGTGAAGAACGCCCTCTGCTCGGGACGCGTGGCCCAGCTCGACAGGGAGACCAGGTCTCGTACAGCGGACGGCGACGACAGCGGGTGCAGTCGAGAGCGGCCAGGAGAACCACGCGAAGTCGCCGGCCAAGGCTGGGCCTCGGCCGACGGCGACGGCGACGGCGACGGCGACGGCGACGGCTGTGAGGTTGCTCATCACCTCCGACGCACGCGGCCCAACAGGAGCAGCATCGCCACCACCATCGACTCGGGAACGGACCGACAGCCACCACCCCTGAACGCGAAGACGCGCGGCGGCTCCCCTCCGCCGCCGGTCAAGCTCGGCTCACCACTGCCGCCCGCCGCGCCACCGCCTTGCGAGCCGCCCGCGCTCCCACCACCGACGCTCCCACCACCGACGCTCCCACCACCGACGCTCCC
>JBBAQZ010000057.1:32528-39397 GCA_040400045.1 Myxococcaceae bacterium
CGCTCCCACCACCGACGCTCCCACCACCGACGCTCCCACCACCGACGCTCCCTCCACCGGCGCTCCCTCCACCGGCGCTCCCACCTCCAGCGTTACCGCCACCGGCCGTTCCGCCGCCTGCTCCCGCATCGGGCTCGACGAACACGCCACCGTCGCCGCCGGTCCCGCCATCGGCCGCGAACTGGAGCAGCCGACGGAACACCTCGATGCGCGTCGCGCGGCTGGTGATCGACTCGAGCGGAAAGCCAAGCAGCGCCGACTTGCCGGGGACGCCTGACGCGGCTGGGGCTCCCGAGGCGTATGAGGCGAGGCGCAGCCCCGAGCCCATCGGGCTGATCACGTCGAGCGAGCCGCCATCGGGGTTGCCGACGTCGTAGGTGCCGGCGGTACCGTCATCGAGCGACCACGAGAGCCCCGCAAGCGGGCCGACGCCGGTGACCGTGCGGGACGACGTGCCGCTCCCCGCGGTCGCCGAGCCGAAGTCCGAGAGAAAGGCCATCGAGCCTGCCGCCTCGCCGCTGAAGATGACGCGCGTGCCGGCCTGGAGCGCCTGCCGGAGCGCCAGTTGACCTGCAGCTGAAGGCGCACCACCGGCCACCTTGCCGCGACCCGCGATCCAGCTCACCACGCCGAACGTCGAGGGCACGACGAGCCCCGCCTCGACGGCGTCGTCGGTTGCGCTCTCGAACCCGGAAGCGAGCGCCTCGAGCGCGTCGCCGTGCACCCGAACGTAGGAGCCGTCGTTGATGCGTCGCGGGAAGACGCGGGTGACGGTGCCGAGTGCGTACCGCGCCGGGAAGGTCTCGAGCTGCGCCTGGGCCGCTTCGAAGCGATCGTAGCCGTTGACGATCAGCGTGGTCGGTTGGCCGGCTGCCGCCCCCCGCGCGCCGACGACCGCTGACGCGACACCTTCTCCGCCCGCGTTCACGCCCGCGACGCGGAAGTACTTCGCGCGCGCCGCGGGGAGCGCTGTCTCCCAGGTGGTGTTCATCGTCTCGGCGCCTTCGTCCCAGCCGAGCCCGTCGTCGCTCGAATAGACGCGGTACCGCGTGGCCGCCTGGCCCGCGACGCCCTGGACGTCGGTGGGGGACGTGTCCCAGCTGACCTCGACGCGGCCGTTCATCACGCTCCGGGCGCGCAGGCGCACCGGTGGCTCGGGTGGAAACACGGGCGGCACCAGGTCGACGCTCGCGAAGTACCGGATGATGCCCTGCATGAACGCGCGCGCCGCGATGTAGCGGAACCGGGGCTCCTCGAGCCGCGCGGCGTCGGTCGCGTTGTCGTGGAAGGCCACCTCCATCAGCACCGCGGGGAACTCGGGGTTGTTCGAGGGGTTCACCTCACCGAAGTTCGCGCAGCGGGTGCCGTAGTCGCGCCACGTCGGCTCGTTCCACCCGGCGTCCTGCCGCAAGTCGTTCACCAGCTCGGTGCGAATGAAGTCCGCGAGCTGCCGGCTGCCCGTGACGCCCGCATAGTCGGTCGCGAGCTGGCACGTGTTCACGTCATTGGTGCCGTAGACGTAGGTCTGCGTGCCGCGCGCCATCATGTTGGCCGCGTTGGTGTGCCACGCGACGTAGACGGCTGGCTCATTGGCCTCACGGACCCACGCCGAGAACCGGGGCCGCGCGCTGATGTCGTTGTTGCGATCGTTCGCCACGGTGTTCCCCAGCGGCGCGTAGGCAGTGTCGGGCGCACCCGCCCATTGCGCCTGGTACCGCGATGACTCTTCGAAGCGCCCGCGCCCGCTCACGCCGCCGCCGCGATCGATCAGCCCGACGCCGCCGCCGAACTTCACCGCGTCGAGCGAGACGTTGGCCGGGTTCTGGGGACTCGCAGAGTCGTTCTGCGCGACGACCTGCGCGACCCCACCGGCCTTGAAATAGAACGAGCCCAGCAGCACCCACGTGCCGCCGTGACGCTGCTGGTTCACCCGGAACGACGACTCCCCTCCGGCGTGGCGCACCAGGAAGTGCGCGTCGGGCACCCGCGCAGTGAAGGCCGTGTACGAGATCGAGACCTCGTAGAAGCCATCGCTCGGGACCTGCGCGGTCCACGTCGCGCTCGCCGTCACCGTCGGCGTCGTCGTCATCAGCCGGTTGCTGCCGAGCGCGAAGGGGTTGACGTCACCCGCCATCGGGAAGTTGGGCCGCCCCCATGCAGGCAGTGAGCTGGTCGAGAACACCGTGCCGGTCTCGGTGTAACCAGCTTCGCCATTGTCGACGAGCACGAGCTCGGGGTTCGTGTCGCTCTCACGCACCGTGAAGACGCGCGCGCCGGCGTTCATGAGCATCGGCACCAGCCACTGGTGAACCGTCTCGGTGCTGACGAGATCTTCGACGATGTCGTTCGTGTTCCCGCGCTGCGTCCGCCAGAAGTACGTGCCGCTGAGGTTGGTCCAGGTGAAGCCGTGGCCCGCCGAGAGGTAGACGCTCTTGCCTGACAGTGCGCCGGTGTTGGTGAAGCGGCCCTGCGGCACGCCACCGAGATAGTGCACGACGGGAATCTCTCGGCGCACGATGGGCGGCTCGTTCAGACGCCAGGGCGTCTCCCACGCCTTCGGAGGCACCGGCGCGAGCACGGGTGCCCCCGGCTGCTCGAGCCCGCAGTCCTGCATCCAGCCTTCGGGCGTGGAGAGGAAGGGTTGCGACAGCACGAGCGTCAACATGAGGGTCAGCACGAGCGGCGCTCTACTTCAGGGGCCGCGTGCTCCGCCATCGCGCCGCCCCCGGGCAGGGACTCGTTGTCGTCCAGCGCGCGTGTGCGCGTGGCGGTGTCGGGCCTGGCCTGCTGATCGCTCGCGCCTGCTCGGTGGACAGCAGAACCTGCCGAAGGCGTCTGACGGTCGAAGCGCTTGACCAGCAGCACGTCGCGCCCAGCGACGGTGACGATGTTGCTGGCGGCCGCATGCCGCACTCAGCCGCGAGTTCCAGCATCGCGTGCTCGACGCGGGCGCTGTTCCACTCGTCATCGAGCTTGGACCCCTCGGGGCCCCGCTCGACTCACGTCTGCTCGAGTTCCACCAGCACCGCGAGATCGATGAGCGCCGGCGCCGAGCCTCCCGCCGCCCGGCCGCACAGCATCGCGAGGTCATGCGCCGAGAGCGCTTCTGCCTCTTTCGCGACCCGAGCTCCGGCGGTCTGAGTCGCCTTCGCGCCTTTCAACAGCGTGCGCCCCACGTATTCTTCAAGCGCAGCCGTGAGCCTCTCCGCCGCGGTCGGCGGCGCGCTGGCGCTTGCGCTCTCGCCGTCGATCGCCTCGTCTTGAATCTGCCGCTTCTGCGGGTTGAGGTCGACCACCACGATCTGCTGCGTCAAGAATGCGAGCGGCTCCATCGACCACGCGCCATTCGTTCGCCGCAGCTCCCCGGCCACATGCGTCGCTCCCGCGCGCAGCGCCTCGGCCGTCGTGTCGACCGCGCCCGGGCTCACCTGGCGATGGTGCGTCTGCAGCATCAAGCTGTTTCCAACCGAATCTTCGACGCGCGCCGTGACGGCCTGCCCGTCGCCGGTCACCTCGATCTCCCGCGGCACGCCCAGCTGCACCACCGCCACATTCGCTCCCAGGCCGCGCGGGCACAGACACCGCGGCGGCAACGCCTTGAGCCGCTCTCCGTGGAGCTTCAGATCGCGCACCAGTACCGGCTCCGGCAATTGCCCCCAGCTCCCCGACGTCGCCAGCAGTGACGACTTCATGCCGCGCGCCGCGCTCAGATCGAGCGCGCCATTCGCCCGCCGTCTCGCTGCCCGCGTCACCAACTCGCCGCGCGCCAGATCGGCGATCGACATGCGGCTCGACGCAAATAGCGCCGCCAACTCGGGCCCATTGCGCCGCTCGCCTTGCCACGTCTTCTCGAGCACGAGCACCGTCGCCGTATCGGGGTCAGCAAGATAGATGCGCACCATGCGGCGATCGTCATCGCCGTCGAGCCTCACTCCGAGCGAGATCAGCCGTACCTGCTCCATCGGCGTCTCGCCCTGTGTATCGCTGCCCAAGACATACCGCGCCGGCAACGGAGCATCTGGCTTCAGCGACGCCCGCACCCGCGCCGCAAGCTCGCCGACCTCGCGCGTCAGCATCGACAGCCGGAACAACGCACTCTGCCGGTGATACGCCTCGATGAGGCGCTCGATGCTCTCAAGCGTGTCGACCACCCACCACCAGCCGTCACGCTGCGCCGCCGCTCGGGCGTGCATCAGCTTCGCCGAGCTTCCGGGTGCGGAGATCCCATTCTGCGCGAGCTGCAACAGCGCATCGCCAATCGCGGCATGCGTCGGCGAAGGGCCGGTCGACGTGGCAACCGGAGCCACCGCGACGCCGCCCAACGTGAGCATGCCCCCTTCGCGCGGGCCGGCACGAAAGGCTCGCACCGCGAGCACCACATGCTCGCACGCCTGGATCTTCGCGCAGTCACACTTCGCGTACGCGACGTCGTGCGGCACCAGAAATTGCACGGCTGCCGTCGGCAGAACCACGCTCGGTGGCGTCGGCTGGCCATCGCTGCCCATGCGCCCCGGGCGCAACGTCACGACCAACCCTCGCGCGACCGCCGCTGCAGCCTGCGCCATCGCCTCGGCGCCACAGCACTTCAGCAACGCCTCGTCTGTCAGCGTTCCCGGGTTCCACTCGGCATCGGGCTTCGCCGCGCTCCCAGCGCTCGAACCCTTCGACGCCTGATAGGCCAGCACTGCGGCGATGCGATGCCGGCACACCTGCGAAGCCCCGCACGTGCACGACGTCTGCCGCAGTGCGAACCCCGGCTGCAGCCGCGTCACCGCGCGATCCCGCGCCGTGGCGACCACCGTGCCATCGGCCTCTTCGGCGAGCGTCGGGGCCGCACCCGACTCCAGCTCCTTCTGTGCACGCTTCACCAGGCCGACGTTCGCCAGCCGCGCAAGGGCGTCGGGAGTCAGCGCGAGCAGATCAACGCGGCTCACTTCAGCACTCCCTTTAGAAACGCCACCAGCTGATGCGGCGTCATCGCGCCGACGCTCGCTCCGACCTTCACCAACCGCTGGCCGAGTTCGCGTTCGTACGTGGGCGTGGCCTGGTCATCCAACGCGGCCAACGTCACGAACCGCACCCCGGAGCTGACCTGTCGCTTCACCGATTGCACAAGGGCGTCGGGGTCACCACCCTCGAACAGGTCGGTGATGAGCACGACCATCGTGCGCGCCGGGTTCTCAATCAGCCCCTCGGCGTAGCGTACGGCCTTCGCGATGTCGGTACCGCCGCCCAGCTGCACCTTCATCAGCGTCTCGACCGGGTCTGATACCTGGCCCGTCAGATCGACGACCTCGGTATCGAAGGCAACAAGGTGCGTCTTGATCGCCGGCAACCCCCACAAGCACGCCGCCGTGACGCCCGCGTGGATCACCGAGCTCACCATGCTGCCCGACTGATCGACGACGATGATGACCTGCCACCTCTCGCCGTGGCGTTTCGAGCGGCTGATGAACAGCGGCTGCTCGATGACCAGCTGCCGCGTCTTTGGGTCGAAGTTGCGCAGGTTCGTTCGTACGGTGGCCCGCGCGTCGAAGTTGCGCATGCTGCGGTGGCGCGAGCGGCGGCGGGCTCTTGCGCCCGAGAACGCCGTGCGTACCGTCTTGGCCAGCGACTCCATCAGCTGCGCGACGACCTTGCGCACGAGCTCCCGCGCCAGGCTCAAGACCTCGTCGTTCATCAGGTGCTTGGTCAGCAGCACCGCACGCAGCAGCGTCTCGCTCGGCTCGATGCGCGCCAGCACCTCCTTGTTGGTCACGACCTCGTGCAGCCCGAACTCCTCGACGGCCTCACGCTCGAGACGCTCGACCGTCTCTTTGGGAAACAGCTGATGCACGCTGTTGATCCAGGTCGGCACCGTGAGCGCGCTGGCGCCCACATCTGCGCTGCGAATGTCGCGCTCGCCCAGCGTCGTGTCGCGCTCGTAGAGCCAGTCGAGCGCGGCGTCGCGCGCAAGATCCTCCGCCGATGCGCCGCTCGCGCCGTCGAGCCCGTCTGCCGACTTCCCCAGCACCAGCCGCCAGCGCCGCAGGGTCGCCCGCTCTGCTTCGGTCAGCTCGTTTTCAGCCATGGGCCGCTAGCTCCAACAAGCCGTACCGCGCGGCCGTGCTCAGCCATCGCAGCTCGAGCTCGCGCACGCTCGCCACGTCTCCGACTGTGGCCACCGGGCCGAGCAGACTCTCGGCATCGATGCGACTGTGCTTGGAGAGCAGAGTGCGGGCGAGGCCGCGTCTTTCGTCAGGCGGGAAATACGCGAACGCCCGGCGCAGCGCCGGCAACAGGGTGAGAAAGTCATGCTCCTCGAGTGACGCGAGCCGGCCGTCGACTAGCGCAAGCAGGTCTGGCTCCTGAATCGCTTCGCGTGCGAGCGCGAGAAGCCCCGCGAGGAGGTCGCCGAGCCGCGCGTTGGGCATGCCCCTCAGCACGTCAGACGTCGCCTTGCGGTAGTCGCGCGGCGGCGCGCCCGTCGCCGTTTCGATCAGCGGCGCCGAAGTCCAAAGCGCGCCGAGGCAAGCGCCGCGCACGGCCGCCGGCGCCAGAGCCGATGCCGCCCGCCGGCCCCACACGCCCATGCACATCTGCGCCAGCGTCGCGAAGTCGGGCAGAACGAGATCGAGCGCGGTGCGCGTCGCCGCGATGCCCGCAACAGTGGCGGTGTCGAACCCACCAGGCGTTGCGAAACTTGAAGGGCTTAGACATGACCGGCTCCGATAGACGGACCGGGTCGACGAGGGCGCCAGCAACAAAGGACCTTCGGGTTGCAGTGGCCGGTGGGAAGTGGCCCCACTGGCCCCCAAACTGGCCCCCAGAGACAAGAACGCCCGGTGAACCTTGCGGCTAACCGGGCGTCCTCATTGAGTTGCGGGGGC
>JBBAQZ010000058.1:0-16702 GCA_040400045.1 Myxococcaceae bacterium
TGCGGACATATTCGCTGAGCAGTTGAGCGGACATTTTCGCTGAGCAACGACACAGAAGTGATGACGACTTGACGCTCGACGCCGGGCCCTGTCTTCTCCGACGCGATGGATCGCTCGACCGCTGACGCCGCCCTCGCAGGCCTCGACCTCGTCCCCTTCGCCGAGAGCGCCGTCGCTCAAGCGAAAGAGCTCGAGCGCATGCTGCTGGCCAACGACATTCCAGTCATCCTCGCCAAACCGCCGGCGAAGGCCTGCTGCGGTGGTGGCTGCGGCTGTGGGGCCAAGGTGCAGCTGATGGTGCGTGAAGACGACGCGCCGAAGATCGCCCAGCTGCTCCAGGCCGACTGGCTCGACGCCGTTCGCCGTGAAGGCACCATCGACGCAGGGCTCGTGCCGCTGCGAACGCCGGCAGAGCACGAGCTCGTCTGCCCTGCGTGTCAGTTCGTCGGCGTGCTCGTCGATGGCATGTGCCAGGACTGTGGGCTGGTCCTCGAGTGAAGCAGTCGGTCGTCGCGGCGCTCGCGATGGCGCTGGTGGCCTGCCCTTCGCCAGTCCGCCGTCCCTCGTCGGCTGACGTGGCGCTCTCGGGGTCGGTGACGTGGGGCGGCTTCAACCGGCGCGCGGACCCGCTCGGTGGCGTGGCCCTCAGCCTCTGGAGCGGCGCGACGTCGGTGCGCGCGACCTCGACCCCGGACGGCGCGTGGAAGCTCTCGACGCCTGCCTCCGAGCCCGCCGCGGCGACGCTCAGCGCCTGGGCTCCCGGCTTCTCGCCACGCGTGCAGTCGCTCCGGGTCGGCGCCTCGACCGAGCTGCAGCTCTCGTTCGACCTCGAGCCACTCGAGCCGCTCGACTGCCTCGACACGGGCTGCACGGACTCGCTGGGCGCACTCCGGTGGGTCGACGCGCCCTCGGGTGCCCGCGCTGACGCACTGGTGCTCGACGAGACGACCGCTCCGGCGATCCCCGGTGCGGACACCCTCCTCGTGGCGGCCGCAGTCGAGCTCGACGGAGGCACCGCGACCCCGTTGTCGGGCACCGTGCGGCTGAGGGTTCCGAAGGCCGCCTGGCGCTCCGTCGTCGACGCGAGGCCGGGCAGCGGCGCCATCGAGGTCTCTTCAGGAACCCTGACGCCCGACGACCGCGCCTGGCGAGCCGGCGCCGAGGCCACGCTGACCACCGAAGCAGGGCTGCCCATCGCCGAGTCGCAGCTCGACGCCATTCGCGCAGGCACCTTCGCGCCTGGGGTTCTGGCGACGGTCGCACCGCTCGCACGCGGCGTCATCGGCGTCTTCGGCGGCCCGCTCGAGCGCGGCTGTGTCGAGGGCACCATCACCATCGATGGAGAGAAGGCGCCAGGGCTCACGGTCTTCCCACTCGAGGGCCAACCCGCCGCCTCCACGACTGCCGGTGCCGTGTGCTTCGAGACGCCAGTGTCGATGACGCCTCAACCTGCGCGCGTGCAGTACGCCGGCGTCATCTACGCGTCGACGACCACCCCCGCGGCGACGCAGCCCGGGACCTGCGGCTCGAACAGCTGCCGTGCCCTCGGCGCTCTCTGGGTGCGCAGCGACACCGTGGCGACCGTCGCGCCCTGCCCAGTCTCGGTGAGAGTCGTCGACGAAGCGCAGCGGCCGATTCAGGGAGCCATCGTCATCGGCATGGATGACGGGCTGACCCAGGCCGCGTTCACGTCCATCTGTGGCCGCATGGGGACGCGCTGCACGCTGACGGGCGCGACCGACGCGAGCGGCAGCGCAGCGCTCGTGGTGCCGGTGCTCTCGGGACTCGAGGTGTCCGCGAAGTCCCAGACCCTGTCTGGCGCGCGCCGGGGCAGCACACGACTCGTCACCTGCCCTCGCGAGCCCGTCACCGTCACGGCCAACCGGGGCCGCGATGAACTCAGCGTGAACGCACAATTCACCCAGAGCACCATCTCGTGGGCGCCGGCCCAGCCTGCGTTCCAGCTCCAGGTCGAACGTGACGGTGGCGTGGTGTGGAGCGTTCGTTCGACCTCAGGCCTCGCATCGCCCATCACCTGGGGCGTCGCACCGGCGGGCGCCGTGGTGGACGTCGCGCCCATCGGAGCTCCGAGCGTCGACGATCTCGTCAAGCTCATCTTCGACGGCGTGCAGGCGTCTGGCGTCGCGGTCTCTGGCTCGGCGAGCGCCGTTCGCCCGTAACGCTATCGCCCGATGTTGCGGCGCCAGGTGTCGATGGCCTGTTTCGCGTCCTGCAGGCTCACGCCCGTCTTGGCGCGGTAGAGCTTGATGGCCTCGATGATGTTGCCCTTGCGAATGGCCGCGACGATCTGCGGGTCGGTCGCGGCAGTGCTCGCCACATTCGAGACCACCTCGGCGACTTGTTGATGTCGCCGCGACTTCGCCCGCCACGCATCGAGCGCAGCCTTCGCCTCGTCGAGGCCGACGCCGTGCGTGTCCCGGTAGCGCTTGAGGGCCGCGATGAAGTGGCCGGCCTCAAGGAGCGCGAGCAGCTCCGCGTCACCGGCGATGGCAGCGGCCGCGTCGACGACCACCTTCGCCGGCTCCTGCTTCGGCGGCCTCGGAGCCTTCGGAATCGGTGGCGGCTTCACGGCTGCGATCTTCGGGGCCTCGAACGCCGTGAAGCTGGGCGCGCCGGGGGGCGGCGGCGCGGCGGCCACCCGAGGCAGTTGCGCCGGCGGCGCAGACGGCACCGGGGAAGACGACCCCGTGGCGTGCGGGACCTCGGGCGTCACGTAGAGCGACGGGGCGGGCGCGAGCACGCGATCGCCCCAGCCCTGGGGAATCGCAGGGGTGACGCTCATCGGAGCCAGCGGCGGAGGCACGCGCGGGTACCGCTCCTCGCGCTGGGAGACATCGGCGTGCACGTGCGGCCTGCGTTCCTTCTTCGGCCTCGACTCGTGCGGGGTCGTCAGGCCGGCGACCGAGACCTGCGACATCGAAGACAGTGCGATCAGCCCCAGCATCACGCCAACGAGGCCGCCAAGGACCAGCAGCAGGATGAGCATGGAACAGACGGTAGCTCAGGACTTCATGGAGTCGCGGAGCGATTCAATCGCGTCCTTCGACTCCTTGAGCCCCAGGCCCGTCAGCTCGCGGTAGCGCTTGATGGCGTCGATGAGCCGCCCGCCCGACAGGTGACGTCGCAGCTCGGCATCGTCGATGGCCATCTCGCTGGTGATGCGGCGTGGTGCTCCGGCGGCCTGCGCCACCGGAGCCTCGACGACGCCCCCGCGCTCCATCGCTTCGACCGCGGCCTTCGCTTCCTTGAGCCCGACGCCGGTCTGCCCCTTGAGGAGCTTGATGGCCTCGAGCTTCTTCCCCTCGCGCAGCAGGTCGGCCACCGGACCGCTCGCGACAACTTGCGACGGCGGCGGGCCTGCGAGTGGAGGCGGCTGCACGACAGCACCCGGCGGAGGTGGGCGGGGCAGGTCGACGACCTCGACGTTGTTCCTCACCGAAAGCAGGAGCACCACGACGGCGATGGCCAGCAAACCGACGACGACACCGATGGCCAGCAACGTCATGGGGCGCAGCATGCCAGACCACCTGCGTCGCGGTCGCCTGCAACAACTCGAGAGGCCTCGTTCCAAGACGAGGCATGCGACTTCTGCTCCTGGTCCTCCTCTCGGCATCCTGCGCTCCCATCTCGTCGGGTCGCTGCAACCCCACGAACTGCATGGGCTGTTGCGACAGTCGCGGCACCTGTCAGCTCGGCCAGGCGGCGTCGGCATGTGGAAACCGCGGCGCGACCTGCGGGAGCTGCGGGCTGGGGTTGATCTGCTCACAGGGCGCGTGCGGAGTGCCGAGCGCGTCGGTCAACACGGGCGCCGGCGGCGGCTCGACGTCCACGGGCACGGGTGGCGGCACGTCGTCGCGAGGTGGCGGCGCGCCTGGCAGGAGCTCACCTCGGGGACTCGTCTGCGCGCGATTCACCTCACCGGCGCCGACGGCTCGAAGCCGCCGCTCGCCTGGGGCTTGAACGTGAGCTCCATCTTCTGGGACTCGCAGTTGTCGCTCTATTGCACGACGCCATCACGCTCGAGCATCCCCGAAGCCCCGCTCGTCGACACGCCTCCCTCATCGGCGTCTGGCACGAGAAGCTCACCTTGACGGTCGACGGCAGGGCGCGCGAGAAGCCGGGCATGACGACCTCGCGTTCGACCGCCGCGTGCCTCTCGCTCCTCCTCGCGCTGCTGGCGTCATGTGGCGCCTCGACCAGCCGCACCTACACCACGGGGATCTGCGGAACGGTAAGCGGCCCCGTCTGCGGGCCGGGCTGTTGCTTTGTCGCCGGAGAGACCTGCCTCGACCCTGACGCCGGCAGGTGCAGCTGCGGCGCGTCGAACACGTCGCCCGCCTGTTCGCGATGAGGACGAGAACGCCGCCGGCTCAGTGAAGGAACCGACGGCGCAGGTTCAACGGAGCCTCGAGACGTCAGGCGACTTCGATGAGCGCGGCCGCGCCCATACCGCCACCGATGCACATGGTGACGACGCCACGCTTGCCACCGCGACGCTTCAGCTCACGCAGCAACGTGCCGACCATGCGCGTGCCCGAGACACCCAGCGGGTGACCCATGGAGATCGCGCCGCCGTTCACGTTCACCTTGTCGGCCGAGAGGCCGAGCTCGCGCATGCAGTACAGGCCCTGGGCAGCGAAGGCCTCGTTGAGCTCGAACAGGTCGATGTCCTTCACGGTGAGCTTGTTGCGCTCGAGCAGCTTGCGCACCGCAGGCACGGGACCGATGCCCATGATGTCGGGCGGCACGCCAGCCACCGCGTAGTCGACGAAGTAGCCAAGCGCCTTCACGCCCAGCTCCTTCGCCTTCGACTCGCTCATCATGACCGCCGCAGCCGCGCCGTCCGTCAGCGGTGACGCGTTGCCAGCCGTGACGGTGCCCTTGGAATCGAACGCCGGCTTGAGCCTGGTGAGCCCCTCGAGCGTCGTCTCGGGACGAAGAATCGTGTCGTCTGAGATGAGGGCCGTCTTCGCCTGCCCGTTCTCGTCGAACCACTTCGCGGTGATGGGGGCGATCTCGTCCTTGAACTTCCCGGCCTCACGCGCGGCCCCGGCGCGCTTCTGCGACTCGGCAGCGAACGCGTCTTGATCGGCCCGCGTCACGTTCCACTTCGCGGCGACCTTCTCGGCCGTGGCGCCCATCGTCGTGTAGACCTCAGGGAACTTCTCCATCAGCTCGGGGTTCGCAGAGACCTTGTTCCCGCCCATCGGAACCTGGGTCATCGTCTCGGTGCCGCCCGCGATGGCCACCTGGTAGTGCCCGGCCTGAATACCCGCGGCGACCTGCGCCATGGACTGTACGCCCGACGCGCAGAACCGGTTGATGGTCATTCCCGGCACGGTGTCGGGCAGGCCTGCCAACAACGACGCGATGCGCGCCACGTTCATGCCCTGCTCGGCCTCGGGCATCGCGCAGCCCATCACCACGTCTTCAATCTGCTCCTTCTTGAGGCCCGGCACCCGCTCGACCGCAGCGTTGATGACGTGGGCGGCCATCGTGTCGGGGCGGGTGTCTTTGAGCTCACCTTTGTGAGCGCGGGTGAACGGCGTGCGGGCGGTGCTGGCGATGACGACTCTCTCAGCCATGGCGTGTTCTCCTGAAGTTCGACTTCGAAGGTAGTGAGGGTTGACGTGAGTGCAGCGGCTGGCGCCTGCCCATTCGGCAAGCGCCGGCGTCATCAGTTCCGCAGCGGCTTGCCCCTGGTGAGCATGTGCTCGATGCGCGCCTGGGTCTTCTCTTCGCCGCAGAGCGAGAGGAAGGCTTCGAGCTCGAGCTCGAGCAGCCGCGCCTCGGTGGTGGGAACGGAGGCCGACGTGTCGCCGCCCGTGAGCACCGACGCGAGCTTCTTGCCGATGTGCCGGTCGTGCTCGCTGATCTGATGGTTGAGCTGCATGTCGTACAGCATCATGTCGATGGTGGCGGCGCCGCTGCGGCCGGGCAGGAAGAACGTGGCCGGACGGGGCGGACGGAAACCACCGTTCGCCATACCGAGCGCGACGGCCTTGGCATCGGCGAGCTGGTGATCTCTCGACATCGAGATGCCGTCTTGCGGGTTCATGAAGCCGACCTCTTTCGCCTCTTCGCCGCTGGTCGCGACCTTCGCGGTGCCGATGGCGAGGAACGCCTTCTTGAGGAAGGGCAGCGCGTCCATGTCCTTCGAGCCCTGGTGAATGCCGTACAGGTTGCGGAGCATCTGCAGGTTGCCGCCGCCGCCGGGGATCAGGCCGACGCCGACCTCGACGAGGCCCATGTACGTCTCAGCCGCGGCCTGCACGAAGTTGCCGGCCATCGTCAGCTCAGCGCCGCCGCCCAGGGTGAGCGCGAACGGCGCGGTCACCACCGGAATCGACGAGTAGCGCAGCCGCTGGTTGGCCTGCTGGAAGCCGCCGACGAGTTTGCGAACGTCCTCCCACTGGTTGTCCTTGATGGCCCACAGCAGCATGGCGATGTTCGCGCCCGCCGAGAAGTTCGAGCCGTCGTTGCCGACGACGATGCCCTTCCAGTCCTTCTCGGCGAGGTCGACGGCCTTGTTCATCATCTCGATGATCAGCGTGTCGATGCTGTTCATCTTGGTGTGGAGCTCGAGCTGCAGAATGCCGTCGCCCATGTCCCAGAGCGTGGCCGACTCGTTGCCATCGACCTTCTTGTTGCCGCGCTTGAGCAGCTCGACCGAGACCTGGCGCGCGATGCGATCGACCGGCTTCGAGGCCTTCGCCTTCACGTCCCAGTACGTGTCGTGGAGTCCGTCGCGCCCGTAGAAGCTGGTGCGGCCGGCCTTGAGCATCTCGTCGACCCACGGCGCCACGGCGATGCCGAGCTCCTTCATGCGCTTGACGCCCTTCTCGACGCCGTACGCATCCCACGTCTCGAACGGGCCCATGTCCCACGCGAAGCCCCAGCGCATGCCGCGGTCGATGTTGACGAGGTCGTCGGCGATCTCTCCGAGGCGGCGCGAGGCGTAGGCGAGCGTGTCGAGCGTCACCTGCTCGGCGAACTTCGCGGCCTTGTCGGTGCCGTTCATCACGGTGCGAATGCGCTCGGCGAGATCTTCGACGTCCTTCGCGGCGCCGAGTGACTCGAAGCGCACCTTGTTCTGCGCGCGGTACTCGAGGGTCTTCAGGTCGAGCACGAGGATCTCCTTCTCGCCCTCGCCGCCCTTCTGCTTCTTGTAGAAACCGCCGCCCGTCTTGTCGCCGAGCATCTTCTTCTCGATCATCTGCTCGAGAAACGCGGGCGCCTTGAACGTCTCACGGGCCTCGTCGTTGGGCAGCGAGTCGTAACAGTTCTTCGTGACGTGGAAGAACGTGTCGAGGCCGACGAGGTCGGCGGTGCGGAAGACGGCGGAGCCCGGGCGGCCCATCGCCGGCCCGAAGACCTTGTCGATCTCTTCGATCGACAGGCCGTGCGTGTCCATCAGCTGGAGCGTCCGCATCATCCCGTACGTGCCGATGCGGTTGGCGATGAAGTTGGTCGTGTCCTTCCCGTAGACGATGCCCTTGCCCAGGGTGCGCTCGCCGAACTCGTGCACCTGCTTGACGATCTCAGGCGACGTCTTTTCGCCCGCGACGAGCTCGAGCAGCTTCATGTAGCGAACGGGGTTGAAGAAGTGCGTCACCAGGAAGCGCTTCTTGAAGTCGTCGGCGGTGCCGTCGACCATGCCCTTGATGCTCATGCCCGAGGTGTTCGAGCTGACGATGCAGGTCGGGTGAACGAGCTTCTCGAGCTTCCGGAAGAGGTCGTTCTTGAGCTTCAGGTCTTCCTTGATGACCTCGACGACCCAGTCGCACTCCTTCACGCGCGACAGATCGTCTTCGAAGTTGCCGACCTCGATGAGCGAGAGCGCCTTCTGCGTCATCAGCGGCGCGGGCCTCTGCTTCACCAGGTTGGCCATCGCCGAGAGGGCAAACTTGTTCCGGAACGCCTTCGAGTCGGGCTTGTCGGCGGGCTCGGCCTTCGGGGGGACGATGTCGAGCATCAGCACAGGAATGCCAGCGTTGGCCAGGTGTGCGGCGATGCCGCTGCCCATCACGCCCGCACCGAGAACGGCGACTTTGCGGATCTTCATGAACGCTCCAGAGAGGAAGAAGGATGCGAAGCGGGTGGATCCATAGCGCAGGGGCTCACCGGCGGCAGACTTTTCGCGCAAGAGTCTCCAGTGGAGACACCAACCCGTTCAGCCCTCTTCTTCGTCGGCGTCGTCCTCGTCGCCCACAGGAGCCTGGGTGAACGTGGGCCGAAAGCGCTTCGCCTGCTTTCGCATGTGAAGACCCGCGCCGGCCGCGTCGCTGTAGCCCGACGCACGGAAATACGAGGCGAGCTCATGCTGGGCCGCGGGCTGACCATTGATCTCGAAAAGCATCGCGCCTTCGCCGCCGAGCAACGCGCGCTCATGGAGCGTCATCACTGCTCTCGCAGCCATCGTCGCCACGCGGCCGCGCTCGGGGTCATCCTCGGGCACCCAGAGCCACGCGGTCTTGCCACCTCGCCCCAGCCAGGCGCAGGCGTGCCCGTCGATCACCACCACCTGGGCGCCAGCCTGCCGCATCGGCCCCTTGCCGGCGCCGTACGGCTTCGGCCCCTGCGGCCACTTGAGGAGCGCGCCGTACGGGTTCGCGGGATCGGTCGCAGCCATCGTGACGATCTCGGGCTGCTCCGGCGGCTCCTTCAGGCTGCGAAGCACGTCGAGCACCATCGGCTGCGCGAACTGCATCGCGCCGACCCCCTCGACGAAGTACCCGCGCCGCACCTTGCCGCCGTCTTCGAGCGCCTTGAACACGTCGTACAACCCCGAGAACCCACCCGGCGTGTTCTCGACCGCGGCGATCTCACGGGTGACGAGCCCGTAGCGGCTCAGCCACTGATGCGCCAACCGCGTGGCCCACTGGGTATCGCTCACCGGCTCGAGGCCGACACGACGGTTCACGAGGCTCCAGCGTCCATCGGCCTGCACGGGCACGGCACGACGGGACCGGAACGCGCGGACCTCGAGCCCTGCACGCCGCTTCGGTTGGGCCTGCTGGCGAACCAGCTCGCGCAGCGGGAAGAAGCTGTCGTTGGTGAGCAGACCCTTCCACGTCAGGCTCCACAGCGCCTGCACGAGCTCTGGCGCGAAGCCACCGCCGACGGACTGGTGCAACGACGAGAAGAACAACGCGCCCTGCTTCGAGAGCTGCTCGACGATGGCCTGCTCTTTCGGAGCGAGCGTCACACCCTCGAGCGTTGCTGGACGGTGCAGCTGCCCGACGGACTCGGTCAGATACAACGCGATGCGACCATCCTTCTCGCCCGACGCCTCGACGCCGACCCACACCACTTCTCCGGCCGCGGCGAGCGCGTCGAGGTCACTCGGCAGATAGTGCTCCACCCGCGCAGGAAGGAGCTCTCGCTCGAGCTGACTCGCCAACACCGGCAACCCCTGCAGCTTCTCGACGGCGTCGAGGAGCGCGTCGAGCCCACGTCGCTTCCGCAACAGCCCGTGCCACGACACCAGGAATCGTCCGAAGACCCACGATGGAACCGGCTCGACGGCCTTGCGCACCTTCGCGAGCGAACGCAGCCGCAGCGACTGCAACACCTCAGGCGCGCACCACTCGTGTTGCTTCCCGAACGGGCTGAACGCCCCCTCCACGAGACGTTTCGCCGCGCTCAACGCCTTCAGGTGCTGCTCGACCTCGGTGATGCGCAGCCCGTAGCGCGCCGAGAGCGAGGCTGGCGTGAACGGCCCGTGCGTTCGTGCGTAGCGCATCAGCACGTCGTCGAGCCCGCTGCTCCCACTCGTCAGCAGCGCTTCGGGTAACCCCGGAGGCAACGGCACACCGAACGCATCACGAAAGCGGCTGGCGTGTTCGACCGCGACCCACCGCGGCCCGTCGTGGAACTTGAGCTCGATGGCGCGGCGTTCGGCGGCCAGCTCCGACAGCGCCGCAGGAACGTCGAGGGCCGGCGCACGGCTGACGAGCTCGTTGGTCCGAAGGTCGCCGAGCTTGAGCAGCAGATCGTGCAGCCCGTCCTTGTGTTTCGCCCCGTACCCCGGCGCGAGCGCCTGCAGCTGCGCCTCCACCTCGCTCACGATGTCGGCGTCGAGCACGTCACGGAGTTCGAGCTCGCCGAGCAGCTCACGCAGCTGCGACGTGTCAATCGACAGCGCCTGGGCCCGTCGCTCCTGGAGCGGCGCATCACCGTCGTAGATGAAGTTCGCGACGTACCCGAACAGCACGTTGGCAGCGAAGGGACTCGGCACCTCGACGGTTCTGCTGACGACCTTGATGGTCTGCCGCTCGATGTCGCGAAGCGTCTGCGTCAACGCCGACATGTCGAAGATGTCTGCGAGGCACTTTCGATACGCCTCGAGCGTGATGGGAAACGCGTCGAACCGCGCCGCCGCCGCCATCAAGTCAGACGAGCGCTTTCGTTGCTGCCACAGCGGCGTGCGCTGCGCTGGCCGCCGTCGTGGAAGCAACAGCGCACGGGCTGCCGTCTCGCGAAACCGGGCCGCGAACATTGGCGTCGTCGAGAGCTGCCGCATCACCAGGCCCTCGACCTCGTCAGCGCGCGGCAACAGCCAGCCGTCTCCAGGCATCGGGGTGCCTTCAGGCAGCCGCACCACGAAGCCGTCGTTCGTCCACATCGTCTCGACGTCGACGCCGAGCTCTTCTTTCGCCTTGGCGGCGACGGCCATGCTCCACGGCGCCAGCACCTGTCCGCCGAGCGGCGAGAGCACGCAGATGCGAAGGTCTCCCAGCTCGTCACGCGAGGTCTCGATCACGAGCGTGCGGTCGTCAGGCACCGGACCGGTCAGCTGTTGGTCGCCGAGGTAGCGCAACAGACTCTCTGCGGCGGTGAGGTTGAGCCCGTGACGCGCGTTGAGCAGGTCGACGGCCGACGAGTGCGGCAACGCGAGCACCTTGCGCACCAGCGCGCCGATGCGCTGCCCGAACTCGAGCGGCCGGGTCGCCGACTCGCCACGCCAGAAGGGCATCTTGCCCGGCTGCCCGGGCGCGGGAGAGACGAGCACCTTGTCGAAGGTGATCTCTTCGATGCGCCACGTCGACGCGCCCAGCACGAAGGTCTCTCCGGGGCGGCTCTCGAAGACCATCTCTTCATCGAGCTCACCGACCCGGCCCTGGCCTTTGGGGGCTCCGACCAGGAACACGCCGTACAACCCCCGGTCAGGAATGGTGCCGCCGTTGAGAATCGCGACGCGCTGCGCACCCTCTCGCGGCTTGATGGAGCCACCCAGGCGGTCCCACGTGATGCGGGGCTTGAGGTCGGCGAAGTCGTCGCTCGCGTACTTGCCCGAGAGCATGTCGAGCACGCGCTCGAAGGTGGAGCGCGTCAGATCGGCGAACGGCGCGGCCTGCCGCACCATGGCGAACAGGCCATCAGCGGTCTGCACGTCCATCGCGACGATGGCGACGAGGTGCTGCGCGAGCACGTCGAGGGGGTTGCGTTGGTAGCGTGTGCTCTCGACGACGCCGTCGCGCATCGCGTCGACCAGCGCCGCGCAGGCGACCAGGTCTCCGCGGTACTTGGGGATGACGACGCCCTCGCTGGTGCCGCCGACCTGATGGCTGGCGCGGCCAATTCGCTGCAGGCCGCTGGCCACCGACGGAGGCGCCTCGACCAGCACCACGAGATCGATGGCGCCCATGTCGATGCCGAGCTCGAGGGAGCTGGTCGCCACCAGCGCCTTCACGCGCCCGGCCTTCAGGTCTTCTTCGATGCGCGCGCGTTGGTCCTTCGCCACCGAGCCGTGATGCGCGTGCACCAGCGTCTCGCCCTTCAAGTCGTTGAGGGCCTGCGCCAGGCGCTCAGCGAGGCGACGGCTGTTGACGAAGATCAGCGTCGAGCGATGCGACTCGATCAGCTCGAGGATCTGCGGGTGAATCGCGGCCCAGATGGAGCCGTCGGCTCCCGACACCGACTCGCCCTTGTTCTTCGCGGCGCGACGAATCGACAGATCCTCGACCGGCACCTCGACGTGCACCGTGAGCTGCTTCTTCGCCTGGGCATCGACCACCGACACCGGCCGATAGACCGCGACGGGAGCGTCACCGCGCGGCTGCGCACCTCCGAGAAAACGCGCGACCTCGTCGAGCGGGCGGCACGTCGCCGAGAGCCCGATGCGTTGCAGGGGTCGCCCGCACAGCGCCTCGAGCCGCTCGAGTGAGAGCATCAGGTGGCTGCCGCGCTCGGTCGGCACCATCGCGTGGATCTCATCGATGATGACCGTGCGGACCTCGCGCAGCGACTCGCGGGCCCGCGAGGTGAGCATCAGGTACAGCGACTCGGGCGTGGTGATGAGAATGTCGGGAGCGTGCTTCACCAGCCGCGCGCGCTCCTTGGTCGTGGTGTCCCCGCTGCGGACGCCGACGCTCGGCGCCGGAACGTTCACGCCCATTCGCGCCGCGGCCTGAGCGACACCAATCAACGGGGCGCGAAGGTTCCGCTCGATGTCGACGCCGAGCGACTTGAGCGGAGAGAGGTACAGCACGCGCGTCTGTTCCTCGGCTGGCCGGGGCGAGAACATCAACGCGTCGATGGAGTGAAGGAACGCCGCGAGCGTCTTCCCACTGCCCGTCGGCGCGAGCAGCAGCGTCGAGTCGCCACGGTGCAGCAGCGGCCAGGCCTTCTCCTGCGCCTCGGTCGGCGCGCTGAAGACCGCCGAGAACCACTCCCGGGTCGCCGGATGAAACAGTTCGAGCGCGCTCATGACGGACTCTGGTTATGCACCCGAAATGCCCGAGGGCGACACGCTCCACATCACGGCGAACACGCTGCGCCCGGCGCTGGTCGGGAAGGTCGTGAGGCGAATCGACTTCGCCCGGCTCGCGGGTGACAGCAGCATTCTGGTGGGCACGACGGTCGTCGAGGTCGAAGCCGAGGGCAAGAACCTCCTGGTCCGGTTCGGTAACGGGTTGGTGCTGCACACGCATTTGAAGATGTCTGGCATCTGGCACCTGTACCGGCCGGGCGAAGCGTGGCGTCGGGCCCCATCTGCCGCGCGGGTCGTGCTCGAGGTCGACGGCTTTCAAGCGGTGTGCTTCTCGGCGCCGGTGGTGCGGGTGCTCAAGGCAGACCGTGAGCGACGAGATCGACAGCTGGCCGGTCTCGGGCCCGACCTGTTGGCCGAGACCTTTGACGTGGGCGTGGCGGTGGCCAACCTGCGCGCGCTGGCGACCTGGCCGCTCGGCGTCGCGGTGATGCACCAGTCGGCGGTCGCCGGCATCGGCAACGTCTACAAGAGCGAGCTGCTTTTTCTCGAGAAGCTCAGCCCCTTCGAGCCGGTGTCGTCCGTCTCCGACGAGGCCCTCAACACCTTGCTCACCCGAGCGCGGGAGCTGATGCAGCGCAACGTCGCGCGCCCCGGCCAGAAGCGCACCACGCGCTTCGAAGGCAAGAGCGACGCCACGCGGGTCTGGGTGTACCGGCGGAAAGGAATGCCGTGCTTCCGATGCGGCACCACGATTCGCATGAAGCGGCAGGGCGAGGCGCTGCGCTCGACGTACTTCTGCCCGAGCTGTGAAGGCGTGACGGCCGAGGCGCTTGCCGTGCTCTTCGGCGCGTAGGGTTCCGGGAAAGGTGTTGAGAGAAGCGCTTCCTCGAACGGTTCGCCGTGCGCATTCAGGCTGCGGGACAGGCAAAGCACGCGCTCAAGGGACGGAACAAAAGGTAGACCCATCGTCCTTCTTGCACGCGGTCCCGGCCGGCGAGTCGGGGCACGAGAAGGAGCGGACTCCTCCATCACTCACGGTGCAGGGAGCCACGCAGATGTCGAGGTTTCCGTCGTGCGCGTGCTCATGCATGCAGAGCTTGCCGTCCTTGCAGTCGGCGTTGGTGGCGCACTCGAACCGGCAAGAGGTGCCGTTCGGAATGCACGGAGGGCAGGCAGCGAAGAAGGCGCAGAGGCCGAGGGCAAGGGTACGGACGGTCATGCCGCGCCGGACTGCAGCTTGTGTACCGAACACGCGGCCCGAACTTCGCTGACCTGCAAGCGCCGGCCGTGGGCTTTCACGACAGGCGCGTCGCGGTGTGACTCAGAGCGCACAGCTGCTCCACGCGGGGTTGCAGAACGACACATCCCTCACCACCGTGCGCTTCACGTCATTCGTCCACGTGCGGCCGTCGGTCGAGAAGCGCATCGCGTACTCATACCGGCTCCACTTCGCGCCGTGGAACAAGGTGCTCTTGGGAAGCTCGAACCGGTAGCGGAAGTCATTGCCGAAGCGCCCGAGGAAGCTCACGCGCTCGGCCGGCATCACGACGCCGTCGAGGGTCGCCTGGGCCTCGGCGAACACCGCGTACGACGCGAGCCCACCGACACCATCGGTCAGACCGGGCACGTAGACGTCCGCTTCAACCCACACGCACGCGCGCTGCTGCAGATAGCTGTCGAGGGTGATGCTGTCGGGAGCGCCTTCGCTGCGGGCACACGCGCGCGACGTGCTGGCGCCAGGGCGACCGACCCACTGCACGGCCGCGTACGGCTTCGACGCCACGGCGAACTGGTAGTTCGCCCCGTTCTTCGAGTCCCACGACTCACACATGGAGCCGGCTCCGGTGAAGTTCTTGAACCACACCTCGGCCGACGTCGCGCCGCGCGGCACGTCGAAGGTCCACGGAGCGGAGACGGCCGTCGAGCTCGAGGGAACGCCATTGTTCCCGCTGAACCCACGCACGGAGCTGCTCACCACTTCACCACCCGGCGAGAAGCGAACGAACCCGGTGATGTCCCACGCGGGGTGACCGTTGTGCGTGCCGCGGCAGGTGGGGAGACGGTCGAGCGCGTAGGTGATGACGCCCTTGCCACCGGCGATGAGCGCGCCCTGCTGCGACTCGGTGTTGCCACCAGCGAAGTCGAGCTTCGCGGGCGCGGCCGGAGCGCCACACACCGACGCGTCTTCCGCGACGACCCAGCCGAAGGCCTGCGAGAGCGTGTAGTTCTGGAAGTCCGTCTGGCCGCGCTGCTTGTCGAACAGCCGCGCGCCGTTCGGCAGGCGGATGAACGGGGCCACGTCGATGCGCGCCCGCGACATGCCGGTCGCCGACATGCCGTCGGACATCGTGTTCTTCTGCAGCGTCACCTTGTACCGCTGGTACCCCGCCGGAGCGCCCGTCACCTTCGTCGGCGTCACCTGCGTCCACGAGGTCGCGTCCTGGTTCTTGTACATGACGTACGGCTTCGCGCCTTCGCTGAGCGCAGTGGCCGAGACATCGAGGAACCCGCTCCACACCACCGCGCAGCCGGTCGTGGCCGAGCACTTCGTGGTGAAGGCCGGGCCCTTCGGAATGCGCGCGAGCGAGCGGAGCACCACGTTGCACGCGCGGTCCGACGCGTCCTTGCCATCGGCGCCGAGCAGCGGGCCTTCAGCGACCTCGAGCTCGTCGACGCCGTCGTCCTCGATGACCACCGTGCCGTTGCCGCACGCCAGCGCCGCCATCACCACCGCACTCATCGCCAGTCGCTTCATGGGTTACCGCCTCCGCGAGCACGCTCAGGGTCCGTGTAGGTAAAACCACTACACCAGGCAAGCGAAGCCCAGAAGAGCCCTGAGTGCCGCGGGTTGGGAGCGTCACGAGGTCCTCTTCGAAGTGGTCGATCTCTGCGCGCAGGTGGATACAGTCCGCGCGGTCCAGTTCTCAACGGGAGGGGCACATGGCAGCGAAGAAGAAGACGGCAACGAAGAAGCCTGTGGCGACGGCGAAGAAGGCGGCTCCCGCGAAGGCGCGAGGCGCGGTGAAGTTGCTCACCTCGCTGCCGCCGCTCGACGAGCGCCGACGTCGCGTGTTCCGCGCGGCCTTCACGGATGAGCAGTGCAAGGCGTGGGGCGACACCACGAAGGCGCCCAACGTGCTCATCGAGGCCGAGCGCTTCATCGGCGAGCTGAACGTTGCGCTCAAGAAGGTGGTGCCCACGGGGTACAGCTTGAACCGGCTCACCTGGCTGACCAGCCTCGTGAACGATCTCCACGACGCGGTCGAAGCCGACGAGGCCAGCCAGAACGACGCAGGGCGCACCGAGCGCGCGGGGGCCATCGAGGTCGCCGACAAGACGCGCCGAAAGCTCGCCAACGCGCTGATGGCCGCATCGACCGGGAGCAAGGCGTTCCGCAAGGAAGTGACCGACCGCAACGAGTCCAATCGCGCGTCGCACGCCCTCGAGTCGTCACTCGCCGGAATGCTCCAGCTCGCCGTGCGGCTGCGCATGTCTGACGATGGTGAGGCCCTCGCTGACGAGACTGGGCTGACGGAGGCGTTCCTGTCGAGCGTGTCGGCGGTCACCGATAGCCTGCGCTCGGCGAACGAGGCGACGTACACGTCCGAGGGTGGCCGCGATTCGACGACCACCAACGTCATCGAAGGCAGGGTGCTGCGTGAGATGGCCTTCGCGGTGTCGACCTTCCGTCGCGCGCGCGAAGACGGGGAGTTGGCCGCGGCGCTCAAGGTCGGGCCGCTCGTCTCGCGGCTGATGGGCAGTAAGGACGCTGCGCAAGAGACGGTCGCCGCTCCCGCGCCCGCCTGAGCGCGGCGGAGAAAGAGCGCTCCCTGCGGAGGCTGGTCCCTCGCTCCGCAGGGACGAAGAAGAGCTGCACGAGGGACGAACCAGTTCAGGACTCGGGCGAGGTGCTTCGTCGCGTCGGGCGAGGTGCTTCGTCGCGTCGGGCGAGGTGCTTCGTCGCGT
>JBBAQZ010000058.1:16802-39082 GCA_040400045.1 Myxococcaceae bacterium
CGTCGCGTCGGGCGAGGTGCTTCGTCGCGTCGGGCGAGGTGCTTCGTCGCGTGGGGCGAGGTGCTTCGTCGCGTGGGGCGAGGTGCTTTGTCGCGTGGGGCGAGGTGCTTCGTCGCGTGGGACGAGGTGCCCTCTCACGAAGGGCAACGGCCTCTTCAAGAGGGACCAGCAGCTCCTTCACGAGGGACCGGCCGCTCCTTCACGCGGGGCCAGTGCCTCATCACGAGGGGCCAGCGGCTCCTCCACGAGGGGCCAGCGGCTCCTCCACGCGGGGCCAGTGCCTCGTCACGAGAGACCAGCCGCTCCTTCACGCAGGGCCAGCCGCTCCTTCACGCGGGGCCAGCGGCTCCTCCACGCGGGGCCAACGGCTCCTTCAAGAGGGGCCAATGCCTTTTCACGAGGGACCAGCCGCTCCTTCACGCGGGGCCAGCGGCTCCTCCACGCGGGGCCAGCGGCTCCTCCACGCGGGGCCAGTGCCTCGTCACGAGGGACCAGTGCCTCGTCACGAGGGCCGGCTCCTTCACGCGGGGCCAGCACCGCTTCCCGAAGGTGTGCTGTGCAACCGGGAGCTTCTGGGTGAGCGCCGCGGTCCGCCTCCGCGCGTCCTCAGTCTCGAGAACCGGGGAATCGCGCCGCCGGAGCGTCTCGCGACGCAACTGCGGCTGCTCGTTGAACGCGAGGGCTGGTCGAGGGCGCTCCGACGCCTCGGGTGTCGAGCGTCGCGAACGAACGATGCGCACTCCGCGCACGTCGCGGTCGAGGGCAGGGAGCACTTCCCGGAACCCATCTCGCGCCCGACACGGGGCGGCTCGAAGTTGACGCTTCTTCACGTCAACCGCTTGCGCTCTGGCGTCACGGACGAGACGCGTCAGGAACAGCGCCCGCCACAGGCTGCTCCACGAGCCGAGCCGTCGGCAGCCTTCGCCTCATCCACCGACCAGGTAGCTCCAGCCGCACGCGGAGCACCGCTGCTCGGCCTCGTTCATCGGCGCACCGCACGACAGGCAGCCGTCGCCAGCGCGCACGGGCTCGTCGAGTTCGGCGAGGGCGGAGCGCGCACGCGCTTCATCTCTTTCGTCGACGTGGATCTTGATGCCACCGATCGCGTTCGAGATGAACGGGTCCGACGAGACGAGGAACTGGTCCACCAACCACGCCTCGATTCCAGCCGAGACGAGGCTCAAGACGACGAGCTCGGCTTCGTGGCGATACGTCACGGCTCTGACGGCGACGCCTTTGTCACTCATGGGTCCAGACTCCTTCGATGAACACGCGTTCGAGCCACTCTCTCACCCTGACCTCGCCGGCGGGAGCGTCGTTCACGGCAGGGTCGTCACACGCTCGAAGCAGTCGGGGACGAGGCGCGTGGGAGGCCTTGCTCTCGGGGCGGCGCCTCCGCTACGGCCGGGCTGGTCATGAAAGCTCCTGCCCTGGCGTTGCTGCTCACCTGCGGTACGACGTTCCTCTCTGCCTGTGGAGCTCCGGCGCCCGCCGCGTGCGACCGCTCGAACTGCACGGGCTGCTGCTCCACCGACGGCCGGTGTCAGCCCGGCACGCAGGTCTCGGCGTGCGGCGTCGGCGGATCCCGGTGCAGCCTCTGCGCCTCGGAGGGCTCGTGCGTCGTCGGCGCGTGCTTCTCGAGCTCAGGCAGCGGCGGCGGCTCCGGTGGAGGCGCCTCACAGGGCGGCGGAGCCTCGGCCGGCGGGAGCACGGCAGGCGGGACAGCGGGCGGTGGGAGCGCAGGCGGAGCGAGCAGTCGCGTCGGCTGTGCCGCTGCCCAGTACACCGAAGCCCTTCCGACGACCGCCAACCTCGGAGGCCTCACCTACTCCGCGAGCATGGCGCAGCCGTACCTGCTCTCGGCCCTCGACCTCCGCTGGCCGCACGGCAAGGTCATCGTCGAAGGCGGCCTCGCCAACCCCATCTCGACGACCCAGCCCAGCTGCGTGACGTCGTTCCTCCGCGACACCTCGAGCGCGACCGCGGTGCTCCGACAGCTCTCGACGATCGTCCACGAGTGCGGCCACTTCTACGACATCGGCCTCTCGCGCGGCGCCTCGGCGGCCTACGTGCTCGCGCCGGCGCTCCAGCGAACCTGCGCCAACGGAGAGACCACCGCGCGCGGCGGCCGCACCTTCGCGCGCAGCCTCATCAAGGGCGACTCGTACTACGCGATGCGCCCTGCGTGCGGGAACATGAGCTCGTCGGCCTGCGACTTCTACGCAGACACCTACCTCGACGGCAGCCCCACCAACGCCGCCTTCGAGAGCGGGGACCAGGGCTTCAGCTCGCTCCTCGAAGAGGCCAACCAGTACGTCAACTCCATCGGCACCGCGCTCGCGTTCCGCGAAGTGTACCAGTCGACGCGGGTGAGCGAGCGCGACGGCATTCTCACCTTCATGTGGTACCTTGAGCGCTACCTGCAGCTCGCGCGCACCACGTACCCACAGGCCTATGCGACGCTCAGCCAGGACGCATGCTGGCGCGAGGCGATCCTCACCGTGTGGGACCGCGGCTGGTTCTACCTGCAGGCCTCGGCGCCCTGGGCGCAGAACCTCGGCATCAACGACGCGAGGCTGCGCACCCTGGTGGAGACGCCGTCACTGCTCGCTGAGATCAACTCCCTGCGCACCCTGCACTGCCCCTGACCTCCGGGGGCCTCGAACCGCGACCGCCCCCCCGCCGATCAGCGAGCCTCCGAGGTGCACGTTGGCTCGGAGGGCTCGAGCCCTCCGCTGACCCGATGCGCGTGGAGGTCCTCTGGGCGTCTCAGGGACGCCCGAGGTGACGGCTCAGGGCTGCTGCGTCGCCAGCTCGCGCATCGCCTTCTCGACGTCACCCTGCTGCGGCACCGACGCCGCCTCCAGCGTGTCGGCCAGACCGATCCCCGGCACGAACTTGCCGGCCAGCACCTTCGGCGGCGCGAGCAGTTGGTAGAAGAGCTTCTCGGTGACGCGGCGCGCGAGGTGCTCTCCGAAGTTGGTGACCTCGGTGTCCTCGTTGAGGAAGAGCACCCGGCCGGTCTTCGTCACCGACGCGACGATGGCGTCCCAGTCGTACGGCCACAGCGTGCGCAGGTCGATGACCTCGGCGTCGATGCCGTCACTCGCGAGCGTGTCCGCGGCCTTCTTCGCCAGCGGTAGCGTCCGGCCGTAGGTCACCACGGTGAGCTGCCTGCCCTCGCGAACCACCTTCGCCTTGCCGATGGGGATCGCGGCGTCGACGAGCTCGGGCCACTGCGGCTTCCACTTCGTGCGGTCGCCCAGCGGCGCATCGATGAGCTTCGAGAGCTGCTTGTCGTCGCCCGGCTCACCGGGAATCAGCTCGTCACCCTTCACGCGCATCAGCGCCTTGGGGATGAGGAACATGACGGGGTTCTGCTCCTTGCAGGCCGAGAGCATGAGCCCGTACGCGTCGAGCGGCGTCGACGGCATCACCGTCTTCCACCCGGGGATGTGGGTCATCGTCGCGTCGAAAGAATGCGAGTGGTAGATGCTGCCGCGAATGCCGCTGCCTACCGGCGTCATCACCACCATCGGCAGGTTCCACTGGCCGTTCGACGCCCACAGGGTGCTCCCCGCGAGCTTGAGCAGGTCGATGGTGTTGTAGACGTAGTCGCAGAACTGAATCTCGGCGACCGGTCGCGAGCCCGCCATCGCGAGCCCCATCGCCGCGCCGATGATGCCGCGCTCGTCGAGCGGCGAGTTCCACGCCGTCTTGAGGCCCTGGGTGCAGGTGAAGACGCCTCCCAGCGGAGCGCCGACGTCCTCTCCGAAGATGTCCGTCACGCCGAGGTGCTCTTCGGCGTAGTGCAGCGCCATGCGGATGGCCTGAGCCATGTTCGCCACGGTGATTCTCCGTTCGTCAGAAGAAGGTGAAGTGAGTGTTCAGTCCGCGAGCGGGTCTTTGCCCGGCTCGCCTGCGTAGACGTGATCCCAGATGGTGCTGCCGTCGGGAAAGGGCTCTTCCTTGGCCTGCCTCGCGAGCTCGGCGTAGTCCTCGGTGTACTTCTCGCGCAGCCGCTTCGCCTCGGCCTTCGTGCGCACGCCGTGCTTGTCGAGCTTCTCTTCGAACTGGGTCAGGCAGTCGGCCTCGACGGTGTTGAAGTTCGCGCCCGACGCCGAGGAGTGCCCGTAGAGGCGTGAGACGCGGGCCTCGACGAGGTACGGCTTTCGCTCGGTGCGCACGTACTCGAAGGCCTCTTTGAGCTCGAGGTACGCCGAGATGGGATCGTTCCCGTCGATGGTCTTGGTGCGCATGCCGAAGGCGACGCCGCGATCGCTGATGCGCTCGACGCCCTGCACCTGGTCGAACGGGGTCGAGATGCCCCAGGTGTTGTTGGTGACGATGATGAGCACGGGCAGCTCGGCGCCCGGGCGGCTGGCCCAGACGAGGCAGGTCGCGAAGTCACCTTCAGCGGTGCCGGCGTCGCCCCCGGTGACGATGCTGATGGCGTTACCGCCGAGGCGCTTCTGCGCGAGCGCCGTGCCGCACACCATCGAGTACTGCACCTCGATGGGGCTCGAGACGGGCGCGATGTTCCACGCCTTCTTCGAGAAGTGGCCCGCGAAGTTGCGCCCACCGGAGTACGGGTCGGTCGCGGTGTTCTTCATCTGGCGAATGGCGCCGAGCGGCTCTTCGCCCATCGCGAGCAGGGTGGCCGACTGGCGGTAGTGGAAGTGGCAGAAGTCGAAGGCCGGGCCCTGGCCCTTCTTGATCAGCATGCCCAGGGGCACGTTGAAGGCCTCTTCGCCGGGCCCGCCAATCCAGAAGTAGCCGTGGCCGGACTTGTACATGGCGATGAGGCGCTCCTCGAGGCAGCGCGCCTTGAGCATCGTCTCGTGCATCGACCGCAAGCGCTCGGCGTCGAGCGGCAGCTCGTCGGAGCGGGTGATGAGGGGTTTGAACTCTTTGACGGGTTTGAGCTTCTTCGCGTCGCGCGCCATGGCTGCGGCGGGCTCTACTTGAGGGTCGGCGCGCTGTCGACGATGGCGCCTTTCGCCGTGCGTCAGACGATGGCTACAGCTTGAAGAACCGCTCGTGCAGCTTGCGGGCCTCGTCGTCGCAGTCGATGAGCTTGCGCTTGGTGTCAGCTTCGCTGCAGAGATCGTTCACGCGCCGGAGGGCCCGCTCGAAGAGCTCCTTCTTGTCGTCGTCTGACTTGATGGCCTCGTTCATGCGGGCGAGCATTCGCTCGATGCTCTGACCGTCACGCTCTTCGCGGCGGAACTCGCCGATGGTGACGTCATCGACCCGGGAGTTGTTGTCGACGAACTTGCCCAGCACGCCGGCCGAGACCGCAACGGGGAGGTCAGGGGTGCCTGCGTCATCGGTCGCGACCGGGTCGGTGGCGTTCTCGAGCGGCTGCGGGTCTTCGGGGGTCTTCACCGGCGGCGGGTCGATGACCTGGGTCCCGTTCTTCGGGTCGTCTGGCGGCTTCGTCGGACTGGGGTCCTTCACGGCGGCGATGGGGTTCTTCAGCGGCGGCAACTTGACGGGCTTCGCGGGCGTGACGGGCCCCGACGGCCACAGCGCGTAGATCAGCACGCCGAGGAGCCACACGCCGACGACGCCTCCGACCACCAGCGGCCAGCGCTTCTTGACCTGCCGCTTGACGTCTTCAATCTGGGCCTTGACCGCGAGCTCGCGAGCCCGTTCGTCTTCGCTCCTCTGGCCCTTCGCCGGCCCCGAGGCGCCGGGCGCGACAGGCTGGATGGACATCAGGCTCATCATCGTCGAGGCGTTGCGCAGCTGCTTGGTGGCGGCGCGCAGGTCGGCCTTGACCTGGTTGGCGTCAGGGCGGCTGCCTGGCTCCTTCTCGAGCAGCTTGAGGATCAGCTCGGACAGCGCCTTGGGGATTGCCGGGTTCACCTCATGCGGCACCGGCGGCTCGTGGTGAACGTGCTTCTCCATCACCTCCATGGGCGTGTTGCCGGTGAAGGGCAGCTTCCCGGTCAGCATGTGGAAGCAGAGAACGCCGAAGCCATAGAGGTCGGCCGGCGGACCTGCGGGGCGGCCTCTGGCGTGCTCGGGAGAGATGTAGTCGGGGGTGCCGGCGATGCGGGTGACGTTCTGCTCCTGGCGTCGGGCGAGGCCGAAGTCGAGCAGCTTGACGTAGACCTTGGTGCCCTCCTTCACGAGGAAGACGTTCGCGGGCTTGAGGTCGCGGTGCACCACGCCTGCCTCGTGCGCAGCGCCGAGTGCCGAGAGCACCTCTTCGAGGATGATGACGGCGTCTCCGGCGGCGACCTTGCCTTCGCGCTGCATCAGCTGCTCGAGCGACTCGCCCTCGAGCAGCTCCATGATGAGGTAATGGCGGCCGTCATCGAGCGTGCCCGCGCCGAAGATGTTGATGATGCCGCGGTGCTTGATGCTGTTGATGATGCGGGCTTCGTCCAGCATGCGGTCGACGTCACGAGGGTCGGTGACGACGTCACTGCGCAGCACCTTGATGGCGACCTCTTTGCCGATCAGCGCCTGCACCGCCCGGTAGACGACGCCCATGCCGCCGACGCCGATGCGCTCCTTGATGACGTATTCCTGCAGTTTCTGGCCAATGAGCGAGTCACGGGCCGAGCTCGTCATCGCCGGGGGCGAAGCAGTCGGCCTGGGGAGCGCCTTGATGGCTGGGTTGGAACGACGGCCGCCGCCGTCTTGAATGGCCGCGACGTTCGACAGGCTCTGGCGCGTCGCCTTCAGCCGGGGCGGCGGGTTGGGCTCGCGTTCGACGGTGTCCGAGAGGCCCTCTTCGGCTGCGGTCTGGGCCGGGTCTTCACCCTGCTCGGTGCGCGCAGCCTCGTCACGGGGGGGCACGCGAACTTCTCCGGTGCGCCGACTGCCGGCGAGCGCCTGCTTCGGGCGAGCGGAGC
Organism: Myxococcaceae bacterium; assembly: GCA_040400045.1. Lineage (GTDB taxonomy): Bacteria > Myxococcota > Myxococcia > Myxococcales > Myxococcaceae > Xiheimicrobium. The sequence continues at coordinate 23,672 of JBBAQZ010000058.1, forward strand.
TGCCAGGCGTCGCGGCCTTGCTCAACGAGGTGCGTTTGTCACCGCCAGCGACAGCAAGCGACTCCCCGCACGAGGTGCAGGCACGCACCTCGATCGAGTTGACCGTTCCGCACTTCGGGCACATCACACCGGCCGCCATTCGCTCCTTCAGTCAACCACAGGATCGACAGGGGCCGCTCGAAATCCCCTGCCTCTCCGGGCGCTTGACGCTGCCAGTGCGACTTGACGGCAGGCGCCACTTCGTCCTTCAGGGCGTGTAGCGAATCACCTGGCCCGCGGTGAGGGTCGCCATGTCGAAGGAGTGCTGGAAGCCATCGCGCCCATCGACGGACTCGATGCCGACGGTCGCTCCGAGGCCGCGCTCGCGGTTGGCGTCCATCGGGTCGGTACCGCCGGTGAGCGTGCAGGCATGCAGCTCGACGACGTTGGTGGTCTCGAAGAGGCGGGCCTGGAAGGTCAGCGAGGCGCCAGTGGCTCCGATGGGCATCAACTGCTCCCACTGCACGGTGAAGTGCCGCGTCGTTCCAGTGCCGAAGACGCCGGCGATGATCCTCGAGGTCGTCGTGCTGACGAGGTCGAGGTCGTCCCAGAACGGAGCGACGACGCCATTGGGCATCATGCGCGCCGGAATCGGGTCGTTCGTCGTCGACGAGCTGCCGAACCCCGAGGCCGAGGTGAACAACTGCAAGAAGCCGTTGCTCGACGCCGCGTAGTGGGTGACCGGCGTGCCGAAGTACGAGAACGCGAACGGCAGGGCGTCGGTGTCGCTGTACTCGTCGTCTGAGAGCGTTGGGACGGTCGAATCGGTGAGCACCGGAATCGGGGTGATGGAGGCGAAGGAGTCACACGCCCCCGACATCATCGTCACGGTGTAGGCCGGTGGAGGAAGGGGCTGGACGGAAACGGTCAGGTCGTAGCTCGCGGCGGCGGTCCCGCCGAACGAGTCGAGGATGACGATCACGTTCTGCGTCGTCGCCCCACGGTTGTCGAACCGAAGGCTCTCGGTCTCGGGCATTCCCATCATCCCCGAGCCGTTGTCATCGACCGTGTCGAGACACACCAGCGGAGCGGCCCTGCAGACGGCGACGTCTTGAACGAGATTGAGCGCGAGGTCGGTCGCGCTGCTCGTCACGACCGACAGCCGCCGCCCGGCCGGCACCGCCACCTGGAAGACCTGGTCGACGCCAGAGCCGAACGTGCAATCGGTCGAGTTCGTAGAGAACGAGTAGTCGTCCGAGAAGCCGGCCAGCGGAGCCGCAGTGAGCACCACGCCGCCATCGACGAGCGCGAGGGTGTTGGGCAGCACGCAGGAATCTCCGGGCGGAATCACGCCCGTCGAGAACTCGAGCGAGAAGGACGACATGGGGCTGAAGGAATCGACCACGATGAAGACGGGCCGAGGCGTGGTGCCGGTGTTGTCGAGGTTGAGGGTCTCGACCTGCATGGCGCCGAGGAACGCGTTGTCGACGGCGCTCGAGCACACCACGGGCGAAGCGGTGCACAGCGCGAGCGAGTCGACCGCCGAGAGCGACAGGTTGTCGCTGCTGGTCGCGCGAACGGTGAGGCGCTGATTGGGCGGCACCGACGCCTGGTAGACGCGGTCGGGACCCGAGCTGAACTCGCAGGTCGGAGCCGAGGCAAAGTCGTTCGCGAACCCCTGCAGCGTCTCGGCAGGGAACACCACGCCGCCGTCGGAGGCGACCGAGAGCGCAGTCGCGCACGTGTCACCGGCCGGGACGGGCCCCACCGAGAACTCGAGCGAGAAGCTGGTCGCGCCGCGCACCGAGTCCACGACGAGGAGCACGGGGCGAGGCGTCGCGCCGGGGTTGTCGAGGATGAGGTTCTCGGTCTGCGTCATGCCGCTCGAGGCGTCGTTCACGCTCGCGCTGCACTGCACCGGTGAGGCCGTGCACAGCGAGAGATCGTCGATGACGCTGAGCGAGATGTTCTGCGACGACACGGAGCGAACCGTGAGGCGGAGCGTGGGCGGAATCGTGAGGCTGTACACCCGGTCCGGGCCAGAGCCGAACGCGCAGTCCACGCTGCTGGCCGACTCGAAGTCGCTCACGTACCCCGACAGGGTCTCGGTCGGGAGCACCGTGCCGGCGTCGGCGATCACCACCGCCGGCGCGGTCACGCAGGTCTCACCAGGCCCGGGCGCAGCGACGCGCACGTCGAGCGAGAAGTCACCCTCTCCAGCGCTGTAGCCGTCGATGACGACGTAGACGGTGACGGTCGCGCCCGTGCCGTTCGTCCACGACGCGGTGTCCGTCCCTGCGGTCGCGACGTTCGAGCCGGCGACGCAGGTCTTCAGGGTCATGCCCGTGCCGCCGTCGAGGTCGTCGCCGCAGTTGTCAGCGGGCGCGACGATGAGGTTGGTGGTCGCGTCCCACGTGGTGGTCACCGACGCGGTGAGGCTTTCTCCAGCAGGAACGGGGACGGCGTAGACGACGTCGGGCGCCATGCTCGAGGACGATGAGTCGGCGCACCCGACGTCGTTGGGCCCGAAGAGATAGTCGTTGTCGAGCCCCGTCGTCGTCGACGTGATGGCGATGGTGTTGCCCACCACGGGGACGGCGTTCGTGCAGGTCTCTCCACCCATGAGGCCGCCACCGTCGAAGCTCACGAAACCGCCGCCGGTGGCCATTCCGCCGCCCGCAGCCATGCCACCTGCCAGCCCGCCACCGGTGGCCCGACCGCCGGCGGTGCCCCCGCCACCCGTCGCAAGTCCGCCGCCGCTGCCTGACGAGCCGCCGCCGAAGCCGGAGCTCCCGCCGCCCGTGAAGCCCGCGGCGCCTCCACCGGTGCGACCCGCGTCGCCGCCCGAAGCGCTCTTCCCACAGCCGAGGCCAAGCGCCAGGCACGACGCCACGACACACCAGGACCAACGCTTCATGTGGACTCCCCGAAACCGGTTGGGCCAACCGGGCCATCACGCCGAACTCTCCACCGCGCGGCGGGGCGCCTAGCAGAGGACCTTCGTGGTCAACAAGCGGTCACGGATTCCGCCGACGCACGGCTCGCGCGGACGGTGAAGCGCGTCGGGCCGAAGACACCACGTCACCAGGAGCCAGCACGGCGTCGAACCGGCTTCGGCGGTTGAGCTCTCGCCAGGGGAGCCCCCCAGTGCACCCATCGCGCGACGCAGGAGGGGAGACTGGCTTGTCGGCGTCGAAGTCCAGCCGGGGTGCCGACGCGGAGTTCGTTCGCCGTCACCGCCGCTCGAGCAGGTCCTTCACGACGCGCCTGGCGCCCCAGGCACAGGCGGGGACGCTCTGCCCGGGGAAGACGGTGTCACCGACGCGCACGAGGCCGGGCACGCCGGACGCGCCGGTGGGGTAGCCGCGAGAGAGCGTCGAGAAGCTGAAGGGCAGCCCACCGACGCGGCCGCCACGACGACCGGTAAATGAGGCCCAGGTGCGCGGGGTGCCCGGCATCACCACGGCCTTCTCGGCGGGCGCGACGGCCGGGAAGACGGTCGCGAGCGCCGCGACGAACTCCTCGGCGACGAGCCCTTTGCGGTGCTGGTGCGCGACGTCCTCGAGTGCTTCCCACTCGCGCGCGGGCGTGTGGCAACTCATCGTCACGGCACGCCAACCGTCGGGAGCGGCCAGGCGATCGCCCCGCTTCGAGAGCGTGACGAACACCGAGTGGCCCTTCGAGGCAGGCATGGGGCGCTCGAGCAGCACCTGATGGTACGGGGCGGCGTCATCGTCGAAGACGTCGCGCACGCCGAGGTACAGCGTGCAGGCCGCCCACGAGTCAGGGTGGCGTCCGACAGTGCCGGCGAAGGTGTCCTGGAGCGCTCCATCGAGCACGGCAGCCGCGTCCCAGTGGGTGACGTTCAGCACGACGTTCTGCGCGTCGAGGGCCTCGGCCGCGGCGCTCACCCGGAAGCCAGCGCCCTGCTTCGAGACGCGGTCGACGCGCGTGTCGAGCCGCAGGTCACCGCCTCGAGCGACGAAGACCGCGGCGAGGTGCTCGAGCAGTGAAGGCAGCCCACCGTCAGCGAGATAGAGCGGACGCTGCAGGTACTCGACGCCGAGCGCGCCGAAGAGGTGGGGCGACTGCCGAGCGTTCGCCTGCGTCGAGACGAGGAGGAGCTCGTCGAGCATCGCGCGCGCCTCGGACGGCACGTCACCGCACGCATCGAGGGCGGCTTCGGTCGAGCGCAGCAACGAAGGGACCAGCTTCCACGCGGCAGGCTGCGTCGCGGCGTGCGTGAGGTGGCTCAGGCGCGACGGAGGAAACTGCACCTTCGTCACCAGGCTCCACCCGGCGGCGCCGAGCTTCACCGACTCGCGCCAGAACCGGGTGAACGCGGAGCCGTAGCGGGCGGTGAGCTGCTCCTCGTTCGAGACGGCGTTCGTCGAGAGGGTGAGCGGTCGACCGTGCTGCCAGACGGTGAGGTTCTTTTCGGCGACCGGCGCCGAGAAGTCGAGGTCCAGCTCACGCATCACCTGCCCCAGCGGCATCTCGGGCTCGAGGCCGATGAGCGTGGTGGCTCCTGCGAGGAAGCGGAACTGCTTGATGGGGAAGGCCGAAGCACACCCGCCCACGCGAGACTTCGCCTCGAGCAGCACGACCTGGTGCCCGGCGCGCTGAAGGGACAACGCAGCGAAGAGCCCTCCGGCTCCCGCGCCCACCACGATGCTCGACGGCATGCCGCGACCCCTCGAATCAGCGCCGCGAACGCCCGCGACAGTTGTCGGGGGACTAACCGGTCCCGGGCGCTTCCGCCCGTCGAGTTCGAAGCCGGCTCACCGCCAGACGCCTCCCAAGGCTCGCCCACGCGCCACCGACGACGCACGAGGTTCCAGACGTCTTCGCTCGATGCCGCACCGGGACCAGCCTCAGCGCCGAACGTCGCGCGCTTCGTCGCGACGACGCGCACGCCGTACTGCTGGCGAATGGTCTCTTCGACGACCGACGGCGCGGCGAAGAGGCCCATGCCCCTGGACCCGAGGAGCTGGAGCAGCGCCAGATCCTCCACCTCGGCGGTGATGACCGGCCGAAAACCGCGCGAGTCGAACCAGGAGTCGATGGACCGCCGCAGCGCCGTGTTGGCCGTGGGGAGCACGAAGGGTGCACCGTCGAGGCTGCGGGGAAAGCCGCGACGGAACCGCTCTGCGAGCGCGTCGACGGCGAAGACGGTGACGCCGCACTCACCGAGCAGATGATTGAACGCGCGCACCGTGCCACCGCGCGCGATGGGGTGGTCAGCCAGCACGAGGTCGAGCGCGGACACGGCCATTCGAGAGAACGTGAGGCAGCAGGCCAGCGTGCAGGCAGAGGCGTCGCCGGTCATCGCGAGCCTGCTGAAGGAGCGGAAGCTCATCGTCGCTGGCGGCGTGTACGATCTGCAGTCCGGCAGGGTGTCGCCGGTCGCGCTCTGAGGCCGCGATGGAGACGCTCAAGGCCAACCTGCTGTCGCCGATCGCGCTCGCCTTCGCGCTCGGCATCGTGACGAAGCTCGTCAAGAGCGAGTTCTCGCTTCCGAAGGACATCTACACCGCGCTCTCGGTGTTCCTGCTCTTCTCGCTGGGGCTCAAGGGCGGCGTGGAGCTGGGCCACGCCACGTTCGACTCGATTGCGTGGCCGATGGCGGTGACGCTGTTGCTTGGCTGCGTCACGGCGCTGACCTCGTTCTTCGTGCTGCGCTCCATCGGGAAGCTCAGCATCGCCGACGCCGCGGGCCTGGCCGCTCACTACGGCTCGGTCTCGGCCGTCCCGTACATCGCGGCCATCACCTTCGTGAAGAGCCAGGGCGCCGAGCCCGAGGGCTTCATGCCGACCCTGCTCACGCTGCTCGAGAGCCCGGGAATTCACATCGCGCTCGCGATCGGCGCCATCAAGACGGCGCAGCCGGGTCAGAGCCTCAAGGCCGTGCTGCACGAGGTGCTGACGGCGCGCACGATGATCCTGCTCGTCGGTGGGCTGCTCGTCGGGCTCGTGATGGGCGAGAAGAACTGGGGCACCATCGAGGGCTTCTTCGACACGAAGGGGCCCGTCTTCAAAGGGGTGCTCACGTTGTTCCTGCTCGAGATGGGCGTCGTCGCGGGCTCGCGCTTCGGCGACCTGAAGCAGGTCGGCCCGTTCCTGCTCGGCTTCGGGGTGCTGATGCCTGTCGTGCACGGCGCGCTGGGGGTCTGGCTGGGCTCGCTCGCGGGGCTCTCGCTCGGCGGGGCGACCGTGCTGGGGACGATGGCCGCGAGCGCTTCGTACATCGCGGCGCCGCCGGCGGTGCGCGTCACGCTGCCAGAAGCCAACCCGACACTCTCGCTGACGTCGGCGCTCGCCATCACGTTCCCTTCAACATTCTCTTCGGCGTTCCGCTGTACTTCCGCATCTCGCAGACCCTGCACGGGAGCTGACAATGGACACGGTGACACTCAAGATGGTGACGCTCGTCGCAGAGCCAGTGCTCGAGGACCGCCTGTGCACGAAGCTGCTCGAGCTCGGCGCCAAGGGCTTCACGGTGACGGACTCGCGCGGGCAGGGCTCGCGAGGCATTCGCGCGAGCGAACTGCCCGGCCAGAGCGTGCGCATCGAGGTGGTGGTGGGCGCCGCCGCCGCCGCTGCCATCCTCGAGCACTTCAGCCGGGTGTTCTTTCCGAACTACGCGGTGATCGCCTGGGTGACCAGCGTCGAGGTCATTCGTGGTGACAAGTACGTCTGAGGCGCCTTCAGCCGTAGCGCACCTGCACCCGCTCCGCCTCGGCCGAGCTGGCCGCCGTCAGCGGGCGCCGTCGAGGCCGCCCCGACAGGCGCGACACGTCACAGCTCGACGGCCTCGCCGGGTCTCAGCCACCGGGCCTCAGCGGGCAGAGCCCCGAGGGCAATGACGGCCCCCTTCGATGTCAGAGGTGACGGCTCCACCGGCAGGTGGTGGGTGCGGACGGGCGGGGTACGTCAGAGGCGTCGGTGCTGCGTCAGGCCTTTCGGCGGCGCTGGCCTCAGGTGGCCCGGGTGCGGCGCGAGGTGTCCGCCTTCCTGCACTGCGGGGACGTGCGGCGGGGCTTCGTCGAGGTGTCCTGCGACGAGTGCCACGCGGCTGAAGTGGTGGCGTTTCGGTGCAAGGTGGTGCGACCAGCAGCCAGTGGGCTGGGTCCCGCGTTGGCCGCGCTCGAGCCGTCACGCGCCAGGCGCAGCGTTACCCGCTTCAAAGACAGCACAAGCCGCCGATGACAGAAATCGGCGCAGTGCCGTCGACAGCGCAGTTGATTTCACCACGGAGAATCCCGGATCGGTTGGTGTTGAGATTGACGTGGCAGCCGCCGAAGCCAGGGCTGTTGCTGTCGCTGGCCGTCTGGTCGACCCACGCCCAGGCGTCGCCACCGTTGGGAGGCGCCTGCGCGAAATCGTAGGTCCTGATGTTGGAGCCAAGGGCTGCGGCAGACACCTCGGCGAAGGTGCACATGCGCAGGCCCTTCCCCACACAATCGGTGTTGGTGGCCAGCCAGCTCTTCGCACCGCGCTGGTTGTTCGAGTCGAACTCGTTCTGAATGCAGTACGCGCCCATGTCGACCATCGTGACCGCCCCACCACCTCGAGGGAACGTCGTCGGGCATCCGGTCGCGAGGGGACCACTGACGGTGAGCGGGCCGGTCACGGTGGTGGCGCCCGTGATGGTGGTCGCACCGGTCACGTTCATTCCACCCGCAGTGACGTTCACTCCGCCCGCAGTGACGTTCACTCCGCCCGAGCCGACGGTCACCGAGCTCGCCGCTACGCTCGTCGCGCTCAGCGGTTGCCCGACGGTGCCCACCTTGGCCTCGAGCCAGGACTTGAGCTGCTGGAAGTTGGCGTTGACTTCATCCGCCTTCGCAGGCGTGTCTGGGCTGAAACTGACCAACTGAGCCAGGCTGACAGTCGCGAACGTGACCACTGCGGCGAAGGCCCAGCGGTGTCGTCGGCGCCTCACCGGAGCCTGTCTGCTGCGTTGCAGCTCCTGGACGGCAGCCGTGAGCCTTTGAACTTCGGATTTCAGTCGTTCGATGTCATCAGTCTGCATTCAGGTCTCCGGGTGCGCAGTCGACAGAAACCATGACCGTGCTCGAACTGATGGTGGGCCGCAACACCAACTGCCAACCCCAACCATGGCCGTCAGGTGCCGCCGGCCCTCCTCCACCTCACCCGCACCCACGGCGTCTTCGCACCCCACGCCGTACTCCGGCCGGTGCTCGGCCCGGACGTCAGCGGTTCATTGATCTCAACGCTCGAGCCCCCCAGCATGGTCGCGACGAGCGCCAGCAGCATGCCGGTGAGCCCGAGGATCTTCTTTGCCCGGAGCACGGCCGAGACGAGGCCATCGGCAATCGCGAACCCGATGGCGATCTGAATCGCCATGCGCATCACGTGCATCGGGTAGTAGCCGCGCAGCGACGCCGACGAGAGCAGCTGCGGCCAGTGAAGAACGATCACCAAACCGAGCGAGAGCAGCCCGAAGAAGGCCGAGAGGATGCCGCTCCACCAGCCGGTGCCGAAGTGCCCTGGCTGGTCATCGCCGAAGATCTCAGTGAGTCGTTTTCGAACGCCATGGAAGGCCTTGCAGGTTACCGCCCGCGGCGAGGAGGAGGGACCGGCTGGTCCGACGCATCGGCTCAGCGTAGCGCGCCCGGGCGCCGCGGCCGAGCTGGCTCGCCGCGTCAGCAAGGGGCGACTCCATGCCAAGGCCCCCGGGGACCTCGGCCCGCCGAGGCGTGGCCTGTGGTGACGGAGCGTCGCTGCCGAGGGGAGCGTGTCGTCTGCGGCGCTGCCGCAGCGTCGGTGCGCTCGATGGGGTCGAGTGCGCGGCGTGCCCCGGGGGTTCAGCGCCAGCGCCTCCGTCCGGGCCTCGGTGACAGGACATCGTCGAAGCGGCGCCCGGGGCTCGGCTCCCCGGCGCCCGGGGCTCGGCTCCCCGGCGTCCGGGCGCGCGGCTGTTGAATCGCGAGGGAAGGCGCCGCGGTCGAAGCGCCGCCCGGGACGGCGGCTCTCCGAGGGACGGGGGCGCGGCTGCTCAGTCACTGCCGCACAGCGGCGTCAGCGGCGGCGTCGATGAAACGGCGCCAAAGTACCGGGCGGGCGTCGTGCCGAGCGTGGCCTTGAAGGCGGTGATGAACGCCGACACGTCCTGGTAGCCCACCTCGAGCGCCGCGCGGGTCACGCCGTGGCCCGCGCCGAGCCACTCCAGCGCGGTCAGCAGGCGAAGGTGTTGGCGCCATCGCCCGAAGGTGAGACCCGTCTCGAGCAGGAAGCGCCGCGACAGGGTGCGCTCGGTGAGACCGTTCGCCGAGGCGAGCTGCGCCATCGTGCGTGGGTCGTCCGGGGCCAGCGTCAGCGCCGTCACGAGCGCCGCCAGGCGGGGGTCCTTCGGCATCGGCACCTGGAGCGGCGCGGTCGACAGAAACGGGAGCCGGTCGACGAGCACGCGCAAGAGCCGCGCCTCGGAGCTGCCGGGGCGGTAGCGGTCGCCGAAGGCCGACGCGGCCACCAGGAGCTCGCGCGAGAGGGCATCGACGGCCACGACACGGCACCGCTCTGGCAACTGGACCAGCCGCGGTCGCACGTACAACGTTCGGAGCCAGAACCCGCTGCGCGACGAGACGCGGTGCGCGGTTCCCCCGGGGAGCCAGACGGCCCGGTTCGGCGGCACCACCCACCAGCCCGCGTGCGTGCGCACCGTCAGCACGCCCTCGCTCGCGTACATGAGCTGCGCGCGCCGGTGCTGGTGCCACGGCCCCTCTCCCGCGGAGTACCGCTCCTCGAGCACGAAGAGCGCGCGCGGGCTCCGGTCGGGGTCGAGGCGTCGGCGTGGAACGGGGTGTGGCTGAATCGCCATATCGATTGTCAGTATAGGCTGAGACGGCCACGAGGGGCAGGCGTAGTCAGGGCCCACACCCGAACCGGAGGCCCCATGGCCCGTACCCTCTCATCGCTGCTCTGGCTGCTGTCGTCGTCCGTCCTCGCTGGCGAGCTGCACGTCTTCACGTCAGACGCCGGCGGCTTCGACACCCACTCCGTCTGGTACGACGACGGCCACGAGGTGACGGTCATCGACACCCAGTTCACGCCCGCGTACGCGCGGCAGCTGGTCGAGTCGATTCGCGCCGCGACGAAGTCGCCCATCACCCGCGTCATCGTCACCCACCCGAACCCCGACAAGTTCAACGCGCTATCGGTCTTTCACGCGCTCGGCGCCGTCAGCGTGTCGTCGAAGAAGACCGCCGACGCCATCCCCGGCGTCGATGCGTACAAGCGCTACTTCTGGACGAAGGTGGCCCGGGCCTTCACGGACGAGACGTACCCGAAGGTCGAGCCGGTGACCCAGACCTTCGAGGGCCAGCTCGTCGTGAGGCTGAAGTCGAACGAGACGCTCACCCTCATCGAGCTGCCCGAGCCCGGCGTGTCGTCGAGCCAGACGGTGGTGCGCATCGACAAGACGGGCGACCTCGTCGTCGGTGACCTCGTCGCGCACCGGGCGCACGCGTGGCTCGAGGGCGGCATCGTCGACGGCCAGCCGCGCCCGACGCTCGACGGGTGGCGCCGGGACCTGAAGGTGCTGCCGACGCTCGGCAAGGGGACGCTGTACGGCGGCCGGGGCGCGTTCGGACCGGTCGGCGAAGTCGTCGCCGCGCAGCTGGCCTACCTCGACATCGCGGAGCGGCTGGTAACCAGGCTCGTCGCCACCCGGACGGCGGCCGAGCTCGCCGACCCCGAGCGCGCGAAGGCGCTGCACCTCGAGATTCAGAAGGCCCTCGTGAAGGTCTTCCCCCAGCACGCACACCCTGACCTCGTCGGCTACGGCGTCTACGGACTCGTGATGTCGAAGAAGCCGCGGGCGCGCTGAAGTCGAGGCCGGTTCACCGCGCGCCGCGACCGCGGGACCCTCGCCGTCGCAGCGCTGGGCCTCTTGGTCGCGTCGTGGACGCGCTCACCCTCTCGGCCGAGGCCCTCGTCCGTCGCCTCGGGTGCCGCCGGCCCTCCTCCACCTCACCCGCCCCCACTGCGTCTTCGCACCCCACGCCGCACTCCGGCCGCGGGTGACGGAGGCTCCACCCCTCCGGTGCCTACTCCTTCGTTGCGCACCAGGACGCCCTTCACCGTCTCTTGACCCTCGCCTCGGTTTCCCGCTTTCTTTGACTTCTCCACTGTCGTCACCTCGCCGCCTCCCGCGCCGCTCCCTCGTCGGCCCCGCTCGCCCGTGCCCCTCGCCCCGGTTTCGTGGGTTGCCCTTTCTGTCCGTAGTCGCACGCACCGACCGGGCCCTCGACCCCTCCCCTGAACGGTTGCTCACCGAACAGTGATGGCCTTCCACATCACCAGCGCTCCATCGGCCTGCCTGGCGTGCCTCATCGTGACCTCGGAGAGCGGGAGCCCTGCCTGGCTCACGACGCCGTCGCGCACATTAGTCGTGTAGCCAGCCGCGCTCGTGGGCCGGCCCGCATACGCGGGGTGGGTGTTGTAGACTTCGTTCGTCAGGGCATCGTCCGCGAAGAGCTGCGACGTGACGTACTCGGTCGCCCCGACGCTGACGGTGAAGTGGATGTGCCAGGTGCGGCCGGGGTACCAGCCCGGGAACACTGTGTCGAAGGTGACACGTCCAGCGGCGTCGCTCGACTGGAACGCGCGGAACCACCCGGCCGAACGTGCCGCAGCCTCGCCGGATGTGCAGAACCCCACACTCAACTGGGGCGCCGTGTAGCCGAAGACAGGCGCCGCCGAATACACGCCCCCACCCGAGGCGTGCCAGACATCGACCTTCGCACCCGAGACGGGACGGCATGCAGTGTCGAGGAGCAACAGCTCGAGGCGCGTCGGTAAGCCGAGCAGGCCCTCACTCATCTCTCGTCGGTCGAACGAGTACGCATGACAGGGGCCCTTGGTGGTGGCGGGGAAGACCGTGCACGTCGGCCCTACGCCGTCCGTGAAGGGGTCTCCGTAGTTCTTCCCGTCGAGGAATGCGCCAGGCCCGGTCGCCCATCTCGCCGGCGCACCGCCAGCCGCGCCTCCACCCATGGTGCTGGCTCCCGCAGCTCCGCCACCTGATCCACCGACGCCTCCGCCGACTGTCCCGCCAGCGCCGCCTCCGGTCGGTCCCCCGTCCAGTCCATGCGGGGGCGTCCCGCAGCGGACAAGCGCCGTTCCGACGCCAAGGCCTCCGAGAACCTTCATCGCTGTGCGGCGGCTATGCATGGGCGACTCCTTGGCGAACTCGATTGATCGATGCAGTGCCGGTACCAGCGACCACCTTCACGGAAAGCGCCGGGCCCTCGGCGGGCGCCTCCTGCCATGCGCGGGGCTCTATGTTCCCTGCAGGACCTGTTCGATTCCGTCGTCAAGGAAGGAGGTGCTCGATGGTGTCGAGGCGGCCAACTGCCTCAACCACCCATGCCGGGCAGCCGCATGAAGTACGACCGGTGCTCGACTGAAGCCCCAGGCACGCGCGCGAGCACAGCGGCTGCACCCACGACGGCTCGGAGGGTGTGCGTCGGGAATGCGAGCGGCTCTCCGCAGCCGTTGATGAGCAGGTTCGGCACGAAGGCGCCGTGAACCCGGAAGCGACCGTCGTCGGTGCGATGAACGAGCTCGCGTCCCGGCGACGTCAATCGAACCGGGCAGGGCTCGCGAGGCATTCGCGCGAGCGAACTGCCCGGCCGGAGCGTGCGCATCGAGGTGGTGGTAGGCGCCGCCGCCGCCGCTGCCATCCACGTCAGCCGGGTGTTCTTGCCGAACTCCGCGGTGTTCGCCTGGCTGACCAGCGTCGAGGTCCTTCGTGGTGACTAGTACGTCTGAGGCGTCGTTCAGCCGTAGCGCACCTGCACCCGCTGAATGACCCCGAGGAGCGCCTGCTTCACGCCTTCGGTCGTCGCGGCCTTCACGATGGCGTGGCCTTCCCCCTCGTACCCGCTCGCGCGGGGCATGCCGACCTTCGGGGTCCGCATCTCGACGAGCGCTTCACCCGCTGCCTCGACGGCCGCCTCGAGCCCTTCGACCGACACGACGCGGTCTCCCCTGCCCTGCCCGCGAAGGAACGCAGCGCCAGCCGCCCACTTCCGCGGCTTCGGCGTGAACCGCTCGAACGCGATGAGCTCGCACCAGTCCTCGATGAGGTTGGTCTCATGCGCGAGGCTGTTGAGCGGCATGATGTTGACGCCGGGCGGGCGGGCGCCGACCTCTCCCACGACGAGCTGGCCGTCGTCCCCGAGGAACCACTCCATGTGCGTGAGCGCCGTCGAGGCCTCGGCCGACGAGCCAGCAAAGAGTGCCTGCAGCGCGGCCTCGTTCACCGGGTGAAAGCGGGCCCACGGGTCGCCGTTCTCTTCACGCGGCAACAGCACGCAGTACTGCATCCACGGGTTCTCGAGCGCCTCGAGCGGCGAGGGGAAGTAGCGGGTGCCCGAGCGCCACGCCGTCTTGCCGGCGATGGAGACCGTCTCGCAGGTGAACTCCCTGCCGCGCACGAACTGCTCGACCTGTACGGGGCTCTGCGGTGACGGAACGAGGCCGAGCCGAGGCAGCGCCTCGACGTCGTCCATCGACTCGAGGCGGAACGTGCCACGGCTGCCGAGGCCTGCGGGCGGCTTGGCGATGAGCGGAAACCCAAGCCTTCTGGCGAGCGCAGCGACCTCGTCGATCGACGTCGCCAGCTCGCTCTTCGCGACGGGCACGCCGGCCTCACGCAGCACGCGCTTCATCTCGTCCTTGTCGCGGAAGCGCCGCGCGTGGGCCATGCGCATGCCGGGAATGCCGGTGAACTCACGCGCCTGCGCCAGCGGGAGCTGCAGCTGCTCCAGCGCACCCGTCAACCGGTCGATGGGACCCACGTGCTTCGCCAGCGAGCGGCACGCCTCACCCAGCTGCATGCCGTCGAGCGGGTTCTTCACCTGGTAGTGGCCGCCCGTGAGGTGCGGCTTCAGCGCGCCGGGGATGGCGGCAGATGGATCTTCCGAGATGACCGAGACGCGGAGGCCGGCGAGCTTCGCGAAGCCGGCGAGGTAGCGGTTGGTGTTCTCGAGGAACCTGGGAGCGACGAAGACGAGGTGACGCATGCCGTACACTCTCGCGCAGTTCTCGTTCGATGGTGAGTGACGAGTTGACGACAGCCTCACCCGCCGGCCTCACGAGGAAGGCGTGGCTCGAGCCCGGAGCAGCACGAGGAACCCACCGTGCAAGCCGTGCTGCGAGGCGAGCGGGAGTCGCCGCGAAGACGGCGCCCCCGACGACCACCCGTCCCTGATGACCTTCGTCACCCGAAGCGCGCGGCGACGCTGACGCCAGGGGCGGGGTAGGCCTGCTCCCGACGCCGACGATCAGGGGTGCGCGGGAGCGCCCGGCATGAAGCCCTGCTGCCCTTCCTGCGCGAGCACGAGCTGCCCACACGCAGCAGCGATCTCCCGTCCCCTCGGCATCCGAACCAGACACAGCTGCCCCTGACGCGAGACGCGCTCGTGGAACGCCTTCACGCGTTCGAGGCTGGGCGTCTCGAGGCCGGTGCCAGGGTACGGGTTGTAGGGGATCAGGTTGACCCGGGCCGGCAGGTCGCGGAGCAGCTCGACGAGCCGATCTGCGTCGGCGTCGGTGTCGTTGACGTCCTTGAAGAGCACGTACTCGACGAAGGTGTCGCGATCGGGGTCCACCTTCGCCGCGTCACGCAGCGAGCCCAGCAGCGCCGCGATGGGCCACGTCTTGTTCTGCGGCATCACGCGCGCGCGCACCTCGTCGGTGGTGGCGTTGAGTGACAGCGCGAGCGAGGCCTTCGACTCCTCGAGGAAGCGCACCATGCCCGGGAGCACGCCCGACGTGCTGACCGTGACGGACTGCTGGCGCAGCTGAGGGAACGGGCTCTGCGTGAGCACCTCGACCGCGCGCAGCACCTCGTCGAGGTTGTCCATCGGCTCGCCCATGCCCATGAAGACGACGTTGCGGGCAGGCGCGTCGAGGGGCGCTTCGAAGCGGGCCAGCAGGTACTGGGCGACCATCTCTTCGGCCTTGAGCTGGCGAATGAAGCCGAGCTCCTTGGTGGCGCAGAAGACGCACTTGCGCGTGCAGCCGGCCTGGCTCGAGATGCAGATGGTGCTGCGGCCCTTCGCGGGAATCCGAACGGTCTCGATGTTCGCGCCGTCGACCTGGAGCGCGTACTTGGTGGTGCCATCGTCCGAGATGGAGCGCTCGGTCACCTGAAGCTGCGTGACGCGGTGCTGCTGTCGAAAGGTCGACCAGACGCGGTGGCTGACGCCGGGGAGCCGCTCGGGGAGTTCCTTCGGGAGCGCGCTGAGGGACCCCAACCACTTGAGTACCTCGAGCGCGCGCTGCCGGCTGCTCAGCTCGGTCGAGAGTTCCTCGAGGGTGAGGCCTGGCAGGTCGCGGGTCACGGCGGGGGTCACCTCGCAGAGACGTGGGCCGGGTGTCAAACCAGACGCGGCGTGA
>JBBAQZ010000059.1:0-39008 GCA_040400045.1 Myxococcaceae bacterium
GTCGCTGCGGTGCATGTTCACGCATATCGAGGTCAAGATGGTCTTCGACGTGGTGCCGCCGTGAGGGTGACCACGCCGAAATCATCGGACTCGACGACCGACCGGGTGCTACTGACCATCGAGCAACTCTGGACCGACAGTGGGCAGCCGCCCACGCTTCGGACCCTGGCCACTCGCATGAGCTGCAGCAATGCGCTGATCTCGCTCGCTCTTACCAAGTTGCGCGCGGACGGACGCCTGGCTGTGGCTCCTGACGGCGCCATCGGACGGGTCACCCGGCCCCGCACGTGGCCCGAGTGGCGTGTCCTCGCCCGCTACTATCGCGCAACGGGCCCTGTGGAGACGCTCGACCAGCCGGTAGCGGCGCCCTCGCTGCTGTGGGCGCTCCGGTGGGCCGTCCCTGACGGGGCGGTCATCATCCAGATCGCCGGCGAACACACCTTCATTACGCAAGCGCGCAACTCTTCGGCCGCGGCCGCCCATCACTGACCGGGGCGCTGCCCCGACTGGAGTCTCCGATGTCTACAGCATCAGACGGACAGATCTGTCCGCTCTCACGCGGAGGTGCGTCATGGCACTGAAGCCCTTCTCAACCCGTCTACGTGAACGCTTCGAACACGGCGTGTCGTCCTACGGCGACTCGACGACCAGGCGTGTGCCGCCCGTCGATCTCCTCGAGGCGCTGCGCGAAGAGGCGGCCGATATCGCCGGCTGGGCGTGGGTCGTGTCCGTGCGGACGACGACCTACGACGAGCCGACGCGATCGGCGATCGCACTCGATCTGGCCCGTCTCGGACGGGTCTCGGTGTCGATCTTCTCTCACCTGGTCGAGCTCGACTGGCTCTTCACCTCGCGCACCGTACAGGACGTGGAGGCAGGCGAGACGTCGATCGCTGACCTCGAGGCCCTGGTGAACGATCTTCTCGCCCGGGCGGTCGTCGAGCCCATGCCCGATCCCGTGGCCCCGCGGCCGGGGGTCATCAAGATGCCGCGCTCGGCGGTCATCCGGGACTGGATGCGGATGACTGGCATGCGCGCCGAGGCCGGCCGCAACGAGTACGGCGACGCCAGCTTCGACCGGGAGGCGACCGACCTGGTCGTCGAGCTCGGCGACGAGCTGGTCGCGATCGTCGGGTGGTGCGCGGTGCTCCTGCACCGGAGCACGCCGACCCTCTTCGAGGAGACCCTGGCCGACGTTCGGACTCGGCTCGCGGCGATCGCCGGCATGGCGCACGTCGCGTACCAGCGTCTTCCGGCAACCTACCACCTGGCTGCCGAAGGGCTCGGCGCGCCGCCGCCGCGTGAGCAGGTCGACGCCGTCCCGACGGTGCGTGACTGGCTCGAGCACGCGGTGATGGTCCAGTTCCGGAGCGTGACGGCGCCGACCGCGCCGCCGCCGCCGCCGGTCTATGACGAGCTCGCGGACGCGACACAGGGGCGACGCTGATCATGTCGGTGCAGGCTGCCGCGCTCGAGTACTCCCGTCGGGGCTGGGTCGTCTGGCCCATCTGGGCGATCCGACCTGATGGAAAGTGTTTCTGCGGGCAGCCGCACTGCATGCAGCCGGGCAAACACCCGGCGGTCAACTGGGGCGAGGTCGGGAAGGTCGACGAGGCTCAGATCCGAGCGTGGTGGGCCCCTGACGCCACGCACGGGATCGGGCTGTCGACCGGCCCGAAATCGGGCGTGTGGGTCCTCGACATCGACCCGCGTCACGACGGCGATCAGACGCTGCGCGACATCATCAAGCGGAACGGGGAGTTGCCCGACACGCTGATGAGCCTGACCGGGGGCGGCGGCGAGCACTACTTTTTCGCGTATCCCGAGCTCGAGGACGACAAGGTCATCCGCAATCGGGCCGGCCTCGCTGAGGGCATCGACGTGCGCGGCGAGGGCGGCTACGTGGTGCTGCCACCCTCGCCGCACGCGTCGGGGCGCGGCTACCGCTGGGAGGTGAGCACCGAGGACACGCCGCCGGCGCCAGCGCCGGACTGGCTCCTCGAGGCGGTGCTGCGGTCGCGTCGGCCGCACAACGCGCCGCTCGTGTTGGCGGTGACGGCGACGTCGGCCTCGCGCTACGGCCTCGCCGCGCTGTCGGCCGAGTGCCACGCCGTCGCCAACGCGAAGCCAGGCACGCGAAATGACATCCTGTTTCGGGCCGCGGCCAAGATCGGGGCGCTCGTCGCCGGCGGTGAGCTCGTCGAGCGGGAGGCCTACGAGGCTCTGATGCGGTCGGGGCTCTCCGCGGCCGACAAGGGCACCGACGGCAAGGTCAAGGACACTGTCGAGCGCGGCATGCGCGCTGGCGCGGGCTCGCCTCGCAAAGCGCCGGCGACGGGACAACGGCCGCCGCTGCCGCCCGAGCTCCGCGGCGAGGCGCCGCCGGGGCCGGATGACGCCGAGGACCGGCCGACCCTCCACTACACGCAGAACAACCTGATGGCGCTGATCCGCAACGCGGAGCGCCTGACATACCAGTTCGACTGGCCGATCTACTCGCGCGCCGGCGGCATGGTGTCGCTCATCCGGACGCCTGGCGTGCCGCCGCGGCTGGCGCCGATGTCGGTCAATCGGCTGCGGGCGATCGTCGACCGGTCGATTCGGTGGGTCACCGAGCGCCGGTTTCGGGGCAAGAAGTTCGACCAGCAGATCAACGCCCCGCTGGAGATCGTGCAGGGGCTGCTCGAGCGCGGCCAGTGGGAGTACTTCCCCGTCGTCGACTGCATCCTCGAGACGCCGACCATGCGCGCCGACGGGACCATCATCCCGGAGAACACGTACGACGAGGAGCTGCGCGTCCTGACGGTGTGCTCTGAGTCGTTTCCGGCCGTGCCGGACCGGCCGACGGAGAGCCAGGCGCTCGAGGCCCTCGGCCGCATCGCCGAGCTCTTCGCGGAGTTTCAGTTTTCGGAGATGTGCGACCTGGCGTCGGCCGTCGCGGCGCTCCTCACGGTGGTGCTGCGGCCGGCGATGGCTACGGCGCCGATGTTCGCTGTGGGCTCGCACACGCCTGGCTCCGGGAAGTCGCTCATCGCCGAGGTGATCGCCCTGGTGGCGACCGGGCGGCCGGCGAACCATCAGAGTCACGTCGAAGACGAGAACGAGTTCAACAAGATCCTGACGGCCGTCGCCATCGAGGCGACGCCGCTGATGAGCATCGACAACGTCAAGAACCGGCTGCAGTCGCCCTCGCTGGACAAGGTCGTGACCTCGGGGTTCCACACCGGGCGCTTATTGAATCGAAACGAGATGGTCAGCCTGCCGCTCAAGGCGACGATCATCGTCACGGGCAACAACCTCCAGTACGGCGGCGACCTGGCTCGACGCACGATCTCCATCACGCTCGATCCGCAGACGGAGAACCCCGAGCAGGGCCGCAAGTTCAAGCTCAACCTGAAGCAGTACGCCCGGCAGCATCGGGCGCAGATCGTGCGGGACCTGCTGACGATTGTCCGGGCGTATGCGTCGGCAGGTTGGCCGGAAGCTGGCACCCCTGGGCTAGAGGGGGCCACCCCCCTGGGTTCATTCGAGGAATGGGATCGCCTGGTCCGGAGGCCGCTGCTCTGGCTCGGCATGGCGGACCCGGTCGACACGCTCAAGCGGCTGCGCGGCACGGACAACGCTGACCTCGAGCTCGTCGCGATGGCAATGCAGGCGTGGTCGGAGGTGTTCGGCGACAAGCCCAAGACGCTCGCCGACGTGCTGCGCGTGGTCGCCGATGCCCAGTCGACCGCGGAGAAAGAGCTCAAGGACGCCTTCGATGGCCTGTCCGGTGGGCGGGCTAGGAACGCGAAATCACTGGGGATGACCCTCAAGAGATACGTCGGCCGCATCGTCGCGGGCCGCCGTCTGAAACGCGTCCGGAAGGATTCCGGAAGTGTCTACACCGTGGAGACGCTCGCGAAGGCGGGCAAGGAGTAACTGTGATGCAGGCGCAGGACATCAACATCGAGCAGCTCGTCGAGAGTGAGCTCAACCCCCGCGGCTCCTACGACGAGGCGAGTCTCGCCGAGCTCGCGGAGTCGCTGAAGAGCGTCGGGCTGCTGCAGCCCCTGACGGTGCGCCCGGTACGTGGGCGGTCGAAGAAGTCGAAGTACGAGGTCGTGTGTGGGCATCGGCGCCTGCGCGCAGCGCGCCTGGCTGGGCTCACCGAGCTGGCGTGCCTCGTGCGCGAACTCGACGACCGCGAGGCGGCGTTCGTGGCGCTCGTCGAGAACTCGCAGCGGCAGGACGTTTCGCCGCTCGATGAGGCGGCGGCGATGCGGCGCCTGGTAGACGCCGGCGTGCCCGTCGAGGAGATCGCGGCGCGGCTGGCGCGGCCGGTGCGGTTCGTCCAGCATCGGATCCAACTGACCTGGCTCATCGAGCCGGTTCAGGAGCTCGTCAAGCTGGGGCGCATGCCTCTCGCCGGTGCGACGCGTATCTCGAGCCTCACAGCGGACATGCAGACGGAGATCGTGGAGAGCTTCAGTCGGTACGCGGCCGACACGGTGTTCTCGGTGTCGAATGTACTCGGCGTCATCCAGCAGGTGACGCGGTCGTTGGCGAATGTCCCCTGGGACCTCGACGACTCGACGCTGACGCCACCGGCGCCGGCGTGCGCGGCCTGTCCGCAGCGGACCGGCGCTCAGGGCGACCTGTTCGAGGCCGGCAACGACCGGTGTCTCGACCGGAAGTGCTTCGAGGAGAAGAAGCAGGCCTGGCTCGACGGGGAGGTCAACGCCGGCGTCGAGGTTCGAGAGGGCTACGTCGGGCCCAAGTCGATTTCCGCCGACCAGGTCTACGTGCAAACCGACGAAGGCTACAAGCCGTGGCGCGACGAGGCCGACGAGGTACCGAAGGTCATCTACAAGACGCCGGACGGGAGGGTTCAGGTCGCATACGACCGCGCCGTGCTGGCGCCGGCGTTGCGCGAGGCGGGCTATCAGAAGGACGCTGCTCAGATCGAAAGCAGGCCGGGAGCGGCTGCTGCAGAAGCCGACAAGGAGCAAGCGGCACGCAACCGCAAGCGTGCGGAGGCCTTCAACCTCGAGGCCAGTGCACTACTCGAGCACAGCGACCTGAAGCTGCGCGTACAGGAGTGGGGGACCGAGGCCATGCTTCTGTGCGAGCTCGTGCCGGCGCTCGTGCTCATGGCAATCAGGGCTTGCAACAACGACGCGGTGAGAGCGGTCTGTTCACGACGGGAGGTGAAGCCGGTGAAGGACGCATACGGGCGTCCGGACCTGGTCAAGCCGCTGCGCGACCACGCCAAGACGTTGTCTGTGGCTGACCAGTGGAAGCTCTTCCTCGAGCTGCTCGCGATGGCGGGCGGGACGTACGCACCGGCCTACCACGGCGACACCTGGCCAGAAAGCTGGCGGACGCTGCGCGAAGTCGCCTACGGGCCGACGCCGGCGACCTCTGCGCCGAACGCCGACGTCAACGCGGATGGGGAGGTGATCGATGAAGCCGACCAGGGGTGAGCAGGTGTGGTGGATGTCGGGAGTCCACCTCCAGACCGGCGTGCTGATCGACGTCCCGGGCGACGGCAGCGCGGTCGTGAACTACCAGGGCATGCATTTTGAGCTCCGGGATGACGAGGTGCACACGTTCAAGCGGTCTGCGCTCGAAGCGCAGCTGATTCGTTACCAGACGGAGCTGCGGAATCAGTCCGCCGCTGTGCTGAAGGCGACTTACGCGATGGTCGTGCTGCTCGGGATGGTGAACGACATCGCGAAGGAGCTCCGCGGTGAGCCGGTGGTGCCGACATGAGCGCGCACACCATCGTCGGTCTCGTGCTGGCCGCCATGGTCATCGCGGCCGCGGTCGTCGTCATCATCGACTGGCGCCGCTCGTCACTCCGGAGCCAGGTCGAGCGCCTGCGCGTCGAGCTCGCGGGCGCCAAGGTGAAGGTCAACGAGCTCGAGGCCCAGCTCGAGTGGGTGGTGCGCCAGCGGTACGTGCTGCAGGAGCGGCTCGGGGACGTGCATCGTGAACTCGAGGTGGCGGGGGCGAGGCTCTTCCGGCGGACGGGGGGTTAGGGCGAGTAGAGCTTTCTGGCGGCGTTCCGTAGCCTCTTGCTCAGGGTCTTGTGACTCGTATCGTCAGTCGGAAACACGATGCTGTGGTGAGCGTTATTTCCCGGCCGCGTCGGCGACTCCGGGACCGGCGATGCCTTCCACGAGAGATCTTGCTCCGAGTCCACCGTCGAAACCGGGATTGCCCAGACTCCCGCCGACACCAAGCCCAAGCTCTTCGTATAGAACTCGAAAGACACTTCTGGTGTAGTCAACCATGACGCATCTACCGACAACTCCAAGGCGTCATTGGGCCTCGGCTCGAACTGATTCGAAGCCACCACGCCTTGCTTGTTGATGCAGTTAGGGTGGATCTGACGGAGGAAGTCACGGTCATCGTTGGACGTCATCGAGCGTCCTGGCCCAGACACTGGCTGCGTGCGAGATGCTCGCCACCACCCCAGTGAAATTGGTCGCCTTTGTGGGTAGCCCGTCGCCACTGGCGTGCGCCTCGACGCTCTTCTCCGACACGATGTCCAGAGTCGCGTCATAGCCGCGGTCACTAGTCCACTCAAAGGTGAGCCCGCCTCGCGGTCGTGGGAAAACCGACATCGCCGCATGCACGGAGGCGGGCAGAACCTTCAACACTGTCCGGGCAAGTGCTGCCGTGTTGTGCTCCAGCCGTGTGCCGAGGCCGTTGTACCAGCCGTCCGTCAATAGCTCGATGGCATTGATGGACTCGATGTGCGCAGCTACGAGGTCGCTTGTCGTTTGCGCGGAAGTCGCTCGGTCTGTCGTTCCGAGCCTCTCGGCCCAATCGGGGTCGCAAACGACATCGGCCGAGTAGTTGGCAATCAGTTGGCGCACGTTGAAGGTATGTACTGTGGTGGCACGCCCGCTGGGTGGCCTCAAGACCGTCAGACTCGTACGCGCCTTCTCTCTGGTCGTTCTCGCCGACGACGGACTGAACATGGACTGAGGGTAGGCCACCACGTCTGCAATCGTCACTGCCATTCAGACACCTCCCTAGCCAGGCGATGAAGGACGGAATGCGCGACGGCTGTAGGGAGCTCGACGCGCATGACGGGCACGGCGATATCTAGGGCCAACGGAGATCGGTTCGGGTCGGCTCTAGTGAGACTCTGTAGTGGGCCAACCGCTAGTCGATGGACGCAAAGCTCGGCCTCCGGTCCCACGTAGGTGACGGTCATCAGCGACGCCCGGTCATGAGCCACGCGGCCCGACAAGTGAGGCTGATCGAGCAAGTCCGGTTCTCCGAGCTCTGCCGGAGCACCGACCTGGCGATCGAGGTTCGCAAGCATGCTAGCAGTCACGCGAGCTATCTCGTTGGCTGTGTCGCGGTTCATCCTCAGGACGACACCAGAGATGAGGCGCCCCGATGGTGTGGTCTGTCCGAATCCGAAGTAGATCGAGCCGCCTCTCCGCGTCAGACATGCCCAGTCACTCTGGTACACCAGAGTCACGTCCGGGATCCCGAACGTAGCTACCCCTTCCCCTTGAGCAACTGGACCCCGAGGGGGCAATGGTGGTTTCTTGCGCTTCGACATCGGACCTCCTGGGCACCTCCAAGGGACGCGAGGGGCCTAGGAGGGTATCGGTTCACTGCGCCCCTTGACAAGTCGCCTTGCAACCTCTGGCAACCTCTTGCAACCTCATTTCTTCAGGTTGCCAGGGGTCAACCCTTCGAGACCGCTGGGCTTTCGACCCCTTCCTTGCAACCTTGCAACCTGATCTCCATTTCCTTAAGGGAGTAGTTTGCAGGTCGTTGGAGTAGAG
The DNA here is from genome assembly GCA_040400045.1 of Myxococcaceae bacterium. Classification (GTDB taxonomy): domain Bacteria; phylum Myxococcota; class Myxococcia; order Myxococcales; family Myxococcaceae; genus Xiheimicrobium. The sequence goes on from JBBAQZ010000059.1 coordinate 7,797, forward strand.
GGCGATGTCACTCTCTAGGGCCTGGAGTGGGAGAAGGATGTCAGGTTGCCAGTGCGGCGTGTAAGGCCTCGGCATCACTGACGGAAGTGGCTGACAACCTTGGTTGCCATGGGTTGTCAGGCCGCCTCGTCCTCGAACAGGTTGAGGACCGCCCGCTGCAGGTGGCCCATCATGCGCGGCATGCGTCGACAGCCGGGCGCCATCTCGGGCGCATCGTGGAGCGTGGCACCAAGGCGGGTGCACTCGCCCAGCCAGGTCTCGGGGCCCTGCTCGGCGAGCTCGGACGCACGCGCCCTGCGGTAGGCGTTCTTGCGGGCGGGCTTGGTGAGCACGCCGCGCGCGACCATCAGCACATAGTTGTAGGGGCTGCTGAGGCGGGGGTTGAACGGACGCTTGCCCGCGTTGAGCTGGGCGAGCTTCAGGCACACGTCGCCAATGAGGTCGTCGACGTCGATGCCTCGGTCCCGTGCCGTCTTGGCCAGGTGGTCATGCACGACCGCTTGCACGGTCCGATAGTGTTCGGAGAGGTCGATCCCTGGCATTGCGGCACCCGTGTGTGTGAGCTAGAATCCTGTTCAGTAGTCTACCTCCTAAGGGATTGAACACATGACCAATTTGAGCGCGCCGCTCGCCGGCACAGTGATCGTTACTCCGCACGACTTCGAACGCACCGAGAACGGCCATCATCAGGCCGTGCCCGGGTCCGAGGTGGGCCTCGTGTACGGGCGCGAGGTCGACCCACCGGTGGGCATCGTGCTCGCCAGCGGTGACCCTGAACTGAAGCCGGGGGACCGCTGCATCATGGTCATCGACAAGAACGCACCCGTGTGGGGCAGCCTGCCTCTGCAGACGCTGCGCACGTCACGGTGTCCCGATGAGGAGCACTGGCTGCGGCCGCGCTACCGAAACGACGCGCCACCCGAACACACGGCGCGACCCGAAGAGGTGTTCGCCGTGCTCGACGAGGGTGACGTGCCGCGCGCCATCGGGCGCCGCATCGTGGGCGAGCTGCTACCGACGCCCAGTCGGTCGGCGCTCCTCGTCGGCTTCGAAGAGCACGACGGGTACCAACGCGCACGCATCACGTCGGTCGGGCCTGAGGTCGATGACGTCGACGTCGACGACGTCGTGCTGTACCGTCCGGACGCTGGCAGTCGCTGGTCGGTCGGAGGTCGCTCGTGGGTCAGCTTGCGCGCCTTCGAGGTCGATGCGATCGCCGTGGGGTAACATTGGGGGTGACGAGCTCCTCCCATAGCCCCCCCCTGCCCCAGCCCATGGGGGCCCGCGGGCTTTGCCAATCCCCAAAAAAGTGCACGTTTTTCGGATTTTTGGCCGGGCATGACTGACCTCCGGCCCGGTCGACAGGCCCAACGGAACGCCCAAGTGGCGTTGCGGGAGGGGTCCGGCTCGGATGACCAAGAAGTCAGTCCACGACAGTCGATGTTGCCCGGGCTCGAGCACACGCTCGTCGGTACGGTCAGGCAGGACGGCGGCAAGAACGCATTCCGTCAGACGAACCTCGCCGTCGCGGGCGCTCTGCAAGTCGTCGCCAAGGCGGCTATGGCGCAGGTCTACGAGGTGCGCACCGCGACGAACGCATACGCCGATGCCCAGTCGCATCGACTGGCGGCAAAGGTCGCGTACCTCAAGGGAGTTCGCGAAAAACTACCAGAGGAGAAGCTGGCGGAGTTGCGCTTCAAGGTCGAGCTCACCGAACTCGAGGCCGAGATCTCGAAAGAAAAACTGACCCAGCTCCGGCGCTCGTCGTCGACGGTGGCGGCGATGCTGGCGCTGTCGACCCGCGGGGCGAAGGTCACGAACGACGCCGAGCTCGGAAAGTCGCTGTCGAAGCTCTCCATCGAGGGCACCGACGCCGCGTTCGAATCGCACTTCGATGCGGCACCGCCCTCGGGGGACGACGAGATCCACTAGCGATGGCTCGGTTCCGGCTCCCGCCGTATGCGATCCTCGGCGGCAAGCCCGTTCGTCCTCACGCGAGGCAGGCCGAGTTTCACAAGTGCGAGGCGCTGTACAAGTACTTCCGCGGAGGAGCCGGGTCGGGCAAGAGCCTCGCGGGCGCGTGGGAGTTCCTGCGCCGCATCATGAGCAACGCGGAGTACATTTCGCGGCAAGGCCTCGAGCCCGGCATCAACTACATCGCCGGGGCGCCGACTGCGAAGCTGGTCAAGTTCGGGCCGTGGGCTCACATGCTGCGCATCATCCGCGCTGCGGCCGATCACAACGGTTTCTCACTGCTCGCGCACAAGCCATGGGAGACGCCGCCCCAGCGGCTCGAGCTCATCACCGGCGACACCATCTACTTCGTGACGCTTCAGGACGCGGAGATGTTCGCGGCGATGAACGCCGGCGGCGCCTGGTACGACGAGGCCGAGCTCGCGCCGAACCCGATGGAGGGATGGAACGCGCTGTCGGGTCGCGTCCGCGATCCGCGTCTGCCGCCCGAGCGGCAGTTCATGCTCGCGACCTCGACGCCGTGTGGGTACCGGGGACTGACCGCGCACTTCGCCGACATGGAGGCGGCCAACAACCCGCAGTACGCGGTCATTCAAGCCAAGAACTCGGACAACCCGTCGATGACGGAGGAGTACCGTCGCCGCCTGTCGTCGGGCATGTCGGAACGCGAGCGGCGCCAGGTGCTCGACGGCGCGCTGGAGACCGAGGATGGCGCGGTCTATGGGCTCGAGTTCGATCCGTCCGCCAGCATCGACCAGGGCTACAAGTGGGGCTTCAAGGCGCGACCCGGTCACGAGTACTTCTGGGCCATCGACTGGGGCGGGTCCTATCACGGGCTTCTCATCGAGCACTCTCGCCTCATCCCGGGCACGGAGCGCGTCGACCCGCTCGGCGGGTATGACACCGTGTTCGATGAGGTCGTGATGGATGACGTGCAGGACGAGGCGTTCCTCGAGGAGCTGCGCGCCAAGACGGCCGAGGTCGGTCTCGAGTGGAGCGACCTCAAGGCCTGGGCGGACTACAACCCGCGCGACGCCGTGTACCTGGCGAATCAGAAGCGCTTCTTCGACGGCCGATGCTACACGCGTCGGGTCGGGCCTGATGCCGACAAGGAATCAGGCATCAACACCGTGCGCGGCCGGCTTCTCGATTACGAAGGCAAGCGACGGCTCCGATTCGCCCCGGCGCTCCGGCACACCGACAGCGAGCGTCGCATCCTCCGGTGCATGACCTCGTACAAGCGCCTCGACGCGACCGTCGATGGGCAGACGGTGCGCCTCGGAGTCAATCAGAAGAGCCCGTGGTCTCATGGCCCAGACGCGCTGCGCGCCTACTGCTGGCCGCGTTACGTGATGTACCGGATCTCCTCTCGCCGAGCCGCCTGACCCGGTGGGGTATCATTCCTCATGATTGGTGGCATCCGAAGTCTATGGGCAAGCGCAGCGGGCGACCTGGTGGCGGCGGCGCGCGCCGCGGAGCAGCGGGCCCAATGGGCGGAGTGGTGCCGCGAATGGCGCCTACTTCACCAGTTCCTGAACAACCGGCACTTCGACGGAACGCACGCGCTGGCTGTCGAGCTCTATCCGCGAGCGTCGCAGCACTGGGCGGCCGGCGGCGGCGCGGGCTACCGGTACATGCCTTTCGTCAAAATGGTCGCGAACACCCTTGCGGTCGCCTTCGCTCGTCCGCCGTCCACCTACCTGCATCGAGGCGACCTGAAGGCCCTTCCCGAGACCGATCCGCAGGTCCAGCAATGGCGGCAAGACGAAAAGGCGATCGGGCTGCACCGCAAGCTGCAGCGCATCGAGCAGCTCGTCTCTGTGCTGGGCCAGTGCACGGTGATGCCGTCGTGGCAGAGCGGCCGCATGAAGTGGCAAGTGTTCTCGCCGTACGAGACGGTGGTGGTGCCCGGCGACGAGGACGCGACGGAGCTGTCGACGGCAAGGTGCATCCGGCTCGAGGTACGCCAGCCACTCACGCCGACTCATCCCGTAACGGCGAAGCGCTTCATGTACTGGACGCGCGAGGACGAGTCGTGGCGCTATGGCCTGCGCGACGGCGGCGGTGGCGAAATCAAGTCGACGCTCTTCGATGACGACGTGAACCCCTACGGTCGTCATCCAGTCGTGTTGTGGCAGTTCGAGGAACCCGACTCCGGCGAGATTTTCGTCGCGCCCAACCAGGCGCTGCTGAAGCTTCAGCAGTCGACGAACCTCGAGCTCACCGACATGAAGTACGGGCTTCAGTTCGCCGCTCACCCCGTGTGGGAACAGAAAGGTCAGACCGTCGAGGGCGACGACCAAACTCTGGGTCCCGATGTACGGCTGCAGTTCCAGGACGAGCGCGGGTCCATTACGCCTAAGACACCGACGCTCAACACGGGGATCGTCCAGACGAACATCGAGTGGACGCTTCAGACGTATGCGGTCACCGAGGGGTTCCCGCCGGACACCTTCGCGGTCAACTCGTCGACGCGGAATTTGGCCGCCAAGCAACACGAGGCCCAACGCCTTCAAATCCGGCGCGAGTCGGTCTACCCGAGCGCCGTTCGGCTCCTCGAGGAGACCTTTGACGTGCACCGAACCGTGGCGAACTACTGGGTGCAGCGCGGCGGCGTGTCACGCAAGATGTACGCCGACGACATCCAGCTCGGCGTGCAGCTCCTCCCGATCGAGCCGGTCACCGACCGCCTGCAGGGCGCTCAGGCCGACCAGCTCGAACAGGATGCCGACCTCACAACCACGGTAGAGCGCGAGATGCGCGCCACAGGCGTCAGTCGTGTTGAAGCCGAGGCACGGGTTCGACAGCGTCGAGAGGAAAACGCCGCCAATGGCGGATGAGGGGATCATCCGGATTCGCCTCACGCGGCGCCTGGCTCTCGACTACCCCGACGCCGCCCGGGCGCTCGACCGCATGGCAGAGCTCGCCATGTACATGCTCGAAAAGCGCATCAATCAGCAGGGGCTCGACGCGTCCGGGCGGCCTCTTCCGGAGGTGTCCGAGCGTGGCCGCTTCTGGTGGCACGTCGCCGACCCTCGCACGGGGCAGCTCGACACCTCGGCGCTCCAGCCTCGCAATGAGGCCGGCTCGACAGGGCGGCCTCGGCTGCTGGTCAACAACAAGGGCTATCGCAGCTTCAAGCGGCAGGTCGGCAAGCGCTCGCACCGCGGGAGCTCGCTCACCGGGGCGCTCTGGAAGTCCATCCGGGCGAGCGCGAAGAAGGTCGGCAGCGACGGCTGGGAGTTCAAGATCTTCTTCGGCGGCTCGGTGCGCGTCGTCGGCGGCGGCCGCCTCCGAAACAGGGACAAGGCGAGGCTCTTGCAGTACGGCAAGCGCAAGAGCGGCCAGGGCTATCAGCCCGAGGGCGTGCCCGACTTTAGCCTCATGACATTCACGACGGACGAGCTCCTCAAGCTGCGCGCTCTCTGGCGCGACGAGGTGCGACACTTTCGTCAGGTCTGATCGTCGTGGGGTATCATTGGCATGCGCATCAGACTCCACCTCGAACAGCGTGACCCCGGCCTACGCCGGCTTTCCATCGATCCTCCGGCTGGGGACCCGGCAGCCCCCGGTGCGGGCGGCTCCGGCTCCAGCGGCGCGGCGCCGCCTGCCGCCGGTGCAGCGCCGACCGGTGCTGCTGCCGGTGCACTTGCTGCCGGTGCTCCGGCCAGCTTGCCCGCGGCCGCCGCGCCTGCGGCCGGTACACCATCCGCGGGAGCACCAGCATCGAGCGAACCCGCTGCCGGTGCAGCGGCGCAGAAGGACGAACAGAAGCCGCCCGCCAAGGACGATCTCTCGGCTCGTCTCGAGCGTCAGGAGCAAGAGCTGGCCCGGCTTCGAGCAGAGGCTGACCGGTCCTCGGCACTCGCCAAGCGCCAGACGCTCCGCGCGTTCTTCTCCGACATCGTCGACGACGACCTGATCGGGCTTGCCCCGACTCCGGAGTTCACAGACTCCGGCGAGCTTACCGCGGATTCTCGCCGCAAGTTGACGGAGTGGCGCGCCGCCAAGCCGCACTACTTCACGAGCGGTGGTGACGCCGGTCGGCGGAGCACGCCCAACTCTCAAGGTGGCGGCGTGGGCGAGATGACGCCCGAGATCCAGGCACAGCTTTCGCGGGCGGGGATTCCAGTCGTCGACAACAGCAAGAACCCGAACGCCCACAAGCTGGCGTTCATCTTCGGGAGGCGACAGTGAAAGCAGACCGCCGCGAGCAGCTCGCCGCGCTTTTCGAGCGCATCGGTGTCGACCCGGAGAAGGCGCTCGGCGCCCCGCCGACCATCGACCAGGTCAGCACCGCGCCGGCTCGGGCCGTCGAGTGGGTCGGAAAAGTCAACCCCGAGTACGAGTACTACCGCGCCAGCTCGATGAACGACGTCGAGCTGAGCCTCAAGCTCGAAACGGAGGGCTACGTCGCGTGCGCGGACGAGGTGACTCTCGCCGGCTGCAGCACCAGCAACGACGTGATCCTGATGCGTCGTCGCGACACGGCGATAGCCATCGAGCGCGAGCAGGAGGCGGCCCGTGAGCGCGCTCGCATGGGGATCCTCGAGGCGCCGGGTAAGGGTGACCGTGGAGCCGAAGCGACCCAGACCACGCAACGCCGATCGGCGACTCGCCGAGTGTCCATCCACGAGAAGCAAGCCGCCGCCTGAGCGGCACAGGAGCTGAGCCCCAATGGCCAACTACGACAATCCCAACGGGTTCCGCCCGATCACCAGCAACCCGGTGCGCCATACGTATACGTCGGCCTCGGCACTCGCTGAGGGCGACGTCGTCGCGCAGGACGCAACGACGGGCAAGGTGGAGCTCTTCGCGGCGAGCGAACACCCGTATCCGGTCGGCGTCGTCGCCCGTACGGTGGCTGCGGCGGACTTGTCCGTCGAGGTCTTCGACGACCTCGAGAACACGGAGTTCGTCGGCCAGTTCGAAGGAACGTTCAACGCCCTGACGAGTACGAACAAGCGCTTCGACCTCAAAGGCACCACCGGGATCATGGAGATCGACGGTGCGGCGAGCAAGTGGGGTTCGGTGCACGTGCTCGGGCAGTACCCGGTGGTCGGCTCGACCGAGGTGGGAAGCAACGCCCGCGTCCGATGTCGGTTCGGCCGCGTCGGTGGACTCGGCATGCACACGATCCCGAAGCTCATCGAGCAGCTCGCGACGTGCACCGAGGCGACCATGGGCGCCGACCGAGACATCACCGTCGCTGACGGACGCTTCCTCAAGCTGACGCTCACCGGCGCCGCCCGGGCCGCGACGTTCGCCGCCGCGCTCGAGCGCGCCGGCAACTGGTACGTGATTCAGAACGCCGCCGCGTCCGCCCTCGACCTGACCGTCAAGGACTCCGCGGGCTCGGCGATGTGCGTGCTGAACCAGAACCAGGGCGCACTCGTGGTCCACAACGGCACCACCTGGAAGGCCATCGGCTTCACGACCATCGTCGACCTCACGTCCTGAACGGCGTCCGGCGCTCCGCCGGCAACCGACCCCTTCTCACTCTCACGCCCACAGGAGGGCATCATGTCCACGGACTTCACCTCGGTCTCCGACCTGACGGGGCTCACCGCCGTCCAGCGGCAGGCCTTCTGGGCGGGGATCAACTACCTCGTCGACTCGCTCGACCTCTTCATGGTGACCGGCTACCGGGTCTCGGATCTGGAGGTGAGCCTGCTCCGCTCTCTCGCCGGGTACGTCATCAAGACGGACGAAGACGCCGACACGCGCACGCAGAAGCTCGCGAAGGCGCCGGATCCGGTCTTCCATTCCGCCGACTTCGAGAACGGTGCGGCGATCGGCCGCAAAGCGCTCGAGACCACGCTGCCGATTCTTGACCTGGAGAACAGCCTGTCGTTCCAGATGGGTCGACTCTTCATTCAGGCGCTCGTGCAGTTCGGGTACGACCGCATCTACAACGTCGCGTACTCGACGGATTACGTTGGCGGTGACGGCAAGCCGCTCATCGCGTCCGACCATCCCACGGCGGTGGGCAACCTCAACAACCGCCTCGCGTCCACGCTCGACGCGGCTGCGCTGGCTGCCGCCGAGCGGCAGATGCGGGCCCACGTGGGGTACGACGGACAACGGCTGCAGGCTTCGCCTACCGACCTCATCGTGCCCAATGCGCTCACGCACACGGCGCGCATGCTGGTCTCGCCCGGCATGTCGGTGCCGAGCTCGGGCACCTTCGCCTTCAGCTCGGGCAATCCGATGGCAGACCTGAACCTCAAGGTGACCGTCGCCCAGCAGCTCAGCGACACTGCGAAGTGGTTCCTGCAGGATCGCAACCAGTTCCAGGGCGTCATCAACGTCAGCTCGCCGTCGCAGCCGGAATGGCAGATGGTCCCGGGAAAGACGCGGGCGAAGAAGCTGCTCGACGAGGCCACGGCGCAGGTCGGCTTCCTCCACCCGTGGGGGATCATCGGCGGCGGCTCGGGCTCCTGACCGATGCGGGTCCAGTTCCCGCTGGGTGTCGGGGGCACGCTCGAGTACGAGCCCCCGGAAGAGGACCGCCCGTCGGCCGCGACGGTCGCCCTCTACAGCCCAGCGGGGACTGCCCTCACCGCTCCGGCGGTGACCATCGACCCGGTCAACACGACGCTCTCCGCGTCGGCCTCCGCCGGAGCCACTCAAGTCACCCTCACCAGTGGTACTGGCGTCGTCGCACGGCGCCGTTACGCGATCATCGGCGCCGACGGCGAGCGTGAGTTCGTACGCGTCAAGGCGATCGCGTCCAGCGTCGTCACCCTCATGGAGCCGCTCGTCCATGCGCACGCGTCCGGGGCCGTGTTCGCAGGGAACCGACTTACGGCGCCGGTGTCGACGACCGACGCGGCAACTCTCGACGAGGGCTACGAGGCTCGGTGGACGTACACCATCGACAGCGTCGTCCGTCGACCGATCGTGCGCTTCGATGTTGTGCGAACAGTCTGGCCACGTCCGCTGGTCTCGACCGCCGCGTTTCGCAGGTATGCGCCAGCGTTGCTGTCGCGCGAGCTCGAGGGCGACGGCGAAGACGGTCTCGACTTCGCCACGGCGCTCGATCAGGGACATGAGCGCGTACTCCGCGACATCCGCAACGCAGCACGTGACCCCTCGCGCTTCCGGTCGCCGGCCGACTTCGAGGCCGCCGTGTGTGAAGCGGCGCTGCTGCACCTCGCCACCAACGGCGGCGCCATCCCGGCCAACTGGTCGTCTGACCCTGGCGGCTACGTGTCGCTCCGACGTCTCGAATACGACCAAGTCTACAACGCCTGCCTCGGAGTGGCGAAGGAGTACGACGAAGACGAGGACGGCGTCACCAACGATGGGGAGCAGGACGTCAAGCCGAAGACGCGTCGGTGGGTGCGATGAGCCGCGAAGCCAACATCATCGCCAACGTGATCGCCACCGTCGAGGCCACTGTGCCTCGGACGCCATACGACAGCACGACTGCATTCCGAGTGGTGCGCGGCTTCTCGATGGACAAGCAGCCGGACTCGGCCAAGACGCGTCGGTTCCGGCTCACCCTGCCTGGTGGTCTGACCTGGACGGGTGAGGCATCTCAGGACGTGCTCGCGCTACAGCTCAGCTTCGAGATCGAACTCGAGTTCGCATATCGGTCCGGGAGCGATGCAGTGCAGCTGCAGTCCGTGATCCTCGAGGACATGGTCTCGCTAGCACGAGCCCTCACGACGCCACTCAACTACGACAAGCTCAACACCGGGATCTGGACGCGTAACGCGACCGACTACGACGTTGTGCTCGCCGACAAGCCCGGCGAGGCCACGCTCGTCGTTCTTCCGATTACCCTCACGTTCACGCCGGAGTAGACCATGCCCGTCCGTTATCCCATCCAGCAGCTCGACATCGGCGGTGAGTCCACGTTCGGAACCGCCGCGGGGACCTTTCGCTACCTGCGCGCCATGGTCGTCGACATCGCTGACCTGACGAAACAGGTCGTCCGCGACGAGCACGCGCGCCAGGGCGACTATGAGGTCGCCCGGCTGATGCAGGCCTACCGCGGCACGGTCACGACCCGCCACTACCTCCACGGGTTCAACACCTCGATCCCCTCGTCGGCACCGACGCAGACGTCGGCGGAAGACGCCGGCGCGAGCGCGTTCGACAACCTCATTCAGGCAATCGGGTCGGCGTTCGGCAACGTCCACGTTGGCGGGCACTCGGCCGCAGACACCGTCGGCTACGACGCGAGCCCACCTGGGATCACCGGCGTGCTCTCGTCGTTCGTGCCCGGCCAGGCCATCGCGTGGGCCACGGCCGTGACGGCCTGGCCGTACGAAGTCGGCTGGCTCAAGGCGATCAACACCGGCGCCACGCCCGATGAGGGTGCGCTCCTGCAGGTGCCACGCGTGCAGCCGCAGGGCGACACGATCTGGGGCGCCCACACGGCGTTCATCCGCGACGGCGATCCGTTTCACGACGGCGCGTGCAAGAGCTGGTCGCTGCGCCTACGTGGCGAGGCGGCCGATCACTACTACGTCGCGCTCGGCTGCCGCCCCATCGGGTTCAAGGTCTCGATCCCGTCGGCCAAGCAAGCCACCATCGAGATCACGTGGGGCGTCGCCCACGTCACGCGCGCGGGCAGCGGCGGCGGTCCCCTCACGGCGCAGAGCTGGGCCTACCCGGTGCCGGCCGCGGCCGCCCCCTGGCGGGTAGCGCTCGGCGACAGCTCGCCCATCGAGCTGCAGGTCGCCAGCGTCGAGTTCGATTTGGGGCTCACCCGCAACGCCATCGAGGGTGGAGCCTCGCAGTCGGGCGTCGAGGGCTGGTACACGGCGACGCGCGTGCCCACGGTGACCATGTCCGTGTTCCGGACGTACTCTCGCGAGATCGCCGACTTCGCCGCGCAGACCGGCCGTCCGTGGACCGTCCACTACGGCTCGCAGCCCGGCGATCTCTTCTCGCTCTGCCTGCCCAACGCCCGCGTCGTCGAGGACCCGAAGCCGACCGACGGCAACGGCGCGGTCATGAGCCAGCTCAAGCTCGAGGGCCACTACTACGCCGGCGACACGGGCTCGCTGGCCACGACGCCGTACAACAGCCCGGCCCGGATGGCGTTCCTGTGACCGTCCCCTTCCACGTCTACACGCGCGAGACGCTCGAGGTCGTCTCGCCGTTTGACCCGGCCGTCACCGGCGACGCTGAGCAGCGCAAGCGCTGGGCGCAACGCGAGGAGCTGCCGCGTCCCGTGGACCATCCCGGGGCCACCGTGTTCATGCTGCGCGGGCTCTCGCCGATGGAGGTGCGAAAGGTTGGCGAGCTCGGCATCGCCAACACGCCTCCCGAGGTGCTGGCGCGTTGGGACGCGATGGCGCGCACGAAGGAAGGCGAGCAGTTCCCTCCGGAAGCGCTGGCACTGACCCCCGAGCAGCGGCTGCAGGACGGCATGTGCCTCGCCTTCCGCATGCAGCTCTGGGTCCGCTTCGCGCTGGTCGGGATCACGGCCAACCCGCCGGAGGGCTGGCCCTCGCAGGACTTCCGCTTCGCAGGCCGGGCCCAGTGGTCGACCAGCACCCTCGAAGGACTCGAACCCGCGACCGTGCAGTGGCTCGGGCTGGTGGCGCGCGAGCTCACCCACCCAGTCGACGCAAAAAAAAAGCGGTCCTCTGGCTGCTAGCCAACCGTCACCGCTGGAATGACGCCGGCCGCGACAGCAAGGGCCGGTGGCTCGGCTGGTGGCTGGAGTGTCCGGGCATGTGCCGCCAGGCGCTCACCCGTGACCAGGACCTCTTCGGCTGTCACCACGAGTTAGCAGACGGCAACCGTCTCGACGAACGCTTCCCAGAGCGCTTCCCGGTACGAGTCGAGCGCTGCCCCTGGCACCTGATGCACGCCGGCGCTGATACCCCAGTGCAGGAGGTGATGGCCGTCGCGGAGGACCACGCGGCCGGCGTCCTCGAGGGCTGGCCCGAGTCGTACGTCGCCGGCGTCGTCGATGCCGTTCGAAGCGTCGTTCGAGCGCGGCCGGCGGGGTAACATTGGCATGTCCACCAATCGCGACTCAGTAGAAGCCCTGATCCGAATCGTCGGCCAAGACGGCATCACGCAGCTTGTACGGGAGACCAACGCGGGTCTCGACGAGATGGTCGATAAGCAGCGCAAGTCGAATGAGGCTGCAGCCGAGCAGGGCGACGCCGTCGACGAGTCGACGGACCGGTGGGCGATGCTCACAACCGGCGTCAATCAGGGCCTCGAGCTGGTCGGCAAGGCGTGGGCGTTTCTCAAGGACGTGGCCGACGACGTGCGCGAAGGCGCGCAGGGCCTGGTCATCGACGCGACGTTCGCGGCCTCAATTGACGACGCGCGCGCAGCTCTCGACGGGCTCCGCATCGCATCGTCGGGCCGCGTGTCGGACAACGTCCTCGAGCAACTCGCGATCGACGCCAACCGTGCAGGCCTCGCCATGGCAGACACGCAGCGCCTTGTGGCGGCCGTGACGAAGGCGTCGGCACTCACGGGCCAGGAAGTTGCGGGCGCGCTGAAAGAGCTCAGCAAGTCGATTGCGGAGGGGACGCCCGAGGGGCTGAAACAGATGGGCGTCTTCATCGACGCCAACAAGGTCATGGAGGAGTACGCGGCGACCACAGGCAAGGCAGCCGCCCAGCTCACCCAGCAGGAGAAGTCGACGGCGATGCTCGCCGCGGCGACGACCGCCCTCGAGGAGAAATTCAAGAGTGTCAACGGCACCGCGGCCCTCGACCGCCTCGACGGGCTCTCCGCCGGGTGGAAGAACCTCACCGACACGGTCAAAGAGACGGCCGCCGCAATCGCCAGCGCCAGCCTCGGCAAGCTGAGCGAGGTGTTCGGCAACGACCTGTCGAGCGAAGAGGAGACCTTCGACACCGTTCACCGCGACTTCGCGGACCGCCTCGTGAGCCTCCAGGATCTGGAAGTCGAAGCCCACCGCATCCGGATGGAGATTTGGAAGGCGGAGCTCAAGGCGGAGCAGACCGCGTCGAGCGAATCGCTTCAGCAGATGATCGCTAGCCTCCAGACCTTCGAGGCCCTCATCGAGAAGCGACGCGACACCCTCGAGGCAGAAGCCGAAGCGGAGCGGGCGGCCGCCGAGCAGCGAGCCTGGGACATCGAGACCTATGGGTCGATGGAGCGCAAGGCGATCGTCGAGAAGATGGCGGCCGCACAGGAGGCGACCCGCGTCGCTCTCGAGGCCGCGAGAGTCGAAGCGGAGCTCGCGCAGCAGTTCCTGGACACCGGCGCGGCGGCCGACAAGTTCGCCACCTGGCTGAGGCTCGGCAACGACGCGCAGATCGACCTCATCGCGTCAACCGACCTGATGACGCAGACGCTACGGCCGTTCGCCGATCAGCTCGACAGCCTGGCGGCGAACCTCCTCCTGCAGGCGGAGATGGCGGAGCTCGCCGGCGACGCCATCGAAGGCTACGCGCTTCGGGCGCAAGCGGCGGACCTCGCGAGCGGACAGAAGCCGAAGAGCGACGCACCCGAAGAGGCCAAGCGCAGTGGCGGCGGACGTGACCGCCACGCCGAGGACATGCGCCGGCTCGAGGCAGAGCAACGCGCCACGCTGCAGACGCGTGCGACACTCCGCGAAGCCGAAGAGAAGATGCGGATGGAGCTCGCCCAGCTCGACCGCGAGCAGGAGGCGGAGCTCTTTCGTCAGCAGATGGACGACATGATCGCGCGGCAAGACGAAGAGCGCGCGACCCTCGAGGCGCACATGGAGGAGATGCAGCGCCTCCGGCAAGAGGGCTTCGACTCGATGGCCGAAGCGGCGAGGTCGTTCGTGGGGACCATGGGCGAGGTCGACGGGATCCGGATGGACAACCTCCCGGGCGTCATCCAGCAGCTCGGGCCGCTCGCCGACCATATCGACGCGATGCGGATGGCGACGGACAAGTCGCAGGGCGCCATGGTCAAGGGCGCGACCGGCATCGCCGCGGCGTCGGGCCAGATGGTCGCCAGCCTGGTGGAAGACCAGACGGCACAGGCGGCGATCATGATGCTGGTGGAGACGGCGCGCGGCTTCGGCGCGATCGCCACGTACCAGTACCCGTCCGCCGCGGCGCACTTCGCGGCCGCAGGCATCTACGGCGTCGTCGCCGGCATGAGCGCCGCCGGTGGCGGCGGTGGTGGCGGTGGTGGCCGCGCCGCTGGGGGTATGAACCTCGACGTCCCGGCCGCGTTCCAGCCCACCGAGCCTCGCGACCAACAGCAGTCGGTGACCTATCAGGTCTACGTCAACGGCGCGATCCTCGGGCCGGGCGAGGCCCAGCTCGAGCGCGACCTCGAGCGCATCCTTCACTCCGCCGACCGTCGCCGCAGCTCGAGCTCGGGCGACGCTGCCCCCCGATAGGAGCCTTCATGTTCGCGACCTTCGCTGCGGTCGTGGTCCCGCCTCCGACCACGGTCTCTCTCATCCATCGCTGGCGCGCCATGACGCCGCCGACTGGAGGCTGACATGGGCGGCAAGTTTCTCAAACAGGGGATCACCACCTGCGAACAGACGATGTTCGAGCTGTACGATTTCATCGCGAACAGCGGTCAGACGGTGCTCCGCATCGTCGAAGACACGGGCGTCAAGGCGCTCTACAAACAGGGAACCGGCTACGTATCGAGCTGGGCCTCGGCGTCCGACTGCCCCGACGGGTCCTACATGGTGATTGAGCCGGTGACGGCCAACGGTGGTGTCCGGTGGCAGCTCCGCATCAAGAACGACACGTTCGACACGACGAAGGCGACCTTCGCCCCGGATGGCACCTGGTCAAACGGCGGTGCTGGGCCGGGGTCGTTCTCAGGCGTCCAAACGTCAGAGACCACCATCAACGACGGCGCGGCCCCGGGTGCCTCATCGTTCCTGTACTGCGGCGCCAACACGGTGTCGTACGACGCAGGCACCCGTACCTACACGTATTTCTGGTTCATGATCTGTGACTCGGGCGCCGCGAACCAGATGTGCTACGCGGGCGGGTTCACGCCGTTCAACCCCGACGACGACACCAAGCCCGCGTGCTTCCTGGCCCGCGACCCCACGCTGAGCTCCACGGCAAACTACTTCGGGCGCTCTACGGCCGACTCGAACGCCCTCTGCCGATGCGCGTCCGAGTACTCCCACTCGACGACCTGGTCGACGTCGGGGTACGCCAGGGTGGGGTTCAGCGACAACCCCACCTCGCCGGGCGCGACGACGACGGTACGCAATCTGGGAAGCGAGTACGTCGGCCTCACGCTCTATCTGCTGAGCAACTCCGGCGGCTACTGGCACGGCCATTTCGGTGACCACATGCTCGCTATCGACCAGGGCCGCACCAACTACGACACGAACGTCGCCGCGACCTACATCGTGCTCGGTGACCTGTTCGTCTACTACGACGAGGCGCTGTAAGGGGTGGCTACCTTCGCGTTCATCGGCGGGTCGACGTCGCCCACGGGCTCGGCGTTTGCCTACCTCCCGATGGGTGCGTGGAGCTCGCCATCGGTCGACCCACCGCCTCCGGAGCCGCTCATCGACTCGGTGACGGCGCTGTCCCCGACGACCATCGAGATCACCTGGGACACGCCGATGTCGGACGATGTCGACCTCATCGACGCTGGCAACTACAGCGTCGGCAATGCGGACATCGCCCGGGTGACCCGCATCGACGAGGACACGGTGCACCTGCACCTCGACGATCCCTTGCCTCCAGGAGCCCACGCCGTCACGGCCTCGGGGATGACGAGCACCGCCGGCGGCACGGCGGCGGCGGCGAGCTCCGTCACGGCCTCCCGCCGCATCCGCACCTGGCTGCAGGGCTCGCACTACCAGCCCGTCGCAGCAACGGTACGGCTGACGATCGACCCCAGCGGCGCGGCCACGACGCACGACTGGGCGGTCACGGCCGGCACCCACTATAAGTCCCTCGACCTCCTGATCGCGTCGTGGCAGGCGGCGCTGGGCTCTGCCGCCTGGCTCGAGGTGGTGCCGGATGCGACGGCGCACCGGGGGTTCCTGCGCGTCAATACGGCCGGCGGCGAGACGTACTCGATCGCCTGGTCGCACGCGGGCGACGGGACGCTCCTGCGCAATCGCCTGGGCGAGAGCGGCAACGTCTCCGGCCGAGTGACGGCGACCGTGTGGAGCTCACCGGTCCTCGCCTGCTGGTACGGCTGGCACGGGGCGACTCGGCTGCAGCGCCGGGCGACCAAACCCGTCGTGGGCCGGAGAGCGCTTCTCTCGGGCACGCTGGAGTCCTCCCATGGTGCGATTCCTAATGAGACGGGCACGATCGAGCTCGCCGTGTCCCTGCGCTGCGGACCGCCTCCGGATGCGGACCTCGACGCCGACTGCCTGGAGGCCCTCGGCGAGTGGCTCGACGAGCTCTGGACCGAGTCCAGCGGCGGCGAGCCCTGGTCGATCTACCACCTCCCGGACGACGAGGAGACGCCGGAGCGCTACGAGGTAGCATTCGCCGGAGACGTCGTCGACGTAGCGCCCTCGCGCGTGGGCGGCGTGCCACTGGCCCTCTGGGACGTCGAGCTCGCCCTGGTCGCGGACGTCGCCCCGTGATGCGCCTCGACGCCGGCGTGCGGATCGACCCGACGAACGACCGGGTCAGTGTCTCCTACAACGGGGGCATGTCCGTCGTGGTGACGCTCACACACGGGCTCTACCTCTCTCTCACGACGCTGCTCGCGGAGCTGCAGGCGCGGCTCCGCGCCGCGGTGCACGCCTCCTACACCTGCACCGAGAGCGCCGGCGTGGTCACGATCAGTTGGACTGGCGGGATCGCCAGCACCCTGACGTGGACGCGCACGGCCCTCCGGACCGCGCTGGGCTACGGGGGCAGCTCCACGGCGGGCACGACGTCGGTCACAGCGCCTAACATCGCAGCGGGCGTCTTCGTGGCTTCCTTGCCCTGGGACGATCCGCAACCCGTCGCCTGGCGTCTGTCGCTCCTGCGAGCGCGCCACCTCTACGGCGGCCCGCGCTCCTTCGTGCGCGGCTACCAGCGCCGTCACGGCGTCATCGCCCGCGTGCAGGACAGCGAGACCATCCGCTTCCGGTCCGTGCTCCTGCCCTTCCTTCGCGGCGTCCCTGGCACGCTGTACCGAGACACGACGGTCTCGACCGCCTGGTCGTGGAGCAACTGGTACGGCGCCGTGCCGGTGCAGCTCGAGCTCGAGCAGTACGGCGACGACTGGGCCGGCGCGCGGCGGGACTACATCAGCCTGTCCCTGCCCTTCGTGGAGTACTCCCCGTGAACCTCGCCACATTCAAGGCGGCCGCGCTCCGGCCGGACGTCGGCGTTCGCTTCTACGCGCAGATCCAGGGGATCCCCTATGTGTTCCTCAGCGGCGACACGCCGGTCGGCCCCAGCGGTGCGGAGTGGGCGGCGCCGACGTCGGGCGGCTTCGCGTACACGCTGCTCGAGCGCTCTCTGGACCAAGAGGCGAGCCCGATCCGAGACATCGGCGCCAAGGTTACACGGTCCAAGTCGGCGGTGAGCTCCGCAAGCCTGGCTCTCGTACTTCGGGAGTCGCGGGCCGACGCGCTGCTGAGCCTCTTCGCGCGGCACCGGACGACTGGGGCCCGCTCCAACCTCATCGCCAGCGTCGGGTATGACACCGGCGGGACCGGCGTCGTCAACCTCGACGTCGAGAGCACCTCGGCGTGGAGCTCGCCGAGCTTCCTCTACATGGGCCGCGAGACGATGAGGGTGACGACCTCGACGTCGACGCGGCTCATCTCCTCGGCGCGCGACCTCTTCGACGAGCTCGGCAACGGCGACGGCACGTACCGGCACAACGACTCCCGCGCGGGCAGTCCCCGCGAGGTCGCCGACCATCCCCGGGTATGGCACGGGCGATACGTGCGGGTGTTCATGCACCTGGTCGGGCACGACGGCACCGCTTTCGACGACGCCTTCGGCGGCGACTACGCGATCGAGGTCTGGCGCGGGACGCTCGACGGCAACCCGATCCCCTCGCGTGACCGGCTGAGCTGGGAGATCCGGACGAGCTCCATCGAGCGTGTGCTGCAGACGCAGGTCGGCTTTGAGTCGATGCGCGGCTCGCTGATGCAGACGCCGCCCCAGCACAACGCCGCCGGCGCCAGTCTCGCGCCCCCCGGTGTGTCGCCGACGATGCTCATGTATCTCGACGAGAACAGTGCCTATTTGCACTTCACCGTGCGGCAGTGGGCGGCAAGAGCGGACTACGAAGATGGCCTGACACCCACTGGGTACTGGGACCACATGGACGGTGTGGCCCTCTCGGACGCCCTGGCACCTCGGATCATGACTTTCGAGCAGCTTGTCGTGAAGTACCAGCAGGTCCGCGACCAGGTGCTGTCGGACACGTCAGACGAGCTGCTCCTCAAGCTCGGTATGGTCAACGGCGTGCCCTACCTCCGCAGCATGCTGACCACGGGCACCAAGCACTACCAGGTCGATCTCGACTTCACGCGTCCCGGTTCGGTGGGCCCGCAGCTCGGCTTCATCGGGCTCGCCTCCGTGGGCACGCACGGCGTCATCAAGACCGTCCTCGCGACCGGCCCGATCTCCGCGCTCTACATTCCCGACAATGCCAAGTACTTGCCGGTCTTTCTCGACCCCGAGGAGGGCGCCGGCGAAGAGCCGCCGTCGTCCGGGTATGCCCGCATCGGCGAGGGTGAGACGGCGGAGATCGTGTCGTACGAGGCGATCTCCGCCATGACCGGCGAGATCGGGGACATCCTCCGCGGCTACTACCTCGAGGGCGTCCAGCGCGGCCGGCTGGGCACGCGGCCGCGCACCGTGGCCGTCCCTCTCGGAGAGGCGGAGGGCGGCGAAAACGCGCGCATCACGTTCGGCGTCGGTTGGCAGGAGCGGCCGGCTCTCGAGATCCTCCTCGAGCTCGCAACGTCCACCGGCGAGGGGCACCACGGGGACTGGGACGTGCTCCCGCCTCGGGTGTCCACGCCCCTGCAGCCGTCGCACTTCGACGTTGACGCCTTCGCTCGCGCGATCGCCCGGCTCAGCCCGATCGAGAGGTCGGTCTCGTGGTTTCTCGCGAAACCGGAGAAGCTCTCCGAGATGATGTCGGGCTGGCTGCAGCCGCACGGCCGCTACCTGCACGCCTGCACCACGGCCGATGGCACATACCGGATCACGGTCGGCGAGGTCGCGCCCCCGCTGCAGTCGGAGATCGCCGCCACCATCGACGCCACGGCGCTCGACTTCCGGGATCCCGAGCAGTTTCAGCCGGGCGCGTCGGAGGTCGTCAATGTGCTCCGGGTCTTCTATCGCTGGGACTTCGGCACCGGCGAGCAGGATGAGAAGAGCCAGGTCCTCGTCAGCGACCTCGGCTCGTCCGAAGAGCACGGCCGCACGTCCGAGCTCGAATGGAAGCTCCGGGGAGTACTCCTCGAGCCCAGCCAGGCGCGTGCCCTCGTGTTTGGCCTGGCACAGGAGGTGTTCGCCCGGTACGGCCGGCCCTATGACATCCTTCGAATCCCGGTGGGGCGCCTCGGTTGGTTTTTGAAGCCGGGTGACACGGTGCAGCTCGACCTCGCCTACGTGCCCTCCACCTCCGGCGTGCGCGGCCTCGAGCAGCTCGCGACCGTGCTGCAAGTCGAGAAGGGCTACTCGCGGCACCGGTGCCTCCTCGAGCTGGTGATGGAGAGCCCGGACCGGGTCAGTACGTACGTCCCGTCGGCGCGCGTCACGGCGTATGACAGCGGCGTGCCCAGCATCACGCTCTCGTCGTCGTCGTTCAGCGGTGATGGCGAGCTCGACTATGAGAACTTCGACGCATCCGACGTGATCTGGGTGTATCTCGACGAGGCCGACGCGAGCACGCGAGTGCAGCGCACGATCGTCTCTCGCACCGGCGCCGTGTGCGTCCTGTCGTCGACGGTCACTGGGCTCGTCGCCGGCGCCGGCACGCTCGTCACGGGTGGTGACTACGGCGCCGTGCAGACGTCGCAGAGGCTGCACGTTCACATCGCCCCCAACGCCGGCGTGTTCGCCGACGCGCCCACGGAGGCGTTCCGCTACGCATGAGCCGACCCCTTCCCAGCACATTCCTCCCGTGCCCTGTGAGTCCGCTCAGCGGCGGCCACCTCATCAAGGAGGGCTCGACGTCGGGATACATCGGCGAGCTCGACCTGGTCGAGAACCTCCATTGGGCGTGGGCCTACCTGCGCTCGCCCGTGGTCAACACCGTCTTCAGCCAGGATGCGGGCGCCGGCGCCGGCGAGCAGCCGTACCTGGTCGGGCAGCCGTCGGGCACACCCTTGGTTCGCGCCATGTGGGTCGTTCCGGTGGTCGGGCGCTGGACGACCTGGGACGTCGTGGCGCTCGTCGAGAACACCAGCGGCACCGATGCGGCGACCCTGCGGCTCGATCTCGAGTCCGATCCTCACTCCGGCACCTTCGTCGATATCAACGTGCCGGCGTCCACGGCCGCCTGGACCGCGGTTACCGGGACGCTCGCGTGCCCCACCGGCGTCGACTACGACACGATCCGATGCCTCCCGCTCAACGGCGCGACCGGCGAGCTCCGCGTGCACTCGATCACCATCGCCCCGACGGCGCGGACCTCGGTCCCGGGCACGTCGCACACCTTCGACGGCGTGACGTGGGTGCCATGCGACACGATCGAGGCCGATGGCTCGTCGCCGCTCAGCGTAGCCCTTCGCAACAAGCAGCTCGCCGGCGTCGAGTACGTGCGACGTACGCTCATCGACGTCCCAGTCGGCTGGTCGGACAACGCGCTCTATCGGACGGAGCTCTACAAGGACACGGTCGGCAGCTACGTGCAGGTGCTACGGCTGCCCTTCCGCACGCGCAATCATCACAGCGCGCTGCGCTGGGGCCTCTACGGGTTCGCCCGCGGGGCGACGCCGCGGGTCTCGCTGCAGACGGCCACCATGAAGGCCCGGGGCACAGCGGCCGTCGAGGTGACCATCGCCTCTGGGTGGACGGCCGACTTCGCAGCGAATCGCGTGACGTACGACGACGGGAGCATGGTGGCGCTCGACGTCACGCCCTCGGCCGACGAGGAGCTGCTCGTGTCTATCAAGTACTGCTCGCTGATGTCCCTCACCGCCTGGCTGGTCTGACATGGACTTCCCGCCCGTCACCTACTACGGGCCCGCCACCGCGGCGGGCATCCAGCGCATCCACAACGGCGACGCGGTGCGGGCGCGGGACACGCTCGAGCTCGACCGCGCCCTCACCGCCCTGGCCTGCTACCGCCCCGTTCAGCCGGCGCTCATCGGTGGGCCCATGGTCGCCGGCACGTACGAACACCGCGTGCTCGTGCCGAGCTACACGCAACACGTCGGCTTCGCGTTCCTGGCCGTCGGCCGCGGCACGATCACCGTCACGACGGCCACGGACACCTATGACGCCGTCCTCGAGGCGGACGGCCCGGAGTCGTCGACCCCGGTCGACGCCGAGTGGGAGTGGATGGCGGAGCCGAAGAATACCGTCGCCGGCGACGGCGTGCGCCGCGCCCTCGAGGTGACCGACCAGTCACCGCCGGCCTGGGCGACCTTCGTCGTCACGCTGGCAAACGCGACTGGCAGCACTCTGCGCGTGTTCGGCGTCCGCATCGTGCCGATCGCCCGGGCCGCTCTCGAGCAGCTCGTCTGACGCGCCGCCTCGCGGGGTATCATTCAGGGTGCAGACCAAGACCTACACCCTCACCGGCGCGAGTGGCACGCAGTCTCTGAGCGAGTACGGCGTATACCGGCAGCGGAACATCGTCATCAAGACGGTGTCCGGTACCGCGAACGTCCACCTCAAGGGCGGTGTCTCCAGCGACCGGCTCGCTGTCCTCCACACCCAAGCCGGCCTCACCACGACCCCCGTCGCCTGGACCGGCGACAACGGCCCGTGGACCGCCCTCCAGCTCGCCTGGGACGCGGCCGCCGCTGACATCACGGTGGACGTCCAGTTCTGGACGGAGCACCCGCTGTGAGGGCCCGTCCGGAAACGCGCTTCGGCAAGCTCCGGCGTGGCGATCGGGGCCCGCTCGTGCTGGAGATGCAGCAGCGTCTCAATGAGGTCATTGCCGGCGTCCGCCCCGATGGCGTCTACGGCGCGACCACCCAGCGCTACCTCGAGCAGCTCGCGCTCGAGGCCCTCAGCGCGCCCACACCGCCGATGCCGAATACCCCAATCCCCATCGACCTCACGGCGCCCCCCGTGTGGAGTGTGTGGCAGGACCGACGTGGCGTGCTCGAGCCGACGGAGAACGCGGGACACGCCAAGCGTCTCGGCTTCGAGCGCGTCCACCTCATGGTCAACTCGGCCACCGATGACCGGAAGTGGTTCGTCGACCAGAGCGAGTTGCGGCGAGCGATCGACGTCTATCGCGGCCTCGGCCTCGGTGTGGACCTCACGGCGTGGGCCTTCCCGAACCGACGCTACGCCGACCGCCTGGTCGAGTACGTCCAGCCCGCGTTCGACGACTTCGACGACCTACGCATCGACCTCGACGGCGAGAGCGCGATCGCGCAGTCCGTGTCACGTCCAGTCCGGCTCGAGGTCTACGAGCTCTGGCGGGACGCGTGGGGCCAGCGCATCCGGGTCAACGACTACGCGACGCTGCAGGACGAGACCGAGCTGCTCTTGTCCGTCATCCCCGACGCCGTGGCCTGTCCGCAGGCCTACTCGGTGTCATACGTCGTCCGTCGCGGCCAGCGCATCGACACCGACCGCGACTCGGTCTACATGCCCGGTCGTACCCAGCACTACGCCATGGCCGCCGAGAACTGGGGCCAGCGTTCGCGCCTGGCGATGGGCCTCTCCGCCTACAAGCCCTTCGAGACCGGTCCGGTCCGGATCAGCAAGTCCGAGCAGCTACGCCTGCAGGTCCAAGCGGCGCGTGAGTACAACCCGTCAGAGCTGTCGTGGTGGTCGCTGCAGACCATCCTCGGCTCGGGCTACGAGCAAGCGATCCAGGTCGTTCGCGCCGAGCTCGACCAGGCGGGCGCACTGTGAACGGACGGCCACGCGAGATCTCGACGGCCTGGCTGTCGACGGTGGCCGGCCTGCTCTGCACGGCGCTCGGCGCCCTTGGGGGCTTCGCGACCGCGAGCTATCAGGCGGGCAAGCAACTCGCCGTCCTCGACGACATCAAGCCCGCCCTCCTGCAGATCCAGGCCCACGAGACGCGCCTCGCCGTCTTCGAGGAGTCGTGCTGCACGGAACGGCCCAAACGAACGTCCGCAGTGGAGGCGGCGTCTCAAGCGTGGTGTGGGGCCACGCCGAACCCGAGCTCAGCCCGCCTCCACTGGGCGTGCATCGCGCTGAGCGAGCGACACCCACCGGCGTCCGCAACGTCGTCAGCCCCGCTGCCAGAAGCGGTCGTGCGGCCTTCTGAACTGGCGGTGCGGTAGCCATGTCCGAGTCATTCCTACCCGTCGGCCTGCTCTTCCTGCTCTTGTCGTTTCCGATCTGGGCCCTCACCGAGGTCGTCGCCGGCACGCTCGCCGCCGCCGGCCGAAAGGACCACTGGGCGGGCCAGCTCCTGCTACGAGCCTCGCCCTTCATCATCGCCGTGGCGCTCTGCTACGTGCCGGGTCTCCTGTTCTGGGTCGCCGAGCTCGCGACCTACGACGCGGTCCTGCCCTCGCCGGCGGCCGCCGGCCTGGTCACCGGCACCTTCGCCACCACCGCCCATGCACTCGGTCTCAGGAAGCTCCTGACCGATCGTCTCGTCGCCGGCGTCCGGCGCGACGGCAAACCCTGAACGGAGGCGACTACCCGAGTGCCCGTGCTTAGCGGCGGGCCAGAGGGCAACAGCGGGCCGGCGCGTCGCCTCACCGGCACCCTCGGAGGTAATCATGCTGCGTATCGTTTTCGTCATCCTCCTGGCCGGCTGCACCACCCTCGGCGGCGTGGTCGACCGGGACGCCCGCTCGGTGACTTGGCGCTGCGACGGCCCGGCCAAGGCGCGCGTCCAGGCTCACAAAGTCATCGTCGAGTGCAAGACGGGGCCGGCGCCGACCGTGGTCGTCGAGACTGTCTCGCCGGTGGTGGGCCCGTGAGCTGCACCTGCAGTGAGGGGCAGAACATCCCGCGGCCGTGTCCGGTCCACTGGCCGGACTACACGGTCCGCGCCATCGACGCCGCTTCGAGGGCGATCACGATCGGCATCGACCTCGCGTCGGGCAAGACCATCGCCGTCGAAGCGGTCAACAAACTCGGTGAGCTGATACTCCCGCACCTCCCGGATTCCGTCCGCGATCTCGTACAGCAGCTCGTGACGCGTTTCGGTCCGGTGGCCATCGAGCACGCCGTTATGAAGGCCCCGTCCCTCGAGGTCGTCGACGAGCGAACGCCCGGGGCCCCGAGCTCCGTCGAGCTGGTCGACGAGCGGAGCTAGTCGACTAGTCCAGCCGTCCGAAGCACCTCAGTCCGTTCGGGCTCAGATATCTCGATCTTGAACGACTCCCACGTGACTACGCCGTTCCGAGAGATGGGACCGAAAGCACGCTCGAACACCATCCACGACCCATCGTCGGTTTTTTGCGCGAGGTAGTTCGAGCCATTCTGTCTGACCTCAACCACGTTCTGCTCTTGTTCGCTCATGTTGCCTCGGAGCACCGGCTGCAGGCCGGTGCGGTTGGTTGCGGCGCCACGTCGGCGCGCTGCAACCTTAGCAACAGGATGAAGTTGGCTGAATCAAAGAACCAATCGGTAGAGCACATCGAAGTGCTATAGACCGTGCGCCCCCCACAAACGACAACGCCCCGAGACGAGGTCCCGAGGCGTCGAAAACGCGGAATGTGGCAGTCGGTGTGGCAGTTTGGCCACCAAGGCCCAGACTTCACGAGGAAGTCCGGGCCCTTACCGCGATCAGCCGTTCATGGCGTCCTTGAGCGCCCGTGAATCTGCAAGCCCCAAAAGACGATGACAACGACGTCCTGGGCGTCACCGAAAAGCACCGGGCCTGCCTCTGGCGCGGTGCGATGTGGCAGTCGTGTGGCAGTCATCGGTGGAGGATGGCGGCGAGCTGCAAGGCCGCCGTCATCCTCATCTCGGGCGCGAGCCGGGTGTAGATGTCCTGCACCTGCTCGGAAGAGTGGCCCACCTGCTCTTGCACGACGACGCTGGCGACGCCGGCGAGACGTGAGAGCGTCGTGTACGTCTGGCGGAAGACCTTCGAGGTCATCTCGATGCCGGTCGCCTCGGACAACACCCAGAAGAACTTCCGAATCTGTTCGCGCTTTGGGCTCCGCCCGGGCGAGCGTTCGCGCTGATAGCGCTTCATGGGCGCGACGCCGGCGAGACCGAAGGTGCCCTTCAGGGCCTCGCGGAGCAGCTCGGTGCTGACCGGGTCGATGTAGGCGACGCGCTCTGGGCCGGTCTTCGTGCCGGGGACCACGGTGTCGTCCTCACCAAGGTGGCGCACGATACGCCACACGCCGACCTGTCCGCTCAGCTCGAGGTCACGTACCTCGGCCGCCATGAGCTCGGAGAGGCGCGCGCCACTCGCGAAGCCGAGCAGGACGACCGGCCACCACTCGGAGTACTGCTCTCGGACCGTCGTCATGACCAGGTGGAGCTGGTCTGGCGTGAGGGCCTGGTCGAGCCCACCCTTCCGAGTGGCCTTCGGGAGGTCGACGAGATCGACCCTCGGCGGAGTAAACGCGTACTCGGCCGCGGCGCCCTCGAGGATGTCGGCCGCGTAGGCCCATGCCTGTCGGATGTAGTTGGCGGAGTAGTGCTTACCGCCGGCATGGGTGCGTCTCAGCATCGAGTCGAGCCAGCCCTGCAGGTGGCGGAGCGTGACTTCGTCCACCTTGAGATGACCGAGGTCGGGCAGCACCATGCGCTCGACCGTGGTCTCGACGGCTCTCCGCGAGTTCGAGCCCTCGCGCCAGCGACCACGTTCAGCTTTGCGAGTGGCCCACACTATGGCGTAACCAGCCACGGTAGGAAGGTCGGGCGCCGGCGTCGGTTCCGGAACCGGCGGCGCCCTGACGGCCAGCCTCATGGCCGCGATCTCCATCTCCGCCTTCTTCAACGGTGTCCCGACTGGCAGGACCCGTCGCAAGTCCTCTCGCTTCCCGGTCGGAGCCACGTACGTCACGCGCAGAAAGAGTGCGCCGTCCGGCCGTAGGTACACGCCGCGGACCTTTGTCGGCTTGAGCTTCGATGACACTCTCGCCCTCCATGGACCTCGGCGCCTTGTCGAGGTCGTCACGATGGTACCGGAGCGCGGGGCGATCGCCACGCGCCGAGACGTCATGAGCTCGCAGCAGACCCGCGCGGCGCAGCGCCAGGATCTGCGACTCCGACACGCGCAGGTATTCGGCCGCCTCCGGTAACGTGTACCAGGGCGACCGGGCCTGCGCTTGCCTGAGCGCGGCGACGAGCTCGGCGACGTCGACCGTCACGCCAGCTTGGCCTCGTCTTCGACGTCGATGGAGAGCTCGATCGCTTCGACCAGGTTGTCGACGAGCTCGGCGGCGTTGGCGGCGTGCGTGGCCACGCCGAGCTCGTCGATGAGCGCCGAATAGGCGACGTTCACGAACTCCGTGTGTGCGACCTCGAGAGAGACTCCGAGCGTGGCGAGCGCCTCGAAGAGCTGCTCGAGCTTGGGCGCCTTGCCGAAGATGAACGTCGTCGACGGGAATCCGGCCGCGTTGCGGTGGCCTCCGCCGCCGTTCGGTCCGGCGACGAGGCGGCAGTCGAGACCCTTGGGCCACTTCTCGCTGGGGCGGCTCCGGAGCGAGTAGACCCACTCCTCGCTTTTCTTCTGGAAGTACATGACCGCGAGGTCGGCGCCGGCTTCACAGAGGGCCTCGCCGACCTCGGAGATGTCCTGCGGGGAGTTCACGACCATGACGACCGTGTCTTCAGGCAGCGAGGCCTCGCCGATGGTGGTGTGCGGCCACGGCCGAGCCGACTTCACGGCCGCGGCCACGCGCACCGCCTGGTGGCGGAGAAGATGCGTTCCCGCTGGCACGTACTCCCATGGCTCGGCCGAGAGAAACTTGCGCCAATCGTCAGCGACGTCGGCACCCCTGAAGTGCAGGTCGAGAGCAGCGTTCACTTCGCGACTATGCCGCAGGGCCCACGTCCAGAGGTCGCGGTCCTGCACGTAGCGGAGCACCTCGGGCATGAGTTCACGGTCGCCGAACAGGAGCGTCCACGCCGCCGTCGCGCCCGAGAGCGAGGTGTCGTAGAGGAACGTGAAGTCAGCTTCCTTCTCGAGGTAGCACGCGCCGTTCTCGAAGGTGGCGGCGACGTCTCTCCGGAGCTGGTCAGCGTGGTGGTCGACCCACCAGAGCTTCTTCGCGTAGTTCGCGAGCTGGCACATCTCTTCGACCGAGTACGAGAAGTCGAGCACGTAGACGATGACGTCGCCGTCGTCGAGGTCCTCGATGGGCGGCGGCGAGCCGTACTGCACGGCCCGGTATTCGATGCTCTCGAAAGCCGGCTCGGCGTCCTCGTGGATGGACTTGGCGGCGACACACGCGGCCGCGAAGCCATCCATGCAGTTGGCGTGGTAGAGGATGAGGTGTTTCACGACGGACGCTCCTCGCCTTGCGTCTGCAAGGCGTCTGGGTTTACGGTGGCCGTCCAACTGTTGGAGGTCACCATGAAGGTTTCGCTTGGGGTTCTCGGTACCCTTTCGCTCGTGGCCGGGCTGCTCGTCATCCTGTTGGCCAAGACGTCGATTCACGAAACGACGGGGGCGATGCTGATAGGAGCCAGTGCCGCCGCTCTGGGCTCCGCCGCAGTCGTGGACGCAGTCGGACGCTTGCGGAAGGCCATCGAGGACCGGCCCACGGCGGGGTATGCGGCCGATAAGGTGGGCAGGCAGATTGAAGAGCTCCGTTCTGAAGTGAAGGCGCTTCGTAGCGACCTCGAGGACCGCGCCAATGAGGTGCGGTCGAGCTGAGTCCGGGGCACTCATCCGGCGCCCTCGAGCTCGATCCGGAGCTGGGCGCTCGACGAGACGAGCTGGAAGACACGCCGCCCGGCGACCGTGCGCTCGAGGACGAGGCCCTTCGTGACCAGGTCGACGAGCACGGACGTGCCCGAGCGGGTCGCCGCCTGTACCGTTCGAAAGCCCGGCGTGGGCCAGTAGCGGCGGGCGAAGTCGGCGGCCGTCACGGCGGTGGCGCCGGCGGCCGTCATCTCCTCGAGGACGGCGATGGCTCGCGCTTCGGCGGCCGTCATGGGGCGCTCACCGGCGCGGCGGCGCTCGCCTCGAGGGCGAAGGCGCACGCGAGGCACCACGGCTGCAGCCGGGGGATCGATGCGCGCTCGGTGGCGGTGATGGGCGTCGCCGGCGTCGTGCAGTGGTAGTGGACTTGGCGGAGTCCGCCCGGCTGTCCGTCGGACACGACCTCACGCTTGGCGTGCCAGACGCGGTCGGTGCGGTCGAAGAGCCAGGTCGCCTTGCCGTTCACGCGTCACTGCTCATCCGGTCATCTGAACGGATGGTCTCGATTGCGGGCGTAGTCGGGTCGGGTAGCTTGCTCGACTCATGGACCAAACCGCTGAAGAGCTCGCCTTCCAGTTGAACCTGCACCTCGGGCTCTACGCCGCCCGACAGGAGGATCTCCGGTGCCCGATCTGCACCACCAACGGCTGGGTGGTTCACGGCCGGCCCGTCATCATGCCGGAGTTCCCCTACCGCGGTGAGGGCAACGGCTTGCCCGTCATCGCTCAGATCTGCCAGCAGTGTGGCCACCTTCGGCTCCACTCCCTCGCCCGTGTTCTGAGCTCGGCGCCGATCCACGAGACTTGAAAGTGCCGCCGCGAGCTCGGCGTGCTTTCGTCCGACCTCGGCCGCGCCAAGCGTGACCCCGTCGTGCGGCGCCAGCCGGAGCTTGTCGAGGTCCATCGTGGCACCCCTCCCGAATAGGTAGAGGAAGCCGCACCCCTGGCAGCAGTAGACGTCGGCCATGAAGTGTCCGCCGGTGGGGCCGTCTCCGGAGATCGAGGCCCCACCGGTTCGATAGACCTTCGTGGCGTCGCAGATGCGACACCGGCCGTGGGGCCAGTACTCCTCAGCGTCGTTCATCGGTCGCCTCGCTTCAGGGCTTCTTCGTAGCGGCGCATGTCCGAGGTGTTGCCGTGGGTGCCCAGCCACTCTCGGACCTTGGCGGGGCCCCAGAGGTCGAGCCAGTGGCGCCAGGCGTGGCCGTAGCGGAGGCCGTTGCTGAAGTGGAGCTGCTCGATGCCTCGCTCTTCGGCCGCTTCTCGGATCCAGTCGGCTGGGATGCCGAGGCGGTCCGCTAGCCAATTCACCGGGACCAGGCCCAGCGGGTGTTCGGACCACTTCAGGTCCGCTCTTTGCTTTGGGGTCAGGCCTGGGAGCTCGGTGACCGGCGAAGCTGGCGCGCTGACTGCGTCGACGGCGTTGAGCAGATCGGCGAAGGTGACCGACTCCATGACGGGCTTGGGCGCCTCCGGAAGCGGGGCTGGCTGCTCTTCTCGAATGCGCTTGAGGGTCCTCTCTCGGATGCTCCTAATGAGAACTCTATCGTCCTCGGAAGCGTCGCCGGTGCCCTCTATCGACAACGGCGAGAGTTTGGCGCCGGCCTCATCGTCGGGGACCTCCGGGGCGTGGATGGGCCCGGTGACCTTCACGAACGGAGCGAGCTCGAGGCGGATGGAGTTGCGTAGAACGCGCTCGAGCCAGGCCGCGGCGCGGTCCTCGAGGCGGGTGATTAGACGGGTGAGCATGGGGCCTCCTCGGTGAGGGTGCGGTCATTGACCGCAGTCGGGGCGCGGTCATTGACCGCACTTTCGCGGTCATTGACCGCTGCAAAACGCGGGTCATTGACCGCGGTGTGCAGAGCGTCGGGGACAAGCTGGAAGTGCGGGCGGTAGGGACCGCCGGTGACGAAGACGACGCTGGCGGGTAGCGAGCCTCGCGCCTGCCAACGCCAGATCGTGGCTCTCGACACACCGAGGCGTGTCGCCACCTCCTGCGCGGTCAGGCGGTCACTGTTGCTCGATACGGCGGGTTTGCGTCTCATTGCGTCGCAAACCGTCTCACACCGTCGCACCCTTGGGTGACGTAACCATCTGCTCACTGAACAAGACGGGGGTTTGTTCAGTGTTTTCGTCCGAACGGGGCACTGGATCACTGATCCAGTGCCGGAATGGATCAGTGATCCACAAAAACTGGATCACTGATCCAGTGCGTGACTGGATCAGTGATCCAGTGGGCCCCGACTCGGTTCGGGGCGAAGGAGGCGAGATGGATAGTCGAGGTCTAATCGGACTGGGGGCCGCTGTGCAGAGCTATCCCTGGCTCAAGCTCACTGACCTCGCAAGGTGGTCCGGCGCACCGTACGCATCACTTCGGAGGTGGCTACAGAGACCGCCAAACACTCGACATTTCGAACTGTTATACGACTTCATCGAGGGGCGAGTCGTGCCTGTAAAGGTGGGGAAACAAGTGGTGTTCGAAAGGGTGGAACCGAAAAGTGAATCGGAGAGCTTGACGGACCTAAATAGGTCGGTGCAGCATGACGCCATGTCACCTTCCGCTGGCCAACCTGAGTCCCACAAGATCCGGACGTTCAGCCTATACCCGAGCGACATTGCTCTCCTGAAACAGGAAAGCGCCGCCGCCGGCATGAACCAGAGCGAGTACCTTCGACTGGCGATCAGGGAGAAGGCGGAGAGGAATCGAGCAGTGAAGTAATCAGAACCGCTCTGACACGGGTCTCAGATTGGACCCTTAGCCCCGTGTCAGAGCGCCACCCAGTGCTTGTTCAGTACCAGGCCCGAAAGACGCTACCGGTACTGAACAAGCACGTCAACACGTCGATTCCATCGGACTCGACGACGAGAGGCGTGCATGTCACTCACCACCTGGCAGCGTCAGGTAACGTCCGCGCTGCAGCGCCATTGGGCTCGCCACGCCCGTCCTCCAGGATACCGTGCGCTGGCCCGCGACTTCGGCAAGCCTGTCCGAAGCATCCTCAACGTCTTCAAGATCTTGACCCGCGACAAGCTCCTCGTCGAAGCCCAACACGGGCTCCGGTTTGAGGGCGCGGACGACGCCTGGCCGACGTTCACGGTCAGCCTCACGCCGTCGCCAGCGCCTCCGTCGGCGGGCTACTCGACCCGACCATGGCAGGTGACGCTACGGGCGCCCCGTGCCGAAACGGCGGCGTGCTGGGCCACCGATCTGTGGCGCGAGGAGCAGGGGATCACCAACGGGAAGCTCCCGGTCCACGACAGGAAGTGCGACGAGTCGCTGCGGTGCATGTTCACGCATATCGAGGTCAAGATGGTCTTCGACGTGGTG
>JBBAQZ010000060.1:0-35459 GCA_040400045.1 Myxococcaceae bacterium
GCTCGAGCGCCTGCGCCACCGCCGCGCTCTCGTTGATGGTGCGCTGGCTGAAGGCCGAGTCTCGCCCGAGGTAGCCGAACGCGCGCAGGGCCTTCGGGTCGTCCTTCACCGCATCGATGCGCGAGAGGTCGAACCCCGGAGCCGTGAACAAGTCTGCGTGGCCGCTCGAGTCGACGCGATGAAACGTCTCGGCATTCCGCCGCGCACGGCTGGCGACGTGGCAGCTCGCGCAGTCGATGGTCTTCGGTGACGAGCGCTCCGGGTGCTCGATGCGCAAGGCCGACGTCAGCGCCTTGTTCAGCGTGCGCGGGTCGAGCAGGCGCATCGACGACTCCGACAGCAGCGTGTCGAGCTCGTCATTCGGCGCCGCGGGAATGAGCGAGCCGTTGCGGAACGACTCGGTGCCGAATTCCTGGAACGCCTGCACCTTCAGCGTCGGCATGCGGGGAATCAGGTCGTCAACCAGCGCTCCGCCGACGACGTTGAACGCGCCGAAGCGCCACTGACGGCCCTGCTCGTCGACGCTCATGAAGGCCACACGAGACAGCGTCGCGAAGCCGCACGCCTCGAGCAGCATCGCCTTCACGCGCCCATGATACGGCCCGTCGAGGCCCTGCCTTCTCATCATCGGGTGAACGTCGAGCGCGCCGTCGGTGATGACGCCCGCCGCTTCATCGAGCGCGAACAGGTGCTGCACCACGCCCGAGAACGTCGCCGCGTCGAGCGAGTAGAAGAGGTGCACGGTCGCGTCGCGCGTGGTGAGCACGCCGTCCTTCACGAAGACGGGCTGCGCGACGAGCCGCACCTGCTTCACGCACGACGGCGCTGCAGGTGGTGCTGCGCCAGGGAAACACGGGTCGACGCGCGCCGAGACGACGCGGAGCTCCCTGTACAGCTGCTCCCCGGTCTGCTTCTCCACCAACAGCGGCAGCCCGTCGTAGAGGCGGCGAGGCAGCAGCGGCCCCTTCATTCCATCGTCCGCCATCGACAGCAGCGAGGCCTCTTTGCCCGCCACCGGGAGCGGCATCAGAAACGAGACGTCGTTCAGGGTCAGCTTCGGGCCTGCTGGAGTCGGCTGGGGGCCGATGAGGACGGGCGGAGCTCCACAGGCCAGCGAGGCAGCGGCGAAGAGGGCGACGACGGGACGCATGAGGCGCGTGCAAGGCAAACCAGAGACCAGCGCGGAACTCCAACGCCTTCGCGGACTTCCCGAGCGCATCAACCACCGGCCCTCAGATTTTCGGCGCGCTGGCGCCGCCAGAACCACTGCCGCGAGGTTTCCACGCCGTCTCGCGCGCGACGCCGTGCGTCTCGAAGTTGACTCGATTTCACGTCAACCGCGACCTCACCCGCGTCCGCGGCGGGACACGTGCGGAGGAGCGCTCCCGGCACCGCGACTCACTTCCACGACAGGCCGAACACCGCGCCTTCGCTCGCCGACACCCGGAGGATGTCGACCTTCACCCCGGTCGCGCCGCCGAACTCGAGCCCGGCCTCGAGCAGCCCGCGGAAGTAGTGCGGGAAGGCCACCTTGTTCACCCACATCTCGAAGCGGTTGGGGCCCACTTCGGTCAGGCGCGTCTCGGAGTAGTTGTTGGTGGTGCGCAGGTTACGGGACATGCGCTCGAGCGCCCGCTTCGGCCCGAGCACCTTCACCAGGGCCATCAGCGCCTTCCCCATCATCGTCTGCTCGTACGACTCGAAGATGGCGCGGCCCATCCGGTAGGTCGCGGTGTCGCGCCCAACGCCTGGCCACAGCACATCCATCGCGAGTTCCAGCGCCCGCACCCAGAGCTCGTACGGATAGGCCGGGTTGGGTTTCAAGAGGTCGATGCCGAGCGCGAGGAACTTCTGGCGCGTCGTCTCATCGAGCGCAGGGCCCAGCGCGCGGACCAGCGACTCGACCGAGTTGCTGAAGACGACCTCGGCGTCAGCCATGGGCTGCCTCGAGGCTGGGGGTGCGCCACGACGTCACGGTGGAGTCTCCTTAACCCGGCGGCGAGGCCTCGGGTGCGACGAATCGAAGCGTGAAGCTCGACGATGCTGCCATGGGCGTGACTGCATGACGACGCTCCCGGGCGCGTGAGAATGTGTCGGCGTGAAGAACACCCTCCCAACTCCGGTGCGAGTCGGCATCATGGACCGCCGCCGCCCCGAGCTCGTCTCCACGCTGGCCGTTCGTCATCTCAGTGTGCTCGAGCGCCTCTTCCGTTCGGCGAAACGCAGCCTCGCGGTGATGGGCGTCATGTTGCTCGTGGGGAATCTGGCCATCGTGTTCTTTCCGATTCCGCACCTTCATCTGTGCCTCTTCCCGCTCGCGTTCGTCATCGGCCCCATCGTCGCGTTCGCCTCATGGCGAGACCACGTCTTGTTCCCGCAGACCGTGCTGCCGTGCCCGCGCTGCCAGAACCCCGTCACCGTTCCCGAAGGGCTCGGTGGCTGGCCGGCGCGGTTCAACTGCGATGCCTGCGCGGCGATGGTCGAGCTCAACGAGGCGTGACCGTTGGAGCACCGCGGTCATCCCCACCCCCACCCCGGCGGAGCGCCGACCGTCGACCCCGCCATGTGCGCGCTCAGGCTCCGAGCGCTGGCACATGCCTCGACGCCGAAGTGACTACGCGCTCGCGCCGAGCGACTCGACCAGCCGCTCCCGGCTCACCCGCAGGAACCCGGTGTTGAAGCGCAGCATCAGCTGCGAGCCACCCGCGAGGACGAGCGCGACGCCGCTCATCACCAGCCCGCTCCACTGAGGCACCGACCGGAACAGCGCCGACGACGCGAAGAACAGCAGGCCGCCACCACCGAACACCGTCGCCATCGTCGCCAGCACCACCACCAGCGGCGCCCGCGAGCCCTGCATGCCGCTCTTCGCCAGCGGGTGCGGCTGCCAGATGCTGACGAACTGCCCGATGCTCGAGACGAAGAAGAACGAGCAGGCCGCCACGGCGACGCCGAGGAACAACGCCGACAGGTCGGTGTAGCCAGACAGCAACATCAGGACGCTGAGCAACGCCGTCTGCACGCCCTGCCACGCGGCGAACGCCCACTGCTTCCCCTGGAGCACCGCGCGCTCCTCGACGGGTAACAGGAACAACGCCTTCACCCCGTGCCGGTCGAGGCCGAACTGGTTGAACAGCAGGTTGGTGCTCGAGAGGCCCGCGTAGAGGAACGCCGCGGGCACCAGCCAGGAGCCGCGGTTGAAGAAGAGCGCGAACGGGCCGCGAATGAGCACCACCGTGAGCAGCGGCATCAACAACATGATGCGCCCAGGCAGGCTCGTGGTGAGCGTCTCCCATTGGAGCCGCGCGATGCCCCACGAGGCCGACCTGAAGGTCCACAACTTCCGCGCGGGCCCCGCCTTCGCGATGGTGGACAGCGGCTTCTCGCGCGAGACGAGCAGGTAGGCCGCCACGAGCGACACCAGGGTGAACGCCACGATGGGAATCAGCTTGAGGAGCACACCATCCCACGAGCCCGTGTACGGCGCGCGCGCGGCCTCGAGCAGCTGCCCCACAGGCGTCAGGCGTGCCGCCGCCTGCGACATGAGGCCCACGGCCGTCTGCTGACTCGACGTCACCGCGCGCATCACGGCCGGTGAGCCGAACGACAGCAGCACCGCCATCGCTGGCAACACGACGACCACGATGCGCGCCTGCTTCGACACCCTCTGGGCGATCGACGCCACCATCAACTGAATCGACATGGTGGTGATGACGGAGCAGACGAGCGCCAACAGCATGAACGGCGTCGCGCGCGGCGCCGCCACGCTGACGCCACCGCAGATCCCCGTGAGCGCCAACAACTCCGTCGCGGTGAGCACCTCGGTCGAGCCAGCCACCAGCTCCGCCGCGAACAGCGCAGGGGGACGCACCGGGTACGCCTGCAGCGACTCCCATGCCAATTGCCGGCTCGCGCCGCCCACGCCCGCGAACGCTCCACCGAGCACCGTCAGCGACGTGATGAAGATGGCGATGGCCGAGAGGTTGCGTTCCACCTCGCCGTCTCCGGCCACGCTGCCTCCGAGCAGGTAGCCCACGAAGCTCAACCCGGCGACGAAGGGCGCCACGAAGACAAGGAACGCGAAGAGCACCAACAGCCAGCTCGCGACGACGCCCAGCGTGCCGAGCTGCTTGCGCCCACGGTTGAAGGTGCCCTCGAGGTGCGCGGTGATGACGGCCCGAACGGCGCTCACAGCCACGAGAGGCCCACCTTCTGTTCTCCGCCGACGAGCCCGACGAAGAGCGACTCGAGCGTGCCGGTGCCACGACCGAGCTCGTCGTGCGTCCCCCACGCCTTCAGCTTGCCGTCGTCGATGATGGCGATGCGCGGGCACAGGCGCTCCACCACCTCGAGGATGTGGCTGGTGAGGACGAGGGTGACGCCGCGCTGCTGCAACGACAGGAGGATGTCCTTGATGGTGCGGTTGGTGACGGCGTCGATGCCTTCGAAGGGCTCGTCGAGGAACACCAGCCGAGGCGCGTGAATGAGCGCCGAGCACAGCGCCAGCTTCTTCTTCATGCCGAACGAGTAGTCCGTCACCAGGGTGCGGGTGCCCGGGCGCAGGTCGAGCGTGTCAAAGAGCTCCTGCGCGCGCTTGTCGATGACGGTGTCTTCGAGCCCATACATGCGGCCGACGAAGCGCAGGTACTGGGGGCCGGTGAGCAGCTCGAGCAGCGCCATGTCTTCGGGCATCACGCCCATCAGCCGCCGCGCCTCGAGCCCGCGCGAGGCGATGTCGAGCCCCAGCACCGAGATGGACCCGCTCGTCACGTCGATGAGGCCCGTCGCCATCTTGATGGTGGTGGACTTGCCTGCGCCGTTGCGACCGAGGAGGCCGACGAAGTCTCCTTCGTTGATGGTGAGCGAGAGGTCGTCGACCGCCACCTTCTCGCCAAAGCGTTTGGTGACGTTGCGGAGCTCGAGTGCTGCAGGCATGTCGGGTGAGACGTCCCTTCAACGTCGGGGGCGGTTGGGAATGATGCGAACGGTGCTCTCGGGGTCGTCTTCGTCCTCGTCGATGGTGACGGCTGGGCCAGGCGCGACGCGGGGCACGTGCCGGGACTCGAGGTCCGGCGTGTGTCGAATCGCCGGCAGCGCGAGCGTCGTCTGGTCTTCTTCGTCGAGGTGCAGGGCGGTCGACTCGCCGAGCTCCTCGTTGATGACGCGCAGCAACAGCAGCGCCTCGAACGCGTCTGGGGGTCGCCGCGCAGCGTCCTTCTGGAGCAGCGCTGCCACCCACGACTCGAGCGCGGCGGGCGTGGCTCGTCTCAGCGTTCGCACCGGCGGCGGCACCGCGAGCATGTGGTTGCGCGCCAGCTCGCCCATGGACTTGTAGGGGAACACCGGCTGCCCGGTGAGGAGCAACCACGCGACGCACCCCACGGCGTAGAGGTCACTCTGGGCCGAGGCCTTGCCATGCAGCTGCTCGGGCCCCATGAACCCCAGGCTACCCAGGGTGACCTCCGGCGACGTCAGCCGCTCGCGGTCGGCGCGCTGCGCGATGCCGAAGTCGAGCAGCTTCACCCGTCGCCCTTCGCCGGCGGCCAGCACGAAGACGTTGGTGGGCTTCAAGTCCCGGTGAATGACGCCGGCCTTGTGCGCAGCCGAGAGCGGCTCGAGCAGCCCGTCGAGCAACGAGACGACGTCGGCGATGGTGAGCGGGTGGTTGGCCTTGAGGTAGTCCTGCAGCGATTGGCCTTCGAGCAGCTCCATCACCAGGAACGGCCGGCCGTCGGCCAGCACGTTGGCGCCGAAGATGTCGATGATGGCGGGGTGCCGAATCGCGTTCACCACGCGCGCCTCTTCGAGCAACCGCCGCGCTTCGACGACCGCCTCGCTGGCCGGCGTGCGCATCACCTTGATGGCGACGCGCTTGCCAATCATCGGGTGCACCGCCTCGTACACCTCACCCATCGCGCCAGCGCCGAGCTGGCGCACGACTTCGTATTCGCCGACTGGGGTGCCTGCTGCGAGGGCCATCGAGGATGTCGACCCTAGCGTGAATTCGGCGGCGGCGCGGCTGCTCCACCGTCCCACGTCGCGGTGACCTTCGCGCCGTCCAGCGGGAGGCGCTTCGTCACCCGGCCCGACGCAGTGATCAGGCGAGAAGAGGGCGA
The DNA here is from genome assembly GCA_040400045.1 of Myxococcaceae bacterium. Taxonomy (GTDB): domain Bacteria; phylum Myxococcota; class Myxococcia; order Myxococcales; family Myxococcaceae; genus Xiheimicrobium. The sequence continues at coordinate 6,117 of JBBAQZ010000060.1, forward strand.
CAGGACTTGACAGCCACGACGGGAGCAGGCCGAACCGGCGCGGCTTGACTCCAGAGCACCCGGTGATTGCAGTCGCGCGCCCATGACGCGTGACCTCTCCGCAGTGTTCCCTCCTTCGCCTGCGTCCGTTCCTCCCGGACTCACCGAGCCCTCGAAGTCGTACACGCGGCATGCCTGGCTCGCGATGGCAGGGCTGCTCTCGTTCGTCGGACTGTACCTCGGGCTGACGGGCTACCTCGCCTGGGTCGTGTGGCGCCTGCTCGGCAACGCGATTCTGCACGGCGGCAACGTGGTGGGCGCGTTCTTCCTGTCGATTCCGGCGATGTTCTTCCTCGCCTTCCTGGTGCGCGGCCTGTTCGTCGTGAAGCACGGGGCCGACGCGTCGCTGGTGGAAATCTCACCACAGGAGCAACCGACGCTCTTCGCCTTCCTCCACAAGCTCGCCGACGAGACGGGCGCGCCGCGGCCGCACAAGGTGTTCCTCTCGGGGCGGGTGAACGCAGGCGTCTTCTACGACCTCTCGTTCTGGAACCTGCTGCTGCCCTCTCGCAAGAACCTCGAGCTCGGCCTGGGCCTGGTGAACGCGCTCACGCTCGACGAGCTCAAGGCCGTCATCGCGCACGAGTTCGGTCACTTCGCGCAGCGCACGATGGCGGTGGGGCGCTGGGTCTACCTGTCGCAGCAGATCGCCGGCCACATCGTGATGTCGCGCGGCATCTTCGACCGCTTCCTCACTGGCCTCTCGCGCAGCGACATTCGCATCGGGTGGATTGGGTGGATTCTGCGGCTCTTCGTCTGGGCGATTCGCGCCGTGCTCGACACCGCGTTCCGCATCGTGGTGCTGGCGCATCGCGCGCTGGGCCGTGAGATGGAGTTCAACGCCGACCGCGTCGCCGTCTCGGTGAGCGGGAGCGACAGCCTCGTGCACGCGCTGCATCGCCTCGGGCCGGCAGACGAAGCGTGGGGAGAAGCGGTCTCGTTTTCAGCCGAAGAGCTGCACGCAGGTCGCGACGTCGAAGACCTGTTCGCCCTGCAGTTGTCGGCGCTCGAGCACCTGCGCCGCATCTTCGACGAGCCTGACTTCGGCAAGACCCCGAAGCGCCCTGACGGAGATTCTTCCTTTCGCGTCTTCACTGCCGGCCTCGCGCAGCCGCCGCGCATGTGGCTGACCCACCCGCCCAACCGCGACCGCGAAGACAGCGCCAAGGAGCTGTACCTGCCCTCGCCGCTCGACGCGCGCGCGGCGTGGGCGCTGTTCGACGACGTCGAGACCGTTCGCAAGGCCGTCACCGCGAAGCTGTTCCAGAAGGCGAAGGAGGAACGAGAGAAGAACTCCGCCGGAAAGCCTATCGCCGCCGTCGAGACGACGATGGAGGAGCGCTTCGCCAAACGCTTCGGCCGCGCCGCGCTCGACCCGCGGTACCGTGGGGTCTACCTGGGCCGCTCCGTCGCCGCGTATCAGGAGAAGGCGGATGGGCTCATCGGCCCCGTCGAGGCGCTCGACCACCACGGCGTGCTGGCCGCGCTCGAGAGCCTGTATCCGGCGTCGCTGCGCACCGAGCTGAAGAGCTACCGGGAACGTCGGGACGAAGAACACCAGCTCGAAGGCCTCGCCGACGGCGCGCTCACCGCGCCAGGCGGCGTCATTCGCTACCGCGGCCGTGAGATTCGCCGGAAGGAACTGCGCGGCGTCATCGAAGCCGTTCGCACCGAGCGGCGCAGCGTCGAGCAACGCATCCTCGACCACGACCGCACCTGCCGCGCCACGCACCTCGCTGCCGCCAACCTCATCGGGCACGGGTGGAACGACCATCTGCAGGGCCTCGTCGAGCTGCTGCACTTCGCCGCGCACTCGCTGCGGAACCTCTCGGACGCCCACTCGCACCTGCACCACGTGCTCGACATCGTGCTCGCCGACGGCAACGTCTCATCCTCGGAGCGCAAGCGCGTCTTGATCTCGGCCGACGACCTGTACCTCGTCATCACCAGGCTGTGGCAGGCGAAGCAGCGCCTCGTGCTGCCCGACGACATCGACGCGCTCTACGGCACCGCGGGCGGCTTCACGGCGCTCAGCGACGAGCTCGGCCTGCTCGAACCGAACGAAGCCAACCTCGGCGACTGGCTGCGCGTCATGGAGGGCTGGGCCCAGGGCGCGCTGGGAGACCTGCGCGTGTTGGCCGACGTCACGCTCGACCGATTGCTCGAGGTGGAAGCGAAGGTCGCGACGTGGGTGCGGGAGGGCGGCGAGGTGGAAGTCGCTCCCGACGCGGCCGAGGTCCCTTCGCAGTACGGCACCTGTGTCGTCGGCAAGGAGCGCGAGCGGCAGAAGAAGCTCGGCTGGTGGGACCGTTTCCAGACGGCCGACGGGGTGGTGCCAGGCACGGTGCGCGCGGTCGTCGCGACGGGCGTGCTGTTGCCGGCGCTCTTCGTCGGTGGGCACATCGGCTCGTCGACGCTGCATGTGGTGAACGGGCTGAACGTGCCGGTGAAGGTCGTCATCGAAGAGAAGGCGCACGTGGTGCCCGCGCAGAGCACCGACGCTTGGAAACTCGAGCCGTCAGGTGACGTGCAGGTGAAGACGACGACGCTCGACGGCACGCTGGTGGAGGAGTTCGAGGTCGCCGTGGGCGGCGGCTTCTCGCACTCGCTGTACAACGTGGCCAGCGCGACGGCCCTCGTGGAGTGGACAGCCGTGTACGGCGCCAGTGGCAACAGCGAGCTGCCCGACGTTCCCAAAGGCGCGCCGCGATGGAGCGATGCGCCGCAGGACTCCATCTTCAAGCAGCCACCGACCTCGGTGTCGCTCAAGCGGGGGCAAACCGTTTACAAGCGCGTGCTCGAGGCGACGTTGAAGGCTTCTCCTGGCTCTCAACTCGCGTTGGTGGTGTCTCCCGACGAGAAGCGCGCCCTGGTGCTCAGCCACGTCCGCTTCGACGACGTGGGCAGCGAGGAGTTCGGTAGCTGGGTTGGCTTCGCCGCCGACTTCCCAGAGGCAGCGAAGGCACTCGTGGAGCGTGCCGACGCGAAGCGGTCCGACGTCTTCCTCCAACGTGCGGTGCAGGACGCTTCGAGTGAAGAAGCACGTGCGGCCCGGTGCGCGACGACGCTGGCCGACGCAGAGAAGGCTCCTGACGATGGAGACCTGCAGTACCTCGCGCTGCGCTGCAAGAACGCCGGCACGGCCGATGGCTATCGGCTGACGGAGAAGTTCCCGAAGAACCCGTGGCTCAACTGGGCCGTCGCCGAAGACCTGGCGCGCATCGGGGAGTGGAGAGAAGCGCTGACGGCGCTGGACACGGCGGTCTCCGCGAAAGCGTTTGCCCCGATGAAGAGCGTCGCGCTCGTCGAGTACCTGCGGCTCGTTCGTGGAGCACGTGCGGCGGGGGTACAGACCGAGACTCCGCGCGCCATCGCCGTCGCTCCGAAGGAGTCGATGGTGGCCTTCATCACCCGCGTCGAAGGCGCCGAGCAGAAGGACGACTGGGCGTTCTTGAAGGCCTACCACTCGCTGAAGAAGGGCTCGCTCGTCGACGCGTTGAACCACGCGAACGGGAGCCCGAGCGTGTCGGCCGGCGGCAAGGCGCGCATGACGTTGCTGGTCGGCGCGTCCGACGGCGCGACGCAGAGTCAGCGCGAGCAAGCGGCGAAGGTGAAGCCCACACCGGACCTGGCGTGGGTGTCTGACGCCCTCCGGGTGCGCGCAGGCGAGAAGGTCGACGCCATCACCTCGGTCGGGAGTGTCCGCGGCCCGCTGCAGGCCTCACTGGCTCAGGCGTTGCGCGACCCGTCACTGGCGAAACACCCGGCGACGCTGGAGCTCATCGCGAAGTCGGTGGGCCTCAGAGACCGCGCGGTGGTGTTGGCGATGGGCCTCATCGTTCTGGGTGACAAGGCACCGGCACCCTGGCGCGCCGAGGTGAAGGACCTGCTGTTCACCATCGAGCGCCCGCACTTCCGGTAGCCCGGCTGGGCTGACTTCCCCTTGCAGGCGTCGTCGGAGCTCAGGACGACGCGCCCTGCGGCTCCATCGACGCCATGAAGGGCGTGCTCGCTCCCGCGCCGCCGGTGCCAGGCGTCGTGGACGCGGCACTGACAACCTGGCTCGAGCCGCCGAAGATCGTCCAAAGAGGGAGACGGAATGGCTCATCGCCTCGGCATCTCAAGGGGTTACGTGTGCCGCCCGCTTGCACAAGGGCCCCGGCGCAACCACTCACCCAACGAGGCCCCCCATGTTGACCGCCCAGCTCATTGTCATCCTGTTGACCCAGACGCCTGACTCCCTGCTCGGAGAGGTCGGCGAATCGTGCCGCGCCCGCACCGATTGCCGTACCGGACTCAAGTGCATCAACTCGCAGTGCGCTGCTCCATCCGCGGCGGCACCGCAGACGAAAGAAGGCCAGGGGTGCGAGACGACCGCTGACTGTTCGAGCGACGGCGCACTGCGCTGCATCTCGAAGGTCTGCAAGGTGCGCGGCGGTTCGCCCTCGAACGCCACGTTCTCACCGCCGCCACCACCTCCCGAAGTCGCGCCTGCGTACGTCCCACCGAATGCCCGGCTCATGGCGGATACACCGGCTCCCGTGAATCGCTCGGCCACGTTCGGCGCCGCGCAGTCGGCGCCGCCGCTGCCCAGTCGCGAAGGCGGCATGAGCATCAGCCAGCAGATTTACACGCTCGAGACCGACATCGACTCGATCAACGCGCAGCTTCGCGCGGTGCAGACCGGCTGGCCGGGTGGCTCGATTGCGCTCGTCGTCATCGGCGCGGTGCTTTCCCCCCTCACACTCGTCGGCCTCGCGATCCTCTACTTCCCCTTCGTCGCGGTTCCCCTGCTGGTCATCGGCCTCACTGGTGTCGCGATGATCATCATCGGCGCGGTCGGTGGTTCTCGCGTGAACGCTGAGGCGCTGGCCCAACGTGAGGCCCTCATTCAGCGTCGCGAGGCGGCCGAGCGTGAACTTGGCAACCTGAAACGAATGGCAGCGGTGGGCTCACGGAATGCGCGTGCCGAGGCCTCGATGGTGACCATCGCCGCGTTCTGAGACCCTGGAGCGCAGCCTGAAGTTCGACGGCCCTGGCGGGCGAACTGCCGGGGCCGTTGACGTTGATGGCGCCGTGGACACCGCCGCACAGGACTGAACGGCGTGACACGGCTCGACGGTCCTCGCGGTCCGTCAGACCAGCCGCAGTTGCGAAGGGCTGCGTCCGGGCAGCGGAGAGACCGGCTCCATCACCATCGATGGAGCAATCGCGTTCAACCGGCCCGCCGCAGCACTGCCACTCAAGAACGCCGCTTCGATGCGAGCGCCAAGGCACCAGTCGCCACACGCGATCAGCCGCCCCGACGCGTGCATCACGCAGTCTTCTCCCAACGGCTTCGTGGCGAGCGCGTAGCGCCACCGATGCGCCTTCGCGAAGATCGGCTCGGTCCGCGTCGCGCCCGTGGTGGCGAAGAACGCCTCGACCAGTTGAGGGAGCACCTCCTCGACGGTCGCGTCGACGTGCGCCTGGCTCCAGTCGGCCGAGGCGTGGAGCACCCACCGCTCGCCCTCTTTCCGTTCAGGCCTGGACGAGTCGCGCGCCAGCCACCCGAGCGGGCCGACGTTCACGAACGCCGCGTCGAAGTCGACCGACAGCGGCGCCGAGAACGCCAGCATCGCCGCCCACGTCGGGCCCATCGTCGCTTCACGAATCCTCGAGGCCATGCCGAAGTCGATGGGGTCGATGAGCGTCGCGGCCTGTGGGGAGGGCAGCGCCACCACCACCGCGTCGTACTCGCCCATCGGGGCGCCCGCTTCTCCCGCCAGCCCGAAGCGCTCGTCCCGCCGCACCACCGCGTCGACGCGCGCGCCGTAGCGAACGTCGATGCCCTCGAGCATGCGCTCCAGCAACGCGCTCATACCTGGCGTCGCGACCAGCCGAATCGTCGGTTTCCCATCGGCGACGGCCTCCAACGGCACGCGCGGCTTCGGGCTGCCCAGCACGGTGAGCTTCGGCTTCCACTCCGCGACGATGCGTTCCTGCCACCACGAGCGGGCGAACCGGGCGAAGCGCTCGTCTTTCACCGTGAAGAACTGCGCGCCGTGGTCGAACGACAGCTCGCCTTCACGCCGCGTCGAGACACGCCCTCCCGGCCCGCGGCCTTTGTCGAACACCGTGACGCTGTGCCCCTGGTCCCTCAACGCGCGAGCACAGGCAGCGCCCGAGACGCCCGCGCCCACGATGGCGACGGCGAGCGGCTGGCCTCGTGAGGGCCCGTGCATGCGGCGCTCGTATTCCGCCACGTCGAAGCGCCTGGCCTGCGCGTCGAGGTCTCTGGCGCGCACGGTGCCGAAGAACTTCGTCTCGGGGGTGAACTGCCGGTCGAGCGCCCCCAGACACCAGAGAATGCCGCCGTACGAGGCCGGGTCTCGCCCATCGAGCGCGAAGCGGTGGTTCAAGTCGATGAGCAGCGCGAGCGCCTCTTTCGCGTTTCGCGTCCACGGAATGAGCGCCTTCCCCCACGTCATGCGCACGTTGTTGTGCAGCTCGCCGTGCGTGAGGAGCGAGCGCTGCGCCGCGTCCCACAGCGCGTGGCCTGTCTGCCCGCGCGAGAGCTGCTCCCACGACGGCAGGAACTCACGGCCATCTCGCTCATGCTGCTGCAGCGTCTGACGCGCCCACGCTGGCAAGACCTCGACGCTCTCGTGGTTCGGGTGATGCCAGCAGAAGTGCCACGACAGCTCGCGCCACGTCAGCAGCTCGTCGAGGAACTTCTCGGACGAATCGGTGCGATGGGCCGCGCAGTCACGCGCCACGCGGAAGGGCGAGAGGTGGCCGAAGTGCAGGTACGCCGAGATGCGGCTGTTGGCCTCGCGCAGCGGGTCGTTCCGGTCGGCCGCGTAGCGATGGAGCGTCGTCTCGAGGTACCGCGTCCACCGCGCGAGCCCGGCCGCTCCGCCCTTCGTGTGATGCACCGGGCCGATGGCGTGGTCGATGTCACAGCCCGCAACGAGCGCGGCGAGGTCGACGCCCGAGAGGTCGAGCGAGTCGAACTCGGGAACGAAGGGCGGGTGCGACGGCTCCACGTCGACCCACGGCGCGGTCAGCCTCGTCTTCCACAGCGGCTCGGCCACTTTGCGGAACGAGAACGCGCGGTCTTGCGGTCGGGGCATGGCCCAGAGCGGCGCGATGCACGACGCATCGACTCGCCACAGCGGCGCGACCTTCGCGACCTCCTCGTCCCACTTCAGCAGCGGCTGCACCGGCATGAAGTCCGTCACCACCAGCGCTGCGTCCTTCGCGAGCTCGAGCAGGTGTGGCCGCCGGTCGCTCGCGCGCTGCAGATGAAACACCGAGCCGATGCCACGGGCCTTCAAGTCGCGTTGCAGGTCGCGCGCACCCTCCAGGATGAAGGTGTGCATTCGGTCCGAGGCGTAGCGGTAGCGCTCGGACAGCGCGTGGTAGACGAAGCACGGCACGCCCAGCGACTTCGCCATCGTCAGCGCGACGTCGAGCGCCGGGTTCTCGGCCGCGCGCGCGGCAATGCGAGTCCAATACACGACGTACCGGCCTGCCCGCGGCGGTGGCGCCTTCGGCTCGACACGCTCGGCCAGGTGCGGCGGCAACGTCATGACGGGTGCAGATATCAGCCCGACGCGCGGCCCGCCGGACAACTCGCCCGTGCGCCTTCATCGAAGCCTTCGATGCGCCATCTGTGGGCGGCGGGAAGATCGACAAACCCGCCGCCATCATCCTCTTCAAGAAGGCCTGCGCCGGCGGCCTCGACAGAGGCTGTACGGCCGAACGGCAGGTCGACCGCTGAGGGCGGGAACTTCGGTTCCATGGTGGAGTCTGGGCGCCCATGCTCCTTGCCCTCCTGCTGGCCGCCGCTCCCGCGCACGTCGAGCTGCACGTGCTGTCGGCCGGGCTCCTCGCGCCCGAGACGAAGCAGCCGGTCGGCGCGATGGATGACGTGCCTGTCACCGCGGTGAAGTGGGTGTCGTCCACGCTCTTCAAGGCGCGTCACGAGAGCTCGTCGGTGGAGCTCGAGGCGCTGCTCGACCTCTCGCGTGACGGCACCTTCGTCGAAGTCATCGCGTCACGAGACGTCGCGCTCTCGGGCGCGGGGCTCTGGGTGGTGGTGCTCAAGCGCGGCGCGAAGGTGCCGCTGCTCGGCCGGGTCGGCGATGGGCTGCGGGTCGGCTTTCTGCCTCAGCACCTCATGGTGACGAACGCCGCGACCGTGTCTGATGAGGGCCGACAGGTGCCTCCCGCGACCGGGCCCGCCGAGACCTGCGTCGTGCGCGCGATGTATGCGAGACCCGAAGCCGGCGCCGCGAAGTGGGAGACGCCCTCGTTCGCGTGGACGATTCACCGGGGCCCGTCCTCGAAGGCGGGCTGGTCGCCGGCCTGGGCTGATGGGCAGGTCACCATCGTTCACGGCTTCGTCCGGGACAGCGACGTCGAATGCAACGTCGGCTCTGGTGGTGGGCTCGGGATGTCGGGAATGGGCAGCGGCGGCAGTGATGGTCTCGTCGTGGCGGAAGAGGGCACGCTCCCCGCGGGGACGAAGCTCTTCACCTCGGCCCGTGACACCGCGCCGTTCGCCACCCTGCGCGTGCCCCTTCGCGCACTGCGCCTCGAGGACGGCACGTGGAGAACCGACCCGCTGAAGAGTCGCTCCGGCTCGGTGCGCTTCACCAACGTGGTGCTGGCGAAAGACGCGGTGGTGACGACGAAGAAGGCGAAGACGCACGGCATCGGTGGCTCGATGATGCGCCAGCCAGAGTGGCCTCACCTCGAGCGCTGACGAATGCCCGGGGCCTGACGGCACGCACAAGAGCCTCCGCGTGACGAACCGCCGGTGCGCCGCCCGGAACACACGGCGGGGAGCCAGCTCAACCTGCGCTTTTCGTCGACGGGCGAGTGAGTCAGGCCACCATGTACTGCACGCGCACGGTGTCGATGATGTGCTTGAGCACCTTCTTCACCACCTCGGTGTCGGGGTCGCGCACCACGACGTACCCATCACCCTCGTAGCTGTCGCTCTTCATCGCGCCGACGGTGGGGAGCTTCGCCTCGACGATGTACTTGCCGACGGCCTCGTGCGTCTCGCGAATGCCGGTGACGTGCGCCACGCGCCCACGCCCCATGCCGCGGAGGAACGCCGAGCCCACGGCGTACTTCCGCTCCGTCCTGGCTTCGAAGACGCCATCGACGACGGCGCGCGCCCAGGCCCGGTAGGCATCGAAGTCGTGCGCGAGGCCCGTCATCAGGCTGATGTTCGCGCCGGGAGGCCGCTGCGCAATCTCACCGATGGCGAGGCTGCCGTCGGGGCGCTGGAACCATTCCATGTGCGTCATGCCGTCGCGCAGGCCGAGCGCTTCGATGGCGCCCCAGCCGATGCGCCTGGCGCCGTCGTACTCGTGGCCCGAGATGTCGCGCGGCAACAGGCAGCACCACTGAATCCACGGGTTCTCGATGGCCTCGAGGCACGTCGGCAGATAGTGCGAGATGGAGTGCAGCTTCACGTCGCCGCCGACGGTGAAGGTCTCGAAGGAAAACTCGCGGCCGCGCAGGAACTCCTCGGCGAGCGTCTCGTGCCCGTGCCCGACGCCGAGGCTGTTCGCCGTCGACAGCAGCTGGCCCATGTTGCGAATGCGGAACGTCGACTTCCCGCCCATGCCCTGCACCGGCTTGAGCACGATGGGGAAGCCGACGCGCTCGGCGAAGGCCTTCGCGTCGTGGAGTGAGCGCAGCACCGCGCTCCGCGCCACGGGGAGGCCAGCCCTCGAGAGCGCCGCCTTCATCTGGGACTTGTCGCGGAAGAGCTCAGCGACGCGGGGCCCGGTGCCTTCGACGCCGAAGAAGGAGCGCGCTTCGGCGAGCTGCACCATGGCCGCCTCGAGGATGCCGACGATGCGGTACGGCTGCCCGTAGCGGCGCTTCAGCTCGCCGACGCCTTCGATGATGGACTTCGTGTCGAGCGGGTTCTCGATGCGCACCACGTCGTCGTACAGACGCAGGTCATCACCCGAGGGCGGCGTGTGGACGACGCCCAGCAGGCGCACGTCAGAGAGCTTCGCCACGGCGCGCACGAAGCGCTGGGTGATTTCGGCAGGGAACGGCGCATAGAAGACGATGTTTCGTGGCACGCCCGCCAATGTACCCCGCGCACCTCGCGGCTCGGCGCTCTTTCACACCTCGACGCGTCGGCCGCGGCGGTCGAAGACGAGCGCGAGGGTTCGTTCGGGGGCGTCTCCCTCGAGGCGCACATCGGCCGCATACGCCTTCGCCTCTGCGAGCGTGGGCGCGTCGTGAAACGTGGTGCGGCCCGCGAGGTCGACGACGACGCGGAAGCCGCCTGCTGGAATCGGAGCCTGTCGCAGCGTGAGCGCGAGCAGCGGGGCCGGCGCGCGTCCGACCAGAAAGGCCTGCACGGCCTTTCGCCACGCGGGGTCGAGCATCACGTCGTTGTGGCCGCGACCCGGGATGAGCTCCATCGTGGCGCCCGGGCAGGCCTCACCGAGCCGCTCGGCGTCGCGGACGGGAATGAGCGTGTCGTCACGGCCGTGCAGCAGCAACGTCGGCACCTCGACGTGTCTGGCCTTCGGAATCGGGTCGAGGGCGGTCCGCTCCGTCGCGGTGAGTGACGACGGGGGCACGCCGCGTCTTCGGGCGAAGGCGTCGACGTCGCTGAAGCCGCTGTCGATAATCAACCCCGAGATGGCGGAAAGGCGAGTCTGCGCGAGGTGCCAGGCCGCGGCGCTGCCGAGCGAGCGGCCCATCACGAGCGGCGCGAGCGGCGACAGCGAGTGCACGGCGTCGAACACCGCGACGGCGTCATCGAATAGGCGCTGCATGGTGGGCGTGCCAGTGCTCTGGCCATAGCCGCGGTAGTCACAGACGGCGAACTGCACTGACGGCGTGAAGCGCGGCGCGAAGTCGTCCCAGTCGGCGACCGTCTCGCCGTTGCCGTGGAAGAAGAGGAGCATCGGCGCGGTCGGCAATCCGTGGAGTCGCACGTGAATCGACGCGCCGTCGACGTCGACCATCAGGTCTCGCGCGTCCTCAGGCGGCACGGAGGTGTCGGCTCGTGGAAAGAACAGCGAGCCGACGAGGTCTTCACGCGTCAACAGACTCATGCCCGCGAGTCTTCGACGACGCCGTCCGCGGAGCCAGGATGATTCGTTCGGTGCCGAGCCGCCGAAGGATGGTGTCGCACTCCGGCTTCAGCGCAACACCAGAGTCACGCGTGAACAGCCCCGTCCGTCGCGCCTGTCCAACAACAGCTGCAACGGCAGGCGTTCGCGCGTATTGGACGATGAGACGTTGAAGGCCCACTTCGTCGGCCACCAGGGTTGTTCGTCGACGTCCGTGCTGCGCCGCCTGCCGCGAAGGCGTGTCTCGAGCACCCCGGCTGCCCACCGCTTGCGGCCGGTCGTGGGGCATGAATACGGTGCTCTGCGTGCGAGTGACGCTGAGCCTGTTGCTGTCGTGCGCATGCGGTGACGTGGCGAACACGCTCGACCCGACGCTGCTGCCGGTCGAAGTCGCCCCGGCCGTCGAGGTGCCGGCCGAGCCACCGAAGCCGAACCCGTTCAACCCGCTCGCGACGGCGTGTCTCGACGTTCAGCGCACGGTCGTCATGCCCGACGCGACGGTGGGCTGCGCACCGTCGAAGGTCGACGTCACCATCACCAACCGATGCGACTTCGAGGTGTGGCTGTCGAGCACGCGCTCGGGCGCTTTCGGTTTCTCGAGGCTACCGAGCTCGCTCGCGCCGGGCGCCTCAGGACAGGGGACGCTGGGATTTCTGCCGACCACCCCGGGTCGAACGAAGGCGCGCGTCACCTTGAACGCACGCGCAGATGGTCACGAACAGGACAGCTCGCTCCTCCTCGAAGGCAGCGGAACCGCGGCGCGACGCGCGAGCTGGGAATTCGTGGTGCCCTTGCCTCAGAAGGTCGAGCTGCTGGTGGTCGTCGACGACGATGGCGTCGTCGAGGCTGAGGCGAACTTCGGCGCCTTCGCGCGGTCCCTCGCGTCGGCCCAGAACTCCCGAGTGGTGGTGAGCAACCTGTCCGGTGACGTTCAGCGGCCCGACGGGGTGAGCGTCCTGGTGCCCGAGAGCCCGACCTTCATCGACCGCTTCAGGCGGGCGACCCGCGTCTCCCGGACGCCCGGCGTGCGGAGCTGCCACGAGACCGCGCTGCGACTGAAGGTGCTCCGCGAGCCGGCCGGCTTCTGGAACGAGCTGTCGCCTCGCGCCGTGGTGTGCATCACCAACGAAGTGGACCAGTCCGACGTGAGCGGGTCCTCGATGCTGGCGCGCTGGGAAGGCCGGCCCGGCGTGCCGACGATGACCAGCTTCAGCCTCGTCGCGCCCTTTCTTCCCACGCAATGCGGCGTGCTCGACCCGCGACTCGCCCAGCTCCCGGAGGTCACAGGGGGCGTCCGTGAAGAACTCTGCAGCCCGAATTGGAGCTCGGTGCTCGACACCTGGTCACGGTCCCATTTCGGCTACCGGCTCTGGTTCCAGCTCCCTGCGTCACCGACGATGCGCTCAGCGCAGACGCTGGAGGTCTCGGTCAACGGCGTCGCGTTGCCTGCGCAGAGTGACCGGGGCGCCCGACTCTGGCGCTACGACGACGCGACCGGAGCCATCATCTTCGAGCTGCTCTCCGTCCCCGAGCCAGGTCAGGCCCTGCGCGCGACGTGGGAGACGTGCGACGCGCGCTGACGCCTCGAGCGAGGTCACGACCATCCGCACGCAGGCTCGAGAATCGCCTTGTCCACGGCAGCGTGGCGCGCGTCGGCAGGTGGAAGGACTGTCGCTGACGTGCCATCAGGTGCGTCATGGCTTTCGTCAGCGTCCGAACGGCGGTGTTCCTTCTGCTGGCGACGGGTTGCCGCCCCGCCGCGACGAAGTCGCTCAACGCATCAGAGGTGTATGAGCGGCTGTCTCCTTCCATCGCGTATCTCTCGGCAGGGCTGTCGGGCGGCAGCGGCGTACTGCTCGAGGGCCGCATGGTGCTCACCAACGCGCACGTGGTGTGGCCGCACGAGACCGTTCGCGTCACGTTCTTTCCCGGCCTCGAGTTCGTCGACGTGCCGGTGAAGGCCCTCGACGTCGACGCGGACCTCGCCCTCGTCGGCCCGCTGCCTGCGTCCCTGGAGCGCCCGCCGCTGCGCATCGTCTCGCCTGACGACCAGCGCATCGGCAACGAGGTGTTCCTCATCGGCTACCCGGGAGAGGTCGAGAAGTTCCCCGCGCCGGCCATCACCCGAGGGGTCATCTCGCGGCTGCGTGAAGCGCGCTTCGAGAACCTCACCTTCCTGCAGAGCGACGCCACCATCGTCGGTGGCCAGAGCGGCGGTGCGCTCGTCTCGTCGACGGGAGACGTCATCGGCATCTCGGGACTCATCGGCATCGAGCGCTTCGCCCTCGCGTTGTCGGGCGCCGACGTGCTGGCACGGCTCCCGGGTATCTCGACGTCACCGTCCCCGATGGCCCGCAGTCTTCCGGCCGAGAAGCCAGGGCCGAAGCACACGTTCTCGTTCGAGCCTGCGCGTTCCCAGGCGGCGTGGTTCTTTCAGGCGGCCGACGGGGACCAGGCGCACCTCAGCAGCGATGAGGCTGACGTCGCGGTCTCGGACTGTAACCTCTCTCCGGCCGAGCTGGTCGACGTCGACACGTGGCGCTTCGACGTGACGTGCCCGCAGGTCGTGGTGGCGACTGTCCGCGCCGAGCCGACCGCCACCATCGAGAGCGACCACGAGCTGACCCCGTTCGTCGACCCCGACGACGCGCGCGTCATCACCATCGGGGAGGACCTGCACGGCGTCATCGACTTCCCCGGCGACGAAGACCGCTACGTGTTGCCGCTCGAGGCGGGCCAGCGTGTCTACCTTCGGGTGGACGGCGTGCTCGACGCGCTGTGCTCGGTGCTGGACGAAGACGGCACCGACGAGCTCATCGGCGCCCGCGTCGCAGAGGGTGGCCTCGGCATGTCGGCCGACCTCACCTTCGAGGCGCCGCGAAAGGGACGCTTCGTCGTGAGTGTCGCCGAGGCCGAACCGGAAGGACCGGCGGGCTACCAGTTGCGCGTCTCGCTCGCCGACCAGGGGGCCCGCTCGACGCGAAGGCCGCTGGCGCACGACGCTGGGGTTCCGCGCAGTCGTCGCTGAGCACCGGCGACGCCGTTGACGATGCGGCCGGCAGCGAAGTCAGCCTCGAGGTCGAGGCACCGGGAAACGCACGCGCCGCGGCGGAGCGCCGTTCATGGGTGCTCCACCCGAATTGCGCACCTCACCGAGCGCGAGATGAAGCACTCCTCGTGTGCCCGGGCGTGCAGTGCGTCGAGTTGACCGGCCGTGGGCGCCTTGCCCTCCGCCCAGACGATGCGAGGCCGCAGCACGACCTCGGTGATGGACTGGCCTCCTCCACCATCCCCCGCGAGCAGGCCGGCCGCTTCGTCGTCGTACGACTCGGCGACGAAGCCATCGTTCGCGGCGAGGAAGAGGAACGTCAGCATGTGACAGCTCGAGAGGGCCGCGACGAGCGCCTCTTCCGGGTCGACGGCGTGCGCGTTCGTCCACTGCGCGGGCACCACCTGCGGCGACGCGGCGGCGGGCACCTCGACGCCACCGTCGAAGCTCCAGCGATGACCGCGGTGGTACTTCTTTCGAGCGAAGTCGCCTTCCCGCTTCCATCGAATCGTCGCCGTGTGCCGTGACATGCGACGAGGCATACCCCGGGTGAGCCCCCTGGAACCGAGGGTTTGCGGTGGGGTGGCCGGGCAGCTCATCCGAGCACGCGCTCCGCAGGGTCGGCGGCGGCGCCGGGTGTTCCCTCGACTGCATCGGCGCGGGTCTTCTCGTCGACCTGGCGGGATAGAAGCGCTATCGCGCCGCTGCAGCTCGACACCCTGGGAGGGGACGATGGCGCGACGGGTCTTCGGTGCGATGGTGGTGGTGGCTTCGACGGCGATGGCGGGCCCGGCCTGGGAGCAGAAGGTGCAGGACTTCCGCACGCAGACGCTGGAGCAACGCAAGAAGCTCGGCCTCAAGAACGACACGAAGGACCCGACGCCCGAGCTGGCCTTCACCGTGGCGCCCGGCGACGCGACGGACGGCATGGTGGTGCTGTGCCCCGGCCAGAAGGTGGACGTGAAGCTGAAGACGAACCTGCCAGCCGGCAGCCTCTTCGTCGCCACCACCGACGACGTCACCCTCTCGAACGAGAAGTTCGGCAGCGGAACGTGGGCCGCGACGCTCACCGCGAAGGCCGCCCTTCTTCCGCGTCTCTTCGAGATTCAGGGCATTCAGGCGGGCTCGGGCCGCACGGCCTCGCTCGGCAGCTTCCTCCTCGGGTGCAACCACACGCTGACGGTCGACGCCGAGGGCGCGCGCCTCACCGCGAAGCTCGACTTCACCTCGGGCAAACGAAGCATCGAGGCTGCTGGCACGTGGGCGAAGGACGGAAAGACGCAGGGCACTGCGAACTACACCATCAACCTCAGTGAGTCGGGCCTCTCGTTGTCGCGGCTGCTCACCGAGGCCGATGGGCAGGCCCAGGTGAAGGCGATGGTGGCGTCGATGGAGTCTCCCGAGCGCAAGGCCCTCAACGCGCGCCTCGAGAAGGCCACCGCGAAGATGGGCCCGTGCGGCAAGCTGGCGCAGGACAAGATGGGCGCGTGCTTCGACGCCGTGCAGCCCGAGCTCAAGGCCCTCAACGTCGAAATGCAGAAGCTGAACGACGCCGCCGACCTGAAGAACGCTCCGGCGTTCGGCTGCAGCGAGCTGTCGTTGACGTTCACCACCGGCGCCGCGCTCGAGGGCGACGGGACCCGCTGCACCGCGAAGAAGTCGAACGACAGCGTCTCGGTGAAGGGCTCCATCACGACGCCGTGACGCACGAACACCGAGGCCCGACCATCCCCCATGGATGACCGGGCCTCGGCATGGACTCGTTCCCCAGGGGGAGACGATTCTGGTGCACCCCACGGAGGCGCGAAGTCTTACGAGCGGCGGCGACGGATGAGGGCCAGCATCGCGAGGCCGAGACCGGCGATGGAGGCGTCGAAGGGCACCACGCTGCAGTTGGCCGGCTTCTGGTTCGAGCCGCCGTCCGGCGTCGCCGTCATCTTCAGCGACGAGACCGCTTCACGCTTCTCCGGGTATGCACGGTCGGGGAAGGCGAGCTTCGCCTGGAGCTGGAGGTCGTACGCGCCGTCGACGTCCGAGGTGAAGGTCGGCACGTTGTCGTCGGTGTACGCGTAGGCGTAGTTACGCGACATGGTGACGCTGCCCGAGGGGTTCGCGATGGCGGCGGTGCTGCCTGCGGGCCGAGCGACGACCGTCCAAGTGTATTCGATGGCGGCGCCGTTGCGGTTGGCGAACAGCGGCAAGCGGAACTTCTCGCCGCGCTTGAGGGTGACGAGGCCACCCGCGTGCACGTTGAAGACGCCGTTCGGGTCGAGGCAGTCAGCCTTGTTCGACGGGTCGATGACGAGGCAGAACTTCGCGTCGCACGCATCGCCGAGGCCGTCGAAGTCGCCGTCGACCTGGTTGCGGTTGCGCGTCTCGGCGCAGTTGTCCTTGCCCGACACCGTGAAGTCCGGGAGCTTGTCGTTGATGCCGTCGCCGTCGAGGTCGAGGTCGCACACGTCGCCGAGGCCGTCGCGGTCGAGGTCCTGGTTGTTGCTGTTGGCCGTGAAGGCGCAGTTGTCGACATGGTCGAAGATGCCGTCGTTGTCCGAGTCGCGCTTGCACAGCTGGCCCGGCAGGTCGACGTTGGTGCCGCTGTTGATCAACGGGCAGAGGTCGTCGGCGTTGGGGAAGCCGTCGCCGTCCATGTCCATGTCGCAGACGTCTCCGAAGGCATCACCATCGAGGTTGGCCTGGCTGCCGTTGACGGCGCGGTTCGGAATCGACGCGCAGGTATCGAGCACGTTTTCGATGAGGTCGCCGTCGAGGTCACCGTCACAGGTGTCGCCCATGCCGTCGCCGTCGGTGTCGAGCTGGCTGAAGTTCGACGCGCCTGAGCAGTTGTCGCAGCTGTTGCCGACGCCATCGCCATCGGCGTCAATCTGGTCGCGGTTGGACGCGAAGGGGCAGTTGTCGACCGAGTCACCCTTGCCGTCGCCGTCCGCGTCGTCGGTGTACGCGAGCGTCTTGCCGTCATCGGTGTAGGCGACCCACACCGAGCAGCCACAGCCGCAGCCGCAGCCACAACCGCCGCCCTGCTCCTTGGGCGTGCCGCACTCGGGGTCGAGGCACTCGGGATTGGTGCCGTTGGCCAGCTGCGCGAACGCAGGGGCCGCGCCCAACGACAGGCTCAGCGAAACAGCGAGGGTCAGTCGACTCATGGGGTGCTCCACTGGAGGGTCCGTCAGGAAATGCCACCACGCAGAGAAAGCCTTCCCGAGGTTCGCGTGCGTCTCACCGAGACCGCCAACCGATTGAAGCGACGGGTGTCTTCGTGCGAGACCGCGGAATGCCTGACGACCGGCCCGGACCCGACCTCGAGGCGCTCGATACGGGCTTCCGGGAATTCATTCCGCACAACAAAGCGCTCAACCTGGCGATCACCCGCGTACAGCTCGACCCTGCCGTCTGCGAGATGGTGCTGCCCTGGCACGAGGTGCTGGTCGGGAACCCCGACACCGGCGTGCTCCACGGGGGCGCCATCACCACGCTGCTCGACGCGGCCGGAGGTGCCGCGGTCTACCTGCATCTGCGCGCGCCCACGCCCATCGCGACGCTCGACCTTCGCATCGACTTCCTGGGGCCCTCGACACCGGGCTCGCCTGTCTTCGCCCGCGCGGAGTGCGTGAAGGCGACGCGCAACGTGGCCTTCGTGCGCATGGTGGCGGCGCACGACTTGTCCGGGCCTCCGCTGGCCACGGCGGCGGCGACGTACATGGTGGGAACGAAAGGGAAGGCCGTGACCGGACCGGGTTGATCAACTGGCGTGTCGAAGTCGGTCACTTTCGATGAAGGCGCGTGGAATCGTGCTGGCCTCCTGGCCTGCCAACGCCCGTGCCTTCGCGCGCGTGAGTCGCCTTCGACCACGTCAACTCTCAGGTGCTTCCTGACGACTCTGACCTGCCATTCGAAGTCCTGCTCGCCCGTGGTGGTGCAGCTGGGCAGCGCGCCCCGTCGTTGCCGAGGGGCGGCTCCTCGCATCTCCAGCCAACCGGAGAAACGCCATGTCACTTGAAGCGCAGTCACTCACTCCGTCGCCGACGCCCTTCGACGTCGCGGCGGGGTATCGCGCACCGCACGAGGTGCGCGCGCTGCGGCTGCACACTCGCAGGGACTCCCGCGGTTTCTCCTCAAGGCGCTGCTGCGCGACGCACGACGCATTCAACGCCAGGTGGAGTCCGCCCGCGCGCGAGCTTCTGTCGGAACGCGAGGTGGCGTCATGACGACGCGGTACGGCCACGAGTACGAGGCCACGAAGCACCTGCCACTGACTGCCGTCGCGAAGCTGATTCGGGCGCGCCTGAAGTCGCGGTGGCCCGAGTCAGCGCCAGGCCCAGCCCTCCGCGGTCCTGAGCCACTCCGTGCCGTTGAGCTCGACCGTGCGCAGCTGCGGGCAGGCGCGCCGCACCACCGCGGGCATGTCTCCCCCGCCGCCGAGCGCGAGCCTGGTCACGCAGAGTCGCCAGGTGCTTCGAGGCAGGTTCGCGCACACCGCGTCGATGACCTCGGCGGCCGGCGCGGCGTTCTCGACGGGCAGCTCGACCATCAGCACCTCGAGCGTCTCGAGCCGCTTCAGCGTCGGGAGCCACGCCCAGTCCGCGGCGCGCCCCCGGGTGAGGAGGCTCGAGGGCTGAAGCGCGAGGGTGACCAGCGGCGGCAGTGCGTCGAGGTCCATCAGCGTGCGGAGGCCGAAGTCCTCGACCCCGGTCGCCTCGCGCAGGCTGCGCATCGCGCGGCCGAAGTACGATGTCTTCAGGAAGCGGACCTGTCGCACCGTGGCCCACTCCGCCAGCCCGAGCGCTTCGCGGGCCTCGAAGATGCGCCGCGCGTTCGCCTCGAGGGTCGCGGGGAAGCCCTTCTCGAAGCTGGCGCTCGCCTTCACCACGTGTGGGGCCAGGGGACCCAGCCAGGTGACGAGGTGCCGCTTGAGCAGCGCGTGCTCTCGCTCCTCCGCGGCGGGGGTGAGGGTGCCAGCGGCGCGCTGGAACTGGAGCGCGATGAACTCGCCGCGGGGGTCCGAGTGCCCCGCGAGCCCATCGGCGAGAATCTGCTTCAGCGCGTCGCTCGACGGGTCGGCGTAGACCGCGGCGAGGAGCGCCTCGGGTGACTCGGCGCCGGGCGTCGCCGGTGTCGCCGCGCTCACCGCCCGCAGCCTCGCCGTCGGGAGCGCCGCTTCGAGGGCCGCGAGCAGGCTGGCCAGTTCGTCCTCGAGGCCCTCGCGCGGAGCGACCTTCGCGATGCGCGCCGCCAGCCCGGGGTGGGGCCGGTCGGGGTCGGCGTGCCGGTGGGCCACCCGCTCGAAGGCGAGGCTCCGGCCGCCCTCCCAGCCTCCGACGGAGAGCGCGTCGCAGAGCGCGTCGATGCGCGGGTCCGGCTCGAAGGTGGACAGCAGCTTCAGCCTCCCGGTGCGCAGGTGCGCGAGCGCCCGCGGGTTCCGCTGGGCCTCGAGGAAGGCCGCGACGAGCGGGCCGACGTCGACCACCCGGCGCGGGGTGGCGCGCTCACACCACGACAGGTACGCGCGGCGCTGGTCCGTGCTCCCTTCGACCGGCGCGACCTCGAGCCGCTCGGACAGCGCCCTGATGAGCCCGCTCAGCCGCGGCACCCGGCCCTTGCCCCACGCCACGACCAACTGCTCCAGCGCTTCGTCACCGGCGCCCACCCCGAGCGCGGCCAGCGCGCGCTCGAGGTTCGTCGCGATGGCGGAGGCGAGGCGGCTGCACTTCGGAGCCATGGACACCCCTGTTCGACGCGGCCCGACGAAGAAAGAAGGACCCTGCGTCGCTGAAGGACGGGAGTCAACGCCGGGCGGGCGGGCCCTCGTTCGGGGCGTCGGCGGCGACCTCCAGGAAGGCCCGGCGCTGGCGGTCGTTCCCCTGTCGGGTGGCGCGGAGACCGCCGAGGCCCCTGACGCGGCGTGCTGAAGCTCATCAACTTCGCGCACGGCGACGTGATGATGGTCGGGGTCTACGTCGGCTAGGCGGTGGCGTTCATGCTGGGCCGGGAGGTGCAGTCGTGGCTCCTGGGGAGGCTGGCGGTGTTCCTCGTCGCGATGGCCGCCTGCGCCGTCCTCGGGTTCCTCATCGAGCGCTTGGCCTACCGCCCGCTTCGGGAGAAGCCGCGGCTGACCGCGCTCATCACGGCCATCGGCATCTCGTTCGCCATCTCGTGCGGCCGTCATCGGTGGCATCGGCAACCTCACGGGGCGGTCACCGGCGCGCTGCTGTTGGGGCTCTGCGAAGAGCTCGTCGTCTGGTTTGGCAGCTGCTCGTGGCGCGACGCGATGGCCGAGAAGGTCTGACCGCTCGAGGCGACGGCGCGGTCCACCCCGGTTTGCGACGAGCGTCGGGATGTGACAGGCGTCGCGCCGATGACCCGTGTCTTCCTCGTCCTCCTCGTCGTGCTCACCGGCTGTCCATCGACCTCCGCGCCCGACGCGTTCCTGGGCGCCAACTCCGGCCGGGACGAGCAGCTCGACGGAGGCTCCACCGATGGCGGCACGAGCTGCGAGGGGGAGCTCCCGCCGTGGGCCGAGCGGGTCGACGGCAGCGTGGTCGCGCGGTGCGGCTCGACCACCCTCACGCTCACCACCCCCCTCGAGGGCATCCTCCGCCTGCGCTACGCGTCCCCTACGACCCCGTCGCGCTCCTATGCGGTGACGACGTCGTCGGTCCAGCCGCTGCGCGCGGCGGGGAACGCCACGAGCCTGGGCGTGTGCATCGACGGGCTGCGCGCCGAGCTACGCGCCGCCGACTGCCACCTCCGGGTGATGGACGCATCAGGCGCCGTGCTTCAGGAGGACGCGCCTGGCGGAGGCTACTTCGAGCGCCCCGACGGTTCGCGCGGCGTCGACCGCCTCTCCCCGCCAGAGGAGCGCCTCTACGGCCTCGGAGAGAAGTCCGGCGGGCTCGACAAGCGAGGACGGACCTGGGTGATGTGGGGCACGGACCCGTACGTCGACGCGTGGGGCGGCTATCCACCGGGGACGGATCCGCTCTATCAGTCGATTCCCTTCTTCCTCGCGCACCACCGTGGCGTCACCCACGGCGTGTTGACCGACAACTCGTACCGAACGACGTTCGACCTGGGCGCGACACAACCGGAGCGCGTGCGCGTCACCGCGGCGGGTGGCGTCATCGATCAATACGTCATCGCCGGCCCCACTCCGGCCGAGGTGCTGCGACGCTACACGGCGCTGACGGGCCGGGCCCCCCTCCCGCCACGGTGGACGCTTGGCTTCCATCAGTCTCGGTGGGGGTACTCGCCTGACACCGAGGTCCGCTCCGTCGCCGACGAGCTGCGGCGCCGTCGATTTCCGGCAGATGCGATGTGGCTGGACATTCAGCATCAGGACGGCTTCCGCACCTTCACGTGGGACCCCGTGACGTTCGGAGACCCGCGGGGGCTGACCGGTGCGTTGGCGGCGCAAGGGCTCAAGACGGTCGTCATCGTCAACCCGGCCATCAAGGCGGACGCCGCGTGGGACGTCTTCGCGTCAGCGCGAGCTGGTGGGCACCTGCTCCTCGGGCGCGACGGAATGCCCTGGCTTGGAACAGTCTGGCCGGGGACCTCGGTCTTCCCCGACTTCACCGCTCCCGCGGCGCGGGGCTGGTGGTCGATGCTGGTGCAGCGGCCGCTCTCCAACGGCGTGCGCGGGCTGTGGATCGACATGAACGAGCCGACGAGCTTCACGCCAGAGAGCGGCAACTCGGTGCCGAACGACGTCACCATCAACGGTGACGGGCTCCTGAGCACCATGGCAGAGGGGCACAACGTCTACGCGCTCGCCGAGGCGCGGGCGACCTACGAGGGCATGCGGGCGGCCGCCCCTCAGCGCAGGCCCTTCATCCTGACGCGCGCGGGCTACGCGGGGATCCAACGCTACGCCGCGGTCTGGACGGGCGACGCGCCGAGTCGGTGGGAAACGCTCCGGGAGACCGTCCCCATGCTGCTGGGCCTCGGCCTCAGTGGGGTTCCCTTCGTGGGGAGTGACGTCGGAGGCTACGGCGGCGCGGCGACCCCCGAGCTGTACGCCCGCTGGATGGCGCTCGGCTCCATCTCACCCTTCTTTCGGGTGCACACGATGCAGAGCGGCGCGCGACAGGAGCCCTGGCGCTTTGGACAAGAGGTCGAGGACCTCTCACGCGCACTCATCATGGAGCGCTACCGGTTGGTGCCGTACTTCTACTCGCTGATGGAGCAGGCCTCGCGCACCGGTGCGCCCGTCCTGCGCCCGCTCGTCTACGAATTCCCGCAGGACACCTCGAGCGCCTCTATCGACGACGAGGTGATGGTCGGTCCCTGGCTCCTGTACGCGCCAGTGCTCGACAGGGGAGCGACCGAGCGACGGTTCTCGCTTCCGCCCGGCCGGTGGTTCGAGTGCACCTCCGGCGCCGTCTTCGAGGGGCCTGGCGCCTTCACGACGAACCTGACGCTCGCCGCGCTCCCGTGCTTCGTGCGCGAGGGCGCCATCATCCCCCGAGGACCGGCGATGCGCTTCACCGACGAGGGGCCTCTGTCTCCGCTCTCGCTCGACGTGTATCCATCGAGCGAGCCCTCGACCTTCTCGCTCTATGAAGACGACGGAGACTCCTTCGCGTTCGAGACCGGCGCCTTCGCGCGGACGACCTACTCACTGCAGCGGACCTCGACGGGCGCCACCTTGACCGGGCGAAGGGAGGGCAGCCTCACGGTGCCGACGCGGGCGCTGGTGGTGCGGATCCACCGGGTCGATCGACCGCCAACGTCAGTGAAGGTCGACGGCGCGGAGCTCTCCGCGGTGGCGGATGAGGCCGGCCTCTCAGCGACGCCACAGGGCTGGTGGTGGGATTCGCGCGACCTGTCTCTCGTCGTGCGCTTCGCCGACGTCGCGAGCTTCCGGCTGGAGGCCACGTACGACGTCGCGCTGGCGGGTGCGGCTCCACCGGTCTTGGTGCGTTTCGAGGTCGCGGTTCCTGCAGGGACCCCGACGACCTCGACCGTCTTCATCACGAGCAACGCCAACGGCTGGACGCACCGGCCGCTCGCCTGGGTGCGCCCGGGAGAGCTCGCCGCAGGGGAACTCTCGGTGCCGCGCGGCACGTGGTTCTTCTTCAAGTTCACGCGGGGGGGCTTCGAGACGGTCGAGAAGTGGCCGAACTGCCAGGAGGCCTCGAACCGCTACGCCTTCGGCGGCGCCACCCCGGTCCGCCGGGAGCAGGTCTTCGGCTGGCGTGACCAGTGCCCGTGAAGCCCTGAAGGGCCGCACGGGCGCGGGTTCTTCACGAGGGAACGCGGCGGAAGCCGCTGGTCCGATCTCCGGTGGGCACCACCATCGGCTCGCGCACCAGGAGGAGACGGTCGAGCAGCAGGCGATGCTCCGACGCCAAGCCCCTGGGGGCGACGTCGTTGGGAGAGCAACACGGGACAAAGCCCGTGGGGACGCCGAGCGAGGCGGTGGAGGTGGCTCCACCGACGGACGACGACGTCGTCGCGTGGCGGTGGCGCACGGCTTCTCGCTGCACGCGGATACTTCCACGGAGTCTACGCCCCGCACGCCGCCCTTCGCCCGCTGGTGACGGCGCCGCCACCGAAGCCTGCGCCTGCAGCGCCTGTCTCGAGCAAGAAGCGTCGCCAGCCGAGCCGCAGACTGGACTGGGCGAGCCTCCACCAGCACACCTTCGGGGTGGATGTCCTGCGCTGCCCCTGTGGAGGCCGCCGGCGCATCATCGCCATCCACTCCAACCGCAAGGCCGGCGACGAGCGCCTCACCCAGCTCGGCCACCACCTGTTGCCGCGACGGCTCCTCCCGCCTGCCACCGCTCAGCCCACCCTGCCGCTCGCTGGCTGAGGCTGAAGTCTCGTCGCTCCCGCGGGCTCCGCCTCGGCCCACGTCTGTCTGCCACCTGGCGCTCTCGTCTTCCGCGCCGGTCCGGCCCTCTCCTCAGCGAACTCTCTGCGTCCACGCCCGCCGGCTCGCCACTAGACCCTGCGTCCCGTTTCCTGCTTTGTTCTTCCTTTCCGTGAAGCCTGCCGAGCCGCCCCCCCTTCCCGAGCCTTCGCGTGCTCGTCGCCGAGGACAACCCCATCAACCAGCGCGTCATTCGCGGGCTGTTGGGCAAGCTCTGCTGCACGGTGCAGGTCGCCGAGAACGGGCAGGAGGCCCTCGACGCGCTCGCCGGCCAGGCGTTCGACGTCGTCTTCATGGACTGCCAGATGCCGGTGCTCGACGGCTTCGAGACGACGCGGCAGCTCCGCGCGCGGCACGGCCCCATGCTGCCGGTCATCGCCCTCACCGCCGGCACGACGGGCGGCGACAAGGAGCGCTGCTTCGAGGCCGGCATGACGGACTTCCTCGCCAGGCCGGTGCGCCTCGAGGACCTGCTGCGCATGCTGGGCAAGCACGGCGACCCGGCGACGCTCCCAGCGGTGGGCTGACGGCGCCCGCCGGACCCTCATGCGCCGTCCCGCCCCCCACCACCCGATGCCGCGCCTCGTTCACCGCCACCGTCGCTCCCGACGGCGAAGGGGCCTCGAGGAGGCCCGAGGCGTGCGGCGTCAGCACCCGATGGCCGCGGTCCACCTCGGAGCGGCCATCGCCCACGGGCGGGACTCGACCCGGTCGGCGGCGGAGACGACCTGCTCGAGCGCCCGTCTCGCACCGCGTGACGCCGTTCCGCCAGCCGCAGGTCGTCGCGCCGCTTCGAGCGGTGCATCACTCCCACCAGGAGAACGAGCATGAGGTCTGTCATCGTCGAAGCTTCGACCGGGCACCGACGGGTGGAGGCGTGGGCCGTCATCGCCACGGTGAGCCTGTTCGCGTGCGGAGGCCTCAGGGGCCCGCTGGGCGACGGAGGCCGCGGTGACGCTGGGACCCCTGACGCGGGCCCCGCGGACATGGGCAGCCCGCCGCCGGCCACGGGCGCCATCACGCTCGACGCCTGCCTCGGGCAGGCGGGCGTCGCCGAGCGCTGCACGCTGGTGACGAACGCGTCGGCCTGCACCTCTGCGAAGTGCTCGCGGCTGGTGGTCGTCTTCTCGGGCGGCGAGATGGGCTGCATCACCGGCTCCGGGTACACCAGCGTGCTCACCGGCTACGCCGCGCGGGGCTACGCGGCGGTGTGCATCAACTACTTCGAGACGCCCGAGGGCTCGGCAAAGAGCCCGTATGTCGACGAAGCGGCGCGCATCGACCTCGCAGTGCGCGAGGCCACCACCGGGGCCTGGGCGCGCGCGTACTGGAGCGGAGAGGACCTGCTGCTCCAGGGCATCAGCCACGGGGCGACGGCGCCGGTCATCCTCATGGCGCGGACGAACCTCGAGGAGCAGCCTCACTGGCGCGGCGCCCGGCTCACGGCCGGTTGCTTCTTCGACGGCGCATACGACCAGGTGGCGACGGCGAACCTGCTCGCCTCCGGCGCGACCGGCGGTGGCCCGTGCACCACGCCTGTCTCGTACACGCGGTGGCTCGAGCGATATTGCGGCTCCGGTGCGACGGGGGCCACCTGCGACCTCCGCACGAACGCCAGGGCCCAGGAGGACACCATCACCGCCGTGCCGGCGTCGGCCTTCGCCCTGCGCGACTTCAAGCTCATCGAGTGCGGCAGCGCGCTGCGGCCGTGCTCGGGCGACATCGTCTCCGGGCCGCCCATTCAGACGCTCTGCCAGACGCTCGACGCCTCGCCGCTGCACACCTGCAGCTTCGGCAGCCTGCCGACGGACGGGCACCTCACCTGCCACGCCAACGCATTCGACTCGTGCCGCACCTGGTTCGAGGGGCTGCGGCCGTAGCGGGCGCCGTCAGCGGCGGCGTCGTCGAAGCGGCTCCCGTGCTCGACGCGGTCAGGCCGTGAGGCAACGGTCGCGAGCTTCCCCCGGGCGGCCCAGGTCGCCTCTGCGCCCGACGACGGTGGAACCTGGCTCAACTTCACCGAACCGATGGTGGGCCCATCGACGCCCCAGGCGTAGAGGACCGTGTCGAGCTGGCTGAACCCCAACGTGAGCGCCAGCCAGTGCGGGCGAGGCGTGGGTACGCTCCAGAGCGCGAGCCGCGCGAGCACACGAAACCCTTCGGTCACCACCGCCGCTCCGGGACCGTAGAGAGACCTGAGGGCCCACAGCACGTCTTCGCGGCCCGTGCGAGTGGACTCGGGCGGCGCAACCGGTGCCTCGGCCCACTCCAGGGGGGGGCCTGCGGTGGCTCCGGCTCGAGGTCCAACGGTGGCCGCTCGGGTACGAGCTTCACCGGACAAAACGAGCAGAACCTGTCGGCAGCACCGACCACCGCCCGACACCGGTGGCCTCTGCGGTGCTCCCTGCGCGGCGACGCAACTTCGATTGGGTCGGATTTCAACCGGCGTCAGAGCACCGACGGCGCGACATTCAGGGGCGCAGCATCGCGAAGGCGTGCGACCAGTCGTTCTTCAGGAAGCCCGGCGCGCACCAGAGCTGGCACAGCGCCTCGACGGCGTGGCCCAGCACCGCGGGGCCGACGTCTTCGGTGTTCCAGCCGAACTCGGCGAGCAGCGTGGTGGTGGTGGCCTTCGCTGCGGCGTCGTCACCGCAGATGAACATCGCCGGCTTTCCACCCGGCAGCTTCGGCTTCACCATGAGCCCCGCGCCCACCGAGTTGAAGGCCTTCACGAAACGCGCGGCCGGCACCGCCTGTTGCAGGCGCTGGAGCAGCGATTCGTTGGCCGCCGTGAAGTAGGGAACCAGGCCGTTCACCGCGGGGCCGGAGATGGGGTTGGTGGTGTCGAGCACCGCCTTGCCTGCGAGCTGAGCGGCGAGGCCCTTCGCGAGCTCGACCGCGATGTCGCCCTTCACGGCGATGACCACCACCTCGGCGAACGCGGCGACGTCGGTGAAGCGCCCCTCGGCGATGCCGGTC
The DNA here is from genome assembly GCA_040400045.1 of Myxococcaceae bacterium. Classification (GTDB taxonomy): domain Bacteria; phylum Myxococcota; class Myxococcia; order Myxococcales; family Myxococcaceae; genus Xiheimicrobium. The sequence goes on from JBBAQZ010000060.1 coordinate 33,178, forward strand.
TCTTTCGTGAAGGCGGCGAGCTTGTTCCCTTCGCGGCTGGCGATGCGCACGTCGTGGCCGGTCTCCTTGAAGCCGCGGGCGAGGGTGGTGCCGACGTTTCCTGAACCGAGAACTCCGATTTTCATGTGCGTCTCCAATGGGCGGTGCGGTACGCGCGCATCGTGTCACGCGCGGTGCGCGAAGTCTCAGAACACGAACCCGAGCTGCGCCGAGCCGCCGATGCGCAGCGGGCCGAGCGCGGTGGCTTCGGCTGAGCGCGCACGATGACCTCGTGCGGCGCGTTGCCAATCATCACCGTCTGCGCGGTGTCACTCGGCGCAACGACCTCGCCACTCGCGGTGAACCTGATCAGGAGCTTCGCCGGCCCGAAGTCGAAGGTGAAGGCGAAGGCCGAGGCCTGGCTCGCCCAGCACGGGTGAGCAGGCGTCGTGCTGCACCGAAGACGTTTCGACTCCGGGAGTCAGCGCTTCAGCTTCAAGAACGCGCGCACGGCCTTCGACTGGTCTTCCATCGACGCGTGCTTCGCGAGCCGTCGGAGATCCAGTGACGGCAACAACGTGCTGATGAGGCCCTCGTCCCAGACCCAAACTTCCTTCACCCCGAGCGCTGCGTAGATCGGCAGCTTCTCGATGCCGCCTGCCGTCCAGCGCACCTCGATGCCCTGCCCAGGGATCGCCGCGGTCCTGTAGCCAATCGGCGAGCACCGCGAGGCACGGTCAGGGCGAGCTGCGGGTGGTCGATTCAGTCGAACGTCCGTGACCTTGCCCGGTCTTCTGGGTGTAGCGTCTGGACTCCCTGACTCGAGGAGCCGTCCTCATTCTGCGTGTGCTGGTGGTCTGTCTCTTCACGTTGGGCGCCTCTGCGCGGGCCTACGACGTCCAGAACATCTACGACCAGCTGCCGAAGGTCCCCACACGTGGTGTGCAGCGTGACCACGCCCTCGACCGATCCAGACGGTGACACCCTCACCTACCAGTTCGCCTGGACGAAGAACGGCCAGCCCTTCGCGGGGGCCATTGCCACGGGCTTGCTCTCATCGACGGTGTCTGCTGCCATGACCGCAGCGGGGGACTCGTTTGCGTGCGCGTCGACGGCGAGCGACGGCAAGGTCGCCGGGCCCGCCTCCGCCACGGTAAGCGCCATGGTGCAGGCGAGCACCTGGCCGAGCTGCAAGGCGCTGCTCACCACCGCGCCCGGCACGCCGGACGGGCTCTATGACATTGACCCAGACGGAGTGGGGGTCATCGCGCCAGTGAAGGCGTTCTGCGACATGACCGGCGGCGGATGGACGCTGGTGGCGAACATCTACGACTCCGGTGGGGACGACGCGCCCAACTCCACCGATTACGTGGTGAGCGGTTGGCAGCAGACGGCGAGCGGACAGTGGGCCAATGCGGCGAACCGGGTGGAGCGCAGCTCGAGCGGGACCGGATCTTCCGCGGTGTCGCTCGCGTTCGTGGCGGCACTCAAGGGGAGCGCCGGACAGCAGAACCTCAAGATGTGCTTCGTGCACCAGAACGGGACGGACACGACGTGCCGGTCCAGCTCGGATGGCTCGATGACGCTCGTGAGCTACCCGACGGGGAATCCAAAGCTAACGGTCTATTCGGGGAACACGCTGCCGTACACCTATGGACGGCTGGCAGGTCTTGCGGGCAGCATTGACGGATACAACGCATCCATGTTCGCCGGCAGCGACATCAGCCCCGGCGTCCAGCAACACCGTGCCAGCTCCAACCACTACAACGTACGGCTTCCGCCTCTACGTCGGACCCTGACCGCAGGTGACACAACGCCCCGGCCGGGGTGAACTCCCCGGCCGGATGGCGCCCCTCTCCTTCTCCCCATTCACCCTGCCCGGCCGCGGCGGCGCGGTGCTCCTGGTGCACGGCCTGGGCGGCGGTCCCTACGAACTGCAGCGGCTCGGCGAGCACCTGCACGCCACCACCGGCCGCACCGTGCGGGCCATCCAGTTGCACGGGCATGAGCGTCCTTCCACGTTCATGCCCCACTCCACCGCGGCGCAGTGGGCGGCCGGGCTGGAGGCGCAGCTCGCCACGTTCGAGCAGGACACCGGCGAATCCAACGTCGACGTCGTCGCCTTCTCCATGGGGACGCTTCCCACGTTGCGACTGGCAACGAAGGGACGCATCCGTGGCCGGCTCGCCTTGCTCGCGCCGTTCCTCAACGTCTACCGGCCCGCGGGCATCAACATCGAGTGGAGCATGGTGGCGGGGACCTTCGCGAGGCAGTCGGCCCCGCTTGCACTGCGTCACTCCGAG
>JBBAQZ010000061.1:0-18989 GCA_040400045.1 Myxococcaceae bacterium
GCCGATATCGGTGAGGTGCACGAGGGGCAACCGGCCGCCTTCACCGTCAACGCGTGCTTGGTCGATACTTCGCTTCCCGTCCGCAGACGCAAGAACGATCTGGACCCGCTCAGCCAGTCGACGCTCTAACTTTCGGGACCGCGAGAGCCTCTCGAGAATCTCTCGCTGACGCGGGTGCAGCTCTACCGGGCAAGCAGACTTGGCCATTCCCCAAGCCTGATCTCATCGCACACCAGCCACAAGCGTTAAAATCTCAGCCGCGGTGTACTAGGTTGGACAAGACTGCATTTCGCAAGTGAAGGCAGGGTACGCGAAGGTGCGGAGGCAGGTCGAGGGGGTTGAACGGACGCGGAGGAGCCTGTCGCGGGAGCGCCGGAACGCGTCGTTGGACAGGGGTGGGCCTGGCGCGTGCGAGCTTTGGAGACTGCGGCTGACGGTGGAGCGCCTGTCAGGAGGCGAGGAGCAGCTCGGCGCCGGGAGGCGGAGAGTGACTCCTGGGCCTGGGGACCGCCGGCAAGTCGAGGGGCAGCAGTGACTGGCGCGGGCCGCGGTGAGTGGGCACCACCGTCGCGCGGAGGCTCGGCGCCAACCCCCGCTTGCGCAGCTCCTCGTCGATTTCCGCCCAGTCTGTGACGGCGGCCAGCACCTGGCGGCGACCGCCACACGGGCACTGGAGCACCTCAAAGCCGAACGTCCTGCGCAGCAAGGTGGCCCAGTCCAGCCTCGGTGGCCGCAGAGGCCGCGGCGCGAAGGGCGCAGGGGTGAGGGGCAGCACGGACTGCGGCTCCACCGGGGCCGGTGGAGGCGGTGGCCGCCCGTACGCCACCACCGCGCTTCGGTGTCTGGCGGAGCTTGGCCTTTTCAACCATGACCCTTGAGGCCAAATCGCCGAGCTGGTCGTAGGGTATGTACGGTTTCTCCTGTGGTGCTGCTGGGGCATCGGCGTAGTCATCAAGGGACTCTTGAATGTCGGCCAGAATCTCAGCTCGGTCGGCTGTCTTGGCCTGGTGCCACAGGTCAACAAGATCGAAGACGCCCTGGTCAAGTCGGGCCAGCTCAGCAGTATTGTCGATGAACGAGGGGTCGAGCTTGGCCTTCTGCATCTCGACTACGATCTGCGCCAGCTTGAGGCGTTGTTCAGGTGTGGTCTTGAACGGCATCATAGTCGCCCCCTGAGTCTGTACTTGCCCAAGATTCAGACGAGGGCGGCTACCCAGCCTTCGACCCGTTTTCTCGTTTACGTCTTCCCCCTCTCGGCAAATGGCCTCTCTGCCGAACAATGCATTCACCACAGCTTCCACCATGGGCGCTTTCTCGCCATTGACCCGACAGGTGACGACGAAGGGGCTGCCTTTGGATCCTTGACCAACGCTGTAATGGATGTGTAGAGGCCAAGTACTGAATCGCCTTCCGAATTGGCCAGTTGCTTTTTGACTTTGTTGAACGGAAAGACGGTGAGCCGTTCATTGATTCGCACGGCCCAACCGTGCTCCTGATCTTGAATCCAAGTGCCCCCGAAGGATTGGCGAATGCATTCACCCAGATATGAGCCAAGCGTACTCGGCAATTTCTCCTTGGTCGGTTCGCTAGCCTCAACTCGTTGACCATCGATGTACCAATCGAGCCAGCGCACACCCGCTTCGTCGAATCCGACAGCGACACCAAGCTGCTCTCGCGCCACAGTTCTGACCAGTTCCGCATTTGCGACAATTTTTTCCATGTTCGCCGTACCTCGGAGTACACGAGCTTTTCGCTACCTCGGCCGTATAACATTCCATAGCGTATTTGAGTAGTAGTGAACGTCAGGCCCTGCCAAGCCCCGAAAACGAGAACGGCACTGCTTTAAAGCGCCCCGGCCTGACGCTCTGCCGAGCAGGCGTGTGGGTCTTCGACAGCAGCCTGGCGCACGCCCCTGATCCACGCCGCGTCGCCGCCGTGCTTCTGGGTGGTATCGAGTCGCCGAAAAGGAGGCCATCTCGACAGTCACTTTTCGTGAAGCAGGAAGCCGGCCGCTGCACTCCGGATGACATGCGCCTCCATCTCGTCGTCCCGTTCTTGATTTGCTTCTTCGGCTGTCTTGCACCCGTGGACGAGCAGTCTGATGGCGGGAACAAAGCCGGCGGGAACGCAGCCGGCGGGAACGCGGCTGGCGGAAACGCGGCTGGCGGAAACGCGGCTGGCGGAAACGCGGCTGGCGGAAACGCAGCCGGCGGGAACGCGGCTGGCGGAAACGCAGCCGGCGGGAACGCGGCTGGCGGAAACGCGGCTGGCGGAAACGCAGCTGGCGGAAACGCGGCTGGCGGAAACGCGGCTGGCGGAAATGCGGCTGGAGGAAATGCAGCTGGTGGAAATGCAGCTGGTGGAAATGCAGCTGGCGGAAATGCAGCTGGTGGTGAGGTCCAGCTCCCAGCGCAACCCATCACCGTGGTCGTCGATGCCATTATCCCTGCGCCACCTGCAGTTCTCGGTGGGATCGGGGGCGCTTTAGACGGGGGCTGCCGTGGTGACGCCTACCTGCAGAACTTCACCGAACCCGCGACCTGCACGCAGGGCCGCTGTCTGGTGGCGATCGGTCGCGGTGGACTCGCCACCATCCTCGACAGCCACCAGCCGGGATTGCAGCTGTATGGCGTCGAGGGCTCGAAGACCGTCTATCGACGGAACCCGAGCACGCTCACGGTCGTCGACGGAGTCGGGCCTCCGGTGACGTTGGGGACCGTGCCAGCAGTGACTCAAGGGCAACGGTTCGTGAAGGTCGACGGCTCAGACGTCCTCATCACCAACGAGACAGGTTTGGTTAACGCCGAGCGCACCACCGTCACTCGGTACCCTGCAGCCAGCATGGTGATGGAAGTGCCTGGACGCGCCGAACGGATACCGCAGGTCGACGCCGCTGGCCGAGTGTGGATCCTGACCAGTCGCGGGCTGTTCCGATCTGAACCACGCGCCGCGCCGGCTGTGGCGATTCCAGTCACGCCGGTCGCCGGAATGTTGCCGACGGCGTTTCACGTTCTTCCTTCAGGGAGCGCCCTCGTCGCGACCCAGAACGTCGTCACCTTCGTCTCGCCGGCCGGAACCTCAACGCCGTACGCTACGCTGCCATCCACCAGCTCGATCTCCGCGATCGCCGCGTGGCAAGGCGGTTTCGCAGCCATTGCCGGCAACGACATTTTCGTGTCGACGCCGGCCGGGCCTGTTCGACGCGTCCTGACCCAGAACCCGCTCAGTTCCTACAGGTCTCACGAGCCATTCCTGGCGACCTCAGGCGGAAACCTCTTCGTAAGCACCTTGTGCATGAGCTGGAGCACTTACCCCGCCTACGACACGGCGGTTGTCGACCCCTCGGCGGGAACGGTTTCGTGGTGGTGGGACAGCTACGCGACGCAGTACGACGTGCCGGTCCTTCCAACAAGCTCGGCGAATGTGTCGGCAGATGCATTGCGGTCAGTGCCGACCATGCGCTCGACCGCCGGCTTCATCCGGGTGTTCTGAGCCGCGCCCAACGCCGCGGAAGATGCTCGAGCTCCTCGACGGAGGCCTCGACCAGTCCCGGGTCCAGGAACCAGCCGGTCCGGAATCAGTCGACCACCGAGTCGGGAATGCGCTCGAGCAACTGGTCGAACAGCTTCACCGCATGAGCGAAGTCGCCCTGCCTGGGGAGCGCCGGCACCTCAAGTTGCCGCACGAGCCGGGTGGGCATGAACGCGCCGGTGTCGTCGCGAAAACGGGGCGCCAGCACCACGACGCGGTCGAACTGCCCCTGTGCCATCGCTTTCTGGAGGATGGCCTGTTCGTCGTTCGAGGCCTGGGAGAACTCGTGCTCGAACTCGGTGAGCAGGGCGCATGGCGAGGCGGCAGAGGCACAGAGCACGAAGGAGAGGCCCGGGCTTCGCCTGAGGTGTGGATGCACGCTCGTTCGGGACTGTCACGGGCTATGTTCCGCTCATGTCATCGGTGCCCATTCGCAAGGCGAACGCGACCTACGAAGATCTGAAGACCCTGCCAGACACCATGGTGGGCCAGATTCTCGACGGCGAGCTGTACGCGATGCCCCGGCCGAACTGGGGCCACGCACGCGCGACCTCGATTCTGAGCGGTGAGCTCGGAGGTCCCTTCGATCGCGGCCGCGGCGGCCCAGGCGGGTGGTTGATCGTCTTCGAACCTGAGCTGCACTTCGGCCGAGACGTGCTGGTGCCTGATCTCGCCGGGTGGCGCCGCGAGCGGCTCACCGCGATGACCTCCAGCACCCCGTGGACGAGCGTCGCGCCTGACTGGGTCTGCGAAGTCCTCTCTCCGTCCACGGCTTCGATCGATCGCGTGAAGAAGAAGCACGTCTACGCCCGCGAGAAGGTGAGCTGGTATTGGCTCATCGACCCCGAAGCGCGAACGCTCGAGGCGCTTCGGCTCGGCGACGACGGGCACTGGGTGGAGATCGGCACCTGGTCTGCCGACGCGAAGGTGCGTGCCGCTCCGTTTGACGCGATTGAGCTCGAGCTCCAAGCGCTCTGGGTCGACGGGTGACCGACGAGCGTGCCCTGACTTTGTTTGCACTCGCCAGCTCCAGCGAGGGTCGTTCGCCAGCACCACTTCATCGCCGACACGGGGCTTGAGATGTCCCATCTCGGTCTCGTACGCCTCTTCGGTGAGGGCCGGCGAGAAGCACGGGGTCGAGCGCCGGTTTCTTGAAAACGGCCAGCCGTGGACCGAAGAGTGCCGTGGTTCTTGCCTTTGGCGAAGGCGGAGCCGACTGGGCGAGTGAGGTGGGGCGTTGTCAGCGCATCGAGCTCAAACCGAACAGGTTTCCCTCGGTGTCCCGGCAGAGCGAGACCCAGCCGAACGAGCCGATGGAGACCTTCGGGCGTACGACCGTCCCATGCGCGGCCACCACCAGTCCTTCCTCGACCGAGCAGTCCTCGACGCTCCCTGCGCGTCGTTGACTGCGCTCGATCGTCGTCCCGCGCTGCTGATCAGCGTCGCCATCGGCGCTCGCGCAGCGTTCGTGGTCGCGCTGCTCTTCATGACCGGTTGCGCCAAGAACGAGAGGCTCGCTCCCGAGCCCGTCGCCGTGGGCACATCGCCGGGTGGTGGCTCGTGGCTCTTCGGAGCGTCAGGCTGCACCTACGACGCGCCTGCGTCGGTGGCCGAGCTGTCGACCAACGACAAGGGCGCCAGGTTCAGGGCCACCTTGGTGGGCGAGGGCTCCGTCACCGAGACGTGCGCCGCGGGCGCAAACCGAGCCGCTCCAGGCACTGCGTCAGGGTGGAGAGGCTCCTCAGTGGGACCTCGGCGATGACTGCGCCGGAGTCGCCCGCTTTGGGCCAGCGCTGGGGAGCTCCGACACGGGCGGTGCCTCGATTCGCCGCCGCCTCATCGGCCTCGACGCCGGCACCTGCACGGTTCGCGCGTCGGCGCTCGGTGTGTCGGAGAGCACGGTGGTCGTGATTCAGACCGCCAAGTAGAAAGCAGCCGCCCTCGTTCCACGTGCCGGCCAGAGTATGCTCCTGCGAGGTCACCTCGCCCGTTCGCGGTGTGGTGGGCTTCGATGTACGCGTCGCGGTTCTCCTGGCCGCTCACTTCGCGGTGAATCGTCCAGCCCGCGGCCACGAGCGCAGGCCGGTACACGGCGAGGAGCAGCGCGTTCGAGAGATCGGCCCGGGGGTACTGCTTGATGAGCGCGCCGGAGGCCACGCGCTGCCATTCTCCAGGCTGCTCCTTCGACGACACTAGGAAATCCGTTTCGGATGGGTGCGTGTCTGGCCCGGTCGACCCAGGCAGCGGCGTGAAGAATGGGCAGAGGTCTTTCTCGCCCGGAGTCGGCTCGGGCTTCGCGGCCGGTGGCTTCAAGGTCAACTTCAGCCGCACCGGGGCCACTTCCAGCAGCCGCACGTCGATGTCGTCTGCGAACGACACGCCGAGGTCGGCCCAGAGGTCTCGGTTGCCCTTGGTGGCATGCACGGTGGCCCAGCGACGAGGCGGTCACGTATCTCGAAGCTGGTGGCCGATTCGGGCATGCCCATCACCACGAGCTTGCGAGTCCAGAGGCGCCCCTGCTGCAGCTTTGGCGTGGCACCCGCAGCCGGCACGAAGAGGCGCTCGCTGAACTCGTGAAACGACCCGCCCTCTTGCAGTGCGGCTCCCTTCGACAACGTGAACTCCGCAGGGAAGGGCGCGTCTGCGCGAGACGTCTGAGCAACCAGGACGAGGGCCGAGAGCACGGCGAAGCGAGTCAGGCGATTGAGAAGTGACATGGACGGGGGTCTGCGCGGCCGGAAAGGAAGGAACGCGACTGCAGAATGGTGCTCCCCGGGCCAACGTGCCAACGCGGAGGGGTCGCGTCACTGGCCGGCGTTCGCCGCTGGGGCCCAGCCCAGGCGCGCGGGCAGGGCGGGGTTCTGACGCGTGCGCCACACGAAGCCATCGAGGAGGGAGTGCGTGGTCTGCGGCAGCGCCAGCCGCGGTCGTCTGGTTGGACGAGACGACGAGCGCCTGACGGTCAACGGGCTCGGACGATGCGAATGCCGTGAATGCGGTCGGAGCGCGTGCCGAGCACCACCATGTCGTCGAACACGGCCGGTGACGCCTCGATGTCGCCCGGGAGCTTGAGGCTGGCGACTTCGCGTCCCGTGCGCGCGTGCAGGAGGCGCAACACCCCGCCGATGCCACCCTGCAGCAGGTAGCTCTCGCCGCCCTCGTCTTTCACCAGGGTCGGCGTCGACCACGCGTACCGGGGCAGCTCCAGACGCCACACCTCTCGGCCCGTCGCCTTGTCCAGCGCGAGCACCAGCCCGTTCTCGGGTCCCGGGCAGCGGGCGATGGTGAAGAAGACGAGGTCGGCGACATCACCTGAGCCGATGGCAGGCGTCCCGAAGAGCCCGGCGTCGATCTTCTTCGGCGTGAGCGCGCCACGACACTCGAACGAGTTGGTCCACTCGACGGTGCCCGTCAGCGCATCGATGCGTCGCAGATGGGTGAAGCCTCGTGGCCCCGTCTTGTCGACCTCGCACCCGGTGAAGAGGGCCGGCCGTTCGAGCGCCGTGTCGAGGGCCAGGCTCGCGTCGGTGTCGTCGCCAGCCGCGAACGCCCAGAGCGGCTCGAAGGTGCGCAGGTCGATGGCCTGCAGCGTGCCGCCGTTGTCGGCGAAGAAGGCGAGCCACCCGAGCGCCGACATCGAGTTCTCGACGCCGAAGGACTGACTCGCCCCTTCCTTGTAGCGGTACCGCACCACCTCGGGCGCCACCTTCAACGTCAACGCGATGGGGTCGAAGTCGGTATGCAGCTTGAGGAGATAGATGAGGCCGTTCTCGCCACCGACGACGTAGGTGTCGGTGTTCCGGTTGAGGAGCCCTGACGAATCAAACGCTCCCCACTCGCGACGCGGCGCCTCTTTGTCCGAACCGGGTAGGAAGAACACCTCGCGGTGCCCGATGAGCTCGTAGACGCGAAGGCCGATCGGCACGTTTTCGGGGATTCCCTGGCCGACGAAGAGGAGCGGATAGCCGCGCGGATCGAGCGAGACGCTCCCCTTGATGGGGTTGCCGGTGATGATGGGCGGGCGCGTCGGCTTGCCGGTGAAGAGGTCGAGAAAGTGCACGCGCCCATCGAGGCTTCCCTGGATCACCTCGACGAGGCCGTCGTCCTGCGTGCGCTCCTTGAGCTTGGGCATCGAGTGACGCACCACACTCGGCCACCGCACGATGGCGGGCTGTCCTGTCCACCCCGCGCCGCCGAACCAGGGCGCCTTGCTCTGACTGGTGACGTGCGTCCACGCGAGCTCGAGCGACACCGGCGCGCGGGGCACGCGGCCGAACGCGCCGCCGCTCCGTGAGGGCCCGCCGCGGAAGGTGAAGACACCGTCGACGGTCGAGTACGTCTCGGGGAAGACCTGTCGGTCGCCTTCAGGCACGCCCGCGTCGCGCAAGACGCCCCGCTCGAGCGTCAGCAACGATTCAGCCTGCGCGGTCGCGTCGAACCAGAGGGGTCGCACTGGCGCGCGTGGAGCCACGGCGACTGATGTTGGAGGTGGAGTGACTGGCGGAGGAGGCGGCGGCGCGGGACGCGGCGTCGCGCACGAGATCACCGATACCCAGAGGAGCACTCGAACCCGCACGCGCTCAGGCACGTTACGCTCAGTCTGCCATCACCGCCTGTTGCTGGCACCGTGGAGACGTCACGCTGAAGCGTCGAGCACGACAACGTCTGGACTCCCCGATCTCGGAGGCCTCGATCGTGCGCCGAGCTCGTGGGTGAGCGCTCAGATGCGCTTCGCGTGACGCGGCGAACGAGAGGCTCGTCCTCGAGGCGCACCACTGCCGCGTGTCAGGCTGTGAATACGTCATCGACGAAACGCTCCAGCTCGCCGGGGATACCGAAGAACGCGCGCGCGCCGTTCATCCGCAGCACGGTGCCCGAGGCGCAGCCGTCGTGCAAGGCGACGGGTCCCTCAGAATCATGAGCGCTTCAGCGCTGGGCTGATGCTCGAAAGCCCGGTGGGCCTTGCCCCGAGACGACGCGTCGTTCTCGCCCGCAGCTTCCCGCGCGTCAGCGACGTCGTCTGCCGACGAGCACGACCAGGCCCAGGAGCCAGGAAGCGCCGTCGACCGCGGCCGACGAACAGCCCGTGGTCGCCGCGACGCCCGTTCGGCCCCCGCCGCCGGAGCCGGTGGAGCCCGTTGCCGAGCCGCCCCCGGTCCCGGCAACACCGCCCGCGCTCGTTCCGCCTGCGCTGCCAGCGATCCCGCCGCCGCTCACGGGTCCCCCGCCAGTTCCCGAAGTTCCTCCGCCGACGCCCGACGATCCGCCACCGGTTCCGCTCATTCCGCCAGACGTGCCGCCACCGGTTCCGCTCATTCCGCCAGACGCGCCGCCACCGGTTCCGCTCGTTCCGCCAGACGAGCCGCCACCGGTTCCGCTCATTCCGCCCGCAGCGCCGCCACCGGTTCCGCTCGTTCCGCCAGACGCGCCGCCGCCGGTTCCGCTCATTCCGCCAGACGAGCCGCCACCGGTTCCGCTCATTCCGCCCGCAGCGCCGCCGCCCGCGCCGCCTCCGGGCACGGCGCCGTACCGCCACGCTCGCGTGATGGCGACCTCGTCGACTTCGCCATCGAACGCGCCGTCACCGTTCGGACAAGCCGCGCGAACGCCAGGCGCTCCGACGAAGAGCAGGTCAGTCGTGCCAGCGAGCACGGCCGGCGCGCGCACCACGCGGTTCGTCTCGACGCCATTGACGAGGAAGACCATCGTGCCGCTCGCGGCGTCGTACTGAAACGCGACGCGCGTCCACTGGCCGAGCGGGGCGATGGAGTTCGAGCGAAGGTCGTACTGCACACCGCCGGCGATCCGCACCCGCGCCTGGAACGAACGGTCCTCCTCGAGCACCAGGCTGTACGCACCGTTGATGTTCGGTTTGCCGAGCAGCAGGCGGTAGTTGTTGTTCGCGTCACAGTTGGGCTCGCTGCGCGGCTTGAGCGCGAGCTCGATGGTGATGGCGTTCACCGGCAGCAAGCTCGTCGCGTGCGGGACCTCGAGGCGACCCGAGAGCCCGTCGACCGAGAGCGCCTTGCCGAGCAGGCCGTTGTTTCGAGCCGGGTACGACGCTCCACCGCGCAGCGTGCCGGTGTTCGAGTAGCCTGAGCTGTCGGCGGCGCGCGTGCGATCGTAGCCACCCTGCGCCGTGACGAACTCGTTGAGGTGCCACAGCGCGGCGTAGCGACCATCGAGCGCGTCGTCGAACACCACCTCCCCGTAGTTCGAGGTGTTGCTGCCGAAGAATGGCCACACGTCTTGCCCTTGCGTGCGTGGGAGCGGCCGAACGTTCATCGGGCCCGGCGACGTGAAGAAGAGCCGCACGGTGTTGTCGGTGTCGGGGTTGAGGTCTCCGTCGATGTGCGCGGTCTGCCAGTTCGTCGGGTAGCCGATGACCGAGAGCGCGTTGCGTCGCGGGCCGCAGCCAGGCGGGTCTTCATTCGGAGCAGGCGTGCGGCACGGCATGTTCACTGCGGTGAAGTTGATGGCCTCACCGTCGGGGAAGATCCACGCGTACGCGCCGTAGAAGAGCTGCGTCGGGGTGTAGGTGACGCCGGCGGGGTCTCGCAGCGGGCGTTCGGCGAGCCGATACCGACCCTGGACGGCGGGGTCGGTGTTCATCGCGGCGATGGTCTTCGGAGCGCTCCAGCCCGAGACGCCGCACGCCGTCGCGTTCACCGAGTAGACGAGCGTGTCGATGGCGCCGCTGTTGTTCGGGTGTCCCTGCCAGACCATCAGCTTGCCGTCTCGCGTGATGGTGGGCTCGATGCCGCGGAGCGTGGGGGTCAGCGGCATCAGCGTGGCGTCGGTCCACGTGAAGCTCGAGACCGAGGCCTGCGCGGTGTTGGGGTTCGAGACGACGACCTTCAGCCGGCGGCGACGCAGCACGTTGCCAGGCGACGGCGTGAGTGCGTTGGAGTCGATGACGACGAGATCGTAGCAACGGTGACTGCCGGATCCCGACGGCGCGCCGCTCGCGTCACACGAGGTGGGCTGGGCCGACGATTCGCAGAGGGCGAGCGCGTTCTCTTCGTTGGTCGGGCCCTGAATCAGCACGCCTGGAGAGAACGCGTTCGACAGTGACAGCGGTTGGCCGGCGGTGACGCCGATGGCCTGCGGCCGCAACACCCGTGCTTCCCATCCCGGGCCCGTGCGCACGATGAAGAGGCGCCCATCGAAGGTGACGTTGTGACCGTTGCCGCCCATGGGGCTGGTGGTGACGAGGCTGCTGGTCGCAGCGTGAGTGAGGCTGACACAGAGAAACAGCGACAACGCGAGGGCTCGAAGCATGGGGCTCCAGACTGCGATGTTCGTACGGTTTCCCGGCAGGCGGTGCAACTCCGGCACCACGCACAGCGTCGTGCCTTCGTGGGGCGCAGGCTCGGGTGGGGAGGCCGAAGCACCGGCCTGTGCACGTGAGGTGCCACTGCTTCGCGGGGGGGCTTGCCTCCATTTCCCCGACGGGCGATCACCCCGACATGCGGTCACACCTCGCGATCCTCTGCACACTCCTCATGGGCTGCGAGCCCACGCCGGTGGACCGAGACGCAGGCGTCGCCACGAAAGACGGCGGGAGCTCGGTCGACGCGGGACTCGCAACCGACGCGGGGCGCTCGAACGAGGCCGGCGAACCTGACGCAGGTCAGAACCTCACGGTCCTGGTGCAGGCGAGCCTGTTCTGGAGCGACGCCGGCGTGGTCGACGACCCGGCGGTCGTGAGCTTCGCGAAGCTGATGCGCCTGGCCTCGCATGACGGTCACGGTGGGCGCTTGTTGTCTGATTGGTTTCACCGTTTCGCCACCACACCTCACAGTGAACGCGCGTTGCCAGCGCAGTTCATCGACGAGGTGGCGCGCACGCAGGGGGTTGATGCCACGCGGTGGGATCTCGCGAGCCTGCCCTTCGTCATCTCGGGCCTCCACAACCGCATCGACCTCGCATTGCTGGAGCAGGGCGGGCATTGCGGAGAGTTTCGGGTGTCGGCGGCCAGCACGGACGCGACGCTCCAGCCGTTTCACATGTTGTTCCTGTTTCGTCAGCCGCTCGCTCCAGACGACACCGTCGGGGGACGCGTCACCTGTCAAGGCACCGCGCGACGGTGGGCGCAGCTCTCGTCGCTCTCGGGCCAACCGCTCGAGGCCGCGCTGAGGAACACCTTCGCGCAGCGTCTGACTCCCGAGAACTTCCTCCTCATCGAGACGGTCGAGCAGTCGTTGTCCCCCTGGGAGTGGCGCCAATGGGTGAAGACGCCGTCGACCTCAGGCCTGCCGTTCGTCTTCGAGAACCCGCCGCTGTTCCAGCAACTCGACGTCGAACGCCTCAACGTCGCGGGGCCCCTGCGCTCCGACTTCCTCTCCTGGGTGGCGACGAACGCCGCGCTCGCGACGGCGCGCCAGGTCCCCATCGCCGACCGGTTTCGCCCGCAGTCGATTCGCGCAGCCGCTGGGGTTCCACGGCAGGTGCTGTCGTTGTCGGGGCTGGACGCGCAGGTCCTGGCGGGTCACCCACACCTGAGACAACAGCTCGAGCTCGTCGGCTGCGCCGCGTGTCACACGACCGACGCGGACTTCGTGCAGACGCGCGCTGATCGAACGATCAGCCCCTTCTACGCGAAGGAGCTCGAGGCGCGCGCCAGACACCTCGAGAAGCTGGTGAAGGGCGAAGCACCACGAGCGCCGTTCGGGCCCTTGCAGTCGATGCCCATCTTGCCACCATGAAATGCAGCGGAAATCGGCCCGATTTTGCAAACGCTGCTGACATTGCTTGACCCGCAGACCAGACCGACGCGACGCCATCACCGCAGCCCCGGGCCACGGCTCAGGGTTGGACGGCAGCCAAGGAAACCCGGGGGCGTTCCCGGCGACAACCAAGAGGCCTCGTGACCCCGGAGCCCGCATGATCCGCCGAGTTCAAGAATCCACATCGACCCGCCTGCCGACCCCGAGCACCGACCGTGCGGTCGCGACGACGAGTCGGCCTCCGCTCAATCTTGGCGCCGAGCTCGCGAGCCCTGACTCCACGTTGTCCGTCGCGATCGGAAACGCAGAAGGAACCCGCACCGTCTCTGGTGGGCGGACGGCGGCGTACGCCGGCCACAGGGACCCGGGCAACGGCGCGCGGAACACCGGCACGTTCTCGTACCAACTGCAGCAGGGCGGCGCTGGCTCTCCGGCGCAGGCAGATCAGATGCAGCTCGCACGGTTGCGTGCGGTGCAGCCCCAGTATGAGGCCGCGGCGCGCAACGCCGGACTCGATCCGAAGGATCCCCTCCTCGCGGCAGCGTTCTTCGACTCTTGGAACCAGTCGCCCGCGATGGCGACTGAACAGAACGGCTTCCTCGATCAACTGCCTCGTCTCGCGCGTGAAGGCGTGACGCTGGAGAACGTGACCAACGCGCGAGTGCGCAGTTGGTACGAGCCGAGTGGGCGGCTCAACGCCCCGGGCCTGGGCAACACCGAAGCGGGTGTGCGCGCCGACCAGTCACGGCGAATGAACGCCATCGCCGACGTGCTGAAGGCGCGCGGGCTGCTCGATGGAGCCCCCGCAACGAGCGATTTCTCGAACCCCGCGCCAGCAGCGGCGGCCGGGTTTGCCGGTGCGGATCTGCTGCGCAAAGGCTCGACCGGCCCTGACGTCGCCCGGCTGCAGGAGTTCCTGAATGCGCGGGGCGCGTCCCCTGCCATCTCCGTCGACGGAGACTTCGGCGAGAACACGGAGCGCGCGGTGCGTGCGTTCCAGCGCAGCCAGAGGCTCGCCGAAGACGGCGTCGTCGGTCCTGGCACCCGCGCGGCGCTCTCGACGACCTCGACGAACGGAACGATCAACGACACGGGGCTGCACCCATCGACCCTCGACACTGCCGGCTATCGGCCGACGTTCGAGATTCGACCGGGCTCGACGGGGCCGAAGGTGAAGGAACTCAAGCAGGCGATGAAGGACGCGGGCTTCTACCAGGGCGTGGTGAACGACCAGATGGGGCCCGACGGCCTCGCGGCGCTGAAGAAGGCGAAAGAGGCGCTGAAGCTGGGTGGCGCTCCGGACATCGCCGGCGACTTCACGCTCGCGAAGATCCAGAGGGCGGCGACCGAGAACGCGCAAGGCGTCGTCACCGCAGGGAACTACTCCGTCGATGCAAATAACCCGGCCCTCAAGGCGCTCGCGACCGGCAGGCTCCAGGGAGACGAGCCTGGCTACTGCGTGCGCGCGACGCTCAACAACATGGAGCGCCTCGGCGTGCGTCAGCCTGAGGCGACGGGGATGGACGCGGGCAACAACCCACGTGGTGGCATGGTGCAAATGGTGCGGAACTTCGGGTGGAAGAGCCTGCCGCTCACCGGTGCCCGCGAGCAGACCATCAAGAGCCCCTACGGCACCATCAAGGCGAACGTGATTCCGGCCGCCGACTACGAGCGGCTCGCGCGCGACGGGAAGATTCCCTCGGGAGCCGTGGTGTTCCAGACGCGACACGACACGTGGAACACCACCTCGGATCGCAGCCGCGGCTTCGACATGGGCATCGCGCGAGATGGTGGCCGCACGCTCTTCAACTACGCCAACATGGGCGGGCCGATGGTCTACGGGGCCGAGACCCAGAGCGTCGTGGTGCTGGTCCCCGGCGACGCGCTCCGCGCGAACTGAGCCGCCTCGACAACCGGCCACTGCCGACCGCTGCATCGTACTGCAGGGCCGCGGCGCCGCTCCTCGACAGCACCCGCGCGTGGACGTCGGCGGTGTACGACTCAGTTGCCTGAAGACTGCGCCGACATCACTTCCACGTGCTCCTCGGCAGAGAGCGAGTTCGTGAACTTCGTCGAGTGGCTGAGGGCGTGCTGCGGGTTCACCACGTTCGGCGCAGCGGCTCTGACGACGTCGAGCTGGGTGATGCCGTGGTCGGCGAATCGATGATCAGTCCGAACTGTGCCACCGTGAGGGCGTTCCGCGCGAGCATCTTCGTCGCCATCTCTTCGCGGGTGATGGTGTTGCGCTGTGCGCGCAGGGTCTTGAGCACGCCGTTGAACGTGACGGCATCCATCGGGAGCTGGCCGTTCTTGCGCATGTTGCAGCCAGGATCGTTCGGGCCGGTGCCGCAGTCGCGGAAGGCGACGGGCTGCTGAATGATGACCTGTTCACGCACGATGACCGGCTGCTGCACCACCACCTGCTCGCGAACGATGACGGGCTGCTGCTGCACGACGATGCCCGGCGCAGAGATCGTCACGCCCGTGGTCTGCGTCGTGGTGCGGGTCCTGACACTGGTCTGCACCGACACTCCGGGGACGGCGACGGTGGTCGACGCTACGCCCTGCCGAACCTGCACGGCGGCGCCCGGCATCAGCACGTCGACATCGGCCTCGTCGGCCTCGACCTGCGCGAACGCCATCGACGACACACACGACACGACGAACCCGGCTCGAATGAGCTGCTTCATGAGTGCTCCTTGTTCGGGTGGTGGGAGCGACTTTTCAGACCGCCCCGCGACTGCGTTGGTTGCCGGGGTTGTGGAATCCGATCCACCCGGCTGCTTTGTTCCTGCTCTTGAATCCCTGCGTGTTTCGAGCGTCATTTCCGGCAACTTCGACTCACCACGGACGGACCATGAAATCCCTGATTCACGCCTGCTGCAGCTTGATGACCCTGACGGCTTCAGTCGCGGCTGCCCAGTCGTGGACCAGGCCCCTCAACGCTGCGGCCGACGCCGTCGAGGACGCCTACGACCGCGCTCAACGTTCGAACGGAAGGTGTCGCAACCAGCTTGGGCCCGCGCTCGACGCGCTCACCGATCGAATCGACGGCATCGGGAAACTGCCCGCGCCGCTCTCCGAGCTGAACCAGGTTCGCAACGAGCTCGCCGTCATCGGCCAGCAGGCGCCGTTCGCGGCCTGCCCACTCGGCGTCACCGACGACATTCAGCGAGGCCTCGACGCGCTCGAGACCGTCCGCGTGGCGATGTGGAGCGACGGGCGAGGTGGCGGCAGCCGGCGTGACAAGCGACGTGGTGGCCAGCCGGTCGCTCCCGCGGTGCCCTTCGTGCAGCTCTCGCCGATCAAGGTGACGACGGCGGTGCCGTTTCAGAACGAGCGCGCCGTGCAGCTCAGCCTGCCCGAGGTGCGCTTCGAGGCGATGCAAGGCCAGGGCTTCTACGTCGCGACGCGGTTCCGCTCCTTCGAGGGCGACTGGAGTGACTGGGTCACGACGCAGGTGTGGACCGTGCCGTCCTCTCCGTTCGTCTGGACGAACGCGTACAACCACGTGCTGCGCTACTCGACCCTTGCCGAAGAGGACTTCTCGAACGGCCGTTTCATCGCGCACGTCGCGGTGTTCAACGCCCAGGGACAGGAGCTCGCGTTCCGTGAGATCGCCTTCCGCGTCACGCTGCCGCAGCAGGTGGTGGTGCCGCCTCCGCCGCCGCCCGTCGTGCGCCGCGACTGTGGTACCGGCCCGAACGACCCCGGCTGCATGATGATCCGCGACGGCCAGTTCGCGATGGAGGCCGCGACGTACCAGGGCTTCCTGCAGAGCCTGCGCGCCAACCGCTCCGAGATGATGCGGGGCTCGATGGCCAACAGCATGCTCGAGAACAACTCCGTCACCGCGGCGCAGTTCGAGCCGATGCTCGACCTCTTCAACAGCGAGATGATGAAGCTCGACTTCGCGCAGCGCGCGGCACCGAAGCTGGTCAACCCGCAGCACGCCATCGGCTTCTCGGCGAAGTTCCGCAGCTCGATGATGCAGAGCAGCTACACGCAGCTGATGGCGCAGCAGCCGCCTGGCGTGCTGTGGCAGCCGGGCATGGTCGGTCCGGGCGGAATCGTCGTTCAGCCGGGAATGGTGGTGGCCCCCGGCGTCATCGTTCAGCAGCCGGGGTACGCGCAGCCGGCCGTCGTGCAGCCGGGCGTCATGGTGCAGGTGCCCGGCATGACGGTGCGGGTCGACGAGCGGGGTATGCCGCCTCCGCCAGTGCAACCCGCGGTCGTGCAGCAGGTCGTCGTGCGTGACTGCGGGACCGGTCCGAACGATCCCGGGTGTGGCCTGATGCGCAACGGCTTTCAGGCGATGGACGCGACGGTGTTCCAGGGCATGATGCAGTCGCTGCGCGCGGTGATGAACGAGATCACCCGCGAGGACATGTTCGAGAAGCTCATCGCGCGGAACGGCATGACGGCGATGCAGCTCTCGCAGGTGCTGGACCTGTACAACAACTCGATCACCAGGCTCGACATCGCCAAGCACGCAGCGTCGCACGTGGTGAACCCGCAGCACGCGCTGGGGCTGTCGACGAAGTTCAACAACAGCTTCCAGGCCGAGGAGTTCGTCGAGGTCTATTCCGGGCAGCACTGAGGCTCTGGGGCGAAGCGCAGCGAACCGTCTTCGTGGTCGCGACCGACCCGCGGCTGACGAGCGCAGGACAGCCTGTGCGGAGTGGACGGGCGCCGCAGCATCTTCGAGTTTCTCGCCTTCGACGTACCGCAACATCCACGCTGGCGGCGTGCGACGGGCCGGCGACTCAACGCGAGCCGGAGTGCACAGGCGTTCGCGTTGATGCTGCTGGTCACTCGGCCGGCGCCTCGTCGGCAGAGAACTTCATCGGCGTCGCGGGTCTCGTCTCGGCGCCGAGCGAGCCCAGCCAGCTGCGCCGATCGATGACGCGACAGCCGATGGCGAAGGTGAGGTCCTGCTCGGTGATGTCGGTGCGACCCTCGAGGTCGGCCCGGGTTCGCGACAGCTTCAAGATTCGGTCGTGCGCGCGCGCGGAGAGCCCGAACTTGTCCACCGCCTGCTTGAGCAGCTTCTGGGACCGGGCGTTGAGCATGCAGTGCGTGGCGAGCTGCTTCGGCGTCATCTGCGCGTTGGTGAGCACGCCCGGCGTGTCAGCGAACCGCGCGGCTTGCCGTTCGCGCGCCGCCTCGACGCGGTCTCGATAGTGCGAAGACGGCAGCCGTCGGTGGTTGAGCTCGGTCATCGTCTTCACCTCGACGGGCCGTGACTGCATGGTGATGTCGATGCGGTCGAGGAGCGGGCCCGAGATACGCGCGTGGTAATCGAGCACGCGGCTGCGGGCGCACTCGCAGATGCGCTCGGCGACGTTGAAGTAGCCGCACGGGCACGGGTTCATCGCGGCGACGAGCATCACCTCACACGGGTAGCTGACGTGCTGGTTCGCGCGCGCGAGTCGAATGGCGCCCTCTTCGAGCGGCTGGCGGAGCACCTCGAGCACGTGCCTGCGGAACTCGGGCAGCTCGTCGAGGAAGAGGACGCCGCGGTGGGCCATCGAGAGTTCTCCCGGTCTGGCCATCGGGCCGCCGCCGACCAGCCCTGCGTCGCTGATGGTGTGGTGCGGTGCGCGAAACGGGCGCTCACGGATGAGGGCCGAGTCCTGGGGCACCAGGCCCAGCACCGAATAGATGCGCGTGACGTCGAGCGCCTCATCGAAGCGCATCGCGGGAAGAATCGTCGGCATTCGGCGCGCGAGCATCGTCTTGCCTGAGCCTGGAGGGCCGCAGACCAGCACGTTGTGGCCGCCAGCGGCCGCGAGCTCGAAGGCGTCCTTCACGTCGTCCTGGCCGCGCACGTCAGCCATGTCGAGCGCGTGGACGGGCCGCGCGGCCTCGGTGCTCCCACGATGAAACGGACCGACGGGCGCGTCACCCGACAGATGCGCGACGGCCTCCTGAATCGTCGCGACCGGAATGACCTCGATGCGATCGACGAGCGCGGCTTCGGCGGCGTTCGCGAGCGGAACCAGGACGCCGCGAAACCCGGCGTCTCTCGCTGCCAGTGCCAGTGGCAGCACGCCACGAATCGGCTTCACCGCGCCGTCGAGTGAGAGCTCGCCGCCAAAGAGATAGCCGTCGAGGGTTTCGGGTTCGAGGAGTCCGCCAGCCGCGAGCACTCCGAGCGCGATGGGCAGCTCGAAGGTCGCGCCCTCCTTCTTCAGGTCGGCGGGAGCCAGGTTCACCGTGATGCGCTTCTGCGGCAGCACGAAGCCGCAGTTCTTCAGCGCCGACACCACGCGCACCTTGCTCTCCTTCACCGCGCCGTCGGGCAACCCGACGACGTTGAAGAACGGCAGGCCGAGCGCCATGTCGACCTCGACCTCGACGACGACCGCTTCGATGCCGACCAACGCCCCAGACCGAACCCTCGCGAGCATGTGACTGCCCTCCCGTTGGTGAGGGAGAGCAAAGGGTGCGCCGGAGCTGCCCATCACTGCGCTGCAGAGGGACGGCGTCGACTCTCACCGCTCGAGAACGTCGGTGGAGTCCACGCGCGCATCCCAAATGACAGACGGCGCGTCAGGGTACCGAGAACGAGTGCGGGAGCTGCACGCGCACCCTCGACGGATCGGAGATGGCGAACTCGAGCAGCGCACGTCGAATGCCGCTTCGCCCGGCCAGCGCGAACGCTCGCCTCTCCCGACCCACACGCACGAATTGCACCCACTGCACACACCGCAACTGCTGGGCCCG
>JBBAQZ010000061.1:19089-35425 GCA_040400045.1 Myxococcaceae bacterium
CGAACAGAATCCCGTCGAAGCGCTCGCAGCACGACTGCGCTCTGCCTACGAGGCCGTCGCGGTGCGCCTTGAGGGCCTGCCGATCCTGAACCCGAGGCTCTCCATCGAGGTGCTCGCGTTTCGGGAGTGGAGCGGCGGGTACGCGCGCTTGGTGATCACGCCGTGGTTCTTGAACGTCATCTTCGTCCCGCCCGCGGGGACACCTGAGCTCGCGCCTGGCACCCGCGTGCCTCGCGATTTCCCCGCCGGCCGCCTCGAGTTCGTCACCAGCCACCTCGACGGGGTCGGCCTCATGGAGTCGTGCTCGCTGTTCTCGCCGATGAACGAGTTTCGCGACCTGCCGCATGCCCTCGAGGTGGCGCGTGACGCAGCCCAGGCGCTCTTCACGCCAGCTCCCGTCCCCGCGTCGACCGAGCCTGCGCCCCCCGCGAAGGCCCCCGACCCCGAACCGCCGAGCCGTCGAGCGTTGTTCCGGCGCGCGTTGTCACTCAGGTGAGCTCGTGACGATCGAGGGCCGCATCGATGTCACGCTCGAGCTGGAAGCCGGGCGCTGCGCGCGCGTCGTCGTCGTCTCGTCACGACCGCTGAACGTGTGGAAGGCGCTGGAGGGACGCAGCGTCGACGAGGCGCTGAAGTTGCTCCCCCTGATGTCCTCGATCTGTTCGTCGGCGCAGGCCGTTGCGGGCGTGCGAGCGTGCGAAGCAGCCCTCGGGGTGGAAGTCGACCCTCGAGAGCATGCGGCGCGCGAGGCGGTCGTCGCGGCCGAGGTGCTCCAGAACCATCTGTGGTTCTGGCTCGTCACCGCGCAGGAACTCGCTGGCGCCGTCCCTGACCTGATTGCGCTCCGACGCGCGAGGACGCGACTGGCGGAGGCCATGGTGGCGGTGATGGGTAAGGGCCCGTGGCTGCGACTGGGTGGCATGGAGCGGACGCCAGACGTGGACGCGCTGACCCGTGCCCTCGATGCCGTACAGGCAGAGCTGCGCGCGGCAGGCCTCGTGTCTGTCGCTCAGTCCGTGAAACAACTCAGCGCGGGCACAGGGCCAGTGGCAGACGTCCTTCGCGTCGGCTTCGAAGCACCGCTCCGCAGCGTGGGCCAGACCAGCGCTCCTGCGGAGTCATTCGACGCGGCCTTCGTTGCGGACGCGTTGTGGAACGTGCCGGGCTTCGCGCGAGCCCCGACGGGACGACTGGGGCCGCTGGAGTTGGGACCACTCGTCTCGACCGCAGACCACCCGCTGATTCGAGCAGCAGTGGCCTCGATGGGCCATGGGGTTGGGGCACGCCTCGTCGCCCGGAGTGTCGAGACTTGCGCGGCGATGGAGACCCTCCGGCGGATCGCGCAAGATCTGCAGCGCCCTTCAACCCGCCCGGCTTGCGGCAGGGTTGGCGCTCGCGGGTTTGGGGTTGCGGCCACCTCGCGTGGCTCCCTGCTCCACACCGTCGAGATTGAGCAACGTCAAATCGTTGGCTGGCGGGTCGTCGCCCCCACCGAGTGGACGTTTCATCCCGAAGGCCCCGTGCGCGAGGCGTTGGTGGGGTTGGCGGCACCCGACGTGCAAGAGGCGACACGGTGGGCCCGGTGGGCAGTCGCGACATTGGACCCCTGCGTTGAGTTCGCAGTGCGTGCCAGGGAGTCGTGACACATGCACGAGGTCGCGCTGGCCCAGAGCATCGTCGAGATCGTCCGCGACCAGGCGAGGCTCAACCATGCCGACTGCGTCAAGGCCGTGTTCCTTCGCATCGGAGCGCTCGCGAACGTCGAGCCCGAGGCGTTGTCGTTCGGCTTCGAGTCTGCGGCGCGAGGGACCCTCGCCGAAGGCGCGCGACTGGAGATCGAGCGCACGCCGGGCTCCGCGTTCTGTGCCGGGTGCGGGAGCGACGTGCAGGTCGAGTCGCGCGTGGCGCTCTGCCCGTCGTGTGGGAGCGGTCAGTTGTTGATCACCGGCGGTGAGGAACTGCGGGTCACTGAGTTGGAGGTGTCGTGATGTGTGGAACGTGCGGCTGTGCGGGCAAGGCGAGTGTCACCGTGGAAGGTGAAGTTGACGGTGAGCACGTTCATGTCCAGGCCGATGGGACGATCACTCGACACCGTCACGGCTTCGACACGCACGACGCACACGCTCACTCGCATGACGATGGGCACGGCCACTCGCACGCGCACGACGACGGGCACAGTCACTCGCACGAGCACTCCCACGACGACGGGCACGCGCACGCGCACTCGCACGCGCACACCCACGACGACGGGTTCGATCACTCACACGAGCACTCCCACGACGACGGGCACGATCACTCACACGAGCACTCCCACGACGGCGGACATGTTCACTCGCACACGCACGCGACCGACATCGCGCTGACGGCCCACCAACTCGGCGCCTCACCTGCCCTTCACGAGACCGAGGTGCGCCGCATCGCGGTCGAGCAGGACCTCATGGCGAAGAACGGTCGCGCCGCCGGGCTGAACCGCGATCGCTTCGCGAAGGAGCGCACCTTCGTCGTCAACCTGATGTCGAGCCCCGGCAGTGGAAAGACGACGCTCCTCGTGCGGACCCTGCAGGAACTCAAGGGCCGGGGCGAGCGCCTCGCGGTGATCGAGGGCGATCAACAGACGACCCTCGACGCCGATCGGATTCGCGCGACTGGAGTCCCCGCGGTGCAGGTGAACACCGGCAAGGGCTGTCACCTCGACGCCGAGATGATCATGCGCGCGCTGGCGAAGCAGCCGGCTCCAGCGGGCGGCACGCTGTTCATCGAGAACGTTGGCAACCTCGTCTGCCCGGCGGGCTTCGATCTCGGCGAAGCGAAGAAGGTCGTCATCGCGTCGGTCACGGAAGGCGAAGACAAGCCGCTGAAGTACCCCGACATGTTCGCGGTCGCGGATCTCGTGCTCGTGAACAAGGTCGATCTCGTCGCGGCGCTGGAGTTCGACGTCGCGACGCTGAAGGCGAACGTGAAGCGCGTGAATTCCAGGGCGACGGTGCTCGAGGTCTCGGCGCGCACGGGCGCGGGCTTCGAGGCGTGGCTCGGTTGGCTCAGCGCGTCTCGCGTGGTGACAGCGCCGGTCGAGGCCCGGGTCCGATGAGCGCGCTCCCCTCGACGAGGCTTCGCATTCGCGTGCGTGGGCTCGTTCAGGGGGTCGGGTTTCGTCCCTTCGTCTATCGCCTCGCGATCGAACAGGGCCTCTCGGGCTGGGTGCGGAACGACGAGCACGGCGTGGTGATGGAGGTCCAGGGCTCCAAAGCGAGCGCGATGCCCGCCTTGCTCGAGACGCAAGCGCCGCCGCTCTCACGCATCGACGCCGTCGAGGTCGAGCCGCAGGACCTCCGCCAGGAGTCTGGCTTCGTCATCGACGCGAGCCACCACGACGGAAGAGCCTCGGCGGCCATCGGTCCCGACGCCGGCATCTGCGCGGCGTGCGTGGCAGAGATCTGCGACCCGGCCGAGCGTCGCTTCCGCTACCCGTTCACGACCTGCACGCACTGCGGCCCGCGCTACACCATCACCCGATCGCTTCCGTACGATCGTCCTCAGACGTCGATGGCGGGTTTCCCGCTCTGCCCGGCGTGCGCCGCTGAGTACGGAGACCCGAACGATCGACGCTTCCACGCGCAGCCACTCGCGTGCCCGGCCTGTGGGCCGACGCTGTCGATGCCGCTCGAGGAGCTCGTCGGCGCGATCCGCTCAGGCTCGATCGTCGCGCTCAAGGGCATCGGTGGCTTTCAGCTGCTCTGCGACGCGCGGAACGTCGACGCGGTGACGTCTCTCCGACGTCGCAAGCAACGCGACGCCAGGCCCTTCGCGGTCATGGTGTCGTCTCTCGCGTCGGCCCGGCAGCTCGTCGACCTGAACGACGCCGAGGCGAAGCTCCTCTCGTCGTGGCAGCGGCCGATCGTGCTCGCCCGGAAACGGACCGACGCGGGCCTCAGCTCGGAGATCGCGCCCGAGCTCGCCTGGCTCGGCGTGATGCTGCCGACCTCTCCGCTCCACCTGCTGCTCTTCCACGAAGCCGCTGGCCGACCGGCTGGCACGGCGTGGCTGGAGCAGCCGCTCGACTTCTGGGTCGTCACCACGTCGGCGAACCCCGGTGGGGAGCCGCTGGTGATCACCGACGACGAGGCGCGAAGGCGGCTGGCCGGCATCGCCGACATGGTGGTGACGCACGATCGCGAGATCCTCGTCCGCAACGACGACTCGGTAGCGCGAATCATCGATGGCGCACCGACCCTGATGCGCCGTGCCCGCGGCTACGTCCCGGGTCCGGTCGCGCTGCCGGCGACGACGCCACCAGTGCTCGCGCTCGGCGCTCATCTCAAGGTGACGGCCTGCCTCACCCGCGGTCGCGAAGCGTTCGTGTCGCAACACCTCGGCGATCTCGACGACGTCGCCACCTGGCGCTTCCTCAAGGAAACGGTCGCGCATCTGACGAAGACGCTCGAGGTCGAGCCGCGCATCGTCGCTCACGACCTGCACCCCGACTTCCTCTCCACCCGCTTCGCGCAGACGCTCGGGCTCGAGACTGTCGCGGTCCAGCACCACCACGCCCACCTCGCCGCGGTCCTCGCGGAGCATGGCCGAACCGCGCCGACCGTCGGCATCGCGCTCGACGGCTTCGGGCTCGGGAGTGACGGTGGTTCCTGGGGTGGAGAACTCCTCCGCCTCGACGGCGCACGCTTCTCCCGGCTCGGCCATCTCGCCACGCTTCAACAGCCCGGTGGCGATCGTGCCGCGAGGGAGCCGTGGAGAATGGCTGCGTCTGCGCTCCATCGTCTGGGCCGCGCCGAGCTCATCGTCGAGCGCTTCTCCGGCGTGGGACCTGCCGCGGCCGTGCGCACGCTGCTCGACAAGCGCCTCAACTCGCCTGAGACCAGCTCGTGCGGCCGGCTCTTCGACGCCGCTTGCGGCCTGCTCGGGGTGAAGCCGATCGCGACCTACGAAGGCGAAGCACCGATGGTGCTCGAGTCGCTCGTGACGAAGCCAGAAACCCTCCGGGGCGCGTGGAAGGTGCGTGACGGCGTGCTCGACCTGCTCCCGCTGCTCGACGCGCTCATCGGCCGAAGCCCCGTCGACGGCGCCAACGTCTTCCACGGCACGCTCGCCGCTGCCGTCATCGACTGGGCCACGCCGTTCGTCCTCGATGGCGTCATCGCCTTGAGCGGTGGCTGTCTGATGAACCAGACGCTGGCCGAGGCGTTGATCGCGGGCTTCTCGTCGCGCGGCATCAGGCCGCTGCTCTGCCGTCAGGTGCCGTCGAACGACGGTGGACTCTCACTCGGTCAAGCGTGGATCGCCGCGCTGACCATCGGAGGCTGAACCATGTGTCTCGCTCTGCCCGCGAAGGTGCTGAACCTCGATGGCGCCGACAGTTGCACCGTCGAGCTCGGCGGCATTCGCCAGAAGGTGAACCTCGGTCTCCTCGACGACGTGAAGCCCGGTGACTTCGTCATCATCCACGTCGGCTACGCGCTGACGAAGCTGGACCCCCTCGAGGCCGAGAAGACCCTCGCCCTGCTGCGCCAGGAAGGCCAGCCCACCCCCGCCCCGACAGCCTGAGGAGCCACCCATGCAATTCATCGATGAGTTCCGCGACGGCCCCCTCGCACGTCAAGTGGCCGCGCAGATCGCCGCCGAGGTGCAGCCCGGCCGCCAGTACAAGGTGATGGAGTTCTGCGGGGGACACACCCACGCGCTGTGCCGCTACGGCCTGGTCGAGCTGCTCCCGAAGAACGTCGAGATGATTCACGGCCCTGGCTGTCCCGTGTGCGTGCTGCCCATCGGGCGCCTCGATCAGGCCATCGCGCTCGCGTCGCGACCCGGCGTGATGCTCTGCGCCTACGGCGACATGATGCGCGTGCCGGGGAAAGATCGCGTCAGCCTGATGAAGGCCCGGGCTCGCGGCGCCAACGTGCGCATGGTGTTCGGCGCGAACGACGCGCTCGCCCTCGCGCGGAAGCACCCCAACACGCAGGTCGTCTTCTTTGCCATCGGCTTCGAGACGACGACGCCGCCGACCGCCCTCGCCGTCAAGACGGCCCGGGCCGAGAACCTCGAGAACTTCAGCGTCTTCGTGAACCACGTGCTCACGCCGAGCGCGATCGAAGCGATCCTCGGCAGCCCGGAAGCCCTCGACGGCCGCATTCGCGTCGACGGCTTCGTCGGCCCCGGTCACGTCAGCACCATCATCGGCACCCAGCCCTACGAGCGCTTCGCTCGCGACTGGAAGAAGCCCATCGCGGTGTCGGGGTTCGAGCCGCTCGATCTCCTGCAGTCCATCCTGATGATCGTGCGCCAGCTCAACGAAGGCCGGCACGAGGTCGAGAACCAGTTCGCGCGCGCAGTGAGTCACGCGGGCAACCTCAAGGCCCAGCGGCTCACCGAAGAGACGATGGAGCTGCGGCCTTCGTTCGAGTGGCGAGGACTGGGCACGCTGCCGTCGAGCGCGCTGAAGCTGCGACCCGAGTTCGCGAAGTGGGACGCCGAGGCGCGCTTCCCGATGACGTACGAGCCGATCGCCGACCACAAGGCCTGCGCGTGCGGCGAGATCCTCAAAGGGCTCAAGAAGCCCACCGACTGCAGGATCTTCGCGACCGCGTGCACCCCCGACTCGCCGATGGGCAGCTGCATGGTGTCTCCCGAGGGCAGCTGCGCGGCGTACTACCTCTACGGGCGTCACCGCACCGCGACGCCTCCTGACTCGCAGCGGAGGGCTGGCTGATGCGCACCCGAAACCCGTTCCCGAAGAGGCTGGATCTCACCGGCCGTGTCGAGCTGACCCACGGCACGGGCGGCAAGGTGATGGCGCAGCTGGTGGAGCAGCTGTTCGCCGCCGCCTTCGACAACCGCTACCTCGCTCAGCGAAACGATCAGGCCGTCGTCGAGCCGCCGGTCGGCAAGCTGGTGATGACCACCGATGGGTATGTCGTCTCTCCGCTCTTCTTCGCCGGTGGAAACATCGGCTCGCTGGCCGTGCACGGCACGATCAACGACATCGCGATGGCGGGCGCGCGACCGCTCTACCTCTCCTCTGCCTTCATCCTCGAAGAGGGCTACCCGCTGGCCGACCTCAAGCGCATCGTGGACGCGATGGCGAAGGCCGCGAGGCAGGCCTGCGTGCCTATCGTCACGGGAGACACCAAGGTCGTCGAGCGCGGCAAGGGCGACGGCGTGTTCATCACCACCACGGGGGTCGGGGTCATCCCCGTGGGCGTGACGCCTCCCAGCGGCGAGCGCGCGAAACCGGGAGACGTGGTGCTGGTGAGCGGCTCGATGGGCGATCACGGCGTCGCGATTCTCTCGCAGCGCGAAGGCATCTCGTTCGAGACCACCATCGAGTCGGACTCGGCCTCGCTGCACACGCTCGTCGCCGACATGGTGACGGTGTGCCCCGACATCCACGTGCTGCGAGACCCGACGCGTGGAGGGCTCGCCACGACGCTCAACGAGCTCGCGTGGCAGTCAGGCGTCGGCTTCAAGGTCGAGGAGAACGCGATTCCCGTGAAGCCCCAGGTCGCGGCGGCGTGCGAGCTGCTCGGCATCGACCCCTTCTACGTCGCGAACGAGGGCAAGCTGGTCGCCATCGTCGCCCCGCAGGACGCAGAGAAGGTGCTCGCCGCGATGCAGGCGCACCCGCTGGGAGAAGACGCAGCGCGAATCGGCACCGTCACCGAAGACGAAAACGGCTTCGTGCAGCTCGAGACGTCGTTCGGTGGCAGCCGCATTCTCGACTGGCTCGCTGGGGAACAGCTGCCGAGAATCTGCTGACGACGGCGGTGAACAACCCTCATTGACACGTGGCGATCGGCCGGTACGGTGCGCTGCGCCTCGGGCATTCCCCGGTGCGCGAAGAGAGGCACCATGTCGAAGTCGAGGATTCCCAGAGCCGTTGCGCTGATCGCGCTGGTGTTCGCCTCGTTGGCGCAGGCGCAGACGACCTCGGCCCTCACGGGAACCGTCACTGACGCCGCGACCGGCAAGCCGCTGAGCGAGGTCGTCGTCATCGCCACGTCGCCGGCGCTCCAGGGTGAGCGCACCATCGTCACCAACGCGGCTGGCATGTACCGGATCCTCGAGCTGTCACAGGGCACGTACGCGATGCGGTTCGTGAAGCCGGGCTTCGCGGCGTTCACGAAAGAGGGGCTCGAGCTCAAGCTGGATCGAACCCTTCGCGTCAACGCGCAGCTGGCGGCCGAGGTGAAACCGCTGACGAATGACGTGCCTCCCGTCGTCGTGCCTCCCCCCGTTGTGCCTCCGAAAGAGGTGACTCCCGTCGTCGCCCCCGCGCCAGCCGTCGTCGACGCGAGCAACGCCACGCAGGGACTGAACGTCACCAGGGACTTCATCGATCGTGTCGCGCTGGTTCGGCCGAACGCCACCGGGCAGCGCGGGTTCGAGTCGCTCGCACAGGCCACGCCGCAGGTGGCTCCAGATGCATACGGCTTCGGCATCAATGGCGGCGTCAGCCCCGAGAACCTCTACGTCATCGATGGCGTGACCGTGAACGACCCGACCTTCGGCTCGCTCCGCACGCCGGTCGGCATCGGCGGCGCTCAGTTGCCGTTGGAGTTCCTCGAGCGCGTGAACGTCATCACCACCGGAGCTCCGCTCGAGTTCGGTCGCGCGAGCGGCGGCGTCATCGACGTGGTGACGAAGTCGGGCCAGAACGAGCTGCGAGGCTCGGTGTGGGGGAACTGGTGGCCGGGCGCGCTGACGGCGAACGCGACGCCGATTCGAAACGAAGCGTCCTCCCTCGAGTTCCTCACGAAGCGGCACAACACCGGCGACTTCGGCGCGGAGCTGGGTGGCGCCGTCATCAAGGACCGGCTGTTCTTCTACGGCGGTGTCGCGCAGTCGTACGACCGCCAGCGCGTCACGCGAAACGTGCGCCGCTTCCTGTTGACCGAGGACGGCAAGGACTTCCTGTACGACGACTCCGGCGCACTCCGCACCGAGCGCCTCGCGCAGAGTTCCCGCTTCGACGATCGCAGCTCGTTCAACTGGCTCGCCAAGCTGACCCTCGTGCTCACTCCGGACGACACCGTGGCGCTGTCGGTGATGGGCAGCCCGCAGCAAGGCGTGGCTCCCGACTTCGCTCCACTCGGGTACGGCGCTGCGCTCGACACCACCGACTCCACGACGGCGTCTCTCCGCTATGCCGGCAGCTTCCTCGACAAGCACCTGCGCGTGAACGCCACGCTCGGCTGGAACCGCACCGACCAGGCCCGCGGCACCAACGACGGAACCCAACCGGGCAACACGCTCGGCGCCGCGGGCGTGCCGCAGACGCAGTACCGCCGCAACCCGCCGCTCTCGATTCGCGAGTTCGAAGACCTCCCCGAAGGCGTCGCTGAGCTCTGCGAGCCTGCTGGCTTCACCCCAACCACGCGTGTCACCTCACGAGGCCTGAGCCGGTTCGTGATGGCGTGCCCCGTGACCGGCACCGGCGCGTCGTACGCCATCGGCGGTCGTGGCTTCCTCATGGAGTCCCAGGCCGATCGCCTGCAGGCCCGTGCCGATGTCTCGTACCTCTTCGAGCTGCTCGGCCATCACGTAGCGCGCGCCGGCGCCGACGTGGAGTGGACCCAGGTGCGCCTCACCAAGGCGTACTCGGGCGGCGTGTCCCTGGTCGGCTCGGGGCCCGGTGCTCCACTCGTGGGCCAGGCCGACGAGGCGTTCCTCGCGGGGCCAGACGATCGGCTCCCGCTCCTCTCGGTTCGCAGCTCGCCCAGCCAATTCACGACGGGAGTCTTCCTGCAGGACAGCTGGAACGTGCTCGACGCCTTCACCATCAACGGCGGCCTCCGCTACGACACCCAGCAGTTGTTCGCGTCGAACGGCCAGCTCGGCCTCACGCTCAACAACATGCTCTCGCCGCGCGTCGGCCTCATCTACGACTTCACGCGCCAGGGCCGCTCGAAGGTCTTCGTGAACTACGCAGTGCAGCACCAGAACCTGCCGCTCGATCTCGCCGACCGCGGCCTCTCGGGCCAGTACTCCACGCTCACCCGGAGCAGCGCCGCTGGCTGCGACCCGGTGACGATGGGCGCCAACGCGAAGAACTGCACTGCGGCCGGCAACGCCCTGCCCCTCAACGTCGACCCGTTGTCGCCGTCGCCCGACGTCGTGCGCCTCGCCGCTGGCCGGGTGACGGTCGACCCGTCGCTCAAGCCGATGGCGAAGGGAGAGATCACTGCGGGCCTCGAGTACGAGGTTGTCTCGAACCTGCGCGTGGGCCTCGTCGGCACGCACAACTGGCTCTTCAACGCGCTCGAAGACATGTCGAACGACGAGGGCGCCACGTCCTTCATCGGCAACCCCGGCTCGGGCATGGGCGCTGGTTTCCCTGCGGCCAATCGGAGGTACTTCGCCGGCACGCTCTACGCGAGCCGCGCCTTCTCGAACGGGTGGCTGGCGCAGGGCAGCTACACGCTGTCGAGCCTGTACGGGAATTACTCCGGGTTGCTGCGTCCAGAGACGGGTCAGCTCGCGCCCGGCCTCAGCAGCGACTTCGACCTGAAGTCACTCCAGACGAACACGACCGGGCCGCTGCCGGGCGATCGCACCCACCAGTTCAAGGCGTACGTCGCGAAGGACTTCGAGGTGTCGAGCGACGTCACCTTGCTCGCAGGTGTCACCTACGAGGGCCTCTCGGGAACGCCCATCAGCTTCCTCGCCTGGCACCCGACGGCTGGAGACAACGAGACCTTCGCCCTGCCACGAGGCTCGGCGGGCCGAACCCCGTTCACCCACAACGTCAGCCTGCGTGGCGGCCTGACGTGGAAGCTGTCGAAGGAGCAGTCGGTGCAGGTGACGCTCGACCTCTTCAACCTGCTCAACCTGCAAGAGGCGACCTCGGTCTCGCAGCAGCTGTCGAACGTGCAGATCACCCCCGCGAACGTGGCAGACGGCAAGGATCCGGCGACCGTCGCGTGTCTCGCGGGCAACTCACCGACGTGCCAGACGATTCTGCAGAAGAAGGTCGGCGCCTCGACAGCGCCGGTCTCCACGAACGACCTGAACGCGAACTTCAAGCAGCCCACCGCGTACCAGGCGCCCTTCTCGATGAAGCTCGGCGTCCGGCTGTCCTTCTGAGGCGAGAGACCATGAACCGCTCCGTACTCCTCGCGCTCTCGATGTCCGTCCTCGGAGGCGCCTTTGCCGGGTGCTTCGACGCACAGCCGCCGCCGCCCTGCCACGTCGTCTCGACCCAGGACTTCACGGGCTCCCCGCCCTACCTCGCCCTGCTCACCTCGACGTCGGCCTCGGCGGCGTGCACCGCGGACCAGAAGCTGACGTCGATGCGCATCGGCGTGCAGGACTTCGCCACGCCGGGAACTGACGAAGCGTCACTGGTGCTCCGGCCCGGTCGCCTCGTCGACATGGTTCGCGGGAAGGTGTTCACCGCCGACACCGACCCGAGGAACAACTGCCAGGCTGCATTCGAAGGAAAGCCGAACCCGCGCTGTGAGACGTGCAGCGACGCGGGCAGCAACCCGTGCCGCGTCGTCGAGGAACCGGTGGAGCGAGTGGACCCGACCGATCGCGCTGGAAAGAAGCTGAATGCGCTGGGGCCGTTCACCCCAGCGCCGAAAGCCGGCGTGTGTCTGGCGCCGCCGCTGACCGCGGAGCAGAACTTCGAAGCCGTCTCGCTCGCCGTCGCGGACGCGGGCCGGGTGACGTTCCCGGCGCTGACGGTGCGGTACCAGTTCAACGACGTGAAGGTGCTGATGACGTCGGACGTGCCGGGCACCGCCTTCACCGCGAAGCTCGCGCAGACCGAGGGCGACTGTGTCGCGACCTACGACGTGGTGGCGTTCTATCCCGCCGTCGCGTGCACGACTGACGCCGACTGTGACCCGCGCTCGGACCTCGACGCAGGGCGCACGCGTGGCTCTGGCATCCCCCCCGCCTTCGACGCGGCGTGCGACGCGGTCATCGGCTTCTGCGTGCCGCGGGTCGACGTGACGAAGCCGGGCCTGCCGAAGAAGTGACGCGCCGGTCGGATGGGCCGATCGACAGGACCCACTCCGTTGAGCTCGCGTCGAGGCGCCGGGAGCCGACGGCGCGGACCCAGCACCAGAGTGTCGGGCAGCTCGTCCAGCAGCATCTCCGAGAGGCGGCGCGCTCGCGACCGTTGGGCGACAAGCTCGAGCAGAACGAGACGGGCGGCTCGGTCAAGAGGGTCGTGGGTGGAGGACGCACCGGGTTTTCGGGCTGGGAGTTCGTTCTTCCTGCTCGCCACGCCACTACACTCGCGCCCATGAGCACAGACACGATTCTCGTCACCGGTGGCACGGGCAAGATTGGCTCCGCGTTCGTCTCGTTGCTCGCGGCAGACGCGAGCGCGCCCATGGTGAGGGTCGCCACGCGAGACCCCTCAGCGCCCGGGGCCAGGCTGATGCGCGCGCTCAACCCCGCGACGGTGGTGCCCACGGCCTTCGACGTGGACAAGCCCGACTCGCTCAAGGCGGCGTTCGAGGGCGTGACCAGGCTCTTCGTCATCGCGCCCTTCGTCCCCGACATGGCGGCGTGGCACGGGAAGGTGGCGGAGGCGGCCCGGAGCGCTGGCGTCTCCTACGCCGTCAAGGTGAGCGTGACGGGCGCCCGGGCCCCGGGAGGCGACCCGGCACCGGGCCGCATTCCGCTTTCGCACTGGCAGGGTGAGCAGGCGCTTCTCAGCGCGGGGCTCAGCGCGACCATGATTCGCCCCACCATCTTCATGCAGCACTTCCTCACCGTGCCCGCGCTCTACGTTCCTCGAGCCGATCGCTTCTTCCTGCCGACCGGCCCAGCGAAGGTCGCCTGGCTCGACTGTCGTGACATCGCCGCCGCGGCCGCCGCGTTGATCGCGGCGGCACCCGCGGAGCGCGCGCCCTTCGAAGGGAAGGCCTTCGAGCTCACCGGGCCCCAGGCGCTCACCGCCGCCGAGGTCAGCGAGATCCTCTCGTGGGTCGCCAGGCGAACCATCAGCCACGTCGATGGCGTCGAGGCCTTCAGCGCCCATGCGCAGGAACTCGGAGTGCCGGACATCTTCAAGGGCATCTATGGAGAGGCGGCCGGTGGCTGGTTTGGAGCCGTCGACACCACGCTCTTCACGAAGCTGTTGGGCCGAACGACGACCCCCTTCGCACGCTTCGCCCTCGACGCTGCGGCGCAGTTCGGCAGCGCGGCAGGGGATTGACCGGTCTCTCGAGCGTCACTCCCCGGTGGGATTCGCTGCGGCGAGGCAGCTGAGCTAAGGGCGTCGGTGCGTGTCGTCCCGTCAGGTCCTCCTCGAGCAGCTCTCTTCGCGTTCGGCCGACGAGCAGGGCGCCTTGCGCAAGACCGCGGACCTGAAGGTCGCGATGACGTACCCGAGCCCGTACCACGTGGGCATGTCGAGCCTCGGGTTTCAGGCCATCGCGCGCGAGGTGCACCTGCATGAGGGCGCGGCTGCCGAGCGCGTGTTCCTGCCCGACGATGTCGACGCGTGGAAAGAGGCCCGGCTCTCGCCGGTGTCGGAAGAGAACCATCGGCCCTTGCGCGACTTCGACGTCATCGCGTTCTCGGTCTCGTACGAGCTCGAGCTCAGCGGCGTCTTCTCGCTCCTCGAGCTCTCGGGGCTCCCGGTCCTCCGTGAGGCGCGCACCGAGCGGCATCCCCTCGTCATCGCTGGTGGCCCGCTCACCTTCTCGAACCCGGATCCGCTCGAGCCCTTCGTCGACGTCCTGCTGCAGGGCGAAGCCGAAGACCTGATTCACCAACTGCTGCATGAGGTGCAGGGCGCGACCTCGCGGGAGTCGCTGCTCCATCGGCTCGCGCTGATACCGGGCTTTCGGGTTCCAGGGCGCTCTGCGGAGTCCACGCGCTACTTCGTGGCGAAGGCCGGGGACGAGCGGCTCCCGGCGCGGTCCAGCATCGTCACGCCGCACACCGAGCTGCGGAGCATGTTCCTCATCGAGCCCGAGCGCGGCTGTTCACGCGGCTGTCACTACTGCGTGATGCGGCGCACGACGAACGGCGGCATGCGCACCGTGCCTCCGGAGCGGGTGCTCGAGCTGATCCCCGAGACGGCGAAGCGGGTCGGGCTCGTGGGGGCCGCGGTGACCGACCACCCCCGCATCGTCGAGCTGCTCGAGACCATCGTGAACGCAGGGCGCGAGGTCGGCGTGTCGTCACTGCGAGCCGATCGGCTCTCGCTGCGGCTGGTGAAGGCGCTCAAGAAGGGCGGCGCGCAGGGGCTCACGGTTGCGTCCGATGGGCCCAGTCAACGCATGCGCGATCTCGTCGATCGCAAGCACTCCGAGACGCAGATCCTCAACGCCGCGAACCTGGCGAAGGAAGCCGGCCTGCGACGGCTGAAGATCTACAACGTCGTCGGGCTGCCCACCGAGACACCGGCCGACATCGACGAACTGGTGCGCTTCACGCTCGAGCTCTCACGCATTCTGCCCGTCGCGCTCGGGGTCGCGCCGTTCGCCGCCAAGCGCAACACCCCGCTCGATGGGGCACCGTTCGCGGGCATCAGTGAGATCGAGGCGCGGCTCGCGCAGATCCGAAAAGGGCTCAAGGGCCGGGCGGAGTTGCGTCCGACGAGCGCTCGCTGGGCGTGGGTCGAATACATGCTCGCGCAGTGCGGACCTGAAGGTGGCCTCGCGGCCTACGAGGCCCATCGCAACGGCGGCACCTTCGCGGCGTGGAAGCGGGCGTTCGAGGCCAACGACTGCGTGCCGTACGAAGCGCGACGCACCATCGACGGACGCCGGAAGGCGAGCGAGTGGCCATCAGTCGGCCTGCACGCAGGCTGAGCCGGAAGGAAGCGTTGCATCGCAGGCAACCAACCAGTGGACATGAAGAACGGTGACGCTGCCGGCCATTCGAGTCGTTCCGAAGCCCCTCCAGTCGAGACGCTGTCGTCGTTCCTGATTCAAGGAACCGCGCGAAGACGAAGGCCGCACCGGAATGACGACGGGCCACGAGCTCGTTGGAGTCGCGGCCCTCGCCCCAGGTGCGCCGGACGCTTCAGCGGGGCGAGACAGCCAGGCCGCGATAGAGCGTCAACGCCGGCGCCGTGACGAGCACGGAGCCGATCGGCGCTGTCGTCGACGTCCCGCCAACGTCCACGTACTTCAGGATGCGATTGCCGGCCGCGTCGCCCGCGGTACAGAGCACGACGATGTCTGCGCCGACGCTGGCCGCAGCAACGTGCGAGCAGGTCGAGGTGAGGTTGGTTCCCCCGCCTGCCGGAGCGTAGGTGTTGGCGCGCCACGCGAGCGACCACACCGTGCCGTTGAAGGTGTACTTCCGGACGCCGCCATTGGCCGCCGAGCTCGTATCGGCGACGAACAGGGTGTCAGCGCCCATCACGGCAGGCGTCGCATCGAAGAGCACGAAGCTGTTCGGCGACGTGACGTCGACGCCGGGCAGCGACACGTTCGCGACCGTCGACTGCGGCAGCGCTCCGAGCGAAAAGACCTGCGTCCCGCCGTCGAGCCCGGTGGTGCCAGCGGTGGAGGCGTAGAGCTGGCCGCCGAAGACGCTCACCCCCCGGTTGTTCGCCGAGTCCACGAAGACTGGCGCAGACGTTCCGGTCGGTCCGTTGTTGTGCACGACGTAGCGAATCCCTGAGTTCGCGCCGGCTGCCCAGTAGCCCGTGCCGTCGTTGGTCGCAGCCGAGCGGAAGTTATTGAGGGCAAACGCGTCGTTGACGATGGTCGAGGTATCCACCACGCCAGAGGCAGAGACGCGCGCGATGCAGCGGGGAAAGCCACCGTCCGCGGTCGCGATGCTCGCGGTTCCCAGCGCCGCGCGGTAGCCAGCGAGAACGACGAAGTTCCCGTTCCCAGAGAGGCTCAGGAAGCCCTCGCTCGTCGCGGTACCCGACTGCCCGAAGCCCGGCGACGTGGCGAGCGCGGAAACGTCGACCGTCCGCACGAGGCTGCCGTCGGAGATCGCACGCTCTTCAAGTGTTACCCAGGCCGAAGCATTGGTGAGCGCGACGCCACCATCGCCCAGGCGGACCGCCATGAAGTTTGGCGTCGCGGAGCCACCGGCTGCCGAGCCACCGGCCGCTGAACCGCCTGCTGCCGAGCCACCTGCTGCTGAGCCACCTGCTGCTGAGCCGCCTGCTGCTGAGCCGCCTGCCGCTGAGCCGCCTGCTGCTGAGCCGCCTGCCGCCGAGCCGCCTGCCGCTGAGCCGCCTGCTGCCGCGCCGCCTGCCGCCGAGCCGCCTGCTGCGGAGCCGCCTGCCGCCGAGCCGCCTGCCGCTGAGCCGCCTGCTGCTGCGCCGCCTGCCGCCGAGCCGCCTGCCGCGGAGCCGCCTGCCGCCGAGCCGCCTGCCGCCGAGCCGCCTGCTGCG
>JBBAQZ010000062.1:0-35324 GCA_040400045.1 Myxococcaceae bacterium
ACACCAGCCCAGCGCGCTCGTTCCAGCTCGGCTTCGGCCCCGACTTCGTCATCACGGCCTTGTCGGTACCCGCGTCGGCCGTTCTCGGGGCGGCGATCTCTGCGCGGGTGACGGTGTGCAATCAGGGCACGACAGCAGGGCCAGTGGACGTGGTGCTCATCGCCTCGACGGACAACATCTTCTCAACGAAGCAACCGATCGCCGCGTCGGACCTGTTGCTTCCGGGACAGGGTACGTTCTCACTTGCGCCGAATGCCTGCGAGACGCGCACGCTCGGAGTGCCGGCGCTTTCTCCTACCGGCCAGGTCGGCACCGTCTTCCTCGCCGCCGTCGCCGACTTCAATCAGTCTCAGGTCGAGCTCAGCGAGACCAACAACCTCTCGCCGATTCGCTCGTTGGTGCTCGGGGCTCGAGCCCCCTGAATGCAACCGAACTTCCGGCTCGACGAAGCGGAACCAGGGCCGCAGGTACGGGTGGAGGGAATCGCCGCCACCCGAAAGCAGGCCGGTGAAGCGGTGCCGGGAGAAGGCCGTGCGGGATAGACGGCCTCGGCGCCGAACGAGCTCTCGAGGGGGTCGAACGGGCCCGTGCCGAAGGGACTTCCGCGAAGCAGCGTGGAGTCGACGCGCTCGAAGCCGAGGAGTCGCAGTTCCGCGCCGTCGTCGAATGCGGTGGTGACTCGGCGCGCATCGCGTCGAGCCTCTCGTTGCTGTCGCGGTTGGAGCGCGCCAGGTCGTCTCGAATGCCCTGCAGTACTTTGATGGTGCCTCACTCTCGCGCAGGGCTGACATCGATCCAGGGTGACCTGCCCGCCATTGCGCGGGCACGACCGCCTCAGGCTGTTGGGCCGGCGTACGTCCGCTTGTGCGCGTCGACGCCAAGAAAGCGGAAGCCGTCACCTGCGACGGCCTCAACCGCCTTCATGTCGGTCGCTTCACGCGCGCGCATGATCGCCTCGTACTCCTCGATGGTCAGCTTGCGGCGGGCGTCCAGCAGGGCCTGGAGCTGCAGCGCCTTCACCCGCGCCTGCGCCCCGGCGACGACCGTCCCTGCGAAGAACTCGGCGCACGAGCCGCTGCCGTAGCTGAACAGGCCGATGCGCTGACCATCGAGGTCGCGCGGCGAGGTCGAGAGCAGCGACGCGAGCGCGAGGTAGAGCGACCCCGTGTAGATGTTGCCGACCTGGGCGGGGAGCGCGAGCGAGGCTGAGACCTGCGCGTCGAAGCTGGCGTCGGGAGTCTGATCTCCGTCGAGTGAGCGGAGCTGCCGGTGGGCCTTCTTCGCCATCTTCCCGTAGGGCACGTGGTAGGCGACCGCTGCGAAGTCGCTCGCGGTGACACCGGGAGCCTGCTCTTTGAAGTGCCGGTACGCACCGGAGATCGCGTCGAGGTAGCACTTCACCGAGTAGTGGCCGTCGACGAACGCGTCCTTCGAGTAGAGCGGCCGCCAGAAGTCGTGCACGTCGGACGCGAACTGGCCGGTGCACGAAGGGTCGAGCTCGAGCAGCCTGGGGTTCTCCGAGACGACGAGCGCCACCGCGCCAGCGCCCTGGGTCGGCTCACCCGCCGTCTTCAGCCCGTAGCGCGCGATGTCGCTGCAGACGATGAGGGCCTTGCGACCGTTGGCGCTGCCCGATCGAACCCAGTCGAGCGCCATCATCAGCGCCGCGGTGCCGCCGTAGCAGGCGTGCTTGGTCTCGAACACGCGGCAGCGCGAACCGATGCCCAACAACCCCTGCACGAATGACGACACCGGCTTGGAGTGATCGACCGCCGTCTCGGTGCCGACGACCAGCATGCCGATCTCATCGGGCTTCGCGTCGGCTGACGTCATCGCCATCGACGCCGCGCGTGCCGCGAGGGTCACCGTGTCTTCATCGATCGGCGCGACCCCCATTCGCCAGGTGCCGATGCCCTCGAGGTACTTCGCGGGGTCGACCCCTCGCGCCTTCGCCAGCACCTCGAGGTCGATGCACAACGAGGGGACCGAGACTCCGATGGCATCGATTCCGACCTTCATGACGTCTCCTCGAGGAACGCAGTGGCACGGCGCAGAGCCAAGACGACCACGGCTCCGAAGCACTCAACGGACGGCGCGGGTCGCGTGTTTCAGGCCGACCGGCCGAGCGCCGCGTCACCCCATGTTGGGGCGCATGAACTGCACGTAGAGCAACACCATCGGGGCGTTGAAGATGAGGGCGTCAATCCGATCGAGCATGCCTCCGTGGCCGGGAATGATGTTGCCCGAGTCCTTCACGCCGTACGCGCGCTTGAGCATCGACTCGCAGAGATCGCCCGCCGGCCCGAGCAGGCTGCCGCAGGTGCCGAGGAAGATGCAGTCGGTGATGGTGAGGAACGGAGCGAAGAACTGGCGCTGCACGAACATGAAGCCGATCGCGCCGACGAAGCCGCCGAAGAACCCCTCCCAGCTCTTCGACGGACTGACCTCGGGGTACAGCTTGTGCTTCCCGAGGAAGCGGCCGAAGAAATACGCCGCCGTGTCGTTGCCCCACGTGATGACGAGCGACGCGACGACCCACCAGCCGCCTTCGTCGAGGTTGCGAATCGCCATCAGCGCCGTCAGCCCACCGTGGCCGTAGATGAAGGCGGTGAGGATGTGAGCGGTGCGCTGCGGCCCCTCCTGGAGTGGCCCGTTCAGCAGATGCCAGAGCCAGGCCGCGAAGAGGACGACGCCGGTCGCGCCCGAGATCAGCGCCGTCGCCTCGAGCGGCCGCCAGGCGACGATCAGCGGCATCAACCCCGCCGAGAGCACCGTGCCCCACCCGAGTGGGTTGAGCTCCTTCATCGTGATCAGCAGGTACTCGCGCGCGCAGGCTGCCGCCGCGAAGCCGAGCAGCGCCGCGCTGGAATACCCGCCGCGATAGAGCAGAGAGAGAACGATGGGCAACAGCACGATGGCGCTGATCACCCTCAGCAGCAGGTTCCTGTTCTTCTCAGTCACGCGTTCACGTCCCGGCCCGACGCAGCTGTGCTCCGGTGAGTCCGAAGCGGCGCTCGCGCGTCTGGAAATGCAGCAGCGCCTCGGCAAATTCCTTTGCCCGGAAATCTGGCCACGCGATCGGACTGAAGTGGAACTCGCTGTAGGCGGTCTGCCAGAGCAGGAAGTTCGACAGCCGTTGCTCACCGCTGGACCGGATCACGAGATCGACCGGAGGAAGATCGTGCGTCCACAGGGCGCCGGTGACGACGTCTTCGGTGAGGTCCTCGAGCGCCAGGGCCCCGCTCGCCACCTTCGCCGCGAGGGCGCGCACGCCGTGCACCAGCTCTTCGCGGCCGCCGTACGACAGGGCCAGCGTCAACACCAGCCCCTGGTTCTTCACGCTCTCGGCGCGCAGCGCATCGAGCGGCTGCTTCACGTACTTCGGCAGCTTCTCGAGCTCACCGATGGCGTTGAGCTTGATGCCGTTGTCCATGATCTCGTCGCGCTCCTTGACGAGGTAGTCCCGCAGCAGATCCATCAGACCTGCGACTTCGTCGGGGGGCCGCGACCAGTTCTGCGACGAGAAGGCGTAGAGGGTGAGCGCTTTGAGCCCAATGCGACGGGCCGAGCGGGTGACTTCACGAACGCTGGTCGAGCCTTCACGGTGACCTTCGATCCGCGGCAACCCACGGGACTCGGCCCAGCGACCGTTGCCGTCCATGATGATACCGACGTGCTTCGGCACCTCTCGCGCTTTGACCTGGCTCTCGAGCTCTTCGATCGCGTTCATGTCGTCTCGTGGGGCGCGCACCGTAGTCAGATGTGGCCGTCGCCTCAAAGCCTCCTGTGCCACACAAAGCACTCCGGCGGCGTCGACAGGAAGGAGCGCTGGCCAGCGGTCGCAGCCGGTGACCAAGCCGTCGCTGATCAACCCGCAGCAGTTGGTTAGACGAAGCCCGGGTTCTTCCATAGGCTCCGCGCCGCCAATGCCGCCCAAGGTGATCGGTCCCTACCGTGTGCTCGAGACGCTGGGGAGCGGTGGTGCTGGCACCGTGTACCGCGCGATCGATCGACGCACCGGCGACGACGCGGCGCTGAAGCTGTTGTCCTCGGGGCCCGCGCTCGACCCACGCGCGACCCGCCGTCTGGCGCGCGAGTTCGAGACGCTGCAGAACCTCTCGCACCCGAACGTCGTGCGCGTCTACGACACGGGCGTCTTCCAGGGCTACCCCTACCTGGCGATGGAGCTCGTCGAAGGCCTGACGCTGCGGCACTACCTGTCGCTCTCGGACGAAGATCTGAAGAGCGATCACGGGCTGGTGCGCGCCA
Source organism: Myxococcaceae bacterium (assembly GCA_040400045.1). GTDB lineage: Bacteria > Myxococcota > Myxococcia > Myxococcales > Myxococcaceae > Xiheimicrobium. The sequence goes on from JBBAQZ010000062.1 coordinate 4,270, forward strand.
TCACGTTGCACCGGCAGGCGATGAACACCGAGCGCGACCCCGACGCGAGCGTCGAAGAGGCCGATGAGAACGACGAAGACCCTTCAGGGCTGTTCTCGCTCGCCACGTTCGGCGAAGAGCCGATCAGCGACGAGTTCTCGAGCTCGGTGAGTGACGACGAGGAAGAATACGAGTCGGGTCCTGATTCGGTGAGGCGCTTCGCCGCGCTCGCGGACGAGCCCGACACCTACAACCCGCTGACCGGCGAGAACGCCCTGCCCTTCGACGTGCCGACGCCGGGAGAGCAACGGCCGATCGGCGTTCGCCCGGGTGAGGTCGAGCTCGCCGCGCTGAACCGTGGAGAGCGGGTCGGCCGGCTGAAGGACGCGATGCTCCAGCTCACCGAGGCGCTCGCGTACATTCACGGGCACGGGCTCATTCACCGAGATCTCAAGCCGACCAACGTGATGGTCGACGAAGATCGGACGGTGCGCCTGATGGACTTCGGGCTCGCCAAGTTCCTCGCCGACGACAGCGCCGTGACGGCTGACGGGCGGCTCGTGGGCACGTTCCGCTACATGGCGCCAGAGCAGGTGCTCGGTGAGCAGCTCGACGCGCGCACCGACCTCTACGGCCTCGGCGTCATCCTCTACGAGCTGCTCTCGGGCCGGCCTCCGTTCGAGGCGAAGACGCCGTACGAGCTCTGGCAGAAGGTGCTCGAGACCGAGCCTGCGTCGCTGACGAGCCTCAACCCGAAGGTCGATCGCACGCTCGCGAGGGTGGCGATGAGGCTCATCCGCAAAGAGCCGGGCGACCGCTTCCAGACGGCAGAAGAAGTCTATGAAGCGTTGTTGCAGGCATGAGCGCCACGACGCGACACGAGCTGAAGGTCCCTCCGGAAGGCGCAGGCCAGCGCATCGACGTGTTCATCGGCGAGAAGTTGTCGCTGTCACGCAACCGGATCAAGGCGCTGTTCGAGGCCGACGCGGTGCGGGTCGATGGACGCCGCGCGAAGAAGGGCGTGAGCCTCTCCGCCGGACAGACGGTGGTGGTCGAGGTGAATGACGCGCCCATCGGCGCGGTGGCTGACGCGACGCAGACGCTGACGGTGCTCTTCGAAGACGACGCGCTCATCGCGGTGGACAAGCCCGCTGGAGTTCCGACGCAACCGATCGATCCCGGAGAGACGGGGACGGTGGCGAACGCCCTGGTCGCGCGGTGGCCGGCGCTGGCAGGTGTCGGCGCGGATCCGCGAGAAGCCGGGCTCTGTCACCGGCTGGACGTGGAGACGTCAGGAGCCCTCCTGGTCGCCAAGACGCCCGGGGTGTGGACGACGATGCGCGCGGCGTTCAGTGAGTCTGGCGGCGTCGACAAGCGCTACCTCGCGCTGGTGCGCGGCCCCCTCGCCGATGGAGGTGAGATCGAGCTGCCGCTGGTACACGCCGGAGATCACGTTCGGCCCGCGATCGAAGGCGAAGAGGCCCGGCCCGCGAAGTCGTCGTTCACGGTGCTCAGGCGCAAGGGCGTGCTCTCGCTCGTCGAGGTGCGGCTTTTCACGGGCGTGCTGCACCAGGTGCGCGCGCATCTGTCGGCCATCGGCGCGCCCATCATCGGCGACACCCGCTACGGCGGCCGCGCAGAGCCAGACTTGTCACGGTTCTTCCTGCACGCGGCGTCGCTCGCCTTCGAGCACCCGGTGACGCGCCAGACGACGAAGATCGAGAGCCCACTGCCACCTGAGTTGTCGCGCGTGCTGGCTCGCCTCGTGCCTTGAAGCGCCTGTCACCGTGACGGACACTCCCCGCTCACGTGAGCTGGGACCGAGCCATCATCCACCTCGACATGGACGCGTTCTACGCGTCGGTGGAGCAGCGCGACAACCCGGCCCTCGAGGGCAAGCCGGTGATCGTCGGCGGGCACCCGCAGCGTGGGGTGGTGTTGGCGGCGTCGTACGAGGTTCGCCCGTTCGGCGTGCGCAGCGCGATGCCCATGGGTCGCGCGATGAAGCTGGCGCCGAAGGCGATCGTGGTGCCGCCGCGGTTCGAGGCGTACGTCGACGCGAGCGAGGCGGTGTTCCGCATCTTCGAGCGCTACACGCCGCTCATCGAGCCGTTGTCGCTCGACGAGGCGTTCCTCGACGTGACGGGCTCGCAGGCGCTGTTCGGCGACCCCATTCTGCTCGCGAAGCGCATTCGCGCCGAGATCCGCGACGAGCTGCACCTGCCTGCGTCGGCCGGCATCGCCGAGGTGAAGTTCGTCGCGAAGATCGCCTCGGACTCGGGAAAGCCGGCAGGGCAGAAGGTCGTGCTCCCCGGCACGTCGAAAGCGTTCCTCGCGCCGCTGCCGGTCTCTCGACTCTGGGGCGTGGGGCCGAAGACCGAGGAGCAGCTGCTCCGCCTGGGGCTCAAGACGATCGGGGACGTCGCCGCGAGGGATCTCGAGTGGCTGACCCGGAACCTCGGCTCGTCGGGCCAGCACTTCTGGGAGCTGTCGAACGCGATCGATCCGCGCGCCGTCGTGCCTGATCGCGACGCGAAGAGCATCGGCGCCCAGGACACGTTCGAGGAGGATCTGCGCGGAGAAGAGGCGCTGTCTCCCCATTTGCACGGACAAGCGCTGCGCGTCGGCCGTCGGCTGAGGAAGTCGGGCCTCAAGGCCCGCTGCGTGCAGCTCACCGTGAAGTACGACGACTTCCAGAGCATCACGCGGCGCAAGACGCTCGAGGTGCCGACGGATGATGGGCAGGTGCTCTATCGCGAGGCGCGCGGGCTGCTCTCGAAGGTCGACCTTGCACGGAAGATTCGCCTCACCGGCGTGTCGGCGCAGGAGCTCGTCGGGGCCGGCGAGCAGCTGGGGTTGTTCGCGCCCGAGGCGCCGCCGAAGAACGACAAGCTGAACCAGGCGCTCGACAAGATCGCCGCGAAGTTCGGGACGAAGGCCGTCGTGACCGCCGACCTCGCAGACGGCGACGCGTTCAGCCAACGCGACGGGTTCTATTCAGAAGAGAAGCAGGCGCGGGCGAAGGCGGCGCAGGCGTTGCCGAAAGATGCAGTGCGGGTGGTGCGGGAGGACGAATAGGCATCGCGCGTTTCGGGTTCTGCGGGCGCGAACAGCTGCTCTTGAGCGCGAGGGCTGGTCGAGGGCGCTTCGAAGCCTCAAGTGCAACAGGTCGCGAGGAATCAGGCCGCCTCACAGGTCGACTCGACCGTTTGGGTCGAGGGAGCCGGTCGCTTTTCTGGGGACTGTGAAGAAGGTGACGGAAAGACGACCACAAGGTGACGTGAACTCGTTTCCGCAAAACCGTCACCCTGTTCACAGCCCCTGGAAAGCGGTCTCGGCCCTCGGGTACGACGACCACGGACTGCGCCAATTCCAGCTGCCCCTCGCCCCTCGAGGCTTCGAGGGCACCGTCAGACCCGCCTCGCTTCGGGCAGCCGTTTCAGCCAGCAATCAGCGGGCAGCAGGACCGAGCTGACGGAACAGCTCGACCGCGGTGACCTCGAGATCAGGCAGACCCAGCGCGTCCAACCTGGAAGCACCTCGGAGTCGGCGCGTGCGACGCGAGCTCACGACGACCACCTCCCGCTCTTGCGGGAACGCAAGCCACACCGTCTTCACTCCATGCTTCAGGTACCAGCGTGCCTTCGCGACGAGCGACGTTTCGTCTTCGTCCTCACCAGCGACCTCGACCGCGAGAATCGGAGGCACTCGACGGAACCGACCTCGATGCGGGCCAACGTCAGCGCGCCTCCAGACAGCCACGTCCGCTCCGCGCGCCTCTCCGTCGAGGAGCATACCCGCCTCGTTGCCCGCCACGATGAACTCGGGATGAAGCACCGACCAGTTTCCGAGCAGACGCACTGCCTCGGCTGAGACGTCCTGCTGATAGTCAGCGCAGGGGGGCATGAAGAGGAGTGCTCCTTCGACGAACTCGAGGCGCCCCTCGACTGTTGGCCAGCTCGCAGGGGCACTGACCTTGAAGCCGCGCGGAATCGACAGCTGAATCGGGAAGCGAACCGAGGCGCGCTCCAGACGAATCGGCGTCGACTCTGACTCGAAGTGGACGTGCTGCATGCCCGCAGTCTCACCACGGGCCGTCCGCACGTCAATCAGCGCAAGAACGTCAACAACTCACCCAGCGCACCGCCGTGCACGCCAAAACGCTGCGACGCCTCGGCCACCCATCTATCCAGGCGCAGGCGCACGAGCCGCTTCGACACGAACAACGCGATCACGATCGGCAGCGCCGCGAGCACGGCCGAGATGGCCGCGCTGACGATCGGCACGTGAACACCGGCCTCTTCGAGCGACACGTCTCGGAGCGCCAAGTACGACACGAGGAAGATGCCCGCCGCCACCAGCGAGGCCCCGGCGCCGAACATCACTCGCACGCCTCGAGCCCGCGCCTCGACCCACTGCGCAGCCTGAAGTTCTCGATCGTCGCTCATGACGAAGGCCCCTTCCGAAAGCGCGCCCGCAACGCGGCGACCACCTTGCCGTCGGTCTTCACCGAGAACAGCTCGACGGCTGTTCGACCCAGCGGCAGGGCACACCACAACACCGCCACCGTCGCCGCCAGCCCGATGAGCGAGTTCTGCCAGCTCGCCAGGTTCCACTGCCCGCTCCACATCGTCTCGTGCAGGCTGAATGGGTACAGGTACCAGATCGGCCAGCCCGGCCCGCTCCCGGCGAGATCGCACAGCAGGTGAAGATGGAACGCTCCGAAGCTCAACACGCCGACGAGCAGGCGCTGCTTCGCCAACGCCCCGAACACCACCGCGCAGATGGTCGCTGCGACGATCCCGTGTGTCAGCAGGTGATGCCACTTCCCGTAGGCCTCCTCACCCGCCAGGAGCGTGAGCCCATCGAGATCGGGCGCAACTCCGGCGAGCGTGATCAACAGTCGATCACGCCGCTCGGTCAGCCGCGCTCCGGCCAGCCACGACAGCTCCGCGTGGACGAGCGGGTTCACGCCTGCGGGCGATCGCCACCACCACCACCGCGACGACGACGGCGGCGACGACGGCGCGGGCCTTCGGCGTCGGTGGACACACTCGGCGCAGCCCCGACCTTCCACGAGTCCAGCGCGGCCTTGTGCTCACCCGTCGCGCGGACCCACACCTCGAACACCGCCAACGACTCGTTGAAGAGCGGGTGGCTGCGGAAGCCCTGCAGCCCGCCACGGCGACGACGCAGGCCCGCGAGCGTCTTCTGCGAGAGCAGGATCATGCGGCACCGCTCGGCAATACGACGCGGCAGACGGGCGGCGCGCACCAGTTCGCTGAGCAGCAGCTCGATCGCCTTCGCCACCGAGGGCGGTCGATCTTGCGGGTCGACGGCCGCCGGAACCACCGCCACCACGGGCGTCTCGGACAGCGCAGCGCCCTCGACCGCGGGAGTCTCACCCACCGGCACGGCAACCGCGACCGGCTGGGCGGCGCCTTCCACCGGCTCGGGTTCATCGAGCGCGATCGGCAGCAGAATGCACGCCAGCAACATGGAGTCGTCGAACGACGTGCCCGCGTTCACCAACGAGTCCATTTCGGCGATCGACTTGAAGTACGCCTCCTGGCCCTCGGCGTCCTGCTCCGCGAGGTAGTCGTTCACCGGCGGCAACAGGTGCTTGAGCCCATCGAGCGCGAGCAGCAGCTTGAGCGCCGGCGACGCCCCGCCACCACGGATGAGCCGGAAGGTCTCTTCAAGCAGCCGCGGCGCCGAGCAGCGAGGCAGGTCTTCGATCGACCCTTCCATCGCGGCATACGTGCGGGACTCGATGTCGAAGCCCAGCTTCCCGGCGAAGCGCACGGCGCGCAGAATGCGCACGGGGTCTTCACGCATGCGCTGCTCTGCGTTCCCGATGGTTCGGATCTGCTCGGCGGCGAGATCGCGCAGGCCGTCGACGTGGTCGATCACCTTCCCGGTGAGCGGATCGTAGAAGAGCCCGTTGATGGTGAAGTCACGACGGAGCGCGTCCTCGAGCTCGGTGCCGAAGGTGTTGTCTTCGGTGATGAGCAGATCGCGCTCTGGCCGCGGCCCGTCAGGGCTCAGCGTCACCGACGCGGACGGATCGTCGGCGTTGTCTTCGACGACTGCTTCCGGCACCGGCTCGCCGTGCTCCACCGCCTCGAGCGCCTCTCGATCGGCGACCGCGATGTGCTCAGTGCCCTCGGTGCGCACTTCGCCTTCCGCGGCTTCACTGGGCTGGGGCTCTTCCACGGTCGGGTTCGCGCGGAACGTCGACACCTCGAGGATCTTGCCGCCCTTGAAGTACACGTGGGCGAGCCGGAACCTGCGGCCGATGAGCCGACAGTTGCGGAACAGGCCCTTCACCTGGTTCGGCGTCGCGCTGGTGGCGATGTCGAAGTCCTTCGGGGTGCGACCGATCAACGAATCGCGCACGCAGCCGCCGACCAGGTAGCCTTGGTGGCCGTTCTGCTTGAGCCGCAGCAGCACGCGCACGGCGTCCGCGTCGAGAAACGTCGGGTCGATCTCGGGTGAGGTACGGGCATCGGACACTTCGGTCGGAGTCAGGAGAGCGTGGCTGTTCCGCGCGCTGTCGTCGGGCGCGGGAGCCTGCCGCTCAGAAACCTGCTCGGTCGTGGTTTCGGTCGTCATGCGATTGGTGATCCACCGGGAACGGAACGCCGTCTCGTGTGGTGCGGGTCGACGTACCCGAAAGGCCGCGAACGTGGAAGAGCCCGCTTACGGCGGGTTCAACGACCAGAGGTGAACACGCCGATCGGTGCCCGCCGCGAAGACCGAGTCGTTCCCCACGAAGGAAACGCTCTTCACCTCGCCAGCATCGGCCGGCACGTCGGCCAGCAGCTCGCCGCTCGCAAGCGCCCAGACGTAGACGTGCCCATCGTCGCTGCCAGCCACCACCTTGGTGCCATCGGGGCTGAGATCGACCGAGGTCGTCCGATCTTTCGCCTGGGTGAACGTGCGGTGAGCGCGCTGCTCAGCGGGGTCCCACTGCTGCACCTGGCCGTTGGCGAGCGCGGTGACGACGCCCTCCCCGGCCCAGCGCAGCGCGAGCACCGGAGCGTCGGTCTCTTCCAGCCGCGACTGCTCCTTGCCGTCCTGCGCGTCGAGGAGCACCACCCGTTTGTCGTCGCGGCCCCACGCGAGCCGTCGTGAGTCGGGCGAAAACCGGATGGAGCGGACGATCGCCTCACGAACGCGCCGCACCTCGGTGCCGTGGCTGAGCGCATAGAGCACGACCGTTCCATCGTCGAACGCCCAGCTCGCGCGCTCGCCGTCAGCCGACACGTCGAGCGCGGTGACGCGGGCCTTCTGCTTCGCGTCGAGCGCCTCGACCTCACCGTTCCATCGCTGCGCGAGGATCTGCCCGTCGTCGCCCCCTGAGAGATGACGGAGCGAACCGGGCTTTCCATCGGTGTGCACCTCGGCCATCGCACGCACGGCGCCCGCGTGCTTCGACTCGAGGAAATCGACGCTCGCCGTCGCGGTGTCGATCTTCCGGATGCGACCGTCACGCAACCCGGTCATCAACCACCCGCTCGACCAGAACGCCTGAAACGTCGGGACGCCTTCGTCGGCGAACTGCTTGAGGGGCTCGGGCACGGCCCACGCTTCGAGCACGCGGGACCGGGGAGCGACGAGGAGCACCGAGTCATCATTCGACCAGCTCATCGACTGAACGCCGGGCTCGAAGGCGCGCCACTCGGTGAAGAGCTCACCGTCGTCGAACCAGACACGCACGGTGCCGTCGGCGTCGGCAGAGGCGAGGCGTTTCCCTGCGGCGATGGCGCTGACGGCGTCGCGGTGGCCCGAGAAGATCTGCTTCACGACGCCGCCTTCGAGCTTCAGGACCGAGCGTTCGACGCCAGCATACAGCGCGCCGGTGGCGCCCTGATCGAGCGCGAGCGCGGTGCGATCGAGCGTCGTCGCCGTCTTCCCGTCGAGCGAGACGATCTTCAAGACCGCGTCGCCGCCGACGGCATAGCGGGCCCCATCGGCGATGAGCGCCGTCACCCGGCTGGGCAGTCCGGGCAGCGTCACGCGCTCCCCCACCATGGGCTGACGAAACAGGGAACCATCGCGCAGCCCGACCAGGACGCCCGCCGTGGTCGGCGCGAGCGCGGTGATGGACTCGGGGAAGGAGAGGGTCTCGGGCGCGTTCGGCTTCTCGAGCTCCCATCGGTAGAGCATGCGGTTGTCGGCGCCGGCGACGATCACGTCATCGGACAACACCGCGAGGGCGGGGAGCCAGCCGGCAGCGGGCCCAGCGGACAGACGGCCCTTCGAGGCGCCGGTCTTCACGTCGAACAACTCGACGCCGTTCAAGGTGGAACACGCGACGACGAAGCTGGTCACCGCCACCCGCGCGCACCCCGCTTCGACCGGCCTCTTCCACAACAGCGTCGGAACGCCACGCTCGTGCGTGAGCATGCGAACGCCGCGAGCCAGCGCATTGGGGCCGTCTGCCTCTGCGGTGCGAGCGAGCTGATCGGCCTCGAATACGTCGCTCGAACGAAGCGCACGCTCCGCCGCCTGCGCGAGTTGATGGGCCCGCGCCCGCTTCGCGTCATCGGCCCAGAGCCGCTGCGTCTCACGTTCGGACTCGAGCGAAGCGATGGCCGACCGCGCACGCAACCAGCCCATCCCGAGCGCCACCACGACGCAGGCGAGGATGATGGGCAGCGTCACCGGCCGGGGCGTTCGTTCTCGGATGGCCTTCTCGAGCGCGACGGCGAACGCCTCACCGCTCTCGTAGCGCGCGGCGGGGTCTCGTTGGAGCGCTTTGGTGACGACGGCCAGGAGCGGGCGCGCCAGCTTCGGCTCACGCTTCGACAGCAGCGGCACGTCTCGCGTCTTCACCAGGTTGAGCGTTTCGGTCACGGTCGACGCGTCGAACGGGAGCGTGCCCGACAACAGCTCGTACGCCATGACGCCCAGCGACCAGACGTCACTGCGCGGGTCGAGCCTGCCGCTCTGCACCTGCTCCGGGCTCATGTACGCGGGCGTACCGGCGAGTTGCCCTTCGGCGTCGTCTTCTCCCTGCACCAGCGCGAGGCCCCAGTCGACGACGAGCGTCTCTCCGAAGGGGCCGACCATGACGTTGCCTGGTTTGAGATCGCGGTGCACCACGCCGCGGGCGTGCGCGAAGCCGACGGTGTGCGCGACGTCGACGAGGTGCGGGAGCAACGAGAGCCTGTCCTCCAACGACGCGCAGGCCTCGATGGCGTGGGTGAAGGAGCGTCCGTTGACCTTCCGCATCGCGTAGTACGGCGTGCCATCGGGGCGGCGGCCGAGCTCGTAGATGGGCACGACGCCGGGGTGCTCCAGCATCGCGAGCACTTGCGCCTCGCGGATGAAGAGGTTGGCCAGCATCGGCCCCTGGCTCATCGCGGGGTGGTGCTCCGGGAGCAGCTCTTTGACGGCGACCTCGCGCCTCAAGTGCACGTCTTCGAGGCGCAGCACCCGGCCCATGCCGCCGCGGCCGAGCTCGACGTCGCCGGCGGTCCTGGGTTGTTCGTACTTTCCCTGCGGCTCGACCGGCAACGACTCGGCCTTCGAGGCGCTGCCGTCGGCCTTGGGTTTCGCCAGGGTGATGTCGATGCCGTCGGAGTCTCGTGCCACGCAGCGCGCATTGTGCACGCATCGGGGACGAGTTGCGCCACTGACGATGAGGCGCGCACCATGACGCCCATGCGCGTCGTGAGAGGCAGAGCGGTCGGCAACACGGTGGTGCTCGACGAGCCGCTCCCCGAGGGGACCGAGGTCGGGGTCGTTGGTCGGCGATGACGCTGAGCCGACGAACTGGAATCTTTCGGACCGGGAGTGGCTGCTGTTGCGCGAGGCCCAGGCATCGCTCCGCCGCGGCCGACATTCCGTGCGGCCTCGCGCGACGTCCGCTCCCGCTTTGACCAACTCGATGACGCACGGCGAGCTGCAGGTCAGCCGCTGGCAGTCCCTCGGACAAGAATGGCTCATCTTGCGCAGACAGATGGTCGACGATGACTCCGTTCGCCTGAATGGACTCCGGGCTTCATCGTCACCAGCCCTCCGCCAGGGTGCTCGAAAGCCTCGTCACCGACGAAGAAGTCCACGCCTTTCACGCATCCGCCCAAGGTCCTGATTTCAGATGCCTTCCGTCGCCTCAGATCGAACTCCCGCGCGGGTCGTTTCATGCCGACGCCTATGAACCGAACGACCGCCTTCCTCGGAATCGCCGCTGCCTTGCTGCTCACCGCCGTCGTCGTCGGCCTGCCGAAAGCGGGCCCGACGCCCCGGCAGCCGACGGTGCCTCCGCCGGTCGCGCCCGTGACGCCGCCTCCGCCTGAGCCGACGCCCGTCGCCACGCCAACAACCCACCCGGGCTCGCTGACGATGACGGGCAAGCTCTCGCACCCGTACCTGGTCCCTGGCACCAGCGACGTCTTCGCCACGCTCGAGGTCTCCGGCGTCGACGTGCCGAACGCCAGGCGCGCTCCGGTCAATCTCTCGCTCGTCATCGACCGCTCGGGCTCGATGTCTGGAGAGAAGATCGCCCAGGCCCGCCGCGCGGCGCTGCGCCTCGTCGACCTGCTCGAAGAGAGCGATCGCCTGGCCATCATTCACTACGGCTCGGACGTGCGCCTCATGCCCGGAGCCTTCGCCACGCCCGACAACAAAGACCGCATGCGCCGCTACATTCGCAACATCTCAGACGAGGGCGGCACCAACATCGGCGACGGCCTGATGGCCGGCAAAGCGCAGCTCGACGTCGCCCGCAGCGACTTTACCGTCAACCGCCTGCTCCTCCTCTCGGATGGTCAGCCCACCGTCGGCGTCACCTCGCCCAACGGCCTCGTCAACATCGCGTCACGGCTGCGCGCGGCTGGCACCACCATCACCTCGCTTGGCGTCGGCGCCGACTTCAACGAAGACCTCATGCAGCGCCTGGCCGACGTCGGCGGAGGATCCTACGGCTTCATTCGCGACGCCGAGTCGACCGTCGCCCTCTTCGAGAAGGACCTGCAGCAGGCCGGCACCATGGTGGCCCGCGGCGTGACGCTGAAGTTCACCGTGCCGGCTGGCATCGACTTCCGCGAGGTGTTCGGCCGCCCCGTCCTGCGCTCGGGCAACACCGTCACCGTGTCGCTGCCCGACTTCTCGTCGCGTCAGAGCGAGAAGCTCGTGGTGCACCTCACCGCCCGCGCCACCGGCGCCGAAGCCGCCGCCCTCGACGTCGCCGACTTCCGCCTCGACTACACCGACCTGCTCACCTCCCAGACGGCCGACGCCAGCGTGAAGCTCGCCGCCATGGTGACGCCGGACCGCACGCTCGCCGACCAGAAGCGCGACAAGGACGCCTTCGTGCTCGCCACCCGCGCTCGTGCGTCACAGAACGTCGAGAAGGCCGCCTCGGCCATGCAGCAGGGCCGCTACCGGGAAGCGCAGCAGCTCATTCAAGACAACACGGTGCTCTTCGACGAAGCCGCCCCGGTCGCCGGAGCCGCTGCCCTCGAGAATGACTACGCCGGCAACGTGAAGCAGCTCGACGTCGCTCGCAAGGCGCCCGCCGCGCCTGCCGAAGCGCAGTCCGAGAGCGTGAAGGCGATGAAGGTCGACTCGCTGCGCGGCTACGGCCGTGGCGCTTCAGTGTACTGAGAACGCACCAAGGGCACGGTGTTCCTTTCGCCCGAGCGCTTGAACGGCGCTCGGGCGGTGCTGCGTCGACGGCTCGAACCCCGGCATCATCTCGACCGCATCTGCGTGCTGCTGCGACGCGCGCCGTCAAGAACCGCTCGCACGGAAGCCCCTCGTCAACGCGCCCCGCGGGTGACGCATCGCATCGTGCGGTCCTCTCATGGGTCCGATGAGGCCTTCCACCTTGATGAACCCGATTTGCCATGCGAGGCACGCGGCACGCTGACGCATCTTCCACCGCTCACGAGAGAAGACACCATGTCCAACGTCACGACGAACCTGACGAAGAACCAGCGGCTGATTGACTGGGTGAACGAGATGACCACGATGACCACCCCCGATCAGGTGGTGTGGTGCGACGGCAGCGAAGAGGAGCGCAAGCGCCTCACCGAATACGCCGTCTCGAAGGGCATCCTCACCCCGCTGAACCAGCAGAAACACCCGGGCTGCTACCTGCACCGCTCCAACTCGAGCGACGTCGCGCGCGTCGAGCACCTCACCTTCATCTGCACCCCGACGAAGGATGAGGCCGGCCCCACCAACAACTGGATGGCGCCCGACGAGGCCTACACGAAGCTGCGCGGCCTCTTCGCCGGTTCGATGAAGGGCCGCACGCTGTACGTGGTGCCGTACGTGATGGGGCCGCTCAACAGCGAGCACTCCAAGATCGGCATCGAGATCACCGACAGCGTCTACGTGGTGCTCAACATGGGCATCATGACGCGGATGGGGAAGCCGGCGCTCGACATGCTGGCCGACTCCGAGAACTTCAACCGCGGCCTGCACTGCACTGGCGATCTCAACCCCGACCGCCGCTACATCTGCCACTTCCCCCAGGACAACGCGATCTGGTCGTTCGGCTCGGGCTACGGCGGCAACGCGCTGCTCGGCAAGAAGTGCCTCGCCCTGCGCATCGGCAGCTACCTCGGCAAGAAGGAAGGCTGGCTCGCCGAGCACATGCTCATCCTCGGCGTCGAGGACCCGTCGGGCCGCACCACCTACGTCGCGGCCGCGTTCCCTTCGGCGTGTGGCAAGACCAACTTCGCGATGATGATTCCGCCCAAGCGCTTCGACGGGTGGAAGGTCTACACCGTGGGTGACGACATCGCGTGGCTGCGCGTCGGCGAAGACGGCCGACTGTGGGCCGTGAACCCCGAGAATGGCTACTTCGGCGTCGCCCCGGGCACCAACTGGCAGTCGAACCCGAACGCGATGAAGACCCTCACCCGGAACTCCATCTTCACCAACGTCGCGGTGACGAAGGACAACACCGTCTGGTGGGAAGGCCACGACGGCGAGGTGCCCGAGGAGCTCACCGACTGGAAGGGCAACCCCTGGAAGAAGGGGTCGACCGAGAAGGCCGCGCACCCGAACTCCCGCTTCACTGCGCCCGCCGCGAACAACCCGATGCTCTCGACGCACGTGAACGACCCGCGCGGCGTGCCCATCAGCGCCATCATCTTCGGCGGCCGCCGCTCGACCACGATTCCCCTCGTGATGCAGTCGTTCAACTGGGCTCACGGCGTGTACCTCGGCGCCACCATGGCCTCAGAGACGACCGCTGCCGCGACCGGAGCCCAGGGCGTCGTGCGTCGAGACCCGATGGCGATGCTCCCCTTCGTTGGCTACAACATGGCTGACTACTTCTCGCACTGGCTCGCCATGCAGAAGCGCATCCCCTACCCGCCCAAGATCTTCATGGTGAACTGGTTCCGCAAGGACAAGGCCGGCAAGTTCCTCTGGCCCGGGTACGGCGACAACATGCGCGTGCTCAAGTGGATCGTCGATCGCGCACACGGCAGCGTCGGGGCGCAGGAATCGCTCTTCGGCTGGGTCCCCAAGCAGGGCCACATCGATCTGTCCGGCCTCGACATCGATCCCGCGAAGGTCGACGAAGCCACGAGCATCAACGAGGCCGAGTGGAAGGACGAGCTGCTGAGCCAACGCCAGTTCTTCGAGCAGTTCGGCGATCGCATGCCCAGGACGCTCGAGCTCATTCGCCAGCAACTGCTGTCACGTCTGCCGGAGTGACGCGCAGCCACGCCGCCGTGCCGGGTCACCTCGCCCGCACCGACGCGTCGACTCGGTGACGCGCTGGACCTGCCGTCCTTACCTTGTAGGCTTGGCACAGATGGCGCGACGTCTCGTCTTCCTCGTGGTGACGCTGGCCGGGCTCCTCACCCACGCGGCCCCCAACGCCCGCGCCACTGCCCTCGCGAAGGACGCCGAGCGTCTCTACAAGGACGGGCAATACAAAGAGGCGGCGAAGCTCCTGGAAGAGGCCCACGCGCTCGAGCCGAACTCCAAGTTCGTCTACAACATGGCCCGCGCGTACGACCAGGCCGGCGAGCTTCAGCCAGCCCTCGACACCTACGGAAAGTACATCGGCCTCCCCGCCACCGACTCCGAGCCGGACCTCGTGAAGAAGGCCAACCTGTCGATGGACCGCCTGCGCCAGCTGCTCGCGCGGCAAGAGGCTGACTCGCGCGTTCGCGACGCGGAGAAGACCCGGCTCGAGAAGGAAGCGAAAGACGCCCGCGAGCGCGCCGAGGCCGAGGCCGAGAAGTCACGGCGCCTGAAGGCGCAGTTCGAAGCGAAGGAGAAGGCGCAGTCCGAGACCGAGCAGACGAAGGTGAACGGCCGGAAGACGGCGGCCTTCGTGACCGGTGGCGCCAGCATCGCCGCCTTCGCGCTCGGGCTCAGCTTCGGGCTGCTGTCCAACGCGTCCAAACAGGCGTTCCGAATCGCCACCACCATCGACGCCAAGCGGGCCCAGCAGTCGGCGACGCTCACCCAGTCCGTCGTCGCCGACATCTCGCTGCTCGCCGGCGTCGCCTGTGCCGTGACAGCCATCATCCTGTTCCCGAAGGGTGAGCCTGACGGGGCGGTCGCCGTCGTGCCCCTGCCCGGCGGCGGCGGCGCGCTTGGAACCCTGACGTGGAGGTTCTGATGATTCGATCGGTCTCGAGGCGACTCGGCGTTCTGCCCGTGGCCCTGCTGATGCTCGGCTCGACGTGCACGGCGATCAACGGCATCGGGTTCGAAGAGTGCACTGTCGACCAGGAGTGCGGCGCGAGCCGGGTGTGCCTTCAGCGCTACTGCCTGCCGATGCCAGCGCAGTGCCGCCGCGACGTGGGCGCCTTCGACAAGCCGAACACGATTCGCATCGCGGCCCTGCTGCCCTTGTCAGAGGTGCAGGGAGACGGCGGCACGGAGCTCAACGACGCCAGAGAACTGGCCAGGCTCAACGCCATGGAGCTGGCCTTCAAGCACGTCAACGCCAGCGCAGGCATCAACAACAGGCTGTTCTCACTCTATGTCTGCAACACGCGTCGCAACTCGGATGCGCTGGTCGAACAAGCGACATGGGCTGTCAGCGAGCTGGGCGTCCCTGCGGTCATCACCTCAGGAAGCGGGGCGACCCTCACTGCGTCAGGCACACCCGCGCTCGTCGACGCGGGAACGATGCTCATGTCGGCCAACGCGACCAGCCAGGAGCTGAGCGGTTCCTTCCGAGGCTCGATGTGGCGGGTCGCGCCGCCCGACTCGCTCCAGGTTCGCGTCATGGCCAGCACCCTGGTGAACGAACCTGACTACGCGGGCGCGGCGACCATCGCGGTCCTCTACGAGGAAACCCCGTATGGACGAGGCGTGGCGTCGCTCCTCCGCGAACGGCTCAGAGGCCAGGGGAAGACCCTGGAGATCTTTGGGTTCAAGAAGGACCCCGGAGTGGCCATCTCCGGCAGTGAGGTGACCGCTTCCCTCGAGCGGTTGGAGCGATTCCACAGTGCAGCCGCGCTCGACGCCGGCGTTCGCGCCAAGGTGACGGTCTTCGTCGGGTTTCCCTCCGACATTGTCCCCGTGGTGACGGCGGCGAGGACGAGTTCCACGCTGTCGTACGCGTCAGGGCATCGGTGGTTCTTCTCGGACTCGGCCAAGAACCCCGCGATCGTGACACCGCTCACGTTGCCCCAGCTCGTCGGGGCCATCGGCACCACGCCTGCCCAGGGAACCGGCACCGCGTTCGCCGACTTCCGGTCCCAGTATGTCGTCGAGTTCGGTATCGAACCGTCCGACTTCTCCTTCACGTCGCACAGCTATGACGCCGCCTATCTGGTGATGCTCAGTGCAGCCTATGCGACCCGCGACAACGGGGCGCTGACCGGCGGTCGGATGAGCGAGGGGATGACAAGGCTCTCGGTCGGCACCGGCATGAGCTTCCAACTGAAGTCGACGGGCTGGCGTGATGCTTCAGCGGCGCTCGCCGCGGGCCGCTCGATCAACGTCGATGGCGCGAGCGGACAGCTCGACTTCGACCTCGACGCCGGCGCGCCCTCGTCCCCCTACGAAGTCTGGCAGGTCACCGATGGTGGTTCGTTCACGACCGTGAGGCTGGTGAATCCGTGAGGTGCGCAGTGCTGGTGGTGGCGGCGATGATGTCGGTGGCGTGCCCCAAGCGGGCCCCCCCCGCAGTGACCGGCAAGCCCATTCGCCTGCTCGCCGAGACGGCCGAACGCGAGACCGCGCAGATCACCGAGCTCCGAAAGGACCTCGAGGTCGACACGCGCGACTTCGACCGAACACCGCACGTCGTCGCGACTGGCGAGACCCCGCTCTTCGCTGCAGAGGGCGCCGACGTGCGGCTCTACGGCGACGAAGCCGCGTCGAAGGGCTTCTCGGTCGACAACATCATCCTGCTCGAGGTGCTGGGCGCCGACGGCAAGGTGCTGCGCTCGGCCGTCATCGGCTACTCCGACCCCGTGTCGCAGGGCCGGGAGACGATCGACAACCTCGGCCGACAGGCGTTCTCGTTCGAGGCCGGCGAGCTGAACCTCGCGCCGTTGCTCCCCGAGCACGGGAGCTTCAGGCTTCGCGCCACGGTGCTCGACTACTTCGGCGTCGGCAAAGTCAGCGACGTCTTCGTACGCGTCGAGACGAAGGCGTCGTCGTCGGACGATCTCCGCACCCCATAGCCTTCCGTTCGAGTCGCAGGCGCCATCGCACGTCTGCACGCTCTGTCATTCGTCGAGGCCCGTGGACCCACCGGAGCGTCGGTCTCCAGACGCAGCGCGACGCCCGGGCTCAGAAGGAGAGGATGCCCGACGGGAGCCCGGTGGCGGCGCAGGAGAAGCCGACGCAGATGTTGCAACGACCGCCGTTGACCGCGCAGACGGCCGCTTCGGTGAGGGGCTTCGGCGGCTGGTTGTTGTTCACCACCACGCCGGTGACAACCGCCGCTCCAACCGCGACCGCAGCGACCCCGGCCCAGAAGTACCACCGGCCAAAGACCGGGGTCTCGTCGACAGTGGTGGTGACGGCAGGGCCGGTGATGTCGGTGGTGTCCTCGTCGGGCGTGAGCTTCGTCTCCGAGGGCCGATCGCTCGTCGCCACCACGGTGGTCGTGGTGCCCGGGTTGAACTTCACGACGACCGGGTAGTCCTTGCCGGCGACGAGCGTGAGCCGCTTGTTGTCGTCCTTGAAGCCGGTCTTGCGAACGCTGAGCTCCGCCGCGCCCGCAGGCACCTCGAGCTCGCTGATGGGCGCCGTCCCGACGAGCCGGCCATTCAGGAAGACCTGCGCCTCGGCGACGTCGCTCGTCACCGAGAGAACGGCGCTGACCGCCGTGAGCCTCGCTTCGAGATCGATCGTCTTGCCTCCGACGACGGTCACCCTCTTCACGAAGTCGGCGTAGCCGATGCGGCGCACCTTCACCGAGTGCTCACCCACGGTGAGCGACTGCGGGCCGATGGGGAGCGGGCCCACGTCCTTGTTGTCGATGGAGAGGACCGCGTTCGACAGGCCTTGCGCCAGCTTCACGTTCACGTCGCCTTTGGCGGACGCGATGGGGGACAGGTCGTCGTCCTCGACCGGCTTCGCGGCCGGCCTGGCGGCAGGCCTGGGTTTGGAGGGCTTGGCCTTGGCAGCGGGTCTCGGCTTCCTGGGTACGATCGGCGCCAGCTCGTCGTCGTCCTCGGCGAAGGACGCCTGCGAGAAACAGAAGACCGCCAGACAGAGCCAGGGGAGCGCGCGCCTCATCGACGCCGACTCTATTCCGGCCCCGGGGGCGCGTCGACCGACACGCAGATGGTGCTCTCGAATCTGCGCACGCTGAAGCTAGGGTGAGGGGGCTGCGACGCCCGATGCCGACACGACGTTCCTGGTGGCTCCTCGTTCTCTTCTCCTGCGTCCGCGCGCCGCCCACGCCAGTCCCTTCGAGCGCGCCGCCTCCCCCGCCTGTCGTCATCCCCCGTGAGTGTGCGGACCTTCAGGGCGGCACGTGGCGCCACGCCAGCGACTCACGCTTCCGGTACGAGGCCTCGGACGACGGGGGCTCACTCGCGCTCTCGGTGTTCTTCAAGCCCGCGGTGGACGGGGGGCGCCCGGCACGGCGCTTCTCTCGTGACGGAGGGCTGGCCTGGCTGGTTCCGGCCATCGATGCGGGCGTCGGCGGTGGCGAGTCGCCCATCGACGGAGAGCCCCCACCCATCGCGCAGTTGGTGCTTCGACGAACGCCCATGGGGTTCGTCGGGGTCGTGAGCGCCGACGACGCCGGCGCCTGTGCGTTTCCGGTCCGTGTCATGACCTGCGAGCCGGGGGCGCTGGTGCTCGAAACCATCGCTCGTCAGCCGCGTGACTGCTCCCTCGCGCGTGACGCCGGGTGGACTTCCCATCGTCTGATCAAGGCGGGCTTCGACGCCGGCGAACCTTCCGACACGATGCGGCATGAGCTCCCGGATGACGGTGGTCGGCCCGCCTCGAGCGACGGCCGGGCTCCTCCAACGCCTCCTCCCGATCACTGATGGAGTGTGTGTAGGATGCGCGCCATGCTCCAGCGTTGGCTCGTGGTCCTGTGCATGTGCGCAGTCAGTGGCTCTCTGTCGAGCTGCAAGGGGTGTGGCCAGCCCCCCGTGAAACCGATCGATCAGTGCGTCGGCGTCGAGGGCGCGCGGGCAGACTCACGCAACGCCTGTGACGAAACCACGGACTGTGGCGACCACTACGGCTGCAAGGAGGTCAAAGACAAGGCGGGCCTCAAGTGCTGCGTCTTCGTCGATCGGCTCTGTACGGGCGACGCCGATTGTTGCCCTGGTCAGGGGTGTCAGACCGCCCGCTCGCCGCCGCGCTGTGGCGATCGGTTCAACGAATGCACCACCGATGTCGACTGCGGCGATGTCGGAGATCGCGTGTGTGAGGACTGGAGCGAGCCATCGGGCTCGGTCACCAGGCGGTGCCGGCACAAGGCCTGTGGAGCGCTCGGTGAGTGCCCGAGCGGACAGTCGTGCTTCCAGGGCGAGTGCGTCGGCGAGCTGCCCTGCGGCGGCAGCTGTCAGCCTGGCGAAGGCTGCGTCCCCTCGGCGGGTCGCTGCCAGAACTACGCGACCCCCACGGGTCGCCCCGAGGCTGCTTGCCCGATGACGTGCAACGCGGGCTTCATCGCCACCTTCAACCCCAGGCGACAGAACGCCGCGGACAAGGCGAACATCTGGGACATGTGCAAGCTCCCCGACGTGAAGTGCGTCTGCGCCGAGCTCCCTGGCCTGCAGTCGAACGATCTCGGCCGCTACTCGGCGCTCGCCAGCGGCACCGAGGGGCTGATGGCGTCGACGTATGACGGCAAGTACGGAGACCTCGTCGTCTATCGCTACGACACCGCAGGGACGCGCACCGGCGTCGATTACGTCGATGGGGTCCCGTCAGGGCAGGTCCGCTACGGGCCTTCGGGAGCGCGTGGCGGGATCGTCGAACCGGGTCCCGACGTCGGCCGGTACACCGACATCGCCATCAGCGGAAACCGCGCGTACGTCAGCTACTACGACGTCAGCAACGGTGACTTGAAGGTCGCCGTTCGGGAAGGCGCCGACTGGAAGACCCATCGTGTCGACGGCACCTCCGGAGACGTGGGGTTGTTCAGCTCCATCGCGGTCGACTCCGACGGACTGCCTGGCGTGGCGTACTTCATGCGGTCCGCCGAGGCTTCGTTCACCGTCTCTGAGTGCCCTGCTCCGGCCCCGACCGGCGCCCTGAAGGACCTCACGGCGCTCAAGTTCGCCCGCGCGCGCGTACCGAACCCGACCTCGGCGGCCGACTGGACCGTCAAGGTCGTCGCGTGCCTCGCGAAGCCCCCCCCACCCTGTGAGGGCTGCGCGAACACCTGCGCCGACACGGGCACCGGGCCGACCTGCCTGATGACCGGCATGGGCTGCATGCCGGCGTGCGACATGAACACCGAGGTCTGCGTCAGCGTGAACTCGATGCCGAAGTGCGGGAAGAAGTACAACCCCAGCCAGCTCGTCGACGTTCCCCTCGGCACGGGTGTCTTCGCGTCGCTCGCCTTCAATGGGAAGAACGCCGTCATTGCCTACATGCAACGCAACGGCCCGACGGTGAATGGCCGCGTGGTGCCGGACGGCGACCTCTACGCGGTGCAGCTCGACGCCCAGAACGTCCGCAGCACGCCGGTGCTGCTCGATGGCGTCGGTGACACCGGCTACTTCCCCGACGTGAAGATCGAGCCGTCGTCGCGGCAGATCGCGATCGCCTTCCACGACTTCACGAGCAAGAGCCTCAAGTTCTACTTCTCCGCGCAGCTCCAGGCCGGCGTCACGCTCGAGACCATCGACAACGGCGTCGACATGGCTCGACCGGGCGAGCAGAGCTTCGTGGGGACCGACACGGCGATCGTCTTCGGCCCCCAGCCCGGTCAAGTCTGGGCCGTCTACCAGGACGCCACGCGCGGCGATCTGAAGCTGGCGAAGCGAACGACAGCGTGGACCGTTCAGCCGCCGCTCGCCTCCGAGGGCGCCGTGGGCTTCTTTGCCGACGGCGTGTACGCGAACGGCCGCGTGTGGGCGACGCACGCCAGGCTGAAGTCGAAGCTGGTCAGCGGGCAGCCCGAGCTCGACAACAGCCTGCTTCTTCAACAAGGGCCGCAGAACTGAGCGTGTTTCGAGATCCTTTGCTGACGGAAGAGCCCGCATGGTGATGCCGAGTCACCGCCAGCTGCGTCTGATCGTCGCCGCGCCGGGCGATCTGCTGCCGCACTTCTACCCGAACGGAAAGCTGGGGGGCCTGTCTGTCGACGGCGTCTGGTCCGGCGCGCTGGGAGAACTCGTCACGCTGACCGTGCGCGTCCGCAGCCCCCCACGCGAGTTCGTCTTCGCTGGGCAGGTGGCGTGGGCCAGGCGCAAGGGCTCCAAACAGCTGCTCCAGTGCTTCGGCGTCGACTTCCAGGCCGATGACGACTCCACCATCAGCCGCATGCTGGCCTTCGCCCGCAACGAGGTGTCGGCCGAGACGACTCGCCTCGAACGGCGAATCGAGCTCGAGCTGCCGATCAAGTTGTTGCACGGGAAGACGTCACGCCGCGAGCGCCTCGCCGACCTCTCGCACGGCGGCGCCTTCGTGCGCACGTGGGACCCGCTCGAGGTCGACGAAGTCGTCGAGCTCGTGGTTCGGCCGCCGGCTTCCTTGTTCTCTCTGCGCCTCAAGGGGCGGGTCGCCTGGGTTCGCAGGTTGGGTGACGCGTCGGGCATGGGCATCGAGTTCTTCGACCTCGACGGCTCGCTGAGACGTGACGTGAACAGGTTGCTCTCGCGCCTTCGCTGACGCTCGCAGCCCGATGCAGGCCTGGCGCGTCCGCCCACTTCGACGAGCTCGCACCAGCGGAGCACGCGCTGACGACGAGCGCGTGATGAAGCCCAGCGAGGCGCGCGGCGCGAGCGGAGGCACGGCCCCTCGCCCCGCCGAGGTCGAGGTCGAGGACGCTCACTCGACAGCACGGTGCCCAGTGAACGCGGCGAGCCGCCCCAGCGCGCACTCTTCGCCTGGGTCCTCGTGCTGCGGGCGTTGAGCCAACTGCGGGCGCTTGCCCGACGAACGCGAACGGAAGGCTTCCAGCACGGACCACGACGAGAAACGGGTCGGCGCTTTCTCAGCCACGCGAGCACTTCGCCCGGGCAGGACCTCGCCGCCCCGCCCGGGCGCACCGTCACCGGCTCGACTTGACGAACCGCCGTGGCAAGAGCCGCCACAGCGGCCGCGATACAGGCCGTCGGTGCTGCTCCCGCGATGGGCGCTCGACCCTCGCCGCGAGGGCGGCCTGAGTCGATCGGCGCATGAGACAGACCTGGGCCGCGGGCGCGAGTCGAACCAGCACCCCGAGCACGAGCGCCGTCATCTCAGGCGGCCGCCTCGGCCGCGGGCCCGTCGCGTCGTGGCGCTGTCAACAGCTTCTCGGCGAGCGCCTCGAGCTTCTGCGGGTTCGAGATGAGCCACTCGACGCAGCGCTCACGCCCCTGGCCCATGCGCTCCCCGTCGAGCGAGTAGAAGCTGCCCGACTTCTCGACGAGCCCGCACTTCTCGCCGAGATCCAGCACCTCGCCAGCCCGGCTGATGCCCTTGTTGTAGATGATGTCGAACTCGGCTTCCTGGAAGGGCGGCGCGACCTTGTTCTTCACCACCTTCACCCTCGTGCGGGAGCCGATCACCAACTCCCCGTCCTTCAGGTTGCCCGCGCGCCGGATCTCGCATCGGACCGACGAGTAGAACTTGAGCGCGTTGCCGCCCGTCGTCGTCTCGGGGTTGCCGAAGACCACGCCGATCTTCATGCGGATCTGGTTGATGAAGATGATGGTGGTGCCCGAGCGGCTGACGGCGCCGGTCAACTTGCGCAGCGCCTGGCTCATCAGCCTCGCCTGCACGCCCATGTGCGCATCTCCCATCTCGCCCTCGATCTCGGCTTTCGGCACGAGCGCCGCGACCGAGTCGATGACGATCAGGTCGACCGCGCCGCTGCGCACGAGGTGCTCGGTGATCTCCAGCGCCTGCTCGCCGGTATCGGGCTGGGAGATGAGCAGTTCCTCGACGCGCACGCCGAGCTTGCGCGCGTAGGCCATGTCGAGCGCGTGCTCCGCGTCGATGAAGGCCGCGACGCCTCCCTGCGCCTGCACCTGCGCGATGGCGTGCAGCGTCAACGTCGTCTTGCCCGAAGACTCGTTGCCGAAGATCTCGACGACCCGGCCGCGCGGGTAGCCCCCCACGCCGAGCGCACGATCGAGCCCCACCGAGCCCGTCGGAATCACCGCCACCGGCGCCACCTCGCCCGAGTCGTCACCCATCGTCATGACGCTCCCCCGCCCGAACTGCTTCTCGATGGCCGCCACCGCAGCCGCGACCGCCTTCAACTTCTCCGAAACCTTGCTCATCACGCCACCCATCCCTTTCACCGCCCGTTGCTGCGCGAGACCATTCCCGCCGCAGTGCGCGACTTCATCGCAAGGCGTGTGCCGGGGCGGGTGCCGGCCCAGTCACGCGAGATGACGAACGCGACGGCGTCTCACGCAGCGGACGTGCCTCGACGCTCCACGGTCCTCTCGAGACGTGAGAGCCGACCGAAGCCTGTTCGCGCCGCGGTGAGCCGCCCGTCAGCCTTTCGACGACGTCTCGGCGGCGGCAGGCGCGCGGGTCACCGCCAGGGAGATCTCCTCGACGACCGTCGACGCGTCGGCCCGGTAGGCCACGTAGCCGATGACAGGGCCCAGCAACGAGACGCCCACCAGCATGAGCGCCATCTCGGAGAGCGCCTGGCTCTGCGCCGCCAGCACCCCGAGGGCCAGCATCGTGAAGAGCCACGCGGCAAGCGTCACGAACGGCACGAGGTGCATGCCCAGGCGGAACTGCACCTGGCTGCCGATCTCACCGGGCACCACGACGCCCTCGACGATGGGCGTGAAGCTGTTGCGAAACTGGGTGCGACGAACGACCGAGAAGCGCAGGCCGTCAATGGCGCCCCGCAGCGGCGGCGAGCCCGGCTTCGGTCGATCGAGCGCGAACAGCCCGCCCGGGAGCGTCACGCGGCGCAACCCGGCGATCGCTTCTTCGGCTGAAAGACCCGTCTGGACGACGCGCTGCGCTCCGAGAGCAAACATGGCGACATCGTGCTTCCTTTCGGTTCGACAGAGAATCACCATCGCCGATGCTCCGTGGTGTTTGGCGCTGCGCGTGCGTTCGCGGTGTGCAAAGGGACCGCGCATGGCGCTCGACGGACAGAGCCTGTTCCATCTGGCCATCGTGGTCTTCGGCGCCATCCTCGTCTGGGCCAATCTCTGGCGTGCGCTGGTCTTCATGACGCCCTCGGCCACGAGGCTCGAGATCGAAGACGGCAGCCCCGACGCGCCCGTGCCCGGGTGGCTCGAAGAGACGCACACGGCCTTGCGCCGGCTCGGCTTCGCGCCCATCGGCAGTTGGCTCGAGCAGCGGCGACTGGGCCCTTCGCGCACCTCGTGGGGCTACGTGAACGAGGGCCACCGCACGTTCGCGATCGTGTCCGATTCGCCGCTGGTGCGCCTCAAGCGCTCGCCGTTGACGCCCCCAGAGCCTCGACTCGAGCGCGAGGGACCGGCCGCGCGGGTCACTTTCTTCACCGTGTCGGCCGCCTCCGGCTTTCTGCTCTCGTCGAATTTCCGAAGACCGGGGGCCACGCTTCCCCACCGACACCTGTGCGCCGGCCTGCCGAACGCGGCCCCCGAGCGCCTCTTCCGCGCACACCTGCGTCGCGTCGGAGAGCTGGGCCCGCCGGCCGGCACCTTCACCCTCGACGGCCTCTTGTCTCACCTGGGTGACTGGCACGCCTCCGTCGGGCGCGCGGAGCTGCAGCGACAACACGCCGTAGGACTGTTGTGGACGCTCGGCGGCCTTGGCATGTTCGCAGGCCCGTTGGTGGGGCGGTTCTAAGGGACGACATGAAGAGCGCGTGGAAACAAGACGACATCTGGTTCTTGAGCGGCAAGCGGACGCCGTTCGGCACCTACGGCGGCAGCCTGAAGGACTTCTCGGCGACGGACCTCGGCGTCGAGACGGCGAAGGCAGCGCTCACGCAGGCCCAGGTCGCGCCCGATCAGGTGCAACACGTGGTCTACGGCAACGTGATGCAGACCAGCGCCGATGCGATTTACCTCGCGCGGCACGTCGGCCTGAAGGCGGGCGTCCCCGTCCCCGTGCCGGCGCTCACCGTCAACCGCCTCTGCGGCTCGGGCTTCGAGGCCTTCACCGTCGGCGCGGCGCTGATGATGACGGAGCAGGCCCAGGTCGTCCTCGCGGGCGGCACCGAGTCCATGTCGCAGGCGCCCCACGTCATTCGGGGCGCGCGATGGGGACTGCCGCTCGGCAAGGCGGGCCTCGAAGACACCATCACGGTCGGCCTCACCGACAGCTATACCGGCTTCCCGATGGGCATCACCGCCGAGAACCTGGCCGAGCAGTACACGCTCACCCAGGCCGAGGTCGACGAGTTCTCGGTGCTCTCGCAGAAGCGCCACGCCGCCGCTCAAGAGGGCGGCCGCCTGACGCAGGAGATCATGCCCGTCGAGTTGAAGTCGAAGAAGGGCTCGACCTTCTTCTCGAAGGACGAGCACGGCCGGCCCGACGCGACGGTCGAAGGCTTCGCGCGGCTGCCGAAGGTCTTCAAGAAGGACGGCGTCGTTCATCCCGGCGCCGCGTCGGGCATCAACGACGGCGCCGCGAGCGCGGTGATGGCCACCCGCTCCTGGGCCGAGAAGAACGGGAAGAAGCCCCTCGGCCGTCTCGTCAACTGGGCTGCCGTCGGCTGCGACCCGAAGGTGATGGGCATCGGCCCTGCCCCAGCCATTCGCGCGCTGATGGACCGCGCCGGCTTCAAGCTCTCGGACATCGATCTCTTCGAAGTCAACGAGGCGTTCGCGCCGCAGTACCTGGCGGTCGAGAAGGAATTGGGCCTGCCACGAGACAGGACGAACGTCGATGGTGGAGCGATCGCCGTCGGACACCCCCTCGCTGCTTCTGGCGCGCGCATCACCCTGCACCTGCTGTATGAGTTGAATCGGCGTGGGGCGCGGTGGGGTGTGGGCAGCGCGTGCATTGGTGGTGGGCAGGGCATCGCGGTACTCGTGGAGGCACTGTGACGAGCAGCAACGTTCCCGACGCGAAGACGCTGCGCGAGCAGGCGAAGAAGATCGCCGAGCAGCGCCGAATCGACGCAAAGACCCGCAAGCGCAAGTGCGCGCTGTGCGGCACCGATGAAACCGAGCGCACGCCGTTCGTCGCGCACCCGGACGGCATCGGCCCCACCTGCAAGGAGCCCGGGCTCTGCGAGCACTACCGGGCCCACACCGCCAAGAGCGGCATTCGCTGAGCGCGACGAGGGCAAGCCGATGGCGGTGATTCAGTTCACGGGTGTGAAGATCTTCTCGACCACGCTCGCGCGCGATCGCGAGATGATGGGTGAGACGATCACCCGGTGGATCAAGGACAACCCCCAGGCCGACATCGTCGACAAGGTGGTGACGCAGAGCTCCGACAAGGAGTTCCACTGCCTGACCGTCACGCTCTTCTACCGGCACAAGAGCTGAGGGGCGGCCCATGCTGCCCAGCCTCGTGCTGTCAGGGTTGTTGTCGATCGCCCCAGACGCCCGGCAAGAGCTGTTCGCGCGGCTCAAACGGTCGGTCGTCGTGCTTGAGGTTTCGACTTCGTCGGGGCAGCGAGCAGGAAACGGGACCGGCTTCGTCCTCAGGGAAGACGGGCTCATCGTCACCAACCAGCACGTCGTCGACGGGCACCGGAGCATGACGGCCGTGTTCTCTGACGGCCGCCGGGTCGAGGTGGTTGGGGTGTTGGTGGCCGACGAGGCGCGCGATCTCGCGCTGATTCGAGTCGACGCCCGCCGGCTCGAGCCCCTCCTGCTCGGCTCATCGGCAGGCTTGAAAGAAGGCACTCAGGTCTTCATGGCAGGCAACCCGCTCGGCCTGGACTTCACGTTCAACGAAGGCGTGCTGACCGCCCTCCGACCCAGGGGCATCGCCGACACGCTGGGCCTCACCTTGCGCGACGCCGACCGCCAGCCGCTTCTGCAGCTCGCCATCAACGCAGAACCTGGCAGCAGCGGCAGCCCCATCGTCGACGCCGAGGGCCGCGTGGTGGGCATCGAGCGCGCCGGGTTCGGGAGCGCCGACTTCGCCGTGCCCGTCGATACGCTCAAGTTGCTCCTCACGGACGAAGTCCTCGCCACTGAGGCCCGACCGCTCGCCTCCGTGCCCTGGTGGAACCTCGGCATCTCGGCGGTCGTCCTCGGCGTGCTGGCGCTCTTCCTGATGGGCAGGTTGCGCGGTGGCGGCGGAGGAAGACCTCGCGCACAACGACGGTTCACGGGGTACGAAGAATGAGTTTTGCCGACGAAGTGAAGCGCTGGGTGTCGCCGAGGAGCGTCGGTGGGCAGATGGCGCTGCTGTTGGTCGTCACGTCGATCGTCTCTGCCGCTTCGCGCGCCGTGATGGAGCAGGTGCTGCTGAACCCGGCAGACATCCTTCAGCAGTTCAAGCTCTGGCAGCTCGTCTCGCCGACGTTCCTGGTCCCGCCTTCTCCACTCGGACTCATCTTCGGGCTGATCATCTTGCTGCAGACCGGCGCCTGGCTCGAGCTGCAGTGGAGCCGCCCAAAGGTGTGGTTGTTCGTCTTCGGCGTCAACCTGCTCGCGAACGTGGCGACGGTGCTGGTCGGGCTGATCTCTCCCAGCGTCTTCGCGAGCTCGTTCTTCGGCGGCTACACCACCATCGAAGCGCTGTGGATCGCCCAGGGCCTCATCGTCGGGCCCGGGCGGCTGAATTGGTTCGGCTTTCCCGTGTCGGGCTACGCCTTCGCGGTCATTGGCGCGGCGTTCACGCTGCTCGCCGGCATCACGGGCAGCTGGGTCGCCGTCGTCCCTCAGCTGTTCGGCATCGCCATCACCGTCGCGTGGGTGCAGGGCTACACGCCGGCGCAGCTGCTGCTGCGGTTCCGCTCGCGCCAGGTCGAGCGCGACCTTCGCAAGCGCTCGTCACATCTCTCGGTGGTGAAGGGGCCGAAGCGCGATCGCGACTCGTACTTGAACTGAAGGGTCAGCGCGTGGTGCGGAGGAACCCGCTGAGCGCCTGGCGATCGCCGATGGGCAGCTCCGAGGTGAACGAGACGCCGAGCCCACGCAGCACGCCGCGCCCGTCTCGATCGATGCGCGCGACAGAACCAACCAGCGTGCAGTACTTCGGGCCGTCTCCGAACGGCAGCGCCAGCGCCACCCGAACCGGAGTGCCCTCGCAGGCGACTTCACGCGTCTTCAGGAACAGGCCGCCTTCGGAGAGATCGGCGACCGCGTCTTTCACGTAGCGGTTGCCGATACGGCAGTGTGCTGTGAGCGTCACGGGGATCCTCGGAAACCCTCGTTTTTCCGAACCGCTTTGACGCATGCGCACCTCCGGCCCCACAGTGTGTCGATGGGCGACAAAGTGGGCGATTTGCACACGTCCTGTCAACGGGGTGAGGTGCTCAGAACAGAGATTTCTCCGACGCGTGGCGGCATCGTGACCTTCCGGGCGACGAATCGGCTCCTCGACCGCGCAGCTTGAGGACGTCACCCAAACCGCGGGTCAATTCGCGCGCAGGACGTCGCTCGATGACGGCCGAGCGCGAGGAACGAGGAATATCAGCGCGTGACTGCCCGAGCCGAAGGCCCGCACGAGCGACTCGGGCCGGGCTCGCCACCGACAGGCCTCGTTGACTCGTCAGCTCTCGATGCTGACGGTCTGAACGCCGAGGCGATAGATGTAGATGCGCTCGGTGTTCGTGCGGTTGTCGGCCGGCACGACGAAGAACCCTGGCCCACGCTGGCCGTGATCGCTCGAGAAGCCGGCGACCTGACGCCCGTCTTTGAAGGTGACGCGGACCTTCTGCCCCGTGCTCGGCGGAGAACGGGCACCCGGCGCGAGCATGAAGAAGATGGCCTTGACCCGACCGAGCGCGATGCCTTCGACGCCTCCAGTTGGGCCTTCGAGCGAGATGGACTCAGCGCCGAGGTCGGGGTCCTTCAGGACGCCGCGCTTCACCTGGCCCTCCATGGTGTGGAGGATGACGCGGTACTCACCGCCAATCACCACAGGACCGCTCGACTTCACGGTTCCCGACCGGTCGAACAGCTCATCGGCGATGACGCGGGCCGATGGGTGAACCGGCATCACGGCCTGGGCCGGCGCAGCCACAGGCGCGGGTGCGAACGCGGGGCGAGGCGGAACGAACGACGCAGGCGCTGCGGGAACAACGACCCGGGTGTTCAGCGGAGCTGGCGCAGGTGCCACGGGAATCTCGGCGTCCCACTGCGCTGGGCCGCTGAGAGCTTCCTCTTCGACGACCACGCCCTGAATGATCTCTGGCTCGACCTCGATCGCCGCCCCGCTTCGCTGCCACGACTCACCCGTGCTCGTGAGGGCCGTCGCGTCGAGGAAGTCGGCGTTACTCGAGAGCTCGAGTTGGCCCTCCTCAATCGACGACTCCGTCGACATCGGTATCGCGTTGGCGAGGCTCGCCGCTGGACCTGACTCGACCTCGAAGGGCTCGCTGGTGACCGACACGTCGCCCACGTCCATCGCGCCGAGCTCGTTCGCCACTCCGCCCTGCATGAAATCGGCGTTCGACGCGAGTTGAACCTGGTCTTCGGGGCTGACGCCCCCAAAGCGCGAGCGGTCGGCCGCAGGAGGCGCGGCGTCGGCTTCCCAGGGACTGTCATGCGCCAGCGAAGCTGCCGCGGTCGGCCCGGTCTCGACCGGCAGGGGATCGTCCCAGTTGCTCGCGAAGACCTCCGTCGCGGCCGGTGGCGCCGTCTCCAGCGCCGCGCTCCAGACGTCGGAGCCGGCTGTGGGAGCCGGGGACTCCCAGCGAGAGACGACCGCGTCAGTCCTCAGCGCGGCGCCAGGGCTCGACGCCAGGGGTGGCGGCGGAATCGCCAACGCATCGAACGCAGACGCCGGCGATGACGGGTTCAGCACCTGGCCGCCGACGACAGGAAGCTCGCCCAGTGACGCCTCGGCGCCGCTCCCCTCTGGCTGCGCCTCGACCGTCAAGTCCAGAACGGGAAGGTCGTCGTCCGATGGCGCGAATGACGGGGCCGGCGCGCGCGAGGCCTCGACGACCTCTGTCCGGTTGGAATCGGCAGGCGCATCGTCGGAGGTCATCGAAACATTGAACGACGCTTCGGCGACCGGCGCCGTGTCGACGAGGGGCACCGGCACGGTCGCCGCCGGTTCGAAAGAGCCAACGTCGATGGGGTCGACATCGAACGCGGCCCCTGCATCGGCCACGGCAGCAGAGGTGGGCTCGGTGCCGAACGAACTCGCAGCCGCGACGATGGGCGCCTCCTCGAAGGCCGAGGCCTCGACGATCGGTGCCTCTTCGGAAGCCGGTGTCGCCTCGACAACCAGCGCAGCTTCGACGACGGGCGCCGCATCGACGACCGGGACGTCAAGCAGGGACGGTGACTCGGTCAGCAGAGGGAGCGCCGCGTGGGGCAGCGGCTCGACCGGGGCTCCCTGCTGGCCTGGAGCGGGTAGACCCACCAGCGCCTCGAGGCTGCTGTCGACACGCCTGAGGACCGCTTCGAACGATTCGGAGTTTCCTGGAACGGAGGCCGACCTGCTGACCGGCTGCACCATGTTCCAGAGGTCGCCGTCGTCGGCCGTCTGGTCGCCTCCAAACACCCGGTCGGGCGGCGCCGCGGGGAGGTGAATCGCAGGTTCCGTCCTCTCCTCGCTGCGACGCGTGGGCTCGGGAGACGTCGGCACCGGCGAGGGCTCGCTGACCGACCGCTTCAGCGCCTCGTTCATCTGGCGCACGAGCTCGGACTGCTGCCGGTGACGAGCGAGCAGGGCCTTGTCCTCGGGGTTTCCTCCACCGACGACTTCCTGCATCGGACGTGGCGCGAGGGGCGAGGGGGCGCCGCCGCTCAGGGGCGCTGCGCTTTGTCGCGGGTCGGACTCTTCCTTGAGGCGAGCGAGCAGGCTCGTCTCGCGTACGCGGGCGGCGCGCTCGAGCAGCTCGGCCTCTTCTTCCGCGTCCCGACGTTCCTGGGCTTCGATGGCCTCCTCTTGCGCCAGGAGCCTGCGGGCTTCCGTGACCCTGGCAGCCTCGGTCGCCTGAAGCGCCTGATCCTCCGCCACGCGCTCGAGCGCGGCTCGCTGCGCCGACGCAGCAGCACGTTGCGCCTCCGCAGCGATGCGATCTTCCTCTTCGCGACGACGCTGTTCTTCGTCGCGGGCGGCGCGCTGGAGCGCCTCGAAGCGCTGGGCCTCTTCGGCTTGCTGACGCGCTTCCTCCTCGGCGCGGCGCTGGAGCGCGACGAACCGCTGTTCTTCTTCGAGGCGTTCGCGCTCTTCTTCGGCGCGGCGTGCCTCCTCTGCGACTCGTGCGGCCTGCCGCTGTTCCTCGGCGAGGCGTGCTTCTTCGGCCAGCCGTGCAGCCTCGGCCACCTGGCGCTGCGCCTCGGCGAGACGTTCCTCTTCGGCCAGTCGTGCCGCCTCGGCAGCCTGACGTTCCTCTTCGGCAACTCGCGCGACTTCGGCCAGTCGCGCGACCTCGGCAGCCTGACGCT
>JBBAQZ010000063.1:0-33875 GCA_040400045.1 Myxococcaceae bacterium
CATCGCCGGCCTCGGCCTCGCGATGCTGGCCCTCATGCGCCGCCGTCGCAGCTGAAAGTCGACGTGACGAGCTGTCGCGCCACGACACGGTGAATCGGCCGCCCCTCGCCAGCACTTACTGACGGGGGGCGTCGCCGTTCAGTAGGCTCGTCGAATGGAGGAGCACCACATGAGTCGCGATAAACTCATTCTCGCTGTCGCTGGGTTGGTCGGCTGCTCTGACGCCTTCATCGAGAAGAAGTCGAAGGACATCATCAACGTCGACGATCGGCTCTCCATCTCTGGTCGCGTGTGCACCGAGCGGCCCGACCGCAGTGGCTTCCCCGTGAAGGTCGTTTTCGTCGTCGACCAGTCCGGCTCGATGTGCGTGTCCGATCCACCGGGCTCTCAGGAGTCGAACGGCTTCTGCGAGATGGCGGCGGCCAGCCTCAACGTCACTGGCAGCACCTTGCCCGCCCGTGTGCGCGCGCTGCAGCGCTTGCTTCAAGGCTTCGCCACGCAACGAAACATCAGCGTCGCGGTGGTGCCCTTCGAGACGAACATCAAGGGCGTCTATCCTCCCTCAGGGTTTGCGAGGCCCGACGACGCGGCCCTGCTGGCTCGCGTCG
Source organism: Myxococcaceae bacterium (assembly GCA_040400045.1). Lineage (GTDB taxonomy): Bacteria > Myxococcota > Myxococcia > Myxococcales > Myxococcaceae > Xiheimicrobium. The sequence goes on from JBBAQZ010000063.1 coordinate 609, forward strand.
GCTCGCTCCAGTCCGAGCTGGGCAAGGGCACCGACTACCAGGGGGCGCTCGCGGCCGCCTACTCGCGCATCGCCGCCGACATCACCAACACCCAGCGGACGGCGCCAAACATGCTGCCGCGAACCCGCTATGTCGTCGTGTTCCTCTCGGACGGTGTGCCGTACCCGCGCTGCGCGGCGAACGACAACCTCACCCAGTATGCTGACGACCTCAACCCCGACCTCACGTGGCAGGACTCCCTGGGGGCTGGTTCGTTCTGCAATGAGATCAACGCCCGGATCGCGCCCGGAGACCGCATTCTCACCTTCGTGCCCGGCACTGACCGCAACCAGAACTACCAGCTCTTCAGCTACGTCGACCAGCTGATGGAGCTGCGCGACCAGTACAACATCGGCGACATTCGGCTGCACACGGTGCTGCTCTTCAACGAAGAGGCCGTGCGTGCGTGCGGGCCCATCTGCCAGGACCTCTACGGCCGCTACGTGCGCTGGCCCGGCCCGGTGGCGCTCGCCGACGGCCCCGCTGCTGCCAAACGCATCTCCGGGTGGACCTTGCAGCAGCTCGCGCAACGAGGAAACGGCGTGTACCAGGAGTTCAACAACTTCGCCGGCATCGCCCAGCTGAACCTCGGCGCTCTCGACTATTCGTCGCTCTTCTCGCGCAACGTGATGAAGACGTTGTTCGTGCAGCCGCTCTCGAGTGAGCCAGGGCCGGTCGACCGTCTGGTCGACAGCGACGGCGACGCGCTGCCCGACGACATCGACAATGACTTCAGCTTCAACACCTCGCGCTTCGACCCTGACTCCGACGGTGATGGGTTCACGGACCGCTTCGAGGTCGATCGCAAGAGCGACGGCTTCCGCCCCGACGCCAAGGACGGCCGTGGGTGCGACCCGATGTCTCCGCTCACGCTCGGCTGCCGCCCGTCGGATCTAGACGGCGACGGCCTGTCTGACTTCGCCGAGAAGTACCTGAGCGGTTGGCTCGCCGACAACACGCTGGTCGACGGCGACGCTGACGGCATTCCGAACGGCGTGGAGGTTCGCTACGGCCTCGACCCCCTCGTCCCGCAGAAGGACCTCGACACCGACGGCGACACGGTGCCCGACCTCGAAGAGATTCGCTACGGCTCGCACCCGACGCGGCGCGACCGCGAGTTCCGCGAGAAGAACGGCGTGCAGTACTCGCTGCGCCAGCAGGTGATGAACGACGACTCGGTCTGCTACGACTTCACCGCGAGCAACCTGCAGCTGCTCACGCCGCCGATTCGGGCCGGGTTCTCGCGGCAGGGCTTCAACCTCTTCAAGCTGTGGTTCGGTGAAGCTCCCGAGGCGGGCGTCGCGACGGACTACGGAACGTGGAAGGCCGCGTGTGTGTGGGCCCAGTACGATCCGCCCTCGGTGCGTGTGCCGGCGGGCCCCGAGACGCAGCCCCTCGCCAACGCCGACTTCTATGCGCCGGGGAACATGATCGAGCCCGCGCACTACGACGCCCGCTGTGTCGGGATCAATCCCTCGCGTGGCCAGACGGGGCCGGTGCCATGACGGCCGCTACGAAGTGGGCGAGCCTCGCCGGCGTGCTGGTGGGGTTGCTGTTGGCCGCGTGCTCAGACACCTACCTCTATGACGAACGACGGGAGCGCGAGATCCCCGCCGATCGCTCGGTGAGCCTGCAGGGCGAGTTCTGCACGCCAGGCAGCGACCGGGTCGTGCGGCCCATCAAGATTCTCCTCGCGATGGACTCGTCGCAGTCGATGACGGTCACCGACCCCAACGGCACTCGCGCGCGCGCCGTCGTCGACCTGCTCGACAACCTGCCCCAGGAGCGCGAGGTCTCGATTCTGGTGATGCTCTTCGCCGGCAGCACGACGGCCTTCCTCTCCAAGAGCGGCCTGCAGCAATTCGAGTCCGTGATGGACTTCGATCAGGGCGACCGGGACATCTTGCGCCAGCGCATCCTCAACTACGCGGCCCCGGGGAACATGGCGAACCGTGACTCGACCGACTTCGTCAAGCCGCTCTCGGACATCTACGCCATCATCAACCGGGACATCGCCAACACGCGACTGATGCGCCGGGGCGAAGAGACCCGCGCGCGGTACTCCGTCATCTTCCTTTCCGACGGTCAGCCGACCAACAATCAGGACGACGAGCTGCTCTGCGACATGGGGGGCAGCAACGTGGTGCGCCGCATTCGCCAGCTGAAGGACCTCGCCGATGACGTGAAGGTGAACACCGTGCACGTGTTCCTGCCGACGCAGCCGGTCAACTCGTCCGTGTGTGATCTCGACGGAGGCTCGATTCCACCGCCTCCCGCAGGCGCGTCGTGCGAGATCCCGAACCTGCCGCCCGGCTCGTGTCCGCTCATCATCATCAACCAGAACGCCGAGCGGCTCGCGCGCATGGCTGACCTCGGAGGCGGCAACTTCCGCGACTTCCGCAACAGCGAGCCCATCAACTTCCTCAACTTCTCGTTTGGGCAGGTGCGCCGCACCTTCGTCTTCGATCGGGTGCTGGTGTCGAACTTCTCGTCTGCGCCGGGCAGCCCACTCGCCCTGGCCGACACCGACAGCGATGGCCTCTTCGACGCAGATGAGGTGCGGGCACGAACGGAGCCCTGGGTCGTCGACAGCGACTCCGACGGCTTCTCCGACGGCATCGAGCTTTACTTCAACGCCCGCGGCGGCATGTTCAACCCCATCGGCAGACTTCGCGACGGCGGTGGTTCGGATCAGGGGTGCCCGCCCGAGCTTCGTGGCGTCGACAGTGACTGCGACGGCCTGCTCGACTGTGACGAGCAGCTGATCGGTACCAACGCGCGGCGCATCGACAGTGATGACGATGGCGTCCCTGACTCTGTCGAGTTCAAGCTCGGCACCCAGCCGGCCTCGAAGGATCTCGATCAGGACCCCGACAATGACGGCCTGTCGAACGCCACCGAGCTCCAGCTCCACACGGACCCGGGCCAGGTCGACGCGCAGAAGCTGTCGGTGAACGGCTACCGCTACGAGGTGCTCAAGCGGGGTGGCATCGACGAGCTGGGTCGCCAGTGCTGGGACCTTCGGGTCGACAACATCCTCCTCGCCAATACGCTCCCCGACACTCGCGACGCCGGCGTCGATGACGCGGGTGTTTCGGCGTACCGCCGCGGCGCGGGCTACAATGACATCTTCGTGAGCATCGCGATGCGACCGGGAGACGACCCCGCGGGCAGAGTGCTCCATCGCGTCTTCCGCCACCAGACGACGCGCTTCCCGGTGGGCGGCATCCGGTCGCCGCCTGACGGCATCATTCGCGTCAAGGACAGTGATTTCGTGGCAGGCTGCCCACCGCCCTCTGGGGGAGTCCCGGTGCCGTGACGTTGACCGTCGGAAGAGGCCGTCTTCCGACCTGCAGGTTCTCGAGCTCGACATGACGCAGACACTGACGCGGGTGGCCGTGGTGATGGGAGGTCTGGCGATCGTCGCCGCTTCGGCGTGTTCGCCACCGCCCGTGCTCTGCGTGGAGGGTGACGAAGCGACGTGCGACGCCGGTTCGCTTCCGGTCGACCGCTGCAACACGGCAGAGTCGGCGAAGAGCGACCCGGCCTGCAAGCTGACCCTCTGCCAGGACCTCGAGGCCTTCATCTCGACGGTCGACGACGGTGGCATCGACGTGGACTTCTACTCGGTGACGATGCCCGCTGGCCTGACGGCCCGGAGCCTGCTCACGGTGAAGGCGGGCTACGGCGGTGTTCCCCAGACGGCGGTGAACTTCAGCGTGAACGTGCTGCGTGAGCAGGGTGACGGTGGCCTCGCTGCCTTCGCGTCGGGCAGCGATCGCCGCATGGGTGCCGCGGTGCCGAAGAACGTCGAGATCACCCAGCCGTTCTCCGAATCGAACGCGCAGTTGCTCGTTCGTGTCAGCGACGTTGGTGGCGTGGCCCTGCCGCGCGTCGACAACAAGAACCCGTACAAGCTGAACGTCTGCGTCATCGACAACCCCGACGTGAACGAGCCCAACGACGTGACGCCCACGGTCATCACGCTGACGGCGGCGAACGGCGTTCAGCAGGGGTCCTCGTCGGGGTTCCTCGCGACCAACGACGACCTCGATCGCTTCTCGTTCCCCGTCTCTGGAGCGAGGCAGATCATCTACCTGCGCATCTCGAGCGCGATGATGAACCTGATGCCGCCGCTGCCGTTCCGAATGGCGTACACCGTGAAGGACCCCATGGGCCGGCCGGTCTCGGAAGGCGTCATGGACAACGAGTTCCTGCAGATCAACCTCGCGACGGCGCGGCTCGCCGCAGGAGACGGCACGTACACGCTCGAGGTGTTCGGCTACAAAATGGCGCAGCAGATGACCCCCGCGCTCGGCGATCTGCGCCTCAAGTACGACGTCGAGGTCCGCCTGATGCCGGATCTCGACCTGAGTGAAGGCTCGGGGGGCAACGACACGTCGGCGACCGCGCGTCCGGTCAACCTGGCGCTCAACGCCACGACGGCGCTCACCGGGCGTCTCTCGTACGTACCCGACAACGAATGGTTCAGGCTCAACCTGCCGACGCGCCAGGTTCCTACGGTGCTCCGCTACGAGCTGATGCCAGCCGGAACCGGGGGCCGCTTTCCTCCGCTGTCGATGATCCCCACGCGGCAGATTCGGGTGATTCAAGAGGTGACGAGCGGCGCGACCATTCAGGACCGCCAGACGGCGTGCGTGAGCAACCCGCAAGTGTGCCCGCGCAGCTTCGACGACCCGAACGCTGGAACGGGTCTGTTGGTCAGCGGCACGTGCCGCTCTCCCGGAATCGACCCCCCGCACTGCCTGCTCGCGGAGCGCAATGAGGAGTACCAGATCGCTCCGCTGCGCAATCAGAAGAACTTCGTCGGCGCGATCCCCGTGGCCTCGAACGTGAACGCGATTCTGTTCTCCTTCGGCGACACCGGGCGTGGTCGACTCAAGTACGCCGACGATCGTGAGTGGTCGATTCGGGTGACCCTTGAAGACGACCCCGACGAGGCGCCCGGCAGCCGGCCAGCAGGTGACATTCCGCTCGACGTCACGCTCGGCAGTACCGCCAGCACCGTGCGCGGGGTCCTCTCGCATGGCTACGGCAAGACGATCGCGTTCGAGGACTTGAACACGGGCCCCGGCATTCGTGGCCCCAACGACTACGACGCCACCGAGACCGACCGCGATGCGTACCGGTTCAGCTACGGCATGGCCATGGGTGACCAGACCTGGCAGCTCGAGTGGACGGTGGGCGATGTCGACGGCGGGAGCGGCCCTGCAGGGACGCTCGCGTTCGAGCTGCTGCTCTGTACGGGGGCCCAGTCGCCTGACGGCGGGTGCACCGGGCGACAGAGCGTGCTCGCGCCGACGTATGGGGCGTTCACGCCCTGGTACCTGCCAATCGAAAACATGAATCGCCGCGTGCAATTCACGCAGACGCGGCAGGGCAACGCGACCGTCGTGCGGGTCGAGCCCGTGGCCTGCTTCTGCTTCTCACAGGACAAGGTCGCGTCGGGCTCGTTCCAGATGCGCGTGGTGGCCGTCGACCGCACCTCGAACGACCCCATCGCCTACGCGGTGCGCCAGTCCATCACCCCCTACCCGGGCTCGTTCCAGAACCCCGACGGGGGCTCGATGCCTGTCGGTTGCCCGGGGCGCGGAGCCGACGGCGGTGGTGGGTGCGGCTTCCAGACTCGCTGACAGCTGCGCCGAGCCTCGATGCTCGCGCGTCGGGTGTCTCTGGTCCGAACGTCTCTTCGGGTGGCCAGGCCCCGCGAGGCACAGGAGCAATGGTCGTGGTGGGCGCTCGTCGAGCGCAGGCTCCATCGACCTCGACGCGGACGCGGACGCCGACCTCAGTTGCTCGAGGCTTCCTTGAGGCGCAGCGGCAGCACGTCGACCTTCACGAGGTACTTCGCGCGAGCGTCTGCCTCGAACTCGATGAGGTGGTCGCCGACGTCAGAGAGGTCGGCCTCGCGGAAAGTCCACCCGCGGCTCTCGGCCTCACCGATCAACGAGCGGCCACTGAGGGTGCGCCGAACGCGGCTGCGGCACTCGGTCTCGTAGAAGCTGATTCGCAGCTCTTCGCCGGTCCCCGCGACCTCGGTCAGGAAGAACGAGAGCGTCACGGTGGAGGGCTCGAAGAGCTGCACCGCCAGCTTGTTCTGACCGGGAAATCGACCCTCGACGTAGCTGCGATCGCCGACGATGCAGCCGACGGTCGTTCGGCAGACGGGCCACTCACCGCCGCACTGATCTTCGACCCGCGTGCCCAGGAATTGGTCCCGAACGCTGCCGCAGCCAGCAAGCCCCAGCGCGAGAAACGCGACGCTCGCAAACCTTTGCAGTACACCCCCCCGCACTCTCTTTTCACGAGGCCGATTCATGAAGCGCTCGATTCTGTTTGCAGGCGTCGTCGGAGCCGTCGTCACTGGGAGTTTCGTAGCCTGCGGGCCAACGAATAGGAAGGTGTGCGACGGTGACACCTTCGCCAACGAAGCGGAGCTGTGCGTCGATCGCTCGGCGCTCGGCTTCAACACCGAGTTTGGCAGTGGCACCTTCGTCGGGGCCCGCCCGGTCGACTCCATCAGCATCACCAACCGGGGGCTCAAGCCGCTCACCATCACCGGGGTGACCTACGAAGGAGAGCCCGAGTTCAAGGTGACGTCGAGCTGGGGAGAAGCAGCGGTCGGCAGCGACATTCCCGCGACCAGCATCGCCGGCGGGCAGCGCGCGTTCCTGCAGGTCGAGTTCGGGCCCCGACAGAACCGGGGCTACAGCGGCTCGATCACGGTCGACACGAACGCCTCGAACCTGAAGAAGCTCGTCGTTCAGCTGTCGGGTTGCGGCGTGCCGACCGATGGCGGCACCTCGAACTGCTACTCGTGCGATGTGCTCTCACAGGGCTGCACGGGGTCGGTCGATGGCGGTCCGCGCACCTGCTACCAGAGCCCGTCTGGCGCGACCTTCTGCTCCTTCGAGACCGGCGCCAGGGCGACTGGCGAGAGCTGCGACGCGCCTGCGGCCTGTGTGAAGGGCTCGGTCTGCCTCTCGGTCTGCGAGCGTCGCGTCGACGGCGGAGCGTGTGCAACGCCGGCAGAGTCCCGGTGCTACCAGGCGTGCAGCCGCGACGGTGGCGCGTCGGGCTGTAGCAGCGGCAAGGCCTGTCTCGACCTCTCGCCGCAGGGCGTGCGCGCGTACGGCGCCTGCGCGCAACAGTAGGTCTTCGACGAGGGCGTCGGGCCGACGGGTCGTCTCTCGGGATGAAGCGCGCGTGTGCGCGGCCGAGCCCGGGCGCTGCGTCAGCGAGACTTCAACTGCGGGGCCTCGTTGGGCTTCCACAGGTACAGGCTCGTCGCGCCACGCTCGTCTTGCGCCCACGGATCTGGAGACGGCCCGTCCCACCCATACGGGTCGACGACCGTCGCGCGGCCGTCCTTCGTTCCCGTCAGTCGACGCACCTCGAAGTACAGGGCGTTGGTCGTCGCGCAGCCCGAGCGACCCGCGACCCCGACGCGCTGACCGGCCACGACGCGATCGCCGACCTTCACCGTCAGTTTCGAAAGGTGCGCGTAGTGCGTGCGAAAGCCGATGTTCCCGAGCGTCGAGTGCTCGACGTGGACCTCGAGCTGATCGTCGACCATACGGTGGGTCAGCACGCAGTTGAAGGTCGGCGCGGCGCCAGCGCGAACCACTTCACCGTCGGCCGCAGCGAGCACCGGGGTGCCTTCGGGCATCGCGAACGCATAACCGGGGAAGCCCTCGGCCAGCCCGAGCGCTTCGAGGCCGCAGTAGGTGAGCTCTTTGTCGCCTTCGATGATGGACTTCAGATCCGACACGCGCGGGAGGTCGTGATCGAACAGGTTGATCACCGGGTAGTGCCCATCGAACGGCCGCTGCAACACCGGCAACACGACGTTCTTCAGCCCAGGCTGGCCCGAGCAGCGTTGCGCGCCCAACTTGCTCTCACGCTGAGGCGACCGCGCAGCCGGTGGCTCGTCTTTCGGGCACCCCGCGAGCGCCAGCGGGACCGACACCAGGAGCGCGCGGGTCAGACCTCTCATCGGCAGCCTCAGGTCGCGCCCTTCTTCATGCGCTCGACGAGCCCCTGGGCGACGCGGAACGAGTTCGCCACGATGGTGAGTGTGAAGGGGACTGCTCCCGAGGTGGGCATGAAGCTGCCGTCGACGACGTAGAGGTTCTTCACCGAGTGGGCGCGGCAGTCCTTGTTGAGCACGCTCGTCAGCTCGTCCTTGCCGAAGCGGCAGGTGCCGCCCTGCAGAATGGTGGTTTCCCCTGCGGTGCCGACGCGATCGAGCTTCTCGGGCTTCATCGCCGCGAGCACCTCTTCGCCCCGCTCGACGAGGAACCGGGTCATCACGAAGTCCATCGGGTGACGCTTGAGGGTGATGGCCGCGACGGGGTTGCCGTACTTGTCCTTCACCTTGCCGTCGACGGTGACGTTGGTGTCGTCGGTCGGCAGGAACTCACCGTAGATCTCGAACTCGAGGATCTTGCTGTCGCGGTATTCGCGCAGCTTGTCCTTGAGCGCCTTGCCGAAGACGCCGGCCTCTCCTTTTCGAGCCAGGCCGACGGCGGCGAAGATCGGGTTCGGGTGCGCCCACATGAAGCCCAGCGTGCCGCCCTTGCGGAAGCCGAAGCGCTCGTCGGGCATCATGTAGAAGTCCTGCAGGGAGCGGTTGACGAACGGCGCCGTCGTCTCGAGCCACGGGTGCGTCGCCTTCTGTTTCGAGACCCGGAAGGTGGCCTTCGACTGGCCGAAGCTCGAGAAGAGCAGGTTCTTGCCGACCAGGCCGTTGTTGTTCGCGAGCCCCTTCGGGAAGCGCGCCGACTGCGAGTTGAGCAACAGCCGCGCAGACTCGACGGCGGTCGCCGAGACGATCACGACCCTGGCGGCCTGTTCCTGCCTGACGCCCTCGGGGTCGAGGTACACGACGCTCTTCGCCACGCCCGACTTCTGGTCGACGGTGATCTCGACGGCCATGCAGCGTGGCCGAATCTCGACGTTTCCCGTCGCGACGGCCTGAGGAATGATCGAGGCGAGCGTCGAGCTCTTCGCGTCGTTCTCACAGCCGAAGCTGCCGCAGAGCGTGCAGTAGGAGCAGCTGGCGCGGCCCTTGTAGGCCGTGCTGGTGATGCCGCGCGCGGTGGGAATGGCGTGGAACCCGAGCGACTTGCAGACCTTGTCGATCTCGAGCGACACCGGGTGCTCCGAGAGCGGCGGCATCGGGTAGTTCTTCTTGCGCGGCTCGAGGAACGGGTGCGGCACGGCGTTGCCCGAGACGCCCAGCTCTTCTTCGGCGCGATCGTAGAACGGCGCGAGCTCGTCGTAGGTGATGGGCCAGTCGGCGATGTTCGCGCCCTTGATGGCGCCGAGCTCGCTCTTGAGCCGGAAGTCGAGGGGCTTGAGCCGATAGAAGTACCCGCTCATGTGCACGGTGCCGCCGCCGACGCAGTTGGCCGTCCACGCCTCGTTGGTGCGGGAATACGGCTTGTCGGGGCCGGCGCGCCAGAGGTGCGGCTCGTCCCACGGGAGCGGCATGAAGAAGTTGCGCCGCGAGTTGAGGACCTCGTCGTGGACGAACTCCTCTTTCTTGTACCAGGGGCCCTTCTCGAGGACGACGACCTTGAACCCTGCGCGGCCGAGCTCGAGCGCCATGGGCGAGCCGCCTGCGCCGCTGCCGACGATCACCACATCGACGGGATCGTTCGCCACCTCAGCACCCCTTCCCGGTTCCACACCGCAGCGTCTCGAGGTGCTTCATTCCGTCGTAGCCCTTCGCCGGGTCGGCCTTCGAGTGATCGACCAGCGTGAAGCCGACCGTCTTCCAGCCGACCTCGTCGCGGTTGCCGCCGTAGCTGGGATCGCCGAGGAAGCCCTCGAGCGTGAGCACGATGAGCATCTCGTACCAACGAGCCTCGCCCGACGTCTCAGGGCTGTTCTTGAAGATGGTGAGCACCTCGTCCTGCTGCTCGGGCTTCGCGGCTGCGAAGCCCACCTTGAACATGCGCTGGCAGCGGCGATCGAGCGCGGCGACGCCGGGCACGAAGTTGTTCCTCATGCTCTCGAGTTGTTTCGTCTGGAGGATGCGGTCGATGTACTCGGGCACGTTCGCGTCGAGGGCGCCCGCGTCTTCGTCCTTCGGGAGCACGCGCTCGGCTGCCGCGGCGACGATGGCGAAGTCTTCGTTGGTGAACGTGAGATGCGACGTGGTGAGGGCCTGGGGGCGCGGGGGCGCGACGGCGAGCGGGGCTCCGGCGTCGGGCTTCGGCGTTTCCTGGCACGCGCTGCCGAGCAGCACCACGCCACCACCCATGAAGGTCAGTCGCTGCACGAAGACGCGCCGCGCGGGATCGTCGGGCGCGTCGTCGGGGGGGACAAGCGCGGTCGGTTCGTCCAGGTCGGGCGTCATGAGCCGCGGAGCATTCCCCCCCGAGTCGGCTCGTGCAACCATCCTTCGTCGGTGGGGTGGACTCTTCCCCACACCGTGTCCGGAAACCGGTCATGCCCGACCCCACGTGGGTTGGTACACTCGCGCGGCTGGCCGGGTCCTCGCCGTCGTCAGAAGGAAGGGTCGCCTCATGATCGCTCGCGTCCTCGTCACCTCATTGGCCGCAGTGGTGGCGGTCGGCTGTTCACCGCCGGGCAGCGGGCCCAACCCCGCAGGCACGGGCAAGAGTGAGGCGAAGGCCATCGGCGCCGCGGGTGGCACCATCGAGCTCGAGAAGGTGAAGCTCGTCGTCCCGCCCAACACGGTGCCCACCGACGTGATGTTCAGCGTCACCTCGTCGCCGAACGCGGCCGCAGCGAACTACACGGCGCACACCCCCATCTACGTCTTCAAGCCCGAGAACACCGACTTCCAGACCCCGGTGACGGTCGAGTTCGACATCACCGGCCGCACCGTGAAGAACCCGGTCGTGTACTGGACGCGCAAGGGCTCGGCGGTCTTCGAGCGGCGGCCGTCGACGGTGAACGGCAACAAGGTCACGGCGCAGATCACCCACTTCTCGATGGGCTTCGTCGGAGAGACCACCACCACGACCAACCCCGATGGCGGTCCCACTTCGAACGCATTCAACATCATCGACGTCGACCCTGCCGCGCGAGACCAGGACTACCTCGCGATGGCGATCGACCCCGCGAGCTCGAAGATCGGCATCGTCTATTACACGCCGCGAGGCACCGAGATGATGGCGGGCGTGAAGGACTACGACATCAAGTACGTCGAGGTCGTCAACGGCGTGGCCAGCGCGCCAGAGGTCATTCGATATGTGCAGCGCAAGATCGGCCTCGCGCTGGTGTTCGACCCGATGGGGCGGCCCGTCGCTTCGTACCTCGGTGGCGCCGCGGGCTTCGAGATGGGCATGTCGATCTACTGGTTCCAGAGCGACTCGGTCGTCGCGCGTCGCATGGCCCCTGGCGTGTGGGTCGAGACGACTGTGACGAGGGACGGCAACGAGGTCAGGTGTGGCAACGGCGTCTCTGACATCGGCTTCCTCGTCGGCCTCTACCCGGCGCTCGCGTTCAACTCGGCTGGCGAGCTGTACCTGGCGTACCGCGACACCCACAACGGCCAGTACCCGCAGCAGGACTGGGCCGGTTCGGACGTCGAGGTCATCGAAAACGTCCTCGGCACGAAGCGCCTGATTTGCGCGCAGAACGGCGGCAACAACAAGGCTGGCTGGGGTGGCCGCATTCGAATGATCATCGGGCCGAACGATCAGCCCGCCATCATCTACGACAAGGCGCTCGGCGGAGCAGACACGCGCGGCAACGACGTCGCGATTCAGCGCCGACAGACCAACGGCACGTGGTCGCCGCCCGATCTCGTCGCGAACGTCTCGGACACCATGACCGGCGCCTCACTCGCCTGGCACGCGAACGAAGGGTGGGCCTTCGCCGTCACCGACCGCCAGACGAACAAGCTGCTCTACCGTCGAAACCCCGACCCGAACGCGAACTCGATGATGTGGGAAAGCCCGACCGAGGTGTACGCCTCTGGCTCCGGTGGCTGGTACCCGTCGCTCGCGATGGACAACGACCCGGCGTTCGCTGGTGAGCCCTCGATCGCCTACTACGTGTGCTCGCGCCGCGACCAGGTGGACCCCGGCTCGTGTTCCCAGGACCAGGACGAGCTGCGCGTCGCGCGGCGGAGCGCAGGGGTGTGGCGGGAGCAGACGGTCGACGTGGGCGGTGGCTTCGCGCCGCAGCTCGCCTTCCTCCCGAATGGCAAGCGGGTCGTCGCGTACCGGGTGCCGGGGGCGATTCGCGCCGACGGCAGCGTCGAGCCCACGGCGGGCGCCGTGAAGCTCGCCATCGAGAAATGAAACGTGGCGTCAGGCCTCGCCTGGCGCGCTAGCGTCGGTGACTTCATGCGACGAGCTCTCGGTCTGGCGATGCTGGTGACGTTCGCGGGGTGCTCGCCCGAGAACGCCCTTGGAGGCAGCCTCGGCGAGGTGATGGATCTCACCGTCACCGAGGTCATCGCCTATCGCAACACCGAGGCCTTGCAGCTGCTCTACACGCGCAACCGCGGCGTGTTCCTCGACATCGTGATTCGCGTGACCATCTCGCTGCAGACGCAGTCGGATGACGGCACCATCACCTCTGTCGAGCCCGGGCCCGGCACGCGCATTCTGCTGGGTGGCGACTGGCGTCCTGGCAACCCGCGCACCACCGTCGCGAACGCACCGGGCGGCGAGCCGACCCGGAACCTGCCGCGAATCCGCTCGGGCGACTTGCAGCTCAGCCGTGGGGGCAAGTCGGGCGCCCTCACCTCGGGCAGCTTCTCGATGCGCTTCGAAGACAGCGGCGGCGACCTCGGCTTCGGGCGAACGCTCAACAGCAACTTCGTCGCGAACCAGACGCGCGACGCTGGCTTCGGCGACCTTCCGTAGTCGTCAGAACTCCAGGCGGACGTTCACCACTGCGCCGGCGCTGACCTCGACGGCCCGTTCGATCGGCCGGGCTCCGGGCACCTCGCCCCGCAGCGTGTGTCTGCCCTTCGGCAACGTCACGGTTCGCGGGGTGGCGACCTTCGGCCCCCCGTCGATGGACACCTGGGCCGAGCACACCTTGCCTTTGAGCGTGGCGATGACGCGCAGCTGGCCGGTCTTCGAGACGACCTTCGGCGCCGTCGGCCCACGTCCGAGGGCCGGGCCGACGTACGTCGCGTCGGTCGAGAACAGCTGGGTCTTGCCGGTGTCGGACTCGAGCTCGATGGCGTTGGCCACGCTCACGATGTCTTCGTTGGCCGCGAGCGGAACCTCATCGCTGTCTTTGCGCGGCGTGTACTTTCGAATGAGGCGGGTGCTGTCGGTGACGATGGCGGCGCCCACGGGCGAGAGCTGGTCGCGGGTCTCTTTCGTGTCGCGGTCCTGCTGCTTCTTCTCGCCGATGAAGGCGAACGACTTCGCGAGGTCGACCTTGCTGACCCCTGCAGCGGCCTCGAGCTCGGCGGCGAACTCCGACGCGGAGTCGGGGCGCTCGTCACGCCGCTTGGCCATTCCGTGAATGAGCGCCGCCGCGACGCCCTTCGAGAGGCCCTTCACCAGCGAGGCCGCGTCGGGCACCGCGGCGTTCTTGTGGCCGTAGAGCACCTCGAAGTTGTTCGAGCCCAGGAAGGGAGGGCGGCCGGTGAGCAGCTCGAACGTCATCGCCGCGAGCGCGTAGACGTCGGTGCGCCGATCGATGTCTTCGGCGCCGAGGATCTGCTCCGGCGACATGTAATAGGGCGTGCCCACCATCGCGCCCGGCTTGGTGAGGCCGGGGTTGTGCTGGTCGCGCACCACGCCGAGATCGAGGATCGTCACCCGGCCCTTCGAAGTGAGGAAGATGTTCTGCGGCTTGATGTCGCGGTGCACCAGGCTGTTGCGGTGCAGGAAGGCGAGGCCCGAGGCGATGGGCTTGATGAGCGCGACGGTTTCGGCGATCGGCAGCTTGCCGCCCTTCGCCTCGAGCACCTCGGACAGCGTCATACCGTCGAGGTACTCCATGACGATGTAGGGCAGCGCGCGCAGGCGCCCGTGCCCCAGGAGCTGCACGATGTTCGGGTGGCGCAGCTGCACCATCAGCTCGGCTTCGCGCTCGAAGCGGGCGAGCACCTTGGGTTTGCGGCAGTGCTCCGGCGCCAGGACCTTCACGGCGACGACGGCGTTCGACCTGAGATCGCGGCCGCGGAAGACGCTCCCCATGGCGCCCTGGCCCACGCGAGCTTCGATGCGGAAGCGCTCGTCGAGCACCTCGCCCGGCATCACGTGCAGCACGACAGTGTGATCAGCGGTCGGAGCGGACACGGCGAAGCCCCTTTGTACCCATTTTCGGGCCGGCGCGCAGAGCGTGCAGCGCCATCAGGGTGGATTCAGGCCGAGGAAGGCGCGAACGGTGCGGCCCGTGACGCGGCTCACCACGCCCCCCGAGAGCTTCGCGAGCTTGAGCCGTGACGCGAGGCGGGGCAGGGCGAGCAGATCGCTGGGGCCATCGCCGGCGCCACTGCCGAGCACCAGGCGAGCAGGCCCGAGGGCGTGAACGAGGCGTTCGGCGACGTCGACGTCGAGGCGATCGGGGTGGAGCGTCAGCCCGGCGAGGTGGCCCCGTGCGAGCACGGAGCGGACAGAGTCGAGCGTCAGGCCGTCGACGAGCACGCGGTCTGCCTTCAGCTTCGCTTGATGGAGCAGCGCGAGGGTCTTCACGGTGAGGGCGTCGTGGCGGGCGATAGGGGCGCTGACGATCACGGGGCGGGCGAGCGCACGCGCGATCGCGAGCTGTTGCAGGAAGAGCTCGGCTTCGTCCTCGGTGCCACGGTGCAGCATGAGCGGCCCCAGCGCCATGACGCCCCGTTCGCCGAGCTGCTTCGGGAGCGCGGCCACGAGCGCGGCCACGCCCTTCCTGCCGCCGAGCACCACCGGCACGCTGGCGCAGGTGACGACGTCGAAGCCCAGGGCCTGCAGGCGAGAGCGCTCTGTGCGCGCGGCGTCCCAGGACGCGGTGACGTCGTCGACTCGCTGAACGGTCGAGGCGAAGACGAGCGCTCCCGTGACGCCGAATTGCCGCAGCGTCTCGAGGTCGGCGTTCGAGAGGCCGGCGGGCGTCAGGCGGGCATCGAACATCGTCGTCGGCTCAGGCGAAGCAGGAGAAACGCAGGGACGAGCGTGAGGCCCGGGCTCGTCGAGCAGCCACCGATGATGGGGTCGACCGTGCCGGGGGCCGTGCCGCCGTCACCAGGCCCCTGGCCGGGCGGCGCTCGACAGGAACCGTCGCTGCAGCGCATCTCGCGCGTGCAGACCGAGTCGTCGGCGCAGGGGCGGGTGCAGAACGAGAAGCCACGCGCGTCGGTGAGGCAGCGGTTGCCGGCGCACTCCGGGGCCTGCGCGCAGACGTCTCCGTCGAACTTGCAGTCGGGGTCCGGCGCCGCGCAGCCGGCGTTCTGGCAGAGGTCGTTGGCGATGCAGTTGGCGGGGCAGTCTGGGTCGACGGCCGCGCCCAGGCACGCTTCGCAGCGGCCATCGGCGAGGCAGGTGCAGTCGGGGTCGACCGGCGTGCAGCCCAGCTGGCATCGGCCGTCGCTGGCGCACGAGGGCGGGTCGAACAGGGTGAGCGTCGCGTCGATGAAGGCGAGCTCGGTGTCGACGCGCACGTCACCACCGACGCCGCATTGGGTGGTGGTGCCGTAGGAATGGACACCCGCGACGCGGTTGAGGCCGTCGGGGCTGCGCCAGAACGAGGGGCCGCCGGAGTCTCCCGCGCAGAGGCCGAGCGTGCCGGCCTGGCCGAACTCGAACGTCTCGGGCATCGAGCGCGAGATGGTGGTGGTGACGGCGCGGCGGGTGCCGGTGTCGCTCATGCCAGTGGGGCTGGTGCGGCCGTAGCCGACGACGCGAATGGCCTGGCCGCCCCACGTCGCGGGAGGCGTGCGCACGAGCAGCTCAGGCGTGACGCCGCCGATGGCGGTCTCGAGCTGAAGGAGCGCCAGATCGTTCGCCCCTTGTCCGGAGTAGCTGGGGTGGCGACGGAGCTGCACGACGGTGCGCAGGTCACTCATCATCAACATCGTGTCATTGGGCTTGTTCATCACCCGCACCAGGACGGACTGGGCGCCCTCGCGGGCCGGGTCGACGCAGTGCCCTGCGGTGAGGATGACGCGGGGGGTGATGAGCGTGCCGGTGCAGAAGCCCATCTGGCCATTGTTGAAGGTGGCGATGACGAAGAAGACCGAGGTGCTGGCAGGGTCCGCGGCGCCAGCGAGGATCTCATCGGCGCGTGAGGCGACGTCGGTCGGCAGCGCCGGTGCGCAGGCGAGCAGCAGACAGCCGAGGACTCCCGCGCGCATGGAGCTTCATTCAACCCCGGCCAGCGGGAGGGCTCAACGGAGTCGGCGGGGTTTGCCCACATCGGGGGGGCTCGTCAGTCCTGACCGGTGGGAGCGCCTTCGTTGCGCGGGTCGCTGCCGGCGTATCGGAGCTTCGTGATGGGGTCGACGAACACCGCCTCGGCGTCTCCCCAACCGTCGACGCGCTTGAAGACGTGGCCCATGGCTTCGAGCGCTGAGAGGGTCGCCGGCTCGAGGCCTGTCTTGTCGACCATGACGTCGTCGGGGAGCCACTGGTGGTGAATGCGGCCGTTGCCGACCGCGCGCACCGGGTCGAGGGAGCCGTCGATGACGTTCGAGATGACCTGGAGGACGGTGGTGGGGATCGTCGAGCCGCCGGGGCTGCCGACCGCGAGCAACACGTCTCTCGGAGCGTCCTTCATGAAGACGAGCGTCGGTGTCATGGAGGAGAGGGGGATCTTCCCCGGCGCGACAGCGTTGGCTTCTCCGGTGACGAGGCCGTAGGCGTTCGGCGTACCGGGCTGGGCGGCAAAGTCATCCATCTGATCGTTGAGGAGCACGCCGGTGCCCTTCGCCACGAGGCAGGAGCCGAAGGCGTAGTTGACCGTGGTGGTGAGGGCGGCCGCGTTGCCGTCCTTGTCGATGACCGAGATGTGGGTGGTGTTCTGGGGTTTGAGCCCGCCGTCGAGAGGAATGGTTGGCTTTGAGAGTTCGGGTGGGAAGAGCGTGCTGGAGCGGGTGGCGCGCTTCGGGTCGATGGCGGCGAGCGTCTTGTCGACCCAGGCCTTCGAGGTGAGCTCGGCGGTGGGGACTGCCTGCATGTCAGGGTCTCCGACGAAGCGGGCGCGATCGACGGCGGCGCGGCGGAGCGTCTCGATGAAGACGTGGAGCGTATCGACCTCGCGGTTGGCGGGACCCTTTGGACCTCTTGCTTCGAGGACGCCGAGCACCTGGAGGAGCGTGATGCCTCCACCGCTGGGCGGCGGCATGGTGATGATGCGGTGGCCGCGGTAGCTGCCCTCGAGCGGAGCGCGCCAGCGGGTGCGGGCAGCCTTGAGGTCGGCTTCGGTGAGGACTCCGCCGTTGGCTGCGATGGTGGCGGCGACGGCTTTCGCGATGGGCCCTTCGTAGAACCCGGCGGCGCCCTTCGCGGCGAGGGTCTGGAGCGTCTTTGCGAGGTCAGGTTGCGTGATGATGGTGCCGATGGCAGGGACTGAAGCGAGGCCTTCAGGGTTCGGGCGCAGGAAGATGCGCGCAGCCTCGGGGTCCTTTCGCAGACATGACTCTCGGAGCGTTGCGAGTGATTGGTATTTGGGTGTGACAGGAAAGCCATTCTTCGCAGCGCGGATGGCGGGCGCGAGGACCCTGGCCCGCGGGAGTTTCCCGTATTTCTCGTGGAGCTCGAGGTAGCCCTTCACTGCAGCAGGGACGGCGACCGAGAGGGCTCCATCGGTGGAGAGGCCGGGGATGAGCTGGCCGTCTTTCAGGAACATGTCATGTGAAGCGCCGGCCGGAGCGACCTCGCGGAAGTCGAACGCGAACTCGCCCTGCGGGACCTTGATGACCGCGAAGCCACCTCCTCCGAGCCCCGAGTGGTACGGGCCGACGACGGCCATGGTCAGGGCTGCGGCGACGACCGCGTCGACGGCGTTGCCTCCCTGGGTGAGCATCTCGTTGCCGGCGGCGCTGCCGAGGGGGTGCGCAGCAGCGACGACGCCTCCACGGTACGGACGGGCGGCGAGAGCGGGGAGGGCGAGGAGGATGAGAAGGGGAAGCGCACGCATAGACCGGGTGTGATCCACGAGAGCCCAAGATTCAAGTCTGAGTTGCCCAACGCATTTCGAGACGTTGGCCACTCAGGAGGAGGCGGCGCGCGTCTCGCCTCGGCGAGACGAACGTCTGCGTCGGTGGAGGCGACGTTGGCCACCGTCACGATCGCGCCATCACCTCGCAGCTGCGCGAGCCGCACCCCACGCGCGAGGTCCGAGACCTGGTGACCCGCCTTCGGTGAGCCGCTTCACGTCACTCACCCGCCGTAGAGGACGAAGCCGGCCCAGTAGTACGGCGACTTGAAGCGCTCCTGGCTGGCGAGCACCTTCTGCGCGCGGGCCAGCGCCTTTTCGTGTGGCAGTCCCAGCTGCAGCACCCCCACGTAGAACGCCTTCATCAGCTCCGCCGTCGCGCGATCGTGCACCTTCCACAGACTCGCCACGACGGCCCGCGCTCCGGCATGCAGGAAGCCGCGCGCCAGCCCGATGAAGCCTTCGCCACGCACCTCGGCACCCAGCGCCGTCTCACACGCGCTCAACGTCACCAGGTCGGCCGGCAATGACAGTGCATACACCTCGGCCAATGACAGAAATCCATCGACCGTCTTCCCATCGGGCGCTCGTCGCGACAGCACGAGGCCGGAGCGCTCCGGATGCTCCGTGTCGAGGACGCCATGCGTCGCGATGTGAACGATGCGAGGGCGCCCAGCCGCGTTGAGCCGTGACTTCGACGCATCGAAGTCGAGCAGCACCGAGCGCTTCGTCGCGGCGACCAGCGCGCCCACCGACTCGACCTCGGCCCGGCTCGAGAGCAGCCGCTGGTAGTGCGCCTTCTCCCCAGCGCGCAGTTGGTTCGGCGCGGGCTCCACCGGCTTTCCTCCCAAGCGTGGATCGTCGGCTTCGAACACCGGGTCTCCCACCGCGACCAACTCCGACGTCGGGCCCGCCCGCTTCGTCGCCCGCTGCGCCTTCAGCACACTCAATGACGGCGTCGACTGCACCGACAGCTCCGGCACGAGCGCAGCCCACGGCACCAGGTGCAGCGCTCCATCAGCGACGACGATCAGCCTGCGTTTCCCCGCCAACAGCGCCTCGAACGGAGCGATCAGCGCCGCGCGGAGCTTCACCCTCGTCGCCTCGGCTTTCAACTCCGCTGTGTCGATTCGTGCCACGCGCGCCGCCGCCGTCTCTCCAGCCACGTCTTCGTTTCGCGCCGAGTACAGCGTGTGAATCATTTCGGCCGCCTCGTTCAGCTCCTTCGGCTCCGCCAGCGTGAAGGCGGTCGCCGTCTTGCCGCCCAGCACCAGCGCGTAGGCGCCGTTCCGCCCGAGGAAGTACTCGACCACCAACGAATCGGCGCCAACCAGCGCCTCGACCTCGGCCAGCGTGGGCAACGGGAGCGTCGACAGACTCGCCACTTTCGGATCCGCCGCCTGCACCTTCGACCGCAGCTTCTCGTACGCCGCCAACTTGAGCTCGAGCTCGGCTTCTTGCGGAGGCGCTCCCGCATCGGCACTCGCCGTCGCACGGAACCGCCGGGCCTCGTTCTCGAGCTCACGAATCTGCGCCCGGAGCGTGTCTTCCTCGGTCAACAACGCCTGCTGACCCTTCGGACGATCCGCATCCATCAGCATGAGGAAGTCGAGCAGCGAGCGAGCCCTGGCCCGCTCACTTGCCTCCAGCGCCTTCTCGAACCACACCCGCTCGCCCTTCACCTGCGACTGCAGCGCCGCCGCGGCCACCCACAGGTCGTAATATTTGCGAACGCCCGCAGAATAATACGCGCGGCGATCTTCACTCGCGATGCGCTCCCGCAGCGACTCGGACAACGCGAGCGCCTTCTCCGCCCACGCGACCGCCTCGGGATAGCGCTTCGCCATCAGCTCCGCGCGGCCGAGCCGGTAATACGCGTACGCCTCCCACGTGACGTCGCCGAGCTGAATGAAGAGCTTCACCGCCTGACGCAGCGGCTCCATGGCCTCCGCGGGCCGATTGAGGCGCCCGTACGCGCTCCCCCACGACGTCAGCGTCTGCGCCTCACCACGAACCGCCCCAATCTCACGTCGCAGCTGCAGCGCCTCGGCGTGCCGCTCCAGCGCGATCGGGTCGAGCAGCGTCGACTCCATCTCTCCAGCGGCGTCGAGGCTGAACGCGAGGCCCTGCTTGTCGCCCGCGACGCGGCGCGCCTTCACCGCTTCGAGATAGAACGGCAGCGCGCCTTTCCAGTCCGAGTCGAAGGACGAGAGCATGCCACCCAGGTCGTGCAGCGCGTGCCCGATGGCGCGGCCGTCTTTCGTGAGCACCGCCGCCTCGTGGCCCCGCTCGAAGTGGTCCGTCGCCTTCTTCCGATCGCCGAGCTCCTTGTGGCACCAGCCGATCGAGCTCTCGTATTCGGCGATGAGGTGCGGGTGGCCGTACTGACGAACGACCTCGAGCCTGGGCACCAGCTTGCCGACGCACTGCGCGTGTTCACCCCGCTCCGCGAGATCGTCAGCCTCCGCCACGTCGATGCGCGCGTTCAGGAGTTCGTCGTCACCCGCCACCGCGCGAGCCTGTTGCTGGTGAACGATCGCCGCTTCGAGCCGGCCCTTCTCATGCTCGATCGCCGCCAGGCCCAGGTGCGCAGAGGCGACCGTCTCAGGCACGAAGCTGTCCAGCGCCTCGGTGAACCGCGCTGTCGCCTGCGGGTCGCTGATGCGGAGCAGGAACTCAGCGGCCGTCAGTGTCAAGGCTCCCGCGCGCTCGGAGTCGCCGAGGGCCCGCGCTTCTTTCCCGAGCACCGTCAGCTGCGTCGCCGCCATCCTCAGGCCCTCCGCAGTCGCAGGAATCGTCGACGCGATGGCCTGCATCGAGGTCGCGTCGATCGCCGCCAGCGCCGTCGCGTTCGGAGCCGAGACGACCTCGAGCGTGAACGACGTCTTCGGCCACGCAACCGCCGGCGCGACGAGCTCGAGCTCCACACCCTCGGTGTCCGCGAACGAGATGCGCTCGGGTGCCGAGAACGGCCGGCGATCGATCGCCTCTCTCGTCTCACCGCGAACGACGAAGAGCTGAACCCCGCTCTGGCGCGGCTCCAGCACGACGTCCACGCCACCTGAAGGAAGCCGAAACCGCTGCGGCTCGGCGCTCACCGCACCGTCGACGCGTTGACCAGAAGGCAGGCGCAGCGCCGACGGCGTGCAGCCGACGAGGAGGACGAGAACCAGACTTCGAAGGCGCACAGGCCTGGGACAACACCACACCAGCGCGCCTCAGTCTGCTGGTGCGACGGTCAGCGCGTACTCAGCGACCTGCTCGTCATTGGCGCGAAGGAGGATGTGGTACTCACCCGCGCTCCACGCCGCCGCGAGGATCTCGACTCGAACCGCGATCGCATCGGCCCTCGCCGGCGCGCCACGCCACACTTCACCAGCCGGCCCGTTCACCACCACCTGCCATGAGCTGCGCGCTGGCTCGCCGTCGAGGCTCAGCTCGAGCTTCACGCTGCGCAGCCGCTTCGGGAGCGTCACCCTCGTCGACGTCGCCTGCGCACGCAGCGAGAGCGGCCGCAGCGACACCTCGGCGTCGACCGCCGCGGCGGGCCAGAGCAGCAGCACCAGCGCTCCCGCGACCGCGAGGCCTCCCGCGACAGCCACCGGGAGTCGAGAGAAGAACGCCGCCCACCACCGTGGCGCCTCGGGAGCTGGTTGTTGTTTCGCCCTCGTCTTCAAGGCGCGCGCCGTCGAGACCTTGCCGCGCCAGTCGGCCGACGCTCGACACAGCGCCTCGACCCTGGCCCGGCGCGCTGCCGAGAGGCCGCCGGCGAGGAACGCGTCGATCAGCTCCGCTTCGAACGCACGAAGCTCCTCGAAGCGGGGGCCATCTTCGACTGCCTGGTCTTCGAGCTGATGCGCTTGTGCCTCGGGCAGCTCTCCGAGCAGGAAGGCGAAGGCCTGGTCTTCGGAGAGCGGACTCATCGGTGGGAGTGACGGAGGGGCCGAATTCATTTCGTGGCCTCGAGCTTGCCCTGCACGCACTGCTCGAGCCTGGCGCGGAGCCGGAACGCCCGGACTCGCAGCGCCTCGACGGTCGTCCCCAGGGACTGCGCCAGCTTCGCCCGGCCCGCGATGCGGCTGGGGCCCTCGTCCCGGTAGTAGCCCAGCACCAGGTTCCGCTCCGCCGTCACCAGGCCTTCGAGGCAGCCGTCCAGCGCCCGCAGCCGCAGCTCATCTTCGGGTTCGGCGGGAGGCGGCGCCGCGAGGTTCCGATCGTCGATGGTGACGTCTTTACGCTCTTTCCGCCGCGCCTCGAGCGCCACCATGCGCGCGACCCCGACCACGAACGCGTTCGGCGTTGACGTGCGCACCTCGCCGGCTTCGACCCTGCGCGCGACGCGATCGAGCGTGTCATCCGCCAGGCCCGAGGCATCGCCGAGCCCACGCCAGCGGAAGAATGACTCCAGCCGGTCACGCACCTGCCGGTACTTCTCGGCCTTCGAGGTCGCGTCGGTGCCGCCCAGGAAGTCGAGCAGCCCTTCGAACGTCGACGCCTCGACGGTTCTGCCGGACTGGCGA
This sequence comes from Myxococcaceae bacterium, assembly GCA_040400045.1. Classification (GTDB taxonomy): domain Bacteria; phylum Myxococcota; class Myxococcia; order Myxococcales; family Myxococcaceae; genus Xiheimicrobium. The sequence goes on from JBBAQZ010000063.1 coordinate 23,276, forward strand.
GGGGCCTGCGACACGAGCCGTGACACAACCGCAGTCCCTGTGTGCAGACAAGCGCGAAACCCCGCGACCGACACACTTCTGTTTCACCTGTCGGGCCGCTGGCGGGTCCCTGCCTACGTTGCAGGCAGGTGTGGCATTGGTGCCATGCTTGTCACAGAGCGCAGAATACAAATGGCGCTCTAACCACCTGGAATAGCGTATGCGCCATGACGGGCATGCCCTTTGCTGACCGAGTGCGTCATGCAGGTTTCGACTGAAGGCCGCGAGTCGAACCACGAAGGACGAGAAGCCATGGAAACCACGACGTTCATCAAGCCCCGTTTCGCGATCGGCGCCCTGCCCGGAACGGGCGTGATGCTCGTTCAGGTCAAGGCTGCCGCTGAGAAGCCGGCTCCGCGCCTGGTCCTCCAGACGCCCGCCGTGTCGTCGCTGAGCTGAGCCTTCGTTCGGCGCTGGTCGAGCGCTCGCTCCCGGTTGACCCCCGGGCCTGCTGTCTGACAGACCGGCCCACATGAACCCACCGCTCGCTGCCGTCGTGCTCTGTGCCGGAAAAGGCACGCGCATGGAGTCCGGGACCGCCAAGGTGTTGCACCCGATTCTGGGTCGTCCGCTGGCCTGGTACCCCGTCACCCGGGCGTTCGAGTCGGGTTGCCAGCAGGTCGTCGCCGTCATCGGCCATCAGGCAGAGCAGGTGCGCGCGACCATGAGCAAGGCCTTCGAGGGCCAGGCGCTGGCGTTCGCGGTTCAAGAAAATCAGCGCGGCACCGGTGACGCTGTCGCGGCTGCGCGTGGCTGCCTCACGGGCTTCACCGGCGCCGTGCTCATTCTGATGGGCGACGTTCCGCTCCTCACGGTCGAGACCCTCACGAAGCTCGTCGCCGCCTACCGCGCGAGCAAGGGCCCGCTCGCGATGGTGAGCTGCAAGCCCGCTGACGCGACGGGATATGGGCGCGTGCTCCGTGGGCCGGGCCGAAAGGTCGAAGGCATCGTCGAGCACAGGGACGCGACGCCCGAGCAGCGGCTGATCACCGAGATCAACGCGGGCCTCTACATCGCCGACGCGCGGTTCCTCTGGGGCGCCCTCGAGACCCTCACTCCCGCGAACGCGCAGGGCGAGCTGTACCTCACCGACATCGTCGCGAAGGCCGCTGCGCAGGGTGAAGTCGTCGTCGTCGAGGCCGACGCCCGCGAGGTGGAAGGCGTCAACGATCGCGCCGAGCTCGCTGATCGCGCTGAGCTGCTGCGCGCGCGCATCAACCGCCGCCACATGAAGGCAGGTGTGTCGCTCCAGCATCCGGCGTCGACCTTCATCGACGAAGGCGTGGAGATCGGCCCCGACACCATCATCGGCCCCAACGTCACCATCTCGGGCGAGTGTGAGATCGGCAGCGGCGTCACCATCGGCCAGGGCTCGGTGTTGAACCACTCCACGATTGGCGACGGCACCGAGGTCAAGCCGTACTCCGTGTTCGAAGAGGCGGTCGTTGGTCCCCGCTGTCACGTCGGTCCGTTCGCCCGGCTGCGGCCCGGCACGCAGCTCGACGAAGGTGTGCACGTCGGCAACTTCGTCGAGACCAAGAAGACGCGCATGAAGAAGGGGAGCAAGGCCAACCACCTCGCCTACCTGGGCGACGCCGAGATCGGGTCGGGCTGCAACATCGGCGCGGGCACCATCACCTGCAACTACGATGGCGTGAACAAGCACCAGACCGTGCTGGGTGACGGGGTCTTCATCGGCTCGGACACGCAGCTCGTCGCCCCGGTGAAGATCGGCGACGGCGCCTTCATCGCTGCAGGCAGCACCATCACCGAGAACGTGCCGGCGCAGGCCCTGGCGCTCTCCCGTACGCCGCAGACCATCAAAGAGGGCTGGGCCGAGCGTCGTCGCAAGGTGCTGGCCGGGCTCAAGTCGAACGGCTGAACCGGGAAGGCCCTCGAGGGCACGCAGTTCTGGAACACGGGCACGACGTCGGCGCCCAGAAAGTCGGATTCATGTGCGGCATCGTTGGGTACGTCGGTGACAAGCAGGCGGCAGGCGTCCTCGTCGGGGGCCTCAAGCGGCTCGAGTACCGGGGCTACGACTCCGCCGGGGTGGCGGTGCTCGACGGCACCCAGCTCACCGTGCTCCGCGCGACCGGGAAGCTGCGCAACCTCGAGGGGAAGGTCACCGCCGAGCAGCCCAGGGGCACCGTCGGCATCGGGCACACGCGCTGGGCCACGCACGGCCGGCCGTCTGACGACAACGCGCACCCGCACACCTTCGAAGGCGTCAGCGTCGTGCACAACGGCATCATCGAGAATCACCTCGCGCTCAAGGCCGAGCTCAAGGCCCGCGGGCACGTGTTCTCGAGCGAGACCGACTCCGAGGTGTTCGCGCACCTGATTCGCGATGAGCTCAAGGCCGGCAAGACGCTCGTCGACGCCGTGCGCGCAGCCACGAAGCAGGTGAAGGGCACTTACGCGTTGGTGGTCGTCACCGGCTCCGAGCCCACGAAGCTCGTGTGCACTCGTGAGTCTCAGCCGATGGTGCTGGGCCTCTCGGAAGGGCAGAACTTCGTCGCCTCCGACGTGCCGGCGCTGCTCGACCATACCCGCGACGTCATCTTCATGGAGGATGGCGATCTCGGCGTGGTGTCGAAGGACGGCATCGCGCTGTTCGATCGCTCCGGCGCTCCCGTCACGCGCAAGACGACGCGCATCGACTGGACGCCTGGCATGGCCGAGAAGGGCGGCCACAAGCACTTCATGCACAAGGAGATCATCGAGCAGCCTCGAGCGATCGCCGACACCCTGCGCGGCCGCATCTTGCGCAGCGAAGGGGACGTGCACTTCGACGGCTGGAACCTCACCGACGCGCAGGTGAAGTCGATGGAGCGCGTGTGGATCCTCGCCTGCGGCACGTCGTTCCACTCCGGCCTCGCCGGCAAGTGGATGATCGAGTCGCTCGCGCGCATTCCGGTCGAGGTCGAGCTCGCCTCCGAGTTCCGCTACCGCGACCCCATCGTCCAGAAGGGCCAGCTCGCTGTCGCCATCAGCCAGTCAGGTGAGACGCTCGACACGCTCGCGGCCATGCGTGAGGCGAAGACGCGCGGCGCGACCACCATGACGCTCTGCAACGTCATCGGCTCGGCCATGACGCGCGAGGCGGACTTCACGGTGCTCACCAACGCCGGGCCTGAGATCGGCGTCGCGTCGACCAAGGCGTTCACCACGCAGCTCGCCGGGCTCTACCTGCTCGCCATCAAGCTCGGCCGCGTGAAGGGCACGCTGTCGGCGAAAGAGGCGCAGGCCCACCTCGAGAAGCTGTCCGAGGTGCCCAAGCTCGTCGAGCACGTGCTGAAGACCGAGGCGAAGGTGAAGGAGATCGCCCGTACCTACTTGAACGCTCAGGACTTCCTGTTCCTCGGGCGCGGGCCCATGCAGTCGGTCGCGCTCGAGGGGGCGCTGAAGCTGAAGGAGATCTCGTACATCCACGCCGAGGGCTACGCGGGCGGCGAGATGAAGCACGGCCCCATCGCGCTCATCGACGAGAAGATGCCGGTGGTGGTGGTGGCGCCGTCGGAGCCCCACGTGCACTACGAGAAGATCATCGGGAACATCGAAGAGGTGCGCGCGCGCGGCGGGCAGGTGATCGCCATCGTCGAGGAAGGTGACGAGCACGCGAAGTCACTCGCCAACCACTTCATCGAGATCCCGAGGTCGAGCGCCCTCGTCGCGCCGATCATCGCGACGGTGCCGCTCCAATTGCTCGCGTACCACATGGCCGATCTGCGAGGCACGGACGTGGACCAGCCGCGCAACCTCGCCAAGAGCGTCACCGTCGAGTGAAACGACTCGGGCCTCGAACCGCCGTGGTGGGGGAGCGAGGCCCGGTGGACTGCTGAAACGGTCTCAGTGCCGCTCGAGCTGCTCGAGCCGCTTCTCCATCGCCTCGAGGCGCGCGTTGGTCTGCTCGAGGTCGCGCAGCTTCTCGTCCTGCGCCTTGAGCGCCTCGACCAGCAGCGGCACCACCTTGTCGTAGACCACCGTCAGGGTGCCGTCGGGCAGCGTGATGACGGCCTCGGGGAGCACCTTCTGCACGTCTTGCGCGAGCAGGCCGACGTCGGCGCCGGCGGTGGTCCCGAACTTCGCCTGCGCGTCCTTCTTCCACGTGGAGTGCACGCCGTTGAGCAGGCGGAGCAGCTCACGGGAGCGCTCGATACCGTGGATGTTCTCTTTCAGGCGCGCATCTGAGGGCAGCATGACGTTGTTCGCGAGCACGTTGCCGTTGACCTGGAGACGCTGCGAGGGCGTCGAGGTGCCGATGCCGACGAAGCCGGTGTTGCCGACGACTTGCATGGGCTCAGGTTGATTGTCCCCGGCGTAGAACTGGATGTCCCCATGGGCTGAATTGGCGCACGACCGTGTCATGGTCATCGGAAGACACCGCTGTCCGGGGTGAGTCCCTTCAAGTTTCGTCAGGTTCTTCGACCTGGTTCCATGACACCACCCGGGCCCCGATTGCCGTGGGCGAGCGCGCTTCAGGCCCGGCGCACCCGCCGTTTGGCCACCGACTCGGCCATCGGCTGTGCGACGTCTCCAGCCGCGCGAGCCATCAGGCAGATCTGCGTGATCTTCGCGCCGAAGCGCTCCCACTTCGCTTCACCGGTGCCCTTGACGCGCAGGAACTCGGCCTTCGTGGTCGGGAGCGCCGCGGCCAGGCCATACAGCGTCGCGTCGTTGAAGATGATGAACGGCGGCACGCCGAGGTCGGCCGACAGCTCGCGACGAAACCGCTTGAGCTCCTCGACGGCGAGCACGCTGTACTGGCCGGGCAGGGCGGTAGACCCGAGCGTCGGCGCGTCGGCGCGGCTCGTCGACTTCGAGGGCATCGTCACCTTGCTGCCGGCGCAGACGTCGCAGGAGCCGCACTGCTGGCCCCACGGCGTCTCTTCACCGAAGTACCGGAGCAGGAAGCCGCGCCGGCACCGCTTGGTGTACGCGTACTCGGTCATGCGCTTGAGGAGGAGCAGCTGGCTGCGCTCCTGCTCGCGCACGCGCTCGAGGCTGACGCCGAGCGAGTCCCACGGCTCGTCCTTCAAGGCCTGAATCGTGCGCCCGGCGAACGGGCGCTGCACGGTGATGCTGCCGGCGCGCTCGAGCGCCGTGAGGCCGTGACGAAGGCGCTCGTCATCGAGCCCGCTGCGACGGCCGAGCTGCGAGAGCTCCGTCGTCGCGCGGGTGCCCACCGGAAAGGCTGCGAGCAACGCCGTCCACAGCGCGCGCACCTCCGGGCTTCGCGGATGATGGCCTGCCGACTCTGGAAGAATCGTGATGCCGTAGCGCCCTTCGCCGCGGCTCCCTCTCGCGAGCAGGCCTTCACGCTCGAGGACCTTCAGCGCGGCCGACACCTCGAACTCGCTCGAGCCCAGCTGCGCGGCGAGCTGGTGCACGCCCCGTTGGAACGTCGATTCCTGCCGCAGCACCTGCCAGAGATCGCGAAACAGCGTCGGAGGCGGGTGGTTCGACTGAATCAACCGCTCCTGCGTGTAGACGTCGGCGTGGTTGAAGAAGAGCACCGCGTGCGCGGGCTTGCCGTCGCGGCCGGCGCGGCCGATCTCCTGGTAGTAGGCCTCGACCGCGCGCGGAATTCCCGCGTGCGCGACGAAGCGAATGCCCGGCTTGTCGATGCCCATGCCGAAGGCGTTCGTCGCCACCGCCACAGCCTCGGGCCTCGCCATGAACGCGTCCTGCGCCTCGCGCCGGGCGTCGTCCGCCATGCCTGCGTGGTAGAGCACCGCGTCGATCTTCTTCGTCGACAGCGCCTGGTGCAGCCCCTCGGCCTGCTTGCGCGTGTTGCAATAGATGATGCCGCTGCCTTCGTTCGCCAGCGCTGCGCTCGCCCGACGTTTGTCGTCCTCGCCCGAGACGTTCACCACGTCGAGAAAGAGGTTGGGCCGGTCGAAGCCGGCGACGAAGATCTGCGGCTCCTTCATCAACAGCACGCGGGCGATGTCGTCGCGGACTTCAGGTGTCGCGGTGGCCGTCAGCGCGACCGTACGCGGTGGGCGCAGCCGTTTGCGGACCTGCCCCAGCAGCGCGTAGTCCGGGCGGAAGTCGTGACCCCACTGCGAGATGCAATGGGCCTCGTCGATGGCAAAGAGCGCGACGCGCGCGTCCATCAGGGCCGAGACGAAGGCTTCGCTCCGGAACCGCTCCGGCGCCACGTAGACGAGCTTGTACTCGCCGCCGCGCAGCTTGCGTTGACGGTCGGCCCGCTCGCTGTCGCTCAGGGTGGAGTTGATGAACGCGGCTGGAATACCCCGCGCCGTCAGCCCCTCGACCTGGTCCTGCATGAGCGCGATGAGCGGAGACACCACCACCGTGACGCCATCGAGCAGCGTCGCAGGCAACTGGTAGCAGAGCGACTTGCCCGCGCCGGTCGGCATCACCACGACCGTGTTCCGGCCCGACAACACCGAGCTGATGACCTGCGCCTGCCCGTGACGGAACGACGAGAGCGCGAACGCGTCGAGGCCCTTCGTCATGTCGGTCAAGAACGGCAGGTCGGCTGACATCGCGCGCATGAGTGCACTCCCGTCGATCGCAGGTCAATCGTCTTCGTCGGCCAGAACCGGCCGGCGCAACACGGCTGAGCCGCGGGCGCTGTCGAGCAGGCCCTTCTCGAGCATCGACAGGTAGCCGGTGTCCGCGAGGACCACGTGATCGAGCAGGGTGATGTTGAGCTGCTGGGCGGCGAGCTTCAGTTTGCGCGTCATCGCGACGTCCTGCGCCGAGGGTTCCGGGTCACCCCCGGGGTGCGTGTGGAGCAGCACCAGCCCACTGGCCCGGCACGCGACCGCCGGCGCCAGCGCCTCTCGCGCGTCGATGACGCAATGGTCGACCCCGCCGGTCGACACGCGATCGAAACGCAGCAGCACGTTGCGCGTGTTCAGCGAGAGCACCCACGTCTCCTCGAGCCTCCGCTGCACCAACTGCGTGCGGGCCCAGGCGGCGATGGCGTGCGGCGTGAAGAGCTTCGGGCGCTCGAGCTTGCGCTGCGGAATCCGGTGCGCGAGCTCCATCGACGCGAGCAGCCGCGCCGTCAACAACGGCGCGAGCTCGAACGACAGCTCCGGCGTCTCGAGCAGGTGCGCGAGCCCATGCGTCAGGAGCGGCTCGACGTCACGCTCGTCCCTCGCGCCGCCGAGCACCGCGAGCAGCTCACCGTCGGTCAACGCCGCGGCGCCCAGCCGTCGCAGCCGCGCCTGCGCGTCGGCGAAGAAGCGCGTCGGCTCCCGCGGCTCCACCACTTCACGTGCTTCGAACCAGTCCCCGTTCATGCAGCCCCCCTCCCGAGGGCCTCAGCAAGCGAAGTGCCGACGCCTGGTGTTTGGGCGATCAACGGCCTGCACATCCTCCGGTCCGGACGTGCGCGGACACTCCATTCCTTTCTCGCGTGTCGAGAGCCCACCCGAAGGCGCTACGCTCTGTTCCATGACGTACGCCGCGTCGCTCCCCACCATCTGCGCAGCCTGCCGGAATGCCGGAGCGCTCGTCGTCGAGCAGTTCATCCTCAAGGGCACGCTCAGCTGGGCCGAGTCGTTCGCGTGTTCGTGCGGCCATGGCTTCGAAGCGAAGAACGCCGGGTTGCCGATGCCTGCCGCGCGTCAGGTGCTCATGGCGGCTCACGGGAAGTTCCGCGTCTTCGTCGACGCCGTGCCGAAAGGTGGCAAGGCGTTTGGAGTGCTCGCGAAGGTGCTCGACGCGAGTGAGACCGAGGTCGCGCGCGCCCTGACGCAGCTGCCCGCAGTGGTGTGGGAAGGCACGAAGCCCGAGGCCGAGTTCATGTCAGCGGCCCTGGGCAAGAGCGGCGCGACGGTGCGCGTCGAGCTCGTCGGCCCGAAGCCCTCGGGGCCGGGGCCCTCGGCGAAGCGGCCCAGGAAGCGCTGAGGCTGACTCGACCCTCGCGTCGCAGGGGCCTGCCACTGACGGCGCGAAGGTCGTGAAGCAGCCGAGCGGAACGGGTTCCTTTTCGACGTGGAGCAGTGATGACGCCCGCGAGGGTCAGCCTCGCCGGGGTCGATGGCAACCGCGTTCGGGTGAGTCAGGCTCGCGGCGCTCCTCGGTCGAACGTGCTGCGCCACCGCGCGGCCGTGGCGATCGCCCGTCGTGACGAGGACGCGGCCTGTGATGAAGAGGCGACGAGGGCTCGGGTTGCCGACGCCTCCTCACGATTCTGACTCGGCGCCTCCCTCGCGGCGCTACAGTCCATCGCTCTCACTGACGCCACAGACGCCTCATGCGCTCGTTCGCTCTCGCCACCGTGCTCTTCGTCTTGTCGTTGGGCTCGACCACCGCCCTCGCTGAAGACGCGAAACCTGCTGCCAGCCTCGACCCCAGCTTCCGCGGGCCCGGCTCGTTGTCGGACGCCAGCCCCCAGCGCCGGCACCCGATGGTCTCGCTCTTCATCGGCTTCCCGGCCGGCTACTTCGGCTACGGCGGCGTCCCCTTCAGCGTGGGCGGGCGGTACCTGCAGCCAATCCTCCACGATGGCTTCGTGCCGAACATCAACGACTCGTTCAGCGTCGAGATCGGCGCCGATCTCCATGCCCTCGGCGCTTCCCGCTTCTTCGGCGCGATGCTCGCGATTCCCATCGAGGCGATGTGGGCGCTGCACTTCTCCGAGAAGTTCGCCGGCTACCTCAAGCTCGGCGCGGCGATCGAGCTGCGGTTCCTGGGTGACTGGTGCTGGGGCGGGGTCTGCAACGGCTTCATCGGCGCCGGCGTCATCGCGCAGCTCGGCATCATGTACCGGCTCACCGACACCCTCTCGCTGCGGGTCGAGCTCGGGTACCCAGGCCTCAAGCTGGGCCTCGGCTTCCCGTTGTAGCGAACGGCGACTCCGAAGCCGTCGAGGCGCTGGAGCGGCCGTCGGCGTGATCGTCGCGTCGGGCCACTCAGGCGCCAGTTCCCGGCCGATGAAGTTCCCCGCGTGAGCGCCCTGGGCAGCTTCGTCACCCAAGCAGAAGCTCTCGTGGGAAGCCGCTGGAGGACTTGGCCGCTCAAGAACGACTCGACCGCTCTCGCCACCGTCGTGCAGGTGGACATGTTCATCGCCGCCGGACAGCCGCGTCCGGTGACCGCGCACGTCGGAAGGTTCGTTCCACCGGGTGAGTTCGAGCACCTCGAGGAGCTGGAAGGGTGGCGGTCGCAAGAGCGTGAGCTCTGCCAACGTCAGTCTCTGGATCAGCTCGAGGGTCTCGCGTGCGCGGGACCCGGAGTCTGCCTCGGCGCTCGTCGAGTCGTTTCGCGAGCCACGTCAGGAAGGGAGAAGGCGTCGTCAAGAGCTGACGCCTCAGCCAGCGATCAGACGACGCCTCAACGCGTCGAGCGCGGTCGCTGCTGCGAACGATCGCACCCGTTCGCGGTCGCCACCGAAACGATGCTTCTCGACCGTGACCCCCTGAGGCGTCGCCACTGCGATGAACACCGTGCCGACGGGATTCACCGGGTCGCCCCCGCTCGGGCCTGCGGAGCCGGTGACCGAGAGCCCGCACGTCGCGCCGAGCACCTCGCGTGCGCCGATCGCCATCGCCTCGGCCACGGGCGACGAGACGACCCCGTGCGTCTCGATGAGCGACGGCGGCACCTTCGCCCAGGTCGTCTTGGCGCTCGCGGCGTAGGTCGCTGCGCCGCCGAGGAACCAGTCGCTCGCGCCCGGTACGGCGGTGCAGGCCGCGCTGATGAGGCCACCGGTACACGACTCCGCGACTGCCAGCGTGAGGCGCTTCTCGAGGAGCACCCGGCCCAGCACCTGCGCCAGCGTCTGGTCTCCTGCGCCGAACACGACGTCCCCCAGGAGCGCCCGCGCGTCGTGCTCTGCCGCCGCGAGCACGCGCTCCGCTTCGTCAGCGGTCGCGCCCGTCGCCAGCAGCTTCAGGTGATTCTCGGGCGCGTGGGTTCGATAGCCGAAGGTGACGGCGGGGTGCTTCGCGAGGAGCGGCTGCACCTTCGCGTCGAGGTGCGACTCGGGCACGCCCATGGTCTTGAGCACCGTGAGCCGGGTCACCGTCGTCCGGCTCGAGGCCGTCATCGCCTCGAGCTTCGGGATCACGAACGACGCCACGAGGTGCCGGTACTCCCGTGGGACGCCGGGCACGAAGAAGAGCGTGCACGCGCCACGGCGCTGGATGACGAGCGGAGCTGAGCCCTCGGCGTTGAGCACGGCCTCGCTCCCTTCCGGGACCCGCGCCTGCCGACGGTTGTTTTCGGTGAGCGCGATGCCGCGCTTCTCGAACCGCGCGCGAAGGTGCTGCATGACGATCGGGTCTTCGAGCAACGGCACGCCAGCGGCCTCGGCGGCGCACTCGATGGTGAGATCGTCGGTCGTTGGCCCGAGCCCTCCCGACACGAGCACCACGTCACAGCGCGCGGCGAGCGTGTCGAGCACCTCGATCAGGTCCGCACGCACGTCACCCACCACCGTCGACCGCCGCACCGTGAGCCCGCAGCGCTCGAGCAGGAGCTCCTGGAAGAAGCGGCTGTTGGTGTCAGAGGTCAGCCCGGTGAGCAGCTCGTCGCCGGTGCACAGCGTCTCGATTCGCACGCCGTGGTTCTA
>JBBAQZ010000064.1:0-29068 GCA_040400045.1 Myxococcaceae bacterium
GCCGCGGCGGTACGGTCGCACACCACCTGCGTGGCGTCGAGCAGCCGAAGCGTGCTTCCCCAACGCGAGACGACGCGCTCCCCGCCGTTGGTTTCCTCGCTCTGCATCGTGTCGGACTCCGACTGCGATGACTCGAGCTCATTCGCCTGGACGACGTGGGCCTCGCCAGCAGTGGGTGTCGTTGGTCAGACCGAGGACAAGTCGCCCAGTCGTTGCCGAGGGGCGGCTGCTCGCCTCTCCAGCCAACCGGAGAAACGCCGTGTCGCCTGACCACCCCTCGGCACGCGGCCCAGCGCGCTACAGGCCGCCATGCGGCAGTGCAGGAAGTCCTCGATCGTCATGCCCGGGTTGAAGGGCGCGTACACCCCTCACGAGTGCGACAGCACCACGCCGAAGTAGCACAGCCGCCTCGTCGCGTTCCCCATCGTCAGCAGCCCGAGGACGAGCGCCGACTGGCAACGGGGTGGTGCGATTGCAACCCAGCTGACGACCGTCTTCCGGTTGGCGTCCCTCTGGTTGCACTGATGGGTGAGCCCGTTGGGAGCGGTGGCGAGCACGGCGGCAGGCTGGGCTTCAGTCCAGCGGTGAACACGCATCGTCTCGGGGGCCGCGCTGGGTGGTGCCTTCCAGCGCGTCCGTCGGCCGTCGCCCGACGTCGTGACGTGACCGTCAGCCGACGACCTTGCGGTACACGCCGACGACCTTGCCCAGAATCATCGTCTGCTTGAACTGCGACTTGTGGACGTAGATCGGCTGCATCGTCTTGTTCGCAGGCTGGAACCGAATGCGGTCGCTCTCGGGGAAGTACCGCTTCACGGTGGCCTCGTCTTCGATCAGCGCCACCACGATGTCTCCGGCCGACGCGCTTGGCGCCTTGCGCACGAAGAGGAAGTCACCGTCATAGATGCCGTCGTCGATCATCGACTCGCCCTTCACACGCAAGGCGAAGACCTCTTTGCCGCCCGCGCCGCCGAGCAGGAACGAGTCGATGCGCACCGAGTCTTCGATGTTCTCGGTCGCCAGCAACGGCGCCCCGGCCGCGACGCGACCGAGCAGCGGCACGTCGATCATCGTCGAGTCTCGCTTCGTCTGCGCCAACCCGAGCACCAGCCGCGCCCGCTTGGTGGGAACGAGTGAACGGCTCTGCTGTTCTCCCCGGGTGAGGTACCCCTTCCGCTCCAGCGCCTTCAGGTGGTCATTCACGCCGTTGGTCGAGGCGATCCCCATCTCTTCGCCGATCTCGCGAATGGTGGGAGGGAAGCCGCGTTCCTCGGACGTGCGGGTGATGAAGGAGAGGATCTCTTTCTGCCGGTCGGTGAGCTCTTCCACGGGACACCCTTTCAGTCGGAAACGAACGTTCAGTATGGTCCCTGAACGCCCGTGTAGAGTCAACTTTTCGTGCTCCTCCCGAGATCTCGGGGTTAGCTGTTCCCCGATGCGTCGGTTGTCGGCATGTGTGGGGCTGATGCTGCTTGGCGCATGCGCGGCCAGCCTGCGCGACGGGCAATTCGGCAAGGACGGCGTGCGCTACCGCGTGGTTGCTCCGGCCGAGTCGGCCTGGCGTCGCATCGAGTTCGCCGAGAACGATCTCGCGTGGGCGGCGAACGGCTCGGGCCACCTCATCGCGATGAACGCGACCTGCAAGGATCACGGAGACCCGACGCTCGAGGTGCTGACCAGCCATCTGCTGATGGGCTTCGACGAGCGCACGCTGACGAGCCGCAAGCCCGAGACCATCGACGGCCGCGCGGCGCTGCGTTCGTTCTACGACGTGTCGATCGACGGAGTCCCCGCCGAGGTCGAAGTGGTGGTCCTGAAGAAGAACGGCTGCGTACACGACTTCACCTACGTCTCACCGCGAGGTGCGCGCGCCACGGCGCAGGCCACGTTCGACGCGCTCGTCTCGGGCTTCCTGCAAGAGGCGGCGCCGTGAGCGAGCCGACCCTTCCACCGGCGCCCCGCGGGCCGGTCTCTGCCGAGACCGAGCTCGTCGAGATGGTGCAGCAGGAGCTCGAGTCGATCATTCCCTTCACGGCGCGCATCAACCGGGCGTGGATGCAGCTCGGCGGCATGCTCTTCATGTTCGTGCGTGCGTGCGCGCGGGCCGTGACGCCTCCGCTCGCGCTGGGCTCGGTCGGGTACCAGGTGGTGATGCTCGGCGTGCGGTCGCTGTCGATCGCGACGCTGGTCGCGCTCTTCGCGGGCCTCGTGCTCTCGCTCCAGTTCGCCTACTTCCTCTCGAAGTTCGGCGTGCAGCACACCGTGGGCAAGGTCGTGATCCTCACGTTGTTCCGCGAGTTGGGGCCGGTGCTCACCGCGTTGACCGTCGGCGCTCGCATCGGCTCGGGCATCACGGCAGAGCTGGGCTCGATGAAGGTGACGGAGCAGATCGACGCCATCTCGGCGCTGGGGGCCGACCCGATCAAGAAGCTCGTCACGCCGCGCCTGATGGCCTGCGGCATCGTGTTGCCCGCGCTCACGGCGCTGGCTGACGTGGTGGGCCTCATCGCGGGCTCGGTCGTGGTGAACCAGCAGTACGACATTCCCTTCGATCAGTACTTCCGCTCGGCCATCGACACCGTCTCGCTGATGGACTTCTGGGGCGGCATCTTCAAGAGCTTCGTCTTCGGGTTGATCATCGCGATCGTCGGCTGCTTCAAGGGCTTCTCGGTCACCGGCGGCACCGAAGGCGTTGGTCAAGCCACCACCGAGACGGTCGCGATCGCCTCGGTCGCCGTCTGCCTGTCGGACTTCTTCATGACCAAGCTGTTCATGGCGTTCTGAAGACCTCATGAGCGACGCGTCCGCCAGCACGCAGGTCACCCAGCGACCCCAGAGCGACGAGGTCGTCATCCGCTTCGTCGACGTGTGGAAGGCCTTCGGCCCGAAGAAGATCTTCGAGGGGCTCGATCTGACGGTGAAGAAGGGTGAGACGCTCACCATCATCGGCGGCTCGGGCACCGGCAAGAGCGTGCTGCTCAAGTGCCTCATCGGGTTGCTGTACCCGGACGCGGGCGAGGTGTTGCTCGGCGTCGAGAACGTGGCGCAGATGAACGACCAGGCGCTGCGCGACGTCCGCAAGCGCGTGTCGATGGTGTTCCAGGGGGCGGCGCTGTTCGACTCCCTGACGGTCGGCGAGAACATCGCGTACCCGCTGCGCGAGCACCTCAAGCTCACCGACGACGAGCTGACCGCGCGAGTCGCGAAGAACCTCAAGATGGTGAACCTGGCGGGCATCGAGAACATGCGCCCCTCGGATCTGTCGGGCGGCATGCGAAAACGCGTGGGCCTCGCGCGCGCCATCGCGATCGAGCCCGAGATCATCCTCTACGACGAGCCCTCGACCGGCCTCGATCCCATCTCGACCCGCGTCATCGACGAGCTCATCCTGTCGATGAAGGACAAGCTCGGCTGTACGCAGATCGTCGTCACCCACGACATGGACAGCGCGTTCCGCATCTCCGATCGCATGGCCATGCTGGCACACCGGAAGATCGTCGCCGAAGGCACGGTCGCCGACATGAAGCGCTCGACCCAACCCGACGTGCGCGCCTTCCTCGACGCGAGAGCGAGCTGACCTGACATGAGCACGCCTGCCCCACTCAACCCCGCCGAGCGCGAGCGCCGCATCATCATTCGCGCCGGCATCTTCATCGCGTTCGGCATCGGCCTCGCCCTGCTGGTGGTGTTCGTCATCGGCAAGGAGCGCAACCTCTTCGACAAGCAGAACACCTACACGGGCGCGTTCGAGAACGTCGACGGGCTGCAGTTCGACTCTCCGGTGCGACTGGGCGGCGTGAACGTCGGTCGCGTCACCAGCATCAAGTTCGGGTCCGATCTCGGCGACAAGCGCATCATCGTGACGATGGAAGTGGTGAAGAAATACGAGGAGCGCATTCGCGCCGACTCGGTCGCCCGCGTCACCAACCGCGGCGTGCTCGGCGACAAGGCCGTCGACATCTCGATCGGCAACCCCGATCAGAAGCTCCTGCCCAGCGGCGCTGAGATGACCACGGGCTCGTCGGGAGACATCACGTCCATCCTCAAGGCTGCGGGCGAGATCGTCGACAACGCCGTGGGCATCTCGAGAGACCTGCGCACCGGCGTGGCGTCGTACACGAACCCTGCCGTGACCAGGGACGTGAGCGAGCTCATCACCAGCGCGCGGAACATCGTGAGGGAAGTCGAGTCGGGGAAGGGCGTGCTGCACATGCTCGTCTACGACAAGGCCGTCACCGACGACGTGAAGGTGGCCCTGACGACGGTGTCGCGGAGCGCGGTGAAGCTCGACTCCGCCATCAGCCGCGTCGACGGGCTGCTCGCCGACGTGAAGACCGGTGACGGCACGCTGCACGCGCTCATCTACGACAAGCAGGTGGCCAGCTCGATCACCGAGCTCGGCAAGGCCGCCGATGAGGTCGCCGCGCTGATCAACGACGCCAAGACCCGGAAGGATGGGGTCGTCTATCAGTTGGTCTACGGGGACTCGCGTGTCCTCTTGACCGACCTGGGGCAGGCTGCCGCCGACATCAGGACGATGACGAACAAGATCAGCAAGGGCGAAGGCTCGCTCGGCGCGATCATCAACGACCCGACGGTGTACGAGGACCTCAAGGAGATTCTCGGGAACGTGAAACGCAACCGGATCTTGCGGGAGCTGGTGCGCTACTCGATCTCGAACACAGAAGAGGTCGACAGGTCGGGGAAGCCGCCTCCCAGGAAGTAGCGCAGAGCGCTTGGGTGAGAGGCCTGCTCTCATGTAGACGAGGTCTTCGTCTCGTCCATCGGGGTGCCCAGTGATCGTTTCGTTGATGGTGAGCCTCATGGTTGCCGGTCTCCCGGGCGAGGCCGAGGGAGAAGCCGGCTACGCTGACTTTTTCGCGCGCGCCGAGGCGATGGCGGCGCAGAACGAAGACGCCGCCGCGATCGCCCTGTACCGAGAGGCGGAGCGGTTCAAGGGAACGCCCGACTCGGCGAAGCGCCTGGGCAAGGCGTACGACAAAGTGGGCGACCCCGCGTCCGCGACGCTCTACTACCGGTTGGCCCTGGCCCGTGCGCCCGAGGCGTCTGATGCTCCCTCGTTGGCGCAGATCGTCGGGACGCACCTTGGAAAGGCTGGCTCGGAGGGCAAGGGGCTGGTCGAGGTGTTTGCCCCGCGCGCCTCGCGGATCAGCATCCAGGGCCGCGAGTACCCGGGAGCACCCGTCGCGCTCTTCACCGCGCCCGGCGAGTACGAGGTCGAGGCCGTGTTCCCCAGCGGCAAGAAGACGACCCGGCTGCGCGTGAAGTCGGGCCAGGTCGCCTCGCTCAACTTCGAGCCGGTACAGCCGCCGTTGTTGTCGACCGAGCAGGCGCTGCCCGAGGGGGCCGTCGCGAAGGGGCTCACCTCGGACGAAGGGCCTCCGGCCAACGTGCTGCGCATCGTCTCGATCATCGCGATGGGCGTGGGCGTCGCTGCCGGTGGCACTGGCGTCTACTTCGGGCTCGGCTCGGCCAACGACGCGGCGCAAGCCAGGAACACCGCGCTCAGCCGTCAGCAGCGTCAACAGTTTGCGAACGAGGCCAACGCCAAGGCCGTGCCCGCGAACGCGCTCATGATCGGCGGCGCCGCGGCGCTGGTGGCAGGTGGAGTGATGTTCTTGGTCTCACTGCCCGAGCCGGGGAAGAAGGCGGTCCCCGTTCGGTGAGGTCATCGCGGCGCTGTCGCCTGGCGGCTCGGTGACGGTCGGCGCGCCTCGCACGCGACGTGGAGTGAGCGCCAGCTACGCCCCCGGGGCCTGCGTCTGGTGCCGCGAGGTCGGCGTCGCCTCGAGCCCCTTCGACGCCATGTAGATGATGTTCCGGGTGCCTTTCTTGCCCCGGTACATGGCGCGATCGGCGAAGTCGAGCAGGCCGTCTTTGTCGGTCGCGTGCTCGGGGTAGGTCGCGATGCCGATGCACGTCGTGATGTTGAGTCCGAAGCCTTCGCGCGCGAGGAAGCGGTGGCTCTCGACGGCTCGACGAATGCGCTCGGCCACCTTCAGCGCGCCGCCCGAGTCGGTGCCCCGCAGCAAGATCACGTACTCGTCGCCGCCCCACCGGCACACCACGTCGTTGTCGCGGACACAGCCCTTGAGCACCCGCGACACCTCGACCAGCAGCTTCGAGCCCACGACGTGGCCATGCGTGTCGTTGACGCTCTTGAAGTAGTCGAGGTCGAGGAACAGCAACGAGAAAGGCTTCTCGGTGCGCGTCGCGTTCTTGAACTCCTTGTCGAGGACCAGCTCCAGGTAACGACTGTTGAAGAGGTGGGTGAGATCGTCGAGGTAGACGAGATCTTCGACCTCGGCGAAGCGGCCCAGGTTCTTCAGCGCGAGCGCCAGGTGCCGGCCGAGGTACGCGCCGGCTTCGACGCCTGACTCGGGAATGTCGCCCGAGAAGAGCAGCAGCACCGCGCCCAGCCGCGCTCCGCCGTCGACGATGGGGAGCAGGAACGACGTCTCGTATGGGCCTTCGAGGTCGGCGAGGGTGAGCTCGTGCCCGGCGCGGCTCGGGTCCTGCAGCGCTGCCGTCACCTGCGGCGTGATGAACGCCGAGAGCGCGTCGCGATCGGTCTGCGGCACGCCGGCCCAGCCAGCGAGGGTCAGCGTGTCCTGCTCGCGGATGAAGAGGGCCGTGGCGTCGGCGAGGCAGAGCGCGAGGAAGCCATTGGCCGCCGTCTCGACGAGCCGCTCGCGATCGAGCGTGGTGGCGATGCGCTGGCCCGCCTCGAGCAACGTCACGTATCGGCGGAGCGCCTCATGATCCTTCAGCAGCGAGTTCTGGGTGAGCGCCCGCGTCACGGCCTGCGACAGCACCTCAGGCGTGATCGGCTTCACGAGGAAGTCCGACGCGCCGCTCTTGATGGCGCGCACCGCAGGCTCGACCTTGTCCAGCGCGGTGATGACGATCACCTCGGTGCCCGGGTGATGCGACTTCACCCACTGCAACAGCGCCATGCCATCTGATTGCGGAAAGATCAGATCGGTGACGACGAGATCGAACCGGTGCGCCGCGAGCGCGGTGATGGCATCGGACGTCGACGACACCGCCTCGACCTGGTGGCCGGCGCCGGTGAGGAAGTCGGCGTAGAGCGAGCGCGCGACCTTTTCGTCGTCGACCATCAGAATCTGAGCCATGGTTTCGAAGGCGTCGTACCAGATTCGAGGCTGCTCCAGTGAACGTCTCCGAGCGCCGGCTGTGTCTGTTCTTCGAGGCGGGCGCCACGCGCTACGCCATCGAGGCCACCAGCATCGTCGAGGTCGCCCGCGCGACGCAGGATGAAGAGACGCTCCGGGGGCACCTGGCCATTCGCGATCTTTCGATGCTGCTGGGGGGCGACCCGGAAGAGCGCCCCGGCACCATCGTGCTGCTCGATTCGACCCCCACCGTCGCCGCGCGCACCAGACGGGTCGACGGGGTGTTCGACGCCGCGTCGCACCTCGTGCTGCCGCTGCCCAACCGGCTCGTGCACCTCGTCGCGCCCGTCGTGAAGCAGGGGCTGGTGTCCGAGGCCGGGCTGACGTTCGAGCTCGACGCCGCCGAGCTGCCGCGCGGTTTGCCCCGGCAGACGAAGCCCGTGGAGCTGGCGACCACCCGCGCGTCAGGCCCGTTCCTCGTCTTCGACACCGGGCCTCTTCACCTCGCCGTCCCGCTCGCAGAGGTCTCGCAGGTCGCTTCGAAGGGGCCGATGTTCAACGCCGCGCCCGGCGTGGGGTCCTTCGTCGGCGTCCTGATGCATCAGCAGCGGCTGGTGCCCGCGTTCAGCCTCACCGGCACCATCGCCGAGGCCTTGCTCATCGTGCTCGAGCTCGCGTCGGGGCCGGTGGGCCTGTCGGCGTCACGAGCCCACGGCGTGAAGAGCGCCGAGGCGCTCGGCGAGGCGCAGATCGTCGACGCGGTCGCGACGTTCTCGTCGCGGGTTTGATCGAGCTCAGGCTGCGCAGGGGGGCCGGCGATGGCGGACGCGCGAGTCTGTCGCAGCCGTTCGAGGTCGCAGCGTCGATGGCGCCGCTGTCTCGCGGGTGATCGTGCCCTTCGATCGCGTCGAAGAAGACGTCCTGCCCGAGGCCCATCAGGGGGAGGGCGCGACGCGCTGACGCTCAGCGGGTCTGCCAGCGGTGCGCGCCCGTGACTCCGCGCAGGGCGAAGAAGCGGCGCGCGGCCTCCGAATGCAGTGGGAACGCGAAGACCTCATCGAGCCCGTCGGGCCCGAAGATGAGCCCGCGCTCGCTCGTCTCGGGGCTGGGGACGAAGGGGGGCAGGGCGGCGCGCTCGATCGGCGCGGCCAGCGAGAACAGCAGCACGCGGTTCGGCTTCGGCTGCGTCGAGGTGAACCAGAACGGCGTCAGCGTGGCCGGGTCGACCTTCACGCCCGACTCCTCGCGGATCTCTCTCGCGCCGCCCTGCTGCCACGTCTCGTGATCCTCCAGGAAGCCACCGACGAGGGCGAGCTTGCCCAGCTGCGGTTGTATCGCGCGGCGCACCACGAGCAGGCCTTCACCCTCGGGCGTCGTCACGGGCGTCAGCACCACGCTGACCGGAACCGGGTTCGACCAGACCTGCGTGCTGCAACCCGGGCAGGTGCGTGGGTACGTCAAGGGCGGCGCGTAGGCAGTGCCGCAGAAGGAGCAGAACGTGTCTCTGGCGTTGGGCATGCTGCAGTCGAGCACGCAAGTGTCGCTCCGTGGCGCGCAAAGTTGGAGACTCGCGCCCCATGGGACTCGAGCTCTTCGATTGGTACGGCGGCTCCTCGTACGACACGCCAGCGTGGCCACCTGAAATCGAGCTGCGTCGAACGACCCCCGACGACGTCAGGACGTGGGCTCAAAAGCGCGTCGCGCAGAAGGTCAGTGAGCTGAAGCTCGAACGACGGAAGGCCGGCGCCCTGGTTCTCGGTCGGTTCGATCCCCCACACGTGGGCCATGCGTTCCTGCTCGCGGCTGCGCGGGCGGCGACCGACGCGAAGCTGATCGTCTGTGTCTTCTCGCGACGAGGCGACTTCCTCCCCGTCAGCACGCGGGCGAATGCGCTTCGCGAGCTGTTGCGCCATCAGAAGGCGACGGTGAACGAGGTGCCGGTCACGGACGACTTCGTCACGGGCGCGCCGGACCCGAAGCGATGGGCCCAGTGGTTCAGGAGCACCGAGTTCCAGCGAGACGTCGGTGTGCTCGTCTCGTCAGACCCGAACGCCGAGGCCTTCGCGAAGGAGGTCGGGCTCGAGTTCCTGCTCGTCGACGCCGCCCGCGAGCGGTTTCCCATCAGCGCGACCACCATTCGGGCCGATCCGTGGGCCTCGTGGGACGCGATTCTGCCTCCACTCCACCCAGGCTTTGCGCGGTTGGTCGGGCTCATCGGTCCCGAGGGTGGCGGCAAGACGACGGTCGCGGGGGCGCTCTCGATTCACTTCAACACGTCAGTCGGCTTCGAGTACCTCGCGCGCATCGCCAGTGGCGTGGGACGCACGATGGTCCCGACCGATGTCTCGGTCGATGCGATGCAGGGCCAGCTGGCCACCAACTTCGAGGTGCGCGCCGCCGCGCGACGCTTCGGAGTCATCGACAGCGACGTGGCCAACCTGAAGCTCTGGTACGAGCGGCTGTTCCCCGAGCACAAGCCGTTCGACCTGAGACCCAACGACTGGTGCCATCACTATCTGCTCTTCGACGACCACCCGTGGACCGGCGACGCCGCGAAGAACCAGCCTGAGCAGCGCAAGCGCATGGTGCATGCCGCCGTGCAGCTGCTCGAGGCGAACGGCCGGTCGTTCGCGTTCATCGACGGGCCGAGGGAGGGGCGGCTGAAGAAGTCGATCGATGCGATCGAGGCGTGGGTGACGACGAAGCCTTCCCTTCGGCCGTGAGCGCGCTGCTCAACGGAACCGCAGCGGCACACGCACGAAGCCGTTCGTGACGGACGACGTGAGGCGAGCTGCGGGCGCCGACAGGGTGGGGCGGGTGACCTCCCTGAGCGCCTCGAGCACCGCACCGAGCTGCTGCTTCGCGATGCGCGCTCCGGCGCAGGCGTGCGGACCCCAGCCGAAGGCGAGGTGCGCGTTCGGCGCCCGTTGCAGATCGATCGTCTCGGCGTCCGGGAAGACCGCTGGGTCGCGATTGACGACGGGGAACATGACGATCAGCCGCGTGCCCTCGTCCACGTCAACTGCGCCGACGGACGTTCGCCTCGTCGCGACCCGCGCGAATCGAATGAGGGGAGAGGCCCACCGCAGCCACTCCTCGAGGGCGCGTGGCGAACTGTCGAATGGAAGCTGATGCTCCAGCGCAGCATGAATCGCTCCAGCGATCGCCTGCGCGGTCGATTCATGGCCGGTCTGTACGACGAGGCGGAGCAGGAACATCGCGTCTTCCCGCGTCAGGCCGCGCTCCATCGCCGAGCGGCCGAGGTCCCAGAAGGCGCCGCGACGAGCTTCGGCCATGCCCGCGCGAAGCACGGACCGCAGCTCGTCGTCCGCGCGTTGCTGCAGCTGCCGGTCGGTTCCCGCTCGCGCCAGCCCTTCGGTCAGTCTGCAGAGCAGGGCGAGCTCGTCTGGCTCGAGCCCGAAGCGCCGCCCAAAGCTCGCGCGGGCGACCGGTTCCCCCAGGTCGGCCAACCCGTCTGCTTCACCGAGCGCGTGTGCGCGCCCGACCGCCTCCCTGGCGCACTCGACCAGCAGGCATCGCGATGGCGGAGTCTCAGGCTGGTCGAGCACGTTCTGGAGCAACCGCCGCAGCTCGAGCGACTTCGGCGGGTCGTCGAGGTTCAGCGAGCGGCCGGTCGTCCCGCCGGGAGTGAGCCCGGTGCCGCGCCGCGACGTGAAGCGATCGCTGTCCGACAGGACCTCGAGCGCCTCGGCATGTCCCAGGATGGCGAAGGCGTTGGCGCCCGGAACCCACCGCACTGGCCCCTCGCGTTGCGCGTGCCGCGCCGCCTCGAATGCCCGCCCGTTCGCCCAGCCGCTGGGATCGAAGAAGTTCACCGTCGTGGCAGCGTACTTTTCTTGGCTGCGTCCGGGCGGCCTCCTACACTGACTTCGCTGTTCCTCCGGGGCTTTCCCGGGCTTTCGAAAGACACCTCAAGATGCCCAAGAGTGTTCTGGTCGCCGACGACTCCATCACCATGCGGAAAGCCATCGGCATGGTGTTTTCGACCGAAGACTTCTCGGTCACCATGGTCGACAACGGGGTCGACGCGATCAACAAGGCGCGCGAGCTGCGGCCCGATCTCGTGATCGCCGACTGCGTGATGCCCGGGAAGACCGGCTACGAAGTCGCCCACGCCATTCGAAGCGACCCGTCGACCGCGCAGATGCCCGTGCTCTTGCTCGCTGGCACCTTCGAGCCCTTCGACGAGAATCGCGCGCGTGCCTCTGGTGCGTCGGCTCACATCGTCAAGCCGTTCGACAGCCAGTCCTTCATGGACCGGGTGCGAGCGCTGGTTGGAATGGCCCCCGGGGCCGGCCCAATCACCACGGTCTCGCCGGTCTCGACCGGCGCAGCTCCGATCAGTCGGCCAGCTGCCGCCGCGCCATCGACGGGCCTGCCGATGGCCCAGTCCGGCGCCACCGCGCGTCCTCCGACGGGGCCGGGTCAGCCCATGCCTCGGCCCCCGGGTCCTCCGGGAGGAATCCCGACCGGCGCCCAGCCCGGCATGCGCCCTCCGGGAGTGCCCCCTGGCCCCGGAATGCCTCCTGGTCCCGGAATGCCTCCTGGTCCCGGAATGCCTCTTGGTCCCGGAATGCCTCTTGGTCCCGGAATGCCTCCCGGTCCGGGCATGGCTCGGCCTCCCGGCCCTCCGGGTCCGAGCATGGCGCGTCCTCCCGGCCCTCCCGGTGGAATCCCTGCGGGCATGCAGCCCGGCATGCGTCCCCCGGGCATGCCTGGCGCGCCTGGAATGCACCCCGGCATGGCGCGTCCTCCTGCCGGTCCGCCAGCCGGTCCCGCAGGCAGAATGCCGCCCGGTCAGCCCGTCATGCGTCCGCCTGGAATGCCCGGCCAGCCCGGCATGCCTCCTCAGGGGATGGCGCCGGGTCTTCCGCGCCCGCCCGGTGGCGCTCCGTTGCCCGGCAACCCCATGCAGGCTCGGCGTGACCCGTTTGGCCTCGGTGTTCCGCCTCCTGGCGGCCCGATGCAGGGTCGGCCGATGCCGCCGCAACACCAGCCGCCGCCGCAGCAGCGTCATGAGACCCTCTCGCTGGACGACAAGCCTGCAGACGGTGGCGAAGCGGCCCTTCGCGCGGCCCTCTCAGCTGCCTCGAAGGACGTGATCGAGAAGATCGCCTGGGAAGTCGTGCCCCAGCTCGCCGAGACCATCATCCGCGAAGAGCTCGACCGCCTCATCAAGGAGCGCGAAGCCAGGGGCCTCGCGTGACCTCGTAAGCGGTTGTCTTGAGAGTCAGTTGTGCTTGAAAGGCGGCGTCGACTTCTCGTGAGTCGACGCCGTTTTTCTTCGCGCAGCACCCGTTCCATCGGCGCAGGGCAGAGAGGCACCATGAGTTCCGAAGAGCTGTCGAAGTCGTATCAGCCCACCGAAGTCGAAGCGCGTTGGTCGAAGAAGTGGCTGGACGATGGTCTGTTCCGGGCCGACCCCCACTCGAAGAAGCCGTCGTTCTCGATCGTGCTGCCGCCGCCCAACGTCACGGGCAGCCTGCACCTGGGGCACGCGCTCACCGCGACGATTCAGGACATCTTGACGCGCTGGAAGCGCATGAGCGGCTTCAACGTGCTCTGGTTGCCCGGCACCGATCACGCCGGCATCGCGACGCAGATGGTGGTCGAGCGCGAGCTGATGAAGACCGAGAAGAAGTCGCGGCACGATCTCGGTCGCGAAGAGTTCCTCAAGCGCGTGTGGGCGTGGAAGCAGCAGTACGGCGAGCGCATCGGTCAGCAGCACCGGTTGCTCGGCGCCTCGCTCGATTGGTCGCGCGAGCGCTTCACGATGGACGCAGGCGTGTCGGAGGCCGTGAAGGAGGTCTTCATCCGACTCCACAAAGAAGGCCTCATCTATCGCGCCAACCGGCTCATCAACTGGGACCCGGTGCTGCGCACGGCGCTGTCGGATCTCGAGGTCGACAACGAAGAGACCAACGGCTCGCTCTGGAGCATCGCGTACCCGGTGGAGGACTCGACCGAGAAGCTGGTGGTCGCCACCACGCGGCCCGAGACGATGCTGGGCGACACGGCCGTGGCGGTGCACCCCGACGACGAGCGCTACAAACACCTCATCGGCAAGAACGTGGTGCTGCCGCTGGTGAACCGGAAGATTCCGATCATCGCCGACGGCCTGCTGGTCGATCCGAAGTTCGGCACCGGCGTGGTGAAGGTGACGCCCGCGCACGATCACAACGACTACGCGACGGGGCTTCGTCACAACCTGCCGATGATCAACATCTTCACGGAGACGGCCTTCGTGAACGAGAACGGCGGGCCGTACCAGGGGCTCGAGCGCTTCGCGGCGCGCAAGAAGATCCTCGAAGATCTCACCGCGCTCGAGCTGCTCGTCGAAGAGAAGCCGCACAAGCTGCCGTTGGCGAAGTCACAGCGCAGCGGCGTGCCGGTGGAGCCGCGCCTGTCGCGTCAGTGGTACGTGAAGGTGAAGCCGCTGGCCGAGCGCGCGCTGAAAGCCGTGGCCGACGGGCGCACGAAGTTCGTGCCCGATCAGTGGACGGCGACGTTCAACCGCTGGCTCGAGAACATCACCGACTGGTGCGTGTCGCGGCAGCTGTGGTGGGGGCACCAGATCCCCGCGTGGTTCCCGGTGGGCCCTGACAGCACGGTCGACTTCGAGAACTCGACGCCGGTGGTTGGGCGTGAGCCGCCGGCCGAGGGCCAGTGGGTGCAGGATCCCGACGTGCTCGACACCTGGTTCAGCTCGGCGCTGTGGCCGTTCTCCACGCTCGGCTGGCCCGATACGAACTCACCCGACCTGAAGACCTGGTACCCGAACTCGGTGATGGAGACCGGGCACGACATCATCTTCTTCTGGGTGGCCCGCATGATGATGATGGGCCTGCACTTCATGGACGACGTGCCGTTCCGCACCGTCTACCTGCACGCGATGGTGCGGGACGAGAAGGGCGAGAAGATGTCGAAGACGAAGGGGAACGTGATCGATCCCCTCGACATCATCCAGGGCGCGCCGCCCGAGCGCCTGCCCGCGAGCATCAAGAACAAGTACCCCAAAGGCCTCGAGCCGATGGGCGCCGATGCGCTGCGCTTCACCCTCGCCGCGCTCACGCAGCAGGGCCGCGACATCAAGCTCTCGATCGATCGAATCGGTGGCTACAAGGCCTTCTGCAACAAGCTCTGGAACGCGACCCGCTTCGGCATGATGAACCTGGGTGACTTCCAGGACGACGGCCGGGTGTTCATCAAGGAGCGCGCGCTCAGCCTCTCGGACCGGTGGATTCTGTCGCGCCTCGATCGCGCCGTGCGAGAGACGGGCGATGCCCTCGAGCGCTACGCCTTCAGCGACGCCACCTCGACGCTGTACCAGTTCATCTGGGGCGAACTCTGCGACTGGTACATCGAGCTCTCCAAGGGCGCCTTGTACGGCGACGACGACGCGGCGAAGACTTCGACCCGTGCCACGTTCGTGTTCTGCCTCGATCGCGTGCTACGCCTGCTGCACCCGTTCGCGCCGTTCATCACGGAGGAGATCTGGCAGAAGCTCCCGATGACGCGCACGGTGAACTCGATCGCGATCGCAGAGTTCCCGAAGCCCGACGATCGGCTGCGCGACGAGGTGGCCGAAGCGACGATGGCGCCAGTCATCACCGCCATCGAGGGCATCCGGACCATCCGCGGAGAGTCGAACCTGTCACCTGCGCTGCGCATCGAGGCGTTGGTCCAGAGCGACGAGTCGATGGTGCGCGAGACGCTCGAGACCTACCGCCGTTACGTGTTGCCCCTCGCAGGCTTGTCCAAGCTGACCGTCGAGCGGCTCGGCACCAAGCCTCCGCAGGCGGCCGCCGAGCTTCGTCACCAGATGGAGATCTACGTGCCCCTCGCTGGCCTGGTTGACCTCGCCGAAGAGCGCGAGCGCCTGAAGAAAGAAATCGGCAAGTCGGAAGCCGAGAGCGCGCAGCTTCAGAAGAAGTTCGAGAACCCCAACTACGCGACGCGTGCCCCTCCGGACGTGGTCGAGAAGGACAAGGCACGCATCGCCGAGCTTGCGAGCCGCGTGGCCAAGCTGAACGACAACCTCACGCGCATCGCTCCGGTCGAGGTGCGCGTCGCGCCGCCGGCGTCTGGGCCCGTCAACCTCGAGGAAGAACTCAAGGCCGAGCTCTCGGAGATGACCGTGCCGGCAGGCGAGCCGGATCAGCAAGTGCGTGAAGCGCTCGACAAGCTGCGCGAGGGGACGAAGGAGGGCCTGTCGTCACAGGACCACCGCGATCTCGGCGTCGCGTACATGAACATGGGCCTCATCGACGACGCCGTGCGGGAGTTCAACGCCGCGAAGAAGGAAGACGACAAACCGGCGAAGAAGAAGGCGGTCGTGAAGAAGCCTGCGCCGAAGAAGGTCGTCTCGAAGAAGGCCGCACCGAAGAAGGCCGCACCGAAGAAGGCCGTGGCGAAGAAGGCCGCCCCGAAGAAGGCCTTGGCGAAGAAGCCCCCTGCGAAGAAGAAGAAGCGCTGAGACTGCCATGCGCGACAACTTCATCGACCGGTTGATCGATCTCTCGCTCGACGAGGATCTCGGCTCGGCAGGCGACGTCACCAGCAACGCGCTGTTGTCTTCGACGGCGCACGGCAAGGCTGAGCTGTGGGCCAAAGAGGAGATGACGCTCTCGGGCCTTCACGTCTTCGGGCACGTCTTCAAGCGGCTCGATCGATCGGTCGACCTCGACTTCGAGCTCTCCGACGGCGATCGCACGCTCAAGAAGCAGCGGGTGGCGAGGCTGGAAGGGCCCCTCAAGGTGCTGCTGGCCGGCGAACGGACCGCGCTGAACCTCGTGCAGCGGCTCTCGGGTATCGCCACCATGACGGCGAAGGCCGTCGGCATGATCGCGCACGTCAAGGGCACGAAGCTCAAGATCCTCGACACGCGCAAGACGACGCCGGGCCTGCGGGGCCTCTCGAAGTTGGCGGTGCTCCACGGTGGTGGAACCAACCATCGCATCGGCCTCTTCGACGGCGTGCTCATCAAGGACAACCACATCGCTGCGGTCGGCGGCTCGATTCGCGAGGCGCTCAAGCGGGCGAAGCAGAACGCGCCCCGGCTGGTGAAGATCGAGATCGAGGTGACCTCGATCGAGCAGCTGGACGAGGCGATCGCGTGCGGCGCCGACATCGTCATGCTCGACAACATGACCGACGCGCAGATCGTCGCGGCCGTTCAGCTGGCTGCCGGGCGCTGCGAGCTCGAAGTGTCCGGCGGGGTGACGATCGAGCGGCTCCCGGTGCTCGCGAAGCTCGGCGTCGACTACGTCTCGATGGGCGCGTTGACGCACTCGGCCCGCGCGATGGATCTGTCACTCGAGATCCTCCCGCCGCGTGACGTGCCGCGAATCAAGCCGCGCCGTTAAGTCGTGGCGAGCCGTCCGCGCGTTGCGACCCGGTCCAACACCCGGTGGATCGACGTCGAGAGTGCTTCGGTGCCGGCGACACACAGGTGGGCGTGCCGCTTCGAGGGCTCGACGAACGCGTCGTGCATCGGCTTGACCTGCAGGTGGAACTGCTTGTGCACGCCTTCCGGAGTCCGGCCGCGCTCACGAACGTCACGCTCGAGTCGGCGCGAGAAGCGCACGGCCTCGGCACACTCGACGAAGACGGCGACATCGAACATCGGCCTGACGAGGGCGCTGTCGAGAATGAGCGTTCCGTCGACGACCACCAGCGGCCGAGCCTCGAGCCGCGTCGTCCGGCTGAGGCGGCGGTGGGTGGCGAAGTCGTAGTGCGGCACCTCGACGTCGGCGCCCTGGCGGAGTGCGCGAAGCTGCTGCTCGAGCAACCCGAAGTCGAGGCTGGACGGGTGATCGAAGTTGACGCTCCCGCCGTCGCCGTCGAAGCGCGCTGACTGATCGACGTAGAATGAGTCCTGCATGACGAGGCAGCTCAGCTCGTCACCAAAGGCCTTCACCAGTTCCTGCGCGAGGGTCGTCTTGCCAGAGCCCGAGCCGCCCGCGACGCCGATCATCACACGATGGCCGGCGGTGAGGAGCGCGCGACACCGACTGACACCGTCTTCCTGCGTCGGCCCGAACGTGACCGCAGGTGGAGTGAAGACCTCAGGCCGGGCGTTCAGACGTGGAGCGAGCACGCGAGGCGCGTATCGCAGCGCGCTTCGAGACGCCATGGGTCGGAGCGGCCTCCGTCGGCGCCCGAAACCCGGCGAAGAACCCGTCGAGAATGGGCAGACTGCGCCCATGAACGCGCGCATCGGCATCGGGATTGGACTCGGCGTGCTGGTGCTAACGCTGGCAGGCGTCGGGTCCTGGCTGTGGAGTGGCACCTCCGGCACTTCGGCCAGCACAGGCACCTTGAGCATCGTCACGTCTCCAGCAGGCGCGAAGCTGTCGATCGAGGGCAAGGTGGTCGGCGAGACACCGTGGTTCGGCGACAACACCTGGCCACGTAGACCGGTGCTGTTCGAGCTCTCGCTGCCCGGCTACCGGACCTGGAAGGGCTCGTTCTCAGGCGGGGTCGAAGCGCGCATGGACGTCACGCTCACGCGGAAGAAGCAGCGCCGGGTCGTGGATGCGGGCGTGATCGACGGAGGCTCGATGGACATCGACCTCGACGAGGAAGATGACGGCCCGTTGCATACTCACGGCCCGCTTCGCCCGCCTGAGCCGACCGAGTTCGCAGACGAAGATCTCGATCGCGAGGCAGCGACCACGAAGTCTGCGAAGTAGCCGGTCTTCATGCCGACGACCGGGCCGTCTTCCATCGCGCGGTTGGCGCTGCCTGTTGTGGCCGCCATCGTCTGCTGGCTCATCGGCGCGCCGATGCCTGCGCCGAGTGGACTCGATGCGCCGGCGACCGGTTTCTCATCGGCGCGCGCCGACGCGGTGCTCGGCAGGCTCATCGGCCTGCAGGTGCCACATCCGTTGTCGAGCCCCGAGAACGTCGCGGTTCGTGAACGGGTGCTCGCCGAGTTCGCAGCGCTTGGAGTTCCCACCACCGTCGAGCGTGCGCGCGGCTGTCGTGGCTCGACGAGGGCAGACATCTTCTCGTGCGGCACGGTCGAGAACATCGTGGCGAAGGTCGCTGCCGGTGACGGGCCAGCGGTGGTGTTGCTCGCGCACTACGACTCGGTGCCTGCGGGGCCCGGAGCCGCCGACGATCTGTCTGGCGTCGCGGCGATCCTCGAAACGATTCGCGTGCTGCAGGCGACGGGCCTGAAGACGAAGCACCCGGTCATCGCGTTGATCACCGACGGCGAAGAGGCCGGCATGCTCGGCGCCGCGGCGTTCCTGTCGAATCCCGCGGCGAAGGCCTCGGTCGGCGCGGTCGTGAACGTGGAAGGGCGCGGCAATCAGGGCGTCAGTCAACTCTTCCAGACGAGCGGGGGTGATGGGCCGCTGGTCTCGCTCTACGCGCAGGGCGCGAAGACACCCTCGACGAGCTCGCTGTCGAACCTCATCTACAAGCAGCTGCCGAACGACACCGATCTCACGCTCTTCATCGACGCGCAGATCACGTCGTTCAACTTCGGCTTCATCCAGAACGTCGCGCACTACCACACGCCTCTGGACCGCCGGGAGAACCTGAGTCCGGCGACGTTGCAGCAGCACGGCGACAATCTGGTGGGCGTGGCGCAGGGGTTGATGGCTGCGGACTTCGCCGATCTCGTGGGCGACGACGCGGTGTACCTGTCCGTGGCGGGGCTGTTCGTGCCCAGGCTCCCGAAGGCGTGGGGACCGCCGCTCGCGGCCGTAGCGTTGATGCTGGTGCTCGCTGCTGCGTTCGGCTCGCGTTCGGAGCCGATCTCGGTGGGCCGCAGCGTGCTCGCCGCGGTGGTGCCAGTGCTGGTGATCGTCGGCAGCGCCGGTGTGGGCTGGCTGCTTCACCTCATCGCCGCGAAGATCTCGGGGCACGCGGACCCGTCGTACGCGACGCCGGCGCTGTTTCGTGGAGCGCTGTCCCTCGGCGTGGGCGGCGTCGCGATGCTCTGCTCCCGCCTCGCAGGGCCACGGCTGATTGCGCTGTCGGTGTGGGGGGGGATGTCGGCCATCGCCGCGATCACCGCCGTGCTGCTGCCCGGGATGAGTCCGTTGTTCCTGTTCCCGGTGCTGGTCGCCGCTCCGCTGGTGTTCGCGCAGAGCCGTCGCGCCGATGCGTGGAGTGGCACGTTCGGGACGATCGCGCTCGCAGTCGCGGCGCTCCCGACGCTCGTCATCTGGATGTCGTTCGCGCGCCTCGTCGAGCCTGTGCAGGGGCTGGCGCTGCATCCAGGCTTCACGGTGCCGGTGTCGATCGCCGCGCTTTCGGTGTTGCCGATGGTGGCGGCTGCGTCGTGGAGCCGGCGCGCCTGGCTGGTCGTCGCGTCCGTCTCGATGATCGGAGCGGTCGGGCTCGCGGGCCTCGCCGGGCTCCAGCCGGCCTACACGCCCGAGTCGCCGCAGCGGCTCAACATCACGGCCATCGACGATCACGTCGCCGGACGCGCGAGGTGGGCGCTGGACACGACCGGAACGGTGCCAGCGTCACTGCGCGCGGTCGCGTCGTTCTCCGAGTTGCCCGAACGCGTATGGCCGGTCTCGATCAGTCCATCCTACGTCGCCGAGGCCGGGCCGACCCGCTTCGAGGCACCGACCGCGGCAGTGAGCGTCGCTCCTGAAGGAGTCGGGCGGACCGTCACGGTCGAACTCGACGCCTCGACGCCGGCGCATCGCCGGTTCGTCGTCGTCCCGGCAGGGTCGGGGCTCACGCGGCTCGAGGTCGAGGGGCAGGGCTACACGCCGAAGCCGGGCACGGACGCGACGATCTTCGTCTGTTGGACGCGCGACTGTGGCGGCACCAAGGTGGTGCTGCACTTCGATTCGATGCGCGTCGTCGACGTCTTCCTCGCGACACAACGGTACGAGCTCCCAGCCGATGCGGCAGCCCTTGTCGCGGCCCGTCCGGCCAACGCCACGCCCTCGCAGTCGGGTGATTCGACGATCGTCTTCGGACGAATCGCGCTCCCATGAACGGGCTCTCGAATGGCGCACCACGTCGACGCAGCGCCGAGCGACATGAGCGTTCGCCTGCCGCTGGAGGCGTTCGCTCACGACTGCGAGATCGAGGGCATCTGGGCTGGCGTTGAGGCGAACTTCCTGCGGTAGGCGCGTTGCCAGAGGGCGCTGCCCAGCCCGCCGAGAACGCGAGGGCCCAACCAGAAGAACAGCGCGTAGTCCTGCAGGCCGAACCGCGGAACACCGACGACGAGAAACGCCGTGACCGTTCCGATGCGCGCGGCCAGCATGTTGCCCATGTGCACGAACCACCACTCCATGTTCGCTGGTGGCCGCAACCAGAAGCGACGCTGACCGATCGAGAGGAGCAGGCCCAGCACCGAGAACGAAACGAACAGCGTGGAGCCTCGACGCAGTCCGTACATCGCCAACCCGAGGCTACTCGCGAGAAGGACTGCGGAGAACCCCAGGTCGAAGACGCCTCGATGAGCCGCTCGACGCGCGTTCGTCCAAAGAACGCGAACCCCGGTGCCGGCGCCGTTGGCTGCGAGCAGCCTGACGAAGGCCAGAAAGATCGCGCTCGCGTCATTCGAGACGACGTCGTCGCTCAGCTTCAGGCCGCGGCCGAGAGGACAAGCACGACAAAGACGAAGCCCCCGGAGACCTTTCGGCTTCCGAGGGCTTCATCTGCTGCGAGGAGTAGGGGACTTGAACCCCTGACCTTCGGCGTGACAGGCCGACGTTCTAACCAGCTGAACTAACTCCCCAAATGGAGCTGCTTATTCACTTGTCTTACCTCAGCTTAGGCGGAGCAGGTTTCGAACCTGCGACCCTCGCCGTGTAAGGGCGACGCTCTACCGCTGAGCTATCCGCCCTGCTCAGCCCTGCTTTCGACCGCGCGGTTTCTACGTTTCGAGGCCCCGTGTGTCAACCGCGATTCACCGACTCACCGGCGCTTGTTTGCTGACGATTCATTTCCGGGGCGCCGACGGCGCAGGGCGATAGCGCTCAGGGCGCACCACGTCGACGTCCTGCAGGTACGCGACGACGGACCAACTCGGGAAGTATCTCGCCGTCAGCACCTCGAGGAGCGCCTCGGCCGTCTCTTCGCTCACCAGCGTCTCGATGCGCACGCTCGGGCCCGCCCACTCGCTGGCCCTGACGGTCCCAAAGCCTGACCCATGCACCTCGGCCACCGTGTAGCCCGTCGCGCCGGCGGCTTTCAGCTCCTCGACCAGGCGCTCCCGCAACACCGCCTCGGCGATCACGGTCAGCAGCTTCACCTTCACGGTCTTGATCGTCACGGCGATCCTCCGAACGCGAGCTTCGCGATCGCGAAGTACAGCGGCAAGCCCAGCGCGAGGTTGAAAGGGAACGTCACCGCGAGCGATGCAGTGATGTAATAGCCCGGGTTCGCTTCCGGCAGCGCGCTGCGCACGGCGATCGGCGCCGCGATGTACGAAGCGCTCGCGGCCATCGTCCCCAGCACCGTCGCGCCGCCGAGGCTCAGGCCAGCGAACTGCCCCAACACCACACCCAGCGCGCCGTGGACGATCGGCATCACGATCGCGAACACGATCAGAAACGGCCCCGCCTGGCGGAAGTCAGGGAAGCGCCGCGCCGCCACCATGCCCATCTCGAGCAGGAACAGCACCAGGACGCCCTTGAACGGCACGAGGAACAGCGGCGCCACCTGCTGCACGCCGTGCTGTCCTGACGCCCAGCCGATCGCCACGCCTCCGAGCAACAGGATGGACGCCTTGCCCACGACGACCTCTCGGACGATCTCCTTCAGCCCAATCACCTTGCTCGCCACGTTCGTCTGCGCACGCCGGCCCAGCAGCAGCGCCACGAAGATCGCCGGCAGCTCGAGCAACGCCACCAACGCCGGCATGAAGCCCTCGGCCTTCGCGCCCACCGCCTCGAGAAACAGCAGCGCCGTCGTGAACGTCACGGCCGACACCGAGCCGTAGTGCGCCGCGAGCGCCGCCGCGTCGACGCCCTTGAAGCGGCCGACGAACTTCAAGATCGCGTACACCCACAGCGGCGTCGAGAAGCCGAGCAGCACGGTGATCAGCGCAGGCCTCCACAGCAGCGCGACCGGCGTCTCGGCCAGCTCTCCACCACCGCGCAGGCCGATGGCGAACAGCAGGTAGATCGACAGCCCCTGGTACATGCCGTCGGGGATTCGCAGGTCGCTCTTCACCAACACCGCGATGGCGCCCAGGACGAACGCGAGCACCATCGGAGAGAGGACGTTCTGCAGCAGCAGTGACGTCACGTCAGCGCGTCACGACGCCGAGGTTGACGGTACCGCTGATGTCGCCGCGGAAGCCGTCCCACGCGCTGCCGTTGCCGTTGGCGCCGTTGCCGTCGTTGTCGGCGTAACACCACGTTCCACCGTCATCGATGCTGAACCGGAACGCGTAGTTCGGGCTGCCACCATCGGGCCGGTAGTCGACCGCGTACTCGTTGTTGTTCTGGTTGGGGTTGAGCCCGAAGCCGAGGAAGGGCGCGGTGCTCCACTGCCACGCGAGCGCAGGCTCGTTGTCGCGTGCGCCGATGCCGAACTGCGCGCGAATCGGAGCGCCAGCGTCCGGCGTCACGCCGCTCTGGAAGACCTGGCCGTAGATGCGCGAGGTGCCGGCGTCGAGGGCGATCGTCTGCGGGAACTGGAGCGTGCAGAACTGGATCGGGGTGTGGCGCGTCACCGTCACGTTGTACTGCTGCGACACCTCGTAGCCGTTCTGATCCGAGCCGTTGAGATCGCAGTACGTCCACGTCAGGCCGTTAGTGGTCGACACGCGCGCCGAGACTGCGCGGGCGCCCGTGTACGAGGGCTGGAAAGTGAGGCCGTACACGTCGCGGCCACTGACGTCGCTCACGTAGGTCGCGTTCGCCCACCCCCAGAGCGCACTCGTCGAGGCGTCGTCTTGCGCGCCCATGCCGATCTGCGCGCGAATGCCCGGAGCCTGTCCCGCAGCGCCCGTGCCGGTCGCGGCGACGTTCACGCTCACGCTCAAGGGGCTCCCGCTCTCGAGGCTGAACGCGCTCGGCGTGAGCAGCTGACACGCCGACACGATCACGCCGCTCGTGACGGTCAGCTGCGACGCCATGGCGCTCGAGTAGCCGTTCGTCTGCCCATCGCGGTCGCAGTACACGTATGGCTTCGTTCCCACCCGGAAGCGGAAGGCGACGTCGTAAGTCGCGAGCCCGCTCGGCGCTGTGAAGGTGCCCGCGTAGCGATCGAAGGCCATCGAGTCGGCGTCGAACGCCGCGGTCGTCCACGAGGTCCACGTCGACGGGGCAGAGCCGATGGGGCCGTAGCCGACCTCGGCCGTGACGCCCGCGCCCTGACCGACGTCCTCGGTGAGCGACGGCACACGAACGCGCGCGAGGTAGGGCGCGGGGAGAGCCATCGAGGGAGCCGCCGTCTGCGCCGTGGTGTCGACGAAGCACTCATCGACGTCGAAGGGCCGCGCGGCGAGGAAGCCGGCCTGCGCGAGCTGGTACGAGTTCGACGAGCCGTCGCGATCGCAATATGTCCACGCGCCGTTCATGTAGCGAACCCGGTAGGCATAGTTCCACGCGCCGGGCGCTGGACCCGTGAGTCGGCTCTGGAACTCGGCGCCACCACCGATCACCGGCACGTTGTAGGTCGCAGGCGTCCACGACCAGCCTGCGTCATTGGCCTGCGGATCGCCGCCGTCAGGGCCAAGGCCGAGTTCGACGTCGAGGCCCATCGGCGCTCCCGCGTCAGCCGCGACGGACGTCACGCCAGGCGCGAAGACCTGCCCGAAGATCGGCTCGCTCGGCCGGCCTTCGTACGTCGTCGTCGACGCCGGGAATTGCAGGCGGCACTCCGCGAAGCTGAACGGCGCGACGCTGAAGACTCCGGTCTGGTTGGTCTGGAACCCGTTCTGGCTGCCGTCGAGATCGCAGTACGTGTACGCGCCGGTCGCGCCGAGCCGTGTGCGGAAGGCGTAGGCGTACGTGCCCTGCGGCGCTGCGGGGAGCCGCGACTGGAACTCCGCACCTCCGCCCATCACGCTGACGTTGAAGGTGCCCGCGCTCCAGGACCACGACGCTTGATCGGGCTGGACACCGCCGGGGCCGATGCCGAGCTCCATGGTGATCATCGACGGGGCTCCGCCGTCGGCGCGATCGGTGATGCCACCAGCGAAGACCCGCCCGTAGACGATGGGCCCGGCCGCGCCCACCAGCGCCTGCGCCGCGTTCGGAGACTGGATCAGGCAGTTGTCCACGCCTGGCGCCGAGACCGTCAGGGTGCCCGACTGCGCTTCGTTGAACGGGGTCGGAGAGGGCCCGTCGTTCACGCAGTACGTGGAGCTGCCGTCGTCGAGGTTGAAGCGCCACGCGAAGCGGTACGTGCCCTCGCCCGGGTTCGGGAGCGTCGCCTGCCACTCGTCGTTGTTCCCAACGTCGACGTTGTACGTGCCGTTCACCCAGGTCCACGTGGTGGGGTTGGTGCCCATCGCGCCGTAGCCGAGCTGGCCCTTCACGCCTGCGCCACCACCCATCGCTTCGGTGCGGCCCATCGAGAAGACCTGCGCGAAGAGCTGCGGCCCCGTCTGCGTGCCGCGCAACGTGATGGTGGGAGGCGCCATGCCGGCGGTCCGGCCTCCCATGCGGCACCAGTCGATGCCTTTGGGCTCGACGCTGAGACGGGCGATCTGCGGCTCCTGAAGGCCGTTGGCGAGGCCGTCGCGGTCGGCGAGGCGCCACGTCATGCCGTTGTCGGTCGAGAAGCGCGCCGCGAGGCGGTACGTCACCGCGTTCATCATCGCGCCGGGCACCGTCACCATCGCTCCATAGACGTCGCGGGCGGCGTCACCCGCCATCGCACCATCGGCATCACCGCTGTAGGTCGCGTCGACCCACGTGAAGTCGGCGTCGACTGGCGGGCTCGACAGCGTTCGCGCGAAGCCAACCTGCCCACGCACCCCCGTGCCCTGGCCCGTGCCCTTCGTCACCATCGGGACCTCGACCTGGGCGCTGACGCCGACCGAGACCATCGCTGCGCCGCTGCGATCCGTCGTGTCGGCCGGCAACGTGACGATCGCCTCGGTGATGGTGCGACCCCCGGTCGCCTCGAAGGTGAACGCATCGGGGAGCGTGCCCGAGGCTCCATCGGGGTTGGTGACGACGACGGCGACTCGGCCTGCGTTGGTGACGGCGGGTGTGCGGACGGTGAGACGCAGCGCGTTCTGCACGACGACCTGAACGCCCGGGGCGTCACCGAAGCGCACCGTCGCCCCGTCGAGGAAGCGTGAGCCGTTGATGGTGACGGTCGTGCCGCCCGCGATCGGTCCCGTCGTCGGCGAGACCGTGGTGACCGTCGGCGGAATCGGAGCGCCTGCGTCAGGCCGGTTCGTCGACGGCGGACACGCGAGGGTGAAGGGCAAGAGTCCGAGGATGGCGAAGTGAAGACGCATGCCGGCCGTGTAGCAACCCCGGAGGCCCGTGCAACAGGGGCCAGGCGTGGCCTCTCGTCGGAATGCCGCCTCTCGGCAATCGGCTCGTCGTCGCCACCACTGGGATCAGCGCCGTGGCTCGAAGCGCAGCACCAGGTGCTCCATCACCGAGATGCGATCGCCGGGCACCAGCGCGGCATTGAAGAACTCCATGCCGTTGATGCGAAGGTCGTCGCTGCGCGGCGCGCCGTGGCGCCACGTCAGGAACCAGCGGCCGTCGTGAAAGGCAAAATCCCATGATGGCCACGAGTCGTACCGGGGCCAGATCGGCCGCTCGAAGAGCACCTTGCGAGGGAAGACCCGAACGCGCAGCCCCTCGGTGAGTTCGAGGTTCTCGGTGCCGAAGCCTTCGACTTCGAAGGCATCGCTCGTCGACTCGAGGACCAGCCTCGCGTGCTCGGTGCTCTGGAAGAGGGGACCACGGACGAGTCGCGGCGACACCTCGTGAAGGGCCTGAGGCGTGACGAGCGCGGGCGCCGCGGGAAGGACTCCGAAGTGGAGACGCGTGAGCCAGCGCGGGAACGGAAGGCCGAGCAGCTCACGAGCGAGGGTCGAGAGTTCGTCGAGTGACGCGTCGGGTTCGAGGCGGGGCAGATCGAGCGCCAGCTCTTCGAGGAACCGCGCGTCGCGGGAGACCAGCACCTCGAGCAGCGCTTCGCGCCACGGCACTCCCGAAGCCCACTCAGGCCGGGTGATGGCGACGCGACGGAGGAGGCCGTGCTGCCAGCTCGTGCCCAGCCACGTGTGCGGTGAGATCGGCGTGTGCGTGCGCTGACCCAGCGACCCCGAGATGCGTTCGCCGAGGGGATCTCCCTGATCGAGCAGACGGTCAGCCAGGACGCCCCAGTGCGCGCTGTGGCTCCAGTCGTCGACGGCGCGGCGCTCGAGCTCGGGTTCGCGATGTTCCGGCTCAGGGGACAGCGCGAAGCCATGAGGGCCCGCCCACAAGACGTCGCCGTCTTCGATCAGGTAGCGCGTCTGCGCGGGCACCATGACTTCTTGCGTGAGGCGGCGGCGGACGCTGACGGTCGCTCCCGTGGTCTCGAGCAGCCACCCGTGTTCTGCGCGAATGACTCGAAAGTCGCTCGAGCGGAACTCCTCGATTGGCGTGACGGAGAGTGGTGCCAGCTTCAACGCGCGAAACATCGGAGCAGATGGTGTCGCCGACGAACCCGCCGCGCCACAAACTCGTCAGGAGGTCTCGCGCTTCCCACCAGGACACGGTGGCGCCTTGAGCGTTCACCCCTCGCAGATCTTCAACGCGTCACTCACGTCCGCCTGGCCCGCCAACACCTTGCAGGCTCCTTTGCGGAACGAGGTGCTGTCGTTCTTCTTGAGCTTCTCGGCGACGGGCTTCTTCAGCTGCGCGGCGCACCGCTTCGTCACCAGCGGCGTCATCTCGTCGAGCCAGCTCTGGTAGTCGATGACGTCGATCACCACGTCGACGAGCTTCGAGTCGGCGCACACCGCATCGCCGTCACGCTGGAACGCGATTTCGTAGAGAGGCCACGCGCTCGAGGCCACGAGCCGCGCTGCGACCACGTCTTTCGCGAACCGCTGCGCGATGCCCTTCGTCATCGTGTCCTTCTCGACGAAGGCCTTCACCTGGGGCACCCACTCCTCGTCGCTCGTCGAGTGGCGGTAGTTCGAATACGTCCACTTGAACGCCGTGACACCGACCTCGGCGCGCTTCTCGAACCAGGCCGCCGACTTCTTGAGCGACGGGAACGAGACGAGCTGCTCGTCGATCATCCTGAGCACCGACTCGGCGGCGCGGCTGTCTTTGAGGTCGGCCGTGGTGAGCGCGTTGATGTTCGCGCGCTCGACGTAGCCTTCCCATTCCTCGTCGCGCTGCGCGGGAGCGACCGCCTTGAGCCGCCCCAGCATCTCGGCGTAGTTCTGCTGTTTGTCGAGCGCCCGCACGTCTTCGTACTCGGCGGACTTCGCGGTGGCGCAACCAACGAGAAACAGACACGGCACAAGGAGTCGGCTCATGGCGCGAGGAAGATGCCGGAGCGCGCGAATCCGTGCATGAAGAATCCTCGCGTCGGCGCGCGCCCGACTGGTGACACGCATCTTCGTCAGCCCTTCACGGCGCCCGCGGTGAGGCCGCCGACGAGGAACTTCTGCAGGGCGAAGAACAGGGCCATGACGGGAGCTGAGACGATCAACGCGCCAGCCGCGAAGTGGCCCCACTCGGTCTTCCATTCACCGACGTACTGCTGCAGCGCGACGGGCAGGGTGAAGCGCGCCGCGTCGTTGATGAGGGTCGCCGCGAGGATGAACTCGTTCCACGCGGTCATGAAGCTGAAGAGCGCGGTCACCGCGAGGGCAGGGCGGGCGAGCGGCAGCACGACGCGCGTGAAGACCTGCCACGGGCTCGCGCCATCCATCACGGCGGCCTCTTCGAGCTCTCGGGGAATCGTGTCGAAGTAGCCCTTGAGCATCCACACGCAGAAGGGGAGCGACGACGTCGAGTACACCAGCACCAGCCCGCCCCAGGAGTCGAGCAGGCCGAGCGTCTGGAGCAGCCGGTAGAGCGGTACCAGCATCAGCGTCGCGGGGAACATCTGCGTCACGAGCAACGTCTGCATGCCGGCGTCTTTGCCCGGGAAGCGGAAGCGCGAGAGCGCGTACGCGGCGGTCACGGCGAGCGAGAGCCCGACGAGCGTGGTGGCTCCCGAGACGACGATCGACGCCAGCAGCTGCCGGCCGAACAGCCAACGGCCCTGCGAGTCGTGCGAGAAGATCACGTCGCGGAAGTGATCGAACGTGATCGTCTCGGGGAACGGGTTGATCGACAGCGACAACGACTGCGCCGGTGAGAGCGCCATCTTCACGACCCACAGCACCGGGTACAGCGACGCCGCGCACGCGAGCACCAGGCCCATGTGAATGAGGGCGACGGTGAGGCCCGAGCGCTTCACGCAGCCTCCGGGCCAGAGAGTCGACGCGTCACGCGGGTCCACGCGAGCAGCACGAAGAAGATCAGCACCGAGTACGCCGCCGCGAAGCCGTACTGCTCGTTGCGCTGGAACGCCCAGCGGTAGGCCTCGCTCACCAGAATGTCAGTTGCTCCGCCCGGCTCACCACCCGAGACCAGGTAGATGATGTTGAACATGTTGAAGGTCCACACCGAGCCGAGAATGATCGACGGCAGCAGCGCGGGCTTGAGCAGCGGCAACGTGATGCGGCGGAACTGCACCCACTTCGACGCGCCGTCGACTTCAGCCGCCTCGTAGAGATCCTGCGGAATCGACTGCAGCGCCCCGAGTGACACCACCATCATGAAGGGGAAGCCGAGCCACGTGTTGGTGATGACGTTCGCTGCGAACGAGGTCGAGAAGTGCGTGAACCAGCTCACCGGCTCGATGCCGAACGCCGCGAGCAGGCCGTTGATGGCTCCGAACTGCTGGTGGAACATGCCCTTCCACAT
>JBBAQZ010000065.1:0-28763 GCA_040400045.1 Myxococcaceae bacterium
CAGCGATTCAGGCGCTGCTGTCCCGCGCCGGGTACGACCTCGGCAAGATCGACGGTATCGCTGGGACCAAGACGAATCAAGCGCTCGCACAGGCGCTGGGCATCGACATCGCGCGCGTGCCGTCCATCCTCGCCACGCAGGACACCTCGATCTACGCTAAACTTCTCGCACTCCCGGCAAAATGATGTCCGTCACCAGCCAGACTCGCTACCCCGCCGTACCGGCCCTGCCGAACATCACGGTGGGGTCGCCCTCGTCGGGCTTTGGTGAGGTGCAGACCATCGCTCCAACGCCGACCAGTCAGGTGGCGTTCGTCTACACGCTCAACCCGCTACTCGTAACGTCGGACGTGTACGGCACGGGCGCGAGCGTGACGGCCGTCAACGGCGAAGCGACGATGGCGAGCGGCACTTCTACGGACGGGTACGCCCGGCTCGTCAGCAAGAAAGTCGCCAAGTACCGCGCCGGTCAGGCGACGATGGCGCGCTGGACGGCGCGATTCACCACGGGCTCGTCGGGCAATCGGCAGATGGCGGGCCTCTACAACATCGAGGCGGGCTATCAAATCGGGTACGACGGCACCCAGTTCGGCATCCTGTACACCGAGGCGGCGACGGTCGAGGTGCAGACCCTGACCATCACGTCGAAGGCGACCAGCGCCACGAACGTGACCATCACGCTCGACGCAGGCACGCCGGTCACGGTCCCGGTGACCAACGGCGCGAACACCAGCGTGACGGCAGCGGAGATCGCAGCCGGCAACTATTCGCAGTCGGCGGGCGGATGGGACGCGGAGGCTGTCGGCAACGTCGTCTACTTCACGCGCAAGACGGCTGGGACGGCCGGAGCGAGCACGTTCAACCCCGGAACCAGCGGTGCCGTCGGGACGTTCGCCATCCTGACGACGGGGGTGGCGCCGACCGAGACGTTCATCCCGCAGACCTCGTGGAACGGCGAGGTGCCCACTGGGCTTGACCCGACGAAGGGCAACGTGTACGCCGTGCAGTTCCAGTACCTCGGGTACGGCGATGCGTTCTTCTACATCGAGGACGCGGTGACGGGGCGCTTCAATCTCGTCCACACCATCAAGAATGCGAATGCGCGCACCAGCACGAACCTGCGGAACCCGAACCTCTACCTGACATGGGAGAGTCGGAACACCGGCACGGGCACGTCGGTGACGATGCGCGGAGCGTCGGGGGCTGCGTTCGTGGAGGGCGACGTGGAGTTCCTCGGCGCCCAGTTCGCCGTTACCGCGACGAAGACGGCGGGGGCCGGCGTGGAGACGCCCGTCCTGTCTATTCGTGCGGGGCGCGTGTACCAGAATCGAATCAGCACCGCGCAGTTGCAGATCGACAGGTTCAGCGTGGCCTGCGACGGCACGAAGACGGTGGACTTCAAGGTCTACAAGAACGCCACCCTGACGGCTCCGCAGTTCGCGCGCGTCAACGCGGCCACCAGCGCGGCAGACTACGACTCTGCGGCGTCGAGCGTCTCCCTCGGTAGCGGAACGCAGGTGTACTCGTTCTCCGTCTCCAAGACGGGCAACGCGACCGAGTCGGTTGCCGACCTTGCATTGTTCATGCAGGCGGGCGATACGATCACCGTCACGGCGTTCAGCGTAAACGCGAGCGACGTGAGCGCGTCCATCGTGTGGGTCGAGGACATCTGATGCCGTTCAAATCAGAAGCACAGCGCCGCTACCTCTACGCCGTGGCGCCCGAGATCGCGAAGAAGCTCTCGGCGAAGACGCCAAAGGGCGCGAATCTTCCTGAGCATGTGTCCGACAAGGGCAAGAAGGGATGAACATGACGAGTATCATCATCGCGGCGCTGGTCGGTATCCTCGTGGGCGGGGGCGCCGTGGGCGGCATCGCGCTGTCCAAGAAGCCCGAGACGCCGGTCGTCGTCGCCGACGTGTCCGCGCAGAAGCAGGCCGAGGTTCAGGTCCAGCTGTCGGACCTCGACATCGTCAAGCCGGTCTGCACGGGCGAGTATATCGAGAAGCACGGCGATGGGCTCTGCCGCGAGATGTTCTGTCTGGCCCAGAGCAACAGCACCACGGGCGGCGCTCAGGCGACTACCTGCGACGCTATCGCCAACGTGAACAACACGAAGACGATGCTGGCTGCGTGCGACGCGCACACCGAGGACCGGCGCCGCGAGGAGTGCTTTACGCGCTTCCGCGAGCGGAAGTGACGAACGCCGGCGTGCCGGGGCCGAGCCACGCAGAGAACGTATTGAACTCGTGCCACTCGACGGCGTCTTCGTAGTCGCAGTCGTCATGCTCGACCATCAGGTCGATGACAGCCTCGCGATCGTAGATCAAAAAGCTCTCTCCGCAGCGCTCCGCGATGCCGATGATCGCCGGATCGTACACCTCGGCCGGCTCCAGCCGAAGAAGCTGGACCTCGTTCTCTTCGGCATAGCGGTCGACTTCCTTGTTCCGGCCCTTAGCCATCCGCGACTTCCTTGGTCCGGACGCTGAGACGAGCGTCCTCTGCCAGATCGACAAGCTGGGCGACCCACTCGGCGGAGGACGCAGGCTCCTTCATCGCGCTACACGGCGTAGAGGCGAACGCCACGGCGAAGCCGCGGACGTGGCGCAGCGTGGGCATACGAATGCCGTGGATGACGCGCGAAACCTCGGGCTGAGAAAGACCGCCGCGGCGCGCCAGCTCCGCGAAGCTCCAATGCCGGGCCTTCCGGTGCGCTTCGATCAGTCGGATGAATGGGTCGGTGGTCGGGTCGATAACGCAGGTCGGCGCGGTAGATGCGCTCATGATGACCTCCTCGACGCAAGTGCGCCTCGGGGAAGAGGCTATCAGCAATCTACCGCCACGTCAACATTCCTTGACGCTGCGGTAACGGCTCGCTATGCTTCCGACGTCCACCCCGGAGACCCCATGTGGGACCAGCCCCACTACCTCTACAAGCTGCACGACTCGCAGCTCTCCCCCTACGCCGCTGCGCTGGAGGCGCACATTCCCGGCACGCTCGCGTGGGCCGTACGCGGCCGCAAGCGCTACCGGCTGACCAAGGGAGAGTGGCCGACGGACGGAGTGCCGTCGCACATCGACATCTACGCGCCGGTCCATGCGGCGTTCATCGTCGAGCACTTCCTCGTTGGCTGGGACATACAGAACTGGTCGACGCAGGCCAGCCATGGCGCCGACTTCGTTCATCCGTGGCCGCAGGCGCCGGACGAGCTGAATCGGATGGAGTCCGTCGGACGCAGCATCCTCGAAGGTGAAGTGGCCCGCGGTGAGCTGAAGCCGCATGTCGCCCAGATGGCGACGCCCTATCAACGCCGTAGCGCCGCGTGGGCCAGCACCCGTCCGTGGGTACTGAACATCTGGCCATGCGGCAGCGGTAAGACCGTCGGCGCCTTGATTGACTCACTCACACGACCGGGCACCGTCCTCGTAATCTGCCCCGCCAAGGCGCGCCACGTCTGGTGGACACAAACTCAACAATACACGAACATCCTGCCTTGGCGGCTGCTTCCTGACAGCGAGCGTCGCAAGAGCGATATGACATGGGACCAGTACGTCGCCCACTGCGCCTCGACGGGGCAGCGCCGGTTCGTCGTCATCGGAGCGGAGAGCCTCAACGACAACATCGAGTTCGTGAAGCGTCTGATGCCCGAGGTTCTCATCCTCGACGAGCTGCACATTCACGGGCAGTCGAAGCGCTGGAAGGCCGTGAACAAGGCCGACGGCACGGTGGACTTCCACCGACGGCAGACGGCCAGCGGCGACCGCGATGCGTGGGCCGTCGCGGTGATGGACGTGAGTCGTCTGTCGTCTCTGAAGCTCCGGGTGGGTCTTACCGCGACGCCGCTGGACGACGGGCGCCCGCGGCGTCTCTGGGCGCAGCTGGACCTACTCACGCCCGGGGGGTTCGCGCACAGCTACCGCAGCTTTGCGGGGCGCTACTGCGACGCGGTGATGAATCCATACGGCGGCCTCGACGACAAGGGCAGTAGCAACATCGACGAGCTGCGCGCTCGCTGCTCCTTCTTTGCGCACGAGGTGCCGTACACCGAGAGCCACTCCAGCCTGCCGCCGACGCGCGTGCAGGTCGTCTACCTTCCCGTGTCCGCGCAGGATAAGGCCGAGCGCTACGACGACGCACAAACCTTCGATCAAGCCATCAAACAGCTTGCGCGGCAGGCCCGGGGTGAATATGAAGATGTGCCGGCGCGAGAACGCCTCATCGAGGCGCGTCTTGCGGAGGCGTGCAGCCGAAAGCGTGGCTATGTCGTTGCGGAGGCCCTTGAGGGGCTGAAGGGT
The DNA here is from genome assembly GCA_040400045.1 of Myxococcaceae bacterium. GTDB lineage: Bacteria > Myxococcota > Myxococcia > Myxococcales > Myxococcaceae > Xiheimicrobium. The sequence continues at coordinate 4,295 of JBBAQZ010000065.1, forward strand.
GGCGGCAAGGTCATCGTGTTCACTGCGCGTCGCCGGGAAGCTGAGCGCTGGGGTGAGGCCATCCGAAAGGCGGTCTCATCCGGTGACGAGGCAAGGAACGCTGCGATCTGGGTTGGGCACGGCGGCGTAAGCGAGTCCGAGCGCAACGAGATGATCGACGGGTTTCGAAACAGCGCAGGCCCCTGCTGTCTCATCGGTACGGGGCAGGCCTTCGGAATCGCAGTCGATGGAATGCAGACGGCCGACCTCGCCATCTTCGCGATGCTTCCTTGGAAGCCCGGTGACTTCCTTCAGTGGCGTGGCCGGTTCGACCGGCATGGCGGCCGCGCCACGCTACTGAAGGTCGTCGTCGCCTCGGCGACCTATGACGAACGAGTCGTCGAGATCTTGACCGACAAGTTCGGGCCCATCGAGCAGTTCCTCGCGGCCGACGAGCTGGCGGGGATGGGCGAGAAGCTACTCGGCATGGAGGACCGCGAGGCCCTCATGGATGCCGTGGTGTCGAAGCTCGTTGTGCTGGACGAGGAGGATGACGGCGAATGACCAACGACGAGTTGAATCAGCTGCGAGAAGAGAATGCGATGCTCCGCGCCCACATCACGGAGACGGCGCTGGGCATCGAGCGCGCCAAGGCGTCCACGAAGTTTCGCGACCTTGTCGTCGAGCAGCTCAAGCAAGATCTCGCGGAAGAGCGCGCGGTGACCGTAGCGTACCTTCGGACGAGAGGCGGCCTCTGCTCTGACCTCGCGGATGACATTGAGAAGGGCCTACACCTCGACTGGGCCGAGAAGAGAGAAAAGCGATGAAGATGCTCATTGATGCGGGCAAGTCGAGCCGCGGCTGGAGCCGCATCGGCAACTTCGCGAAGTGCCCCCAGCTCTTCGCCTACCTCTACCGCTCATCCTCGCTGGCCGACGAGAACGGGGTCGCGCCGAACATCGCGCCGCCCGCCGATGCGCTGGCGAAGGGCAGCATCGGCCACACGCTGCAAGCGCATCTGCACGCCATCTGGGGTGCGGGCCAGCCGCAGGGCGTCATCGCGGACGAGACGCACTACACCGACCCGTCCGTATTCTTGGACCCCGAGGATGCGGCAGCTGCGTGGTGCGACAAGTACGGCAGCCACGAGCTTCTGCCGCAGATGCTCAAGGTGTTCCACGCCTACCTGACGAAGTTTCCCGAGCCGCCCGGAGACGTCATCGCGGTCGAGGCGCCCGTCACCGCGGTTCTCGGCAAGCTGCGCGATCAGTTCGGACTATGGGTCGGTGAAGAGGTGGGCGGCGAGTGGCGGAGCCTCGACGGTGCCGGCATCGAGGTGACGCCGCTGTGCATGCCCGACCACCGAGAGCACGGGCGTCCGATCACGCTCACTCGCCGCATTGATCTCGTAACGCGCGATAAGTCAGGACGCTACTACATTTGGGACCATAAGCATCAGGCTTCCGTCAACGCGAAGAGCAGCGCTGCCGCGTACGCGATCGATGGCGGGTTCGCCGCGTTCCGCATCATGGGACGCCAGCTCTACGGAGAGGCGTTCGGCGGTCTGACGTTGAACCTCATCAGCTCGACCCAGCCGGGCCACGTCGCGCGCGAGCAGGTTCCTTCTACCCCGCACCGCGACGCGCACTTCGCGCAGTGGCTCTGGTGGGCGGAGCATCAGATCGCCCAGCTCGACCTGACCATGGATCCATGGGAGTGGCCGAAGGCCCAGAACGAGCTGTCATGCTATGGTCGCTATGGAGCCTGTGCCGGGCTCAACCTTTGTTCCCTCGGCCGGTTGGCGTGAGGGGATGGCCTCGTCTTGTCGCGGTCCGCACGACGAGGTCGACCAAGGACCGGAGTACTACCACATGTCCGACAACCCGACCGTCATGGTGACGGTCTATGGCAAACCGAAGAAGAAGAAGACGAGCGATGTGCTCGCGGCCTTCCCGACTGCCTTGTGCATCGGGGTGCCGAGCGCCATCATGCTGGTCGCGCAGAACGAGCTGGGGTTCTCTCCGGCTGTCCACCCCGAGCCGCCGCAGACGCTGCATGAACTGGTCACCCTGCTCGACTACGTCAGCCGCACGGGCATGGCGAAGCAGTACGGCGCGATCATCATCGACGACGCGAGCCACATCTGCGACCGCAGCATGATGGTCTGGAACGAGGAAGCACCCGCGGGCAAGAGCGGCAAGAAGGACAAGTTCTACGCCTTCCAGCAGCTCAACAAGTACCTGCTCATGCTGTCGGGCCTCGCCCGCCACATGGGGGTCCACCTCGCGTTCACGTTCCACGAGCGCATGCCCGGCACGAACGCCGACGGGTTCTTCTGCCCCGGCGGACCGAACGTGCCGAGCCGCAATCAGGTGGAGACGCTGCCCTCGTGGTGCGACATCAACGTGCGTGCGATGGTCGACTCGACCTACCCCGACCCGTGGTTTCCCGGCGTGTACTTCTGCGATCCCACGAACCCCGAGTGGGTCACGGGCGACCGCACCGGCGTCTGCTGGGCGAAGACCCCCGGCAACCTGCGGGAGATCTTGCGGGCGTCGGCCGGCGGCTACCAGCTGAGCCGCGTTCCGGGGCTGGAGTGGCAGGACGATCTGGCGGACGAGCTGGCGGCGATCATCGTGGAGAGCGGCGATGTGAGCGGTTCGATCAAGAAGATCTCGCAGTCGCATCCTCGGTTCTCTGACGGAACGTCGCAGATTCATCTTCGGTGGGCTTGCCAAGATGGTATTGCCCGCGCTACGTTCATCAAGCGCAAGGCGAGGAACCTCTTCGACCTCGCGTCCAAGGAAGAGCCGAAGAAGGGGGGCGGTGTGCCTGTACCAATCCCCTCCAATAGCTCTGCCTCGGCCACCCTCAACTGACCACCACTCAGGAGTTCATCATGTCGTTCAACATCTCTGGCGCCCACTTCAAGGGCGTTTCCACCCTTGGTTCTTCTCAGCCCGAGGCGGGCTACTACGAGGTCTCCGGACTCCAGATGGAGCAGAAGGCCGGCGACAAGGCCGATGCCCGCCGCTTCCACGTCGAGTTCCCGAACGGGTTCAAGATGTTCGAGTTCCTCCACCTCCCGGTGGACGGCCTCCCCGAGAAGTCCTTCAAGGGCCGCATCGCGGCGCTGAAGACCATCCTCGCTTCGTTCGGCTTCACCAACGAGGAGATCGAAGGCGGCGAGATCAGCGACGCGTGGTTCGTGTCGGCGAGCAACGGCGGCCGCAAGGCGTACGTCGAGTTCGTCCCCGGCCAGCAGGGCGTGCAGGGCTCCTACGCCAAGATCAACAAGTTCCTCTCGAAGGAGCAGTACGAGAAGGCGGTCGCCTCTGGCGCCAAGCCCGTGGCGGCCGCGGACCGCGGCGCTCCCCGCGCTGCGGCGCCCGTGACGCCGGGCCTCATCCCCGCGGCTCCGTCCGCGGCGGCGGGCGCCCCGGTGCAGGCGGTCGCTCCGGCTCCGGCCGGCGGTCTCCGGCTTCCGCCCCCGCCCTCGGTCGGCGTCGCCCGCTAAACCATCGGTTTAGCAGCGCCCCGTCAAGCCTCGTGCTTGGCGGGGCGTTTCATTTCTGATATGCTTGCTCCATCGAGGATCGCATGGCGGACTACTACACTACGATGGCCAACATGAAGAAGGCCGCCCGTGAAGACGACATGGCCGCCAAGAACGGCAAGGGGCTTTCCGACAGCATCCAGTCTGTTGGCAGCAGCGCAAAGCTCGCTGCGATGAAGGAGTCGGAGCGCGCCATGGCCATGGAGAAGGGAGCTGCCATGAGCGCGCAGCTCAAGGGCGGACCTCTTCCGACCAAGACCGTGGCTGGGCCGGCGAAGAAGTAGATGGCTGAGCCGGGCGAGTACTACGGTCTCAAGGAGGCTGCGAAGCAGAAGGCGCGGGCCGCGGACGCGTGTCCACTCGCGACGCAGGACGTGGGACTGAATCTCAAGAACCGGCAGCGCGCGATCAAGACCGCGATGTACGGACCCGCCAACCCCGAGCAGCCGGGCGACTACTTCGAGAAGATCGCCGCCGAGTGGGGCGTGCCGGTCGAGCAGGCGAAGACGATGCGCTGCGGCAACTGCCGCGTGTTCATCGTGTCGCCCAAGATGCAGGAGTGCATCCAGCTCGGGCTGGAGTCGGGCGGCGGGGACGAGTACGACGTGATGGTCGCCTCCGAGCTGGGCTACTGCGAGATGTTCGACTTCAAGTGCGCCGCGAGCCGTACCTGTCGCGCGTGGGTCACGGGCGGCCCCATCACCGAAGACCGGTAGGGCTTGACTTGACGCTCCGGTAAGGATACCGGGGGAGCATGAACACCGACCTCATGTTCTCCTCGGCCACGGACCAGTGGGCCACGCCGCGCGCGTTCTTCGACGAGTGGGATGCGCGCTTTCGCTTTGAGATCGATGTCTGCGCCGACGCGCAGAACGCGAAGTGCAGGAGCTACTTCGACGAGCAGGACGACGGCCTCCAACAGGACTGGGCGCCGTATCGCTGTTGGATGAACCCGCCCTACGGTCGGGAGATCGGCCGCTGGATGCGGAAGGCGTACGAGGAGAGCCTCAAGGGCGCGCTCGTGGTGTGCCTCGTACCGGCACGCACCGACACGGCGTGGTGGCACGACTATGCCATGAAGGGTGACGTGACGTTCATCCGGGGCCGGCTGAAGTTCGGCGACGCGAAGAGTGGCGCGCCGTTTCCGTCGGCGGTCGTCGTCTTTCCGCGAGGCGTCGGCGCATGACCTACGATCCACGGAAGCAGGGGGCCCGGTGCGACGAGTGCCCGCTCGGCCCGAAGGGGAAGTTCCGTGAGGGTTACTGGCAGCCCGTGCCGCTGGAGCGGCACACCGGTGCAGCGGTGCTTGCGGTTGCCGAGATGCCGCACGTCGAGGACGTCAACAATGGGCGCCCGCTCTCGGGCCGCTCGGGGCAGGAATGGAACGCCGCGTTGCTGGCGCTCGGCAAGAAGCGCACCGACATTGACCTCACGCACGTCGTCGCCTGCTCCGCGGGTACGCAGCAGAATGCGTGGGAGAAGATGCAGAAGGCGCTCGACAAGGAGAACCGGCGCCTTCTCGCGCAGGGCCTCCCCGTCCTCCCCGACCCTATCACATGTTGTCGACCCCGTCTATTGGCTGAATCTGACCGCTACGAAAACATCATTGCAATGGGACGAGTTGCCGCAAACTCGCTCACAGGCAAGGCGCAGTCCATTTTCTCGCTGCGGGGCGGACCTGTCTGGGTCGACGAGACCTATGGCGCGCTGCTGGAGACGCCGCTCGCTGGCGACGCCGTGCCGGATGGTGCGGTGCGCAAGGTGTTCCCCATTCTGCATCCGAGCTTCGTGCAGCGCTCGCCGGGCTGGCGGCATGTCCTGCACGCCGACCTCGGGAAGGCCCTCCGCTGGTTCTCTGGGGCGCTTCGATGGACCGAGCCGGTCCGTACCTTCAACCCGACGCCGGACGAGCTGGAAGCGTTCCTGATGCGCCCTGCGCCCTTCTGGGCCTACGACTTGGAGACGGACGGCATCGAGTCGCTCGTGTGCAAGGTGCGCTCCATCGCCATCGCGCATCCCGACCTCAACGACGACGGGCGCGCGCTTCGGCCCGGTCAGGAGGAAGCCGTGCGCTGCACGGTGATGGGCCTCAACATCCTGAGCGGCGACGGCTTCACGAGATTCTACAGCGCCGAGGACGAGGCGCGCATCCTCGACATTCTGCGCGCCTTCTTCCGAGACACGACCAAGACCAAGGTCGGCCACAACTGCCTGCACACCGGCACCCCCGTCATTCTCGGAGATGGCACATCGCGGCCCATCGAAAAGCTCATCCGCGCGAAGTACGACGGCGAAGTGCTGGCTCTTGACTCGCAGGGACATATCGTGAAAGCGCGCGTTACTGACTGGTTCCGTCAGCGAACTGACAACCAAGAGTGGCTCGTTGTGCGCCGCGTCGGAGAGAAAGGTCACGCGCGCGGCCTGACGCTCACCCCCGACCACGAGGTCTACACCCAGCGAGGTCGAGTGCGCGCCGATGAACTGTCGCCGGGGGACAGTATTCTCACCGGTGAGACGGAACTCGCGTGGGACGAGCAGCAGGCCGTCCTCGGTACGCTGTTGGGCGACAGCACGGCCCGCGCCTATAGCACGCGATCGATCGACGGGAAGCGCGTTCCGCATCGACCCGTGATGGCCGATGCGGTGACCGCCGTACTGCGAGGCAGCCATGCGTCTCGTGCGTTGGCAGAGGAGAAGTCTCGGTGGCTGCGCGGGTTGATTGTGACGGAGTCGCGGTCGTCCGGTGGCTACAAGCCGGGGACACCGACCTTCGTGTACCGGACGAACGCGAGCCGACAGATCGCCGATCTTGCGCGGCAGGTGTATGACGGCGCAAAGCGACGGCTTCGCCCCGCGACGCTGGATGCCCTCGGTCCCGTCGGCCTCGCGTGGCTCTACGCCGACGATGGGTTCAAGCACAAGCGACCCGATCGCAAGAAAGAGACAGTTCTTATTGCAACTTGCGGGTTTCCTCGGGAAGACATCGAGGCCGCGCGTGACTGGTTCGCGTCAAAGTTCGGTCCGACGACGATCACGGGCAACGGGAGTCTGCGCCTCGGTGCCGATGCTTCACAGGTGTTCGCGCGTCACATCGCACGGTATCTTCTGCCGGCTGCGCGCTACAAGCTGCCGAAGGGGGAGTGGCCGGAGTTCGTAGGGTTTCCGCAACGCCGCGACACGCCCCTTCCGACGCGCATCGAGAGCATCGAGCGTTTCACGCCGTCTCGCGACACTGCAAGGCAGCGGACCGAGGCGGATACCCGGTGGTGTATTCAGACGACGGAAGGCAACTTCCTGACTGGCTTCGGTTTCGTCAAGAACTGCGGGTACTATGATCGACAGGTTGTCGAGCAGTGGCTCGGCGTCACGCCGATGCCCATCATCGACACGCTCTTTGCAGCGAGGTTCAGGGCGCCTGAGCTTCCGAAGGGGCTGAAGACGGTGGGCTCGGTGCTCACCGACGTCGACCGCTGGGAGACGACGGAGAAGGGCGAGAGCCTCGCGTTCGGGAATGTTGATGACTGGGACCGCCTCGCCTACAACTGCACCGATTCTGCGGTGAACGCGCGTATCGTAGTGCCGCTGCTGGACGCGGCGGAGGAGGCGGGCGCGTTCCGAGACCTGCCAGAAGCGCTGCGCCCCGCAGGCTGGGAGGCGCGTCGCTGGGACCTCCACGAGCTTGACCATGCGACGCAGGACATGTGCGTCAACCTCCACAAGATCGGCGTCTACGTCGATCAGGAGGCGCGCTTCAGGATGGAGATCGAGACGCGCGCCTCGGTCGCGAAGCGGGAGAAGAACCTCTCCGAGCTGGCGCGAGCGGTCGGTGTCAGCCGCCTCGATCTGAAGAGTGCGGGGGCGAACGACGACGAGGACGCCGATGGCATGAAGCCCGGCAGCGCGGACCAGATTCGAGACCTCCTCTACGAAGAGTGGAAGCTCGGCATCCCGCCGAACATGGAGGCTCGCGACTTCTACACCATGTCCGGCATGCCCGGCACCGGCGACAAGGTGCTGCGAGGCCACCTCGCGGGCGGACGTCTCTCCCCCGCGCAGGAGGCGTTCATTCGCGAGCTGCGCCTGTACCGTCGAGAGAAGAACAAGATCCTCGGCACCGTGCTCCTGCCGCTGAACCTGACGGCGCACGATCCGAAGAAGGGGCTCATCTGGCACTCCGACGGCCGCGTGCGATCGACGTGGAACGCGCACGTCACGGCGCCCGGTCGGCTGTCGTCGAGCGGCCCGAACCTTCAGAACATCGGCTCACGGAAAGGACAGGGCAAGCTCAAGACGCTCTTCGCCGCGGAGCCGGGGCACCTCCTCGTAGGCGCGGACCTCGACCAAGCGCACCTCCGCATCACGGCGAACTACTGGCGCATCCCGCTCCTGCTCGAATGCTTCAGCGAGGGGAAAGATCCGCACAACACGCTCGCGTATCAGGTGTTCGGCGACAAGTTCAAGCACGCGGAGGGCTGGGGCGCAGACGGCTTCAGCCTCTACAAGAAGCCGGCAGGCAGCACCGCCAAGGCGATGCGTGACGTCATCAAGACGTTTCGATATGCCAGTATTTACTGGGCAGATCCGCTAACCGTATGGCAGGTGCTCACGTCGACCGAGTCGGATAACGGCGAGATGCCGTACCTCAACATGACCTCGAAGGAGGTGCGCCACTTCCACGAGACATGGCTCAAGAACGAGCCGGAGTGGATGGAAGCGTGGGATGCGATGCTCTCCGTCTACCGGCATCAGGGCTACATGGAGGAGCCGGTGCTGGGACGCCGCTCGGGCGGCTTGTCGGACGGCAAGAAGAACGAGGTCGTCAACTTCCCTATCCTCGCGGCCGAGGCGTCGCTCATGCGGCTCGCGGAGCAGGCGCTGCTCGCGGCGTACCCGTGGGATCTCGGGAAGCGCACGGGCCTCATCCATCAGTGCCACGACTCCATCGCCATCGAGATCGAGGCGCCTCCGGGGCTGGCTGGCTGGAAGCCGAAGAAGGGCGAGGCTCTGCCGCCAGAGCTGGAGCAGCACCGAAAGCGGGTCGAGGAGTGCATGACCGTGCGCGTGCCGGGCTGGGAGGTTCCGCTCACCGCAGAAGCGTCCGTCGGCAGAAATCTCAAGGAAGCTTGACGCCGTGGTATGGCGCTGATACACATTCAGCGCTACCCCGAGGCCGCGATGAACTTCCTTCTGGACCTGATCTGCGCAATCGCGCGTCGCATTCTGAGCTGGCCGTGACCCACGAGCACGATGGACTTGCTGGACTCGCCGCGCGCGAGGCCGGCCTTGAGACAGTCGCACCGCCGGGCTTCACCTGTCCCGCCATCGACAAGGCCCAGCGCGTCATGCGCCGGCTTGCGTGGCGCGTGAAGAACCGTCCAGAGACGTCGGATGACGAGGTGCAGGTGCTCCTACGCGAAGGGCTGCGCCACCTCGAAACGGTGCGCACCGAGAACCGCCAGATGCGGGAGGCGTTCCGCCACCGGAGGACCCGATGACCGACGACATGATCGCGCTCGGCAAGCGCGCGACGGCCTGCAAGGGCTGGCGCTGGATGGCCGGCATGAAGATCGCGAACGGGATTCGGGTAACGGAAAGTCTCATTCCGTTCACGTTCTCCGTGGATGTTCCCGACATCACCGACCCTGCCACGCTGGGATGCCTGCTCGCGCTGGTGCGGGAGGTTTACGGCGACCCGGCGCTGTATGTCCGTCTCTCTGACACGACGCGCCAGAGCGACGGCGTGCGCGCGTGGGAGGTGCTGGGCTGGCTTGACCCGGCACACAGTCCAGATGGGCACGGCGGGTCATGGCGCGGCTGGGGCTTCGCGAGCGAAGCCGAGGCCCTCGTCGCTTCGCTTGAACTGGTCGCATCATTGGAGAAGACATGACCGACCTCGACGCGCTGAAGGAAGACCTTCATGTCCTGCGCGAGCGTGGCGACCTCGCCGCGGCGCTGACCGCGACGACGGCAGAGCTGCACCGACTCATCAAGGAGATCGAGCGGCTGCGCGCGGAGGTTTCCTACCTCCGTGCCTGTGTGCCGCCCACGCGACCCACCGACTACGGGCATGAGGCGTGGACCGAGGCCTTCCGCGCCGCCGTGGCCGAGGAGCGCGCCGCCGTCGTGGAGTGGCTGCGCCGGGTGCTACAGCCGTGTAGCGGGCCGGTGCGCGGCACGCTCGCCTACGCCGCCGACGCCATCGAGCGCGGCCAGCACCGCCGCGAGGAGGAAAAGTGAGCATCGTCTACGTCGTTCGTCCTGACCAGCGAGGTATCTCCACCTACACGAGTTGTGGCATCGAGCACGCCTGCATGACGCCGCCGAGCCTCGACATCTTCAGCGTGGAGGAGCCGTTTCTTCAGACAACCGTCCAGCGGTGCACCGTGCGGCCCAACTCGCTCTGCGAGCACGGGTGGTTCTGCACGGACAACCGCGAAGTCGCGGTAATGGTGGATGAACTTCGTGGCGAACGCGCCACCGTGGTGGCGTACCTGCGAGCGGAGTCTTCTGCTGCTGGAGCAAGTCCAGACGAAAGGACGATACTGCGCTGGGTAGCAAACTTCATCGAACGCGGCGAGCACCGCCGCGAGGGGAAGTAGCCATGGCGTACTTCTGGACGATCGGGGAGTTGCGCCGGCTGTTCAAGCGGCGCCTCGCCGGGGAGAGCACGGCAAGTCTGGCCGCCGAGTACGGCATCAAGAAGTGGGCGCTCTTGCGCGCGTGGCGAAGGGTCAACCTGTATGCTGGCCCCATCTACGACCAACGCCGCGTAACGCCTGAGGAAGACCAGATCTGTCGGCGTGCCTACCTGCTGCACATCGACGGTGCGACGTGGGATGAGGTCGTTCAACGACTCGGGTGGGCCGGAACAAAGGCGGCGCTGCGAAGTCGGGTAGGTCGCTGGACGAAGCGCGCGACCGTCATACCTCAATGGCGGGGCAACACAAAGGCGGCGCTCACGCAGCGCACAAAGACCCGGAAGCTCCACGAGGCAACTTCATGATGATTCCCCGCACGGCGGCCATCGTTCCACACGCCGTCAACATCGAGTGCGCGAACTGCAAGACTCCCATCTACGAGGGCGTCATCGCTGCCGACGAGATTCCTTGGCGACTGACGGTCGTCTGCGAGACCTGCGGGAACCCGGCGCGCATTCCGCCGTCTCCGTTCGACGCCGTGTTCAAGGGCCCCAACGCGGTCAACGGGAGGTAGCATGCCGCGCATCTTTCTCGCCCACACGAAGGGCGCACCCGACGAGATGATTGACGAGTGGGTCGAGGCGACCGCCGTGCTCTGGCGCACGACGACGGTCGCAGGTCGCGACGACTACCTGAAGCGGAGCCGGGCGCTCGGTGGGTGGAACCATTGGGTTCGAGATGTTCCGACCGCCGAAGAGTGGGATGGCAGACCTCTCTTCTCGATGGTCGTCATCCCGGTCATGCACTTCGACATGCCGACCATCGGCACGGCGACGCAGGCGCTGGTCCGTGGGTTCTTGGCAGCCGGCAAGCCGGTCTACGCGTGGGATCCGGAAACGAACGAGATTCGTGGGGTTCTCGACGTCGTCGACACCAACAGCGACAGCTGGCAAGATGCCGGAATGTTGATGCTCTGCACTTGACGTTCCGGTACGAATACACTAAGAGGAAGGCGTGGGTCGATTCTCGGCTCACGCCTTTCCTCTTGGAGCCCCCATGGCAAAGAAGCCCAGCAACGCAGCTGCGATGACGCGCCCCTTCATCGACCAGCTGGTCACGAACCTGAAGACCCCCGATGGGAAGCCGAAGGACGTCGTCCTCGGACCGAAGACCCTCATCGTCGGACCGAACGGCAGCGGCAAGAGCGCCATCCAGCAGAGCCTCCAGCTCGCGCTGGTCGGCAGCGCCGACGATCTCGTCGGGCGCGTCGGCGTGAAGGACAACGGCTTGCTGATGAGCATGGTCAGCGCGGAGCGCTTGTCCATCCACGCGCAGGCGACGGATGGTAGCCGCTACACCTTCACCGCCAAGGACGGCGGCCGCCCCACTCACGACAGCGACGGCGAAGCGTTCCTGCCGCTGCAGCAGGTGCGCGAGGTGCTGGAGGGCAGCCCAGCGACGGCGCGCAAGGCGTTCCTCGGATGGGCCGCCACGGACGTCACGATGGGTGACGTGCTGGAGATGGTGCCCGGCATCTACCGGAACAAGTTCGAGGACATCAGCGGCGCGGTCGGGCGCAAGATGGCGCCGGTCGACGCGCTTCTCGCCACGCTGGAGTACGTCGGCAAGCGGCAGCGCGAGACGGCGAAGGAGGCCAGCGGCGCCGAGGCGCTGCTCCTGACGATGACCGACGACCTCGATCCGTGCCCCACGGAAGAAGACATCAACGCCGCGAAGTGGCAGATGGACCTCGTCGCGAAGCGCCTGTCCGCCGTACAGGAGGCCAAGCGGCGCGAGGGGCTGCTGCTCCACAAGCTGCAGGACCTCGGGCAGAAGCTCAAGGCACCGATGCTTGCGCCGGCTCCGCAGCCGAACACCTTCGAGCGGAAGTTCTACGAGTCGATGGCCTACGCGGCGAGCTTCGCCGTGGAGAAGGGTGTCGAGAGCTGCCCGCTCTGCTCCAGCGCGGTCGGCAAGGCGCACATCGAGATGTGCGGCCAGTTCTATCAGCAGCAGGCGCAGAGCATGGTAGTGCTGGCGCCGGCTCCGAGCGTCGACCGGGAGCGCATCAAGGTCCAGCTCGATGAGGTCATGAGCGAGCTGGAGACGTTGAAAGAGCTGGTGGCGATGGACGCCGAGGCGCTCGAAGCGCAGGCGCAGGCCGCGCAGGAGACGTACCTACGGCTCCGGAACCTCGCAGACCGCTGGGCCGGGCTGAAGAAGGCGCGCGACACCGCAGCCGAGATGGCGCGGGAGAGCACGACGTACAAGGAGATGAAGGGTGAGCTGGAGCACCTCGTCTCGGAGCTGCTGAAGCGGGTGGCCTCCGCGTTCATCGCGCGGGTGCAGCACTACCTGCCGACGAACTGGACCTTCGGGATGCAGTTCACCGAGAACGAGAAGGAGGTCTTCCGCCTCGGCCTCATGGTCGGCAAGAAGCTGCGCGCCGCGCTTTCGGGAGCGGAGTGGGCAACGCTGACGTGCGCCATCGCCATGGCGATCAGCACGAGCGACAGCGCCAAGCCGGTGCTCGTGATGCCGGAGGATCGCGGCTGGGACGCCAACACGCTCACCCACGTCCTGTCGGCGTGGGGTCACTTCGACGGGCAGGTCGTCATCGGCACGCCGACGAAGCCGAAGAAGGTGCCCGCCGGCTGGACGGTCATCGACCTCGGCGAGTCCACGGCTGCCGCCGCAGAGGCCGCCGAGGAGGCGGCGATGACGCCGAGCATCATCGAGGCGGCGAAGCCTACGTTCAAGGTGTTCGTGCCCAGCCCGACGATGGGCGCGATGCTGAAGGCGCTCGGGTACACCGACGCCCAGATTGCCCAGATGACGCGCGAGAGCGCGTCCCAGATCATCACCAACGGCACCCCCGCGCAGGAGGAGTAGATGAGTCAGCCATGGACGCTGGATGACCTCCAGCTCAGCGAAGATCAAGTGGAGTTGGCCTCGGAGATCATCTTCGAGGCGCTCGAAGACTTCGAGTACTTCGACTGGATCAGCGAAGGGGACGCTTCGACGTTCACCCCGGAAACCGCGGCGCTCGTCGAGCGTGCGCTGAAGGACGCGCATCGAGAGCGGAGGGACGCGGCAAAGGTCGCCCTGCGCCGCCTCCTCAACATCAACCGTCGCGCCATGGACGAGGTCCGCGCCTCGCTGGAGGTCGAATGATTCGGCAGAATGGAAAGTCATGGAGTGGCGAGAAGGTCGCCGAAGTCCGCGCCTTGTTGGCTGCTGGTCAGACGCAGCAGCAGGTCGCCGCAAAGCTCGGCTGCTCGCCGAGCAACATCAGCAAGCGGCTCAAGTCGGCCGACGACACGAGTGCGAAGCAGATCTACGAGCTGCGCTCGCGAGGGTTCAGCTTCTACGACATCGCGGAGCGGCTCGACATGGAGCCGTGCGAAGCGTCCATGCGCCGCCTGTACATGCGGCTGGTGCGCTACTGCGAGCGGAGCGGCCTGACGTATCCGCGGGCGGGCCGCGCCAAGACCGCACCTCCGAGCGAACCGGCGCCCTACGTGTTCGACGAGACGCAGTTGTTCCGCGTCTCCTTCTTCATTCGTCGTCGCACAGGCCGGGGACAGGCCATTCGTAACACGGACGTGGCGGATGGGCTCGGGCTTTCTGATCGAGAAGCGAAGTTTTATATCGCTGAACTTCGTCGTCGGAACGTCCTGTCGAATGGCATCGTCCCGACCCAGCAGGGCATCGACCTGCTCACGGATGCGGAGCCTCCCGACTACGCACGCTTCGATGTGCTGCGCGCCATCGTAGAGGCATGGACTTCCGGGGCCCCGTGTGAAACGCTACGTTCACTCCGAGAGAAGCTTCCCTACAGCCCTTCGACGGTCAACCTCGCCATCGTCCAGCTGAGAGACGAAGGGCTCGTTGCTCCCCGGGGCTACCTCTATCCGCGAGGCCGGCGCCATGAGTGAATCGTTCGACGAAACTACCGAACAGCCCGAGCAGGCGGAGAAGGTCGACACTGTCTCGGAGGGGCTCGACCTCTTGCGCGTCCTGCAGAGTCAACTCGCCTCGGCGGAGAAGTCGAACCACCTTGCTGCGTGGGGCGCCATCCAGCGAGCCGAGGCGCTCTCTGCCATCGCGGATGCGTGGGTGGCGGACGAGGCGCAGGTGTCGAGCATGCTTGCCGTCATCGAGATGACGCCCGGACAGGTGACCCGGACTCGCGCGCTTCGCTCTGCGTTGAAGCGTCTCGTCATCGAAAAGCGGCGCGCCACGCTCGACCGTGTTATTGGCGTTGTACAAGACAACACGCTCATCTCTCTCGGCACTGCGCTGGGGGCGGGTGCGCCTCCGTCTGGCCTGATTGAGCCGGGTCAGCTTGACTCGTTCCGAGTGCCTCGCGGCTACAGCGTTGACCCGACGGGTGTCTTCAAGCTGAGCGTCCTTGCCGACGGGTCGAGCACCTCGACGCGTGTGGCGACGGCGCCCATCTTCATCGTGGGTCGGACCCACGACGTGCTGCTCGGCACGGCGAAGCGCATCCTGATGTGGCGGACGCCGGCCGGGTGGACGATGCGCGCGGTGGATCGTGGCGTCTGCATGAACTCGCAGAAGCTCATCACTCTCGCTGACCTTGAGGTGCCGGTCACCTCGAACACTGCGGGTGCACTGGTCGAGTGGCTGGCCGAGTTCGAAGCGGAGAACATGCACCGCTTCACGGCCTCGCAGGCAGCCAGCCGTATGGGCTGGATCAATCAGGGCATCGTGCGTGGCTTCCTCCTACCCGAGGTCTTCTACACCATGTCCTCTGGGCTGGAGGACGTGGGGGTGGAGCTGACCCCGCCGCTCGGCATGGAGAGCGTGTTGGAGGGTTGGCGTCCCGCCGGGACGTGGGAAGAGTGGCTGCACGCCATGGAGGTGATGAAGCCCTTCACTCCGATGTGGCTCGCGCTCTACGCCTCGGCCGCCGCTCCGTTCTTGGAGATCTTCGGCGCTCCGTCGTTCATCGTCGACTTCAACGGCGAGACGTCGAGCGGCAAGACGACCGCGCTGCGCGTCGCGGCCTCGGTGTGGGGGCGCCCCTCGGACAACGCGCCGACGGCGATGTATTCGTGGGACTCGACGAAGGTCTTCATCGAGCGGCTGTGCGGATTCCTCAACAACCTGCCGGTCATTCTCGACGAGACGAAGCGCGCGAAAGATCAGAAGACCGTGCGCGACGTCATCTACGACTTCGCAAACGGGCAGGGCCGGGGCCGCGGCGCCCCGGATGGAACGCGCCAGACGGCCTCGTGGCGCTCCATCATGCTCACCTCGGGCGAGGCGGCGGCCATCAGCTTCTCGCAGGACGGCGGCACCCGTGCGCGCGTTCTGTCGCTGATGGGCAAGCCGATGGGGACCGACATGACCGCCGGTGCTCCGGCTGCCGAGTTGCTGACCTCGACGCTGTCGCAGAACTACGGGCACCTTGGTCGGCAGCTCGTGTCCTACCTCATCAGCATCGCAGACCAGCATGACGACCTGCGTCGGGTGTGGAAGGAGACGAAGGAGCAGTACGCCGAGTTCGCCAAGACGCCGGTCTCGCGCCGTCACAGCGGCAACCTCGCCACGCTGCACGTCGTCTCGACCATCATCCACCATCTCGGCGTCCCGATGCCGGACGAGGACCCCATGGCGTTCGCCATCGAGGCGCTGCACCGGCTGGAGGTCGATCGCGATCGCCCGCACGCCGCGCTCATCGAGACGGTCTCGTGGTGTTCGGCCAACCAGAGCCGGTTCTGGGGGCGGCACGAGGTACAGCACAGCGGAAGTCCCTCCGTTCCGGTGCGCGGCTGGGCGGGTGCGTGGGACAACGTGGACGACTGGAGGTACATCTCCATCCTGCCCGCCGTGCTGAAGGAGGTCGTCGAGGCGCAGGGATTCCAGATCGACGAGATCGTGGACCGCTGGATCGAGCGAGGCTGGCTCATCGCGTCCGAGCGCTATGGTGCTGCCGAGGGCAAGGTCTCGCGGAGTCGGACGACGGTGTCTCGCATCAACGGCGCGCCGATGCGTGTCTACCAGATTTCACGGGAGGCTGTGGACACGCATGTCCTCGACAACACCATCGAAGCATGATCTCCCGAAGCTGGACCCGCACAAGGAGGTCTATCGGATCGGGCAGCGGACGCGCGACTTGGCGATGTTCTGGCGGCGTGAGGACGGCGATGCACTCGGCGTCCTCGCGGGGTTGCTCCTCCTGAAGCGCCCCGTCTTGGTACGCCACGTCGATGCTGCGGTGCAGGTCCTCCTGACCTATCAGGAGCCCGATGCGATCGCGTTCGCCCGGCGGCTGGAGCGTCTCACGCTGGACTGGAGCTTCTCCAAGCCGGCGTGGCACACGCACACTGACTCCGTGTACCTGCGCAAGAAGTTGCCGAACTACGAGTACCAGTGCGTCTACTTCATCGAGCCCACGACGAAGCTGCAGTGCAGCCGCCCCGGCACGTACGTAGTGAGCGGCGCGCGTGGCACGTTCTGCGCGACGCATGCCCGGCACACGATTCAGCGCGTCGCGCGCAAGCGCGCACGGCAGTCTCGAAAGACGACCAAGGCGCCGACGGCCACTTGACGCTGCGGTTATGATGCGTCAGGAGGGCCAATGTCTGACTCCGAGTCCCGCATCGCCATCGTCAAGCCGCCGGCCATCGACTCGGCGCTCCCCGGGATGCTTCCGGGGATCGCCCCGTCGTTCACCCCGCCGGCCCCTCCGGCGCGCGCACAGCGCGTCGAGGCAGCCGCGGAGACGGAGGTCGTCGAGATGCTGGCGGACCAGACGCGGTTCGCCAGCGACCCAGAGATTCGCGCCGTGGCGGCGCAGCTGCTCAGCGCCGGGTACACCGTGCGCGAGGTGGCGCGGCGCCTGCGCTTGCGGCCTCACGTTGTGTGGGCGTGGTCCGAGGAGCCGTCCATCAAGGGGGCGATCGATCGTGGCCGAGAGCTTCGCCGGCGCAACATCGGGCAGGAGCTGGAGGATGCCGCCAACGAGGCGCTCGGCACGCTCGTCGTGCTGATGCAGGACGAGGCCACGACCCCCAAGGATCGGCTCAAGGCGGCTGAGCTGATCCTCGATCGGTGTGGCCTCGTCGAAGTAGCGACGAAGGCCGCCCCCGTACAGGAGACGGCCATCCGTGTCGACGTGGACTTCGACGAGCGGCTCGCCCGCATCGTGGCGGGGAGTCGCTCGTCCGGCTAACCGTAGTGGACGTCGAGGCCTCGCTCCGCGGCGAAGGCGAAGAGCTGCATCAGTCGCTGCTGCGCTCCGACGAGGCGCTCCTCCGACATGCCAAGGTCCACGATCGTCGCACCGCACGGCCCGCGGTCGAGCCGGCCGGACGTCGCAGCGGCCGCGGTCTGCTCGGTGGCGAGCGCCCGCATCGCACTCTGAATGAGGCCCGGAAGCGCGGTTGCGCGGATGCGCCCGCAGGGCTCACCGTCATGCTCCAGCCCGAGCAGAGACAGCTGCAGCGCGGCGTGGCCTGACGAGAGGTTCACCTCGGGAGCGAGGCTCACCTCGTCATAGCCGCGGCAGTAGCTGTCGCAGCGCTTCCCCTCTGCTTCGCAGTAACGGCACGGCACCTGCGTGCGCGGCGCGTCAGGGCACCAGAACGTAGTGGACATATCAGCACTCCTCGTCTTGGCAGTCGTCGACCTGCGTCCAGTCGAAGGCCTTCCAGCGGCGCGCCCCTTCATCGTGAAGCGCGGCGGAGATCCAGCCGATGGCGAGGTCGAGCGACTCGTTGGCGGCCCTCATGTCGCCGTTCACGGCGCGCTCCTCGCAGACGTGCGCCCGCAAGATCTCCGCGAGCGGCGCCTCGACGTCGACCAGCATGGACACGCGGACCCAGCCGGTCCGGCGCTCCTTCCGGCGCTCCTCCCGGCGCGACGCATCGAGCATGTCGGCGAGGCCGCGCAGCGTCGCCGCGATCGCCGTGTTCTCGTCCGTGCCGGAGCGCGTGACGGTCGCCCCGGGGCTCAGCCCCGGCGC
The DNA here is from genome assembly GCA_040400045.1 of Myxococcaceae bacterium. Lineage (GTDB taxonomy): Bacteria > Myxococcota > Myxococcia > Myxococcales > Myxococcaceae > Xiheimicrobium. The sequence goes on from JBBAQZ010000065.1 coordinate 22,464, forward strand.
GGTGAGCGTCGCGGCGGCGCGGTTGTCGGTCGACGAAAGGGTCAGGGATACAGGGTGTCGGCTGCGCATTAGTCCTCCCATCCGTGGTTGACCTTCTTCCCGGTGCAAGCGAGGAAGAAGACGAGTGTATACGCCATGAGCATCATGGCAGGGCAGATCATGCCGAGGATCCACTCACCCATTCGACACCCCGCCGAGCTGCTCGGGAACGATGCGCGGGCCGCGCTCATTCTGAATCTCGAAGACGCGCTCCATCACGAGGCGCCGCTCGGAGTAGAAGAGCTTGTCGGCACACTCGATGGCGCCCTGCAGGGCACCGAGAAAGTCGCGGCGGTCCTCGGTCGTCTGCGCCACCCGGAGGTAGGCGTATGCCTGCTCCAGCCGGGAGCCGGTGCGGGTGTGGATCGTGGGGCGATAGCTTGAAACGCTGCTGGACATTGTCGTCTCTCCGCGTTAGGTTCGGGGGCGAGGGGGCGTGTGAGTGTTACTCGCTGGCCGTACGGGTAGAAACCCCGACGAGCCCGACGAGTATGTCGACGTCTCCGTCGGCGCGGTCGAGGTCGAAGCGGAGGTGGAGCACACGCTCCGCCCGTTCGCCGTACGCCGGGAGCGTTGCCGTGACGGCCACGGTACCGAAGCTCGCCTCCAGCTGGATGGACAGGAGGGAGTTGTACTCGTCGCGCCGGTAGAACCGGAGGATCGACACCTCCGAGGTCATGTGGTCGCGGGTCATGACGAGACCGTAGGCGTCGGCTTCGGAGGCGAGGGTGCCGACGATGCGGTCGAGGGCGGTCGGGATCGGGGCGGGCATGGTTCAGTCTCCTTGGCTGCTGGTCAGGCGGGGTTGAGGGCCCACGCCGCGCCGTCCTCGTCGAGGTGGACGGCGTCGGCGCGGGTGACGGGGGTGAAGCCGACGAGGAAGGTGTCGGCGATGTACGGGTTGTAGCGGAGCCGGCACCATCCCGCGTCGCGCGGCGGCATGGCGGCCGGCTCGGCCACGGTGCCCCGGACGAACGCGTGGACGTTCTTCCGGCCCTCGCGGCGGACGCGCAGGTTGCCGGCCGGCTGGACGACGAGGGCGACGTCCACGAGGAGCGCCTCGGTGTGGTGCGCGACGACGCGCCCGGTGCTCCGGTCCACGAGGGACCAGAGTCCGGTGTGCAGGTTGCGATACGCTTGGTGTGGGGCGGGCTTCATGGCGTTCTCCTTGGCTGCCGATCAGACGTTGAGGTAGTCCAGCTCTGGACCGTCATAGTCATAGTCGTTGTCGTCGCCGTCGACGTCGGGCGCCTCGTGGCAGCTGCACTCGCACCCCTCTTCGGGGTCCTCGGCGGAGCAGCAGTCGCACGCGTCGCACTCGTAGTCGTCGTCATCGTACTCGGGCGGGGCGAGGAACTTGTCATCGTAGTAGGACATGGCGAACCTCCTTCGAGAGTGTATCATACCGCAACGGAATATGTCGAGGTGCGGAGAAGAGCCAGCCGCCCGTCACACTCGCGGAGTCAACACGCGACCCTCGGGGACCGGCTCTTCTGCGCGCCTCGACGCCGGGGGATCGGACCCCGGCGCCGGCGCGTGTGGCGCTACAGCGTGGCGAGGACCGCGGCGACGACGCTCGCGAGAGCGGACCACACGACGATCCTGACGATGAGAGAGTGGATGGCCTTCGTGGCGTCGGTCTGGCGGTCGATCGCCTCGACGAGGTGCTGAAGCTGGTGCGATTCCATGGTGAGATCTCCTGAGTGTGGGGGAAGGAAGCGGCGCGCCGGGGAGGGGTGGGACCTCCCCGGGCGCGTGTGGCGCTACGCCTCGGCGGCCCGCTGGGCGAGGACCGGGAGCAGGGCCCCCGCGGCGCGCTCGACGCGCCACCGCTGCGCCTCGTCGAGGAGGCCCTCGTGGGCGGCGCGGGTCACCGCGTTGAACGCGTCGGCGAGGGTGTCGCCGGGCTCCGCGTCGAAGCCGCGGAGGAGCGCCTCGACGAGGGTGTCGCGCGCCACGTCGGCGTCGAGGTCCCCGCCCTTCACGAGGGCGCGGAGCGCCTCGCGGGGATCGGTGTGCTTCTTCCCGCCGATCGCGACCTTGGCGATCGGGGTCTCGCGCAGCACGCCCCAGCTATCGAGGAAGTAGCGCGCGGCCTCGCCGCTCTGGTTCACGAGGCCCGCCACGTCCTGCTGGATGCGGCGCAGCCCGACCGCGGTGAGGTCCTGCGTGCGGCTGCCCTTGTGGACGCGGCGGAACGCGTCGTCCCCGAAGTCCGCGATCGTGCAGTTGATGCAGATGATCCGGGTGAACGTGTTCCCGCCGATGTGCGCGCCGCCGCCCGCGTCGTTCGTGCGCCCGGTGATGCCGCTCTCGAACACGTCGCCGACGCTCGGGCGGAACGACTGCGGGGCGTGCCACGTCGCGCGGATCGTGACGTCCGTCGTCTCGCCGTTGTAGGCGATGGCGCCGCGGGGGTCGGGCAGGCCGAGCCCGTCGATCGTCTCGACGTACGCGGCGAGCACGCGGTCGGCGTCCATCGGCATGTAGCTCGGGGACACGGCGGCGAACGCCTGCCACTGGCCGCCGAGGTTGCGCAGGCGGAGGCGCAGGTTGCGGCTGTCGTCCTCCGGGTAGAACTCCGCGAGGCGCTGCAGCTGCGCGTTGACCGCTTCGGCACGGGCCGCCGGGTCGAGGAGGGACAGGAAGCTCCACGCGCCGGGGAAGGCCTTGGGGAACCGCTGGATCAGGCCCTTGAGCGCGAGGGGTTCGAGGGCGATGGGCGCCTTGCCGCGGGTGAGGGTGCCGTCCGGCAGCAGTCGCAGCGCTCGCGCGTCGCCCAGCTGAACGTCGCTCCGACGCTCCGCCTTGATGGCGCCGATCACCTCGGCCGCCGCGTCGCGGAACGCGGGCAGGTCGGCGTGGCGGCGGGCGAGGCTGCCGAACTTCGCCCGGCCCTCGGGCAGCATCTCGGTGCCCGCGGCGAACCACGTCGGCGGGGCCGCGAAGCCGCGCGCCGCGAGGAAAGCCTCGGCCGCGGCGATGCGCTTGGCGGCCTCGGGGTCGACGTCGACGCCGGGACGCAGCGCCGGCGCGGGAGCGGCGACGGGGGCGACGGCGACGACGGGAGCGGCGGGCTCGACGGCCACGAGGCGCCCGGCGAAGCCGGCCGCGGCGAAGTCGCGCATGAGGTCCTGCGCGGGGCCCTCGACGACGGTGCCATCGGTGCGGGTCCAGCGGGCGAGGGGGGCGGCGTTGTTGTTGAGGTCGGCGTTCATGATTGACTCCTGAGAGTGGGGGGTGAACCGGCGCGGGGGCCGCCGGGCCGGCTCGTTGGCAGCCGGTGAGAAACACTTACCGTAGTGGTAGAGAGGTGTCCAGATCTTTTTTGTTGGCAACCGACGAGACGGGATCGGACCGTCTCGCCGGGGCAGAGCAGCGCGCTACAGGAACGCGCCGGGCTCGTCGCGGATCGGGTCGACGGGCGTGCGCTCGTCGGGTCCGAGGAGCGCCTCGACGACGTCGCCGAAGGACGCCTCGTCGGGGCCCGCGAGGAGCGCCTCGACGGCCGTCGCCGCATCGTGCGCGGCGCATAGCTCCTCGCCGAAGTCGGCGAACGGGTGCACCGCGTAGCGGTAGAGTTCGTCGCCGTCGCGGAGCCACACGGTGTAGGCGCCGACGGCGCCACGGCTCCAGTAGTCGAGGCGGACGCGGAGTCCGGTGCAGGTCTCGCCGAGGTAGCGGGAGAAGGTGAGATCAGAGGGGACCATGGTCAGCTCCGGTGGAAGGTGGCGATCGTGATGATGGCGACGCCGAAGGCGACGAGGTCAGCGGCGAACACGCCGGCTGCCCACGCGGCGAAGCCGGCGAGGAGGCCCACGGCGACGCCGAAGGCGACGACGAGGCGCGCGGTCATCGCGACACCGCGGCGTAGCTCTCGCGGATGCGGGCCTGTTCGAGCCGCGCTTCGTCGAGCCGCGCCAGCGTGACGCGGAGCGCGAGATCGTACTCGCACAGGGCATCGGCGGCCTTCTCGGCCGTGGCGACGCCGAGGTTGCGAAGCTGGGCGACGAGGTCGTCGAGGTCGAAGAAGGGGGGCTGCCGGGGGTGCATCGTTGACTCCGAGGGGTGAGCGGGGGGTGAGCCGGTCGCCTGACTGGCTGCCGGTGAGACGCCGTATCGTGGCGCCGCCAGACCCGTCAACCCGCAGCGGTAAGATTCTTAGATCTTCTCCGCCATGACGTGTCACGTAGGTTGAACCTGCCGAATGCCGCTTCTCGCGGCGTTTAGTCTGCGGGAGTCGACGAAAACGCGCGTTACACAACGGCTTTCGCCGAAACGCCACGGATGAACGCCGATTATTCGGGACGATTCGTCGAAAAGTCGCGTTACACAAGGCGAATCGATATTCGCAAGGTTCGAGGCCCGTTATTCCGCTGTTACGCTGTTACAGGAAAAACAGGAGGGTCCTATATGGGACGAAAAACGAAAACGAGAGGTCGACAGATCACGAGAGAGAGCAGAGGTTGTGACGTATGTAGTAGAGAGGTGTTCGTAGGTTTATGGTGAGTGGTAAGTGGCCGCCGTTTCAGGGGGAATGGCGTTACATGGGGGGTGTATACTGAACAGGCGTTCAGTATTGTGGGGTTCGCCGAGTCGAAAATGCGCGCAAACGCCACTGAGAAGCGCGCCAAGGCGTTTCGGGGGTCGAGTAGGGGTAGGATAGCCCCCCGGCCCGCCAAACGCCTCAGAACGCGTCTGAGTGCCGTTTCCGGCGATTCTGGGGGTGAGGTAGGGCAAGGTCCGCCGGCCCCGGGGCAGGAAAAAACACCGGCCGGGGTTGCGCCCTCCGCCTCGACTAGTTACTGACCGTTGGTCAGTAACTAGTCGGCCCGCCGGCGGGTGTTTCGGCGGTTCGCCGGACCCCCGCCGGCCGGGGTGCCGGACCCCCGGCAGCCGGTCCGCCGGCCGTCCGACCCCGCCGGCCCGCCGGCCCGAGGTGGCGCCCGCCGGACCCCCGGACGCGCAGCTGCCCGACCCCGCCGGCCGCCGGACCCGGGCGTCGCCGGACCCCCGCCGGCAGGGAGGCCCGGCCGCCGGAGCCGGTCCGCCGGAGGTTCGCCGGAGGACCGGACCGCCGGAAGCCGCACTGAGAAGCGCTACAGGCAACGCGGGGTAGGGGGGTGCACCCTCACCCCTACCCCGGTCGCCGAAGCGGCTTGTAGCGCTTGCCAGTAGCCCTAAACGCGAACGGCCGCCTACCCGTGAGGGTAGACGGCCGCCGGGCGCCGGGCGCCGGGGAGCTTACGCGATCGTTGCGGCGGCGCGGCGCACCGCGGCTCCGTGGACGACGATCAGCGGGTCGGCGCGCCGATCGTCGGCGTCGCGCTTCCCGTCGCATGCGCCACACTCCGCGCACGTCTTACGGTAGCCCGTGCTCACCGTCGCCGGGCATTGAAACGCACCCTCGATACGCTCTTCCTTCGCCAGTAGGGTGAACGCCCGGAAGCCGGCGGCGCGCGCCCGGATCCGGTCCGCGGCTCCGTGCGCGCTCGCCATCAGGAACCCGTACGCGTCCGTCGTCGCGACCGCTTCCGGGCGCGTCGCGTAGCGGCCGGACCATGCATGCGTGTAGCCGGGGGTTACTCCGCCAGCGATCCGGACCGTGTCCACGATCGCGCGCCATACGTCCGCCGGGACGGCCGCCGGGTCTCCCCACGATCCGATCCGGAAGCCGTCGATCCGACCCGCGCGAACATGTTCGGCGACGATCGCGGCCACCGCGGCCGGCGTCGCGTCCGGGTAGGCGCCGCGGTTGAATGCGTCCGCGACGGCGCGCGGCGCGGTGTCTAGGCGCACGTAGCACCCGTTCCCGAGGAGAGGACACCGCCCGCACACCGCGACCGCGGCGCCGGTCGGGACGGCTACGTGCGGGAGGATCGCAGCGCCGTCCGCGCCGATCGGGAGGATCCACGTCTGTACCAGATACCCGGTCTTTACGTTCCCGCTCTTACGCTTGATCCCGGTCGCGACGACCGCGATCGGCTCACCCGTGAATCGGGACGGACCGCGGTAGAGAATGAATCCGGAAGGAAGAGACGCGATCGGGGTGGAATACTTGCGCACGTTGACTCCGCCGGTAGGGTGTGAGGGTTTACCGGTCCGGTTCACCTATACCGGCGCGGTTCGACGTGCAAGCGCGAATCGGATCCGCCGGCGCTCCGGTCCGCCGGCGCCGCGATCCGCCGGTCCGCCGGCGCCCGGGCGCGCCGGTCCGCCGCCGGTCCGCCGGCCCGTCCGCAGGACGCACGGGCTCCGCCG
>JBBAQZ010000066.1:0-18692 GCA_040400045.1 Myxococcaceae bacterium
CTGACCTTCACCCCGGCCAACTGGAACGCACTGCAGACGGTGACGGTCACTGGCGCCGACGACTCGGTCGCCGACGGCAACCAAGTCTACAGCATCGTCACCGCGGCGGCGACGTCGACGGACCCGGGTTACAACAACGAGAACGCGGACGACGTGACGGCGTCGAACACCGACAACGACTCAGCGGGTATCGCGGTCACTCCCACGACGGGGTTGACGACGACGGAGGCGGGTGGCACGGCGACGTTCACCATCGCGTTGAACTCGCAGCCGACCGCCGACGTCACCATCGGGTTGACGTCGAGCCGGACGGCCGAGGGCACGGTTTCACCGGCAGCCCTCACCTTCACCGCCGTCAACTGGAACGCCCCCCAGACGGTAACCGTCACGGGTGTCAACGACTCGGTGGCTGACGGAAACCAGACGTACACCATCGTCACCGCAGCAGCGACTTCGCTGGACACGGGGTACGACAACCTGCCCGTGGCGGACGTGACGTTGTCGAACACCGACAACGACTCGGCGGGCATCACGGTCAACCCCACGACAGGACTGGCGACGACGGAGGCGCTCGGAACGGCCACCTTCACGGTGGTGTTGAACTCGGAACCGACGGCCGACGTCACCATCCCGCTGTCGTCGAGCACGATCTCCGAGGGCGTCGTCAGCCCCGCGAGCCTCACGTTCACGTCATCCAACTGGAACGCGCCCCAGACGGTGACTGTCACGGGCGTCGACGACCTGGTGGCTGACGGAAACCAGACGTACACCATCGTCACCGCAGTCGCGCAGTCGACGGACACGGGCTACGCCGGCATCAACGCGGCCGACGTGACGGTGTCGAACACCGACAACGACTCGGCGGGCATCACGGTCAACCCCACGACGGGGCTGACGACGACCGAAGCGGGCGGCACGGCCACCTTCACGGTGGTGTTGAACTCGCAGCCTACGGCCAACGTCACCATCGCGCTGTCGTCGAGCCGGACGACGGAGGGCACGGTGTCTGCTGCAGCCCTGACCTTCACGGCGGTCAACTGGAACGCGCCGCAGACGGTGACCGTCACGGGAGTCAACGACCTGGTGGCCGACGGCAACCAACCGTTGACCATCGTGACGGCCGACGCGGTGTCGGGCGACTCGAACTACAGCGGACGCAACCCATCTGACGTCTCCGTCACCAACAATGACGACGACGTCGCAGGCTTCATCATCACTCCCAACTCGGGCCTCAACACCACCGAGGCTGGCGGTGTCACGAACTTCACCGTGCGCCTCAACTCGCAGCCGACGGCCAGCGTCACCATCGGGCTCTCGAGCAGCGATACGGGCGAGGGCACGGTGTCGACGGCCGCGCTCACCTACACGACGGCGAACTGGAACGTGCCACAGTTCGTCACCGTGACTGGCGTGGATGACGTGCTGCGCGACGGCAACCAGCCGTACACCATCGTGACCGCGGCCGCCGTCTCCGTGGATACGGGTTACAGCGGGCTCAACCCGGTCGATGTCAGCGTCACCAATCAGGACAATGACAGCCCTGGCGTCGTCGTGACCCCGACGTCTGGTCTGGTCACCACGGAGGCGGGTGGAACTGCTTCCTTCACCATCGTCCTGAGCGCGGCGCCGACCGCCAACGTCACCGTCAACCTCAGCTCGAGCGACCTCACCGAAGGTACGCCGAACCCTGCCCTGATCGTCTTCACCACGGCCAACTGGAACACGGCTCAGACCATCAGCGTGCTCCCCATCGATGACTTCGACATCGACGGCAACCAGCCGTACAGCATCGTCACGGCCCCGCTGGTCAGTGTGGACCCGGGCTACAGTGGTCTCGACCCGGCCAACGTGTCCTGCACCAACACCGACAACGACTGACCGAAGTTCGGCCCGAGGGGTCGAAGTTCGCCTCGAAGCAGGCCTCAGGAACGCAGCATCGAGAGGCCGCCAGGAGCAATCCTGGCGGCCTTTTCGCTGAGCACGTCGAGGACGAGGTCATCGACGAACCGGCGGGAGTGTCGACGTCGATGGTGACGGCGTCGGTGAAGAACTCCCAGAGCCAGACGCTGAAATGTCCCTCGTGCCCGGCTTGCACCCGACCTTCTTCTCGTCCTTCTTGTCGGACTCCCGCCCGAAGGCATGCGCGTGGCGCTGGTGCTTCCTCGCGCGCTTCTGAAACTCTGATGCGCGTCAGGTCCTTCAGTTGTCCACGCCGCGTTTGCGCGCTCTGGACGGGGGGGCGTTCGCTCGCAGAGGAGGAGGTGCCCACCCCTCCCGCGCCGCGCGACCATGGCCGCGCCTTCCGCGTGCCGAGGCACCCCCCATGTCGCCGCGCTGCATGGCCAATCCGCTCGGGCGCTCACCTGCTCGACCCATCGGCTGATTCGTGCCGCTCTCCACGGCCCTGGGAAGCGAGGAAGTCCTCTCGGAAGCAGGGCGAAGCGACCGACACGAGCCAGAAGGTGACCCCGGGAAATCGGTCCCACTCATGAGGGCGACCGGTGAACCTGCGCGCGCCGAGCCTTTGGCAGTGGTGGGGCGCAGGAGCTCGCGATGAGGGCTGCGAGCGCCGACGACGCGCAGGGTGAGGTCGACGACCAGTCCCCTGGGCGACGTCACACGCGGCTCAGTCCCTTCTTCGAATACCCTCGTCTTCCGTCATCGGGCGCCGGCTCGAGGCCATCGACGCGCTCGCGTCCAGCAAGCTGCTCGCCTGCGTCGCGCGCAGATGAAAGGCCTCGGGCCCCAGCTCGGCCTCCAATCGCCGGGCCACCGCGTCGAGGCCCGGCCCCAGACGATGGCGTCGGCGTGGACGAGTCGAGCTTCGAACTCCCGTCGAGGAGATGGCGATGATGCGCCGACGGCCTCCACAGAGCACCCCTTTCCATTCACCGCCGCCGTGCTGCCGACGACGCTGAGGGCGATGCCGAACTCCACGAGGCAAACCCCGGCGCGCTTTCACGCGCAGAAGGTCGGTGGCACGGCCCTGGAGTTCGACGAGCGACGCTGCCTCAGGGGCAGGGGACGGTTCGGTCGAGCGCGGCGACGGCCCTGGCGATGGCCGCGTCGTCGCTGACGGGGGCCTGGGTGAAGGCGCGAACCTCGTCGGCGGCGGCGGCGTTGGCGGCGCGGAGCTGGCGGTGGAAGAGCGAGCCGAGGGTCGAGACGAAGGCGCGGGCGGCGTCGCGCTCGCCGCCCTGGGCGCAAGAGAGGCGGCGCATGCGCTCGCGGAGCACGCCGGCGAGGCCACGGGACGATGCGCGGCGCATCTGGCTCGCGGCCCGCTCGTACAGGTCCGTTCGCTGGGCGGGCAGCTGCTTGTCGGTGTCGCGCCAGCAGCGCACGCCGAGGAGCGCGTCGTAGATGGCGAGGTGGGTCGACGGCGTGAGGCGCGACACCAGGGTCGAGTAGCCCGACGTCATCGAGGGCACAGGTTCGGCGCTGTAGTAGCCCATGGCGGCGTCGCAGTCCGTGAGGCTGTCGAAGGAGCAGGTCCACACCTCTGACAGCATCGACAGGTGCATGAAGAACAGGAGCGAGGCCTCGATGCGCGCCGCCTGCACGCGGGGCTCGGTGCCCGCGGTGCCCTGCACGAAGGCCTCGTCGATGATGGGCTTGAGGCGGGCCGGGCCGGCGCACCGGTCGGGGGCGCTGGCCGCGATGGCGGGGTCGCTCTGGCAGGCGAACTTGTCCATCAACGGCAGCTCGGGCTCGGTGACGTCCTGCCGTCGGGCGACGCGCGAGGCCAGGCCGTTCATCGTCGAGTACTCGAGGCGCGCGGCGGTGAAGTCATCGGGCGTCGGCTCGTTGGGGTTGTTCCACAGCCTGGCGCCCATCGCGTCGTAAGCGCGGACCCGCGCGGCCGCGGCGGGGATGTTGGGAGAACCGAAGCGGAACATGCCGTCGTCCGAGGGGCAGGCCGGCCAGCCGCTGGCGCCGGCGTCGCGGGCCTGCGGCTGGTAGTCCGTCGCGGGCCTCGCGCAGGCCGACAGGTCTTCAGAGACGGCGCCGCAGAACGAGAGCACGCCTGCGTCTGGCGGAGGCGGGAGCCTCGTGGGTGGCGGCGGCGTGCACGCGAGGAGCGTGGCGGCGACGAGCAGGGAGGTCGAAACGGCTTGAGCGGGGAGCGTGCTCATGACGCTGAGTCCTTGGGGTTGGAACCGACGCTGGGAGGAGCGCCTTCGGGGGCGGTGCTGGCCTCGGGTGAACGCCCACCGAAGGCGCGGCCGAGGTCGACCGACACCGTGACGCTCCGGCCGGGCCCGTTGATGCTCGAGCCGTGGAAGCGCCATGGGCTGTCGAGCAGATTCTCGACCCCGACGACGAGCGTCAAGGCATTCGCGAGGCGCACCCAGGTGCGCAGGTGCACGACGGCGAAGCCGGGCGTGCCGTACCGGGGAATGCGGCCGTCGGCGAAGTCGGTCAAAGCGAGGCGTTCCTGCGGCCCCGCCCACTGCAGGGCAGCGATGGCCCCAAGCCAGGGGCGAGGGGCCCAGGTGAGCTCGGCGGTGCCGTTGACGGGCGGTGTCCTCGACAGGGGCACCCGCGGCGTGAGCGCGAGCGTCTCGGGGGCGCCGAAGCCGGGCACGCCGAGGGCTGGCCCTTCGCTCCATGTGGCCGCCGCCGTCGCGCGGAGGGACAGGTCGAGCGGCAGCAGGACCCGCGCCGACAGCTCCACCCCGCGCAGCTCGCTCAGCGCGGGGGCGTTCTCGAGGCGAAGCTGCGACCAGGCGCCGGAGCAGGCGGGCGTGGCAGGCGGGCAGTCGGCCGTCAACTTCGACACCTTCGTCACCGCGCCCTCGAGCCAGGTGGCGAACAGCCACGCATCGACGAAGACGCGGGGGTGGCGCAGGCGCAGCCCGGCCTCGACGGTGTAGGCGGTCTCGGGGCCCAGGAGCGGGTTCTCGAATTGAAAGCCGGGGCCCGTCGCCTGCCGGGCCGTGAGGTCGTCGAGGTTGGGGGCGCGGAACGAGCGGTCGGCGGTGAGGAAGCCGCGCAGCGTCTCGCGGCCGAGCTCGACGCCGACGTGGCCCACCAGGGCGGGGAAGAGCCGCGACGTCGGGCTCGCGCCGCTCGAGGGGTCGGCCGGTGCGTACACCGTCGAAAAGCCCGGGCGCAGGCCGCCGCGCAGCGTCAGCCAGGGGCGGGGATTCCACCGGGCCACCGCGAAGAGCCCGCCGGTCGCGGCCCGGGAGCCCTCGAGGTACTGGCCGCGGCTGCGCACCACGAAGACGCCGGTGTCGGTGAAGGCGACGCTCGCGCTGGACCGGAGGAAGTCGACGTACACCTCGCCGCCGGCCGAGAGGACGAGCGGCCCGTCGAGCAGCTTCAGGCGGGCCGACTGGGCCCGCAGCGAGACGCCCAGGGTGTCGACGACGTCGTCGCCGCGCTCGACGAGGTTGGCTGAGGTGAAGTCGTGGCGCCGCCGCTCGGACTGCTGCTGCCACGAGACGGTGGCCCGCAGGCGCGAGAGCAGCCCGTCGAGGGGTTTCTCCCAGGCGCCGTACACGAGCGTGCGGAACTGGCGCTCGTAGGTGAGGCACTCGCCGGCTGGCGCAGCGGGCGCGGGGCACTGGTCGGTGCGCGGCGAATCGAACTGCCGGTAGAGGTACGCCGCGAGGGTGAGGCGCTCGCCGGTGCGGAAGGTGGCTTCGGCGCGCGCGTCGCCGGTGAGCTCGGAGAAGCCGGTGCCGAGCTGGGTGCGCAGGGCGGTTTGGGCATCGAAGGGCAGGCTGGCGTCGTACTCGGCGTAGCGCGGCACCCAGGGCAGCGCCCCGCGCGGCGTGGACGTCACCGGGTTGAGCACCGGCGGCCCGGTGAGGAGGCCCGCGCGCCGGGTGCCGACGCCTCCGAGGAGCGACAGCGTGGTGCCGTTCTGGAGGCGGTGGGACAGGTCGAGCTGGAGCCGGCCTCCGCGCTCGAGGTCGGCCGTCGCGCCGCGGAGCATCACCGTCGGCTCCACGCGCGTCCCCGAGGTGGAGCGGGTGCTCTCGAGCGGGACGGCCATGATGACGCCCCCGAGCGCGTCGCTGCCGTGTTCCGTCGAGGCGCCTCCCCGCAGCACCTCGAGGCGCTCGATGCTCTGCAGGTCAAAGGTGAAGAAGTACTGGTTGGGGCCCTGGCGGAAGGTGCTGGTGTTGATGCGAATACCGTCGAACTCCAGCAGCGTCTGCTGGCCCGTCAGCCCGCGGATGTAAGCGGAGCCCTGGCCGTGAGCCGTCTGCTGGACGAAGACGCCTGGCTCGTAGCGAAGGGCGTCTGGGGCCGAGCGGGGCTGGCGCCTGCGTTGGTCGCGGCGGCTGACGGCTGAGACGGCCCGCCCCTCGTCGTCCGACTCCTTCTCGGCCACCACCGTCGTCTCGAGCGGGGCCTGGGCGCGCACCGGCAAGGACGCGACGGCGCAGACGAGGGCGGCGCGCAAGGCGCAGCGGGCGAGGCGGGGCCGCGCCGGCTCGCCACCGTTGGCGACCCGCTCGCGTCTGGGTCCAGCGGCCGTCCGACCGTGGGCGGCGCGCCCGGGTACGCGCTCGGGAAGAAGGTCTGCCTCGTGGAGCCGGGGCGTCACCTCTCGAACGCCGCACGAGTGGGTCACTGGCCCACTCTCCGCCGAAGGGAGAAACGAAAGAAAGCAGAAAACGGGAGAGGGCCCGAGGTCGCCATGCCCGCCCAGGTCGCCACGCTCGCACCTCAGTCAAGGGAGCCGCAGCGCCAGCCACAGCGAAGCGCTCGTTGCGACCTCGCCATCGCTGCCCTCGACGTGCGAGGAGGACCCCGCCCAGGCCTTCAACAGTCGACCGCACCGACCACTGACCGCGCCGGTGTGTGGCGGAGCGACACTCCTCCCGGCCGCAACCTGGCGACGAATGCGGCACCGCAGGAGCGGGAGCCACCCTGAACACGCTGGGGGACGTGGCGCCAGGCTCCGAGCGTCTTCAGCGTTGGCTGCTCACCTCTGGCCGACGAGCGCGACCCCGGGGCATTCGCTGCACGCCGTGGCGGTGTCCTGGTACCCGGTGAGACAGCGCGGGCAATGCTTGCCCGTCCCGGTCTTCGCCGCGGTGCCACCGAGGCCGTCGACGAGTTGACCGAGGCGCCCCAGCAGCGCCTCGACGTACCAGGCGTCATTCGAAAGGACGGTCGAGTCGGTGGACGCGAGCGCTGGTCGCCGGACCCGCCATCGCAGCTCGCGCCTCCACTGCTCGAGTGTGTCGCGCGCGACCTGTGACGGAACCGTTGCAACGACGGCTGTCGCCGGGTCGGCTCCCCAGAGGAGCTCACGTTCGACCAGGTCCGCTGCGCGCAGCAATGAGACAGGAGAGGCCAGCGTGATGAACCACTGCCAGCGACCAGGCCACGCGTCACGCGGCAACACCTGGCGAATCCACAGTGCTGTCGTCACGACACAGATCAGCCACCAGGCCACCACGAAGCCGAATACGCCCAGAATCGGGGGCGGCTCCGTCGCGAACGTCAGCGCGCTGAACCCTGCAAAAATGGCGACCCAGAGTCCCGACGCGGTGAGCTGCTGGAGCCAACGCCATTCATCCCAGCGAGCGAGCGCTGCGCGCAGCGCTTCGACGTCGCGTGTATCGTCCCAACCCGGGAGTGTGCGAGGAAGCTCGGACGCCCATCGTCGACAGCACGAGTGCACGCGGAGCGCCGCACGGGTGCTGTGCAGCACGGCGATGCGCCGCGACCCGAGGAACAGCTCCTTGCCTTCGACCTTCAGCGCTCCGAGCTCGGCCCAGGGCACCCAGAGGTCGAGCTGCGTGGGCACTTCGCCTGGAATCGCATCGGGCGCGCGCACCAGGAATCCCGAGGGACCAACCTCGAACGGAAACGGCTCACACTCGAGCACGGAGCCGAACGGGGGGAAGGGGAACCCGATGGTGAGCGCCCGGTCGAGCTGCGGCGCGACCCTCATCGCCTCGACCACGGTCGGGCGGTTGAGGGGCCACTGCCGAATCAGCAGCGTGCGGCGACCGACCCATCGCAGACACTCGAGCAGGTAGACGGCGCCGAGCAAGACGAAGAGCTGAAGGCCATCAAGCTGCATCAGGGATTCTGGGGTGGCTCACTGCGGTCGACCTGGTCACCCGACGACTCGCTCTTGCCGCCGAAGAGCCGCTTGATGGCGCCACCGAGCGCCGCGAGGCCCAGGAGAATGAACTTCCACAGTCGCCCGAGCAGCCCTGACTTCGCGGCGACGGCGACGGCTCCACCGGTGACGAGCGCCGCGAGCCCATACGCGGCGGTCTTGTCCCCATTGGTGTACGAGGCGTAGTCCTCGCCTCGGACGTAGCTGAACTTCGAGAGGGTCTGGCGGAACCAGGGAAGCGCCGCGTCGAACTTCTCAGGCGACACGAGCAACGTGATTTCCATCACGCCGCGCCGCCCGAGCAGTCGAACGTTGTAGTTGACCGTCTGATGCCCGGTGCCCTTGTTCTTCACCACCGGAGCCCACTCGAGGTTGTGCGTCACGGCATCATAGTGCGGCTTCACGTGCCACCCCGTGAGCTCGAGTCCAGGCCGGCCCAACCGCTTGAGTTCCTCGTTGGCTTCTTCCTGGCCCTCTCGCAGGCTCGACAACATCTTGTCGGCATCGAGCGAGTCCTTGTCGTCGTCCTTCACGTAGCCAACATCGTCGAACTCGAAAATCACCTCGCCCGATTCACTGAGCAAGATGCCTTGTTCTCGATTGCTCACGAGGTTGCCGCCCTTCTCCAACATGGCGCGAGCCACGTTCCCGTCGCCGAAGAGGTCCTTCTCGAGGACGCCGAGTTGGGCATTCGGGCCGACCGAGACCGTCGCTGGGCCTGCAGTCATGCCTGGAGGCAACGCCTCCTCGTCCTCTGGCTCGGCCACCGGGGGCGCGGCCGGTGGCGCTGGCTGAGCAGGCTGGACGGGAGGCTTGGCCGCAACAGGAATGGCGAAGGACAGCAGCAGCACCAGGACGACACGCATCGGAGCCCCCACGAACAGGACAGGAATAGAGCGCAACCTGTCGGAGCGAGGCAACGAAGAACCTCGCGTCGCGCGGCGCCTGGCGGAGTCTCGACAGTGACCCTGCCCAGGTGTGGGCGTCGAGGTGGTGAGCTGACGTCTCCTCAGTCCGGGAAACCTGCGCTCGCCGCGCCGGGGGCTTCGTCTGCCTCCACACCCACTTCCGCCTCCTCGAGCCCGTCACCGCGCTCGTCGTCATGGCCGGACGAAACCGGAGCCCCTCTTCCGCTTCTCCGTCGACGGCCTCGTGTCGTGAGGAACCACCGGGCCCTGAGGCGCGTTCGGTCTGCCGATGCGACTGGCCTGGCTGCTGCTGACGGTGTGGACGGGGGTCGCCCAGGGTGCGGGCATTGTGGAGTTCTGTGGGAAGCAGTGGCCTGCGACGACCGAAAAGCTGAGCTGCGGCACGTTGGAGTGGGAGCAACAACAGGGGCCGTGGGACGGCGAGTTGGTGCCGTTCAACGAAGGCATCGAGGACTTGCGTCCGCTCGAGCAGTTGTCCGAACTCCGCGAGCTGGACCTGGCGGGCTGCGTGCGGGTGCGAAACCTCGAGCCATTGAAGGCGCTGAACACGCTCGAGGTGCTGTCGTTGTCGCGTACGGCGGTGGCCTCTCTCGAGGGCGTCGAAGGCCTCACGGCGCTCAAGCGCCTCGAGCTGTCGAACACGAGCGTGGCCAGCGTCGCGGCGCTGCGGTCACTTCGCTCGCTCCACACCCTCACGCTCGACCGAACGCCGCTCGCCGACCTTCGCGGGCTGGAGGGGCTGACCGGGTTGCGGGTGCTGTCGCTCGAAGGAACACCGGTGGCGAACCTCGGTCCGGTCAGCGCACTCACGAAGCTCGAGTCGCTCTCGCTGGGGCACACCCGGGTGCGCGAGCTGCTTCCGCTGGCCAGGCTGAAGCGGCTCACCACCCTGTCGCTCGTTTCCACCCCGGTCGTCGACGTGGCTGCGTTGTCGGGTTGCACCGGGCTCACGGCCCTGTCCCTCACTGCCACTGGAGTGTCCGAGCTGCGCCCGCTCGCAGGACTCCACGCGCTCACCACGCTGCAGCTCGAGTACACGCCCGTGCAGGACCTGTCGCCGCTGCGTCAGCTCGCGCAGCTCGAGGTGTTGTTGCTCAGTCACTCCCGGGCCGAAGCGCTGGACTCGCTGGCGGGCCTGACCCGACTGAAGACGCTGGGGCTGATCAGCACCGGGGTGACGAAGCTCGAGCCGCTCGCGGCGCTCACGGCGCTCGAACGCCTTGGCCTCGATGCGACGCCGGTTCGGAGCCTGGAGCCAATGCGGGGGGCGCAGCGCCTCGAGACGCTGTCACTCGCCCAGGTGAAGGTCGACGACCTCTCGCCGCTGCAGGCCTTGCCCGTGCTTCGATTCCTCAGCGTGACGAAGGGCCTGGTTTCGAGCGAACAGCTCGCCGCGGTGAGGGCCTCGAGACCAGCGCTCGAGGTCACCGACCCCGCAGACGAACCCCGGTAGCAGCCATCTCGCGGGTGCGGCCGCTGATGCATGTGGCTGCTGCGAACCAGCGCAGGTCGACCCGTTCAGTCCGGTTCGCCCAGCGGCATCACCACGCGGGCCAGGCCCTCGAGGTTCGAGGATCAGGCCCCGTCGGGAGAACAGCCCGGACGGCGAGGCCCGTCTCGCGGTCGCTACGCGCCGACCCGCCGACGTCGCGCCAACACCGTCAAGGCGAGCAGCGCGACGCCCACCAGCCCAGGCGCCGCCGAGCAGCCTGGCCTCGTCGCCGTCATGCCCGATGGGCAGTAATGCAGGGCCACGTTCGCGCCGAACTTGTCACTGCACTGCTGCCTTTCGAGGCCGCTTTCGCGCGCCTTCACGACGCAGGGGTCGTTGAGCTCCGTGCCCGGTTGAACCTGACACGTCACGCAGGAGCTGGGCACCACGCACCGGGGTTGCCCCGGGCCGATGTCCGCCACCGCGACGCTTGCCGCCAACAACGTCAACACAAGAAGGAACGAGCGCATCGTTTCTTCTTCGCTGAATTCCCACGAACGGACAAGGGGACCGAATCAGGAGACGGGGCCCAGGCTTCGGCCAGTCGCGCGTCAAGCTCCCAACTCGACCCAGGGCATGGCGTTGCACGAAGGCACGGGCGGTCCCAGCTTGTGGCTGCCCCGCTTCGACGTGCGCCGGCAGATGGGCCGCAAGTCCCTCGTGGGGCGCGGAGCTCGCCTGCGGGCCCGCTCACCGCGAAGTGAAGCGAGTGCTGCTTTCAACGTTTCGGCTCCCCGACGGCAGGGGCAGGGTCATGGCCAGCGACGGTGCCGCAGTGCCAGCCTGAGCGTCGCACCTGCACTACAACGCAGCGCCGACCTCGAGCCCGATGAACGTTCGCAGGTCGGTGAGCGACACCGCGTCGGGGTAGGTGGTCAGTCGGGTGCCAGTGACGCGTGCGCCGGCGCGCAGGGTAAAGATGGGCGCGGGCCGGGCGGTCAGCCAGCCCTCTGCAGACCAGGCGAAGGTGTCGAAGCCACGCGCGCGGGTCGAGAAGAGCACGCGCGGCCCGCCAGCCAGCTCGACGAAGAGGCTCTGACTCGGGAGGATCGGCTGCCACACGCTCAAGTGGTACTCCGTCGAGGTGTACGTCGTGTCGAGCGCCGGAGCTGCACACCTGAAGACGGTGCGCTCATTCGCCACGCCGACGGTGACGCCAACGTGCGGCAGCATGCCGCCGAAGCGGTAGCGCCACCCCACCCGCCCAACCACCTCGTCATCGATGGCGGGGCAGGAGGTGGACTGCTCGCCGTCCACCACCACTCCGCGCACGAGGCTGAAGCGATACCGACCCTCGAGCCAGGCCTCGGAGAACCGGCTGTCCCGCAGCGCCGGCACCAACAGCAGGGGAAAGACCTTGAGCGCGCCGCCGAGCGACCCGATGACCGCGGGCGTCTGGGGGACGATGGGGCCGCCTGAGGTCGTCACGCCAAGCGACCGGAAGCTCGTGCCCCCGCCGACGAAGATTGAAAGCCAGGTCGGCGTCATGGCTTTGGGGGCTTCTGTGCGCGGAGCGGCTTTCACCTCGAGCTCGGGCTCATCGACCGTGTCAGCCGGCGCTTCGCCGATCGCTGCGGTCGCCGTCAGATCGAGCCCACTCTGGGGCTCGAGCGTGGACCGGCCCTTCGCGATGAGCTCGCCCACCAGCTCGCGGGCCTGCTGTCGGCTCACGGTGCCCTTCTTCGGCAGCGGCACGGTGGCCGAGGCAGCGGCCGTTGCACCGGCGAGGGCGAGCAGGCGCGCGCTGGCGGCCGCGGGCGCCACGACGAAGACGACGACGAAGTCTGCCTTCAGCGCGGCAGCCAACGTCACCGGTCCTTCGGTCTTCATCTTCGAGGGGTTCAGCTTCAGCCTGGCGAGCGCCGCGAGCGTCTGGTCTTCGGCCACCAGTCGGTTGCCCGCTCGCTCCCTGAGCGCAGCGTAAAGCTCGCGGAAGTTCGGGACATCGACCTGCCCAGCCGTGAACGGCGGCATCGCAACGATGGGGGCACCGTCGGCCAGCTCGGGCCGGGGCATCACACCGCCATCAGCCATCGGCACCCCTGCGTCGCTGGGTCGCGCGCTGCGGCCATCGGCCTTCTTCGGCTTGTTGAGGGTGAGGCCCTCGAAGGTGAGGGACTGACCCTGTGCGGACACGGCGACCACGCACAGGGCGACCGCGACGAGCCCTGGCTTGAATCGATTCCGCATCAATCGATTCCGCATGGGAATTGAACCTTGAGGGTACCCGTACGACCGGAAGTGACGAGGTCGCACGTCGCCGGGCACAGCAGCACCCTGCTCGTCGGGAACTCGTCGCCCCCATCCGCCCGCCCGCCGTCGGCGCCTCCGTCGAGGCCTGCACCGGCGTCGCTCGCGCTCGAGTTGAAGAACCAGCCCTGACGGGTCCCGCAGGCAGCGCGGTCGTCGCGCGCCGGCACCAACACGGGAGCGCCCTCGGTCGGTTCGAAGACCACCGCCGCCCTGGTGCCATCGATGACTGCCCTGCCGCCGTCAGGCTGCGTGATGGTCGGCGGGGGCACCGCGAAGTCGCAGCCCAGCGCGTCTTTGCGAATCTGGGTGAGCGCCGCGAGGAACTGCACGTCGGCGTTGGCCGCGACGTCCACCAGCACGGCCCGGTCGGTGCCGCCGGCGCGGGCGATGCCGTCGAGCACTCCCAGCTCTCGACCGACGCCCACCACGAACGTCTTGACCGACGGCGAGCTGAGCCGTCCGCCCCGCGCGACCTCCTCGACGTTGGCGATGGTATTGGCCAACAGGCCCTGCCCGGGGTCT
Source organism: Myxococcaceae bacterium (assembly GCA_040400045.1). GTDB lineage: Bacteria > Myxococcota > Myxococcia > Myxococcales > Myxococcaceae > Xiheimicrobium. Next base: position 13,295 of record JBBAQZ010000066.1, read on the forward strand.
CCCGCACAGCTGTCATCGGGGACACCGTCAGTCGCCAGCACGATCACCGCCTTGCGGCCGGCGTCGGGCCCGTACTGGTTGAGGAACGCCTTGGTGTACGACAGCGCGCCCGAGAGCGCCGGAACCATGGGCGTGCCGCCCTGCATGCGCTGCTCGTCGAGCGAACGACCAATCGGCACCGAGTTTCCCGGCAGGGAACCGAAGGGCACCGCGGGCACCTGGTAGGCGTCGATTCGGCATTGGCTCCTGAGCGGAAAGTACTGCACGCCGACGCCCAGGCCTGCGAACTGTTGATTCGTCGCGAAGGACTTGATCGCTGACCGCACGGCCGGAAACTTGAAGTCGTAGTCCATCGAAAACGACACATCGAGCAGGATGAAGAGGTCGAGCGGCGTGAGGGACACCGGCCGGCCGACGTCGGAGCAGACGCTGAACCCCGCGTCGATCGGCTCGAAGCCACCGCCGGTGCCCGACGTGCCACCGGCTCCGCCACCTCCCGCGCCACCTCCCGCGCCACCAGCCCCACCGGACCCGCCAGCCGTTGCGCCGCCCCTGGTTTCCAACCGGTAGTCGGCGCAGCTCACGACCCACAGCGCAGCAGCGAGCATCAGCGTGATTCCGCGAGCAAGGGGCATGGTCAGGTCGGGCAGTTGAAGAAGCCGCCGCACCCGTCAGGGTTCGAGCCTGGCGTGAACGGTGACACGCCGCAGTTCCCGATGTTGTACGGGGTGCAGACGCAGACATTGGCAGTACACGTATTGTTCGTGCGGCCGTTGGCCGTTGAGCAGGCCCCGCAGTTGGTCACCGTGCCGCACCGGTTGATGGCTCCGCACGCCTGACCTGGCAGCCCCGTGCCGCAGGTGGGGAGGTTGCAACAGGCGTTGTTGAAGCAGGCCTGGGTCCCGGCCGCGCAGGGGGCTGACATCGTGCCGCCACACCCGTTGGGTCGCCCGTTGTCGCTGCAGTTGGCTGGAGGCGTCGGCGTGCAGCTGCACGTGCCCGCCATCGTCGAGCTCGACATGATGCAGGTGTTGTTCTGGAACGGGGAGGCCTGGGAGCAGGCGCAGGTCAGGTTCTGATTGCCCGGCCCATTGGGGAAGGCACTGCTGGCGACGGTCGAGCACGGGTTGCCGACCGCGCCGCTCGCGCCGTAGCTGACGCAGGTTCTGTCGGCCTGACAGGCCACGGGGGTCCCCACGCCGCTGGCCTCGCAGTGGAACCCCGGGTTGCACCCGCACGTGATGGTCGCTCCGGTGCAGGTGTTGGTGAGCGTGCCGCAGGTGTTCGCGGCGCAGACCGCGGTGTTGAGGCAGCACACGCCTGCAGCGCCGCCCGTGACCACGGGGCCGGGGTTCGGGCTGACGCAGACCGCGTTGGCCGTGCTGCAAGTGCAGGTCAGGTTGCTGCCGTCTCCTGCGGGGAAGCTCGCGCTGTTTCCATTCGAGCAGGCCTGACCCAGGCCGCGGGTGGTGTACGCGGCGCAGGTCTCGTTCGGTCTGCAGGTGCCGCCGCTGCCGCAATACTGGCCGGCGCCGCACGCCCTGACGCACGAGATCATCTGCTGCGAGCACGGGTCGAGGATCGAGCCAGCACACTGGTTCGCCGGGCAGACCGCGGGCACGCAGCAGCGCCCCGTGGTCCCGCCGGTGACGGGCGCCCCGCCGGTGCTTCGGTAGCAGTTGCCGCTGGTGCACGAGCACGTCAGGCCCGTGGTGTCGCCGGGGAAGCGCGGGAAGCTGGCAGAGTTGCCGTTCGAGCAGACGTTGGGGGGAGCACCGCCCGCCGGTGGTGTCTGGCTCGCGCAGGTCGGCGTGGTGAACGCACGGCAGGTGCCAGGCCCGGTCGTCGCGTTCCCCCCCAGGTCGCTGCAATAGGTCGAGCCAGTGCAGCCTCCACAGGTGACGGCGGCGCCAGTGCAGGAATTGGTGAGCGTCTGGTTACAGCGCGCGCCCACGCCGCTTCCGCACGTGTTTGCGTTCGTGCAGCAGGTGCCGAGCTCACCGGGTCCCGCCAGGCGTGGGCCGGGGACCGAGCATTCGCGTCCACCACCGCAGGCGCAGAGCTGCCCGACGGTATCGCCAGGGAAGCGGGTGAAGGTCGGGTTCGCGCTGGTGCTGCACTGCGTCCCCGCCGCGCCGGTCGCTCCCAGCTGAGCGCAGGTGGTGTTGGGCACGCAGGTGTTCGTCGGGTCGCAGTAGAAACCATTGCTGCAGGCTCCGCACGCGATGGCTCCGCCAGTACACTGGTTGGTCAAGGTGGTGTTGCAGCGGCTGCCGGTTCCACCGCCGCCGCAGGTGACGGCGTTGAGGCAGCAGTTCCCGGTTGGAGGCACCCCACCGTCGGGGTTGGTCGCCGGCACCACGGTCGTGCCATTGCTGCACACGCCGCCGACGCACCCGCACGCGAAGAAGGTCGCCGGCGTCGCCCCGTTGCTGAACGCGTTGCCCGTCGAGCAGAGGTCGCCGAGCGTGGGAGGCGTTCGGCTCACCCCGTTGGCGCTGTAGTCAGCACAGACCAGATTGTTCTGGCACATGCGGGTCATCGTGTTGCAACTCTGGGTCGATGAGCAGGTATTGCAGGAGATCATCTGACCGGTGCACCGGTCGAGAATGCTCGTCCCGCAGCTATTGGGTGGGCAGACATCGGGGATGCAGCAGCTGCCGGTGGCAGGGCCGCCCATCAAGATGACGCCCGCGTCGGAATAGCAATTGGCGCCTGCACGGGTGCAGGGGCAGGTGAGGTTGGTGCCGCCTCCCGCGGGGAAGGCTGGGGAAGGCCCCGCAGAGCACAGCGCGCCAGCGTCGCCAGACGTGAAGGCGTTGCAGCCGTTCTGGGCCTCACACCGCCGCGTGAGGTTGTTGCAGAACTGGCCCGTGCCGGTGCAGCCGCAGGTGATGGTCGCGCCAGTGCAGGTGTTGGTCTTCGTCGTGTTGCACTCGTTGAGCGCGCAGACCTGCGTGTTGAAGCAGCAGCTTCCGGCCTCGGGAGGTACCACGGGCGTCGTCTGGTTCGTCCGGTTGCAGATGCCTCCGCTGCCGCATGGGCAGGCGAGGTTGGTGGTGGCGTTTCGGGGGAACGCCGGCGAAGGGCCGACCGAGCACCCCGCGTCTGCAGTGCCGCTGGCTCCGTAGAAGGCGCAGCTGCGGTCGCCCACGCAGGTCCCGACGCCACCGTCTGACGCGCCGTTGCAGAACGTCCCCGGAGCGGTGCACGTGCAGGGGATGATGGCCCCGGTGCAGGTGTCAGTCACCGAGGTGTTGCAGGCATTGAGCGGGCAGGTCGCGGTGTTGACGCAGCAGGCGCCCGTCTGCGCTGCGGTCGCGACCCCACCGTCGCTGATGCAGAGGCCGGCGCCGGTGCACGGGCACGAGAGGTTCGTTCCGTCACCTTTGGGGAAGGTCGGGCTGGCTCCATTCGAGCAGGGCGCCCCCGGGTCGCCGTTGGCTCCGAACGAATTGCACGCGCCCGAGGTGACGCAGGTCCCCGAGGTGGTGTTGGTGCAGACGAGGCCACCGCTGCAGGAACACGACACCGTCGGGCCTTCGCAGCCGGCGTCGAGCGCGGTGCCGCACTGGCCAGTCAGCGTGGCGCAGGTCTGAGCAACACACGGAGGCCCGCAGCGCCCGCTCGGGTTGCAGACCTCTCCTGGAACGGTGCAGGTGCCGCAGTTCAGGATCGCCCCCCCGCAGGCCGAGGTGTACGGGCCGCAGTTGCGGTTGGCGACGACACACTCGTCAGGGAACTCGGGCAGGTCGCACTGGTTGGGCACGCCACGCGCTCCGCAGGCACCGGTGGCGCAGCTGCCGCAATTGGCGAGTCCGCCGCAGCCGTTCTTGATGAGCCCGCACTGCGCGCCCGCCGCGGCGCAGACGACGGCGTCGCTGGGAGGGCTGCACTGCGGCTCGCAGATGTGAATCGGCTCGTTGCAGACGAAGCCAGTCGCGCAGGTGCCTGCGTCGACCTGATTGGTGAAGGGCCCGCAGCCGAGCCAGACCGTGCCGCACTGGTAGCCGAGGTCGATGGGGTTGGGGTTGCTGCACGGAACGCACCGGTTGGTGTTCCGGTCGCATTCCTGGCCGCGGTCGGCGCACGCCCCGCAGTTGAGCCGGCGCCCGCAGCTGTTGCGAATCTGCCCGCACTCGGCGCCCAGCGCCCCGCAGTCGTTTTGCACGGGCCCGCACCGGCTGAGGTTCAGGTTGCAGACCTCTCCGGGCGTCGGACAGCCGCCACACTGAACCGTGGTGCCGCTGCAGAAGTCTCGAATGGGGCCACACCGCCCCGCACAGAGCACGGGCGGACAGCCGCCGTCAGGCAACAGTCCACCGTCGAAGTCGCCGCCCCCTGCGCCTGCAGCACCGCCGCCGTCGCCACCGCCCGTCCCGCCGCCGACCGCGAGGCCTCCGCCTTCGCCGCCGCCGACGGAAGCGCTGCCCCCGCCCACGCCACTGCCCGCAACGCCGCCACCCTGACCGGCGTCATCGCCCGGCAACGGCAGCGCTCCGCAGTCACAGCCCGCGATGGCGCTGAGCGCGGCTGCGGTGAGCACCCCTGCGAAGAGTTGACGTCGAGTGAGCGGAGATCCCATCGAAGTTCGGAACCCTACCTTGGTTCAGTCTCCTCACAAAACCCCGTGTGTCGCCCCACGTCGTGCGGCATGACGCCCCGCCGCCTTCGCACGCCCAGCGGTTCGTCGACTCGTCCCAACCGAAGGGACACTTCGCGAGCTTCCATAGAGTCTCCGCCACACGCGGCCTTGCGCGCGAGGGTGACGATACCGCCGTCACCTGCGTACCGGCACAGGCGCTCGAGGGCTTGACTGTCATTGCCGTCACCCTGCAGATGACGGGTGTTCTTTTCGCCGTGGTGACCTCGCAATAAATGCTCAGTTCCTCTGCAATCTGGTCGGTTGGACGGCACGAACTCCGGGGCAATGCTTTGGATTGAGGTGATTTTGGTCCGGCATGGGTGGTGCTTGCCCGACGTCGCTCGGAATCGCACCCCACAGGGAGCTGTCCATGAAGAACCGCCTGGTAGGAATGCTCGTCGTTTGCGGTCTTTCCTGCGGGGGACCGTCGTCGATGCCTGATGGAACGGCCGGAGGCGCGAGCGGCGGAACGGCCGGAGGTGCGAGCGGCGGAACGGCCGGAGGCGCGAGCGGCGGAACGGCCGGAGGCGCGAGCGGCGGAACGGCCGGAGGCACGAGCGGCGGAACGGCCGGAGGCGCGAGCGGCGGAACGGCCGGAGGCGCGAGCGGCGGAACGGCCGGAGGCACGAGCGGCGGAACGGCCGGAGGCGCGAGCGGCGGAACGGCCGGAGGCGCGAGCGGCGGAACGGCCGGAGGCACGAGCGGCGGAACGGCCGGAGGCGCGAGCGGCGGAACGGCCGGAGGCGCGAGCGG
>JBBAQZ010000066.1:18792-28334 GCA_040400045.1 Myxococcaceae bacterium
CGGAGGCGCGAGCGGCGGAACGGCCGGAGGCGCGAGCGGCGGAACGGCCGGAGGCGCGAGCGGCGGAACGGCCGGAGGCACAAGCGGCGGAACGGCCGGAGGTGCGAGCGGCGGAACGGCTGGAGGCGCGAGCGGCGGAACGGCCGGAGGCGCGAGCGGTGGAACGGCTGGAGGCGCGAGCGGAGGAACAGCCGGAGGTGCGAGCGGCGGAACGGCTGGAGGCGCGAGCGGCGGAACGGCTGGCGGTGGCGCAGCAGGCGGCTCGTCAGGACTTCACCCGATTCCGGACGGCGGGCCAGTCGTCGAGCGCATCGACGGCGGGTTCATGTTCCTCGAAGGGCCGCTCTGGTTGGCCGATCAGGGCGCGCTGCTCTTCACCGACGTCCCGGCCAGTCGCATCTACCGGTACGTCCCCGGGAGTGGGTTCACGCTCTTCCGGGCGAACTCTGGCGGCGCGAATGGGCTCGGACGTCTCCCCGACGGCACGCTGGTGACGTGCGAGCACAACACCCGGCGGGTGTCGCGCACGCTGTCCGACGGTGGCATCACCACGCTCGTCGACCGCTTCGACGGTGGGCGCTTCAACTCGCCCAATGACATCGCCGTGGCCTCCGATGGCACCGTCTATTTCACGGACCCGCCGTACGGGCTCTTCGGGAATGGAGGCACCGCCGAGCTTCCCTTCACCGGAGTCTACCGACGGCGCACCGATGGAGGGCTGCAGCTCCTGGTGTCGAACATGCCCTTCGCCAACGGCCTCGTGCTCTCGCCGGATGAGTCCACGCTCTACGTGGCAGACAGCGAGAACGACTTCTTCCGCATCTACCGGCTGCTGGACGACGGCGGCTTGTCGACGCCGACGCAGGTGTCCACCACTCAGGGCGGCGGCGGCGGCGGCGATGGGCTTGGCATGGACGACGATGGGAACCTGTACGTCAGCACCGTCTTTGCGCCGGGGGGCGGAGGCGCCGTGAAGATCTACCGGCCCGACGGCGGTTACCTGGGGCGCATCCCGGTGCCACAGAACACTGCCAATGTGTCCTTCGGCGGGCCCGATCGCCGCACGCTCTTCATCACGGCTGGCTCGGCGTTGTACCAGGTGCGGTTGCAGGTGCCCGGGAAGCCTTGAGATTCCGTCGGGCGCTGGTGCTGCAACGCAGGGCAGGCCGAAGAGGGTCGGGCAGGCTTCCCGCGACGTCGACCAGGAGGACAACAGTCCTGGCTACTTCATGTAGAAGATGGCGAGCGGCAACTGGATGAGGACCTTGCCGATCTCGAACACCAGCGGGGCGATGGCGACGCCGAACTTGACCAGCCCGACCGTGACGGCGTCGGCCTGCTCCGCCGACAGGAAGATGATCTTCTTCTGATCCTCCGTTGGCTCGAGCGACCGAACCGTCTCTGCGATGCCGGGGCCGATGGTGGCGGGGTCGACGCCGGTGGACCGGGCGAAGTCGTTCTCGAGCCCTCGTCGATACGCAGCGCGTGCCTCGGCCGAGGTGAACGCCGGCGGCAACTCGGGGTGCGTCTTGAGTTGGTCGAGGAACGCGCTCGCGACGATGTCCGAGGCCTCCATGACGTTGTTCGTCACCACCTCATCGCGAGTGGGGACGTGACGGCAGCCGCTGAAGAGCAGGGCCAAAGCGAAGGCAAGAGCGACGCGCATGGTCGAGACGATACCCGGAGACTGGCCTGTCAGGTTGCAGTCGCACGGAGGACCATCGGCCTCGAGGGCACGCTGGGTCGCTGCCCAAGGCCGCGGCGTCAGCATGCTTCGACCGTGGAGCCGCTCATGCTCAGCACCCGATGAATGCCGACCCGGCTTCTCGTCTTCGCGGTGCTCGTGGGTGCGTGTGCCCGGCTTGGGGCCGTCGAGCCACCGGCCCCACCCGATTCTGGCGACGGGGCCGCGCGCTATGCCGCGCAGTGCGCGACCTGTCACGGGCCTGCCGCGCGAGGCAGCGTCGCGCCCGCCCTGGTGCCGCTGATGCAGACGCCCGACGCGCTCCGCGTTCGCATCGTCAGCACCATGCCGCCGGGAAACGAAGGTTCGTGTGACGACGCCTGCGCGCGCGCCATCGTGACGTGGCTGAAGTCGCTGCCAGCTGATCAGCGGCCCGCGGTGTGCGACGCGTACCCTCCGGCCCGACGCCAGCTTCGCTTGCTGACCCGCCGCGAGTACGCGAACAGCGTCGCCGACCTCGTCGGACCGCCGCCTCGTCGTGCTTGTGCGTCGGACGCCAACTGCGCCGTGGCCACCGAGTCGTGTGTGAGCGGAGCGTGCATGGCCGATGGTTGCGGCGTGCGCTCCTTCACCTGGCGCGCCGATGGGCGGCGGCCTTCGTCGGTTCACGTGGCGGGCTCGTTCAACGGGTGGCCGGCGACGGTGGCGGCCGGTGGCTGGGCCATGACGCTCGCCGCAGGGTCCGACTCGTATGTCGTGAAGCGCCCGCTCGCGGATGGCACGCACCAGTACAAGTTCGTCGTCGATGGGCAGTGGGTGCTCGACGACGCGAACGCCGCGCGAGCCCCCGATGGTTTTGGCGGCGACAACTCGGTGCTGACCGTGCAGTGCAGTGGGACGAGCACGCCGACGCCGACGACCGACCTCGTCGCCGCTTTTCCCCCGGAGTCGCGACCGAAGGGCTTCGTGTTCGACGACAATGCCGAGGCGGGGCTCGTCACTTCCGGTCACGTCGAGGCGTACCTCGGCGCCGCTGCGTCCATCGCGGGACGCGTGACGGCTCCCTGTCGGCCCACCGGTTCCGACCGACGCCCCTGCGCCGAGCAGTTCGTCAGCACCTTCGGACGTCGCGTGTTTCGCCGGCCGCTCTCGATGGAGGAGGTGACGCGCTACGCCAGCGTCCTCCTCGCGGCTCCCGACTTCGACGCCGGCGTGAAACAGGCGGCGGAGTGGCTGCTCTCGTCGCCGCACTTCCTCTACCGGAGCGAGCTCGGCGTTGCTCAACCGGACGGTACGTTTCGACTCACGCCGTGGGAGCTCGCCGCCGCCCTCTCGTACTCGCTGTGGCAGACGACGCCCGACGAGGCGCTCCTCGACGCCGCGGCGCAGGGGAAGCTCGCGACGCCCGACGACGTCGCCCGCGAAGCGCGCCGCATGCTGACCGACCCTCGGGCGAGAGCGGCGATGCGCACCTTCGCGACCCAATGGCTGGGGCTCGAGCGCCTGACGACGGTGGACAAGGCGCCGGGGGTCTACCCCTCGTTCACGCCCGAGCTGCGCGCGTCGATGGCTGCAGAGACGCCGACCTTCTTCGAGCACGTCGTGTTCGACGGCACCGGCCGCTTCGACGAGCTGTTCACGGCGCCCTTTTCATTCGTCGATGCGCCCCTCGCGCGGCACTACGGCCTGGAGGCTCCATCGAAGCGGGAGAAGCGCACGTTGCCTTCGGTTCGCGCGGCCGGGCTGTTGGGGCACGCGAGCGTGCTCTCGAGCTACGCGCACTCGGATCAGTCGTCTCCTGTGAAGCGAGGCCTCTTCGTGCGCGAACACCTGCTGTGTCAGGAGTTCCCCGCGCCGCCCGCGAACGCTGGTGGAGTCCCGAAGGTCGACCCCGGCGCGACGACCCGCGAGCGGTTTCGTCAGCACTCGGCCGATCCGTCGTGCCGTTCCTGTCATCAGTACATCGACGAGGTCGGCTTCGGGTTCGAGGGCTTCGACGCCATCGGTGGAGCGCGCGCCGTCGAGAACGGGAAGACCCTCGACACGACGGGCGTGCTGCGCGACGTCGAGGCGTTCGGCGCAGGAACCTCGACGAGCTTCTCGACGCTCCCGCAGTTGGCCGCGCAGCTCGCGCAGAGCCAACGCGCGAAGTCGTGCTTCGCCACCATGGTGTTTCGCCAGACGCGCGGCCGGCATGAGCGCGAGGCCGAGCGCTGCACCGTCGAGGCGTTGTCGAACGGCTTCTTGTCCTCTGGCGGAGACGTGCGCGAGCTGTTCGTGCAGGCGCTCGCCGATGAACGATTTGTGACCCGGTTGAGCGAGGTGACGCCATGACGTTCTCGAGGCGGTCCGCGTTGAAGGCGCTCGGCCACACGGCGCTGGCGCTCCCCTTCTTCGAGGCGCTGCGGTCCGGGCGGGCCCACGCTCAAGCGGCGCGGCAGGCCAGGCGCGTCATCTTCTTCTACTTCCCCGACGGCGTGCTCGGGCCCAGCGCCCAGGGACAGCCGAGCCGATGGCACTGCACGGGCTCAGAGACGAACTTCACGATGCCGGACCAGCTGAACCCGCTCGCGGCCTTCAAGAACGACTGCCTCTTCTTCAACGGCCTCTCCATGGGCGGGACCGACTCGGGCAGTCACCCGGGCGGCGCGAAGAAGCTCCTCACTGGCGTCGATGGTGGCCAGGGTGAGAGCGTCGACAGCTACCTCTCGCGAACCGTCGGCGCGGCGGCAGCGTGGCGGCACCTGTACCTCGGCGCGATGGCCACGCAGAACCACGCGTCAGGCGACAAGTTCATCGTCTACCCGACCGCTGGCCAGACGGTGGCGCCACGCGACAACCCGCGTCAGGTGTTTCAGCAGCTCTTCGCGAACGCGACGGTGGGAGACGCCGGCGTGCCCAACCCTGCGTTCACCGACACGCGGTTGTCCGTCATCGACAACGCGAAGGCCGAGCTCGACACGCTGAAGGCGAAGCTCGGCGGCTCAGAGGCGCGCAAGCTCGACCTGCACCTCGAAGCGCTGCGTGAAGTGGAGCGCCGGGTGAAGCCGATGGGCAACCCGCCGCCGTCGTCCTGTGTGACGCCGGTCATCGACCTGTCTGGCTTCACCGACACCCAGCTCTACGACGCGTCGAAGTTCGGCCACATCTTGCGCGCGCAGATTGACGTCATGGTGACGGCGATGGCGTGCGGGCTGACGAAGGTGGGAACGCTCCAGGCCTCGATGCACACCAGCGAGCTCATCTTGAGCCGCATGCCTGGCACCGAGATGTACGAGCCGGGCTTCGACCTGCGCAGCCACCAGGCGTCTCACTACGGCGACTCGCACGACTTCTCGAAACGCGAGGTGCGGGCCTACCTGCAGCAGCGGCGGTGGTTCGTGGAGCAGTTCGCGTACCTGCTCGGCGAGCTGAAGAAGCGCCCCGATGGCGACGGCACGATGCTCGACTCGTCGGTGGTGATGCTGTGCACCGAGGTGTGTGACGGCAACACCCACCTCCACGACAACATGCCGTTCATCGTCGCGGGCCGGGGGGGCGGGCGGATCAACCCGGGACGCCTCGTGCAGGGGAACAACAGCCGTCACGGCGCACTGCTGGCGGCGATCGCCCAGGCGATGGGCGCGAACGTGCAGGGCTGGGGCGACGGCAACTCGGGGCCGCTGGGTGGCGTCTTGAGCTGAGCTGTCACCCGTGCTGCCGAAGATGGACTGGCCATGGACGGTGTGACGGCCTTCCGAGTGGGCGCTCGAAGCTGCCGCCGGCCACGGACTGCGAGCGGGGTTGCGGCCTCTTCATCAGTAGATGGGCCCGTCGAGCCCGTCGGTCACCACGACGTACAACACGGTGTCGGCCTTCGAGGTCGCGTCGATGGCGTCCCACGCGGCGCGAATGGTGGCCGCGTGCTCGTCGCCCTGGGCCATCACCACCAGCAGCTGCTTCACCCAGCGGTCGGGTGGCTGAACGTTCATCGAGCTCACGATGATGTCGTCGAGCTTGCCCTCGACGAAGGCGAGGCGCTGCGGCGTGAGCGGGTAACCGGCGTCGGGCGGAAACGACACCGCGCGCGTCACGCTCACGCCGACCTGCTGGCCCGCGATGCGCACCAGAATGTCGGTCTTCTTGCTGGTGGGAGGGACGTAGGCGACCTGCGTCTCGGTCTTCACCAGCGACGCGCCCTCACAGAGCGCGAGCACCTCGAAGGCGAAGGCTTCGCTGATGCCAGAGCTCCCGCCAGCGTTCGGCGTCGCGAGCATCGTCTGTGCACCCTGGGTGAGGCGCGGTCGCTCGGCCGGCTCGTCGAATTGATCCATGCCGAAGTCGAGGCGCACCTGCAGGAAGGACGGGGTCGCGCGTCCGAGCTCGGGCGGAACGCGGTAGCACTCGCCCAACACGCGTCCGTGGCCGCCATCGAGCGCGAGGCGAGGGCCGGCGTCGAGGCCCGCGTCCTGGACCCCGGCGTCGGTGCTCCCCGCGTCGTTCGCGCCTGCGTCCGGAAGACCCGCGTCGGCTTCCCCCGCGTCGCTGATGAGGCCCGCGTCGAACCGGGGCCCCGCGTCGAGTGAGGCGCCAGCGTCTGACGCCTCCACGCCGGCATCGAAGGGGTCGCCACCATCGGGCATCGACGGCCGGGTCCCACACCCGAAGACCAGCACCACCCCAACGACCAAGAGCGCTCGCACGGCGCGGCAGCCTAGCCCAGGCCACGGGCCTGACGACCGCTTCAACCGTGCCGGTCGCCGGGGCAGGCCCTTCGGCGAGGTGGGCCCCACGGACGAGACCAGCCGCTACCGCTGCCCCGGCCCGTACTGCGCGTCGAGGTGGCGGAGAAACGCCTCGGGCGCGAGCGCGTGACCGGTCGCCACCTGCACCCGCTCGAAGACGTTTCCGGTGCTGCCGTGCCGATGCACCTTCTCTCGCAGCCAGCCCAGCGTCGGCGCGAACTCGCCTCTCGCAAACTCGTGCTCGAGGTCGGGCCGGTCGCGCTTGAGCGCCATGGCCAACTGCGCGGCCGCGAGGTTGCCGATGGTGTACGTGGGGAAGTACCCGAAGAGCCCCGAGCTCCAGTGTCCGTCCTGCAGCCAGCCATCGAGGTCGGTGCGGGGCCGCGTGCCGAACCAGTACGCCGCCGCGTCGCTCCAGGCGCCCGGCAGGTCGTCGACCTGCAGCGTCCCGTCGATGAGCACCCGCTCGAGGCGCGTTCGCATCACGATGTGCAGGTCGTACGTCACCTCGTCCGCGCCGATGCGGTGCAGCCCGCGATGGACACGCTTCACCCGGTGGCGCATCGCCTGGGCCGACGACGCGTCGAAGTGCGGCGCCCACGTCGTCTTCAGCTTCGGCCAGAGCCAGTCCCAGAAGCCGTCACTGCGGCCGACGTGGTTCTCGAGGAAGCGCGCCTGTGACTCGTGCAACGACAGCGAGGCGAGCGCTCCCATCGGAGTTCCCCAAGCGTCTTCCGGCAGCCCGTCTTCCGCGTGCCAGTGCCCGAGTTCGTGCAAGGTGCAGAAGATGGACTCGAGCGGGTCGGTCTTCGAGGAGCGCGTGGTGATGCGCACGTCACCTGGCCCGACGCCAATCGTCGAGGGATGCGTCGCGGTGTCGAGACGCCCCCTGCGCTCCGAGAACCCCAGGGCTCGCGCGATGACGAGGGACAGCGCCCGCTGCGCGTCGTCCGGCACGGGGCCGGGAACCTTCTCTGCGGGTCCGCACTCCCACGCCGCCGCGCGCCGCATCAGTTCGTGCGCGAGCGTTTCGAGCAGGCGCTCGGTGGTGGCGGCCGAGACGAAGGGCTCGTGCTCGTCGAGGAGCGCTTCATAGAGGTCGCCGCCCGCCGCGAGCAGCCCGGCCTCTTCGCGCTTCAGCGCGACCACCTTCGTCAGCTGCGACCTGAAGACCCGGCCATCGTTGGCGTCTCGCGCCGACCCCCACGCTTCCTGCGCGAGGGTGCAGGTCTTCGCGAGGGTCTCGACCAGCCGTCGCGGCACGCGCACCGCCCGCTGATGGAGCCGCTTCCAGTGCCGCACGTCGACGTCGTCGGCGGAACACGCCGCCAGCCACTCACCGACGCGAGGGTCCGCGACGAGCTCGTGCGCGAGGCCCGCGAGCTGCGCCTGCTGATCAGCCCGGTGACGAGCGCCAGCAGCGGGCATGCCGGTCTCCTCGTCCCAGGAAAGCAATGCGCTCGTCGAGAGCAGAAGCGCGCGCTCACGCATCCTTTGCGCGAGCAGCCCGCGCTCTGTGTTCGGCGGCGTCATCGAGCGCTCACCCGTGCAAGGCGGTGGCCGAGAGGTCCATCGGTTGCAACAGCGCAGTGGGAAGATGCTCACTCCGGCGGAAGCGCCCGGTCTCGCGAGCCACAGCGTCGCGGCCAGCGCTACTTCGAAGTTCAACTCAAGGACCTGAAAGCCGCGTCGTCGGTGGCGCCACCCTTGCCACCGTCGTCACAGGAGATGGTCGACGCAGCCATCGCCTCGTTCACGCGCCTGCAGGCCGAAGCCGCTGCGGCGAAGTGCGACCTCTCGTGGGTCTGGCGGGAGCGTCGTGCCTGGAAGAAGCAGGGCTGTACCAGACTGTCGCCAGCGGGCTTCGCGAGCGGCCCACAGGACTTCGTCGAGAAGGGCGTCGTCGACTCCCGCGCGGCTCCGGCCGTGTATTGGGCTGCGGCCGCCGACTTCGCTCGAGGCGCGTGGGACGGGCCCACCTTTCTGCTCGTCGACGGCCCGGGTGGCTCCGTTCGGCGGCGGGGCGTACGCGACGTACGCGGCGTTCGCGCGCGGCCGCGCGGGCCTCACGCTGCGGCCCGTCGAGAACCTCCCGCGCCACGAGACGGCTCGCAACCAGCGCGGCCGCTTCCTCTGGGGGCGCGAAGCAAGGGGGTCCGCAGTCGTCGCCGCCGGGGAGTGTCGTGCTCGCTCCGGGTCGTGTCGCTGCGGCGCGGGGCACGCTCGTCGCCGCAGAGCGCGTCGATGCCCTCGCGCTCCACCGAGGAGCGAATGCGTGTCCCCTCCCGGCCCGTCTGCGCGCACGAGGGCTGCCGTCGGTGAGCGCGTTGCTCCGTCTGCCGGCGAGGAACGCGCAAGGCGCCGATCGGGTTCTTGTCATTGGCGTACCGCCAGGCACACTTGAGGCATCCGCAGGCGTGCACTTCACGGCTCAGTGGCGGGCAGAGGCGCTTGAAGCCATGAGATACGCTCAGCGATTGAGGCCACCGGTCAGGATCGTGTTCCGCACAACTCGATGAAGGCCCATCAGCTCGACATCTCTTGCGTGGGGACGAACTCTTCGTCGTTCCCAGCCTTCCCACTCGTGAAGGGATGCGTGCTCTTGACACGGTGGTTGTTGTCGCGCGTGGCTGGGAGGGGCTGGCGGCCGCGCTGCGTCAAGGGGAGCAACTGGCGTTGAACGCGGCACAGCAACCGGCGCCTCTACGTCGCTTCGGCAAATTGGAGAAACTGCTTGAGGCGGCCGGATGCAAGACGTTCGCCGATCTTGTCCGAGGTACCAAGTGGTGCTCGATCGTTCGTGTTTCCGATTACGTTCTCGCTACCGAATTGGTTCCCGACGAGAGGCGAAACACTTTCGATGGTGCCGAGCAAGAACAGCTTCCTGCAGATACCTCCATCGAAGAGCTTGCGCGGATTGCACGGAGAATGCTCGAGGGAGCGAAGCGCACATGAATGAAGTCGACCAGCTCCTCGCTGACCCGACGCTCACGATGCCGCTGCGGGGAGGAGCGTCTCGCGGTGGCCTGGGTCCCTCGGGCGGGGCGACCTCGTCGCGGCGGATCACGTGGATCTCGGTTGTCGGTTCTCAGAAGGAAGGGACCCCGGTTTGAAGAAATTCTCAAAACCATTCC
>JBBAQZ010000067.1:0-19286 GCA_040400045.1 Myxococcaceae bacterium
GGCGGAAACAGTGCCTTGCTGGACGACAGCCGAGAGGAGCACCGCCTGCCGACTCATTTCTTCTTTCACCCGGTCACGTGACTCTGGCGCGTCACACGTGCGGCAGGGCTGGCGTCACTTCGACGCCACGTCAAAGCCTGCGCCGAGCACGGCCGCGACGGGCTCGGGTCAAACGGCAAAGAGCTCCGCAAGCGCCCCGAGAACAGAGGTCAGTGCCCCTTCGGACAAAACCCCGACTCGTCGAGACAGCCTTCGCTTGTCGATCGTGCGAACTTGATCGACGGCCGCGACGCCCGGTTTGCCACCGACTCGCGTCTGAGGTCGAAAAGGGTACGCGCGCCCGGCCGTCAGCGGCACGACGATGACGGTCGCCAGAGAGAGGTTGAGCTCATCGGGAGAAACCACCACGGCTGGCCGCGTCTTCTGCATCTCCGCCCCGACCGTCGGGTCGAGCGACACGAGAAAGACCTCGCCTCGCTTCGCCATCACCAGGCCTCGTCAAAGTCGTTGGGGAAGTCACCGAGGAGCGGCGCGTCGTCGCCGCTGGCATGGCACTCGGCAGCCGCCTTCGCCCACCCTTCACGACGTCTCGAGAGCGGTCTGAGCGTGATGCTGCCCTTGCGCACGATGAGCTCGACCTCGTCGCGAAGGCCGGCTTCTTCAATCGCAGTCTTCGGCAGCCGAACCCCTCTGGAGTTTCCGATTCGAATGAGTCGAGCGTTCATGAGGGAATTACATCGTAATTCCATCGCCGTTGACAAGGAGTCGCGCTCGCCAGCGGGCTCCAGTGAAGCGGGTGACGGGAGCGCCCGGCCTCACTCCACGCGCCGAAGCATCAGCACCCGCTTGCGCATCGCCGCGACCGCCGCGGCGTCCTTCTGATTCACGCCGCCGACGCGCACCTCAGTGGTCGCCTTGCCACGCACGTCGTGGAGCGTGACCTCGGTGAGGTCGCCCTGGTCGACCTGCCACCCAGCCTGATCAGCATCGTTCGGCACCGGCTCGAGCTTGCCGGCAAGCCGCTTGCGCGACTCCCTGCTGTTGGTGACGGCATCTCCAGAGGTCGTCACGAGGCGATTGACGGTGAGGACGCGCAGCTCCTTCTTGTCCTCTGGCGCGTACTGGCAGGAGAACGACATGCCTCCTGGAAACGGAAGCTCGGCGCCCTTGCCGGACTTCACCTTGAAGCCCAGCGCCGCCTGCACCTCCGTCGCGGTGAAGACGCACCCGGTCTGACTGTCCTTGAGCGCGCTCGGAGGCGGCGGCGTGGGAGCGACGGCTCCGCTCCCAGCAGCAGCCGAGGCTTTCGCGTACGACTCGAAGGTGCCCCGCGTCGCGGCGATGGCGCCTGCCGCGACCTTCGCGCCCTTCACCTGCACGCCCTTCACGGTGTCGCCCTCGACCGAGACGACCCGCGCGGTCGTCTGTGCTGCCACGTGCGAGCGAAACGAGCGAGCAAAAGACACCTCCAGTGAAGAAGCGGGGAAACGAGCTCTGCCTCGCCCGTGGTGCTCACGGAAGCGGCTCCGAACGCGCCCGGATTCCGCGGTGCCGGTGCTCCGTCGCGCGGGCGCTGGTGGTGGCCGCGCGAATCGGCTTGCAGCGCGCGGCCCATCGCCACTAGTCGCGCGTCATGAGCCGCATCTACCGCCAGCTTCCCTCTGCAGGAACCCGCATCGGCCTCGCCTTCTCTGGAGGCCTCGACACCCGCGCCGCCGTCGCGTGGATGACGAAGAAGGGCATGGACGTCTACGCGTACACCGCCGACCTCGCGCAGCCCGACGAGAAGAACGCCTCTGACATTCCGCCCATCGCGACGAAGCACGGCGCGAAGGCGGCCCGCCTCATCGACTGCCGCGCCGCGCTCGCGCACGAAGGCCTGACCGCGATTCAGTGCGGCGCGTTCCACCTGTCCGTCGGGGGCCGCAAGTACTTCAACACCACGCCGCTGGGCCGCGCCGTCACCGCCACCGCCATCGTGCGCGCGATGAAGCAGGACGGCGTGCACGTGTTCGGAGATGGCTCGACCCACCGCGGCAACGACATTCAGCGCTTCTACCGCTACGGCATCCTCGTCGACCCCGACCTGCGCATCTACAAGCCCTGGCTCGACCAGCAGTTCGTCAACGAGCTCGGCGGCCGCACCGAGATGTCGAAGTTCCTCGAGGCCGAGGGCCTGCCGTACTCGATGAGCACCGAGAAGGCGTACTCCACCGACTCGAACATGCTCGGCGCCACGCACGAGGCGAAGGCCCTGGAGCACCTCGACAGCTCGATGCACCTCGTGCAGCCCATCATGGGCGTGGCGCACTGGAAGCCCGAGACGCGCATCGACGCCGAGACCATCACCGTCACCTGGGAGCTGGGCGTGCCCGTCGCCCTCAACGGCAAGCGGCAGCCCGACCTCGTGAAGCTCTTCCTCGAGGCGAACGCCATCGGCGGCCGTCACGGCCTCGGCATGTCGGACCAAATCGAGAACCGCGTCATCGACGCCAAGAGCCGCGGTATCTACGAGGCGCCCGCGATGGCGCTGTTGCACCTGACCTACGAGCGCCTGCTGTCGTCGGTGCACAACGAGAACACCACCGACCTCTACATGACGCTCGGCCGCCGCCTCGGCCGGCTGCTCTACGAAGGCAAGTGGTTCGACCCCGAGGCGATGATGCTCAAGGAGTCGCTCTCAAGGTGGATCGGCACCGCCATCACCGGCGAGGTGAAGCTCGAGCTGCGGCGCGGCGACGACTACACGATTCTCTCCACCCACGCGGCGCAGTCGGCCTACGCGCCCGAGAAGCTCTCGATGGAGAAGACCGTCGGCGCCTTCACGCCGGAAGACCGCATCGGCGCGCTCGAGCTGCAGAACCTGTCGGTGGGCGACAACCGCGCGCTGCTGCTCCACTACGCGCAGACGCTGGCCCTGCCGACGGGCTCGAAGGACGAGCTGAAGGAGCTCATCGGCGGCGACTGACCTGTCACGGCAGCGTGTGTGGTCTGAAGAACGCCCACGCGTACGCCGACGCGCCACCGCCGCTCGAGACGCCGCCGCCTATCGCAGTCCCACCAGCGAGGCCACCGGCCGTGGCGAGCCCACCTCCCAGCCCGGCGTCGACGCCGTCTCGCGCTGAAGCGATGCAGCGGGTGGCTTCGTCGGCTGGTCCGGCGCTGGTGAGTCGTCGCCCATCGGTCCGCAGCCAGCACACACAGGAGAAGCACGCACCATCGGCCATTCATCGTCGCTCCGTCGCGCGTGCCCCCGTCGTCGGTTGTTCAAGCGCAAGCGCATCTTCTTCTGGGGCAACGCCGACCAGGTGATGGACTTCACCAGCGTCGACGACATGGCAAGCTACACCGCGTTCGCCGCGCTCGACCCGACGACGCCACGCTCGTTGTGCATCGCGGGAGATCGGCTCAGCCCTCGCGGGCTTGCCACGTTGATGACCGAGCTGAGTGGCCAGCCGTACAAGCTCCTTCGGCCTGCGGGCCTCGGCGTGTTCGGCGTGATGATCAACGTGATGAAGAAGCTGACGCCGACGACGGATGAGCTGTATCCGCCCTGGCAAGGCATGCAGTACCTGCACAACATGTTGAGCGGGCTGGCGATGCACGCGTCCCTCGACAACGGCCGGTATCCGCTCGCGCGATGGATGACGGCGAGAGACGTGCTCGCCGCGCACCTGCGGGAGCTGACACGCCCAGCCGCGGCGTAGGGCCCACCGACGGCGCTCACGAGCGTCGAGCGCGTCATCGACCGATTGCGACACGAGGGAACTCCGGGACCGAGCCCGTGCGCTGGCGGACCTCGGCGCCCGGTGTTTGGTTCTCGCCATGCGCTTCCTCGTCGCTGTCCTGTCCGTGGCCACGCCGTGTTTCGCCGCCACCGTCGACGACGTCCTCGCCCGGGTCGAGCACCTCACTTCGCAGCCCCCTCCCGCGCGGCCCGATGACGCGCTGACGAAGCACCTGCGCGCGCTCGAGGCGAAGCTCGGGGTCACGTTGCCGATCGACCCATCGGCCCCTCGCAAGGGCGAGCCAAAGGCAGGCTCCGCATTCTGGGGGAACGCCTCGTTCTCGGATCAAGGCCCGCGGCGGCCACAGCTGCTCGGCGGAACCCTCGTGATGCCCCGGTCGGAAGCGCTCGCAGCCGTCGGCGGGAGCCTGGTCATCGTTCGAGGCAGCGTCAGCCTCGGCTTCGTGGTGGACAGCATCGTCATCGCGACCGGAGACGTCCACATCGCGAACTTCACCAACAGCCTCGTCGTCTCGGGAGGCCAGGTGTCCATCTCGCACCTCGACGGGAGCGCCGTACTGGCCCAGCGATTCGAGGCCTCATCGGTTCAGCAGAAGGCGTCGAAGATGCCGTGCGTCCTGGGCGCGTCGGTGGGCGTTCGTCTGCAGTGGCTGGGCTCGTCGTGCACGCTGCTCAATACGCCTGCGCAGTGGGTCCTTCGCGCGACCGATGGCGCGACGCTCAAGGCCAGGACAGACGCAACAGTGAGCACTGCGAGGGCCATCGAGCCCTCGCAGAGGCCCCTCTTCGCGGTGCCCGCGTGTCGCGCGGCGCTCTCGCAAGGCCCGAAGCCGACCGACGTCTCGGTGGGCGTCACCTCGGTGCCCTGGCGTGCCCAGCGAGGCGCTGTCCCCTCGGACCTCGAGGCGACACGCGTGCTCGACGTCTATGACGACGCCGTGGCGCTCGAGCGAGGCGGGGCCGTGAGCCTCGTGAAGGCTGCCCCAGCACCGACCGGGCTGCCCGCGCTGAAGCAGCAGGAGCTGTTGGAGCTCGGCGGCGACTTCGAGCTGCATGGCGTCGGCTTCTCGCAACCAGGCCTGCTGGAGCCGACCCTCGTCCGCGTGACTGGCTCGAACCCCATCGTCCTCGTGCTGTCGTCAGGCGAAGGCGCACGCTGGCAGGTGGACGTCGAACCTGGGGCGACGCTGCGCGCGGTAGTGCTCCTCGGCGGCGGGAGCCAGCAGCTGCGCTTTGGCACGACGAGCGCGCCCGTCGTGCTGGACGTCGACGACTGGCCCTGCGGTCACGGCTTTAATGGAACCCGGTGGGACCCGCTCCAGGGCTCGGCGGAGGACCCGAAGGTCCTCGCGAAGGTGCTCTCGTTGCTCGGTCGCCGCCCACCGCTCGCGTTCACCTCGGTGCAGGTGGGGGCGAAGGCCGTCACCGGGAGCATGGGCGAGTCGTCGTATGTCGTCGGCGCGCCGGCGAAGCGGTGATCAGTCTGGCTCGAAGGTGAGCACGGTGTTCCGTACGGCCTGAAAACGCTCGAGCGTGTCGCGCATCTTCAGGTACGCGTCGCGCGGGTAGACTCCGGGCTTGAGCGCGACCCGTCGGGTGACCCGAACGCCCGTCTTCGTGCGCTCCGCCGTGATGCGCACCGACACGCCGGGCACCGTGTCGGGCACCTGCGCGGCGTGAAACCCCGGCGGCGCCTGCAGCTCGAGCGTCTCTTCCACCGGCCCGACGCCTCCGCCGATGTGCACCTCGTGCCGTCGCTCCCGAACGTCGAACACCTCGTACAACGGCGTCAGCAACTTGAGCGGCACGAGCCACGAGGTGCCGTCCCGCACCGCGTAGTGCCGAGCCTTCATGGTCAACGCGTAGCCGCACCGTCCCTTGAGCCGGTCGCACTCCGTCCAGCGCGGGTTCACCGACTTCGCGAGAGGCGACACCGAGCCAGCCCGGCGCTCCAGGTCGCGCTCGAAGTCGCGGGCCCGCCAGTTGAGGTGGTTCTGCTGCCACGGCTCCGAGAGCTCGCCTTCGACCACCATCGCGTGGTCGTCGACCAGCGACCCATCGCCTTCGAGGCGCGCCGCGTGAACGTCGCGCCGCCGGGTGACGACGCCGGGGTCACCCTCGAGCGTGAGCCATTCGCCCTTCACGACGCCGCGGCCGACCGCGCCCTCCATCCAGAAGACGAACGCGGGCTGGCCCGCCACGGTGGGAGACAGCGAGCCCGCAGGACAGAACTCGGCTTCGAGCTCGATGGCCATCGGCCGGGGAATCGATGGCTGCGCAGGCACATAGACGTGAAGCCGGTCGAACTGGTCCACCTCGGGGAAGCTCCGGGCCGTCTGCCGTGCGAGATACCGGGTGGTGAAGGCGAGCTTCGCTTCGACGCCCGCCTCGTCGAGCACCTTGCGCAGAATCATCGCGCGCTCCTTCGCGCTCGCTTTGCCGCTCTGGAAGGCCTCCCCGAGCTTCAACTCCCGGTTCGAGTTGACGCCGAGAGTGCTCGTCTTCTCCCGAATCCACTCGGTGGCGGTGGTCACCTTGCACTGCGCATCGGCGCACTTCGACAGATCCGGCCGCGGGAGGCCCTCGAAGGTTTCGGGGTCGACGAACGAGCGACGCGCGAGCGGTTCCACCACGTCGGTCCACTCGCGATACCAGTTGTCCGTCACGAGCGTGGACGATTTGTAACCCAGCACGCGGTAGGCCCACCGTGGCTCGGTGAAGGTCCAATGCGGCATCCACTGCTCGGGCTCGCGTGGCGGCAGGTCGCGCAGTGAGAACCGGAGTCGGTGGCGCCCGTCGTTGAGCTCGGCCACGTCGATGGGCTGCGTCGAGTTGTACTCGATGGTCTCGAGCACCAGCTTGCGAGAACCGACGAGCTCGAAGTCGTAGGACCTCACCGGGAATTCGCCGAGCGTGTCCTGGTCGTCGGCGCCCACAATCCACGGAGAGCGCACCACCCAGACGTACTCGAGCACGCTCCCCACCTGAACGTCGGGGAAGCGGAAGAACTTCGCCTGCGTGTCACGCTCACCCTTGCCGTTGGTGTCGACGAGCACGTCGCGGGCTGACACCTCTTTCACCGTGCCGTCGGGTTGAACGACCCGCGCCTTGAGCACCACGATGTCCTGGCGGGTGTTGAACGGAATCTTCACCTCGGCGAGGTCGAAGCCGCCCTCTCGCTGGATGGCGACGACGACGTGCCGCAGCACCTCGCTGAAGTCGTTGCCGGTCGTCTCGAGCAGGTAGCGATCGGCCCGGTAGAGCACCACGGCCGCATCGTCGGGGTACTTCGAGGCGTCGTAGACGAGCTGGTCGGGCGTCAGCCAGTTGGCGTTGAGCTCCGAAGTGGTGGCGCAGCCCGACGCCATCACCAGCAGGACGAGCAGCACCCTCATCGCGCGCCTCCGAACCGAATCACCGCGGGGGTCAGCTCGGCGAGCGAGACCTTCTCGACGAAGGCGTGGACCTCGGCCATCTCGCCCGGCTGCACGACGCGTTGGTCTCGCCTGAAGTGGCGAGACACCATGAGGCCCTGGCCCGTCCGCTTCCACGTGAGCGAGTACTCGCCGTACCCTGAGGTGAGCGTGACGTTCTCGGGCAGCGTCGACACCGTCACCCCCTCGGGAAACGTCACGACGAGCTCGGCGTCGGTGGTCGCGAGCCACTTCCACGCGAAGGGCGTCGTCCGCTCGGGGCGAACCTCAGGCATCCACGAGCTCAGGATGTCCGAGACGCGCAACAGACTCGCGCTCCCGAGCCCACGGGCGACGACGCGACGGGCGCTCAGCTCGCCTGACACGGCGCTCCCTTCGGCGAAGTCGGCGCGGTCATCGAAGGCGGCAGAGACGACCTCGGCGTTCTTGAGCCACAGCTGCCCTCTCGCCCAGGTCTGCAGCCGGCCCGTGCCCATCAGCTTGCGGCCCTTGTGACCGCTGGCGTTGTCACCCCTGGCGTCGAGGTGGAACCGGCCCTGCGCGTTGCCCTTGTCGTCGAGCGTCAACTCGTAGCGCTGCGCCTCGACGTTCTGCGCAGGTGAGGTAGGCGGCGTCTTCTTCAGCGGCGCGCCCTCTTTCGCGGCCTCGAGCACCACGGCGTCGGAGTCCTGCCAGGGCAGTTGGCCGAAGGGCACCGCGCGCGTCGTCGGGTCGGCGTACACGGTGCCGCCAGGGAGGTGCACCGCGAGAATCTCATGGTTGAAGTTCGCGCCCAGGCTGGGCACCTCGAACGGCCTGGGCCAGCCATCGTGCGAAGCGATGGCGGTGGGCGACGACTCGATGCCGGCCACCTTGAGCAGCGTGTGCAGGTACGTCGCCTTGTCCTTGCAGTCGCCCCATCGTTGCGCGTGTACGTCTTTGGCGGCATGGGGAATCCACCCGCCGTAGCCAATCTCGACTGCGCAGTACTGAATGCGCCGGCAGGTGTACTCGTAGAGCGCGCGGGCCTTGGCGAAGGGCTCATCGGGCACGCCCTTCAGCGCCTCTTTCGCGGCGGCCTCGAGCTCAGGCGTCAGCTGAGCGCGGTCGAGGTGCTGGGCGTAGCCGAGCGCCGACAGGGCCTCGGGGCTCTGCGGCGTGCGCTTGACCTGGCCGTCTTCAGTACTCGTCGAGGCGAACGCGCACGCGCAGGTGCCGGGACCAGACGTCGGGGGCCCCCGGGTCGCTCGGCAACGAGGCCACGTCACGACGCTCGAAGACACGCCTCGTGAAACCATCGGGAAGCGACGTCTCGGTGGGCTGAAGGTCCGTCGGGCCGTCGAAGGTGCGCGCGACCCACCGCACCTTCCATGAGGACGGAGCGTCGACGACGAGGCGAGCCTCTTTGACCGGTTCCCACCCGCCGAGCACCTGAAGCGGCGCACCAGGCTCGACGTCACGCAGGCGCGTCACCACGAGGCTCTCGAACACCGCGCCGACGGGCAGGGCTGGCGCCGACACGGTGCGCACGCGGGTGTTCGAGAAGAGCGTCGAGCTGTCGAAGACGGGGCGGTCGACGGCCTTCGAGACATCGAGCGGCCGTTCGGTTCCATCAGGCATCACCGAACGGCCCGACATCGACACCACCTCGGAGAACTCGGTGTCGTACGACGCGCTCACGTTCGGCAGCGCGGTGGCCTTGAGGACCTTGACGCGCCAACGCTCGGTGAGCACGGCCTCTGCCTTGCCCTTCTGTCCCGGGGCGTACCGGACGTGCAGCTCGTCGAGCAGCACCACGTACTTCGCGTCGGGGAAGTCGGCGGGCTTCGGCAGCGTCGTGAGGTCCAGCTTCGGAAACGGCGTGGCGCATGACAGCAGCACCAGCACGGGCAGGAGAGCGCGCATCAGGAGACTCTGCCAAGAGAATCCGTGAAGCGAAGCCTCGAGAAGAACCGTTGCGGTTCAGCCGAGCTTGAGGTGCGCCGAGAACAGCGCGTCGCACTCACCGGCGAGGCGGGAATCGAGCGTCGTGATGCGATTCCCCGCGTCATGCGTGACGAAGCGCAACGTCACCTTGCGCCAGCGAATGTCGATGTCGGGGTGGTGGTCGGCGGCCTCGCACAGCCGGCCCACGTGCTCGACGAAGGTGATGCCCTCGAGGAAGCTCGGCGCTTCGTAGGTGCGCACCAGCATTCCACCGTGCACGCTCCAGGCGCCGTGCTTCGCGAGGAAGGCTTCGACCTGGCTCTGCGTCAGCGGCTCATGGTGCATGGCGCCATCTCGCGCGCCTGGCGGGGCCGAGTCAAACCAAACGACACTGGCGCGCGCGACGCCTCGAGCCCGGTGCGACGCTCACGCCAGCAGCGCCCACGCAACCACCACGATGATGACCAGCAGCAGACCCACGAGACTCACCTTGAGCTGCCACGACATGCCCTCGGCGACGTCGGCCGGGAGCGCCGCGGCGCTGGTCGGGCGTCGCGCAGGGGGAGGCTTCGGGTCTGGCAACGGCTCGGCCCCCTGCCTGCTGCCTCGCGGCTTCCTCTTCTCGCGCGCCGTCACCTCGTCGATGACCGGAGCCGGCGGCGGTGGGGGCTGCGTCGATTCGGACCACGCCGGCACCGGCTCGGTCGTCAGGTTCCATGTGGGGACCAGCTCGGTCTTCAAGTCGGGTGAAGAAGCAGAGGCGCCCAGCCGCTGTTCCGAAGCGGGCACGGGCGGCAGGTCAGCGACGGTGCTGTCGACCGGCGGCACCGTTCGAAGCGCCGTGGTGGAGTCACCTGTCGGGCCCGCCACCGGCCCCGACACCGTCTCTCGAGCGACGACCTCGGCGACCTCGGCGACCTCGGCGTCAGGCGGCGCAGCGGGCACCGGCGACGGCTTCGGGGCCACTGCCGCCAACATCGCCTCGGCGGTCTTGCGTTGCGGGAGCCGCACCGGCCCCACGTTCGCCGCCGTCACCAACTCCGCGACGAAGGCTTCGACGGTGGGCTGTCGGTCAGACGCCTTCTTGCTCAGCGCCTTCAGCAACACCGTCGACACGGCCTCGGGCACGTTGCTGTTGGCGAGGTGCGGCGGTTCGGGCTCCAGCTGCAGGTGTTGGATCAACATCCCCTGGGTGTGCTGTTCCGGGTACGGCCGCCGCCCGACGAGCAGCTCCGAGGTCAGCAGCCCGAGCGCGTAGAGGTCGCTCCGCGCATCGAGCGAGCCCGCGAGCACCTGCTCGGGCGACATGTACTGCGGACTGCCGAGCGTCACGCCTGGCCGCGTGAGGTTCGGGTCGTGCGTTCTGGTGAGCCCGAAGTCGAGCAGCGTCACGTGGCCCTCCTCGGACACCATGACGTTGCCGGGCTTGAGGTCGCGATGCACATACCCGCGGGCGTGGAGCGCCGACAGCGCCGCGGCCATCTGGACCGTCAGCGGCAGCGCCTCAGCCAGCGTCAGCACCTTCTTGTCCGTCATGAGCCGGGACAGCGGCTGGCCGCGCACGAACTTCATGACCAGAAAGGGAACGGTGCCGTCGCGCTCGACGCTGTAGAGGCTGGCCAGGTTGGGGTGCTCGACGCGCGCCATGATGCGCGCCTCCTGCTCGAACCGGCTGCGGTACTCCTCGTGCTCAGCCAGATGCCAGTGGAGGAACTTGAGCGCCACCTCACGCTCAACCGACTTCTCGAGGGCAAGGTACACGGAACCCATGCCGCCCTGGCCCAGGCGTCGAAGCAACTGCCACTTGCCCTGCACCACCCGCCCGACGTTCGGGTCGTCGACGACGAGGAGACGGCCACACGCACTGCAGGCCATCACCTTCAGTTGAACTGGCCCGTCCTGCAGCGCGGCGCTGCTCCCCGTCGGGACCGAAGGGCTGACCGCCACGGGGCTCCCGCACGGGCACACCAGCCGCTTGACCGCGGCCTTCAGGCCTGACCGTCGAGCTTCCGCCAAGAACGAACTCCACCGCGAAGAGAGGGCGCTGTCTACGCACTGTCGGGGAGGTTTTCAGGACCGCTTCGCGAGTGAAACCCCCGGGGGACGCTGACGGCGGCTCAGAGCTCGCGACTCATCAACAGGCGGAGCTTGCCGCTCTTCTTCGAGACGACGGTGGCGACCGTCGTGAAGCCGTTCTTCCGGTAGAAGCTGACCGCCATCGAGTTCGCCGGGTCGACGCGGAGCGCGAGCGTCTTCCGGTTCATGTCCCGCGCGACCGAGAGACCCTTCTCGAGCATCACGCCGCCGACGCCCTTCATCCGCAGCTCGCCTTTGACGACGATGTTGCGAAGGTATGCCGCCCCAGGCACCGGACCGTCTCGCTCGATGGTGACGTAGCCGAGCATGGTGCCGTTGACCTTGCCGACGTGAATGAAGGGCCGCAGCTTGGTGAGCGCCTCGAGGCTCTCGGCGGAGGTCTCGCCTCGCGCCTTCCATGGGTCCGAGGTCGAGCGCAGCGTCGCCAGCGCCTGCATGTCCTCGTCGGTGGGCACCGCGAACTTCGCGTGCTTGATGTCTGCCAGCACCGCGTTGGGGTCGATCATCGGCGGGGGCGTGGCTGCTGCGGGGTTCGTCTCGACCTGTTTGCTGGTCATCGCCTCTCCTTCGTACGCCGTGGGGGGCTGGTTTGCCACCCCCATCCACCTGACGGCTCGTCCCGGCCTGGCTTGATCCTAACCACCTCGGTCAACGGACTGCACAGCACGAAATTTCGAAACACGCTGATTCGGTCGCACCTTTCCCTTCAGCGCCCCCGGTGTGACCAACAAGCGTGCGGCGGGGTTGATCGAGCGTGCGGTGTTGAATTCAGTGACGCGAGCGCGGTTCGACGGCACACTTCGAGGGTGCAACTCAACCACGCCCAACGGGAGTTGACGATCAAGGTTGTCTATTACGGACCGGGGTTGTCGGGGAAGACGACCAACCTGCAGATGATTCACCAGCGCACCCAGCCCGACGTGCGCGGCAGGTTGTTGACCGTCGAGACCCACGACGACCGGACCCTGTTCTTCGACCTGCTCCCGGTCTTCTTCAACACGGCAGCGGGCTTCAAGGTGAAGGTGAAGCTCTTCACCGTGCCCGGTCAGGTGATTCACAACGCGACGCGGCGCATCGTGCTGCAGGGCGCCGACGCGGTGGCCTTCATCGCCGACAGCCGCCGCAGCGCCTCGCCCGAGAACAACAGCTACTGGAAGAACCTGAACGAGAACATGCGTGAGAATGGGCTCGACCCCGCGCACGTGCCCATCGTCATTCAGTTCAACAAACGCGACCTGCCCGACACGCGCAGCGACGCGGAGCTCGAAGAGGCGCGCAAGAAGGGGAAGGAAGCGGTGGTCGGCGCCATCGCGATTCGGGGCGTCGGCGTGCTCGAGACCCTCTTCGCAGTCTTACAGTCGGCCTACCGCAGCCTCGACGCGCGCGCCGGGCTCTCGAAGAACATCGGCCTCACCGAGCGGGAGTTCCTCACCCAGGTGTTCCAGAACATCGACACCAGGGGCTCCGAGCTCGAGAGAATCTTCCCGCCCCGGGTGACGACGCCGTGAGGCAGGGCGAGTCAGTCCTTCAGCGTCGCATCTCGTTGACCGAGCTGCTCGATGGCGAGTCCTTCACTGATGTCGTGAAGGGCTTCGTCGAACTCTACAAGGTCGGCATCAAGGTGTTCGACGAAAAGGGCGGCAAGCTGGCCGACATCAAGGTCGGCAACGGCGACTTCTGTGGCTACGTCTTCAGCTTCCCCGAGGGGCGTCGGCGCTGCACCGCGACCGTCGGGCGCGTGAAGGACGGGCCGGTGGCGTCGAGCCATGGCGCGCGCCTGCCAGTGTTGGAGACCAGCGAGGTGCCCAAGGCGAAGGGCGTGGTGACGGTGCCCTGCTTCACCGGGCTCCGGTACCTCATCCTCCCCATCATGTGGGAAGGCGACACGCTCGGCCGCGTGGTGTTCGGGCCGTTCTTCCCGGAAGACCTCGGCGAGTTTCCCCCGACGTCGCTCACCGACATCTCGGAAGGCTTCGACGCCAGCAACGCAAGGAAGTTCGTCGAGAAGGTCCGCAGGGCGCCCGAGAGCACCATCGCGAGGGTGATGCTGCACTTCACGCAGTTGCTGCAGACGCTGCTGTTCGCCGGGCAGAAGATGTTCCTCACCTCGCAGCTGCACATCGAGTCGACGCTCGAGCAGAACCGAGAGCTCGAAGAGCGCAACCGCAGGCTCGAGGAGATGAACACCAAGCTCAAGGAACTCGACCGCCTCAAGAGCGCGTTCCTCGCCACCGTCAGTCACGAACTGCGCACGCCGCTCACCAGCATCATCGGGTACTCCGAGATGCTCGCCGAGGGCCTCGCCGGCCCGCTCAGCGGTGAGCAGGTCGACTACGTGCGCACCATCATGGACAAGGGCGAGACGCTCTTGAAGCTGATCAGCAGCATCCTCGACATCTCGCAGATCGAAGCCGGCAAGGTGCGGCTGGCCTTCGAGCCGATGGATCCGTTCGAACTCGTGAACTCGTCGCTCTCGAGCCTGAAGCCGCAGGCGCAGAAGAAGGGTGTGTTGCTCGAGGCGAAGTTGACGCCGCGCCACTTCCAGGTGACCGGCGACCGCGACCGCCTGCGCCAGGTGGTGACGAACCTGCTGACCAACGCGGTGAAGTTCACGCCGAAGGGCGGCACGGTGCGGGTGTCGTTGACCGAGCTCGCGCACCAGCCCGACATCAACGCGCAGGGCTACCGGGTCATCGTCGAGGACTCGGGCGTCGGCATTCCGGCGGATCAGTTCGACAAGATCTTCCAGAGCTTCTACCAGGTGGACTCGTCGTCGACGCGTGAGTTCGGGGGCGCGGGCATCGGCCTCGCCATCGTGAAGAGCTTCGTCGAGGGGCACGGCGGCGTGGTGCGGGTCGCCAGTGAGCTGGGCCGCGGCAGCCGCTTCACGATGATTCTGCCGACCCTGCCGTCGACGCAGGCCGCAGTGAACATCGCACCGCCGGTGACGGCGCTGCAGGCGCCCGTTGACGACCGATTCTGAGAAGCCGTCAGCCCACGTCAGACGCACCGACTGACCGCCCTGGGACCTGCACCGCCGGAGCGCGCTGTGCGGCGAACGTCGGGCCGAACTCGAGCTGGAGTCGGCTCGACGCCGTGCCCCGCAATCGCCGGCGGCCAGACGCGTTCTGGAGGACCATGACCGACATGATGACGAAAGCCTGCTCCGCGTGCCTCACGACCATCGACGCCAGCGCGACCCGCTGCTCGAGCTGCACCCAGCGTCAGCCTGACCTGGGTCTCTCGCGAGACGTGCAGGGGCGCGTGCTGGGAGGCGTCTGCGCCGCGCTCGCCCAGCACTTCAACTGGGACGTCACGCTCATGCGCATCGTCTTCGTCTCGAGCCTCGCGGTGACGGGTGGCCTCGTGTTCTGGGTGTACCTGGCGACGTGGGTCATGACGCCGTTCCAACGCCATGAGCGGGCGCCGATGGCGAAGTTCTTCGACTGGGTCGGCAGCCTGTTCTCGTCACCGCGGTCGCGGCCCCAGCCCGTGTCGTCGGGGGAGTGAGCGACTTTTCTTGCACGTGAGCAGCGAACTGCGGGTCGCCATCGCATGCTCTTTTCGAAGACTGACGGCTGTCTGCTCGAGACGATTGCGCCGGGCTCCGTCCGCTCCGATGGCACCCCGTTGACCGACGCAGGCAGAAGACGTCACGGCGCAGAAGAAGCCGGTCTGAAGGTTCTGGCAGCGCGGTCGCCTTCGTCGCAGTCCGGGAAAGACCGACCGTCGATGCCGAGTGCGCAAGCGGGCGGCTCGCGCTAGGAGTCATCGCGTCAGCGATACGGCGCCCCCATCCACCAATGTCCGAGCAGTCCATTCCTTCGGAGGGCACGGTCGAGCGATGGGCGTGGGACTACGTCACCACCACATCGCTCGAAGTGAAGCTCTCACCACCAGCTCCGCCAGCGGCATGGAGTGCACCGCCACGACGCTGGCTGCTCGAGCACCCCGGCCGCCCACCGGAGTTGGTTCAGCGACAAGGCCGAAAGAAGGCCACCCGTCCCGGTGCGCTCAAGGACCCGACCAGGCGGGCAGAGGTCCTCCACACGTTTCTTCACCACGAGCTCCAGGCGGCCGAGTTGATGGCCTGGGCGATCCTCGCGTTCCCCGACACGCCCGAGGCTTTTCGCCGCGGACTGCTGGGCATCTGCAAGGACGAGGTGCGGCACCTGGGGCTCTACCGCCAACATCTCGTGATGCTGGGTCACCCCTTCGGCAGCATGCCCATCAAGGACTGGTTCTGGGAACGAGTGCCTGGTGCGTCCACCACCGCGACGCACTTCGTGGCGCGTATGGGCATCGCGTTCGAGGGTGGCAACCTCGACCACGGCGCGCGCTTCACCCTCGCCTTCGAAGCTGCAGGGGACCCACGTGCGGCCGCGATTCAGGCGCAGATCTGCGAGGAGGAGATCGCCCACACGGCCTTCGCGCTTCACTGGTTCCGGGCTTTCACGGGCGACGTGGACTTCGAACGCTGGCGCGCCTTCCTGCCCGCCCCCATCAGCCCCTCGATGACGCGTGGCGCGCCCTTCAACGAGCAGGCGCGTCGGCGTGCTGGCTACCCGCCCGAGTTTCTCGACGCCCTGGCTGCCTGGGGAGCGGAGCATGTCGAGCCCTGAGCAGGTCGCGTGGGTCTTCAATCTCGACGCTGAGGACGAGCTCGCTCGAGGCGGCGCGCACACGCCGACCGACCTGATGACTGCGCGCATCGAACGCCTGTTGCCGCTCCTTCGTGGGTTGATCGGCCCGGGTGACGGCATCTTCTGGCCCGGGAACGAGCAGGTGCAACGCGGTCTGTGGGGACGCGCATGGTGTCCGACTCGTTGGGCACGAACACAACTGGCGCACGCCGGGCTTCGGGTTCCGCGCGCACCGACCGTCGAGGTGCTGCGGCGTGTGAATCACCGCCACTTCGCGCACGAGCTGGGGCAGGCGCTCCCGAGGGCGGGCTGGGCTGCGAACAGGGAAGAGCTCACCTCGCTCCTCGCGGCGACCGACGAACTGAATCAGGTCTCCGTCGAGGGCTGCTGGTTGATCAAGCGACCGCTCAGCTACGCGGGGCGCGGCCGGAGGAAGCTGAGACCGGGTGCGCTCACCGAGGCTGATCAATCCTGGCTCGACGCTTCTCTCCGCGACGGAGACGGACTGCAGGTCGAGCCGCTGGTGGCACGTGAACTCGACTGCGCGCTCCATGGCTGGCTCGCGGAGGACGGACAATGCACCTTCGGCCGGGTCACGCTGCAGCACCTCGACGCGACCGGGGCGTGGCAGGCGACTGAGCTCGCTGCACCCGGCACGTTCACGGAGGTCGAGCTCGGCGCCTTGACTCAAGCGGCACGACAGACCGCCGGTGCGCTGCACGCAGAGGGCTACTTCGGGCCGTTCGGCCTCGATGCTTTCCGCTGGCGTGCGCCCGACGGCAAGCGCTCCTTCCAGCCACGCAGTGAAGTGAACGCCCGTTATTCGATGGGCTGGGCAACTGGCATGGGCGACTTCAGACCGCCGGCCGGGGTGAACTGATCAGCGCGAGCGTTCTGCTCAGGGTTCCGGAGGGGGCTTGGGCTTCTCGGCCAACTTCTCGAGCAGCTTCGCCGATTCCGCCAGCATCGACTTGATGAAGCCTTCCATCACCCCTCGCATCGCGAGGGCCTTCTCCTCGGCGGATCCCGATTCGATGCCGAGCTTGGAGATCAGACCTTCCGAGTCGCGACGCTCGTCACCCTTGCCCGTCTTCGGGCCGTAGAGTTCGTCCGTTTCCTTTTCCGTGTGGAACGCCTTCTTGAGCAACTCAGCGAGACGCTTGGCGTCAGCGCCTCCGCGCTTCTCGAGCGCTTCGACGCCCTTCTTGATGAGGGGGTTCGACTTGCTGAGGTCTGAGGTTCCGGTCGAGGCTGCGCTGAGCGACTGGGGAGGCGGGCGAGGTTGCTGACCGGACCGCTCGAGGCTCCACCAGACACGAACGAGCTCGTCGAGGCGTAGCCAGTCTGGGCCGCGCGCGCCGACGTCTGAGCACGGACAGGTGAGGCGGGACTGGTGATGGGGGCAGCGACGCGAGGCCCGTTTCGAATGGTGGTCCTGAGGGTATTCTCGCAGAAGTTCGGCGTGAGGTGCGTGCTGGTCAGCCAAGTCGTTTGAGGGCCTTGCACGACCGACCCCAAACGAAGCAGCGCCGGCAGCTCGAACTCTGAGCCACCGGCGCCTGGGACTTCAGTCGTTCGGCCTAGATCTTGGCGTTCTGACCAATCTGCTTGGCGAGCGAAGCCATGGCCGAGAGCTGGTTCGAGAGGGTCGAGTAGTACATCTGGATGTTGTTCATCGCCTGCTGGTACTTGAGGTTGTCCTTCTGGAAGTTCGCAGCACCTTCCGGCGTGTCCATCTTGTACTTCGCCGGGTCCGGAGCGCCGCCGGTCCAGCCGGTCGAGGGCGAGCCCGTGTTGCCGCCCTCGGTGCCGCCCGTCGAACCGGTGCCGCCCGTCGAGCCGGTGCCGCCGCTGCCGCCCGTCCCCGTCGAACCAGAAGAGCCAGTCGTGGGGGGCGCCGGCGGAGTGGTGGGCAGGGGCATCGGGCGCGGCCAATTCGGGCGAACGAGGTGGCCGTCAATTGAGAAGCGCGAGCCGGGGAGCATCGACAGGATCAGCCGGATGTCCTTCTTGGCTGCCGCGCTCACGTTCGGGTCCTTGAGCTTCTCCTGCAGGTACTTCTTCTCTGTCGGCGAGACATTGCCGTCCTTGAAGACGTTCTTGAGGATGCTGCGCATCTCGCCCTGGCCGATGCGCCCGTCGTCCTTCTTGAAGTGCTTGTCGAGGGCGTTGAGGCGGGCTGTACCGATGGCTCGGGCGCGACGCTGGGCCTGGATCCGCCGGGGCGCACCTCGAACCCGGCAGCGCGCTGTGCTTGAAGCCCGGGGATGAACCGCTGGCTCATCGCTGCGCTCGTCCTCGGAGCGTCGTGTTTCGTGTGCTCTGGTGGCGCGTTGGTGCTCGGCCTGCTGAGCGCCGATGGCTCAGACGGCCCAACCGGCGCGACGTCGGCGGGCTGCTCGGACACGGTCGACGGTTGGCATCAGACCATCGGTCCCCGAGGCCTGGTGCTGACGAGGGACGGCGTCACCGCCGAGCAGGGCTGGTCCTTCGAGTTCACCGATGCGCTCCGGCAGGGCGACTCTGAGATGAACGTCTGGCGCGCGGTGCTCGGCGACCGCTACGAGCCCGGGCAGCTCGTGCAAGGTCAGTTCGGAGAGCTCCACCTCGCCGGGCCCGCTACCGAGCGGAGCACGGGCCGAACGGTCTTCATTGCCTTCACCAGCGGAGCCACTGGCGGCTACGCACACCCGGTCGCGGTCATCGGCGCTGACGCGTCGACGCTCGCCGCCTACCCGACCAGCGCAGCGCTGAACGCGCTCACCTCGCTCAATCGCTTCTCGCTCCTGTGCAACAGGCTGGAAGGCCGGTGGAAGTCGGGGTTCAACACCGTGGCTGAGCGCTATGCCGCCGCGACTGGCCGCTTCACGGGCATCGAGGCCGTCGCCGCCTGGCGCGACCTCACGCTGGAGCGCGGTTCCTTTCGTCGTGAGTCGAGCGCGCTGCTGAACGGCGTCTTCAGCAGGCAGGTGGATTCGGGCGCCTGGTCCCACGACGAGTGGTCGCTGGTGCTCGAGCCCGAAGGCGCAGAGGCCATCACCTACGACGCCGCGTTCATCGCGGTACAGCACGGCTTCCTGCTGCGTCTGGTCAACCGGAAATTCAGCAGCGACGTCGAGGAGTTCCAGCAGGTGGAGTGAGTCGTTGTCCGTGGAGAGCGCTCACCCAGAGGCAGACGGGTGCCGCGGCGCGGGCCAGCGCGTGAGAGACGCGCTTTGCCGCGACGCGCGCAAGGTCGGTCACCCTTGCAGTCTCGATGCATTCAAAGCCCGAGAATGACGGCGACCAACGAAGCGCAGGTCGCGGCGCCACGGCATCGCCCTCGATTTCCCGAGCGGCTCGGTGAGCCTGCCAACGACGACGACCCGGACCTCCTCATCGGAGTGGCCGGGTCGCGCACGTCAGGAGGAGGTCAATCGTTCAGCGGAACCGCGAGTAGTTCTTGAAGTTGTCCTGCAG
>JBBAQZ010000067.1:19386-27427 GCA_040400045.1 Myxococcaceae bacterium
TCCTTCGGCAGCGTCTTCGCCTCGGTCGAGCTGATGAAGCCATCGCCGTTCGCGTCAGCGCGCTTCGCCATGACGGCAACGTAGTCCGTGAAGCGGTTGACGAACTTCGACGCCGTGACCGAGCCGTTGTCCTGCGCGCCCCAGCGGTGGTTCTCGAAGTTGTCCTTCAGGTCCTTCGCCAGCGACTTCGCCTCGACCTTCGTGAGGTACGTGTTGCCGTCCCGGTTGGCCTGGGCGACGTTGGCGCGAACGTACGAAGCAGAGGAACGGATGAAGTCGGCGACTTTGACGCTGCTCATGGGGGCTCCGTGTTGGGAAGTCGGTGAGTGTGCGGAAGACACCGCTGTTGTCGTCCTTCGCCTCCATGAGTTTCTTCATGAATTTCAGGCGTTTATCCTCTCAGCTCTTGAGTGAGAACCGTCAAGGGAGCTGACATCGAAGTCACGACTTCGGCGGCGAGGGTCGATGGCGGGTCTGGTACTTTGCGCGGCCATGCGCGTCGTCTTCCTCGCCCCGACTTTTCCTCCCGAGATGATTCAGTACACCCGCGGTCTCGCCGAGGTGGGCGCGAAGGTCTACGGCATCGCCGACACGCCGCGCGAAGGGTTGCCGCGCGAGCTCAAGCCGTACCTGCACGACTACCTGCAGGTGCCGCGCATCATGGACGAAGACGACGTCATCACCCGCGCGACGGCGTGGCTCAAGGGCGTGCCGGTCGACCGCGTGCTGGCCAACTGGGAGCCCCTCGTCATCCTCGCCGCGAAGCTGCGCGAGCGCTGGGGCATGCCGGGCATGAGCGCCGACGTGGTGCGCGGGTTTCGCGACAAGCAGTTGATGAAGGAGCGCGTGCGCGCCGCTGGCCTGCGGGTACCGAAGTCGAAGCGCGCGTCGTCGGAGCGGGAAATCCGCGAGGCTGCCGAAGAGATTGGCTACCCGCTCGTCGTCAAGCCCATCGCTGGCGCTGGCAGCGCAGACACGTACCGCGTGGGCGATGCGAAGGAGCTCGAGGCGACGCTCCAGAAGGTGCGGCACGTGCAAGAAGTGTCGTGCGAAGAATACGTCACCGGCGAAGAGTTCACCTTCGACACCGTTTGCCTCGACGGCAAGCCGGCCTACGAGAACATCGCGTCGTACCTGCCCAAGCCCCTCGAGGCGCGCAGCAACGAGTGGATTTCGCCCGTCATCATCACCGTGCGCGACATGTACCAGGCACGGCTCAAGCCCGGCGTCGAGCTCGGTCGCAATGTGCTCAAGGCGCTCGGCATGGGCGACGGCTTCACGCACATGGAGTGGTTCCTCACGCCTCGCGGAGAAGCCGTGTTCGGTGAAATCGGCTGCCGGCCCGGCGGCGCGCACCTCGTCGACCAGATGAACTACACGAGCGACATCGACCTCTTTCGCGAGTGGGCGCGGGTGGCGACGTGGCGCAGCTTCGAGGCGAACGTGCCGCGCAAATACAACGTCGGCATCGTCTTCAAGCGCGCCTTCGGCCAGGGCCGCGTCACCCGCATCGAGGGCCTGGGCCGCTGGCTGAAAGAGGCCGGCCCGTGGTGCGTGGAAGAAGCGCTCTTCCGCCCCGGCATGCAGCGGCGCAACTGGAAGAACACGCTGCTCTCCGATGGCCATGTCGTCGTTCGTCACCCCGACTGGAACGAGGCCCACCGGCTCTCGTTCGCTGCGGCGACGGGCATTCGAATGTTCGCGCAGTAAGTGAGGGGGCACCCGTGGACTATCGGATTCAGCGCGGCGATACGCTCTCGGCGCTCGCGAAGCAGTTCGACACCACCGTCGAGCGCCTCGCGCGGGCCAACGGCATCGAGGACCCCGACCGCATCGCAGAGGGGAAGACGCTCCACATCCCCGATGGGTTCGATGACGACGTGCCGGCGGCGCAGTCGACGACGCCGTGGACGCCGCCAGGCAACCTCGACCTGGGTCCACGCCCGCCACCGCCTCCTCCTGGAGGGCCGACCGACCTCCGCGGCCTCGGCACGTTGTCGGCGCGGTACGAATCGAACGGCGACCCCGGCACCGTCTCGAGCGGTCGCGGAGACCCGGGAGGCGTCAGCTACGGCGCGTACCAGTTCGCCACCAACCCCGGCGCGGCGCGCGCGTTCTCGGCATGGCTCCAGCGCACCGACCCCTCGCTCGGGCGGGCCTTCGCGGGCCTCTCACCCGGCACCACCGCGTTCTCGAATGCCTGGCGCGCCGTCGCAGCCCGTCAGCCAGCTGCGTTCCTCGCGGCGCAGCACGCCTTCGTCGGGGAGCGCTACTTCGAGGGGTCGCGCAGCCAGCTCGAGTCGCGGCTGCCTGCGCTCGACCTCTCGCAGCGCAGCCGCGTGGTGAGCGACGTGCTGTGGAGCAGCTCCGTGCAGCACGGCCCATCGGGCGCCGTCGCCATCTTCAGCCGTGCGCTCGCCGGTCGCGACGTCAGTCGGCTCTCCGACGCCGACCTCATCAACGCGGTGTACGACGAGCGCGCGCGCAGGGACCGGCGCGGTGCGCTCGCGTATTTCTCCTCGAGCTCTCGTGCCGTCCAGGCGGGCGTGGCGCAGCGCTTCGTGGACGAGCGCGCCGAGGCGCTCGCTTCACTCTGACGAAAGGACTCGGTCGCGGCGGGGTGGTGCTCACCTCGCCCCGGCCCGGGTTCATCCCGGCTGGTGACACCCCGCGAGGAGCACCACGGCGACGAGGGCCTGCAGCAGCTGGAATCGGTTCACGAGTCGTCCTTCGGCAAAGGCTGAACAGGGGCAATCACCCGTTCACGACCATGAGAACGGGCCCTGAAGCAGGGCATGACGCCTCGCCGTGACTCGGTACGACCTTCAATGAGTCAGAAAGACTCAGCCCAGCGCGCGCTGCGCCGCCGCGACGCCAACACCCGAGTCGAACCGGTAGCCGGCCGCCGAGAGCCCGTGCTCGAGGGCGCCGACCGTCTGGAGCACCGTGCCTGCCGTCGCGGCGCCCATGTGGCCGACGCGGAAGTACGTCGTCTTGAGCGCGGGGTGCAGCCCGCCCGCGATGTTCACGCCCTGCGCAGCGACGTGCTTGACGAGCGAGGCATCGACGCCCGCGGGGTACTTCAACGCCGACAAGGTGTGCGCCGTCACCCCGGGGCGGCTGGTGAGCGACGCGAGGCCGAGCGCGGTCCACGCGGCGCGCGCTGCACGGGCGAGGGTCTGATGCCGCGCCACACGAACGGGCATCGTCTCGGCGACCAACTCACCAAGACTCACGTCCAGCGCCCTGATCAGGTTCACCGCCGGGGTGGCGAAGTACGAGGGCGTGCCGGCCTCGTAGGCCTGCTGAATCGGCAGCCACTGCGCGAAGTCGAGGTACATCGCGGCGACGGGCCTGGTGCGCGCCTTCCACGTCCCGAGCGCACGCGCGCTCACGAGGAGCACCGCCAGGCCCGGAGGCGCGCCCAGGGCTTTCTGGCTCGCGGTGAACGCCACGTCGACGCCCCACGCGTCCATTTCGAGCGCTTCGCCACCGACGCTGCACACGCCGTCGACCACCACGAGCGCGCCGTGTCGCCTCGCGAGCGCGGCCAGCTCCTTCACCGGCGCGAGCACCGCCGTCGAGGTGTCGACGTGCGTGATGGTCATCACCTTGAAGGCCTTGCTCGAGAGCGCGCGCTCCACCTCGTCGAGAGGCGCGACGTCGCCGGGGACCGCCTTCACGTGCGTCACCTGCGCGCCGTGCAGCTCGAGCATCGTGGCGATGCGGTCCGAGAAGTAGCCGGTGTTCACCACGAGCGCCTGGTCACCGGGCTGGATCACGTTCGCGACCGACATCTCCATCGCGAGGGTGCCTGAGCCCGAGACGATGAACGGCTGCGCGCCCGGCGCCACGACCACCTCACGCAGCCGCTTCAACGCGCGCGCGTACGACTGCATGAAGACCGGGTCGAGGTGTCCACGCTGCGGCTCCGACAGCGCGCTCAACACGTCGGAGCTCAGGCCAATCGGCCCCGGAATCATCAGCAGGTTCGGAGTGGACATGCGCCGGTGTTACTGCGCCCCGCGCGAGGTGGCAGCGACAGAATTCAGGCTTCGAGGCCAGCGCGCTCGAGGTCTCGTTCCTCACGCCCGGGTTCACTCGCTCGGAGCGACTCCGTAGAGTGCGCTCCATGTGGATGCCTCCTCGCCCCCGGGTTCCGGCGACCTCTCGCTCGTTCACCCCCTTCGGAAGGAACGCCAGGTCCGGTGCTCGACCGAGCAGGGTGATGCTCCTGTTGACCCTCGTGTCCCCGCTCGCGCTCGCGGCAGCGCCGTGCCCGGCGACCTCGAAGGACCCGAAGCACGTCAGCGGCCCCTGCGAGAAGAAGCCAGCGACGGCCTGCATCGAAGCCGGTGACGCGCTGGTGGCGACGTGCCGAAGCGTGGCGCTCGAGCGGTACCAGCAAGCATGTGAACGAGACGTGCTCCGTGGCTGCTCGAAGCTCGCCTTCCGGCTCGTCGAGAACACGCGCGATGCCGCGACCGTCAAGCGCGCCGTCGGGCTCTTCACGAAGGCGTGCGATGGAGGAGACGTGCTGGGCTGCTCCAACCTCGCCTCGTTCTATTGGGACGGCGAAGGCGTCGCGAAGGACGCGAAGAAGTCGGCGCAGCTCTCCCAGAAGGCGTGTGACGGCGGCGATGCGTTCGCGTGCGGCACGCTGGGCAGTCTGTGGGCCCAGGGCGAGCTCGGCGCGAAGGACGTCGAGAAGGCGGCTGCGTTGTTCAAGCGCGCGTGTGACGGCGGCTCGGTGTCGGGCTGCAATCAGCTCGGCAACGCGACCGCTGCGGGCCTCGGCGTCACGAAGAGCTTCGAGCAGGCGATGACGCTGTGGACGAAGGCGTGCAAGGGCGGCAACGGCGCGGCGTGCACCAACGCGGGCCGCTTCTTGCGCAAACAGGGAGACGACCGCACGGCCGACAAGGCCTTCTCGCGCGCGTGCAAGCTCGGCGACGACGACGGTTGCCGGGAGAAGGGCCTGGCGCCGCCCGAAGACTGAATCAGCCGCTCGTTCTTCTTCAGGCGGCGACGGCCTTCGCGCGCGCCGTGACCAGCGACATCAACTCAGCAGGCGTCGCGCCACGGAGCGCAGCGAGCCGAAGGGAGAACAGCCACTCGGCATGCTCGCGCGCGGCAGCAGACGAGACCTTCCAGGTCACGAACGCGCGGCTCCATCGAAACGGACGCGCGAGGCCTCGTTCGACCAGCGCATCTCTCAACGTCGTGCCGACGGCCACGTGCGCCTCACCGTCCAGGTGCACATGCCCGAGCTCTTCTTCACCGACATAGAAGTCCGCGCCGTCCACCACCGACTCGTCGCCGAGCAGCCAATGCGTTCGCGCATTCACCGAGCTCCACGAAGCGAGCGTCTCGGACAGCGCCTGCGCGTGCCTGGGTTCGAGCCTGGGCGGCACAGCGAATCGACCCTTCTCGGAGAGCTTCATGGGCAGTCGCTAACGGCCAACCTCGCGCCCCGCCAGTCTGCCGAGGCTCCACCTGGGCGTGGAGCCTCGTGCGTTCCACACGAACCACGTCCCACGCCGGCGCGACCGGTTGCCGCCGGGCGATGGTTCGCGCTAACGCCACGCGTCGATGTGCCTGGTCCTCCGCCTCGTCGTCACCGTCGGTCTGAGTGCCTGTGCGCCCGCCACCATCACCTTCTTCACTCCCGAGCCTGCGACGATCGCTCCGGGAGGCGCCAGCCAGCTCAGCTGGAACACCACAGGCGCCAGGCAGTGCCGGCTCGAGCCGCTCGGCATGCGCGTGGGCGTCGCAGGCGCCGTCAGCGTCAGCCCGACCTCGACGACTGAGTACACCCTCACCTGCGACACGGTCGTCGCCACGGCACGGGTCGAGGTGGTGGCTGCGATTGCGAGCTTCACCGCGACCCCGGCCATGGCCAACGAAGGCGACCTCGTCGAGCTGCGCTGGGACTCGCAGTCGGCTGGCTGTCGGCTGACACCGCCTGGCGAAGACGTACCGGCCTCTGGGAAACGCGCGGTTCGCCCGCTGAGGGACCAGACGTACACCCTGGCTTGCGGCGCCGCCTCGAAGACCGTCACGGTCCCGGTCGCTCCCGTGGTGATGGATCCGCTGTTCTCCGCGCAGTGGCACCTCGTGAACACCGGCCAGGTCGGCGGCACGGCAGGCCAGGACGTCTCGGTCGAGTCGGTGTGGAGCGACTTCCGCGGCGAAGGCGTGCGCGTCTCCATCGTCGATGACGGTGTCGACCTCACGCACGAAGACCTGCAGGCGAACGCGAACGTCACCGACAGTCACGACTACCTTGGCAACGCCTCACCCGACCTCGCGGAGCACGGGACGGCCGTGGCTGGCCTCGTCGCAGCGCGAGACTTCAACGGCGTCGGAGGCAGAGGCGTCGCGCCGCGCGTCAGCGTCGTCTCGTACAACTTCCTTCAGGACTCGACCTCGGCCAACGAGCTCGACGCGATGGTGCGCGGACTCGCGACGAACACCATCAGCAGCAACAGCTGGGGCGACGCCGACGATGGCACCGGCCAGCTCACGACGTCGGACGCGATGTGGTTGATGGGCGTCGAGCAGGGCACCCGCGAGGGGCGCGAAGGCAAGGGCCTCGTCTACGTCTTCCCCTCTGGCAACGGCGCGAACGACCGCTTCCCGGACGACTCGAACTTCGATGGGCAGGCCAACAGCCGCTACGTGCTGACCATCGGCGGCGTGGGCG
The DNA here is from genome assembly GCA_040400045.1 of Myxococcaceae bacterium. Classification (GTDB taxonomy): domain Bacteria; phylum Myxococcota; class Myxococcia; order Myxococcales; family Myxococcaceae; genus Xiheimicrobium. The sequence continues at coordinate 26,093 of JBBAQZ010000067.1, forward strand.
ATGATGGGAAACGGGCTGGCTACTCCGAGCCGGGAGCGAACGTGCTGGCGGTGGCCCCGTCCGGGGACCGCGGCGCGCATGACCTCACCACCACCGACATCACGGGCACCGCTGGCTACAACTCAGGCCGCACCCCAGGCGAGCCGTCGAACGCCAACTACACCCAGACCTTCGATGGCACGTCGGCTTCCACGCCGGTCGCGGCTGGGGTGGTGGCGCTGGTGCTCCAGGCGAACCCGACGCTGACGTGGCGTGACGTTCGACGGGTGCTGGCGCTCTCGGCGCGGCGCAACGACACCCGCCACCCGGACTGGACGATGAACGGCGCGGGGCACGCGGTGAACCACGACTATGGCTTCGGAGCGCTCGACGCCGCCGCTGCGACGCGACTGGCGAAGACCTACGACGCGGGTGTCCCCGAGGTGTCGTTCGTGAGCCCGCTCAAGCAGGTCGGGGTGATGATTCCCGACGTCAGCCCAGCCGGCGTGTCGAGCGCCATCACCGTCACCGGGAGCGGCGTGCGGCAGGTCGACTTCGTCGAGGTGACGGTGACCATCACGCACACCAACAGCGGCGACCTCGACGTGCGCCTCGTTCACAGCGGCGGCGTGTCGTCGCGGCTCCACCCGAACCACGTGTGTTCCCCCTGTAGCGCCATCGACGGCTTCACCTTCTCGAGCGTGCGCCACCTCGACGAGCCCGGCGATGGCACGTGGACGCTCGAGGTGCGGGACGCGGCGGCCCAGGACGTGGGACGATTGGCGTCGTGGAAGCTCGCGCTGTACGGGAGGCCTTGAGGTGATCAACGCCCTGCTCGCAGTGGTCGTGGCACAAGTCGTCGCGCCTGGCGCCACTCCGAAGCCGGTGGAGTTCGCCGGCGCATGGCCAACGGTCGTGCAGTGGAAGGACGGCGCAGTCGACCGCACGGTGCACCTCGACGAGTCGCTGGTGGCCGAGCGCGATGGAGACGAGCACACCGGCGCGGCGCTCCGGTCGGCGGGCGCGATGGTGAGCTTCAAGAAGGGGCGCATGCGGTTGTGGCGCGTGGAGCGTGCGTCCGTGGTGCTCCAGGCCGAGCCGAAGTTGTTGCCCGTCTACCGCGACGAGGGCTCGACGAAGATGCGAGTGCCCATCGACGGCGTGCTGGTGGTGCCGGCGAAGGGCGTCGCGGCCGCGAAGGTGAGCGCCGAGGTCGGCGGCTCCGTCGTCGCCAATGGCGTCGTCCGCGTGGCGTGTGCGCCGACGAAGGTCTTCGAGTTGGCGCGCTCGCTGTCCACGGTAGCGGGAGTCTCGTGGGTGCAGCCTGACTGGTGGCTCGGCGCGCAGCCGAAGTGA
>JBBAQZ010000068.1:0-5207 GCA_040400045.1 Myxococcaceae bacterium
GTTGCCCGGCGTCGCGGGGAGTTTGAGGCCCTGCGCGCTCTGCGACGCGTCGATGGACTGCGCGACGGTGAGCGAACACCCGCTCGTGAACGAGCTGGTGCCGATGGCGACTTGCGATTGCGCCTGTGTTCCGGACCCGCTGACGAGCATGCGCGCAGGAACGGCGCCCCATGTCCCGGCGCTGAATCGAAGAACGGCCGCGGCGCCGCCGGATGGTCCTTGCGCGTTGATGTCCGTACCTGTTGCGGTGGTAGCGATCTGCAATCCTCCACTGGTTTGCAGATTAGTACCTGGCCCCATGTCAATGATTGCGCCAGTTGCCGCGCCAGCCATCGCCAACGTACGATAATTTGCGTACGAAACCGGCGCCGGCGTGCCGATGCCGACGTGGCCGTCGCCGCGGACCACAAAATAATCTGATGTCGTGGCCTGGTTGGCAATGCGCAGCGCGTAATCCGTCGAGTTGGTGCCCGCGTCAATGCGCACACCAAACGCGGAGCCTGTGCCAGCGGCGGCAAGTACGCGCGCCCGATATCCCGCGCTGCTGGTCGACCCAAACGCAGCATTACGCGCAGTCGTGTAGATTACGCTGCCATCGTCGATGAGCCCCGAATCCCCCAACGTGCTCGGCCCGGTCCAGCGGGGGATCGTGTTGGTGGTGCCGGTGCCGCCGATGTCGGCGCCTGCCTGCTCGTATTGAGGTGCGCCCATGTCAGACCCCGATCACTTTGACGATCGGCGTGCCGGCCGTCGAGAAGAGGAAAATGCCATCAAGCCGGTTCACGTCGAGCCGCAGCGCGGCGCCCGGCTGAATCGGGATGGCGACCGTCGACGTGTGCGAGGCGCTGGAGCCCACGTAGGCGATGTTGGCCGTGTCCGTGTTGATCAGCGTCGCGCCCTGCACGTAGAAGCGCCCCGGGTTGACCGGGCCAGTATTCAGCGCGCGCGAGGCCGTGGGGCTCGGGCTCTGCGACGTGAGCGCACCGATGGCGCCGCCCACGGGCACGCTCGTTTCGAGCTGCCGCTGCGTCGTGGAGAGCGTCACGGCGTAGACCGTGATTTCGGCGTTGGCGCCGGTTCCGATTCGTTGCGTCATGGGAGGTTGCCTCGCGCGGAAAGAGACTCGGTGGAGGTACGCAGGTCGGCCGCGAACGAACCGCGCACCCTGCCCGGCGTAGCACGAGGCGCCCCGGAGGGGGCAGGCTGCGCCGGCGTGAAGCTGGATTGAATGGCCGCGATGGTCTGCGGCTTAAGGCTCGGGTCCGTTGCCGAGCCGAAGAGCTGGAACAGGAGCACGCGCTGGTTGAAGCTGATCTGCGCGCGCGACGTGTGCAGCTCGTCGAGGATCTTGCTCTGAATCGACGAGTAGATCGCCGGGTACAGGGCACGCAGTGTCTCCACCTGCTCGCGGCGCACGGTGCCGCGCTGGAGGTCGTCGAGCACCGAGAGCGGCTGCGCGGCCGTCGTGGCGTACGCTCGCCACGTTGCAAGCTGGCCGTCCGAGAGCTGCCGCGCCACGAGCTCGGGCTGGAGCGTGTCGCTCTCGAAGGTCGGAGGGCGCTTCGCGTAGAGGAACGTCATGGCGCGCGCGGACGCGTTGGCGACGCTCGTCGCAAGGCGCGGGTCCGTCGTGAACTGCATCGGGCCAGTGCCTGCGAAGGCGAAGGCGTCGAGGGCGCCAGGCGTGCCCACAACGGCCGTGACCGTCGCGATCTGCTTGAGCGCATCGCGGGCCATGGCCTCGCGGGTCTCCTTCGGCGCTGCGGTGGCGAGCTCCTTCGCCACGGCTTCCTTCGGCTTGATCTGCGGCGCGGGCTTCGTGCCGGCCTCGACGGCGGCGCCACGAGCGGCCTCGGCGATGATCTTGCCCGGGCGCTCGGCGCCACGCACGAACGCCCTCACGGCGTCGTTGATGCGCTTGTCTGCGTTGCCCACGAGGCCCGACAATGCGCGTTCCATGGTGGCGCGGCGCTCGAGGTCGAGGAGTGCAGTCACGGCTTGCCCGATGCCGGGGATCTTGCCCGCGATGCCGATCTTGAGCTGCTCCATGGCGTCTTGCTTGAGGAACCGCGCCGCCTCGAGCGTCTGGCTGGCCGTCGACGCGCGCTGGAGCTCGGTGCCCATCTTGTCGAGTGCCGAAAGGCTCGCCATGACGCGCTCGCGCTGGCGCGGCGAGAGGTCGAAACGTTCGGCCGCGACGCGCTGGAGGCGCTTTTGCGACTCCACGAAGCGGCGCAGCGTCTCCAGGTTCGCGGCCTGCTCGGGCGTGCCGATGGCCTTGACGGCCGGGATGATCTTCGACGGGTCGACGATCTGATCCACGAGGTACGGGTCGAGCTCGTTGGGGTCGAGCCCTTCGCGCATGTAGCGGCGCGACGTGTCTTTGAGCTCGTTGATGCTCTTGCGCCAGGCCTGGTTCACCTCGCTCTGGAGCGCCGCAATGCCCTCGCCGAAAATGGCTTCGTCCGTGAGCGCGGAGCGTAGGCCCGTCGCGCCGTCCTCGCGCGTCAAGCGCCGGAAGAAATCGCGCTCGTCGAGCGTGGCGTTTCCGCCCGGTCCCTTTGCGAGCACGCGATCAAGCTCGCGCTTTGCACGGTCGCCGAGGTTGTGAATCTCGGCCAGGGCCTTTTGCGGCTCGGCCTCAAAGGCGACACGCTGCACGCCTGTTGCGGCCTTGCGGAGTTGGTCGATCTGCTTCGTGATCGTGCCCTTGATGCCGGGGAAGCCGGCCACGTCACGCTCGAGCGCATCGGCGAACGTCGTAAGCTCTTCGGTCACGCGGTCACGCGCGATGCTGGCCAGGCTCGCGGCCTCTTCGGCGGGGATCTCCGACGCGAGGCGCTGCACCTGCTTGAACTTGGCCGTGCCCGTGACGCCTTCATAGGCAGACTGGTAGCCCTTCATGGCCTTGGCCATGAGGCCTTCGCGGAAGTCGCCGAGGCCGCGGGCGATGTCGTCCATGTCTTTTTCGGCCGTCGCGAGGCGTGCGCGCATCTGGCGTGCGAGCTCGCTGTTCTCGTCCTGCATGAGACGCGCGAGCTCTTCGACGCGAGGCCCCATGTCCTCCGCGGCCGCGAAGTTTTCCCGTTGCATGCGCTCGAGCGCCGCCTGGCGCTGGCGCTGTAGCTCGCCTTCCGCTGCGTCGAGCCCGCCTCCAATCTCTTCCTCGCGCAGTGCTTCGCGCGCCAGGAGCTCCTCGCGGTCCGCGTCGAGCACGGCGCGGCGCTCGGCTGCGCTCATGTCGCGACGCGCAACCTTGCCCGTTGCCGCGGCCTCTGCACTGGCCTCGCGGTCTGCAAGCTCTTGGATGGCCGCACGCTCGCCAGCGGCAGCCGAGCGGCCGAGGAACGCGCCCGCCTTCTTGCCCACGATGCCGCCGCCGATGGCGCCCGGGATGCCGCCCATCGCGCCACCGAGGCCCGCGCCGACCATGGCGCCCACGCTCTCGGCGCCGACCTTCTGCGCGGCCTTGGCTGCGGCTGCGCCGAGGCCCTCGAACGCAGCGCCGCCGGCGCCGCCGAGAAGCGCGCCGCCGAGAAGCCGCTCGGCCACGAGCTCGAACGTGATGTTCTCGTCGAGCACGAGGTCTTTCGTGAGCTGGCCGGCGCCGAGCAGTGCGCCTTCCGTCGCTCCTCGCGCCGCTGCGCCCTTGATCGCGCGCTTTAGGCTGTCCTCCGCAATGCGCGCGGTGGCCTTCTCGGCTGCCTTGGCGCCATACTCCATCACCTTGCGAGCGCCCGCGGTGCCGACGCGCGCAAGAGCGCCCGTCTCCGCTGCGCCCGTGAGCACGCCAGCGCCGAAGCCAACCGCAGAGCCCGCGAAGGCTGCGGCCTGCTGCTCCTGCTCGCGGATCCGCATTCGCTCGATGGCCTCTTGCTGGCCTTTCTCGCCGCCCGTGATGTAGCCGTAGGCGCGCTCGAGGCCCTGCGCGATGGGGACCATCGTGCCGCCCTCAAGGGCGCTGGCGACGAACTGCTTGGCCGCGCCCGTTAGGCCGCCTTCCTCTTCGCGCATCCTCGCTTTCGCGAGCTCCGCATCGGCCTCGGCCTGCGTGAGCGGCACGGCGCCAGGCACCGAGGCCTGGAGCTGCGCGAGGTTCTCCTCGGGGCCTTGGAGGAGTTGGCCGTCCGGTGTGCGAGCGTAGACGGTCGCCATTAGCGCGCCTTCGCGGGAGCAAAGCCAGCGGCAGCCGCGGCCGTCGTGCCACCTGCCTGCTGTAGAATCGTGGCGCGCACGGCGTCACGTTGTCCGGCCGGGATCGCCTTGAGCGCGGTGTCGAGCTCCGCGAGGAGCTTGCCGCGCTGCTGATTGAGCCAGCGCATGTTCGCCACCGGGTCGTCGCCACCTGCGGCCGAGGTAATGCGCTTCTCTTCCTCGACGCCTGCCGCGGTGCCCGTCTGCGCCCTGCGGTAGTCGAGGATATTCGACGTGCGCGTTTGCGTGAGCGCGCGCGCCCTCTCGGTAATGTCTGGCGTGAACGTCTGCACGAGCCCGCGCGTCGAGCCGCCCGGCGCCGCCTCTGGGCTTCCGTATGCCATGATCGCGCCTTCCAGCGTGCCAAGGGAGCGCAGCGCGCCGATGAAATCCTTCGTGCCGAGCGCGGGCTTGGCCACGATGTCGAGCACCTTTTCCACGGCCTTCGGTGGCGCCTGGCCGGGTTGCGGCGGGCCGCCCTCGTCCATGGCGCGCTTGCCGGCCTCGATGCCGAGCGCCTCCTCGACCTTGAGGCCTGATTCGAACGCTTGCTGGGCGCGCTTCTCGCGGATATCGCGCTGACGCTTCGCTTCGGTGCCCGCTGCGACGGCCTGGCGCTGGCGCTCTTCCGCGCCGACCATCTGCCGCGTTGCCACCGCGCGCTGCACGCCGAGCTCAAGGTCCGCGGTCTCCTTCGCTTGCTGCGAGCGAAGCGTCTGGAGCACCTGCGCCTGTTGCGGCGTGAGGGCGCGGCCCTTGTTGCGGGCTTCCACGTCGTCGGCGAGGGCCTTGAACGTCTGCGCCTTCGCGAGCCGCCGCGCCTGCTCCGCGTCGCCAAGCAGGCCCTCGTTACGCTGGAGGAGCTGGCCGAGCTGCGTGACCTTGCCCTTCTTCTTGTCGAGCTCGGTCTTCTGCGCGTCGATCTCGCGGTCGATGCGCTGGTTGACGAGCTGCATGGCGTAGTTGGGGCCGCCCGTCATGCTCGCGCCGAAAGAGCCGAGGGCCACCGCGAG
>JBBAQZ010000068.1:5307-9223 GCA_040400045.1 Myxococcaceae bacterium
GCGGCGCCTGGGCGGGCCATGGCGCGCGCCGGAGGCGCTGCGGCAGGCGCAGTGGCGGCTGCGGCTACGGGAGGCGCCACTGGGCCGCCAGGGGCCGCCATCGGCGCGGGAGGTGTGGCGCCGATGCCGAACTGCGCGAGGGCCGACGCGAGCGGCACGGCACGAGGGACCACGGGGGCCGGTGCGGGCCGGGCCTCGCCTGGGCGCGGAAGCTCGAGCGCCGCCAGGTCGACCGGGCCAGCGCCGAGCACCGACATGGCGGGACCGGCGACCGGCGTTGTGGACGCGAGCGGTCCCTGGCCAAGCACCGGCATTTGCGACGAGTAGCCGCGCATGGGGTCGAAGTCGAGCGGCGAGGGAACGGGGCTCATGTACGGATTCGCCATTACTTTTGGCCTTTACCGAGGAAAGAAAGACCCGCAGGGATTGCTTGCATGAACGCGCCTTGGAGGCGCGCACGCTCCTCGGCCTCGCGCTGCCGCTCGTATTGCGCCTGCTGCATTGCCGCAGCGTAGCGCGCCTGGAGGTCTTGCAGCATGACTTGCTCAACGCGGCGACGCTCTTCGGCCTCTTGTGTGGTCGCGGCGCCGAGGGCTCCAACTCCACGCACATATGCTGCCTGACGTGCTGCCGCCTCTTCCTGGAGGCCGGCCATCGACGGAGCTGCGGCTGCACCGATTTGTCCGCCGAGGATGGCGGCTTCCGGTCCGGCTTCCCTGTTGCCGTACATGGTGCGGCCTGCCGCCATGGCGCTTGCCTGGGCTTGCTCGCGAGCGGCCTGCGTCTGGAGCATTGCCTGGCCGCCTTCTAGGGTGGCCGCACGCTCGCCAAGCACGTCGACGGCTTGCGTCTGCGGAGTTCGCGCCGCCTGAAAGCGTTGGCTCTGCTCGCGCTGGAGCTGCTCCAGCCCGCCCATGCCGGTCTGGTAGAGGACGCGCGACGGGTCGGCCTCCTGGTTCTCGCGCCGAATGTCCTCGAGCGTGCCGCCGCTCGCTGTTGGCTTGAACAGGTCAAAGATTCCCATAGTATTTCACCCGTACTTCCGGCGGCGCTGTTCTTCCGTCATGGCGTTGTACGCCTGGCGCTCGCGCTCCGCTTCACGCTCGCTTGATTTGTACGCGCCATAGCCGGTTTCGATGGCCGTTCCGAGCGTGCCGATGGCCGCGCCTTCTGCGCGACGCTGGCGATCGGCCTCGGATGCCGCGAATTCTTGCGCGTACTGCTGTGCCGCTGGAAGCATGGCGCGCTGCGCGCCGAGCACCTGCGCGTAATCCGCGCGCTCGAGGCCAAGTCGCGCCATTTCTTGCTGACGCAGCATCTCGGCAAGCTGGGCCTGCGCGAGCGCGTTGCGCTGCTCCTCTTGCGCCTGCACCTGGCGCGCTTCGGCCATGCCGTATTGCTGCGCCTGGCCGGCGCCCAGGGCGCCGAGTGCGGCCGTCTGCGTACCTGCCACGCCCATTTGCGAGCGGGCCGCGCCGAGCGTCGCCTGGCCGGCTTCGCGCGCCTGCTCGCGTGCGGCCTCGGTCGCCACGGTCGACGGCTGCATGGCGCCGAGGATGCGGCGGCGCTGCTCTTCGAACGTGGCCCGCTCTGCGGCCTGGTCGCGTTGCTTGAGCCGCGCGGCCACGTCTTCGGCGTAGACGCTTGCAAAGGTCTCGGGATCCGCACCAAAGGCGCGCGTCCCGATGGGAACCTCGCTGCCATACTGACCCGTCGTGCGCTGGCGCTGAATCTCGCCGGCTTGCTGGCGCTGGTACTCTTTCGCGAAATCGTAGGCCATGCCGTCGTCTCCTTACTTCTTCCGTACGTCTGGGAGGCGCCGCATGCCGCCCAGCGGGAGCATCTCAAGCGCAAGGCCGACGAGCTGGGGGCCTTGCCCACTTGTAGCACCGCTCGGCGCCGCGTCGGCGATCGTGATCTTCACGGCTTGCGTTTTCTGCGTGCCGACCTGGAGCCGCACCTGCTCGGGGTAGACCGTCGAGGCAATGGGCGCGAGCTGCGCCGCCGTCCATGTACCCGTCGCGACGGTCGTTGACTCGTCGAAGTCCACGCGCACGGTCACGGTCAGGTTATGGTCGGCGACGGAGCGGCCGAGCACCTGCGCGTAGCGGAAGCGCGAGTAGTCCTGCGTGCCGGCGGGCTGGATCCACGCTGTCGAGGCCGTGAGCGTGATCCATGACGTGCCGTCCTTCCAGGTCGTGCCGTCGTCCTTCACCCAATCGCCGTTCGTCATGGCGAGCACGCCGAAGCTCGGCGACCAGCATGCGGCGCCCCATGTGCCGATAAACGGCTGGTTGGGCAGCGTCACGCGGTCAAGCGACCACTGGTCCACCTGGTAGTTGTAGACCAGGATACCGATTGAGCCGCTGAGCGTCTCGCGCACGAAAAAACGCACCTCGCGCTCGGCTTCGATGTGCACCGTGGCCTGGATTTCGTCGTATCGCACGAGGCCGTTGCCGCGCGTCAGGTCCTGAATGCGAAGGCCGATCGGGACGATGCCGAGGCGGTCGTCGATCAGGTAAAAGCGCGAGTCCGTCCCGAAGAAGATCAGGCCCGTGGACACGCCGATCACGGACATGGGCTGCGTACAGCCGATGTAATCGTGGATCTGCTCGGGCTCGCTGATGGCGTCGCCAGCTCCGGTCTGGTCGCGGAACTGGCCGAAAATGGCCCACACCGAGTTTTCGGTGAACAGGATCAGCTTGTCGCCGAGGGCGCCTGCGGCGGTCGCGCCCGTCTCGTGCTCGATGCGCAGCACGTTGCCCACGGCGAACGATGCGCCTTGATAGGAGAGCGGCGCGTTCGAGTAGTAGATGCTCCGGCGGTCGTCGCTGCCGCCGACGATCATGCGGTTCTTGTAGAGCACGGCGAAGCGCGACGACGGGACGGGTACGTAGGGCAGCACGCCGCCGGTGGTGTAGAGCGTCGGCGCGTCGAGAGCCGGGAGGCCCGTGCCACCTGCGACGGATGAATCGGTGCGCGCGGTTTGCCCGAAGCTCTGGCCGACCACGTTGGGGACGCTGAACCAGTAGCGCAGGATCGTACCGTTCGCCTCGGTCACGTAAAAGTCGAGCTGCACGTCGTTGCGGTTCGTGTAGCTCTGATACGAGAAGTGGATCGTCCACACGCGCGGCGTGTTCGGCGCGGCCACGGAGACGTAGCGGTACGGATCCGATGGCGTCGAGCGGTGGACGTTGCCGTAAGCGTCGCGGTAACTGGCGACGCACTGCACGAGATAGTCGCCCTCGGTGAAGTCGTTGGCCGTGCCCGTGCTTGTACCGATGATCGCGCCGATGGTGGGGCGGTCGACCAGCGTAAGCTCCGCAAAGCGCTCGCCGTCTGCCTGCTGGAGCACGCCGCCCGGGAACATTGGCAGCGTGGCATAAGCGCCTGGCTGCGCGTCGCCAGGAGCTCGAGACGCGAGGCGCACGAGCGCGATGCCGAAGCCGCTGCCGCCGTCGAGCGCGACCAGGTGAGGCGCGTACCACACGCCGGAGAGCTTGAAGGCTGAGGGCGGCGGGCAGGGTTGGAGGCGCGGCGCGTAGGTCTGCACGGGGCCATTGCACGCCGTCAGCGTCATTTCATCGGTGCCCGTCAGGATCTGGGTGCCGATCACGCCTGAGTAGTTGCCCGCGAAGTCCGTGTACGGGTCATTTGAGAGGGCCACGCGGCCGAGGAACGTCTGCTGCGACGCACCCACGACGAGCGGCAGGCGAAGGGGCCGCCGGTCCGTGCTCGGCACCGTGGCGTAGTAGTCGAGAGAGAAGAGGCGCCCAGCCGGGATCGCGTAGCTCTTCTGCACCTGCGCATCAACCGGCGTAGCGTTAGCCCATCCCATGCCGACGCGCACAAGGCGGTGCGCGTAAATGAAGCCGGTGGTGTACTCGAGCACCTCGACGAAGCCGCACACGCGCGA
>JBBAQZ010000068.1:9323-25447 GCA_040400045.1 Myxococcaceae bacterium
CGTAAATGAAGCCGGTGGTGTACTCGAGCACCTCGACGAAGCCGCACACGCGCGACTCTGTGGTGTCCTGGGCCTGGTACTCGCCGACCGTCAGGCGCCCTGGAATGGCGACCGCGCCGGCCACCGAAATCGTCACGGGGAACAGGTTGGAGACCACGAGCGCGCACGTCGTCGCGTTGTAGGTGGCCATCGGGCAACCGTAGTTGCCGGCTTGGTACGGCGGCGTGAGCGCCGCATTAAAGAGCGGGTTGTGGTAGCCCACGAGGGCCACGCCCTGGCTCGTCTCGGCGATGCTGAGCGCTTGCAGCGGGCCGATGCCAACCGGGTGGTCCACCTGTGCGGTCGACGTGATCGTCGTCGTCGACACCGTGAAGCGCTCTGTGCGCGTGCCGACGCCGGTATCGAACGTGGCGAGGAAAAGACCATCGGTCCCGACCTTGCACACGTCCCATGGGCACGCGGGGCGGTAGCGCTCCTCTGGCACCGTTGCGTAGGCCGTAACGGCAAAGTGATCCACGGCGTTCTGAACGGCCGTCACAACGGGGGTGGCCACGAATGCAAGGCCGGCTGCGCCGTACGAGTACAAGTGAAAGACGGCCTGTGCCTTGTTGACCAGGTGGTTGTGCGCGATGGCGACCACGATGCGGCCGAGCGTCGGGTACACGATGAGCTTCGGGTAGATGCGCGCGGCGTTGGCGCCCGGGGCGCCGCCGCTGAACGTCTGCGATGTCTCCGAGACGAGCGCGAAGGTTGTGGCATCGTACTGCGAGAGCGTGAACGTGGATGCCGAGGCTGCGGAGCTCGAGCGCGTGACCTTCACGACGAAGAAGAAGCCTTCGGCTGCGCCGTAGTCCACGCATTCGTCGATGTTGCCAGCGTTGCCGTCAAGCACGATCACGTCGCCGATCACGTCGGAGGCGGGGCCGGTCGTCGTCCATCCGTTGGTGGCCGAGGTCGTGCTCGGCGTATACTGCCGCGCGGCATAGCCGCACTCGTTGGCGATGCGCGCGGGCGTCGTCGGGAACAGGTGCGCCCAGTTGTCGAGCGTGTTGTCTCGCGCGCGGTCGATCACGACGGTTTGCGCTGCTGCGCCGTAGGCCGCGATGGGGTCGCCTGCGTCGGCCGTGCCGCCGCTCGCCTTCGGCGGGTCCACGGGCTGGTAGCCCGTGCGCTTGCGCACGCTGCCCACGCGCTCGAGGCGCCCGTTCACGAGCTCGGAGAGCTGCGACGGCGGGACGCGCCACGCGTCCATGCTCTGGTCGATGCCGCCGCCGAAGTCGGCTCGAACGATAACGCCTTGACCGGGTTTGCTCTGCTCTGCCATGGCGTCACCATACCCAAATCTTCAGGCTGCACCCGGCCTGAACGTCAAACTGTACGCTACGCTCGTCCTCGCTGCGCGTGCGCGCAATGCGGTGGATGCGGTGGTTTCCGTCCACCTGGCAATCGACCACGACGAAGCCCTCCACCGGCCGGCCGAGCGTATGCGGGAACGTGTACGTGCCCGCGGCGGGGAACGTGAGTAGCTCGTTTCGGCCCCCGGTGCCGGTCGGCACGGTCAGGAGCTGCCCGCTGCCGAATGGCACTTGCTGCAAATCGTTGATGGCCTTGACCACCTCGTTCATGCGCGTGAAGCCCATCTGGCTCTGGCGCTGGGCGTCCGTTGTCGCGGCCTCGTCGGTGCGCAGCACGCGCGTCGGCACGGTGCGCAGCGTCGTAACGGTCTTGCCGACGAGCTCCGGGCGGCCGGTTAGTGGCTTTGCCATCGGTCAGGGCCGCGGGAGGAAGCGCGAGGGATCGGCGTCGTAGTAGTTGCCGCGGTATACGTCCGTCACGCGCTCGGTATTCTGCGTGGCGCGGAACGGCGCCAGGCGATCGATGCGCTGGCCAAGGTTCGTCACGAAGGAGAGCGCGAAGCTCGGGTCGACCTGCTCCTTTTGCTGCACGTAGGCGACCGCGCGCCATACGGCGTACTCCTCCCAGCCGTCCACGCCGTCGAACGCGTCCGCGTCGAGCACGAGACGCGCGCACGCTGGGATGTACCAGTGCCGCACCGTGTAGCCGCCCGTGGGGGCCGGCAGCAGGCTGAGGTTGTCCTGGATGATGCGGAAGGCCGCGGGCACGCCAGGATTGGGCACGCTGGTGCCCAGGAGCGCCGCGCGCTCGTGGAACGAATACGAGCCCAGGCGCATGCGCGAGCCGCCGTAATCGAGCTCCACGTACAGCGTCTGGTAGTGGTCCGCCGGAAGCGCGTAGGTCTCGCTGCCGGTCGTCGCGATGGTCTGCTCCTTCGCGTAATATTCCTGGCCGCGCGAGCCGATCAGCCGGTCGTAGAGCTCCGCGAGGCTCTGGTTAATGTACTCGTTAATCTCCGAGTCCGAGACGAACTGGTTACCAACAAGGTCGGCACGCAGCCGAACATCTGAGCGCATTTGTCCAAGCGTTCGACTGCGTGCCATCCTTACCTCACTCCGAGCAGGCCATGACGAACGCCTCGAGGGCGTCGGCGAGGGCTTCCTTGTCTCCGTCCTTGATCGCGGTCATCACGTCCGCGGCCAGGGCCTTCTTTTCCTCGGCGTAGTTTTCGGAGGCCGGGGCCTCCTCCTCGTCGTCCATTCCGCCCTTCGGCCCGCGGCCGAGAGCGATGAGAAGCGCGGGCTTCTTCATGGTCAGACCTGCGAGTTCTTGAGGATGAGCGTGAGGTTGATGCGGTTGTTCGCATCGGCGGCCACGTCCGCAAGGCCGGGGCTGCTGATGTCGAACACGCGCACGACGATGGTGCGCGCGTTGAGATCCACCGTGCCAATGTTCGCCACCACTTTGTCATCCGACGTGGCGAGCTGAAGCGTCGCCGTGCAGGAGAGCAGTGTAGGATACACATCGGCGAGCGTGACCGTGAAAAGACCGACGTTCGTGCGCGCGACGCTTGCAACGCCACGGCCACGAATGGAGGCTTGATCGACTGCGCTCGTGCCGTTAGGCGCGAACGACACACCGAGTACGACGACGCCCGGATCGGCGGCGCCCAGGAGCTGAACGAAAGAGCGGGCGGCCATCTGGGTTGTCCTCAGTAGGTGGTGGTCGCGAGGTAGTTGAAGCCGCGACCGTTGAAGGCCGGGGCGCGGCAGCGGAGGTTCGCGTACGAGCCGATGCGGATCTGATACGCGTCGTCATCCGAGACGCGGAGGATCTGCTGGTTGTCGTAATCGAGGATGTGCGGCGCCGCGTTGAGCGAGAAGAGGTCCCACGAGTCGAGCTGCAGCGCGAAGATCTGGCTCTGCGGAACGTTGATGTCGGAGACGCACTTGACCGGGCCAGCGTCGCCCATGAGGGTCACGGCCTGGAAGCCGATCTCCGCGTCCTCGATGCTCACGGCGCGGTCGTAGACCGTACGCGAGCCAAGGAACTTCACGAGGGACGCAAAGTCGCGCGGGTTCATGAAGCAATGGTCCGGGCGGCCACCTTCCGCGTTGATGTCGCTCGCGAGCTGGATGATCGCTTCGTCCGGCGCCGCACCCGTGCAGTCAAGCGAGTTGCCCGCGAGCGAGGTCTTGTCGGTCGTGCGGGTCACGCCGTAGATCGCTGCCTGGAACTGCGCACCCGCGTTCGCGCCCGTGACCGCGCCGGTCTGCGAGCCCGCGAGCCACTGCGAAACGCCGGTGACCACGCGGCTGTTCGTGAAGACGGTAGCGTCCGAGGTCGCAAACGTGCGGTCGCCGAAGCGCGCGATGTACTGGTTGGCCGAGACGCCCGTGGAGCTCGAGAGCGTGATGGTGCCAGCCTTGCGGTCAACGGCCGTGATGAGGTACGGCACGGTGTCGGTGTTGTTCACCACCGTATCCATGAGGAACGACGACGACGAGAAGAGCGAAACGCGCTCGCCGAGGTCGAAGTTGAACGCATCGCTCGGCGTCGAGAGCGTCACGACGCTGCCCGCAATGCTGCCGACCTTGCCCGCCCACGCGCAACCGTCGCGGAAGAGGTTGCGAGCGATCGAACGCATCGCGGTCATCATGGCGAGGTCGATCGTGTCTTGGAAAAGGTCGACCATGGCGCCCTCGTCCATGACGGCGGCCTTCATGGCCTCGCCGCTGATCGTCGCGAGCGAGTAGTCCGTTTTGCGGGTCAGGGTGAAGGTCTTGTAGGTGTCCGAGTAGCTCGTCGAGAGCTCGTTGCTCGACTTCGCCGCGCTGAACAGCGCCGAGCCGCCCTGCGTGGTGTTGATGGTGAGCGGCACTTCGACGCTCTTACCCACGAAATTCGTCTTCTTCGCGAGCATGGCGAAGAAGGGGTTCGTCTTCCGAAGCTCACGGGGAACCGTGTAGTCCGGGTACAGGTACTTGATGATGTTGGTAGCGGTAGAAACGTCCAAAACGGCCATGTGAGACTCCGAAACAGGCGAGAGGGTGGTGAGGTCTCCCGCCTCGGAGAATCAGCCGCCGAGACGACCGGCCTTGAAGAGCTGCGCGACGTATTCCTTGCGCGCGTCGCGGTTCATGCCCCGGAGGTCGGGGGCCGCGGTGCTCTTCTCGCCGGCTCGAGCGGTGCTCAGGGTGCGGGAGGTTCTCGGCTTGCCTGCTGCGGGGCCGTTGCCCGGTTCCGCGGCTTTGCTGGCGCCGCGTCGAGCTTCGCGCTCTGAGACGTGACGATACTCCTCGCTTGCCAGGTAGTCCAGCGCCTCTGCAATCTCTTGCAGGGTCGGCACCTTGCCGGTCTGCTTGTAGTACTGCTCTTGGAGCTGGTACGCCTGCGCCTTCACGAGCTCCGGGTGAAGCTCGGTGCGAGCCGCGAGGAACGGAAACTGCTCCTCCTGCTTGGCCATGCCGAAGAACTCGGCCTCGGCTTTCGCCCGGGTCTGCTCCATTTCGCGGGCCGTCTGGCCGCGGCGGTAGTCCTCAAGCTCCTTGCGCTGCGCCTCGAGCGCCTCGCGGAGCTCGCGGAGCTGCGCATCCGGCGTACCCTCCATGGCCGCACGTTCCGTCAGGTCGCGCAGGTCCACGCCGAGCTCCTTCAGGCCCGCGAGCGGGTCGCGCGCCATGGCCTCGCGGGCCTTGCGGAGCTGCTCCACTTCGCGCCGCTCCATGTCGAGGCGCATGCGGTCGCGCTCGATCTCCATGCGCTGCGCCTCGGCCTCGCGGCGCATCCGGCTCGCCTTCTCGCGCGCGCGCACCACGGCCGCGAGCTTCGGCGCCTCGTCCTCGTCCTCTTCGGCGGCCTCTTGCTGCGCCTCAGCGCCACGCAGGAGCGCCGGCGCTTCGTCGACGGCCTCGCCGTCGTCCTCGGACTCTTCGGCCTCCTGGCGGGGCTCCGGTGCGGCCTGCGGGGCCGGTGCGGACTTCGCGGGCTTCTGCGCGGCCTTGAGCGCGTCGAGGGCCGCCCTGCGGCGGTCTGCGCGGTCGTCTCCGTTGGTGCCGACGAACTGGGCCGCCTGCTCGGTCTGCTGCGAGCCGGTGGCGATGGGTGCGGTCATTTCGATCATGGGGTCTCCGCTAGGCTAGTGCGGGTGCCTGCCCGGCGAGCTGCGCCAGGTCAGGCGGGAGGCCCGCGCCGCCAGGAGCGGCGGGCGGGGCTGGAGGCTGGGACGCGGCCTGTAGATCCTGCGCGCTCTGGATGTACCGGCGCAGGAGCTCGAGGGCCACGGGGTCGGCGTCGTTCAGGCGCGCGAGGTTGTAGGCTTTGACGCCGCGCTGGAGGATGAGCGCCAGGTTGTCGAACGGCTCGGCGATGATCGGGAACTGGCGCACGAGGATCGCCTCGATGTTCCGGTCGATGATCTGCAAGTCGCTCAGGTCCAGGTCGTTCTCGGCCTGGAGGTCGGGCAGGTCGAGCACTTCTCGGAACTGCGGCACCGTTAGCGCGCCGAGCTGGAGGAGCTTCTCGCCCTGGTCGATGCGGGCTGCGAAGTCGCGCGCAAACTGGCTCGTCGGCATGACGCGGATCTCGTACTCGTCATCCTCCATGGCCACGTCGCGCCACCGAATCGTCTGCGCCCGGCCTTTGCCCATGACGCGCACCGCGAACTTCGGATTTTCCTCGGCGACTACGGCGCACGCTCGGATGGCCAGGCGCGCAATGTCGACGTGCCACGTCTGGAAGGCGCGGTGCATGGCCAGGAAGCCCTCGGCCTCCACGTCGTCGAGGGTCTGAAGCGCGATGCCGCTGGTCACGCCGCCCGGCTTTTGGTTCGCCACGCTCATCGCGCTCGCGCCGCTCATCTCGGTCATCATGGGGCCGAGGTCGGTGAAGTAGCGGTAGAGGTCCGGCGCCACCGCGGGCGGGCTGAACGGCTGGATCTGGCCAGGGCTCGCGCGCCAAATGGTGCCGGGCTCGTTCGTCATCTGCTCCGTGCTGAACTCCACGCCCGGCGCCACGATGAAATGCGCCGAGCTCATGATGCGGAACGTGCGCTGGAGCTTGGCCGCGGTGAACTCGAGCTCGCGCTGGATCGGCAGGAGGAGCTTGGCCAACGGAACCGGGTAGAAGCCGACCGGCGGCGCGTAGAAGCGCAGCACGGCCACCGGGAACTCGGGCTCCGTCCACTCTTCGTTCAGGAGCTCGTGCCCTTCGATGGCGATCACATGCCGGCCGGGCTTGTCCTCGGTGCCGAGGCTCCACGCCTCCACGACGCGCACGGCGTCGGGGTTGTAGCTGCTCGTGAGGCGAGTGCTCGTGACGTTCGCCGGCATGGGCGCAAGCATGATCGCGGTCTCGTGCTCGGGAAACATGTCCGCGAGGGCGCCGCGGTCGAAGTCGTCCACGTAGTAGAGGCGCCGCGGCATGCCGCCGTTGCACTCGGCGTCGCGCAGGAAGAGGCACCACGGCTTGAGGCGCTCGGCTTCGACGCGGCCGACGCCCGGCGTCACCTTGAGCGCAGCGAAGCCGCAGAGCTCAGCGTCACGAACGGCCATATCCGCCAGCGCGTCGATGCCAATGGTCGAGAACATACCCTCGAGGAAGAGCGAAAAGCCCTTGGCCTTGGCGCGCGTCGAGTAGTCGCCGCCCGTGCTCACGGTCTGCGGAAGGATCTTGTTTCGGATGATCTTGGCGTGCACCGTGTCGAGGATGCGCCGGTACTTGTTAGGCGTGAGCACCTCCTCGTCGACGCGGCGGTAAGGGCCTGCGCGACGGGCTCCGCTCGTCGGGAGCTCCACGTCGTACTGCTCGATGTAGCGCGCGTACGCGTCGAGGCGCGTCTCGCTTGCGTCCTGGAGCTCGCGCACGGTCGCCCACACGCCATCCAGCGCCGCCTTGCCCTCGAGAGCCCACCACCGGATCGATTGAGTCGCCATTACCATCTCCGTTTTTGCTGCGACCGTCGCGCGGCCTCGTCGGCTGCGCTCTCCATGCGCGCCGCTTCGGCTTCGTACCACGCTTCCGTGCCGCGTTCATTCGGCGCTGGTCGCTTGTCGGTAATCCACTGGGCGGTCGCCATCATGAGCGCCGGAATAAAGTCGCAGTGCCGGCCATCGCCGCCCATCGGTAGCTCGAGGCGCACGCCGGCCATGGTCGCCACCTTGCGCACGCGCAAGAGGTCTTCGCGCATGCGCGGGTGCGGGTGCATCTCGAGGCGCCCCTCGAGGAGCTCGGTGCGGAACCGGCTGGCCTGCTCCCATCGGTCTTTGCTCGGTGTCATGCGCGGGAGGAGCGTCACGCCCTGTTGCAGCGCGAGCTCCGAAAGCGGGTCGGCGCCCCACTGGTCGCAATGCACGGCCTGGATGCGGTACGCGTGGCAAAGGCGCGCGATGTCGCGGAAGACTTCGGCGGCTTGGAGCGGCGCATTCTTCGAGCCCACCCACTCTTTCGCCACGTCGATGCGTCGCCGGTCGCCGAAGCGGCTCATGATCACGAACGTCCACGCGTTTCCGCGCGTCGCGGCGTCCATGCCGGCCACGTACGAGCGCAGCGGGTCGGGCGCGAGGTCGCCCTCGTGGCGCGTCGCCGAGGCCAGCGCATCGGGCGGGATGAGCGCCGCATCAGGCGCGGCAAACTCGGCTTCGCAGTCCACGCGGAACGCGTCCGGGTCGGCGGCCTTGAGGTCGGCCATGCGCTCGGGCGTCCAATAGCTCGGATTCATCGCCCACCCTGGCGCGCGCACCACGACGCGCTGGCGCGTAGGCTTGCGCCACTCGCGCTGCACCTGCTCGAAGATCGGGCCAATGGGCGCGTAAGGCGAGCCGATGGCGAGGAACTGCGATCCGGGGCGCATTCGGCCCATGAGCGCGCGGCGCTGCTCGTCGAAATTGACCGCGGCCTCGCCCTCGGCGGCCATGCGCGGCGCTTCGTCGAGGATGGCGCCCACGCTCCACCGGCTGATGGTGCTCGAGCCGCTGCGCTTGCCCGCGATGGTCGCGATCTCCACGGGCCGGCCTTGCGGGTTGCGCAAGAGCACCGAGTCGGCGCGGGGCTCCTCGAGGAGGAGCTCGCGCAGCACCGGGCTCGCCATGATGGTCCCGGCGATGTGCTGGTGCGCCACTTGCGCCAGGTCGAGCGTGAGCGAGAGGATCGAGAAGCGCGGGATCTCGCCGGCCTGGAGGTCGCCGATGTCGACCGTCTGCGTTGCCCGCACGGCCACGGCGGCGGCGAGCATCGTCTTGGCCGAGCGCACCGATGCGACCACCGTCACCTCGGCCGGCCGCACGCCCACGAGCTCGGACGCATCGCCGACCGCGGCCACCAGGTCAGGATGCGTCGGGTCGAGCCTTGGATCGCCGTCGAGCAGGCGCGCTAGCTGCCGTTGCAGCGGCGTCGCCGTCGTCAAGCCGAAGCCCAGCGGGTGCGTCAAAAGGCTCTCCAGCGAGCCCAGCACCTCGAGGCTCTGGTGTCGTCGGTAGGCCGCGAGAAGAGGGGAAACGGACGTGCTCGACGCGCGCCCACGGGAGGAGCGTACTACCTGGCCCCGCGGCGTCATTGACGAGCACCCCATGCGGCGAGAAGGTCACGCGCTCCGCTTCCGCTCTGATCGTCTCGGCCATTCGGCCGTCGATGTGCACTCCCGATACCAGCCTGATCCATACTTCCACGAACCACCTCCAAGCGCAGGCGCGCGCCGATGCCGTTGCGCCTCGCGTCCTTGCTCACGAACACGAACCACGACACGCCGCCGATGGCGGCCGACCAGCCTAGAAGCGTGTCCTCGTCTGTCTCCGAGCACGCCACGACGATGTGCGAAGCGTTGAGCATCGCCCGCACCGTCAACGCGAGCTCCTCGCGGTCGACGTGGCGCACGAAGCGCCCGGCCTGCTTCAAGGCAGTGGCGGCCACGTACGCCGCATCGCTCTCGCGAGCTGGGCGAACGCGGATCACTGCACGGCCGCCGATGCGTCGATTCGCGTACGTCGCGCCTTCTCGGCCGCGACCATGCGCTCGAGCTCCTCGAGCGGAATCTCGCCGATCTGCGCGGTCTGCGCCTCGCGCTCTTGCCGCTTCATGTTCTCCCACGACATGTCACGCTTGCCCCACTTGGGCGCGTACTTGCGTTCCAGGAGCCATGCTGCTGCCGCCCAGTGCTTCTCTGCGGCCGTGCGAATCGTCGTGACAAGTGCCGATTCGCTCTCGCCTTCGGCCTCTTTTACACGGGCCAAGAAGTCCAGGTACGGCTGAACGCCCTTATTTGCCTGACCAATCCAGTACTTGAAGGTCTTAACCTCGATGCCCGCTGCCTTCGCTGACGCACTGCGATAGTTGCCTTGCCGCAGTGCGTAGAGAATGCGTTCCTCCACTTCGGGCGTCAACGAACTAGGGCGTGCCATGCTGGGCGGTCTCCTCGGAGCTGGTGAGGTCTTCCGTTCCCTTAGCACGCTCTCGCATTTGCAAAAGGTTCTTTCCCTTCTCTCTCACACTCTCTCTTCTCTATCTCCAAACCATTCCATCTTCGATCCTTCTATAGATTCTATGGCGCGCGCGCGCGCGTATGTAGAGTGACCGCCAAATAGGCCCCGCCCGATGCGCGAGGGGATGCGCACCGGGCGGGAATTGTGCAGGAGAGCACGACGAGCGGCGGCGGGGTCGAATTCCCTTCCGCTCGCCTGCACGGTCTAGCCTGCTTCGGGCCTCGCGTCCACGCAGCGCGGGCACACGACGCGGGCGAAGGTCTCGCTGGTCACGACGCGCCAGCCGACCGGCCAGCGCGGGACGCGGGCCTTGCGGTTCCACACCGTTTCGGCGAGCTCGAGGCGCCCGCACTCGCTGCACTTCCACTCGGCGAAGCTCGTCATGGGCTCGGGCATGTCCTTGCCCTTCGGATAGCACCGTTTGACCTGCGGCCGAACGATGCTTGCGCGTCGCGCATCGCGCACCCGCACGACGTGGTGTCCTTGCTCGTGAGCTGCCAACCGCTGCGACGCACGACGGCGCCACAATCGCATCGGCAGATCCACGGCCGGCCTCCTCGCTCGTCCTTCTCGGCCGCCAGGTCTTCGACCACCAGGCGCCCGAACCGCTGGCCCCATAGGTCTTCGCGGCGCATGCACCCGCACGAGCGCACTTGCTTCGCCCGCAGGTGCGTTGCTCGCACCTTCACGCGCTCGCCGCACTCGCACACGCACTCCCACCATGCGTTCTTCTTCGTGTCGGTGCGCGGCGTCGGTACGCGCTCGCACGCCGTCAGGCGCCCGAACCGCTGGCCCGTGATGTTGACCGCTGGGCGCACTAGGCTTTTCCCTTGCGCGTGCGTTGCCGCGCCTTGGTGGCGCCTTCCTGGGCCTTTGCGCGCTTCGGCGGGTCGTCGCCAGTCCGCGCCTCAACGACGCGTTTACGGGTCATCCTGGCGGCGGCAATCGGTATGTCTGCCTCCCTGGTCTGGAGCATGCGCACCCGAATGACGAGCTGGCACCATGCCGCGTCATCCTCCACGTCGATCCAGTCCACCGAGAGGCTGCGGATCTGCCGGTCGTTCGCCCAGAGCTCGGCGCCGGGCTTTTCGCCGCGGTGAAGCTGGCCGGCGTCCATCACGGTCTTGCTCAGGTTGTCTAGGTCGCCGCACTGGCGCTCGCCCCAAAAGGCCAGGTCGAGGCGCATGGGCGCATCGGAGCGCCATCGCAGGCCATCGGCCTCGACGAGCCCGCGCGCGTAGGCCAGCGAGGCGCCCAGCCGCTCGCAGTGCTTGCGGTATTCGGTCGGCATGAACGTGCCGCGGCTCGTGACGCGCGGACGCGGGCTCGACATGTGCGGGCCGAAGACGTGGATCACCATGTCCCAGCCGAGGCCGGGGCTCGTCTCGACCTGCACCGGGTAGCCGCCTGGCACGTCGTGCGCGAAGCTCGGAACGTGGATATCCTCGGCGAGAATGCGGCGTGTCATGGCGTCACCTCGACGGCCTGCCACGCCTTGACGGCTGCGGCCTTGTCGCGGAAGTCGCTGCGCTTCTCGAGCCCGCATCGGATGCTCTCCTGCCAAAGCCAATCGGTCAGCGCCCCGGCGCTCGGCGTCGGGCCGAGCTCGAGGAGCGCACGCGCGAGCACGTCCACGTCCGTCTCCTTCGTTGCGGCTGCGATAGCGTCGATGCGGTTCACGTGATGTTTTCCCAGGTCAATCATGGCCCCTCGTACCGTTCGTGCGTTTCGTTCCAGGTGAGCGTGAACCAAGCAGGCGAGCCCTCGCGGGCTTTCTGAATCGAGAGGCGCGGTTCACTTGCGCCCTCGCTTTCGGTGCCCGGGATCGGGCGGGTGAGGATGAGCACGTTATCCGCGTGCCGCAGGATGGCATAGGAATCGCCGATCATTCCGCGTGTGGCCTTCGTGCCGGCCTTCTCGGCCTCGCGGTTGAGCTGAGCCAGCGCGACGACGGGCACCTTGAGCTGACGCGCGAGGAGCTTGAGGCGCAGCGCGTACTCGCCGAAGAGCTCGTGGCGCTCGCGGCGCTGCCGCGTGTCCTCGCTGGTCGGCGAGAGAATGCCCAGGTAGTCTACGACGATGAGGCCGAGGCGCTCGCCCTCCTCGGCCAGCCGTGCCGCGAGGAGCTTGGCGCGCATCGTTACGTGCTCGGTGCTCTGCACCGGGCTGCACGCCCACTCGCACCGAAAGCCATCGTTCACGAGGCGCGCGATGGCCTGCGTCAATTCCGAATAGGCCCGGGCGCGTAGCGTCGGGACGACGAGCTCGGGGCGGTGCTCTACGCCGTACTCCTGCCGCGCCACGCGCGCGAGGTTCTGGTCAGGCCCCATCTCGAGGCCCACGAACATGCACCACGCCTTGGAGGCGTGGCACGCGCGAGCGTACTGGATGCCGAGCACGGTCTTACCGACGCCCGTGGCGGCCGCGAGCACCGTGAGGCTGCCGGGCGTCAACGGGGCGTGCCGGTCGACGCTTGGCCACGGGCTCGGCGTCGCGGCGCTGGTCTGCGAGGAGAGGCGCTCGAGGAGCTGCCTCGCCGCGTCGCGGGTCGACACGAGGCCATCGTCCGCCTGCACGGTGCGGGGCACGAGGCGCTCCACGAGCTCCACGCGCAGCGCGTCGCCGGCCTCGCGCTTCTCTTCGGCGCGGGCCGCGCCTTCGAGACACACGCGGCGGATCTCCCGCCGCTCGTGCGCGTTGCGCAGGTCGCGCTCGAGCTCCTCGGCCCGCTCGTCAGGCGTCAGCCCACCGCGGGCGAGGAAGTGTGCGCTCTGGTCGCGAATGGCGTGGAACCAATCGCTCCACGAGCGGCTGTTCGGGTGCGACGCCTTGCTGGCCTGCAAGGCGCTGGTTACGCGGATCCACGCCGTGCTCGTGCCTTCGGCCTCGTAGGCCTTGGCCTGGCGCCAAAAGTCGGCGCACGGCTGCTGCGCGAAGTGCTCGGGCTCGATTGCGGCGAAGAGCTGCGCTCTTGCCTTGGCGCTGGTGCTCGTGACGAACACGCAGGCCGCCAGCTCCGCTTCAACGTCGATGAGGGTGCTCATACGACGACGCCCTTCGGGATGCCGAGCATCATGTCGCCGTCGTCCCAGCCTTTGACGACGCTCGGCTTGGCTTGCTGCGGCCTCGCTGCCTTCCACTTCGCGCTACGCGCGAGCCAGTTGCGGAACGCTGCCTCCCATTGGACGTACCGGCGGCCGTTGGCCTCCGCGTCGTTTCGGAATAGCTCCGCTTCGTGCTTTAGGTCGAGGCCAAGCTCACGGGCTTGCGCCCGGTGAGCCTCGGACGGCTCCCAGCCAACGGGCATTGGCTTGATCGGCTTCTTCCTCGACTGCACGGCAACGGGAGGCGAAGCCGACCCTTCCTGTAGATACTTCTCCGAAGGAGAAGGATCGAAGGAAGGCTGTTGTGTTGTGATATCCGTGTCCTCACGTGAGGTCACGTTAGGTTGCGTGTTCTCACGTGTCGTCACGTGACGCTTCTTGTCGCGAGCACGCCTCGACCGGGCGCGGTCGGCCATCTGCTTCGTGATGAGCTCCTCAAGCGTGCGCCATAGGCCCAGGCTGCGCAGTTGCTCGACCTGCTCGGCCGTGACGCCGGGGGCGTCGTCGTCCTCTTCGGTGACGCGGTACTCCACGGCCTTGAGGTAGGCCTTCGCAAGCTCGACCTGGCCGAGCTCGAGGAGCATGCGAAGGCGAGCGTCGTCGGCTGCTTCGCGACGTGACCAGCCGGCCATCACAAGCTCCGCTTCACGTTTCGGATCATCTCCGCGACGGCTTCAAGCATCCTTTCCATTTCTCCAATGGAAAGCGTCATGACGACGACGCCGTTGTCGTCGCTGAAAATGATCTCTTGCTCGCCGTCTTCTCCGACGACGAACGTGAGCTCGATACCCGCTGGGTTCTCGTCGCCTTTGGTCGGCAGGCAAAACGTCGCTTGCTGAACGACTATCATGTAACTTCTCCGTGGAATGCGGCAGCGCACTCGACACGCGCGAGAAGTCGCGGTATCTTGCTCTCTGCCTTGCTGGTTGTGCGCCCTCGGGTCGTTGGTCGCGATCCGGGGGCAAGTTCTTTCTACGCCTGTTAGCCTGCTCAGGCAATCAAAACGGCCCGGTCGGCTTTCCCTCGGCCTTGCATGCGCCGTGGCGCCCGGCGAACTGCTCAGTAGCGGTTACAAGTTCCGCGACTGGCACGGGCAACGCGAGGCGCAGTGCGCCCGTGCAGTGGCCGCAATAGAGCACCAGCACCTTCGAGCCGGGCATCTGGTGAATCGTTAGGTGTTCCGCGCTCTTTCCCATCGTGCTCTCTCCTGGTGTTGCTCGGCCAGCACCCGGTGCCACGCGGCCCGGATGGCGGCCTCTTCTCCTGCGTTCTTCGCGATGATGGCGAACGAGCGTTCGCCGATCGTTGCGATTGCAAGCTCGCGGGCGGTCATCGCTCCGCCTCGCGCATGATGCGCTTCTCACACGCTCTGCAATCGTTCCGCACGCCGCTGATGTCGTCCGTCCAGTCGTCGCCGTGCGGCACGCGGCCGCAGAGGCTCCAGTGCGCATCGGCCTCGAACCAGTGGGCGCGCGTGACGCGCGCGGCGCCGGGCTTCTGCCATGCGTGCTCGGGCTTGTACTTCCAGCTCATGGCTTCATCGCCTCCAGCGTTGTGATGCGCGCCTTCAGCTCGGCGATCTCGCGCCCTGCTGCCTTGCGCGCGTCGTACTCGTCGACGAACCGCTGCTCGGCAACCGCGATGCGGTGCGCCCACTCGGTCTCGCCGATGGTGTAGCTCGCGCGGTTTGCGCGCGCCTCCAGCTCCGCAACGCGAGCGCGCAGCGTGTCGACGTTCTCGCGCTCTTCGGAGAGCATGTGTTCGAGCATGTCGATGTACGCGAGGAGCGCAGGGATGTCGGCGCGGGCGTGGGCGATAAAGCGAGCGTTGCGCGAAGCGTCTCGCTGGCCGATGCTCTGCGATTCCGTGCCTACAACACAGGCGACGGGGCACCATGCGACGCTAGCAATCGCTCGCACGCCCCTGCCGTGACCCTGCTCGCTTTCCGGTTTCCACGGCCCCGGCGTCGCCGCATCGCAGCGCGCCCGGATGGCGTCGAGGTCAGGTCTCATCGGTCCCCATGTTTCCCCACCGAGAACCCGGCGGGAGCGCAGCCGCCGGACCAACGGCGATGTCTCGCATCATCATTGGTGGCATCTTCTCAATCCACTCTGCGGGCACTTTTAGCGTGCCGTGCAGCATCCTTGAGCACTTGGCATCGTCGTCCCACACTTCGATGCGCACCGGGCACATGGCGTCTGGGCGAGTCATCCGTGCGCCCTCGGGTCGAGATACCATGCCAGCCAGCGAGCCGTGTCTTGCAGCGCGCGGCGCATGGCGTCGTGCTCGTCGCACACGTTGACGCGCACCGAGTAGAGCACGCAGGTGCCGCCGCCCGTGTCGTCCGTGACCGTGACTGTCGCGCCGTCCTTCGCGGTGCGCGTCACGTCGAAGAGGAATTTGCTGGTCATGGCTCCTCCTCGCCCGCGTCCGCGAGCTTCCGCAGGTCCGCGCGCATGTCCGCCGCGAGCGCACGCAAGAGCTTCTGCGCGTGCTCGTAGGGCAGGTAAAAGGACGCGGACTCCTTGTCGTCGAGCGTGACCACGACGCGGAACGAACGTCGGTCGCGGTGGTCCGAGTGCCCTGCGCCGAACTCAATGCGCACCGAGGTCGCCTCGCCTGCGCAGTCGTTGTCGCCGATCATCGGGATGTGGTTGAAGTAGCCCATCACTCCGACCTCGTGGTGATGCTCACGCGAATATCTCCGCGAGGGTTGGCAAGCCACACCGCTACGGTTGTGGTGCGCGAAATGCCGTAAATAACCAGGTGATTCCGTCCAACTCGACGCGGCTCCGAATCGAAGTCGCGAAGAATCTCGTTCAGCTCATCGGGAATGTGCCCACAGTCGAGGATGGTCACGTTTCTCATGGCTTGTCCTCTACCCTCAGGTCAGCCAGCGCATCGGCGATGGCGTCTCCATTGTTCTCCCACGCGCGGCACCACTGTTGGCAGGCGAGGCGCATCTCTTCTGCGCCGCGCGTGAACGCGCCGTCCTGCTCGTCTAGTAGGGCACGGCACCACGCGACCAGGACCGGCGTGTACATGCCTGCGACCTGCGGGATGTTGCTCATGTGGTTTTCGATGGCTTGCAGCTCTTCGCGCGTGATCTTCATGGTTCCACCGGGATCGGCAGGGCGCGCGCGCTGCGCCACGAGTTCGTCGCGCTCGCGCATGAGCTGGTCCGCCTGCT
>JBBAQZ010000069.1:0-24249 GCA_040400045.1 Myxococcaceae bacterium
CCGCACGACCACAGCGCGGGCCGGGTGCTTGACTCGGAGCGGCCTTCTCATGGAAGGTCCACTGCCGGTGCCGCACCCAGGGCAACAGGGCCGCCAGTCGCACTCCCGTCTCCACCGCGCGACGGTTGGTACACGACGGGCACCACCCCCTGCCTTTGCAACAAAATGCGACGACTCTCGCCTGATGGCAGTCGTCGCAGGAAACCTCGACGAAGCCAAACCGCGCGTCGCCACACCTCACGTACGCCTCAGCTTCGCGCCGCACCCGCTTCGGGACCCAGTCGCCCACCGACGGCCAGCCTCGCTGGAAGGCCTCCCTCAACACCGACTTCTGCGGAGCCCGACGTCGCTCCTCCCCCACCTCGCCCATGAGAGCGGCGTGTACTCCTCACCCCTGACACGGCTGCTCCGTGCTCGCTCCACAGGGTGCACGACCAGATTGAGGGAACGGTGCAGCAGCGGTTTCAGGTGGTGCGCGGCACGCGGGCGCTCATCGGCATGCTCCCCAGCGGACTCGGGCCCACGGGCACGACCCCTCACGTCAGCCTCTTCTACAGCCTGCGCGCCGACCGGCTCGAGGAGCACCGCGCCTCGGACTTCTCGAAGTGGAAGGCGTCGGTCCTCTCTGACGCGCCGGCGGCCGCGGCCGTGCTCGAGCACCTGCGCTCACACGATGACTTGCTCTTCTCCGAGTACCACGACGTCGTGATGTGGCCGTGGAACGTGGGCCGCCTCTCGTCGTGTCCGCCCCGTCTGCCCGGGGCCTGAGCCACGCGAGCCACGTGCCCGCGCGCCACGGGGCTCGACGTTCCGTTCACGGCGCTGTCACCGGCGCGTCGGTGCCCAGGTCACGCGCGGTCTCGTGCACCAGCGCATCGGCCCGCGCCAGGAGCGCTTCGACATGCTGTCGAGCGACCGTGTCGCCCGCCGTGGGCCCGAGCGCCGCCACATGAGCGAGCGCGATTCGGTCCTCCAACTCTTCGAGCAGGCGCCGCGCGTCTTCGAGGTCCCGCTCCACCTGCCCCTCGAGCTGCGTGAGGCGTTCGCTCGCCCGACCACGCGACCGCAACCGACGCAGCGCTTCGAGCTGCCTGCCGCGCACGACGACGTACTCCCGGAAGCGCTCGATCACCGTCCGCTCTCGGTCCGTCACGAGGCCTCCCGTCTCGGCGCGCTCGGAGAAGACCGCCGGCGCCAACAGCGGCCAGAGCGGCACCAGCAGGACGACCTGAACGAGGGTGACGCGTCGCTGAAACGCGATGGCCGCGACCACCACGCCCACCACCAGATACCCGCCGACGAAGAGGAAGAGCACCATGGGTCACCCGAGAATCCGGAAGCTCCACACCGCGATGGTCAGGGTGAAGGCGAGCTGAACGAGCCCGACCCGCCCGACGAGGGCGACGCGCTCCATCCGCGCTGGACAGAGCTCCGCGCCGGTGCGTTCCCAGGCGACGAGGGCGGCCTGCTCCATCAGCTTTCGAATCAGTCGACCCGACGACACGCCGGCGAGGCCGAAGCTGAAGACGATCGTCAGCGGGCCCAGCCACTCGGCGTCGGCGCGCATCCCCAGCACCGAGAGCGGTGCCGACGCGCACAGCACCATCGCCCCGCGCGCCGTCGCCATCGTCAACGCGCCTGCGAGCAGTCGCCACGGGAGTCTGGCGCCAACCATCACAGCCGACGCGGCGACCGGGCCGAGCGCGGCGATGACGGCGAGGATCAACGCGAACGGGAGCAGCGCCATCGCGCGCACCGCCGAGCCATTCGTCGCTGCGCCGAGCGCCGCCCCCGCGACCGCTGCCGAGCCGATGAGGGTGAGCGCCGTGTCGACCATCGTGGTCGCGGCACGACCATCGAGGAGCCGCTCGGCCAGCGCCTTCGGGTCGCTGAGAAGTTCGCGGAGCAGCGAGCGAGGCTGTGTCTCGAGCAGCTCGCGCAGCTGCACGCCCTCTTCGAGCGACGGCGCGAACGGCGAGCCGAACTCGATGGTGGGTGGCGCTGCCACGACGACCCGGCACAGAGGCGGGTCGAGAAGAATGACAGGCGCGCAGGCTTCGACCTCTCCGGTCGCCTCGACCGTCGTCGCATTCATGCGCCACCTCGCAGCACCGGCGACACCCGCATGAGGAACGTCGCGAAGGCCAGCCCTCCGAAGCCAACGGCGCTCCAGCTCGACGCAACGCCCATCGCGCGGAGCCCACGAACCAACACGAGGCTGACCGCGAGCATGAAGGTGACGGGCACGGCGACGAGACGCGCCGCAGGAGCGAACCCCGAGCCCAGCGCGTGGCCACCGTCGGAGCACAGCCACAGGAACCCGAGCAGCGGCACCATCAGCACCGACGCCAGCCCGGCCACGCCCGTCGCCACCGACACGAGGCTCAGCACCGAGCCCGGCGAGAGCTTCTCGTGCGAGCTCGTCAACATGAGCGCGAACACCGGGGCCGCAATCCCGACCGCCTCGGCGAGCCCGCGGAGCAACTCGGCGGACGAGCGACCTGAGCCTGACAACGCAGCACCTGCCGTCGACGCGATGGCGACCAGGCTCGCTCCGAGAACCGCGGGCGCGAGCACCGGCAAGAACCCCGACCGCGCGTTGAGCAGCGCAGCTCGAGCAGGAGCGTCGATGAGCGCGGCTGGCGAAGTGGCCGGCCAGGGAAACGGTGTGGGCATCGGTGAGTCCTCGGTGAGGGGTTCACCCGAAGCCAATGCACGGTCAGTGCCGGACGCGATCGCCTCGAGCGGGACCATGACGTGGGAACCCCGTTACCCACCATGGTGCTGCACTGCTCAGGTGTAGCTCTGCTTCTCCTGAATCCCGTGCTCGTGCAGCTTGTTGAAGAGCGTCTTGTACGACACGCCCAGCAGCCTCGCGGCCTCGGCCTTGTTTCCCCGCGCTGCCTCCAGCGCCAGGACGATGCCCCGACGTTCGGCTTCGGCGACGACCTCGCGGAGCGATCGGACCGAAAGCGCCTCTGACGAACGAGCGACCGGCGAGAGCTCCAACGGCGTCGCGACCTGCTTCGACTGAGAGCGAGGTATCTCGAAGCGCTGGAGAATCACCGCGCGCTCCACCCAGTTCTCGAGCTCTCGCACGTTGCCCGGCCACTCGTGCGTCTGCATCCACCGCAGCGCCTCGACGGTCGGGCTCACCTCGGCCAGCCGATGTGTGCGCGCGTGCTTCTTCGTGAAGTGCTCGACGAGGGCCGGCAGATCGACGCGACGATCGCGCAGCGGCGGCAGGTGCATCGGTATGACCGAGAGCCGATAGAGCAGGTCCTGGCGGAAGCCTCCGCTCTCGACCATCCCCGCGAGGTCGCGATGCGACGCCGCGACGACGCGCACGTCGACCTTCACGGGCTCTCGGCCTCCGACGCGCACGACCTCACGCTCCTGGAGTACGCGCAACAGCCGGGCCTGCGCCTCGAGCGCCATGTCACCGATCTCGTCGAGGAAGAGCGTACCGCCGTTCGCGCTCTCGATGAGCCCGAGCTTCCTCGCGTGCGCGCCGGTGAACGCGCCGCGCTCGAAGCCGAAGAGCTCGCTCTCGAGCAGCGACGAGGGCAACGCCGCGCAGTTCACCGCGACGAAGGGCCCATCACGGCGCGGCGACGACTGGTGGAGGGCCTTGGCGAGCAGCTCCTTGCCGGTGCCGGACTCTCCTGAGACCAACACCGTCGCGTCCGTCGAGGCGATGCGAGGGAGCGTGGAGAGCAGATCGGCCAGCCCGCCTTCCGCCCCGATGAGCGCACGTACGGCAGCTCCGTCCACTGAGCCGTGACTCAGCTCGAGCTCTTCGAGCTGCTCTCCTGTTGCGAGCGCCTGCTCGACGGCCGCCAGCAGCCGGGCGTTGTCGAAGGGCTTCACCAGGAAGTCGACCGCGCCCGCGCGCAAGGCCTGAACGGCTCGCTCCAGCGTCCCGAAGGCCGTCATCACCACGGCCGGCACGTCGCGACGGAGCAGCTCGAGGCCCTCGCCATCAGGCAGCTTCACGTCGGTCAGCAGCACGTCCGGGAGCCGGGTCGCGAGGTGCGCTCTTGCGGAAGCGAGGGTGGCGCAGACGATGACAGCGTGCCCGCGCCGCTTCAGCAGGTCTTCGAAGAGCGCCGACAGGTTCTTCTCGTCTTCGACCAGCAGCACCTCGGCCATGGGTCAGGCCTCCTGGTCGAGAGTGTCACCCGGCAACGCGATGCACGCACGCGTTCCTCGCGGCGTCGCGACCGAAAACGAGAGGGTGCCACGACACGCATGGACACCGGCCTGCGCGATGACGAGCCCCAGCCCCGTGCCGCCGGCCCTGGTCGAACGGAAGGCCACGACAGGCTGCGCGAGCTGCTCCGGTGACAGGCCCGGGCCCTCATCGACGACGGCGATCTCGAAGCCAGCCCCGCTGCGCTCGATGGTCACCTCCACGCGCCCCTCCGGGTTGGCGTCGACGGCGTTCCTCAACAGGTTGACCAACGCCGTCCGCAGGCCGTCGGGGCTGCCGCGCACGTTCGCGTCCGCGTCGAGCAGCGTCAGCGACACGTGCCTGGACTGCCCCTCGACCAGCGCGACCGCCTCACTGGCGACCCGGTTGACACGAAACACGACGGGGCGTGGTGCTGGCCCCGGACGCGCGACCTGCAGCAGCGACTGAACCCGGCCGTCGATTCGATCGGACTCGTCTCGGATGATGCCGAGGGCCTTGTCGAGGCGGGCTTGATCATCTGCCGGGAGTTTCCCGCGAAGGTCGCCGAGCGTCTCGGCCCAGCCACGCACCGCCGCGAGCGGGTTCTTGATCTCATGGGCCACCATCGCCGCGAACTCTCCGGCGAGGGCGAGCCGTTCGAGGTGGCTCCACTTCGACTCCATCGAGCGCATGGTGTCGCGGGCGCGACCGAGCTCGAATTCCAGCGCCGAGCGCTGCGGCGCAAAGAGCGCGTCGACCCGCCGCGACACGGCCTCACTGACGACGACGAAGGCGATGCCGACCAGCAGCGTCGCGAAGACGCCGGTGAGCACGCGAGGGAGGTCGAACCCCACGTCGAGTTGGCGCGCCGCACCGGCAGCCACCGCCACGAGGCCGAGGAACAGTACCAGCCAGGTGAGCGCACGCGTCGCGAAGAGCTTCACCGTGACGCGCCCCTCGAAGACCTGCACCCAGCTGGCGGCCAGCGCCGCGAGGGCGACCCACCCGATGGACTCGGACACGGCCGACGGGTTGAGCACCAGCGTCGGGAGCGAGGCCAGGGCAGCAGCCGCGATGGCCACCGAGACCGCGAGCGCCATGCGGCTCGAGAACCGTCGCTCCTCGTCCGAGCCGAGGCGGCGCATCGAGGCGTGGCTCACGATGACGAAGAGCGCGGGGCCGAAGACGAGCGCTCTCAATGGCAGCCTCCACACCGGGAGCGAGGCGTTCCTCAGCACGGACACGGCGACCGCGACGAACGCCGTCAACCCGCCGGCGACGATGAGCAGCGAGCGTCGACGATTCCGATGTCTCGGGTCTCGCCACGCCTCGAGCGCGAAGCCCACGAAGCTCGCGGTGGCGCCGACGCCCGCGAGACCTCCCGTGATGATTCTCGGAATGGGCCCCAGCTCGTGGAGCAGCGCCGCCACCGTCATCGTCGCGACGCCGAGCGGCGCCCACGCGAAGGTCGACATCCCCGGGTCCGCGCGTGACGCGAAGGCGTGCCCTGCGAGCAGCAAGCCGAAGAAGGAAACAAGCAGCGCCACCACGAGTGGCACGACATCGAGGAGAGGCGACACGCTGCGCCAGTCTTGCACGAACGCGGCCAGGCCTCCGCTGACCCAGGAGCAGCGCCGCCAGTCAATCCACCTGGCGGCGCTCCCAACGCCCTCCTTCACCGCGGTGACGAGCCCTGAGTGACGCTCGCACGTTCGCCATCTCGTTCAGCTCGCCCCTGCTGCATCAAGATGCCCTTCTCACTCGAGGCCCGCAGCCGGGCCGCGCGCACCGCGCACCAGCCACGAAGGAAGCTCTGAAGAGCATCCCCGAAGGGCGGGTCGGTCAGTTCATTGATGGGTGGCCTTCTGCTGCAAGGGCCACGGCGGCTCGGGCTTTCTCGTGCTCGAGCGGAACACCACCCGCATCGAGTCGGGCATTCCGCTCCGCGACTCGCTCATCGGCTTCATGCAGAACTTCTGCACCTGCGACGATCTGTTGAACGCGAAGCTCGACGCCTTCGGCAACACCGTCGGCGCCAACAACCAGACCTGCTCGGACGGGGCTCGAGTTTCCGCTATAGGTGGAGTCCCCTCTCGGAGCCCTTGATGCCCCCCGTCCCTTCCGTCGAAGCGCTGCTGGCCGAACTCGAGCAGGTGAAGTCTCGCCTCGCAGACCTGGAGGCGCGGACCGCTCCACCAGCGGTTCGCCGCACCGCGCGCGGTGGGCTGGTGCTGGCCGCCTGCGTCGGGTTGCTGGGTGGGGTCGCCGCAGCTGCGAGCGGCGCCTGTCCCAACGGACTGCCGTTCTGCTTCGCCGGCGACACGCCCGCGCTGGCGAGCCAGGTGAACCACAACTTTGCGCAGCTCAAGGAGTGGGTGGAGCAGAAGGTCGGAGCCTCGGGGACCAGCGACGTCACCATCACAGGTCTCACCGCGCTCACCGCTGCGGTCCGCGTGCAGACCGGTACGACGTCGAACACGGCCACTGCTGCGGGCAAGCCGATGTTCATCTCGGGTGTCATCAATGACGGCGCGTCGGGCGGCGGAGGCCTCGAGGTCCGCCACGACAACCTCACTCAGGGAATCGGGCTTGGGTACAACACCATCTACGCAACCGGGTCGCTGGCCGACCAGTCCCTGCAGCTCAAGGCCCGCGGCACCGGCACCATCAACCTGCTGAGCGATGTGACTTGTGGCAGCAACGCCTGGGGCAGCGGGCCCACCGCCGTCGCGTTTCAGAACCGGGGCCCCTGCACATACCCCATCAACTCTCGTTGTCCGAATGGCCAGTACGTCTGCGGGCTGACGTTGAACCACGGCTGCGGCGTGAACTGGTGGGAAGAGCAGTTCGCGGTCGAGTGCTGCTCGCTGTGAGCTCGAAACCGGAGGGCTGGTGGGCGACGATCGCTGACGTCACCGCCTTCCTCCTCACGGCCGAATGGCGTGACACGCCGCGCGGGCTGGAGTTCACGCTCTGGGCGAGCTCCGCCTCCCGTCGCCTCGACTGGGCCGCACTTCACCAACACACCTTCTCCATCGACGTCTTGCGCTGCCCCTCCTGTGGCGGCCGTCGGCGCGTCATCGCCGTGCACTCCACCCGCACAGCCGCTGAGGCGCGTCTCTCTCAACCTGGCCATCCGTTGCCGCCTCGCCGACTCCCGCCCGCTACCGCACAGCCCAGCCTTCCCCTCGCCGGCTGAGTCTCATCGCTGCTCACGCCCTTGCCAGCACCGGCCGAGCTCCGCCCGAGACGCGGATTCTGCCTCTCCCCAACCCTCGCGCGGCCTCGTGCTCCTCGTTCCCCATCGACATGAACGCGAGCGGGACGACGTCGGCTCTCGACCGCGAGGCCCGTTTCCCGCTTTGTTCCTCTTCTGTTCCAGTGGGGCAGCACGACGGCGAGCGCCGGGAAGTGTCTGTGTTGAAAAAGGCCTTCCGGCGAAGCTGCCCCTCGGGGTGCGACGCGGTGCCGCTGCGGGTGCGGCGTGAGGCTTTGGCGTGCGCGCGCTCCCACCGACCCGGGGAAGGGACCTGCGACAAGAAAAGCCCGCGCGACGGTGTCGCTGCCGTCTGTATTCACTCGCGCCGGTCGTTCGACACATTGTCGCTGCAGCACCGTGACGCGATGCCAGAGCGACACGAGCGGCTGCGCGCCAAGCGTACCTTTCGCTCGGAAACACGAGGGCACGGCCTGTGCTCAGTCACCGCGAACGCTCTGCTCGTAGAGCCTCCACCACGGAGAATTTCAAGATGCTGCTGACCACGCTGACCCTATTGCTCACTGCCGCCGATGTGCAGACCACCGCTGCGAACGCTGAGCCCCAACCGAAGTGGGCCGTGAACTTCGCGCTCGCTTCTTCTTCTATCGTCAACGCGTCGTTCGACTTCAAGCCACAAGTGAGTGCGGGCCCCGGGCTCGCCAGCATCACCCGCCAGTCCTTCGGCACCAGCAGCCTCTCGCTCGAGCGAGTGCTGGGCGAGCACCTCACCGGGGTTGTGGCGGCGACGTTTGGCTACTCTCAGTTCGAGTCTTCAGCGCGTTTCGTCTCGGGCGGCGGCATGCTGGGCGTGCACTGGTACCCGGCACGCGCGCTCGCCGGCTTCTGGGTGGGGCCCGAGGTGTCCTTAGGGCTCGCAACCATCGAGTCGGGGTTCACTCAGCTCCCAACGTTCGAAATGAAGAGCACCTCGAACACGCAGTTCGTCGGGGCCTGCGGCCGCGCGGGCTGGACCCAGCGCTTCGGAGCGCACTTCCTGGTCGCCGCGTCAGCCGGGTTCGGCGCGAACATCAACTCGACCACCGCCACCGCCGCCACCTCGCAGGCGATTCTGTTCTCGCAGACGGCGCTCAACCTCACGGTCGATGGCAGGCTCTCGGTAGGGCTGATGTTCTAAACGGCATGCTCCAGTTCACTGAACTCACCCTGCGCGCTGTCGCCACCGACGATCGGGTGATCCACTTCCACCGAGGGCTGTGAGGCGTCACGGCTGGTGGCCTTCTGCTGCAAGGCGCGCGCTTCTTCATCGTCGAAAGCGCCGCGACCCCGGCAGCCTTCGAGCGGCGCGCGATGCTGACCGCGTTGTTCGAAGAGCGCGCTCGCCCGGCGGGAGGTCCAGGCAACGCCGTCGTTCGCAAAGACGTCATGCGAGGGCGCTCCACCGAAGCCTGGGGCTACGAGAACGTGGGCCCGGTGGCCGTGCGCATCGACGCGCTCGAGACGATCCTCGCGACGCGGGCTCGCCCGCGACAGCTCCAACACCTGGGCATCGATGCCGCGACGGGGTCGTGGGTCGTCAAACAGCTCGCGTCGCTCTCGGCCTCGGGGTTCAGCGCTTCGTGAGCTGCAGAGCCGAAGGCACCTGGTCCGTCACGGGCACTCCGAGAAAGCGCGAGAGCCGATCCGCGAACGCGCGGGCGGCAAAGTAGTCTTTGAAGATGACGAACCCGCCCCCCAGGTTCTCGTGGATGCCGAGCGTGTATCGAATCGCGCGGCCACCTCGGTTCTCACTCTTCAAGTTGACGTACCCATCCTTCGGAACCGAAAACTGCTTCTGCGCTGACCACGCAAGGAACTGAAGCGAGTGAGAGAACGTGCGCCGCGTGCGGATCAGCTGGCGTCGGTGAGACAGCAGCACACCATGGCCCATGACGCCGTCCGCCAGCGCGTCGTCGTCTTCGATGGCACGACGCTCTGGTACTTCCTGCCCTGAGGCGGGGCTCTCGGCGGTCGGCTTGCACACCAGTGGAAGTCCGGCATGGAGCGAGAAGCCGTGCGCCACCGCCACCCGACGACGTCTCGCCGTCGGAGGCAGCTCGAGGCCCAGCGGCCGTCGCAGGGACTCGCGGCTGGCCTCGCGGGAGCGGAACTTGAACCCGGCACGGCCCACGAGCGCATCGAAGGCAAAGCTGACGTCAACCGGCGAACGGCTTCAGCGGCTTCGCTTCTGGAACTCCAGCTCGAGCCCGGTCAGCAGCGCGTCGAGGCCCGTCTCGAAGATGGCGTCGAAGTGCTCGTTGGCGAGGAACGGCTGCGCGGCCGCCAGCGCGGTGAGTTCGCGAGGCACTGGGGACTCGCTGCGTGACTGCTCCGCTGCGGCGAACCCCGCCAGCTCGTCGAAGATGGTGCCGTTCGACCAGTTGGCCACGCCCCGGTACACCTGCACGGCCTGCTGTGCGGTGAGGCCATCGGCCATCAACGCGAAGAAGATGCGGTCGGTGAGCGCGAGCGCGCGCGGCGTGGTGAAGCGCCGCGAGGCCAGCAGTGGAAACGCGCGAGGGTGCCGGCGGCTGATGGCCCGATAGTCGTGAGCGACTCGCAGCGCGCGCGTCTTCCACGTCTCGGAGCCCGGCGCGGGCACCACCAGCTCGAGGATGAGCAGCTCGGAGACGGCGTCGAGGATCGCCTCTTTCGACGGGAAGTGTTTGTAGAGCGCCATGCCCTCGACGCCGAGCGCGGCGCCCAGGTTGCGAACGCTCATCTCGTCGAGCCCGCGCTCATCGATGAACGCCAGGGCCGCGTGCGCGATGCGGTCGGGGTTCAGCGGTTCCCGCTTCTTCGATTTCGGCGTCTTTCTGGAGGCCACGGCTTGCACGCTGCCACGAACGCAGCCGTTCGCCAGCACTCCCGACACGACCGCCCTGACGGCCGGCACCAGCACCAACCCGAAGGCAAGGCCCAGACCTTCACCAGCGCGGGGTGAGCGGTTCGCGTCGGAGCCCCGAGGTGCGCTACCATCCCGGCCCGATGGTTCGCCTCTGCGTCCTGGGTTTCGCTCTTCTGCTGTCTGCCTGCCCGGGAGGACTCGGCGGCCTGAGCCAGTGCGAGCCCACCCTCGAGCCTCCGACGCAGTTGTTGTTCGCGCCACTCGGCCAGACCCTCTCGACGCACGTCACCTTCAAGAACCCAACGACGGTGCCGATGCTGGTGCAGCGACTCGCCCTCGAGCCTGACGACGTCTTCGTCTTCCCGGACGAGCGACGCGACCTGCTCGTTCCCCCGGGCACCTGCGCGAAGCCCGGGACCATTCGGCTCCAGCTCGACTTCACCGCCACCCGCCTCGCGAGCCGAACGGCCACCTTGAGCGGAGCCTTCGGTGACGACTTCTCCATCGTGCTCCGGGCGTCGGGGACCGGCCCCCGGCTCGAGGTCCCCGAGACGGTCAGCTTCGTGCCGATGAGTCTGTTCGACGAGCCGGCGACGAGGCCGCTCTCCTTGCGCAACATCGGCACCATCGACTCGGTGGTGAAGGTGGCCCTCTCGGCGCCGCGCGCGGGCAACGAGACGACGACGGCCGATGAGCTCTGCGTGGGACGGCTGCAGGCCGGCGTTTGCACCCGCACGTCGAGCCTCGAGGTGACGCGCGAGGCAACCGTCTCGCTCTCGCTGAGCCCGAAGACCCCCGGAGAGAAGTCGTGGGAGCTGCTCGTAAGCTCCGATGAGCCGCGCGCGCCCCCTCGCAGGGTTCGCGTGGTGAGCCAGGTCCTCGACACCACCGGGTGCCTGCTCCGCGCGAGGCCCGACCGGCTGACGTTCGGCCTCCTCCCCGTCGAGCGCCGCGTCATCGCCGTCGAGAACATGGGCACGAGCCCGTGTCTCATCAGCCGCCCGCGCATCGAGGGCAATCGGAGGTTCTGGGTCAGCGCCCCGACGACGACAGCGAGACTGGAGCCGCGTGGAATGGCGCTCTTCGAGGTGACCGCGACGTTCGCCTCGGCCGCAGATCTCTCGGGAGCGGACCTCGTGCTCGACGCGCCCCGACCCGCTCAGCAGACCTTCAGGGTGCCGCTCGCCATCGTGCTGGGGGACCCCTCGTGCCTCACGCTCCCCGACCGCCTCGACCTCGGCCCGGCAGAGCTCGGGTGCGTGAGCCGGTCGGCGACGGTGAGCCTGTACAACTCGTGTCGCGTGCCGCTCGTGGTGCGCGGGGTGTCGACGACCGGGCCGTTCGTGACGCGCGCGCAGTTCTTCGTGCCCGACGGGGGCGTGGTGCTCCAGCCGGGTGAAGCGCCGCAGCGCATCGAAGTGGTCTCCGTCGGCCAGGCCGACAGTGGCGTCGAGGCAGGCACGCTCATCATCGGCCTCGCCGGCGCGCAACGGGTGATCCCCCTGGCGGGGCTTGCCCAGCCGAGAGCCGAGACCATCGAGCGCTTCGAGCTTCCACAGCGACCACGGGCGGACCTGGTCTTCGTCTTCGAAGAGGGCCCATCGTTCGTTCGACATCTCTCCGACGTGAGGCAGCAGTTGCAGGTGGCGAGAGAGACCTTCAACCCGACGAGCTTCTCGGCACGCGTGGCGGTCACGACGACCGACGTCTCGAACACCGGCTCGCGAGGCCGCTTCCGGAGAACCGATGGCGGCGCAGCCTGGGCAGCCTCGGACGACCAGAACTTCGCAGCGTCGTTCGAAGCGCTCACCACCTTGAGCGACGCCGGAGCGACCCAGACGTCATGCCTGGAAGCGGCAGCCCGTTCGGTGAGCGCGCCGCTCTCGACGGACCCGCAGGGCAATGCCGGCTTCCGACGCGACGGCGTTCAGCTCGCGCTCATCTGCGTCACCGACGACGTCGAGCGTTCCGCGAGCCCTGAGACCTGGCGTGACACCCTCAGGAGCCTCGATGCAGGCGTCTCGTATTCCGTCTTCGGACCCTTCCAGCCCGGGTGCTCTTCGCGCGGCGTCGACGATGGCGGCCATCAGCTCAGCACCGAGGCCTTCCGCGGCGTGACGACCAGTCTCTGCTCCGGCTGGGGCTCCGACTTCGGCAGCTCGAGCTTCGGAGTCAGAGACACGTTCTTCTTGAGTGGCCTGCCCGACCGCGGCTCGGCGCCCATCACGGTCCAGGTCGACGGCGTGATGCTGGCTCCGACCGAGGCCGATGGCGGTCTGGTGTGGGAGTACCTCGATGATCAGAACGCCATTCGCCTGCCTCGCCTGGTTGCGCTGCCACGCGACTCGCGCGAGCTCGTCGTGCGCTACCGGCAGGCGTGTCGCTGACGCGGGCGCGAAGTCCGGCCTCCGTTCCCCACTGCACTCATGTCAGCATCACGCCCGTCCGCAGCCGCTGAGGACACGACGCACCGCGATCGAGGTGTTCGCGTCATCACCTTTCCACCGTCTGTGGGGCTGCCGGGAGCACGGAACCCTCCCACAGCGCTTTCTCCTCGCGCCGTCGTTGACCCCCCTCGGGACGCCCCGTACAAGCCCGCGCGCGTCACCTCTTTGAAGGAGCCCAAACGCATGCGTTCGTCCCTGCTGCTGGCCTGTGCCGTCGTGTTCACCGTTGGCTGCGAGAAGAAGGCGACGACGGTCGAGCCCAAGCCCGCTGACGTGAAGCAGCCGGTCGTCGAGGTGAAGCCGGCCGACACCGTGAAGCCCGCAGACGCGAAGCCTGCCGACGACGTCATCCTGCTCGGGGAAGTCGGCTCGCTCACCGGCAGCGAAGCCGCGTTCGGCATCTCGACCCGCGACGGCATCGCCATGGCCATCGACGAGGCCAACGAGGCGGGCGGCGTGAAGGGCAAGAAGCTCGCGGTGCGCGTCTACGACGACCAGTCCAAGCCCGAAGAAGCGGCCAGCGCCGTCACGCGCCTCATCACCCAGGACAAGGTGCTCGTCATTCTCGGAGAGGTCGCCTCGTCGAACTCGCTCGCCATGGCGCCCAAGGCCCAGGAGGCGAAGATTCCGATGATCAGCCCCTCGTCGACGAACCCCAAGGTGACCGAGGTCGGCGACTACATCTTCCGCGTCTGCTTCATCGACCCGTTCCAGGGCTTCGTGATGGCCCGCTACGCGCACGGCGAGCTCAAGCACAAGGACGTCGCCATTCTCACCGACAAGAAGAGCGCGTATTCCGAAGGCCTCACCGACGTCTTCAAGCGCAAGTTCGCCGAGATGGGCGGGAAGGTCGTCGTCGTCGAGTCGTACGCGAAGGGCGACACCGACTTCCGCGCGCAGCTCACCAACATCAAGAAGCTCAAGCCGCAGGGCCTCTACATTCCCGGCTACTACCAGGACGTCGCGAACATCGCGGAGCAGGCGAAGGAGCTCGGCCTCAAGGTGACGATGATGGGCGGCGACGGGTGGGACTCGGCGAAGCTGTTCGAGCTCGGCGGCGCAGCGGTCGACGGCAGCTACGTCTCGAACCACTACTCGGCCGACGACCCGAGCCCGCGCGTGCAGGAGTTCATCAAGAAGTTCCAGGCCCGCTACAAGACGACGCCCGACTCGCTCGCGGCGCTCGGCTACGACGCGGCGCGCGTGGCCATCGACGCGATGAAGCGCGCGACCGAGCTGACCGGCCCCTCGATTCGCGAGCAGGTCGCCATCACGAAGGACTTCCCCGGCGTGGCCGGAACCATCACCCTCGACGAGCACCGCAACCCGGTGAAGCCTGCGGTGGTGCTGAAGGTCGAAGCCGGCAAGTTCAAGTTCGTCTCGACCGTCGCGCCGTAATCGATGCTGTACGACCTCGCTCAGCACCTGATCAACGCGGTCGCCGCTGGCACCATCTACGCCCTCGTCGCGCTGGGCTACACGATGGTCTACGGCGTGCTGAAGCTGATCAACTTCGCCCACGGCGACGTGATGATGGTGGGCGTGTACGTCGGCTACGCGGTGGCGTTCCTCCTCGGGAAGGAGATGGCGTCGTCGTTCGTCGGCTTCATGGCGGTGTTCCTCATCGCGATGACGGCGTGCGCGCTGCTGGGCTTCCTCATCGAGCGCTTCGCGTACCGGCCGCTGCGCGAGAAGTCGCGACTGACGGCGCTCATCACGGCCATCGGCATCTCGTTTGCGCTCTCGTATGGGTTCCAGCTCGACGCGACGGTGACGAAGGTACGCGACGAGGTCACGCAACAGTCCCGCTACACCCTCAGCTCGACGCCCTGCGCGACGGGTGACTCAGCGTGCGTCACCTTGCTCCCTGGCGCGGCGGCCCGTCGCTTTCCCACCATCATCGAGTCGGTGGAGTGGGTGAACATCGCCAGCGCCGACGGCGTGAACGAAGTACGGCTGCTCAACTGGCAGGTGATGAGCTTCCTCATCGCGGTCGGGTTGATGGTCGCGCTGCAGGTGCTCGTGTTCCGCACCCGGTTCGGCAAGGCGATGCGCGCAGTGTCGCATGACCATCGCACGGCGGCGCTGCTGGGTATTCCCGTCGACACGGTCATCGCCGGCACCTTCATGCTCGGCTCGGCCCTCGCGGCGGGCGCCGGCATTCTGTACGCCATCAAGGACAAGCAGATTCAGCCATTGATGGGCATGTACGTGGGCTTGAAAGCCTTCGTCGCGGCCGTCATCGGCGGCATCGGGAACCTGAAGGGCGCCGTCACCGGAGCCCTGCTGCTCGGCCTCTGTGAAGAGGGCGTCGTGTGGTTTGGCAGTTCGTCGTGGCGTGACGCGGTCGCCTTCGGCTTCCTCATCATCGTGTTGTTGTTCAGACCCGAGGGCCTCTTCGGCCGCTACGTCGCCGAGAAGGTGTAGCCGCATCGGTCGGTCGTCCGACGGACGGCCGGACGATGGTCTGGCCTCGCGGCATTGCCGACAATTCGTGCATGACCCGCGAAGACCTCGAGCTGCTCGCCCACGTCCGCATCGCGTCACCCTGCCCCATGAAGTGGAGCGACATGCAGGGCGACCACAAGAAGCGCCTC
The DNA here is from genome assembly GCA_040400045.1 of Myxococcaceae bacterium. GTDB lineage: Bacteria > Myxococcota > Myxococcia > Myxococcales > Myxococcaceae > Xiheimicrobium. Next base: position 15,323 of record JBBAQZ010000069.1, read on the forward strand.
TGCGGTCAGTGCAACCTGCACGTGCACAAGGTGTCCGAGCTGACGAGCGCCGAGGCCGTGGCGCTGTTCCGTCAGCCTTCGGGCCGCGTCTGCGCGCAGCTCTTCCATCGACTCGACGGCACCGTGATGACGAAGGACTGCCCATCGGCGTGGTCGGTCGGAGTCTCGGAAGCGGTCAAGCGGGTGGGCCCTGCGACTGGAATCATCACCGGCGCCCTCGTGATGATGGTGGCCCTGGTGCTCGCGCTGGCGATGCTCCTCGGCGACAACATTCGCGCGCTCTTCGGCACGTCCGGTGGCGCGCTGGCTGGCAAGGAGAGCGTCACGCCACGCGCACCGCCACCAGTGCCGCGCTCGGCCTTCAAGGCGCCCTCGTCGTATTGACGCGCTTGCACCTGGCCGGTCCAGGTCTCAGGCTGCGCCCGTGCCCTTCCCGCCCCGCTCCTTCTCCATCGACGAGTACCACCGCCTGCTCGACGGCCACGTCCTTCGCCGCGGAGGGCGCACCGAGCTGATCGACGGGCTGATCATCGAGCGGCCACGACGCACCGAACGTGAAGCCGTCGCCACGTCGCTGTTGCAACGCCGCATCGGCCAGTCCCTGCCCTCGACGTTTCAGCTGCGCACCGACGAGGCGCTCACGCTTTCGCAGGCGACCGAGCTCTGCCCGCCCTTCAGCGTGGTGTCACACGAAGAGGTCAGCCGCACCGTGCGGCACCCGGCCAGGGCGACGCTCGTCATCGAGATCGCCGTCTCGGACATCGAGCGCCTCAAGCCCGCGCACGTCTCGGCCTACGCACGCGCCGGCGTCGAGGAGCTGTGGCTGCTGGACCTGCGCGACGCCACCATCGAGGTGCTGTGGAAGCCGGTGGCCGGGGCGTTCCAGGACGCGATGGTGCTGAAGGCGCCGGTGACGCTCACTTCCCGGGTGTTGCCCGGCGTCTCCATCGACCTCGCGCAGGTCTTCGGCGGCTGACCTCGCGCCGCCGGAAAAGCCGTGCTTCGTCGCGCGCCGATGACACAGTGACGCGTGATGCGAACCTGGCCAGGCACCGCGAAGGCCTTTCCCGTCGTGTTGCAGCGCAACTCGTTCTCGCCGCGGCTCTCGGCGCGCGCGGGCGATGTCTGGCGCTCGATGCAGGACGTCGTCGTCGACCAGTCGGCTGACGTGGGGTGGACGCCTGCGCGCTACGACTCGACCAACACGATGTTCGTCGTGCGCTCGATGACGTTGCAGCACCTTCGCGAGCTGCGCTTCGAAGACAAGCTGGTGGGCCGCACCTGGCCGGTCCGCGCACGCCGCGACATGCTCTTCACGCGCGAGGTGCGCCTGTTCGCCGGTGACGAGCTCGTCGCCTCGGCCTCTCAGGAGTGGGCCTACCTCTCACGCACGCTCGAGCCGATTCGGGCTGGCGCCGACATCTACTCCGCCTTCACCCGCGAAGAGGGGTTCCCTTCCGCCGGGCTGCCGGAGCACGAGCCCCTCGCCGGCGCTCCGGTGCAGCGCTTCTGCTTCCGCACCTGGCACCTGTGGATGGATCCGTTCGGCCACATCAACCACCCGGCGTATGTCGACTTCTGCGACGAGGCGACCAGCCGCGTGCTGGCGAGGGCTGGGCTGCCGGCGCTGCAGCTCTCTCCACTCGCCGAGTCGGTGCACTTCCGCGCGGCCATCGGCGCCGACGTCGAGGTCACCGTCGAGGTGCAGCTCGTCGGCGCGGTCGGCGATGACGCCGTGCTCCTGAGTCACCGGATTCTCGTGGGTGAGAAGGTGTGTGCAACCGCGAAGACCGTTCGGCGGCTCATCGGGTACGCACGTGACGCGTGGCGTTCGGCGTTCGCCGGTTGAGGCGCCGTCTCCGCGGTGTAACCTCACGGGATGCCTTCACGCGGGACGCCGACCCTCGACGAGGAAGTGCCGCTGACGATGATGACGCGGCTCCCCGCGAGCTTCAAACCCAGGCCCCGGCGCGCTCACAAGTTCGAGCAGACCGCAGGCCCGGGCAGCCCGGCGACGCACGAGCTCTCGGCCGATACGCTCGTCATCGGTCGTGGCAGCGCTGCCGACCTGCGCGTGGACAGCGAGGACGTCAGCCGCACGCACGCGCAACTGATGCGCATCGACGACGAGTACACCGTCGAGGACCTCGACAGCCGCAACGGCGTCTTCCTCAACGGGCTGCAGGTGCACGCGGCGGTGCTGCGTGATGGTGACCAGGTGCAGCTGGGCGACGTCGTCTTCACCTACAGCGAGGGTGCCTGACGATGGGGTTCTACGTTCGGTTCTGGGGCGTGCGCGGGAGCATTCCGACGCCCGGCCCGCGCACCCGTCGCTACGGTGGCAACACCTCGTGCATCGAGATGCGCAGCGACAGCACGGTGCTCATCTTCGACGCGGGGACGGGCCTGCGTGAGCTCGGCGTCAGCTTGATGCGCAACCCTCCGCGCGAGGGGCTCGACCTGCACCTGTTCCTCTCGCACCCGCACTGGGACCACATTCAGGGCTTTCCCTTCTTCGGGCCGGCGTACCTGAAGAGCACCACCATCACCGTGTACGGCGGAGAGACGAACGAGAACTACCAGCTGCTGTCGGGCCAGATGTCGAACGCGTATTTCCCCGTCGCGTTCAAGGACCTCTCGGCGCGCATCGTGCCCAAGGCGTTCAAGGATGAAACCGTGCAGGCGGGCGACTTCGTGGTGAAGCGCTTCGAGCAGAAGCACCCGGGCGGCTCGTCAGGGTTCCGCGTGGAGCACGGCGGCCACTGCGCTGTCTACGCGACCGACAGCGAGCTCGACCTGCTGCTCAGCGACCCGAAGGCGCCCGAGAAGACGCCCCGCGCGCTGCGGCGCCTGCCGACGAGCCTCGTCGCCGCGGTGAAGAACGCCGACCTGCTCATCGCCGACGCGCAGTACACCGACGAGGAGTACCCGCAGAAGGTCGGCTGGGGCCACCCGCGCGCGAACACCGTCGTCGACCTCGCGATTCAGGGCGGCGTGAAGCAGCTCGCGTTGACGCACCACGACCCGATGCACAGCGACCGAGACGTCGACGCCAAGGTGCTGACCGCCACCGAGCGCGCTGCGGCCATCGGGGCCGAGCTCGCGGTGTTCGGTGCGCGCGAGGGCGTCACCCTGCGCATCGACCGCGAAGGGTGAGTTCTGGAGGCGGCTGGCCAGGCGGACTAGACCTCTCCATGTGCCCCGACCGCTCCGAGAGAAGGTCCCCAGGACGTTGGTGAGCAGGCGAGAGCCGATGCCCGAGGTGATGCGCCGCTCCGAGGAACGACGCGCGCAGGTCTCGCTGCACCTTAAGATCCTCATCGGCTACGTGGTGCTCGCCGCCGCGCTGGTCGGCCTCTTCGCCCTCGGCGCCTCGTGGGACTGGACGCTGAAGATCATCGCGGCCTCCATCGTCACGCTCGTCCTGGCCATCGCCCTGCCGTCGCTGGTGCTCCGCGTGACGCGCGTTCGGGTGCTGTCGGCGACCGCCCTGGAGATTTCCCGTGGAGACCTCTCCCGCCGCGTCAACCTCGAGGCCGGCGGGCTGCGCGACGACATCGACGAGTTGGCCGTGGCCATCGCCGACATGCAGGAGAACCTTCGGGAGCTGGTCAGCGCCATTCAACGCACGGCCGAGTCGGTCGCGTCGTCGGCGTCGGCGCTCGAGGCCAGCGCGGAAGGCGTCAACGCGCAGGCGAGTGAGGTCGGCTCGTCGATGATTCGCATCGCCGCGGGCGCCGAGTCGCAGAAGTCGCTCGTCGGAAAAGCCAGCACGGCCATCACCGACATGGCGCAGGCGCTCCAGCGCACCGCCTCGACCGCTGAGGAGTCGACCCGCGCTGCGGCGGCCACCAGCGCCTCAGCCGTCGAAGGCAGCACCGCCGCCACGCTCGCTGGAGAGAAGGTGCGCAAGGTGTTCTCGCGCATCGAGGCGGCGAGCCACGAGGTGTTCAAGTTCGGCGAGAAGACGCAGGAGATCTCCAAAATCGTCGACGCCATCACGCAGGTGGCGCAGCAGACCAACCTGCTGGCCCTCAACGCCACCATCGAGGCGGCGCGCGCCGGTGAGTATGGCCGGGGGTTCGCGGTCGTCGCCGACGAGGTGCGCAAGCTGGCCGAGAGCGCGGGAAGAAGCGCGGAGCAGATCAGCCTGCTGGCGCGGAACATCAACCAGCAGTCGACGCTCGTCGTGAGCGCCATGAAGGAAGGCATCGAGGAGCTCGCCGAGGGCCGTGAAGACCTCACCACCATCGTGCGCTCGATGGGCAGCATCTCGGACAGCGCCCGCAACGGGGCCGAGAAGGTGGCGTTGATCAGCGACTTCGCCCGTGAGCAGCAGAAGGGCTCGGCGTCGATGGTGCAGGCGATGACGGAGATTTCTTCCGTTGCCCGCGCGAACGCGGAGTCGACCGACGCGGTGAAGCGCGTCATCGAGGAGCAGACCGAGGCCGTCTCGCAGATGACCGCCGCCTCGCAGGAGCTCGCGAACCTGTCGGAAGAGATGCAGACCATCGTGCGCCGGTTCCGCCTGATGTGAGCGTGGCCTCGACGAACGCGCCCGGCGGAGTCACACGGTCGCAGACGGAGGTCGATGGCCGGGCGCCGACCTGAAGCGACTCTGGCTCGCGGCGCTCACCCATGCACGGCGAGCAGGAACACCACGATTCCGAAGACGCACACCATCGCCGCGGTCTCGACCCAGCTGACCTGACCGTCGTCCTGAACCGCTTTCCACAGCAGGAGCATCGGTGGGAACGCGAGGACCATCACGCTCGTCGTCTCGAGATCGATCGGGAGGACCGCGCCGCTCGCCGATTTCGGGATGACGCCCGTTGACGCGAGGACCGCGAGCAGCAGCATGGCGACCGGGAGCACCACGAAGGGAACCTGGCTCACTTGTCCCGCCGCCGACGCCAGCGCGACGTCGTACAGGCCCTGGGTGTGCGAGGTGACGATCATCGCGAAGGCGCCCGCAGAGGCGAAGACGCTCAGCAACAAGGCGCCGACCATTTCGGGGTAGCCGCGCGCCGCGAGGCCTGAGACCAGCAGGTCCGCGAAGTCGCCCACCGCGTGGCCACCGATGACCGAGGCAATCAGACCGACGGCGCCATGCCCTGCGATGGCTGCCCATGAGAGCTGGGGCTCGACGCTCTCGGAGACTTCGCGCGCACCACCTCCGCTGAAGCGTCGTACCAACTCGACGGTGGCGACGACCTGAACGAAGAGCAGCGCGACGCCAAGCACCGAGAGGTCGAGTACGCCCAGACCCTCGCCCCGGTGGTCTCCGCTGCCGAACGCGCGCAGCATCAGCATCACGAGGCCGGTGCCGAGAAAGACGCCAGCCGCGGCCGCGAAGAGGTCAGTGCTGATCTTGACCAGCGGCTCGGGGAGGCGTGCATGCCCGGTCGTGTCGCGCGGCAGGAAACCCGAGTAGAGCCCGAACGCGAGCGCGCCCACATGAAGCGTGAGGCAGGTCACGATGAAGCCGACCCGCGGCGCGGCGGCGAGCACGAACCCCAACATCACCAGCTCGGGAATGTTCGAGGCCAGGCCCGCCATGGTGCCAGCGACGAAGGGATTCCACCCGAGCCGACCACCCACGCCCTGAACGCTCTTGATCATCGCGTCGCAACTGCCGAACACGACCGCGAGACCGCCCAGCCCCAGGGCGCCTCCGAAGAGCCACACCGGAATGGCCGCCTGGCCCAGCACCTTTGCCGCGACCGTGATGCCCGCGACGACGACCCCTCCGCCCACCAGCATCTTCACGCCACCGGCTGCCATGTCCGACGCCTAAAGCCGAAGCGCGCGGAGGGCAAAGAAGGTTCTTTGCAGGCTGCTCGTCGGGTCTGGCTCTGGGTGGTCTTCGGGGGCGGGCTGCTCGGATTCAGTGCACCCAGGCGTCTTTCGGCGCGTCCGCGTTCTGCGCGACGAGCAGGCGCTCGAGCTTCGAGAGGCGGTCGCGGTCGAGCCGGGTGCCACGTTCCGGGAAGCCGAGGCCCCGTGCGCCCCACTCTGGAAGAAACAGAATCGCGTTCGCCTCGCCGTCGTAGCCGAGCTGCACCAACTGCCCCCGGGGGAACTGGGTGCACTGCTTGTCGCAGCAGAAGAACGTCTCGCGCACCGAGTACAGGCCTTCAGAGGCGAGCGGCTCGAGCGTGGCGCTCCACTCGGGGCCGGGAGCGGTGATGCCCTGCGCGTGCCACTCGGCGCGGTTCAACGTCCACGCGCGCGGCAGGTAGACGCCAGGGCCCGGGTCGCCGTGGTCGTGGAACATGACGAGCCGCCCGGCAGGCAGGTTCTCGAGGGGGCGGGTGGTTCGGTACAGCCCGCAGGGTGGGTTCTTGGCCATGGGGAAAGGCCATACCAGAACGGGGCGCCGGGTTGCCCGAGCGCCCCGCCTGAGGAGTCAGTGACTGCGTCGAGGTCGAGTTATGGCGTGAAGCGGTAGCCGCCGCCGGTCACCGCGGACAGCGGCCGGTTGAACCCGGCCTGAACGCCGGAGGCGCCAGTGTCGTTCTCGAGGCCGATGGTGGCCGACGAGCCCTCGGTCCGCGTCGGGTCGGTGCCAGTGTTCGTGAGCATCGAGCAATAGTGGAACTCGACGACGTTGGTCGTCTCGTAGACCTTGGCCTGGAAGCGCAGCCGCTCGGGCCGAGCGGTGCCGAAGAAGGACCAGTTGTTCCACTCGATGACCAGGGTGCGGTTCGGCGCCGTGCCAGTGACCAGCGCGGCCGCGCGGCTGCCATTCGCCGTCTCAGCCTCGAGGTCGTCCCAGAACGGCGCGAGGTAGTTGTTGGGGTTCGCGGCAGTGGGAATGGCCACGTTCGTGACGAACGAGGCGAGCGGCGTCCCCGTCGCCGAGGGCCAGAGCTGCGCGAGCCCGTCGGTGTTCACCGAGAAGTGCGTCATTGGCGTGCCGAGGTAGGTGGCCGTGAAGCCGATCGGCGCGATGGCCGTCGACACGGCGTCGCCGAGCAACATGAGATCAGGGGCCATCGAGAGGTCAGTGCAGGCTGCCGTAATGGACGAAACAGCGTAGGTCGGCGCAGCGAGGTCGATGGTCAGCCCGTAGTCGCCGTGACCCGTCGTGGTCGAGGTCTCGACGACGACGAAGACCGTGCGCGGCGTGGTGCCGGTGTTGATGAACCGAGCGGTCTCAGCCGAGCCGACGGTGGTCGAGCTGCTCAGCGCAGCACCGACGAGGCAGGTCTGCGTCGTCCCTGCGGCGCAGGTGGTGCCGTCGACGATCTGGAGCGTGGGGTTCCAGGTTCCCGACGTCGTCGCGACCGTCGCGGTCAGTTGCTGGCCGGCCCCGATGGTCACCGCGTGCACGGCGTCGAGGTTGGTGGTGCCTGACGCGCAGCCGTTCGTCGTCGACGACCAGTTGTAGTCGTTCGCCTTGCCGACCAACGTGCCCATCACGCTCGACGAGGCCGTGATGGCGGTGCCCGCCGTCTCGCAGATGTCATTGGCGGGAATCATGGAGGTCGTCACCCCTACGCTGAACGTGGTGGGTGTCGAGGTGCTCGACGAGTCCACGATGATGAACACGTTGCGCGGCTGCATCGTGGGGTTGGCGAAGGAGAGCGTGTCAGCGGCGCCCGTGAGGCCGTTGTCGGAGCCGGCAAGGCACGCACCCGCACCGCAGCCAACAGTCGCGTCGACGACGGAGATGGAGGTGTTGAGGCCCGTGCCAGGCGTCACCGTGAAGAGCGCCTGCTCGCCGGCCGGAACCGTGAACGAGTAGGTGCGGTCGAGGCCGGCGAACGTCGTCGAGCAGTTGGTGCCGCCGGCATAGTCGTTGGTGAAGTTGACGAGCGTCTCGCCCATCAGCGTCGTGCCAGCCATCAACGGCGTCGCAGTGGTGCAGACGTCGCCCATCGGCTGGGTGTCGATGACCGAGCTGAGGCTGAAGAAGCCGTTCGAGGTCGTCGAGGTGCCGTCGACGAGCGCGAAGACATCGACCGGGTTGGCCGTGCGGTTGACGTAGGTGGCGCGCTCGAGGACGCCCGTCGTTCCTGCGTTGGCGTTGCCCACGCACGTGCGCGAGCCACACTCGGCGACCGACGTCGTGAGGCTGACGGAGACGTCGAGGCCCGCGTCAGGCTGAGCAAGCCACGAGAGGCGCTGACCTGCAGGAACGGTGGTGCGGAACGTCAGGTCAGGACCCGACGACGAGAACGCACAACCAGTACCGCTGCCCGAGTAGTCATTGAAGGCGGTGGCGGGCGACAACAGGATTCCGTCCTGCACGCCGCCGTCCATCACGGTCGCCGTCTGGCAGATGTCTCCAGGAGACGGGGCTGCGACGTTCGTCGTGAGGCCGAACAGACCGAAGCTCGTCGAGAAGTATCCCTTTACCATCAGCAGGGCGGTACGGCTGCCCGGGCCGGGGTTCAGGAAGCTGCCCGTCTCGGGGTTTCCGACGTCCGAGCCAGCGACGCAGATCAGGCCCTGAGTACCACCATCCATCCCGAGCACACCGCAAGCAGCGGCCCCGTCGATGATGTTCAGCACCGAGTCCCATGGGGACCCGCCGTCAGGTGCCGTGTTCAGAGACGCGGTGAGGCGCTGCCCTGCGGGCACGTCGACAGCGAAGACAAGGTCAGGAGAAGGCGGGCCCAATGACGAGACACCCTGGCAGAGGCTCACGTCAGAGAACCAGAAGTTGGATGCAGCGCCGGTCGTCGTCCCGAAATACGTGCCGTTCGTGACGGTGATCGGCGAGGCGCAGTCTTCGCCAGTCGCCATCATCGAACCACCGCCCGTGCCGCCGCCGGCCGAGCCGCCTGCCGTCGAGCCACCGGCCGAGCCGCCTGCCGTCGAACCACCGGCCGAGCCGCCTGCCGTCGAACCACCGGCCGAGCCGCCTGCCGTCGAGCCACCGGCCGAGCCGCCTGCCGTCGAACCACCGGCCGAGCCGC
>JBBAQZ010000070.1:0-23618 GCA_040400045.1 Myxococcaceae bacterium
CTGGGCTGTCTCGGCATCGACGCCCCCGACCACGGCAGCCGCGGCACCTTCACCTGCGCAGTGGAGCGCGCGCGCCAACTCCGTTTTGATGCCCGGCGATGGTGCTCAAGTCGCGGTTCCGAGTGCATGTCGTGCGCCGCTGTGCTCGGGGCTCGTTCTCGGCCGTCTGCTGCTCGCGCCAGTCGTGGCTGCTCAGGCCGCGCAGACAGCGGACGAGGCAGAAAGCTCGACGGAGTTGTGACGATGTCGAACCGCATCGACGTAGCCGAGGGGCCACCCGCTTCCGACGACGGTCTGTCGCTGTCGATGAAGGCTGGGCTCGCGGTGCTGATGCTCGTCGTCATCATCACGGCGTGGCTCGCGCTGAGCTGATCCCAGCGCAGCGGACTGAAGGCGCGACCACGAAGCTCGAGCGTGGACTGAGGTGGCGACGCCACGTCGATGTCAGGCACATGGCCTGTTGCGCCGTCATCGGCACGGCGTGGCTCACGGTGAGTTGATCAGCAAGCTCAGCGTGGACTGCGCACGAAGCTCGAGCGTGAACTGAAGTGCCGACGCCGGGTCGCCGTCACGCAGACAGTCATCATCACAGCTTCGAGGCTGTTTCCTCGCCGAGGCGTGAGCAGCGTGCTGGGGCAGACCGAGCGCGACCTCGAGTGCCTCGTCGTCGACGACGCCTCGACCGACGACACGACGCAGGTGCTCGCCACGTTCGACGACGAACGGCTGGTGGTGCTGCGCAACGACGAGAAGGTCGGGCCCTTCGCGTCGGCGAACCCCGCGCTCGCCCGCCGCGGCTACGACGCAGCAGGCTTCGGCGCCGTCACTTCAGGAAGCGAGCGCAGAACGCGGGCATGTCGCCCTTGAATTCGCAGCGCACGATGAGTGACATCTTCGCCTTGTCGTCCTTGCGCTGTGCGAATCGGTAGGTCATCGAACCGACCTTGAGCGTCCTGCACTCGGCGCTCTTTCCAGCGAGCTTGCAGGGCGTGACCGGCTCCGCTTTGCCCCCGCTCATCTCCTCCAGACTCCCGACCTGTTCTTTCAGGGGGTCGCCGGCATGCCATTCCCACGCGAAGCGCCCCTCCGGCAGTTCAGGCATTCGCTTCAACTGGACGCAGACCAAATTACCGCCGCTATTCGGCAGCGCCCAGAAGCGGCAGTTCTCAGCGGGGTTGAGCGGGATCCCTTCGAGTACAGGCGAAGGTTCTGCAGCCAGCAAGGCAGTCGCAATGAAGGTGAGCACGACAGCCCAACCCCTCTGCGTTCGTCCAAGTGCAACGCTCGACGACTTCGATTTCGAATGAAGAAGAAGTCGGACAAAGCTGAAAACGGGAAGGGCGTCGAGGGGCGTTGGGGCCCCGGGGTGCAGGGGTGCAGGGAAGGGTTTTCGGAACCTCCTGGACAGACGAGTGCCTCACGGCTCGACGCCGGCGCGTCGCGCCTTCGGTGCTCACCGCCAGCTCCGTCGATGCGCTGAAGCGCCAATGGCAGACATGGCGACGCGGGCCCCGTCGCGTGCGGCTCGACCCGTACGTTCCACCACCGAGCGGCCGCTTTCACGTCGACACGCCGACGGATAAGAGAAACAAAGCGGGAAACCGAGCGCCAGACCCCGCATCAAGCCCTGAGTTCGGCCACTTACCGCATCACGCGGCACCGAGATTCTTGGCAGCCTCACGGAACTCTTGCAGCTTCAGTGAACGGAGAGATGGGGTGAGGCGGGCTTCCTGGTGGGCCCGGGACCCGAGAACGGGCTGCAGCACGGCGTCAGCGGCCGCAACACGCTATCCGTTCAACGGAACGGTGCGAACCGGGCCATCACCGGCGTCGTCGCGGCCGTCGCGGTCGACTTCGTCACCGGCGCCATCACCATCGGCGTCAACGGCGGCCCGGGGAACACCTTCGCGGGCGCGCTCCGCAGCGTTGACCACGGCTCGACGTGGCTGCGCGTGATGAACGGTGTCGGAGACGGCGCTGGCAACCGGGCGAACGTCACCAGCGTCACGCCTGCCCTCACCGTCGTGCCAGCGACGAACAACAACCAGCAGAACGGGCTCTTCCCCAACGACGGCGGCGTGAGGATCTCGAACTTCAGCGGGCCGACCAGCACACGGCTGCTGTACGACCCGCTCGGCCAGGGCACCCCGTTCGTCGCGGCGACCGACCTGCGCTTCCTCGATGGCGGGAGCGCCGGCCCCATCGGCGGCACCTGCGCCGACTGCGCCGTCTACGGCCCGGGCGACTCCGTCTTCGTCACCTCGGGCACCGGCGTGTGGTTCAGCGCCAACCGCGGCGCGGCGTTCTCCCTGCGGCCACTGCCGACGACCCCCGCGCTGTCACTGAGCGGGCTGGTGCGAGGCGCCGACGACGCGCTCGTCATCGCGAACCAGAACGCACGGCCGCCGCTGATGACGTCGAGCGACGAAGGCCTCACGTGGACACAGCTGGGCAACGACTGGTTCGCGAGCAGCGACCTCTCGGACCCGGTGCCCGCGTGGCAGCCCGATGCGTCGTACGTATTCCAGCAGCGCGTGCGCCCGCCCGTGCCGAACGGCATCATCTACGAGCGGTGGGGCTCCTCGACCCAGTCGGGCCTCGTCGAGCCACCGTGGACGCCCGATGGCGGCGACGTGCGTGACCCGCAGCGAGACCAGGTGTGGCGGTACATCGCGCCGCACCTGGGCATGCGCGTGACGGCCATGGTGTCGCTGCGCTGCAGCTCGGGCCAGCAGCGGTGTGGCGGAGCCTGCGTCGACATCACCACGAGCGCCGCCAACTGTGGCGGCTGTGGCCTCGCCTGCGCCGGCACGTGTCGCAACGGCACCTGCAGCGTCGTCGATGCCGGCGTCGTGCAGGCGGGCTGCGCCGATGGAACCCGTGAGGGCTTCGTCGACGACGTCGCGTGGCCGGACATCGCGGCGTGCCAGGCGACGTGGGCCGGAGACCTCTCGCCCGCGGCCGATGCGGTGTGCGGCGCGAACTTCCACGTCTGCACGCCAGCGGACACCGAGCTCTCCACCGTGAACTTCGCGCAGGCCACCGCCTTCCCCGGGTGCTTCGCGTACCGCGCGTCGAACGACGGCTTCGACGGGTGCGAGCCGCTCGAGTGCCAGGGCCGGCCCGACCGCGACGACATGGCCGGCATGGGCCGCGGCTGTCTGCTCGTCTCAGGAGTGAGCCGCGCGCCGTCGTCGATTCCCGATGGAGGCGCCACCTGCCTCGCCGACCGAAGCCGCATCGACGCGCAGTGTTGCGCGGCGTCGGTCACCCTCGGGGGGCGTGCGTCCGGGTGCCGGCAGCGCAGTGAAGACGGCGTCGTCTGCTGCCGGGACTGACGACGCAGAAGACGTGCGGTGTCATCACCAGCGAGGACAACTGCGCGAGGCCCGAACCGTCACCTGCGAGGTATTGCCGAGACTGACGAAGCCTCGTGCGCGGCGTCGCGACGGTGCGGCTCGGCCGTCAGCGTTGTTCCCGGAGGTCTGCGTCACGGCGTCACCACCACCGGCACGCGATGCGAGACCTTTCGTTCGGGATGATTGAGCGCTGAGACAGTCAGCTCCAGCTCTCCGCTGCCAGCGATGTTTGCCAAGACACTCACCTGCACGGACATCAACGTGGCTCTCCACGCATCCCAGCTGCCCGGTGCCAACCCCGCGGTGGCGCGATCGGGGGCGCGGGGAATCGTCACCGGAAGATCGACCTCGATGGTGTCGGCGCCCCGACTCACCAGAGAGGGCGCCATCGTCAGCTGGCCCTTCAGGACCGTGTGGGCCGACGTGACGAGGATCGTCCTGCGCCGCACCGCGCTTCCGCTGACGGTCAGGTGCAACCCAGTCGTCGCCTCACCCACGCTGCTGACCTGGACAGCGATGGCGTGTTCCCGCGTGAGGTCGGAGCCCACCGAGAGGTTCATATCGAACGGCCCGTAGCCCTCCTTCACGAGTTGCGGCTCGATGGGATAGGGCGTCTCTTCGTTCAGCGATTGCTGCAATCCCTCTGGCCGCACCACCACCAGCGCCGCAAACAACAGAAGCGGGAGGAACGATAGAAGTCGCTTCACGGTGTCTCGAGGTTCGTCTTCGCCCTGTCGGTGACTAACCCATACCCGGCTATTCAAACCGCGAAACCGAGACGGCAGCTACGGATAAGGGAAACAAAGCGGGAAACCGAGCGCTAGACCCCGCATCAAGCCCTGAGTTCGGCCACTTGCCGCATCACGCGGCACCGAGATTCTTGGCAGCCTCACGGAACTCTTGCAGCTTCAGTGAACGGAGAGATGGGGTGAGGCGGGCTTCCTGGTGGGCCCGGGACCCGAGAACGGGCTGCAGCACGGCGTCAGCGGCCGCAACACGCCGCGCGTGGGCGTCGCCGAGAGCTCCTGTCTGGAGTGGGCCGAGGTGCTCGCCCGTCGCGGCCTGGGCTGTCTCGGCATCGACGCCCCCGACCACGGCAGCCGCGGCACCTTCACCTCGTTCTTCAGCGTCGACGACCTGCCAGCGCTCCGCGACCGCTTCCGCGAGATGACGTTCGACCTGTTGCAAGTGGAGCGCGCCGCCATCACCTTCGACCTCGACGGCGATGGAGTTCCCGACGTCGCACCGCGCCTGCGGTCTTCGGCAACTCCATGGGCGCCAGCGCCGTCGCCTCGGCGCGGTCGACATTGCCACGCCGTCACGCAGGTGGTCTGACACCGCCGCCGTGAACCGCTCCCTGCTGTTTCTCACCGTCCTCGTCATCGCGACCTGCGGGCTCATCTACGAGCTCATCGTGGGCACGCTCGCCAGCTACCTGCTCGGCGACTCCATCACCCAGTTCTCGACGGTCATCGGCGTGTACCTCTTCGCGCTCGGCATCGGCGCGTGGCTCTCGGGCTTCATCGACAAGGGCCTGGCGACGCGGTTCGTCGAGATTGAATTGGCGGTCGCGCTGACGGGCGGCATCTCGGCGCCGTTCCTCTTCGCCACCTTCTCGTCGGGGGCGTCCTTCCGCGTCGCGCTCTACGGCATGGTGACGGTCATCGGCACGCTGGTCGGCCTCGAGATTCCGCTGCTCCTGCGCATCATGAAGGACCAGCTCGAGTTCAAGGACCTCGTCTCGCGCGTGCTGACCTTCGACTACCTGGGCGCGCTGTTCGCGTCGTTGCTGTTCCCCATCGTCCTCGTGCCGAAGCTGGGCCTGGTGCGCACGTCGCTCGCGTTCGGCTTGCTCAACGGCCTCGTCGGGTTGTGGAGCACGTGGCTGCTCGAGTCGGTGCTGCCGTCGACGACGCGGCTGCGCATCAAGGCCATGCTGGTGTCCGTCGTGCTCCTCGTCGGGCTGGCGATGGGTGGGCAGCTGACCGAGCTCTTCGAGGAGCAGCTGTACGTCGACGAAGTCGTCCACGCGCTGTCGACGCCGTACCAGCGCATCGTCATCACCCGCGGGCACCGGGGCTTCTCGTTGTTCTTGAACGGCAACCTGCAGTTCGCCGCGGTGGATGAGTACCGCTACCACGAGGCGCTGGTGGTGCCGGCGATGCGCGGCGCGAAGGAGGTCAAGCGCGTGCTCATCCTCGGTGGTGGCGACGGCCTGGCGGCGCGCGAGGTGCTCCGCTTCCCTGAGGTCGAGTCCGTCACGCTGGTCGACCTCGACCCGGCGATGACGAAGCTCGCGGTGAACTTCGAGGAGCTCGCCGCGCTGAACCGACACTCGCTCGAGAACCCGAAGCTGCACGTCATCAACGACGACGCCTTGCGCTTTCTCGACGAGACGAAGGAGCTCTTCGACGTCGCCATCATCGACTTCCCCGACCCGAACAACTTCTCGCTCGGCAAGCTCTACACGACGAAGTTCTACTCGATGGTGAAGCGGCACCTGTCGGAGGGCGGCGTGGCCGTCATTCAATCGACGTCGCCGTTGTTCGCGCGGAAGAGCTTCTGGTGCATCGACGAGACGGTACGGGCGGCGGGCTTCGCGACGCGGCCCTACCACGTGTGGGTGCCCAGCTTCGGTGAGTGGGGCTACGTGATGGCGTCGACGTCATCGATGGAGCCAAAGCGCCCGCTGCCCGAGGGCCTGCTGTTCCTCTCGGAGCCGTCGATGCCCGCGCTGTTCAGCTTCCCGCCCGACATGGACCAGGTGCCGAGCGAGGTGAACCGGCTCAACAACCAGGTGCTGGTGCACACCTACGAGACTGAGTGGCGACGCTGGAACTGAGGTCGTCTGCGAGCTGCGGAATCGCAGGGAACAAGCCAGGGGCTTGAAATGACTCTGGAATGACTCGAAACAAGTGAGACACGGGAACGTCCCGGCTCCGGCCTGATGGCGCAAGCCACCCGAACGGGACTCTGCGATGAGCCGAGCGGGAGCGCCCATGACAAAACGAACGTTGAAACCCGCGACCCTGGCTGCGCAGGCGCTCGGATGGATCGAGCCCACCACCCGGGCCGTCGTCGCTCCGATTCACGTCGCCACCACCTACGAGCGCGACCCCGCGTACGGGCCGGGCCGCAGCTACGCGCGCGCCGACAACCCCACCTTCGACCAGGCCGAGGCGCTCCTCACCGCGCTCGAGGGCGGTCAGGCCGCGATGCTCTTCGCCTCGGGCATGGCGGCGGCCACCAGCGTCTTCCTCGCGCTCGAGCCGGGCGACCACGTGCTGGTGCCCGAGGTGATGTACTGGGGCCTTCGCTCGTGGCTGAGGCAGTTCGCGGCGCCGCGCGGCCTGCGCGTCGAGTTCGTCCCGACCGGCGACCTCGACGCGCTCTCGAAGGCGGTGCGGCCCGGGACGACGAAGCTCCTCTGGCTCGAGACGCCGGCGAACCCCACCTGGACCGTCACCGACATCGCGGGCGCCGCTGCCATCGCCCACGCCGCCGGCGCGCGCCTCGCCGTCGACAACACCGTGGCGACGCCGCTCCTGACGCGCCCGCTGGCGCTCGGCGCCGACCTCGTCATGCACTCCGCGACGAAGTACCTCAACGGTCACTCCGACGTCGTCGCCGGGGCCCTCGTCACCGCAGCCACCGATGACTTCTGGCAGACGTTGGTCCGCATTCGTCACGACGGCGGCGCGATTCTGGGGCCCTTCGAGGCGTGGCTGCTCCAGCGCGGCATGAGAACGCTCCACCCACGCGTGATGATGGCGTGCGCCGGCGCGATGACGCTGGCGGAGCACCTCGAGCGCCACCCGCGCGTCGTCGAGGTGCTGTACCCGGGTCTGCCCCGCTTCGAGGGGCACGCGGTGGCAGCGAAGCAGATGACGGGCGGCTTCGGCGGCATGCTCTCGATTCGCGTCGCAGGTGGTGAAGCCGCGGCCATCGCCGTCGCCGCGCGGGTCGAGGTGTTCAAGCGCGCCACCTCGCTCGGCGGTGTGGAGAGCCTGGTCGAGCACCGCGCGTCCGTCGAAGGCCCCACCAGTCCCGTGCCAAAGGACCTGCTGCGGCTGTCGGTCGGCATCGAAGACGTCGACGACCTGCTGGCCGACCTCGAGCAGGCGCTGACGCCGGGCTGAGCCGTCACCTTCGCGTGCCACCCCCGGAGCGGGGGTGTCCGCGCGGCGCATTCGTGGCTATGCCGCTGGGCGTGCGCGTCGTCCCCGGCTGTGCCTTTCCATTCTCCCACCGCGCTGGCTCACGGTTCGCGCTGCTGCTGGCAAGCCTCGTCAGCCTCGCGGGGGTCTCTGCCTGCTCGGCGCCGCCGCGGAGCTGCGCCGACTCGTGCCGCGGGTGTTGCGACTCCAGCGGCATCTGCCGCGCCGGCGCCACCGTCGACTCCTGTGGCCGCGCGGGCGCGACCTGCCGGGCCTGTGGCCAGGACGAGACGTGTCAGCTCGACACCTGCATGCCCATGACTGGTGGGACGGGGGGCGGCTCGAGCGGGACGGGCGGTGGAGCAGCCGCGGGAGGCGCCTCAGGGCTCGACGCCGGCGGCCATGACGGCGGTGCACCTGATGCGAGCGCTCCCGACGCGAGCACTCCCGACGCCGGCCCCGTCGACGCGGGCCTCGTCACGACCGACTCAGGCATCGTGCTCGCGAACGTCTCTCACCCCCGCGAGCTGCGCGGCGTCTGGGTCGCCACCGTCGCCAACCTCGACGTCGCGCAGAGCCTCTCGCCCGACGCTGGCATCGCCGCGATGAACGCGCTCGTCGAGCGCACGCGCGACGCGGGCCTCAACACCATCTTCTTCCAGGTGCGGCCCGAGTCCGACGCCTGGTACCAGTCGACGCTCGAGCCGTGGAGCCGCTTCCTCTCGGGCACGCAGGGCCGCGACCCGGGTTGGGACCCGCTCGACACGCTCCTGACGTCTGCGCACGCCCGAGGCCTCGAGGTGCACGCCTGGCTGAACCCGTACCGCGCGCTCACCACGGCCGGCAGTCAGACAGCCACCACTCACGTCAGCCGCACGCTCTCGGCGCACGCCATCACCTACGACGGAAAGGTGACGATGAACCCCGGCGTGGGCGTCGTTCGGGAGCACGTGCTCGACGTCGTGCGCGACCTGCTCGGGCACTACGACGTCGATGGGCTGCACTTCGACGATTACTTCTACCCGTACCCCGACGGCTCGGGCAGTCCGTTCCCCGACGACGCCACGTTCCAGGCCTACCGCACCGACGGCGGCACGCTGACGAAGAGCAACTGGCGGCGCGACAACGTCAACACGCTGGTGCGCGAGGTGATGGCCGAGGTGACGGCGAGTCATCCCCAGGTGCGCTTCGGCGTCTCGCCGTTCGGCATCTGGAGACCCAACAACCCGCCCGGCGTCGTCGGCCTCGACGCGTACGAGACGATTTCGTGTGACGCGGTGGCGTGGATGAACAACGGCTGGGTCGACTACGTGGCGCCGCAGCTGTACTGGCCGACGTCGTCGTCGGGGCAGCCCTTTCTTCCCCTGGCGACCTGGTGGGCCAACGGCACCATGGGCGGCCGTCATGTCTTCGCCGGGCACGGGTTGTATCGGCTCGGCACGACGGGCTGGAACGCCGACGAGATTCGCCTGCAGGTGAACGCGACGCGCGCGCTGCGCAACCGGGGAATGCTGGGCGGCATCCACTTCCGTGAGGCGAACCTGCGCTCGAACCTGGGCGGTGTGCTGGACCTGTTCCGCAACGAGCTCTACGCGACGCCGGCGCTACCGCCTGCGATTCCGCGACAGGGCGCGTCGATGACGCCGTTGCCGCCGGTGGTGACTCGCCAGGGAGCCTCCATCACCGTCTCGCACCCGCTGCCGCTGACGGCGCGCTTCTTTGCGCTGTACCGCTACAGCCCGACCGGGTGGACGTTGGTCGACGTCGCGGGCGGAGTGCAGGCGCGCTTCGGCCCGCTGACGCCGGGGACGTGGGCCGTCAGCGCCGTGAATCGTGGTGGCGCCGAGAGTCAGGGCGTCGTGGTCGTCGCGCCGTAGCGCTCCGAGGCGGGCAAGGCCGTGGGCGGGTGGGCGACGAGTGGGGTGCCGCTCCCGCAAGCCAGGTGGGTCGTCTACCCGGTGCGCCGACGGACCCGGGCGGCAGCGCGGAGTCGGGCCGCCCTCGCGCTCGCGTCGACGTGCTCGTTCCACCGATGCCCGGCGTGCGCCCTCACCCACTTCGTCACCGCGTTGCTCGTCACCGCGAGCTCGCGCAACGCTGCTGAGAGCGCCGCGTACTTCGCGGGCCGTGGCGTGAAGGTGCCGGCGGCGACCTCGAGCGCGACGCGGCAGTCGCTGATCAGCACCACGCGATGCGTGAAGTGCCACCGCTGCGAAACGACCTCGTCGAGGGCCGCCCGCGCGGCTTCGAGCTCCATCACCAGGCTGGTCGTCTTCGCAGCCGAGCCGTCGCGTTCGACGAGCACCTCGCCGTCACGCACGATGACGAAGGCCCAGCCTCCGGGGCGGCCGACGCGCTCTTCACCAGAGCCGTCGCAATGCGCCTCGAGCAGCGGCCGCGTCAACGGGCCACCGGCCGACCGGGCCCCTGAAGGGTGCTTCGGCGCGGTCGACCGCTCATCGGTCGAGCATCGCGCGCAGCTTCGTCAAGGGGGCCGACGCGCTCGCCCCGGAGGCCTCGTCGGTCGGCTCGAGCGGCGACACGCGGCGGCTGAGCGACAGCATGCCCGCCCCGGACACCCGCGGCTCGTCGCCTGACGGGGTCGACGTCACCTCGACCGGCCCCTCGAGCGTCAACACGAGCGGCAGCGTGTCGGCGCGGCGCACTTCGAGCGTTCCCTGCAGCTTCAGCTGCATCGTCACGGGCCCAGCGCTCGTCACGGCGTCGAGGGCAGCGATGAACGTCGCGACGGTGTCCGAGGCGCTGGAGAGTCGAAGCGTGGCGCGCTCGACGAAGGCGGCGTCTCCCAGCGCGCGGCGCGCGAGCAAGGCAAACGCGGCGTCGACGTGCGGCGCAGCGCCCGTCATCGGGAGCGGCTGACTCATGAGGGCGACCTGGACGGCATCGGCGCCAGCGACGCTGCGCGCAAGCTCGAGGGTGTCCGCGGCCTGTTGACGCTCGAGCACGACGCCATTCTCGACCGAGGCGGCCCGGCCTCCGCTCACCGTGAAGCTCCGGCCCTCGAGTGCTGCAACGCCGGAGTGCTCGAGCCACCGCACCACCTGGGCCGAGCCAACACGCTCCACGCGCGCACGAAGGTTCGTCTCGGTCTCGTAAGGCTGCGGCTCCACGTCATCACCGACGCCCACCAGCAACTGCAACGAGAGCCGGTGCGCGGACGAGACCTCGACCTGCGCTGGCGATGCGCGCCGAAGGAAGCTCACTGCTGCGTTCTGGTGGCACCCGATGAAGACCACGCTGATCAGCAGAACCATCGAAGCGCGCATGACTGGAGACATCGCACGACCCCTGCACCTGCTCTCGAAAACAGCTCGGGTGGTGCAGACCTGTAGCGACTCACACAGCAACGAACCGGGCCCGATGCGCCCGGGACTGCCGGCTCGACGCGTCGTCTCGAACCCGATGAGTCATCGCTCTCGCCTGGCCTTCGATGGAGGCGTCGGCCTGCACGCAGGTCGTCGCCAGCTCGTGCCGTGCGGCGGGCCGGGGCCTTGCGTGACTTCGGGAGGAGTCCTCGCTGATCAGCGACCACCGTTCATCCGACCCGACACGGAGCCCGCCAGGGCCTCACATCGCCATGAAGCGCAGCGGCGTCGGCATGAACGTCAGAACCGTCAGCACGAAGCACACGGCGCAGACCACCTTGCGGCTCGTCGAGAGGGGCGCCGACTCGTCCTCCACCGGGGGGTGCCTGAACTTCACGACGAACGTCACCAGGAGGAACCACACCAGCCACGACGTCGAGAAGAGCAACGCCGCGATGAGGATGAGGGCAGCCACCACCCGGCCCACCGTCTCGGCTCGCGCGCCGAACCACGCGTGCGTGAGGTGGCCTCCGTCGAGCTGACCCACCGGGAGCAGGTTGAGCATCGTCACCAGGAACCCGAACCACGAGGCGACCAGCACCGGGTGCGCGAACAGGTCGGTCCCCGCCGGCAGCGACCCCTTCACCACCCACTGGAGCCCGACGCCGAGCAGGTTGTCGCCGAAGACCTGCACCACCTGGCCTTCGGGCGTCGCATCGGAGAACGAGCCGACGAGGCGCCACAACGAGAACTGGCCGGGGAAGGTGTCACGGAGGTCGGGCGACGGAGCGACCCGCGAGAGCCACACGCCCGCGCACCACAGCGGAATACAGACCAGCAAGCCGCCCAGGGGCCCCGCCGCGCCGATGTCGACCAGCGCGTCGCGCGTGGGAATGCGCCCGCGCAGCCGAATCACCGCGCCCATCGTGCCGAAGCCGAGCGGCAGCGGGATGAAGTACGGCCAGCTCGAGTCGACGCCGTGGTGCCGCGCCATCAGGAAGTGGCCCATCTCGTGCGCGGTGAGAATCAACATCACCGACAGCGAGAACCAGAGGCTGCCCCAGAGCTGGTCGACCGGTGACGAGCTCTCGACGCCTCCACCTGACTGCGTGAAGAACGTGACGAAGGTGCTCACGCAGGTCGCGACGAAGAGCACGCCGTGCAGCCACGGTCGCGCTCGACGTTCTGGAGCAGAGGATTCACTCACCGCACGACACTCGTGTGACGAACGTCAGTCACTGTCCAGTCTCCCGTTGACAGACCGGAGACGGCCGACAAAGGTCCGCCCGCTTGCTGGGAGGGGAAGCATCCCTGGCAATCAATGCAGTCCACCACCTTGCGCATTCCTGCGCACTACGAGGAGTCACACATGAAGAAGGCGTTTCTGGCCCTGTCGCTCGCCGCAGCCGTTGGTTGCACGTCGGTCGAGTCTGCCACTGTTGCGGGTAACGAAGTCGTCGCCAACGGTGGCGAGGCTGTCGCCGTCATCCAGGCGAACAGCATCGGCATCACCCTCATCTTCCACATCATCGACATCGTCACGTCGGACCTCGACCAGGTCGTCAACAAGCTCCTCGTCGCGGAGGCCAAGGCCATGGGCGCGTCGAAGATCGACCTCAAGGGCGCTGGCACGACCCCCCGCCACGGCATCTTCGCGCTGTACGGCAACATCATCGGCATCACGAACTCGTCGGCGATGGGCATCGCGGTCAAGTAAGTCCGACTGCTGTCTGTTGCTCGAAGGGCTCGGTGGCTCCGCGAGGAGTGCCGGGCCCTTCGGCATTTCTGGAGGTCACCGCGTGTCGCTGCGAACGAGTCTGCTGCTGAGTGTGCTGCTGCTGGGCTGCCCGAAAGAGACGGTGAAGGCGCCAGAGAACCTCGCGTCAGAGGCGCGCCGTGCGCTGGCGGAACGCGACAAGCGCCTCACCGGCTACGTCGTCGAGGTGTCCTCCACCCAGGGCGACCAGACCGCGACGCACACCTTCGTCGCGCGCGGCAACCGCGTGAAGGGCACGCTGCTGACCCCGACGCCGATGACGCTCTCGTTCGATGGGACGCGCTTCTTCAAGCTGTCGCCTGCCGAGAAGAAGCTCGAGGCCTTCGAGTTGAAGCTGCCGGCCGAGAAGGCGGCGCTGTTCCTGACGACGCAGTTCTCTCCGTTCGTGCCCGAGGGCTATCGCACGCCGCTGCTGCCCTCGAGGGGCGTGACGGCGACGAAGGTGGCGCACCCGAAGGGGCCCGAAGCCTTCGAGCTCGTCGTCTCGACCCCCGACGAGACCGGCAAGCCCATCACCGTGACGTACGTGCTCCGCTTTCCCGGCGGCGACTTCCTCAGCAAGAAGACGCAGGCCGGAGGCGTCACCTCGGAGCTCGTCGTCGAAGCCGAGCAGTGCGACGCGAAGCTGTCACTGTGCGTGCCGAAGCTGGTGGTGCAGCGGGAGAATGGCGTGGAGCTGGGCCGCACCACCTTCACCCGCATCGAGCTCGCGCCTGAGGTGCCGAACGACACGTTCTCGCTCACCGCCCCCGACGGCTACGGGTTCGAGAAGCACGAGCTCGTCGAGTCGGCGACGCCGGCCCCCTGACTCATGTTCACCGTTCGCGAGCTCAAGGCGTTGGCGACCCGGCTCGACGCCACGGCGTTCGAGCAGCAGCTGGGACCGTTCGTGCTGGTGGAGCGCCCCTTCAAGAAGGAACGCACGTCAGGTTCGCTCGACGTGAGCCCGAAGGCGACCAGGCCGCTCATGGGAGGCCGGCCCCAGAAGGGCGTGCTCGACTTCGATGACCTGTGGGTGGCGACGCTTCCGCCGCTGCGCGCGGAGGACGAGTTCATCATCGGCCGCACCGCAGACTGCGACGTGATGCTCGACGAGGGCACGGTGTCGAAGCACCACGCGTGCATCCGATGGAAGAGAAGGCGCGCAGAGCTCGAAGACCTCGCCTCGAGCAACGGCACGTTCCTCGATGGCACCCGGCTGAAGCCACACACGCCGCTGCCGCTGAAGGACAACGACGCGCTCGACTTCGGTGGGGTGCGCGTGCTGTTCCTCGAAGTGTCGACGCTGCGCAAGCGCATGGGCCTGCGCTGATCACCGCCGGGTCTGCCAGAGGTCGAGCAGGGCCAGGTCGGCGCCGACGAGCCCGGCGCAGAGGATGAAGGCGCGAGACAGCGACTCGGGGAAACTGGAGACGCTCGTCGGACTCTGATTCACGCCGCGTCGAGTGGCCCTCCCGCCCTTGCGTGTCATAGTGATCTATGACACCATGCAATCCATGCACTGGAGCATCGATTACCACTCAGGCGTGCCCGTCTACCTGCAGCTCGTCCAGCAGACCAAGTCGGCGGTGGCGTCGGGGGTTCTGAAAGACGGCGATCAGCTGCCCTCGGTCAGAGACCTGGCCGAGCGCATTCAGGTCAACCGCAACACCATCTCGAAGGCGTACGCTGAGCTCGAGACCGAAGGCATCCTGGAAAACCGCCAGGGGTCAGGCGCCTTCGTGACCACCTCGGTGACGCCGCTGAGGCATTCGGTCAGAGCGCGCCGGTTGGCGACAGCCATCGACGGCATCATCGTGCAGGCACACCATCTTCAATTGTCAGATGACACCCTGAAGTCACTGGTCGACGAGCGGCTCGAACACTTTCACGCGCGCCGTCGCGCCTCGGGCAGCGAAGTCGGTGAAGACCGCTCCGATGGAACTGACACGAAACGCAGTACTGAAAAGGGGCGCGCGTCATGACACCGTCCATCGAGGTCACCAATCTGTGTGTTCGGTTCGGCTCCACAGAGGCCGTGAAGAACGTCTCGTTCGAGGTGAACCCCGGCCGGTGTCACGCCCTGCTCGGCCGCAACGGCGCGGGGAAGACGACGACCTTGCGCGCGGTGCTTGGTCTGGTGCCCCCCACGAGCGGCGAGGTGAAGATCTTCGGGCTCTCGATGCGCACCCACGAGGCAGAAATCAAATCGCGTATGGCATTCGTATCTGATCAGCCCGGCTTCTACGCATGGATGAACGTTCGCGAGGCACTCGACTACGCGGCCAGCCTGCGGTTGACCTGGAGCCCCGACATCGAATCGCAACTG
Organism: Myxococcaceae bacterium; assembly: GCA_040400045.1. Lineage (GTDB taxonomy): Bacteria > Myxococcota > Myxococcia > Myxococcales > Myxococcaceae > Xiheimicrobium. Next base: position 14,928 of record JBBAQZ010000070.1, read on the forward strand.
ATGGCGCGCTTCGAACTCGACCCGAGGCTGCCCTGCGCTGGGCTCTCGAAAGGACAGAAGACACAACTGGCGCTGATTGGCGCGGTGGCTGCCGACCCTGATTTGCTGGTGCTCGACGAGCCGACCTCAGGCCTCGACCCCATCGTGCGACGCCAGTTTCTCCAGGCGGTCATTGGTGCTTTTCAAGATCGCCACCCCGAAAGAAAAGCGCTCTTCGTATCGACACATTTGGTCAACGAGTTCGAAGGTGTCGTCGACGACTTCACCGTGATGCACAACGGGTCGGTCGCGCTATCGCTCTCCGCCGATGATGCGCGGGCTCGTTTCCGTCGGCTTCGAGCGTGGTTCGACGACGCAGCCCCGAGTGACTTTTCGGCGCCGATGATCAAGCCAGCCAGGCGAGAGGGTCGAATGCTCGAGGTGTTGGTTGATCACGAGCCCGATGCCTGCCGCAACGCGCTCACACGCGCTGGAGCCACTCGAGTGGAAGCAACGGCCTTGTCTCTGGAAGAGATATTCCTCGAAGCGGCGCGCTGAGGTGAACACGACATGAACATCCTGTTCCTGAACGCTCGGCGACTCGTCCTTCCGCAGTCAACCTCACCTCGAGTCTGGCTGCTGGTGTGGGCCCCGGCCCTGCTCAGCGCTGCGGTCGATGTCTCACGGTCATCGCTTTCAGGTGCCACACTGCACGTCAGCCTGATCTCGGGGCTGCTCTTCGCATTCATTCGCTGGGCCCACCAATCGACCCACGCCCTGGCACGGCGCATCGAGATCGAACTGCGCGCCAGGGTGGGCACGGCGAGCGCAGTGTGGCTGGGAGGGTGCGCGGTCGCCCTGTCGCCGCAGCTGAGCGTGGTGAGGGGCGCGCCAGAATGGCCTGTGGAGACTGTCGGCCTCATGACGTTTGCCATCGGCAGCTTCACGTTCGTCGCTGACACGTTCGGCAGCGATCGGCAGCGTCAGACCTTCGACGCCTGGTGGATGTCTCCGCGGCGCATGCAGGTTCTCTTCAGCAAATACGCGCTGGTCATCACCGTGTTGGCGCTCAGCTCGCTTCTGTCACTGGGCTCGTCGTATGAGGCGATGGCGCTGATGGCTGCGGTGGCCGCAGTGCTGACGACGGTCGCATGTTGTTTCGTTCTTCGGTCAGTGCTCGCGGCGGCTGCGACGGCGGCGTTGATCTCATTTTCCCTCGGAGCGCTGCTCAATGAACTCGCAGGCCCGCTCGCGGCCGCTGGTGGGGTTGGGCTGTTCTCGATGGCCATGGCGCTGTCGACGCCGGCGCAGTTTCGTCGAGCTGCGTCGCCCTCGGTGAACCTCGAGCGCACGTTGTCCTGGAACTGGTCGAGGTCGACCGCCAGGCCGTGGGCGATTCGTATCGGCCGCTTCGCCGCGCTCATCGGAAAGGAAGTGACGCTGTTGCGGCCCGCAATCGCGCTTCAGCTGTGCGTCGTGGTCATGGGCCTGGTCGTCACCAGCGCGGTGCCCTTCGTTCTGTTTCTCAGCCTCGCCACGGCAGGTTTCGCCGGAGTACTCAGCGTCGCCGAGGAGCGCGCCGGTCGAACCCTCGATGGGCTCTTGGTGACCACGCCGGTGCGCGTGGTGTGGCGGGTCAAGGTGGCCGTGTTGTTCGTGGTGGTGATGACGTTGTGCGTGGCGCTGCCACTCATTCCACAGACGCACCCGTTTGGAGTCGTCGACGGCCCCCTCAAGCGTTTCGGGTTCGACGGCGCCGGGTTGTATCCGTTGAGTGTCATCGAAGTGGTGAACGTGCTTCGTTTCTCGATTCTGCCGGTCACTGCGTGCGGTCTGTGGGTTGGGTGCTTCGCGCGCTCTACGGCAGCTGGCGCGGCGTTGACTGCGTTACTGGTGCCACTCGGCCTGGGTCTGGCAGCCCTCGGCCTGGTTGTTGGGGACGAGCTCTTTTCACTGAACGTGATTCCCAACGCGTCGGTTGCAGTTGCAGCCGCTCCAGTCATCGATTGGATGTCGAAGACCCCTCGAGACGCGGGTTTCGGTCTCATCGCGTTCATCGCTGCCGTGGTCTTCACGCGAATCGCGTCAAGTCACCTGGCCGATGGTGGTTCGGTGAACGTCATCACCCGGCGTGCCGTCGCGCTTGGACTCACGCTGTGGACAATGGGCGTCGTCGCGAGTGGTTTGGGGAGCGCGCTCAGACACAGTCGGCAGACCTGGACAGAGACGTTTGCCGAAATGCAGACCGTCGCTCAATCCAAGACTTACGCTGAACACACCGTCGAAGCATACTGTACCGCAGTCAAGGGGCGAAAGCCCTGGCCGGCGCGAGCGCTGGGAACCCGCAACGCAGCCAGTTTCATGAGTTCACGCATGGTCTGGCGTGAACGGCAGGAGGCGCCCTGGACTCGTCCGAGTTCGAAACGAGGAACTCTTCAACTTCCCGAATCGTTGCACGTGCTGCACGAGGAACGGCCATTCTTTCGGAAGCCTGAGATACTCACTGCGGCGCGCAGTCTTGATTTCAGTTGGATGCACGAGTTGCTCCAATTTGATTCGTGGCAGTTCGATGAGCCACTGAGCGATGACCCGCCGAATTCGACCCAGTTCACTCCCCAATTCTCGGAGCTCGTGCATTGGGCGAACCTTCGATTGGCCGTTGCACTGGAGCGAGGTGACGAAGTCGAAGCATCCAGGGAGGTTCGCCACCTGGCGCTGCTCATCAGTGGCACGGGCTTCCCTGAGGCGGTCGAGATGGCCGTTGTGATGAGGTCGAGGGATCGCGCTTTCCGGATGCAGGCGATCTCTCAGGGGCGGGACGTTTCGGGGTGGCCTGAGTGGAGCGTCGCAGAGAGACAAGCGTCCATGATGGGCTCCAGGGGCGGAGAATACTTCGCGCCCGGGGTGGCTCCAACGGTCATGAAACGCGCCGCCCAATGTAGCGTCGATGTTTGCACGAAACTGGCCTCCGGCCTCGAAATGCATTCATCGAGCGCGACGGTGTTTCCAGTCGATACACGGGCAGTGCTGGAAGAGATCATTGCGGACAGCGGTTGCCACGGAGCAGCCTTCTCGCTCGCGCGAAGACCGTTTCCACCTCAGGAGCACCCACGGCAAACGCGCTCGGGGCCAGGCACCGAAGAAGATCTCTGGGAGTGGGCCGCGAGTGTGGAGGCGCCCGCCCCCGAATGATCCACGGAGAAGACGAACAGAAGCGTCTTCGCCGCTCGAACCTGCGACGCTGATCACGTCTTCATGCGCAGCCGGTGCTCGTGCACGCCTTCGGGGGGCTCCTCTTTCGCCGCGGCCTGCTTGAGCAACCGCGTCACCTGCGGGCCCAGCACGTCGAGCTCGGTCGAGGTGTAGCGCTCGCCGCCGAACCGCTTCACCTGCTCGCTCTGCCGCCTCAACATCACCGCGTCTTGCGCGAAGATCTGCCCGGCAATCGGCGCGACGAACGGCTTCACCAACCACCCCGGCACCGGCAGCTTGAACGTCACCACCGCGAACACCCGCGTCTCGGTGTCCGTCACCGGCGTGAGCGCGCTCGTCGCCATCAGGTGGCTCTTCGTGCCCAGGCGGTACTCCACCTGCGCGATGGAGGGCAGCAGGAACCGGTCGGTGTGCTGGGTGACGCCCCCACCCGGCGCGAGGATTCGACCGACGAGCCCCTTCGGCGCGGGCTCTCCGATGAACTCGGCTTCGGCGAAGGTGCCATGGCGTCGCACCACCACGTCGATGACGTTCGACTTCTGCGCGGTGCGGAACAGGCCTCCGTGCAGGAAGGCGGTGTGCGGCACGTCGAGCGTGTTCTCGACGACGGCGTGCACCGACGCCGCTACGAGGAACTCGCGCACCACGCTCGAGTACGGCGCCTCGCCCAGGTGCGGAAACAGGAACGGTCGGCTCGTCGGCTCGACGTTCGGCGTCGTGTAGACCCACACGAAGCCCTGCTGCTCCACGCACGCGAACGTCTCGGCGCAGCGCGAGCGCAGCGACACCTCGCCATCGACCAGCCCGGGCACCGCCGTGCACGTGCCCTTCGAGTCGAAGCGCCACCCGTGGTACCGGCACTGCAGCTCTCCCTGCACCACCTGGCCCATCGACAGCGGCACGTTTCGATGCGGGCAGCGGTCGGTGAAGGCGGCTGCCGCGCCGTCTCTTCCGCGGAAGAGCACCAGGGGCCGACCCTGAATCGTCACGGCCATGGGAGTCCCCCGCAACGTCTTCGAGCGGACCGCCACGTACCAGACGTCAGGCACCATCACTCCCGCTGGGGGCACTGCGCTCATCCCCTCACCGTAGCAACCCCGCGTCGCGGGCGATGAGGTCATCTGAGCCAGCCCGGCTCGCGCCAGGGCCCATGGACGTCACGCGCCTCACCCTCGCGCCAGGGCCCGTGGACGTCACGCGCCTCACCCTCGCGCCCGCGGAGCTCACTTCATGCCGACGAAGAGCGTCTGCACGTCATCATCTTCATCCAGCTCCTCGAGGAACGCGTCGACCTCGGCGCGGTGCTCCGGCGCCACCGTCACCGGGTTCTTCGCGCGCCACACCAGGGCCGCCGACCGCACCTTCCAGTGTGCCGCCTCGAGCGCCTTGCGCACGGCGTCGAGGTCGGACGGCGCGGTGTAGAAATGCGTGACGCCCTCGTCTCCCGGCTCGAGGTCCTGGGCGCCGGCTTCGATGGCGGCGGTCTCTGCGTCGACGCCCGCCGGCCCCGTCGCGTCGATGGCGCCGAGGTGGTCGAAGTCCCACGAGACGGCGCCGCTGGCCGCAAGCTGCCCGAGCCTGAAGATTCCCCGAACGTTCGCTGCGGTGCGGGTGCGGTTGTCGGTGAGGCATTCCACGATGACGGGCACCCGGTGCGGGCCGAAGCCCTCGTACATCACGCTCTCGTAGTTCACCTGCTCATCGAGCAGCCCGGCGCCCTTCTTGATGACGCGCTCGAGCGTGTCCTTCGTCATGTTGACGCTCTTCGCGTACTCGATGGCGAGACGAAGCCGCGCGTTCGCGGACGGGTCGGCGCCCCCCTTCGCCGCGATGAGCACCTCCTTCGCGGCCTTGCTGATGAGCTTCGCCTTCGCCTTCGAGTTGGCCTCACGGCCCTTGTGCTTCCATTGAGCGCCCATGCACGAGCGCATAGCGCGAACGCGCAGGCGAGGCACAGGCATCAGGGAGGCCGCCGAGCTCGGGCACGGCGGTCCCTGCGAAACGCGAAGCCCAGACGCACAGGGGTTGCCAGCGCCAGCGCCCTGCCGGTGGAAGGCGCGCAAGCCCTGGCGGTCGGCGCGGCCGCAAGCGGCGATGGTGTTCAGCTCCGGGGAGCGTCGAGCCTCGGCACCCTCGACAGGGGACGACGTCCACGGGCCGTGATCCACCTCGCAGGTGGGGTCCAGGTTTGTCCCGACGCTCCTCGCAAGTTTCATCGAGCGGTACCCCCCGCATCGGCTACAGTGAGAGGGCCTACCTCCGTGACCGCCTACGTATTCGTCAGTACGGACGTCGACCGTGACGAGACCGTGCTCCCGTTCGCCGGAACGAGCTTCTCAGTGGGGAGCACGCCCGGGTGCGAGGTGACGCTGCCCGCCGGCGCGCCCGCGGACCTGGCCGCGCGGGTTGACGTGCTGCCCGGGGGCGACGTGCGGGTCAAGGCTGTCTCGGGGCCGCTGTCGGTGGACGGCGTGGTGACCTCGCTGAGCCTCATCAAGCCAGGCCAGGTGGTGCGGCTCGGGCCGGTCGGGTTGTTGCTGCGAGCGGCGGCTCCGGAAGCACAGAAGGCTCCCTCGACGGCAGCGCAGGACGAGGTGGCTCACACCCAGACCATGAAGTGGTCGATGCTCGCGCCGGGCACGCTCGTTGCGGGCCGCTACGAGGTCGTCGGGCGGCTCGCCTCTGGCGCCATGGGAGACGTCTACCGCGTCGAGCGCGCCACGCTGCGAAAGCCCCTGGCGCTCAAGGTGCTGAAGCTCGAGCTGTCGAGGGACCCTCAGTTCGTCGAGCGATTCCAGCGCGAGGCCATCGCCACCACCCGCATCGGGCAGCAGAACATCATCGAGGTGTTCGACTTCGGGCAGCTCCCCGACGGTCCGTTCTACTTCGTCATGGAGTACCTCGACGGAGAGACGCTCGCGGCCCTGGTGCACCAGCACGGCGGCATGCCGGTGCACCGCGTGCTGAAGCTCGGTCTGCAGGTGGCCCGCGCGCTGGCAGCGAGCCACGAACAAGGCGTGGTGCACCGCGACGTGAAGCCCGACAACATCATGGTGCTCGAGCGGCCGGGCGACCCCGACTTCGTGAAGGTGCTCGACTTCGGCATCGCCAAGGTCACGGACGAGCGCACCGCGGGGAACCAGACCGCCGTGGGCGTCATCATGGGTACGCCTCAGTACATGGCGCCGGAGCAGTGTGTCGGGCAGCCAGCCGACGCGCGCACCGACATCTACGCGCTCGGCCTCATCCTGCATGAGCTCTGTACGGGGCGAACCGTCTTCCAGGGCCGTGACGTCACGACGCTGATGTTCGAGCACCTGCGCACCCCGGCGCCGCGGTTGGGGGCAGGCCCGCTGGGTGACGTGCCGCCCGACCTGGACGCGCTGGTGGCGATGATGCTCGAGAAGCGCTCGGTCGACCGGCCGGCCACGATGCGGCAGGTCATCGAGACGATGACTGACATCGAGTTCCTGCTCGAGCGGCCTCGACGACCGGGCCTGCGCGACGAAGAGCCGACGTTACCGTTGCTGAGGAACCCGGTGACGGCCCTGCCGCTGCCGGCCACCGACGACCTGCCGTCGAGGAGACGTCGGCCACGGTCGGTGGGCCGCGTTCGGGGCTGACGGCCCCGGTGCGCGCGCCGACGGTCTCGTCACCGGCTGTGGCGTCGCCGGCTGCGTCACCGGCTGGGTCGTCACCCGCTGGGTCGTCACCGGCTGGGTCGTCGCCGGCTGGGTCCGAGCCAGACGGTGAGCCGGAGTTCACGGTGACGCGAAGCAGGGCGCCGCTGCTCGTGCTCGGCGGCGTCGGGGTGCTCCTGGTGGTGGGCGTGCTCGCGGTGGTGCTGGGTGGCTCGCCGACCGGAGAGGCCGTGTCCCCGACGCCGAAGGTGGTCGAGGCGGCGAAGCCCGGGAGCGCCGACGCCTCAGCGCCGCCGGACCGCGCACTTCCGGTGCTCGAGCCGGTCGCCGCGCCGGCCATGTTCACCTGGCACCTCACCTCACGCCCCGCGGGAGCGCTCATCACCATCGATGGCGAGGCCCTCGGCAAGGCGCCGCTCGATTGGACGGGCGCCGCCGGGCGGCCGCACGAGCTGAAGGCGACGCTCGACGGCTACGGCGCGCTGTCGATGCCGCTGGTCGCCACCGACGCCGGCGCGCTCGAGCTGGTCCTCAAGAAGGCGGGCGGCAAGCGGAGCGACCTCAAGGACCCGTTCGCAGCGCCCGAAGCCGAGGACCTGCGAGACCCGTTTGGAGAAACCCCATGAGCAGCGTCCTTTCCCTCGTCCTCATGGCGGCGCTCGCCGCGGCGCCGGCGCCCGACGTGACGGCGCAGGCAAAGCAGGTCTTCTCTGAAGGGCAGCGGCTGTACACGCAGGGCAAGTACCAGCAGGCGCTCTCGCGCTTCGAAGAGGCGTACGCGCTCAAGCCGCTGCCGCTGCTCCGCTACAACATCGCGCGGTGCCACGAGCGGTTGAACGCGCCCGCTGCGGCGCTGCGCGCCTACCGGGACTTCCTGCGGCTGAGCCCGAAGGCGCCCGAGCGGGAGGCCGTCTCGCAGACGATGGTCGGCCTGCAAAAGCAGCTGCGCGCCGCCGGAGTGCAGCAGCTCCTGGTCGTCACGGAGCCTCTGGCCGCCGAGGTCGAGGTCGACGGGAAGCCGCTGGGCCCGTCCCCTGCGTCCATCGAGCTGGCGGCCGGGGAGCACCAGGTGACGGCGAAGTTGCCGGGCTACACCGTCGCGACCCGGCGTATCGTCATCAACACCGCCGCGATGGCAGACGTTTCCTTCGTGCTCGAAGCGGCGCTCCCTCCGCCGATGATGCCTGGGCCGTCGCCCGGCGGGACCGAGGTCGCCGCCCTGACGACGCCGGCCGACGCTCCCCGGGAAGCGGTGCTCACGCCCTCAACCATCAGCGACGGTGTGCCGCCGTTGGGAGAGCCCCCGCCGAAGGCCCGCCCGCTGACCTGGGTCGCCGGCGGCGTCGCGGTCGCAGCGCTCGGCACCGGCATTGCCCTGGGCGTCCTGGCGTCGTCCGAGTCGGCGAAGCTGCGAGACGGCACGGTGCGCCCCCTCAGCTCGCAGCCCTCGGCCCAAGCCCTCTACAACTCGGCCTCGTCGCTCCGCGACGCTGCGAACATCTCGTACGCCGTCGCAGGCACGGCTCTCGCGGCTGCTGTCATTCTCTTCTTCGTCGAAGGACGATGAGTCTCCAGGGGGTAACGACATGAACGGACTCGAAGCTGAAGTGGCCCGCGCGTCGCGGAGGGTCGTGCTCGTCGGGGTGGTGGTGCTGGCGGGTTGTGAAGTGCAGCTCGAGGGCGCCGCGTGCAACACCAACGCCGACTGTCCTCTGGGGCAGGTCTGCGTGGGTAACACCGCCGAGCGTCGAGGAGTGTGTACTGCGGCAGGCGGTGCGGTGGCAGGCGGTGCGGCGGCGGGCGGTGCGGCGGCAGGCGGTGCGGCGGCAGGCGGTGCGGCGGCGGGCGGTGCGGCGGC
>JBBAQZ010000071.1:0-23202 GCA_040400045.1 Myxococcaceae bacterium
ACCGCGGACATTTTCCCTGGGCCGTTAGCGCGGACATTTTCGCTGGGCCTCAACAGGCCACGGAACGCTTTGTTGCCCCGTCGGGGGGTGACGGGTAGCGTCTTCGCCATGTCGTTGCGCCTTGCCTGCGCTTCCACGCTCACCGCGCTGTTGGCTGCTGGCCCCGCCATGGCGCAGGGCTTCTCCAACGATTTCCAGATCTCGAAGCTCGGCAACCCGCAGCCCGAGGGCACCGGGTTCGACCCGCGCGCCAACGGCAACTTCCGCGTCTTCGCCCGGCAGTTTGCTGCGGTCATGAGCTCGACCAACGGCATGCCGCCTGAGACCCTCGGGCACTCGGGGTTCGCCTTCAGCGTCGACTTCACCTACTACGCCGTCGACACCAACTCGCTCCCAACGCTCGGAACCTTCCGCGGCGGGACCTGGTTCCCCAGCGTTCACCTTCGCAAGGGCCTCCCCTTCTCGTTCGAGGTTGGCGCCCGGGCGTCCTGGTTCCCCGAGAGCCGCATGGGCATGGGCGGTCTCGAGCTGAAGTGGGCGCTCAACGAGGGCTTCGCTTACAGCCCCGACCTCGCCGTGCGCGGCTTCGTGAACAAGATCGTCAACAGCCGCGATTTCGATCTGACCTCTGGGGGGCTCGACCTCGGCATCGGCAAGCAGTTCGCGATCGCGGGCATGGTGACGCTGACGCCGTACGCAGGATGGAGCCTGGTCTTCGTGGGCTCGGCCACCAGCAACGTCGACTTCCGACCGAGCCGTACCGCGGCCGAAGCCGACACCGAGCCCTTCAAGGACTACTCCGTCTTCACGTCGCTCCAGGCGACTCAGAACACGCACAACCGGTTCTACGGAGGCCTGCGCTTCATCGGCGGGCACGCGATGATCAACGCCGAGGTCTCGTACTCCGTGTTCCCCAGCTTCCGTGACAGCGGCGCCAACGAGAACCGCACCATTCCGGGTGTGCTCGCCGCAACCGGTTCGATCGGCCTCGACTTCTAATAAGCCTCGAACTCAGCCCCCCAGAGCGCGCGTCGAAGGGCCGCTGGCCGGTTCGTGATCAGCCACTCGACTCCCATTGCGCGCAGGCTCCGCGCCTCGTCGGGGTCGTCCACCGTCCAGGCGGCGACCTGCCAGCCCCGCTCGTGCCAACCATTCACCCGGGCCGGCGTACAGGCGCTGAAGTGCGGGTGCACCGACGTCTTCGCGACGAGCGGCAACCACCCCCACGCCTGAGGCCACCACGCCTTGTCGGGATCGATGAGGTACCCGCGCTTCACTGCCGGAAAGGCTCGCGCCAGCCGAACCAGACACAGCGGGTTGAAGCTCGAGACGAAGACGCGATCGAGCACACCGCGCTCCATCAAGAAGGCCCCCACCGCGACCGACAGCCCCCGATCGTCGGCCGTGTCACACTTGAGCTCGACGTTGACGACGAAGTCCTTCGGGAGCACGTCGAACACCTCCGCAAGGAGAGGAACGCGTGCTGGCCTGAAGCCAAGGCGACTCCCCACGTCGGCCTGACGCAGCTTGCGCAACGGCGTCGTCGCGACTTCCCAGTGACGTCCCGCGAGCCGATCGAGCCACTCATCGTGGCAGACGACGAGCTCGCCCGAGCCACACACCATGACGTCCAGCTCCACCCCATCAGCGCCCTGGGCAACAGCGCCTTCGAACGCCTCGAGCGTGTTCTCCGGAAAGTCGGCGCTGGCGCCGCGGTGCCCCAGAATGCGCATCACCCTCGGTGAATGTTCGGACCCGGGCCGCGCGTCAAGTTGCGCCGTCGCCAGTCTTCAGACAGGGTGGTGCTCATGGGCCCATTCGGTGTCGGCGAAATCCTGATGATCGCCGCGATCCTGGTGATCGTGTTCTCGGCCTCGCGTATGGGCCAGCTCGGCAATGCCCTGGGCAAGTTCGTCTACTCGTTCCAGAAGGCGTCGAAGGGCCACGATCTCATCGACGGCTCGGCGAAGAAGCTCGAGCGCGGCGCTGAAGATGCCCGCGTCGTCGATGGCTCGGTGAAGCGTGACTGAGCGTGCCGCCACACCCGCTGCGCAGTGACGCGAAGGGGCGCCTCGCGCACGTCAGCCGGCCTTGCCGTGGGGAAGGGCCGCCGCGAGCAGCACGATCGCCTGCTCCTTCAAGCTGGGGTGCACGCTGTTGTCCTTCGAGAGCTCGACCAGCTCGGCGCGTGACAGCAACGGCACGATGCGCGCGCCCACGTCGACCGGCAGATACGGGTTGAAGGCGAGCGCCCGGCGCACCGCGGGCTTGGTCGACCATCGATCGGAGCGCCAGATCTCGACCAGCGGCTCAGGGCGTGCGGGCCGTCGCGCGGCGATGCGGACCACGACGTCTTCGGTCAGGCGTGCGTTGCGAAGCAGCTCCCGAACCACCGCGGCGTTCGAGGCGACGGCGAACCGCGCCATCTCATCGGGGTTCTGCGTCAAGCGCGCGCGGGACTTGAGCACCCCGAGCGGTTGATTGAAGAGCTTCGCGTCGGCGCGCGCGGCTGCCGTCGCGTCGTAGGCCATCGCCGCCTCGCCCTCGGAGAAGAGCAGCTCGACCGTGAGGGTGCCCGTCAAGGCCGCGGCGCGACGCAGCACCTCGAAGTGGGGAATGGTGAACGCCTCGAGTTCCAGCGCCCTGGAAAACGCATGCAGCGCCTCGGCGGCGTCCTTACGCCCCTTCCTCGCCAGCACCTGAACCTCGTGGAGCAGCGCGATCGCGCCCGTCGGGTCGAGCTGGGCGAGGACGCGAGCTGCCGCTTTGCGCCGAACGTCGTCACCACCCACCAGCACCACCAGGCGTTTCACTACCTGGAGCGTGGAGTCTTGCTCGCTCACCGAACGCCACGCCTCACGGAGCGACCGCGGCGGTAGGCGATCCTTCTGGCGTCGCCGTCACCCGCACACGGAAGGCCTTCAGATCGGGCGGGTACTCGGCGAACGTGACCAGGAATGGCGCGGCGGCGCCTGCCTCGACGGACGGAGCTCTGGTCGAGGTGCGATCCATCAGGACCTTCAGCTGAGCGACCTCATCGAGGCGGTACAGCTCCTCGGGGCTCGGCGGCGCACCAGCCACCACCTCGGCGGCGCGAACCAACGTCGGGCCATCGAGGATCTCGGCTTTCACGCGCACTCGCGTCGCGCTCCCCGTCCGGTTCGTCACCACGCCACGCACGAAGAAGACGGGCCGGCCCATCTTCGTTTCGTACAGGCCGTTCGAGATGTCGGCGGCGGTGAACTGGCTCTCGGGCGTCACGAGGGACTTGAGCGTCGCCACGACGGTAGCGGGGTCGAGCTTGCCCTCGTTCAACGTGGCCGTGCCGACGACGACCAGGCCCACCACGAGCACCGCGGCGATCACGACGTTCACCACGATGCCCAGCACGCGTCGGCCGCGCTCCGTGGCGGCGTCGGGGGGCCTGGGGACGGGCGCAGTGGCGCTGGCAGGGCTGGAGGTTGGCGCCCGGGCCGGCGCCGCTTCGGGAGCCGGGACTGGTTCAACCGTCGCGGGATCCCAGGCCGGCGCGGCCGCGGCCATGTCGAACAACGCATTGCGCGCTTCTTCCGTCGAGGCGTCGGGCGCCACCGAGGGCACCGGACCGGTCTGGCTCTGGAGCGGTGCCGCGGCGAAGAAGTCGTCGCCCAGCAGCGGCGCCTGGGGCGACGACGACGGCGGAAAGGCCTCCTGCAAGTCGGGGAGCATCACGAACGGAGGCGGCGGCGCAGCCTGAGCCGCCGGGGGCGGTGGAACGCCGAGCGACGAGAAATCGAACGACACCGCGGGCGCATCTGCGGGCCGCGCGGGGGCCGACATGCGTGGCGCTGGCGCAGGGACAGGCACAGTTGCAGAGGGCGCCGTCAGCGCCGAAAAGTCGAAGGGGGCGGGCCCAGCCGGGGGCCGAGCGGGCGCCGGAGATCCCCCCGGGGACGGGCCCATCAAGCTGGCGAAGTCGAACGGCGACGCGGGTGCGTGCGCGGGCGCCGGCGCCGGCGCGGGCGCGGGCGGCGCGAAGCTGCCGAAGTCGAATGGCGACGCAGCAGCGGATGAGCCCGAAGTCTTCAGGGGTGGCGGCGCCACCGCGACGGCCGGCACTGCGACGGGCCGGGCGGGCTCAGGCATGCGCGCGACTCCAGACCCGAAGACGCCGGGCCGCGTCTGCACCTTGTTGGCGGCTCCACTGGTGTCACCGAACTTGCTGAACGGGTCGGCGCTGTCGAGCGCAGCCGCAGGGTCGGAAGGCGCTGCCGGAAACGGCCCCGACGCGGGTGCCGCCGCCGACTTCGTCACCCGGAACGTGTGGCCGCACTTGGTACAGCGAACCTTCACGCCCCTGTCGGTGACCTTGTCGTCAGGGATCTTGAACTTGGTCTCGCACTGCTCGCACTTGACGATCATGGGTGCCGACCGGGGACGGCTCCGCAACTATACGTCATTCAAGGTGCTTGCCCCCTTCCTTGCTCGGGTGCTAGTCGCGTTTCGCACTGCGTCAGATTATCCGGGGAAGCCGATGAGCGAAGCTGAGCAGACCGCGCGCGAGCCGAAGGTCATCAAGCGGTACACGAACCGCAAGCTCTACGACACCGTGGAGAGCCGGTACGTCACGCTCGACGAAATCGCTGACATGGTGAAACAGGGCGTCGAGGTGCAGATCGTCGACAACCGCACCAAGGAAGACCTGACCTCGGTCACACTGGCACAGATCGTCTTCGAAGAAGAGAAGAAGAAGAACCAGATGCCCCTGTCGGTGCTGCGCGAGATCATTCGCCGCCCGCAGGACTCGCTCCATGAGATCACCGCCACCGTCACGCAGCGGGTCGCGAACTTCCGCGAAGAGGCCACCAACCGCATCGACAAACTGCTTGGTCGAGAGGCCGAGGCCGAGCCCCTCACGCCCGCCGCGCTGCTGACCCAGTCCCAGAAAGTCGTCGAGGCGTGGCAGGCGAAGATCGACGAGCGCGTCAAGCACGCCATCGAGAACGTGCTGGGCAACCTGCCCGCGCTCGGGCGCGATCTGAACACCCTGGTGCAGCGCATCGAGCAGATGGAAAAACGCATCTCTGAGATCGAGGAAGCGCGTCGATCCGACGAGCAGCCCCGCCGCGGCCGCGAGCGCTGACTACTTCCCTGCCCTGTCGACCGCTTCGGCGATCGTCTGCAGCATCGTCGCGCCGCGGCTCCACGGCGCGTAGTCCCAGATGGTCTTCCCGTGGCTCTGCGCCTCGTCGATGGTCACGCTCAAGGCAAGCGGCTGGGCGGTGCGCTTCGGGAAGTACTCCTCGAGCTTGGCGAGCACTTCGTCGGCGAGCTGGGTCTTCCGATAGAGTGTCGGGACGACGAGCGTGATGCGCAGGGTCTCGTGCTGGAAGTTCGCCTTCACGTCAGCGACCGTGTCCACCATCTCCGCGCAGCCATCGAGGGCGAGGTAGGTGGTCGCGACCGGCACGACGACCTCCTCGGCCGCGACGAGAATGTTGGTCGTGGTGAGCCCGAGCGACGGTGGCGCGTCGAAGATGACGAAGTCGTAGTGCTCGAGGGCTGGCGCGAGCCGGGTGGCCAGGCGCCGCGCGCGCTGAGGATCGCTGCCTGCGACCGTCGGGAACTCGGCCATGTCCTTCCATGACGGCACGAGCTTCAGGTTCGCGGTCGCCGTCGGGAGCGTCACGTCCTCGAGCGAGACGCTTGCCTCGGTGAGCAGGTGGAAGACGTTCTTCGCGAGCCCGCGGGGGTCGATGCCCAGCGACTTGCCGGCGTGGCCCTGGGTGTCGAGGTCGACCAGCAGCACCCGCTTCCTCTTCTTCTGCGCCAGATACGCCGCGACGTTCACCGCAAGGGTGGTCTTGCAGGTGCCGCCCTTCTCATTGATGAACGCGACGCGACGCGCAGGCATCAGGCGCTCACTTCTTCTTCTGGTCGACGAGCACGTCGAGCTTCGACTCCAGCTGCGAGAGGAGCCCCTCGAGGTCATCGATCTTCTCGCGCAGGGTGTCGAGATCGCCAGTCGACGGCAGGTTCATCGCCGAGAGGGCCGTCTTGATCGACTTGTCCATCGTGCCTTTCGCCGAGAGCGCTCTCGAGACGAGCGTCTGAACGCCGGCGACGAATTTCTCGTTCGACATCAACTGCTGCACGAGCTTGCCGACGCGCTCCTCGCCGGTGGCGACGAGCTTCTTCATCATGGGGTTGTCTTTCAGCATGGCAGGGAGGCTTTTCCGGGCAGCGCGACATGTCAACGAATGCCTGATGCCCCGCCGCCCGTGGGTTGATAGAGCGCCCCGGAAGGACGACTGCCGTGAACCCCGCTCTGCTCGACAAGCGCCTGCTGATCGTCACCGGCAAAGGGGGCGTGGGGAAGACGACGATCTCTGCCGCCCTCGCGCTCGAGAGCGCACGTTCGGGCAAACGCACCCTCGTGTGCGAGGTGAACACGAAGGAGCGCATCACCCAGCTCCTCGGAAAACCCGAGGTCGGCCCCGAGGTGACCTCGCTCGAGGAGAACCTGTGGGCGGTGAACGTGCGGCCCGAAGAGGCGATGAAGGAGTACGCCCTCATGGTGCTCAAGTTCGAGAGCATCTACAGCGCCGTCTTCGAAAACCGGGTCGTGCGCTACTTCCTGCGCTTCATCCCCTCGCTGCAGGAACTGGTACTGCTCGGGAAGATCCTCTTCCACCTCAAGGAGAAGCGCGCTGACGGCGCTTTTCGCTTCGATCGGGTGATCATCGACGCTCCGGCGACCGGCCACGCCATCACGTTCCTCTCGGTGCCGCAGGTGATCGTCGACACGGTGCCGCCAGGCGCGATGTCGACAGACGCCGCGTGGATGAGAGACCTGCTCGTCGACCCGAAGACGACGGCGGTGGTGCTGGTATCGCTGCCCGAGGAGCTGCCGGTCAACGAGACGCTCGAGCTGCACCAGGCCCTGAAGGAGCGCGTGAAGCTGACGCCGCAGCTGGTCGTACTCAACGGGTTCATCCCCGCGCGCTTCACCGACGCCGAGCGCGAAGCCCCCGTGACGTCGCTCATCCACGACACCATTCGCGCCCATCAGGCCCGCTCGAAGCTCTCGCTGGCTTCACAGAAGACCCTCCAGAAGCTCGGACTGCCTGTGGTGCCCGTCGTGCGCATCTTCGGCGCCGAGTTCGGTCGCTCGGCGATCGAGCAGGTCGTCGGGCAGCTGTCTGGAGGCGGCTCGTGAGCACCCCCATTCGCGACGCGCTCGCGGACTCCGACGTGCTCATCACCGTCGGCTCAGGTGGCGTCGGGAAGACGACGATCGCTGCGACGCTCGCGCTTCGTGCGGCCATGGAGGGCACGGGAGCGATGGTCTGCACCATCGACCCCGCCAAGCGCCTGGCCAACGCGCTGGGACTCGAGGCGCTGGGCAACAAGGAAGCACGCATTCCCGACGAGGCCTTCGGCGCGGCCGGCCTGCGCCCGCGCGCACCGATGCACGCGATGATGCTCGACATCAAGCGCAGCTGGGACGATCTCGTCGAGCGGCGCGCCCCGCCAGACAAGCGCGAGAAGATCCTCAACAACCGCTTCTACCAGGCGCTCTCCACCGCGCTCGCGGGCTCGCAGGAATACATCGCGATGGAGAAGATGTGGGAGCTGCACGAGCAGGCAAAGTACCCGCTGCTCATCGTCGACACGCCCCCCACGGCCCACGCGCTCGACTTCCTCGATGCGCCGAACCGCATCCTCGACTTCCTCGACAACGACGCGGCCAAGTGGCTGCTCACGCCGGCGCTGGCTGCGGGCAAGTTCGGGCTCAAGCTCTTCAACCTCGGCGGCAGCTACGTCGCCAAGACGATCTCACGCTTCACCGGCACCGAGACCCTGCAGCAGCTGGCCGACTTCATGCTCAACATCACGAGCCTGACCGAGAGCTTCCGCGAGCGCGCACACCAGACGCGCAGCCTGCTGCAAGCGCCCTCGACCGCCTTCGTGCTCGTCACCGGGCCGATGCCGGAGCGGGTCGACGAGGCCGTCTACTTCCACACGCTCCTGCAGCAGAACAAGATGCGGGTCGCGGCCGTGGTGGTGAACCGCATTCACGCGCCAGTCCCCGCCGCGCTGTGGGACGAGGTGGCGAGAATGGGCGGGCCGCTCCAGGCCAGGTTGGAGCAAACGCTCAAAGAGAACGACCTGCTCGCCACCCACGACGCCAGAGGAATCGAGCGGTTACGCGAACTCTGTGCCCCGACGCCGCTCGTGCTGGTGCCTCGATTCGAGCTCGACGTGCACAACCTGAAGGCCGTGTGGGAGACCAGCCGATACCTGTGGGGCGAAGCGCACGTCGATGCAGCCAAGGGCTCGCGTTAGAGTACGGAACCCTCCTCTCGCGCCGCTGTCCTTGAAACCCATGCGACTCTCTTCGCTGCTGGTCCCGACGGCCCTGGTGTTCGTGAGTTCGGGCTGTGCGCACGTCAAGTCACCCACGCCGGTGCAGCAGGTACGATTCGACGACGTCGTCATCACGGGCGATCTCGAGCTCGACAAGCTCAACGATGAAGAGCTCTTCGCGGCCGGCACGAGCTCCTACGCCGCGGAGGAATGGGCACAGGCCGCTCGCTACTTCTCGCGCATCTGCGACTTCCACCCGAACAGCAAGCACCGCCGGCTCGCGCTCTACAACGCGGGGCTCTCGTACGAGAAGATGAAGGCCTGGGACGAGGCCTACGCGAAGTTCCTCGAGCTGTCTGACCCAGCGAAGGGGACGGGCGATACGCTCGACGCGGCGTTCCGAGTGGCTGAAGTGTTGTACCACATGGAGCGCTTCCCTGACGCGGTCGAGGTCCTCCGGGTGCTCGGCGATCGAACCGATCTCTCGGTCGACAAGCGCATCGAGGCCCGCACGCAGCAGGGCATCTGCGAGTTGGAGAGCGGCGAGCTCGACGCGGCCGAGAAGACGCTGCGCTCGGTGCTGACCATGTACACGGAGCACCCGGACAAGGATCTCATCGACGAGTACTTCCCCGGGCAGGCGCAGTTCTTCGTCGGCGAGATCTTCCGACTCCGGTACGAGTCCGTCGTCCTCGATGCGAACAAGAGCACGGAGAAGCTCGCCGAGGACCTCGAGTACAAGTCCGAGCTGTTGCTGTCGGCGCAAGGGCACTACCTGCGCGCCATTCGTCTGGGCAACGGGTACTGGGCGACGGCGGCGGGTCAGCGCATCGGGCAGCTCTACGAGAACCTGTACGAGCACATGACGCACGCGCCAGCGCCCGCCGACCTCGCGTCGGACGAGCAGGACGTCTACCGGAGCGAGCTGCGGAAGAAGATTCGGGTGCTCATCGCGAAGGCGATCACCGTGTACGAGCGCACCCTCGAGGCTGCGGAGCGCATCGGCTCCCAGAGCCCGTTCGTGGAAGAGACGCGCACCAGCCTCAAGCGGATGAAGGAGCTGCTGCTCGCGGAAGCCAAGGCAGAAGAGGAAGCGCCGCCTCCTCCGCCGCCCCCGCCTCCAGCGACCAAGGGCAAGGCCAAGCCGCACAGCTGACGTTTCGCGACTAAGCTCGTCGAAGCGTGGAGCCCATCTACACGGCAGAGCAGCTCGCCGAGGTGAAGGCGTACCACCAGCCCCGCTACGCCTTCTCCTGCATCGACTTCGCCCTGTCGCCCCTGGTGTTGCTGGTGATGGTGCGCTGGGCGACGAGGCCGCTGTGGCGGGTGAGCGAGCGCGCCGGCACACGCATCGAACGTCCTGGCCTGAAGTTACCGACGAAGCTGTGGAACGGGACCGGGTGGGCCGCGGCCCTGGTCTTCGCCCTGCTCTTCTTCGGCGCCTACAGCCTGCCCGACCTGCCGATCGAGATCTGGTTCGGGTACTTCCACGAACATGCGCATGGGCTCTCGCGCGCGAGCCCAGCCGTCTTCATCGTCGACTCGGTGAAGGGGAAGCTGCTGTTCGCTGTCGCCCTGGGCTCGCTCGTCTTCGGGCTCTTCGGCCTGGCGCGGCGCACGAAGCGATGGTGGTGGCTGCTTGGCGTGACGGCGTCGGCGTTGATGCTCGTCTCGACGGCGATCGATCCGTATCGGAGCCGAGTCTACGTCGATCAGACACCGCTCCCCGCCGGAGCGCTGAGGGACAGCATCACAGCGCTGATGGCGAGGGCGAACATCGACTTCCGCGACGTGCTGGTGGAGCACACCGCCTCGCGGACCGTGCGCCTGCAGGCGTACTTCGCGGGTACGGGACCAACGAGGACGATTGTGTTGAACGACTCGCTCGTCACGACCCTCACCGGAGATGAGGTGCTGGCTGCGGTCGCGCACGAGGCCGGCCACGTGAACGAGCCGCGATGGCCCGCGCGCGTCGCGTCGTCGTTGGCGTTGATCGGGTTTCTGTTCCTCGTGGAGCTGATCTTCCGACGGGCTGCAGCGAAGCAGTGGTTCGGAATCCTGGAGCGCGCCGACGTTCGAACGCTCCCCGTCATCGTGCTCGTATTCACGTTCGGCCTGACCCTGGGGAACCCGATCAGCGGCGCCGTCAGTCGGGAGCGCGAGTACGCAGCCGATCGCTACGGCCTGTCGCTGACGGGGAACGTGCCCGCGTTTCGCTCGATGCTCGTGAAGGCCGCTCGCACGAACAAGATGGATCCTGATCCGCCTCGCTGGGCAGTGCTCCGCGGCATGTCTCACCCGCCGATTGGAGAACGGGTCGAAGCGATTGGTCGTTGATGCTGTGAGCCGTGCGCAGCGCTTCCCGAATTCCCCGTCGCCCATCACCCGCCGCGCACGGCTCCCCTGCCCGCCCTCACGCTGCCCGAGAGGTCGCGAGAATCGACTTCGCCCGCGCGACCAGCTCAGTGTTCTCTGCGCGCGTGTCCTTGACCACTGCGCGCAGCGCTTCCAAACCCGCCCCGTCGCCCGCCTTCAGCTTCAGCAGACCCAGTCGCATCCACGCTTCGACGTTGCGGCCGTCGCGGTTGGTGGCCTGGGTGAACGCCTGCACCGCGTCGTCGACGAGCTCCTGCTTCTCGTAGACGGTGCCCAGCGCGAACCAGTAGCCAGCACTGCGCGGGTTCAACGTCACCAGGCCCTCGAGGATGACGCGCGCTTCGTCGACACGGCCGTCCCGCGCCATCTCGAGCCCCTGCTCGGCCCACTCGACGCCTTGATCGAAGGTGATGCCGTAGGTCTGCGCGAAGGTGGGGCCGTTGCCGTCGAGACCGATGAGGTTCTTGAGTTCGATTCGCATGGTCGTGGCCTCGGTCAGCGCATGTTGCGGACAGCCGACATCGCCATCTCGGAGTACATCTTCGCCATGTTCGACTGCATCTCGTTGAGCTGCTTCAGCATCTGCATGATCGCGGACATGCCGGCCTGCAGCTTCGTCATGTGCTGATTGATCTCGGCGATCGCGCCCTGGTCGCCCTTCGCCGATGCGTTCGCGAGCGCGGAGGTAAAACGATCGAGCTCGTCCTGAATGTGCCCGGAGGCTTCAAGCATGCGCTGTTCTCCTTCCGCTGTGCTCGAGAAGGGCTTTTTCTCCGGAACCAGCGGGTTTGAGCTCGCCGGCGCATTGCCGTTTGGCGGCGTGGGCGTCGCAGGCGGCTGCGAGGTTGTTGGCGGAGTGTTCGTTGTCCCAACAGGCGGGGTGCTACCAGCTCCGGGCGAGGGAACCGCGGGAGCAGGGACGTCGATGAGGGGCTTGAGCGTCTTCTTCTTTGCTGCAATCTGCGAAGCGAGGTCGGCGACGAAGATCGATGACGCGTAGATGTCGAGGCCCGTGCCCCCGACTCCGGCAGTAGCGCCGTCACCACCGAACAACGTCCACCTCTTGGGAAGGGACGCGTAGATGTCGGGCCTACTCAGCAGCCAGAGCGCTGCTTCTTTCTGCGCGGGGCTCGTCGAAGCGGTGGCGAGCCATTGCAGTTCGCCCTGGGTCAAGACGCCGTCTCCCTTCGCCAAGTCGTGGGAGAAGAGCTTCTGAAGGTGCTTCTGTTGCATCTCCAGCTCCGCGATCGATGCCTCGATTGGTGCGTTGCTCGCACGGATCGCCGCGTTCTGCTGCTCGGGAGTCGGACCAGTCGCGTGCCCCTGCTCTGCGGCGGCGGCCTGCTCCGTAGTGCTCGGCTTGGTGGTGCTCGGAAGCGACGCCAGCAGGGCTTCGGCCTTCTTCTTCGCACTGTCAGGCACAACGAAGTTCTTGTTGGCGCCCTCGCTGACAACTCGAGCGCTCTGTAGGTGCTTCGTCAGCTTCAAGTCGTCTGTCACGCCGCCACTTGATCCCTGTCCGTTCGGCGAAGTGATTCCGTTGATTCCAGCCATGGTGTCCTCTTGGGGGTCGGCTTGATTGCCGGTGTCGGGCGCTTGTGCAGAGCGCAGGCCAGCAAGACTCCCCAGGCGCTTCAGTCACTTAAGAACCCCGGTCCGACTCACGAGACGCTCGGCTCAGAAGCCGGTCCTCGCGCCGAGACGTGCCGCGAACTCGAGCTCGCAACCGGCCGATTCACCTCACGCATCCACTTGGCACTCGGTTCGCTCACGGAAGCCTCCAACCCGTCTTCCCCTGGAGGCCTCATGTCAGTCGGACCCGTTCAATCCTCTTCCCCCGTCATCCCGCAGCAGGACTCGACCACCTCGGCGCCCAGCCGCTCGAACGCGCAGTCGGACGCGGCGATCAACTCAATCACCTCTCACCTCGGCAACGCCGCGCTCCAGGCCATGGCGAAGCCCGACTTCTTCCAATCGCTCGCCGCTGACGGGCCGAAGCTGCTCCTCGGGCTGATCCCGGTCGTCGGCCCGTTCATCAACCTCGTGCAGATCTTCTCCAAGGTGGCCGAGTACTCGGGCACGGCGACTCCGGCGCAGAACGCCTCCGTCATTCCCAACAAGGCAGGGATTCCGCAACAGCCGAAGAAGCTGAAGGAAGAGGTCGACGAGCTGCGCGAATCCGGGAGTGAACGCGTTGGAGTCGAGCACACGGAGCGCGGCAGCTTCGGCGACGCGCGCAACGGAGGAAGCGGGAGCCTCACTGCCCGAGCCGACGCCGGAGTTCGTGGAGACGCCGTCGCGACGGTTGGTCCGGACGGCGCTCGAGTGGCGGTGGGGGGTCGGGCCGAAGCTGGCGTTGCGGTGAGCGCTCGCGGTGAGATTCACGGTGACGCGGGCCGGGTCGCCGGCGAAGCGAATGCCTATGCCCGGGCCTACGCCGAAGGAAAGGGTGAGGCGCAGGTTGGTCCGGCGGGGCTCACCGCAAGAGCCTCAGCCGCCGCGGGAGCCGAAGCCGGCGCCGATGCGCGAGTCTGCGCCGAGACCGCTCCAATCGTGAAGTTGGGAGGCTACGACTTGAAGGCAGGCGCAAACGCGTCAGGTTACGCGATCAGCGGCACTGGCGCCAGCTGCGGCGCAGAAGCGACGGCCACCTTCAATCCTCCCGAGGTCGTCGGCCAGGTCGGCGCTCGCGCCTTCGCCGGTGCTCGAGCCGGAGCCCAGGCCAGCCTCGGCACCGGGCCCTTCAAGCTCGATGTTGGCATCGACGCTCGAGCGGGTGCGGGCGTCGAATACGGCCTCGACTTCAGCTTCAAGGACGGGAAATTCAACATGAAGGGCTTCGCCGGCATCGCAGCGGCGGTTGGCCTCGGCACGAACTTCAACCTCTCCATCGACTTCAACGATCTCGGCGCGATGGTCGCTGGCATCTTTGGACAGGTCGCGATGGATGCTCCGAAAGGGAGCCCCGGACAGGCTGCCGCAGCAGGCATCGCCGACTTCGTGAAGTTCGCGACGCCGTTCGCAGCGAAGGCGGCTGAGAAGTCCTCGAACATCGACCTCCTCAACGGCGAAGGTGCCCCGAAGACCGAGCGCAGCGGCTCCGTGAAACGCGATGACCCTGATCTCGAGCGCCTCAGCCAGAAGGAGCGCGATGCGATTCAGGAGGCCGATCTCAAGCGCGGACAGCAGAATCTCGAGCGCGACCTGAAACAGTTTGGGAGCGGCTCACGCTCCAGCCTCGGCAGCTCGCTCGTCTGACATCGACCTTCCACAAGGAACCACGACCATGAACGCCATGAACGCACTGATGTCGCAGGCCGAGACGTACCTCACCCAGCGGGACGTCGACCGCGCGGTCGCGATCGTCACCCAGGCGAAGCAGCTGGAACCTGAATCGCTGGAACCCGACGTGATGATGGCCAGCATCGCCCTCCACATGGGCCAGCTGACCGAGTCGAAGATCATCCTCGACGGCGTGATTCAGCGACTTCCGAAGCATGCACGCAGCCGCATGCTCCGCGGCCTCGTGCACGAAGCGCAGGACGAGTTCGCAGAGGCCCTTTCCTCGTTCGAGCTCGCCACGCGCTTCGCCCCCGACTCGATGCCGTCGTGGTTCAACCGTGGTCGCCTCATGCTGAGGCGTGACCGCGTGGCCGAAGCCGCCATCGCCTTCGAGAAGGCGGCCGACCTGGCTCCCGACAACGTCGCCGTACTCGCCGCGTGGGCGCAGTCACTGGCGAAGCTGGGCCACGCTCGCCGCGCCGCGAACGTGTACCTGCGCTGCATCGAGCAGAACATCGCCAACCCGTTCTTCCTCATCGAACTGGCCGACCTGCTGGTGAACGCTGGTGAGCGTCCCCTCGCCGAAGAGGTGCTCGCTGCCGGCTCCCGCACCTACGAGAGCCAGGGCTTGTTCGAGTCCAAGCTCGCCGCGCTCGCGCTGCAGCGCTCCGAGCCGGAAGTGGCTGCCCGTCACGCACGTGAGGCCGTTCGTCGCCAGCCGGACTGCGTCGAGTTCCTCCTCGCCCTCACCAACCTCGAGATCATGCGGCTCAAGCTCGATGAAGCACGTGCGGCTGCTGAGCGAGTGCTCAAGCTTGACCCGACCAACTGGACCGCCAACCACCAACTCGGGATCATCTTCGAGACCTGCAAGCTGAAGGAGAAGGCGATGTCGTTCTACCGGCGCGCGGCCGAGCTCGCCCCGACGGAATGGGCGCCGCGGAACAACCTCGCCGTCCTGCTGATGGAAGCCGGGACCGTGACCGCGAGGCAGGAGGCCCGGGCACTTCTCGAAGAGGCAGTGAAGCAAGGCGTGCCCTCCGCGACGGCGCTCTTCAACCTGGCGCTCGCGCAGCACGGCACGGGCCAGAAGCAGCAGGCGCAGGCGACCGCCAAACGAGCAGCGACCCTGGTGGTGCGAGGCAGAATCACCCTGCCCGCTCACGACCTGGCTGCTGCGCTCGCCTGAAGGGACGGGAATCGTCGCCAGACGAGGCCCTCGGGCTAAGGTGTGAATCGCGTGCGTGCGATGGGCCTCGACGTTGGAACGAAGACGGTGGGGGTCGCAGTGGCCGACGAGCTGGGCTTCACGGCGCAGCCCATCACCGTGGTTCGGCGATCCAACTTGAAGGCCGATCTCGCCGAGCTGATTCGCCTCGCAGCGGATCGCGCCGTCGACCGGTTCGTGCTCGGACTCCCATTGAAAATGGACGGCACCGAGGGCCCGCGCGCGCAGGCCACCCGCAAGTTCGGCGACGCGCTCGCGAAGGCGTCGAACCTGCTCGTCATCTACCAGGACGAACGGCTGACGACGGTCGCAGCCGAGCGCTCACTTCTCGAGGCCGACGTCTCTCGGCAGAAACGCCGCGAGGTGATCGACCAGGTCGCGGCCTCCCTCATCTTGCAGGGCTGGCTCGACGCCCAGCCGAGGAGCTCGGGGCGGTGAAGAAGGTCGTCATCGGCTTGATGGTCGTCCTCGTGCTCGGAGCGCTCGGAGCAGCGGGCGCCTGGTACTTCCTCGAGCAACGCCTCACGACGTTCGCACAGACGCCCTTCGGCAACACCGCTCCGGTCGTCGTCGAGATCCCCCCCGGCACGAACCCCAAAGGGGTCTCGACGCTGCTCGCGAAGGCCGGCGTCGTCAGTGATGGCGACCTGCTCTACGGGTGGCTGCGACGCGAGAAGCTCGGCCCCAGGCTCAAGGCGGGCGAGTACGAGTTCATGGGGCCGATCACGCCTCCGCAGGCGATCGAAAAGCTCATCAAGGGTGACGTGAAGGTGTACCGCTTCACGATCGCCGAAGGCCTTCGCTGGGACGAGATTCTCCCTCTCATCGCTGCGAGTGAGCTCAAGCTCGACCTCGAGAAGCTCAGGGCGCTCGTGGCCGACAAGGCGTTCCTGAAGCGCGCGGGGGTTCCTGCGGGCGTCATCGAGGGCTTCCTGTTCCCCGACACATACACCTTCCCTCGCAGCGCTTCCGCGGAGCAGGTGCTGCGAAAGATGGTCGAGAGCACGCTCGAGGCCGTGAAGAAGTCCTCGCGCAGCGCAGGGGTGGAGCTGGACCTGCTGCAGACCGTGACGCTCGCATCGATCATCGAGAAGGAGACTGGAGCCGTCGAAGAGCGGCCGCGGATCTCGTGCGTGTTCCACAATCGGCTCAAGCAAGGCGGCAAGCTCGAGACCGACCCGACCGTCATCTACGCGAAGATGCTCCGCACCGGCACGTACTCGAGGAACATCACCCGAGAGGACCTGCTCACGCCGCACCCGTACAACACCTACAAGATCAAGGGTCTCCCGCCCGGACCGATCGCAAGCCCCGGCGAAGCCGCGATTGCGGCTGCCCTCAACCCGCTCGACTGCCCCGATTTCTTCTTCGTGTCGCGCAATGACGGCACGCACGTCTTCTGTCCGGACTTCGAGTGCCACACCGCCCAGGTGCAGAAGTGGCAGGTCGAGTTCCACCACGAGAAGTGACTACGGCACGCGCTCGAGCAAGGTGATGGGTCCAGACCGGACGACTTCACGCCACGCCCTCCCTTCGAGCGACGCGGTCATCACGCCGCCATCGAAGAGCACGAGCCAGCGAGTTTCATGCGTCGCGAATGCCTCGAACGACGGCGCACGCCGACGAGCGACCTGCTGGAACGGCAGCCCCGACTCGAACGCGAGCTGAAGGTCGTCGAAACCACGAGGGTCGACGTCGACCACCACGAGGTCCGACGGGCTTGCCCGGGACCGGAGTTCCTTCGCGACGATTCGCAGGTCTTCGCCATTCAGCGACAACGCGCTCACCGCCCTGAAGGAGTACGCCCAGCGCCACGGCGTTCGTGCGGCCACCTCGACCAACGGGAGCCACAGCAGCAGGAGCGGGACACAGGCCCACGCCGCCCAGCTCGACCGCGATTCCAGCGCGGCGAGGCCGGCACCGACGAACACCACGAAGAGCGACAGCTCCTTCATCGTGAAGCGCGAGAGCGGCACGAACGATTCGAGCACGGCGCCCCGCAGCGACAACAGCACCGCAGGCACGACCACCACCAGCATCAGCCAGCGGGCCGAACTGCTGCGTGCTTTCACGAGGGCAACAGCGCCGATGATGGTGACGATGGGGGTGAAGGTCACCGCAGCCGTCAGGGGCCAGAAGCCGAGCACGAGGAAGCGATACGCGGACGCCCCCCAGATGGCCGATTCCGAGCGAAACCACGCGCGGTGGTAGTCGTCGATGACGCGAATGGGAAACAGCAGCTCGCCGGTGTCGACGAGATGTCCGAGCAGCCACGCGATCGGAAACGACGCGGCGATGGCGCCGAAGACGAACGCGCGGCCGAACGAACGAGTCCGCCACCAGACCAGGAGCGCCAGCAGCGGAATCCAGAGCCAGACGTCGTACCGAACGGCAGCAGCCACCGTCAGCGAGAGACCTCCAGCGAACAACACCTCACGTTCACCCGTGTCGAGGGCGCGGGCGACGGCCGCAACGGCGATCAAGACGAAGAGCCCACTGAGTGACTCACTCGCTGCCGTCGTCGAGGCCTGGATGTGCAGGGGCCACAACGAGAAGACGAGAACGCTCCACCACGCCGCGCGAACCGAGAACGCCCGCTGCGCCACCACGAACAGGGGCCACGCCGAGAGCGTTCCCACGATCAGGCTGAGCAACCGCCCCGCCAGGTGCTCGCGCCCCGTCAGCCACTCGACGAGCGCGACGAGGAACACGTGGAGCGGCCCGAACTGGACACAGCCCTGCAGCGACGAGCCAATCAGATGGGGATGCTCGAGCCACGCGTGCGCGAGCCAACTTCGAACGACGGCATCACCGGCGACGTTCTCGGCGAATGGGAAGATCAACAGTCGGGGAATCGCAGCGAGCGCGAGGACCAGCAGGGCGGAGCGCCGACTCATCGCCGACGCATCCATCACGTCGCGGGGAAGCGCGCCATGGTCGCCTTGAGGGTCCGCAGCGCTGCGCGAACGTGTTCGCTTCGATCGGCTGGGCTCGGCGCACCACCCGGGTGCCGATCGTCCGAGGCCCCGGCGCGTTCGGCGTGCTCGATGCGCTTGTTCACGCGCACTTCGAGCGTTCGCGCCTGGGTCGGCGAGCGGGTGTGAACGATGTGCCCCCACTCCACCAGCCCGCGGTAGACGTCGACCGCGTCCAGCAGACCGACGTCGTTCACCTCGGTGAGCCGTTGCGTTGCGTCGGCGATCAACGCCTCAGCCTCACCGAGCCGCCCCCTGAGCGCCTCAACCGCCGCGAGTCCTGCCAGCGCGAGCCCGGCGTAGCGCGACTCCTGCACCTCCTCGAGCACCTCGAGCGCGTTCGAGTAGTGCGCAGCGGCGAGGGGCAGCTCGATCAACTCCTGGTGCATCGCGCCGAGTGAGACGAGCGCGATGCCTTCATGCCGACGCGCGCCGACCTCGCGGAGGATCTTCAGGGCCTGTTCGTACTCGGCGAGCGCGGGCCCGGGCTGCCCTTGATCGCGGAACAGATCGCCCAGGTTGATGTGCGAGATGCCTTCGGAGCGCCGGTTGCCCAACTCCCGGTGAATCGCCAGGGCCTGGCTGTAATTCGCGCGCGCCTGCTTCAGCAGCCCCATCGACTGCTGGGTGACGCCCATGTTGGCAAGTGAGATGCCCTCGTAGCGGCGATCGCCGACGGCCCGGTGAATCTCGATCGCCCGCTCGTACGACTCGAGCGCTTCGTTCTCGAGGCTGAGTTCGTTGAGCAGCGTCCCCTGCGTCGACAGGCAACGGCCTTCCATACGGCGATCGCCAGACTTCTTGAGGAGCGTGAGGCCCCTGGCGAAGTGGCGGCGGCTCTCACCGCGTTGCCCGAGCAAGCGGGAGATGACGCCCAGGAACGACTCGATGCGGCCTTCGCGGGCCAGGTCGCCGAGATCGCGAGACAGGCGCCACGCCTCCTCGAAGTCCGGCAACGCTTCCCCAGGCTTCCCGCGCGCGAGGCGGGCCTTGGCGCGGGCTTCAAGGCCCTCGGACCGCCGCTTGGCGTCGTCGCCGCATCGCTCGAGGGCTGCGTCGAGCATCGGCAGGTGGGGCTTGAAGGGACCGCGCAGCGACAGCAGTGGATCGAGCGCGAGCACGGCGTGGAGCGACGTCGACGAGGGGACGTGCTCTTCGAGCCCGCGCGAGTAGACGGCCAGAAGGTTCTCTCGCTCGAGGTCGAGCATCGACAACTGCGTGGCGCTCGACTCGGCGCCGTTGGCGAGCTCGAGCCCCAACGCGAGGAAGAACGTCGTGTGCCGTTCCGCGGCGTCACGCTCGGCGCCCTGCATCGAGGCGAGCTTCTCGCGCGCGTACTCCCGAATGCTCTCGTAGAGACCGAACCGGATCTGCGCCTCGTCGCCCAGCGGAAAGTACGCACGCACCAGGGACTTCGACCGGAGCGTCATGAGGACGCTCGAGGTCGACGAAGCGCGATCGACGTGCCCCAGCGAGACGACCGACTCGGCGGCGTCGGTGGTGAAGCCGCCGGAAAACACCGACAGCTGCGCCAGCATCGACTGCTCCGGGGCGCCGAGCGCAGCCCAGGACCAGTCGATCGCTCCGCGCAACGTGGCCTGTCGATCGGTCACGCCCTTCTTCCCGACGAGGAGTTCGAAGCGACGCGGGAGACGCTGCACCAACTGCGAAGGGCTCAGCAACGACATGCGCGCCGCGGCCAGTTCGATGGCGAGCGGCATGCCGTCGAGCTGGCGGACGATCTCGGCGATCGCGTCTTCTTCGGCAGGCGTCGGGGCCCACGAGGGGCGAACGGTACGCGAGCGCTCGATGAACAGCTCCACCGCCTCTGCCGAACGCACTGCCTCCTGCGGCTTCGGGGTGCGCAGCGGGGGCACCTCGTAGACCGTCTCGTGAGGCACGCGCAGCAGCTCGCGCGACGAAACAACGAAGCGCGCGCTCGGCGCGGCGCGCATCCACTTCTCCACCGTCTCTTTCGCAGCCCCGACGACCTGCTCGAAGTTGTCGAGCACGAGCAGCGTTTCCCGTTTCGATGCGACGACGTGGCCGAGCTGTGCGACGGCGTCACCCGGCGCGAGGGGAACGTCGAGGCCGCGCGACATCGCCGCGCAGATGCCGTCGACGTCGCGCGCTTCCGTCAAGTCCACGAACCACACCCCACCGCGCGCCCGTCCGCGCTCATCCTGCCCCTGGAAGTGGTTCACCAACTGCGTGCCGAACTGCAACGACAGCCGCGTCTTTCCCGTCCCGCCGGGCCCCAGGAGCGTGACGAGCCGGGTGCCCTGTCGGAAGAGCTGGTGCAGGTCCGCCAGCTCGGCGACCCGCCCGACGAAGCTGGTGGCCTGGGGGCCGATGTTGGTGGGCCGCTGCGAGAGCTGGTCGAGCAGTCGCCTGGTCTCTCCGATGCGCTCGCTCGACACGCTGGCGCGAAGGCGCTCGGCTTTGGTGAGCGGGCTCTGCGAGACGATGGCCTTCTCGACCGACCCGTCTTCTCCATCGATGACCGTCCTCTGTTCGCTGGCGATGGCGTTCTGCGCCGGCGCCGAGTCGACCTGCAGCTCGAAGAGGCCCGAGTCGTCGAGCCCGGGGATGTCGTCGTACTCGCGGAACCAGCGGGGAAAGTCGAAGGGCTCAAAGCCCGCCAACACGACGGCGAGTGCGTCGTGGAGCTCTCTGGCCGACTGGTAGCGCTCTGCGGGGTCCTTCCGCAGCGCCTTCATGACGATTCGCTCCAGCGCCGGTGGGCAGTCCGGGCGGCGCTCCGTCACCAACGCCACCTCGCACGCGCGCACGGCCTTCACCGTCATCGCGTCGGTCTTCCCGCGGAAGAGGGAACTGCCCGTGAGGGCTTCCCACATGACGATGCCGAGCGCGAAGACGTCGGTCCGCGAGTCGACGTGCTTCGCGCTCGCCTGCTCGGGCGCCATGTACGGGAACTTGCCCTTCAAGATGCCGGTCGCGGTGTGCATCGACTTGTTCGCGGCCTTCGCGACGCCGAAGTCGATCAGCTTCACCGTGCCGTCACTCGTGACGAGGATGTTGTGGGGCGAGACGTCGCGATGGACGATCTTCAGGCTGCGGCCCTGCGCGTCCGTCGCGCCGTGCGCGGCGTCGAGCGCCGCCGCGATCTGCACCCCGAACCTCGCGACCACCGGCGCGGGGATCGGATGTTCGACGTCACGCGCGCGACGCAGCAGCTCGCGAAGGTCCTTTCCCGGCACGTACTCCATGGACACGAACCAGGTGCCATCGACCTCGCCGAACTCGGTGATGCGCGCGATGTTCGGGTGCACGAGCCTCGAGGCGATGCGCGTCTCGTCGAGGAACAGTCGCAGGAAGCGCGGGTTCTCGGTGAGGTGCGGGAGGATGCGCTTCACCGTCGTAAAGTCGCCGCCCTGCTGCTTCGCCAGAAACACCTCGCCCATGCCACCCGCGCCGAGGCGTTTGAGGAGCGTGAAGTGACCGAAGGTCTCCAAACCGCCCGCAGGCTACTGGAAACAGCTGTGATTCCAGACGTTTTCGTGACGCAACATGCGCCCTGAAGCGTGCGACAATGTGGGCATGCCATTCCGTATTCGTGGGAGCATCAACCTGCCGCAGGTCGCGACCACGCCTGTCGCGCAGCCGGTCACCACTCCCGTCGTCGACCCGAGGGTCAGCACGGGTACCACGCCTGTCGTCGACCCGAGGCTGAGCACGGTCACGACGATCGACCCGAACACGATGAAGCCGATCGCGGCGCCGAAGCTCGACAGCAGCTTCGACACCCGCAGCACCATCAAGCGCACGGGCACCGATGACGACTCCCTGGGCGGCGGCGCGATGCTCAAGCAGAAGGGCATCTACGGGTCGGTGAACGAGGGCGTCGTGGGGCCCGACAACGACCCAAACCGGCTCGCGCTGCGCGACGCGATCTGGGATCGCCTCGAGACGCCGTCCTACCTCCGCGAATCGG
This sequence comes from Myxococcaceae bacterium, assembly GCA_040400045.1. GTDB lineage: Bacteria > Myxococcota > Myxococcia > Myxococcales > Myxococcaceae > Xiheimicrobium. The sequence continues at coordinate 22,166 of JBBAQZ010000071.1, forward strand.
CCAACCCCTCGAAGCCCGTCGACGCGAGGAAGCTCTCGGCGTCGCTGGCGGCCGGCACCACCAGCCGACAGGCGGCGTCTCTGGCCAGGCAAGCCCAGGCAAAGCCCGAAGTGGGAGCCCGCCTGCAGACCTTCTTCGACAGCACTCGTTCCATCGCGGCTCCGACCAGGTCGTCGCTCCTCCAGACGCTCGCGTCGGACGCCAGCGGCGTGGCAGGGGCCGTCATCGCCGGCATCACCTCGTCGAAGGCCTTCACGTCGCTCGGCGCCGAACAACAGGCACAGCTCGCGACCGTCCTCTCGCGCCTCGACGGCCAGGGGCTGAAGGTGATGGGCGCGCTCATCGAGAACGTCCCCGAGGCGCTCGCCGACAAGGACACGGCTGGAGGCACGCTGTTGGCCAACCTCGCGGCCCTCGCCTCTCAGCCACTCAACGCCTCGCTCACGGGCCACACCACGACCGAAGAGCTGCTGTCGCACGTGCTCTCGGAGGTGATGAACCCGAACCGCATCGAGCAGGGCACCGCGACGACCTGCACCGTGGCGTCGATGCAGTTCGAGTTGGTCGCCGACGAGCCTGCCGAGTACGCGCGCCTGATGGCGGGCCTCTCGGGTGCGAAGGGCTCCGTCGCCATGCAGGGCGGGGGCCTCTTGCGCACGGGGCCTGGCGACGCAGACGCGAAGGCCCGTGATGGCCGCTCGGTCAGCCAGGCGCTCTTCCAGTCGGCCGCGATGGAGTACGCGAACGGCCGCTTCTCCAACTACGATCCGGTGCTCGGCGTGTCCGTGAATGAGAAGACTGGCGCGGAGCGCATGGGCCTCAAGCCAGACAACCAGCAGGCGCTGCTCGAGAAGCTGTTCGGCGTGAACTACTCGATCAACCGGCTCTTCACCGAGAAGGAAGCTTCAGGCGCGCTCGCGAAGCTCGAGGGCTGGGACGCGCGCGGCTACCGGAACCGGCCCATCGTCGTCGACATCGACCAGGGCAAGTTCAACCATGCGGTCACGCTCGAGTCGGTCACGAAAGAGAAGGTCGTC
>JBBAQZ010000072.1:0-22058 GCA_040400045.1 Myxococcaceae bacterium
GACCGCCCTCATCGGCGCGTCTCATCCGGTGTCGCGTCCATGTACATGGCGACGGTGAAGGCATAGCCGACGACCTCCCAGCACCAGACGCTCGTAAAGGCGAACCCGATACCGAAGACCAGGAGCCCGAGCAGCGAGAGCGCGACCGAGAGAATCGAAATCCTCCAGGCCTTGAAATACGGCCCTCGCTGATTCCAGGCTCTCTCAAACGCACGTCGAGGGTCGCGAAGGACGGTCAGATCCGCCTCGCAGGCGTAAACCGTCATGCCCCCGGGGAGCGTGAAGACGGCGAGCCCGAACGCCAGCGCCGAGGCGACGGCGAAAGGCCAGTGTGGCAGCTCCATTCCCCGGGCCTTGAGCAGAATGGCAATGGCCGCGAACAGGGCGGAAGGGGAGAGATAGAGGGCGATCGCGGCGAAGGAAACGCAGCCGCGTCTGAAGGTGTGCACCCAAGGGGAAAAGCCGCGGAAGACCGGCTCTTCCCCTCGGTACAAGCGCGCCACGACGTTGAGACGATTTCCGAGATTCAGGATCCAGCCGACGAGCAGGAAGAGCACGACAATGAGGCCGCCAGTGACGATGTCTCGACGGGCCTGCGGTGTAGAGACCGGGAAACGGAAAGCATCGGACCAGGTCAGCTCGCGAGGCAATCGATTCGGTCGCATTGGCGAAAGTCTAGCGAGCCGACGTGATGTGGACCCGGTCTGCCGAGCTGGGCGCCTCGCGGGTCTGTTTCCTGCCATCAGAACAGCTCGCCCCGGTGTGCAGCCCGCGCGGCGCCTCGTCACGGGAGCGCGTCGACGAGACGGAGGCCCGCACGCAGGCCCTTCGTCGTCGCGGCGTTGAGCTGTCACCCGCCGCGCGACCCGAGCAGAGGCGCCACGTGCTCCACCGCCCAGCGACAGACCGGCCAGGAGCCGTCAAGGCGCGGTCGCAGCAGTGAAGCCGCTCACCGGGGCGCTGGAGGGCGCGTGTCCTTCTGCCGACTGTACAACCCCGTCAGCGTCGCCTCGCCCAGCAGGTTGCCGCGCGCGTTGAAGCCAACGAAGGCCGCGGTGGCATTGGCTGGCAGCTCGAGCTTCTCGACGCTCAACGCCAGGAGCATGAACCGGTAGTGGTGCACGCCGCTGCCCGGCGGAGGGCACGGCCCGCCCCAGCCCGGCACGCCGAAGTCCGTCGCGCTCTGCACGGAGCCCTTCGGGAGGGTGGTCGAGGGAGCAGCGCCCGCGCCGGCCGCCAGCGAGCGTGCGTCAGCGGGGATGTTGTAGACGACCCAGTGCCAGAACCCCGAGCCCGTGGGCGCGTCGGGGTCGTGCACCATGAGGGCGAAGCTCTTGGTGCCGGCGGGCGGGTTCGACCACTCGAGCGAGGGCGAGACGTTCCCACCAGTGCAGCCGAAGCTGTTGAAGACGAACTTGTCGGCGATGACGCCACCTTCCTTGACGTCCTTGCTGGTGAGCTTGAAGGGCTCGCCGGCGGTGGCGGTGAGCGAGGCGACGGCGAGCAGGACTGCGACGACGGGCTTCATCGGGTACCTTTGGTGACGGAAGACTGCGGGAAAACGAACCCCTTGGTGGAGTCCGTGGGGATCCGGAAGATCCGGAAGTTCGGGGCCGGCCCCTCGTACGAGAGCCGGCCTGAGAAGGCGTGGTGGAGGCGGTTGGTGCTCACGTAGAGCCCGCCCCGGTCGTCCCAGCTGAGCGAGTCGGGCCACACGAAGTCCGACCCCGCCGCGAGGGTCGTGAGCGTGTCGGTCGACGGGTCGAGCACCTCGACGGCGTTGCGCGCGAGGTTGGTGACGTAGACGCGCCCACGGGCATCGACGGTGATCCCATCAGACCCGCCCCCGATGCGGCGTGGGCCCACGACGGCGGCAGCCAGGCGCTGCGGCGACGCAGAGAGGTCGCGGAGGACGGCGGTGGGCGCCCGGTACAGCGCGTCACCGGTGGTGATGCTCCACCACAGCGTCTCGCCGTCGGGAGAGAGCGCGATGCCGTTGAGCCCTACCGCGAGGCGGCCCGAGGCGAAGACGGGTTCTCCATCGACAGTGAGCGTGCGGGCAGGGTCGTCAGTGACGCGCGGGTCGCGGTCGAGCACGCGACGCGCGCTGTTGGCCCGGAAGTCATACACGATGATGCCGCTCGCCGTCGGAGACCCCGCCCGGTTGCCGCTGTCGGACAGGTACGCGAGCTCACGCGCCTCGTCGACGGCGAGGTCGTTCAGGAACGACGTGCGCCGGTCGGCCACCGAGTCGGGGATGGCGTAGCGACGCAGCTCCTCTCCGGTGCGCAGGTCGATGACCACGAGTTTCTGCGCCCCGTCGGCGACCGAGTCGACGCCTGCCACCCAACCCATGTCCAGCACCCACATGCGGTCCTGGCTGTCGATCTCGACGCCCAACACGTTCTGGAAGGCCTCGGGGCGGCCGAGCGCGTGGTGCTCCCAGCTGGGAAACGGCCGCAGCACCGGCTGCCCGTTCACCGTCACCACCCGGCTCAGCGTCGACGGCACCCGGGCGTCGAGCCATCTCGGCGTGGTGACGTAGACATTCCCGCCGTGGTCGACCTCGACGCCGGCGAGCGGCGCCCTGCTGAAGACCTTCGCGTCTCGGTAGGCCTTCGCCTCGTCGGGGGTGCGGAAGTCGAAGGGCATCGACGCCCACGCGAACACGAGCTCGGGACGCGCCGAGGCGCTCGAGGGCGGCGGGACGCGGGACACGCAGGAGATGGACAGGACGGCGAAGAACACGAGGCGCATGAGCAGGGACTATTCTACGCAAACCGAAGCGCGTCGCTTTCACCTGTACGACGCAGGGTATCGTCGGCGCGACGTTGTTGAGGGGACACCCCTGCTCCCGAGGTACCGGACCACCGAGCTTCAGCGATTCCTCCGGCTTCACCGGGGCACGAGCACGACGACCTCCTTCGCGTCGCCGTAGATGATGGGCGGCATGGACCGGTAGTTGTGAGTCACCCGCCCGCCATCACGGACGATGCCCATGTCGTTCCCCAAGGAGCCACCGCCGTAATCCCAGCCATGGCGAGTCTGGAAAAGGATGGCGCCGCTGGGAATCTTCCCCGCCATGGCCATTCGCTCGTAGGCATCGGCGTTGAGGACGTGGGCCCGGACGGTGCCGTAGGGGCTCTTGATGGTGCGCGGCTTCGAACCCTCGAGAGGCAACGACTTCCAGTGGCCGCCGTTGATCATCTGCACCATCGCGCCCCGGGGGTTGTTGCGATCCCCGGTGGTGCCGCCCTGGAAACTGGGGATGCCGAGGCGGTCCATGTTCCCCAGCGTGGTCTCGACGCAGAAGCCGGTGCGACCGTCGTTGAGGTGCGAGGTGGCCAGCTTGTCCATCCACGGGTGTCGGACCGAGGTGGTCGACGGGGCCGTCCCGGCGAACACTGGGACGTCGCCCTCCCCGCTTCTGGCCTTTCCGAGCGCATCGAGCGTCGTCGAATCCGCGACGCCGGGCGTGCCGGCGCTGGAGTTCTTCGTCAGCGCGCCGATCGTCTCGGCCCCGGCGATGCCGTCGACCATCAAGCCCCGCTGGCGCTGGTACGTGCTGACCGCGGCCTCTGTGCGCGCACCGAAGACTCCATCTTCATCGAGGCGTGGCGAGGCGCCGGCCTGGTTCAGCGCGCGCTGCAGCTGACGCACGTCATCCCCCGCGGAACCGGAGCGGAGCACCAGACTCGGGGAGAGCGTTGGCTCCACCGGCGCGGGGTCGTTCGTCGGCGCCGGAGCGCTCATCGCCGGCTCGCCCGACGACGACGCGGTGTTGCGAAGCGACAAGCCCCTGGCGACCGCTTCCGCTCGGCGGCGCTGATCTGCGGTGACGCGACCGAAGTCGTTGCCAAGCCCCGGCGCGTTCAACCTGCCGTTGTCTTCCCGGTACGAGTTCGCGCGCCACTGCGTCACGGCGTCGAGCGGGCTCTCTCCGCCGTCGATAGAGGCCTTGAGCTCGCTGAGGCGACGCTGGTTGAGGAGGCCGAAGCTGCCTCCGAAGACCGCCGGCGCCTGATTCCAGGCATCGAGCGCGTTGGCGGCGATGAGGTTTCGCGCCTGCCCCGGCGCGATGCCGGCCTTGTTCAACGCAACCTCGAGACTGGACCACTGAGCGGCGAGGCGATCGGCCTGAAGACGATCGGCCTGCTGTGGCGTGAGCGAGGCGCCACGCGGGTCCTGGTACACCTGGTACGAGCCGAAGCCCTTGTTCAGCTTTCCGTTGCCGGGGTCGCCGTGCTGGTACCACGCACCCGTGGGCTTCCCATCGGAACCGATGGTGCCTTCGGCCATGCCGATGGCGAGATAGATGGGTGTCTTCGAGACGTCACCCGAGCGAAGTTGTTCTCCGAAGTCCTGACCAATCGAGGCGCGAGGCCTCGGGGTGAAGGATGGCGTGGACGCCCGTGGCTTCCCCTCGAAGACGTCCGCGCGGACTGGCGACGCGACAAGCGCTGCGCTCGACCTCGAAGAGTCCAGGGCGGCGCCGTCGACCTGGCTCGTGGGGACAGCGGTCGAGAGGGTTCGAACATCCGTGCGTACGGATTTCATGGTGCCTTTCTTCGAGTGGCCTGCGGGGGGGCGAGGTGGCGCTGCAAGGACTGGCGATTGGCGCGGGTGACCGCGCAGGCAGCTGGGCCTGCGGTGACGCGGCGCGCTCGTCGCGCCGAGAGAAGAGGCTGCTGGCTGCTCGCAGATGCGTCCTGGACACAGCGCGAAGGATACGCAACCGGTGGCCGGCTGCTTTTCACGGGGCGACCGCGGTTTTCACCAGCGCGACGGGCGCCGCAGCCGGCTGGGCGGCACCCCGTACTCGAGGCGAAACGCCGTCGCGAAGTGCGACTGCGAGGCGAACCCGCAGGCCAGCGCCACGTCGCTGATGGGCCTCCCCTCGTCCTTCAGCAGCTCCCTCGACCGCTCCAACCGCACCCCGTTCAGCACCGCTCGCGGGCTCACCCCGAGCCCCTCTCCCAGCCGCCGCTGCAGCTTCCGCCTCGACCAGCCCAGCTGCCTCGCCACCTCCTCCCACGGGAACGGCGTGTCTCCCAGCCGCCGCTCGAGCTGCTCGTGCAGCGCCTCGCCCTCGTCCCCGAGCTTCAGCCTCAACCGCAGCCTCCACGTCTCCGCCTCGTCCAGCTCCGCCCGGTAGGCTCGCCACAGCCAGCCCGCCAGGTACCTCCCCAGCGCCCGGTCCACCTCGTCCGCGCGCCTCCCCGAGAACCGCAGCTCGGCCCACGCCAGCGCCAACCCCTGCGCGACGGTGCCGGCCCCTCCGATGATGCAGCGCTCGCCGATGACCGGCGGGGTCGGCAGCGCGCTCCACGCCTCTCGCATCAGCTCCGACGGCACGAAGAGGCTCGCCACCTCCGTGTCCTCCGACACGTGTCTCACCGCGTGCCCCGTCCAGGGCAACACGCAGATCCAGTGGTTCGCGTCGATGGTGTGCTCTCGCCCCTCAACCTCGATGACAAGCCGCCCGCTCCTCATCGGCACCAGCCAGTTGAACTCCCCGTGCATGTGCGGCGCGAACACCTCTCGCGGCCACGCATCCACCATGAGCAGCTCGTCGTCGTCCGTCTCGACCTCCGTCACTCCGGCTCGCACCTCACGGGCCCACGGAGCGTCTCCTCCTCGCGTCGTCATGTTCCTCCATCACCAGCCTGAGCTCTGCGCCCCTCGCGTCCTTCATCGATTGCCTTCGCCAGGAATTCCGCGGCCTGGCTCCGAGCGGGCTCGACGTAGCTGAGCTCGCCCACGGGTGCGACCCCGAGTCTGAACGCCGCGCAGAAGAGCACGCGCGCTTCGCAAAGGGCGAGGCTGACGCCGGGCTGCGAGCTCCTCACTTCAGCGGCGAACGATGCAGGGCCTGATACTGGTCGGAGCGGCTCACGTAGAGCGTCACGTGGCCGACCAGGAACGGCGGCGAAGCGAAGGGAGCGAGCTCTCGGGTCGCGACGGCAAAGGCCGACTCCTCCTTCGAGCGCGCGAGGGTGACGTGCGGCGCGTAGACGCGACCGTGTTCTTCGGGCTTGAGGCCGGGGAGGTCGCCCGTGACGAGGGAACGCTGCGCGTCGGCCTGCAGACTCCGGAGCGACTCGAGCGCACCCGTCACGCCGAGCCACAACACCGACGGTGCGCGCGCCGTGCCGAAGGTTCCGACGCCTCCGAGCTCGAGCGAGAACGACGCGTGCCGGCTGGCGACCTCATCCACCAGCGGTTTGAACGACGCGACGTGGGCCGCGCCGGGGTTGCCGAGGAACACGAGGGTGAGGTGCAGCTTGTCGGCGCGGACCCACTTCGCGTCGATGGTCGGGCGGAAGCGCTCGATGACGCCCGAGGCCAGCGCGCGCACCGGCTCGTCGAGGTCGACCGCGAGGAAGACGGACATGACTGCGGTCTACTTCGGGTCGTCTCCCTCCCGAAGCGGCTGGTGCACACGAGTGGAGGCGGCGCACGCCGCGAGGTCGCGGCCCTCGCTGGGAAGAGGGGCTTCTTCAGCGCTCCGAACGGCCCACCACCACCGAAGCCAGGCGCCAGTGGTTCAAGCGCTCACTGTGGCGTGAGGCGCGAACGCCGTCGTGCTACGGTCTGAGCCATGTCTGACCCACGCCTCGACGACGTCCTCCAGGAAGTCGAAGTGCTCAAGCAGCGGCTCGCCTCGATGGAGCAGCAGAGACGCGTCCGCTCCCGCTGGCTGGTCGTCGCCGTGCTCACGGTGGCCTCGGTCGCCTTTGCCCAGTTGACGGTCTTCACGCCCGACACGCCAGCGATGGCCTCTGAGGTGAACGGCAACTTCACCCAACTGAAGACCTGGCTCGAGCAGAAGGTCGGCGCCGTCGGCAGCCCGAACGTCGCCATCACCGGCACCACCACGCTGGCGAGCGCGAACGTCACCGGAAACGCTGCGCTGGGACCCACGACCATCAGCGGCGCGACGAACATCACGGGCGCGACGAACATCACGGGCGCGACGAACATCACGGGCGACGCCGGCATCACAGGAAACCTCACCGTCAGTGGCCGGGTGGCGCCCAACTACGACTCGGGGTGGCTGCCTGTCAGTTCGGGCAACGACTACACCTTCATGCACAACTTCGGCGCCACGCCCTCGCACATTCAGCTGCTGGCCTGCGGAGCCATCTCGGGCAATGCGTGCACGACGCGGGTGGTGCTCGCCACGTCGGGGTTCAACAACGGCAACTCGTGCCTGAACCCCATCAATACGATGACTGACAACAACACCATCACGGTGGCGCTGACGCCGAACTGCTTCGCGTGGGGCTACTACCTCGCGGGCTCTGGCTTTCAGTACGCAGGCGACGCCGACGGGAACCTCACGACCGCGTTCTACCGCGTCCTCGCCTGGCGCTGAGCGTCGGTCGAAGGCGCGCCGTCGAGGCGATGTCCAGGACGCGCAGAGCGGTCGACCCGCCTCAGGGCACCGTTCGCCAGTCGAGCGTGAAGCTGGCCGCGTTCGTGTTGGCGACCTGGTCGACGACGACGAAGACGTCGGCCGCCGTGCCCAGGGTGTTCGTGTAGGAGAGCGTCGAGTTTGCGCAGGGCGGCACCACTCCGCAGAAGCCCACGTTGTACTCGTTCGAGCCGCAGGCGCCGGAACCATCACCGTCCCGAATCGTCGGGGTTGTACAGTCATTGAGGACATAGAGCCCTGGCTGGGCCGTCCCGGGAGTCAATGCCAGACGAAGCTCGAGGCGCTGGGCGGCCTGAAGCGTGATGCGGAAGACGCGGTCGAGGCCGGGCGCCGGGTACACCACGCTGCAATTGGGCGGCTCGGCATCGGTGTTGAGCGGGCTGTAGTCATTCACCTGCCCCATGGAGTCGACGATTCGACCCGTGAAGCCGGTCGCGGGCTGCATGGTGGAGGCCGCGCGCAGATCTCCGGGAGATGCGCACGACTCCGCGCTCCCTGCGCCTCCATCGCTCACGGTCGACTCGCCACCGCCCGAGCCACCGCCCTCTCCTCCCGCGGTCACCCCGCCCGCTGCCCCACCGGCTGCGTTCGTTCCTCCAGCCATGCCGCCAGCCGAGCTCGTTCCGCCGGCGACGCCGCCGGCTGCGCTCACGCCGCCGCCAACGCCAGACCCACCGGTGCTCCCACCAGCGCGGCCGCCAGCCGCGGCACCACCACCACCGCCGCTCCCAAAGACGCCTCCACCGAATGACGACCTGCCCGCATCACCAGCCCCCGCATCGGACCTGGAGGGCATGCCTCCGCATGAGCACGCGATGGCGACGAGACCGACGAGAACGTTGGGTTTCATGGTGGCTCCCTGGGGAAGCGCCGCGCTTACCTCAGCTGGGAGCACTTCTGCGTCTGCCCGGCCCCGAGCAGTTGAGCGGTGGCCAAGTCCTTTCCTGTCAGCGAGCGCTCGGCAGTGATGAATCGGTCGGTCCGGGGTTCGAGTCAGTCGGCAGCGGGAAAGCGCAGCTGCACTCCGAGCGACGCGCCTGGCGAGCCAGACCCGGAGGTGGTGGTTCGACGTCAGTTGAAAGCGCCCGGCCGGTGCCTTGCCAGAACTCTTCGCGGGGCGTGACGGGGGAAGGCTTCAGAAGCGTTTCGGCGCGCTGGGCGACTCAGGGGCTCGCGGGACAGCTCGGCGGTTGCTCCGTCGAGGCAGCGGCGTCGACGTCGACCACCATGTCGCGAAGGCCCGCGAGCAGCGCCTTCTCGAACTCGAGCACCGCCGCGCCCGACGATTGAGCGACGACCGCATCGGCCGTGTACGCGCTGAAGTCGGCGTTCCATGGCGCTCTGACTCGCGTGTGCGCCACGGGAACGCGGTCGGTGCGGCGGCGGAGCGTGAGGTCTGCGCGGTACTCGCCCTTCACGCCGCCTGTCTTGAACGCCAACGCGCCGAGCAGCGCAGGTGGCGTACTCGCGATGGTTCCTGCCGCGAGCCCGATGCCAGTGCCGAGCCCGGGGAGCACGAAGGTGCCGATGAGCGCGCCGGCGATGGCGCCCGCCGACAGAGTGCCGGTCTCGAAGACCACGCCTGGAACGAGCCCCTTGCCGTTACCGTAGGCCTCGTGGGCCTCGAGCTCGACCTCCAGCGCGTAGGCCGAACAGCGGTCGACGGCGCCGAGGTCGACCTGTCGTGACAAGGTGTCGCGGACGCGCGCTTCCAGCTGTCGACGCAGCGGCTCGACGTCGAGGCCCGTGGTGCTCCCAGCCGTCGTGCCAACGTCAATGGACGTCGACAGACTCGTCAGCGACCAGCTCACCTTCGAGTCACGCGTAGGCCCTGACCCGAGCACCCGCTCCTCCGGCAGAACGAGGTGTCGCTGCGCAGTACAGCTCGACACGGCCACGGTCATCCCCGCCAACAACCACCAGCGCCTCATCATGAAGAGTCCCCTCGGTGCGCCCCACGCGCGAGGGCCAGAACGAGAACGGACACAACCCATTGCATGGAGAGGCGACGTCAATCGGTCCTCGGTTCGGCGCTGGTCGCGACTGGCTCGACACTCGAGGCGCTCGGCTCGGACCGGGTCACGAACACCTGCTCGTACGACGCCACCTCGGTGCCCATCAGCCGGTCCCAGAAGCGCGTCATCAGCCCGTAGTTCCCGTTGAACGTCGAGTGATGAAGGCTGTGAAACGTCGCGCTCGAGGTCCACTTGAACGGCGGTACGCGCACCCACCACTTCGGCAGCACTTCGTAGCCGAGGTGAGAGACGACGTTGTTCGCGAGGCCCACCACCTGCGCGGCCATCAGCACCTTCACGGACATTGGCACGAAGAGCGCCATCGGAATCGACCAGGCTCCGAGGATGAAGCCCTCCACGCCGTGGAACGAGTACGAGGTGAACGGGTTCACGTCGACGCTCCGGTGATGCACCGCGTGCACGGCCTTGAAGAGCGTCGGGTGATGCAGCAACCGGTGCCACCAGTAGAACCACGCGTCGTTGAAGAGCAGCAACCCCACGAACGCGCCGAGGCTCTCGAGCACGGCCCAGTCGTCGCCCGTCGACAGCTTCGTGGAGCCATTCTTGTACATCGTCATGATGAAGACCGCGCTCACGGCGCCGATGGCGAGCGTCACCACCGTGTTGAGGACCTCGCGCCTCACCTGCGCAGCGCTGAAGTCGAAGCGCGTCGGAATGCGCCGACTGGCCAGCGCGCGCGCCCCCACCTTCCAGACCAGCAGGAACACCAGACCGACGACGAGGAAGTAGTTCGCGGTCTGTCCGACCAGGACCTTCACGAACAGCAAGGCGAGGTCGGGCTCGTCGAGCATCGGATTCACGTTTCAACGATTGCAACCGCTAGTTGCATTGTCAAGTCGACCCGAGGCGCTAAGGTGGGCCCATGAAGTCGACGAAGCGAAGAGACGCGGGCCGACCACGAGGCGAAGCCGTGACGGAAGCAGTGATGATGTGCACGCTCGACGAGCTGGCGACCCACGGCCTGGCGGACCTGAGCGTCGAGCGAATCGCCGACGCCGCAGAGGTCAACAAGACGACCATCTACCGCCGGTGGCCCACCCGCGAGGCGCTCGTGGCCGGAGCGCTCGAGTACGTGATGATCGACCTCGACGACCGGCTCGTCGACACGGGCTCACTGCGCGGAGACCTGCTGCTCCTGGCCGAGGCAGTCGCCGAGTTCATGTCGCAGCCTTCGGGTCGTGCCCTCGCCCGTGCCGCGCTGGCGGAACCCTCGGCCTCGGCCATCTCGGAGCTCGCCGCGGAGCAGCTCAGCCGTGGCGCGGCGACAAGCGTCGGGCAGCTCATTCAGCGGGCCCACGCGCGCGGAGAATGGACGACGAAGGCGCCACCCGAGGCCGCGCTGTCGATGCTGGTCGGCGCGATCCTTCACCGCACCATGCTCGAGCATCAGCCGACGAAGGGGCCCTGGCTCGAGGGCGTCGTCGACCTCCTGGTGGGTGGAGTCAGCGCGCCAGCGCGCCGGCCGCTGCGCGTCGGGCATCGGGCGCGATGAAGTGACGGCCCCGCCAGGGCCTTCCAGGCCCTCCCCCCCTCGGGCGACGACCCCTGCTCGCGACGGGGCGGCATCGTCTCACGGCGGTGGAATCACCGACTCCGGCCCCGAGTCGGCTATGACTGTCTCACCGCATGACCATCGTCCTCGAGTGGCTCAACCTCATCGTGCGCTGGGTGCACGTCATCGCCGCCATCATGTGGGTCGGCGATTCCTTCCTCTTCATGTGGCTCGACAGCCACCTCACCGCGCCGACGAAGCCCCGCGAGGGCACCGTCGTGGGCGAGCTGTGGATGACGCACTCGGGCGGCTTCTATGAAGTCGTCAAACGCAAGTCGCTCGCGCAGCACGAGCTGCCCGCCCAGCTCTACTGGTTCAAGTGGGAAAGCTACACGACGTGGCTCTCGGGCTTCGCGTTGTTGTGCGTCGTCTACTACGGCAGCGGCGCGTCGTTCCTCGTCGACTCGAGCGTGCGCGACCTCACGCAGACCCAGGCGACGCTGATCAGCCTCGGGCTGCTCCCGGCCGCGTTCCTGCTCTACGAGCTGCTCTGGCTCACGCCGCTCTCGAGGGACAACCGGCTCTTCGGCGTCGTCGGCTTGAGCATTCTGGCGGCGCTCGCGTACGCGTTGACGCACCTCTTCTCGGGCCGCGGCGCGTTCCTGCAGCTGGGCGCCACCATGGGCACGGTGATGGCGGCGAACGTCTTCTTCCGCATCATCCCCTCGCAGCGGCACATGATCGCCGCGACGCAGGCGGGCACGCCGGTCGATACGTCCTACGGCCTTCGCGCGAAGGGACGGAGCGTTCACAACCACTACCTCACGCTCCCCGTGCTCTTCACGATGCTGTCGAACCACTTTCCGTCGACCTACGGGCACGCCCAGGCGTGGGTGGTCATCGTGGTGCTCTTCGTCTTCGGAGCGTCGCTCAAGTACGTGATGAACTTCCGCCGCAACACGCACCCGTTCGTGTTCGCCTCGCTGGCCACGTCGCTCGGGGCCTTCGTCTTCCTCACCATGCCGGGGAAGGAGTCGCTGCCAGGCCTCGAGGCCTACGCCAGCGCGAAGCCCGTCTCGTTCGCGACGGTGGACAGCATCATCCAGTCGCGCTGCGTCTCGTGCCACGCCGCGAAGCCCGGCACCTCGATGTTCCTCGCGGCGCCGCAGGGCATCATGCTCGAGACGAAGGAGCAGATTGGCCTTCACGCCGAGCGCATCTACCTGCGCGCGGTCGCCACGAAGACGATGCCGCTGGGCAACCTCACCGGCATCACCCAGGCCGAGCGCGACCTGCTCGGCGCATGGATGGCGCAGGGCGCGAACGTCGAAGCGCCCGGTGCAGTGGAGCTGCCGTCGGTCGCGCCTTCCGTGACCCCCGTCGTCGCGAACTCGCCCGCAGCGAAGGCCGCCGCGCTCTTCGAGGGGCTGTGCGCGAGCTGCCACGGCCTCGATGGCCGCGCCGAGACCGAGACCGCGAAGGCGCTGAACCCGCACCCGCGCGCGTACGTGGACGGCGTCTGGCAGAAGAGCGTCACCGACGAGCAGCTCGCGAAGGTCATCGTCGAAGGCGGCGCGGCCGTCGGGAAGAGCCCGATGATGCCGGCCAACCCCGACCTCGCGTCCCAGCCCGAGGTCGTGCAGGCGTTGGTGAAGCGGGTGCGCTCGTTCGCGCCCGCGCCGTGAAAGCACGTCAGGGCAGCACGAACGAGACGAACGCGTCGAGGCCGAGCAACGGCGACGCGCTGAGGCTGCGCTCGACCGGCAGCGCCACGACTCCGCCCCGAGCGTGAACGCCGACGGCGAGGCTCCGGCCGACCCGCCGTTCCCACCCCACCCGCGCGCTCACCGATGGCCCGCCCGCGGTCTGCACCGAGCGGAAGTCTCGCGTCGCCGCGTCACGCGCCACGAGCCACCACGACGCCTCGAGCCCGAGCGTGACACCGAGTCGATGCGCCGGAGTCCAGCTCGCGTTCACGCCCGGCTCGATGGTGTGCGTGCGGAAAGGAACGCCTTCGCCCAGCCCGTCGAGCGTGCCGCTCCCGGTTCGGTAGCCGACGCCGCCGCTGAACGAGAAGTGCCCGACGGCCCGACTGAGCGTCACGCGCGCTCCGACCGACGGCGGAGCGGCCACGCGCGACACCGCGTCGCTCGTCACCCACACCGCCGAGGGCCCGACTCCGAGCAGCCAGGCCGGAGGCGGCGGCAACACCTCGGACAGGTCCATGCGGTCGCCCGCGCCGAGCTGCACCGTCGTCTCTGACAACACCGCACCCGAGCGCGCGTCTTCGATGGCCACCACGCGTCGCCCGGGCTCGAGGCTGATGCCTCCGGGCAGCAGGCCCTTCACCGCGCCGTCGACGCGCAACCGAAGCCCTTCCGCCGACGGCGAGTAACTGAACAGCACCGGGGCCGACGTGCGCACGACTTCGCCCGTCAGCACCACCGGGTCTCGCCCCACGAGCTCGACCTCTGCCGTCGGGCGCTGTTCTCCCCCCGTGGCCGCAAACGTCGCGTCGCGCGCGAAGTCATGCGCCTCGAGCGCCGTCACCGCGCCATCTCCATCCCGGTCTCCGCGCTTGAGCGCCTCGAGCAGCCCGTGCGTGTAGATGTCATGGCCCAGCGCTTCGCTCTCGCGCGCCGTCTCACCGAACGCGCACGCCGTCAGCACCAGCAGTCCCTCCGACACGTCGTGGAACGCAGCGGGCACGGCCTTGGTGGTGGCGAGCTGCGCGCTCAACGCGTCGTCGAGCGTCGACTTGCCCTTGCCCGAATGACACAGCGCGAGGATGAGGGCCTTTCGTCGGGCCGGCATCGCGTCGAGCAGCGCACGCACGCGATCGACGCGAAGCCCGGTGTCGGCGAGCACGTCGAGGCGGGTGTCACGGGTGACGATGACGCGCTCGAGCGCCGCGCCGGGCCGACGCGCCAGCGTGCCGTGTGACGAGACGTAGACGACGACGGTGTCTTGCGGGTGCGTGGCCTCATGAGCGATGGCTTCGAGCTCACCGAGGATCGACGCCTTGAGCGTCTCGTCCCGCGCGGTGAGTACGCGCACCGAGTGGTAGCCCGTCAGCGCCGCGCCGAGGTCTCTCGCGTCCGCACCCGCGAAGCGCAGCGGCGAGAAGTGCGCGTCGTCGAAGGTGTCGATGCCGATGAGCAACGCGAAGCGCCGCGGCGTGCCGGCGGCTGCGGTGACACCAGGTGGCGCGCGCTCGAGGCCCTTGTCGGTGAAGGCGCCGCTCGTCGCGCAGCCTGCGACACACAGCAGCCCCAACCACCTCACGGCCCCACCACGATGGACGTCGTCAGCTTGCTGCGGGCTCCGTCGGCGTCGAGCGGAACGACCGAGCCTACCATTCTCAACCGCCACGGCTCGGCCCGCGGCTCAACCCGCAACACGACGGCGCCAGCGACGTCGCCCAGCTCATGTTCTCCGCCTTCGAGCCTCACGCCGCGCACGTCGTCGGGCCAGACGCGCGCCCAGCCGTCGTCACGCAGCTCTTCCAGCGCGAGCCACGCCGGTTGCGACACCGTCACGCGCGCCCCGAGCCGGGCGCCGACCGGCACCACCTCACCGTCCGCTACCCGCCGCGGCGCGCCGTCGAGCGTCACCAGCACCAGCCCGAGCGTCGGCGTCGCCTGCACGCCCTTCACGCCGTCGGGAGCGCCGCCCACCTCGAGCATCACCACGCCCACGACGGCGAGCGCAGCGGCGACCGACACCGGCAGCACCAACCGTTTCCACCACGGCGGCGCCGGCGCGTGCACGACCTCGAACGCAGCGTCGAAGACGTCGGGCCCCCTCGGCGCAGCCCACTCCCGCTCGAGCGTCGCGCGTGTGTCCTCGTTCGGCGCGGCCAGAGCCTGCGCGAGGCGCCTCTTCTCGTCGGCGTCGGCCGTGCCTTCGAGCAGTCCGTCGAGTTCGTTGCGCGTCACGTCAGGCCCTCCTGTGCGAGCGACTGGGCCAGCGTGGCGCGCAGCATCGTGCGCATTCGCATCAAGGTGACCGAGACGGTGCCGTGCGCCAGCCCCAGATGGTTGGCCGCGTCGCGCGTCGTTCGGCCTTCGACGTACACCGCGAGCGCGAGCTGTCGGTGCCTCGGGTCGGGGAGCCCTTCGAGACACTCGCGCACCAGCCGCTCACGCTGCAGCCGGTCGGCTTCTCCATCGCACGGAAAGTCGAGCGACGCCTCGGTGGCGAAGCGCTCGAGCAGTCTGGCGCGGCGGTCGTCGAGCCGGTGCCTCGTCGTGGCGACCATCGACGCGGTGGACAAGGCCCAGCTCACGAAGGCCTCGGGGTGTTGGAGCTGACGCAGCTGGCGAAACACCCGCACCCAGCACTCCTGCGCGAGGTCCTTCGCAGCGTCTCGGTCGCCCCGGGTGGCGAGCAGGCATTGGCGGAAAACAACAGCCTCGGCGGCGTCGTACAGCGCCCGGGCCGCAGCGCGCTCGCCGCGGACTGCACCGTCATGGAGCTCTCGCCAGTTCATCTGCGATTCGACGGATATCGTATCGCCACGCCTGCTGCCTGAGGTCTGACGCGCCCCAGCCGACGGCGAACAGGCTGTTGCCCACCACACAGACAGGCCGCACGCTGAGGCCGAGGGTGCTGAAGGGCAGCGCGGTCTCGAACGGCGCACCCGCTTCCATCACGGTCAGGCCTCTGCTCGTCGAGAGCACCGAGAGGGCGGACGACGTCGAGTCGACGAAGCCGAAGCCGGGGAAATACTCGGAGTCCTCCTGGGTGTCGGCGATGGCGTAGTTGGGCTCGTCGCGGTCCGGGAGAATGACGGTCCGCGTTCTCGTCGAGGCGCCGAGGTGTTCGACCTGCGTGACGCGCCAGCTCGACGGAGGTACCCGCTCGACCCACTGGAGCGCCGGCGCGGTGAGCGAACTGGGACCGTCAGGTATAGGACGGGCGCCAGCAGGCCACACGGGGAACGGAACGAGCGCGACGGAACCTTCCGCGTCGAGCCGCCCCCAGAGGCGTTGGCCCGTCGCGACGTCTTCGACGCGAAACGAGCGGAGAAACGACGGTGGTGCGCCCGAGAGGATTCCCTCGAGCGGGTCCGTGGGCTTCACTCGAACTCCAGGGAACGTCATCAACACCATGGGAGCACCGCGCTGGTCGACCCTCCACACCGCCACGCCGGCTTGCGACTCGACGAGCACGTGCCACGTCACACCGTCGTCGCTCACCCGCACCCATGGCGCGGTTTCGCCAGCGGCGAGCGGCACAGTGTGAGCGCCTGGGCCCTGCGAGCTCCAGCGCGTGAACGTGATGGCATTGACTGCGACGTCGGCGCGAACACAGTCACCGCTCGCCACCAACTGACAGGCCTGCGTCACCCACACCCGACCCGCCGCTCCGAAAACATGGGAGCCGACGCGCCACCCGCTGCGCTGTGGGTCGTCCACGTAGGGGTCGGCGGTGAACGCCTGCTCGGTGGCCTCGACCAGGCTCCAGACGCCTCCGTCGAAGGGAGGCGTGACGAGCTCGGTGGTGTCGGTCCACCTCAGTGAGACGACCTCTTCGAAGGCCTGGAACTGACGCCGCGGCGGAGGTGGCTGCAGCTGGGCGAGCACCACGGGCTTCGTCACGGTCGTGGCGCCTGTCTGCGCGTCGATGGTGTGAAGGACGTTGGTGGTGACGCTCGAGAGTCGCGCGGTGCCGGCCGCGTCCTGACAGCTGAGGTGGTCGTGAACGCCGACGGGCCCGAGCGCCTCACCGCCCAGCACGCCCCGCAGCGCAGGCAAGGTCGGGTTCAGGGTCAACGACGCGAGCGTGCGCGCCGGGAGCTTCAGACGTTGGCCCGCATACAGCCTCACCGGCTCGACGAGCCCGAGCCCGCGCACGTCGTTGGCGACGAGCAGGTAGCGGCCCGACGCGACGGCCTCGAACGAGAAGCAGCCCGACGCATCAGTAGCAGTCTGTCGAACCGCGACACCATCCGAGACGATGAAGACGGCGACCCCTGCAGGGCCTCGCGCTGACGGAGAACTCAGGCACCCGGAGAGTGATGCTTCGCCCGGCATGTCGACGGGCTCGAAGGTGCCGCAGCCGGCGAGGACGAAGAGAAAGACGAGGAGCGGCTTCATCGCGGCGCTCCGAACGGCGACGGGACACGGAAGATGGAGCGGTGCCCCTCTCCGCTCAGGCCCGGCGCGAAGACGAACCGGCCGTCGAGAGAGGGGACGCCGGTCGAGATCACGAATGGAACGCGCGCGAGTGAGCGAGGGTCATCGAGCGACGCGTCGGCCGACAGCAGCGTGCTCACTTTGCGGCCGCCTGTGTAGCTCACCAGCACCGGCCAGCGACCGAGCTGGTCGACCCATGTCGTACCGGAAGGCAAGTCGACGAGTTCGACGAGTTCTCCTCTGACTCGAAGGAGCTGCATGGGGCGGTTCGACGGACGCAAGACGCGCCAGAACCCGTCGGCCGTTGGGCAACCCTGCCAGCTGCCGTCGAGCTGAGCGTCGGTGTCGATTCGCCAGTGGCGCTGGTCGCTCGCGAGGGCGCCGATGCGGGTGCGCCGCAGCCCGTGCTCGAACTTCTCTTCGAAGGTCGTGGGGTGCGGCTGTGAACGGTCGCAAGTCGAGACCCACCAATTCCCTCGCGCAAGACCCAGCTCGGGGGCTTCTCCGCCGATGGCGAGCCTCTCAACGCGCGGCTCGAGGGTATCGCCGTCGAAGCGCAACACCGTCAGCGCGTCTGCGCTCCGGCTCACCGACACCACGCGGTCGTCGACGACGAAGGCGTCGTGGGCGAAGCCGGCTGGTCGAACGACCCGTCGCCCCGTGGTGAGGCTCCCATCGTCGGCGAGGCGCGAGAGCCAGCGTTCGGTGGCGGAGTCATGCATCACGAACAGCGCCCGACTCGTGGCAAGCAGCACCCCGCTCGTGGTGGACGGAGGCAGGCTGAACGTCTGTCGTCGCGCCACCGACGCGAACAACACCTGAGCACCCGAGAAGATGACGGCGCCACGGCCGGCAACGACGCTCACCGAGGCGAGCTCGGGGTTCGGCACCGCCACGTCGAGCCTCGTGTCCCCGGTGCGCGCGTCGAGCCAGGTGAGCCGCGAGATGGGAATCGCCTGAGCGCCTGCAGTCGTGCCTCCCGTCTGCTGAAACACCACCGTCTCGCCGTTCGCGTCGGTCGCAGCCTCGTAGAAGAGCGCCACGCCGCCATCCAGCAGCGCGGGGACTCCGCTGGGCGGCTGGTTGGTGACGTCGAGCCCCGGCCCCGAGCCGAGGACCGTCGGCGCGCCGTCATCGTCGACACGCACCACCTCGTACCCTCCGCGGCGAGAGCGGGTCGCGAGCAGTGGCTCTCCCGGCCCGCCACCCCAGAGGTAGTTGAGGTCGTCTTCAGGTCGCGTCAGCTGCTCGTCGAAGCCCGCGCCGCGCAGCCACAACACCTCGGGGTGCGCCCAGACGGTCTCGAGCTCGAGCTGCCCGACGTCGGTCTGCCCGGTGGGGAGCAGCTGGAGGTCGGAGCGCCACACGCCCTGGTCACTCGACGCCGACCGGAGCCCGAACACCGCTCCAGCGCCCGGAGTCCCCTTCAGGCGGAAGCGGCCATCGCCGGCGCTGGTCGTCTCGGCGATGGGCCGACGCTCGCGAATCAGCATCACCCGCACACCGGCGACGCCTGCGCCCTGTGAATCGATGACCTGCCCCACCACGTCGGCGCGCCCGTCGTCGACGGTGAAGCGGCCGCACCCGAGCAGGGCGCTCACCACGAAGATGCCTGTCAGAAGTCGCATGTGGTGAAGACGCCACGTCACGTCAGCTTGATTACATCGCCCGGTCGGCGTTCGACGTGCAACCGTGCCGCGCTTCTCGTAGGGATGGCTGCGTGCGCCTGCTGTCGCTCTCGTGCGAGTCCTTCCGCAACCTCGACCAGGTGACGGTGACGCCGTCGCCGCGCACCACCATCGCGGTGGGAGAGAACGGCCAGGGGAAGACCAACCTGCTCGAGGCGCTCTATTACCTCGCGACGCTCAAGCCCCTGCGGGCCAACACGCTCAAGGAGTTGGTGCAGTTCGGCAAGGGCCACGCGCGCGTCGAAGGTCGCTGGCTGCTCAACGGTGCTGAGCGGACCATCGCCGTCGAAGTCTCTCACGGCACGCGCACCGCGACCGTCGATGGCAAACGCGCCGCCTCGGTCGAGTCGTACTTCGGTGGCGTCTCCGTCGTGGCCTTCACGCCTGACGACCTGGCCATCGTGAAGGGCGGGCCCGATGGCCGACGCGCGTTCCTCGACCGCAGCGTCTTCAACCGCTTCCCCGCGTACCTGCAGGAGAGCCGCGAGTACGCGAAGGCGCTCAAGAGCCGGAACCGGTTGCTGAAGGATGACGCTCCGCACTCGCACCTCACCGTGTGGAACGAGACGCTCTCTCGCGTCGGCGCGAGGTTGCTGGTGCGACGCCGCGCGCTGCTGGCCGAGGTGGTGCCTCGCGCGCAGGCCGCCTTCGGGAGCATCGGCCGCATCGAAGCGAAGGCGTCGTTCGTCTACGAGCCGTCACACCTCGAGCTCGACTTCGCGACGGCGTCGGAGTCGGACCTTCAGGCGGCGTTGTCGAAGGCGCTCGACGCCCGCCTGGTCAGAGACCTGGAGCGCGGCCACACCTCGGTCGGCCCGCACGTGGACGACCTCGACGTCTCGCTCGGGCAACACGCGGCCCGTCAGTACGCCTCGCAGGGCCAGTCACGCGCGCTCGTCATCGCGTGGAAGGTGGCCGAGATTGAGAACCTCAACGCCACCAACGGCTTCCTGCCGATGCTTCTTCTCGACGACGTCTCGAGCGAGCTCGACCCCGAGCGCAACGCGTTCTTGATGAGGTACCTCGCCGAGTCCGGCGCCCAGACCTTGCTGACGACGACCGACGCCGAGCTGGTGCGACGCGCTGCAGGGCCGGAGACGACGTGGTTGAGCGTTCGCAAGGGTGCGGTCGCGCCGCGCCTGGCGTGAGCGGGTCCTGCGGCTGACTCGCGCAGCCTCACGCGTTCAACCCGGGTGCCGCGGCTCAAATCCAGAACGAGATGCGGCGCTTCGCGTCTTCGGGCCCTTCACCCAGCCCACCGTCACGCAGCCACGCCCGGTACGCCTCGATGTCGGCGTGCAGCAGGTCGGCCTCGGTCGACTTGAAGTCGAGCCCTCCGGGAGCGCGCGTCAGGCCTTCGTTCTGCACGCGCATGATGTCGACGTCCTGGCCGATGACCTGCGTCGTGTACCACTTCATGAAGCGTCGCAGCCCGCGCGCCACGAGGTTCTTCGGCAGGTCGACGGGCAGCCGGTAGGAGATGGACGTGTAGACGACGCTCTCGAGCGGCCCGACGGGCGAGACCTGACTCGAGATGACGTAGCCGCTGCGCTGCCCCCAGAGGTAGTCGACGCGCGTGACGTTCGGCACGAAGTAGTGGTCGGTGTGCACCATCGGCTCACCGGTGGGGTTGAGCAGGAAGCCGGCGCCGGTGAGCTGGTCGTTCTCCTGCTCGTAGGTGACGAGCACGCTGCCCTGCTTGCGCTCGACGATGGCGGGCACCTGCGTGCGCTTGCGATTCCGGAACCAGCCTTTGTGGACGAAGACCGTGTGCGGCACGTCCATGAAGTTCTCGACGAGGTTGGTCACCCCGTTCGGGAAGCGCGTCACCATGAAGTAGCAGGTCCACCTCGGGTCACCCCAATGCGGCACGCGGAAGGGAGGCTGGCGCGCCTTCGAGACGTCGTCGCCCATGAAGACGAAGACGAGGCCGTCTTGCTCGAGCGTGGGAAACGCGCGCACCTTGCCCACGTCGCACGGACGCAGCGACAGCCCCGCGCGCGCGTGCCCGTCTTCGCTCAACGACGCGCCGCGCTGCGAGGGCCCGAGGCTGGGGATTTCGACGCAGGCGCCGGCCTCGTCGTAGACCCACCCGTGGTACGGGCAGCCGAGCCTGCCGTCGAAGGTGGCTCCGGCCGACAGCCGCGCGTTGCGGTGCAGGCAGCGGTCGAACAGCGCCGCGGGCTTCCCAGCCGAGTCCCTGAAGAGCGCGAGCGGCGTGCTGAACAACGTGCGCGAGAGGGGCTTGTTCGAGCCGAGCTCGCTCGAAAGACACGCGACGTACCAGAAGTCCTTCAGCGCGCCGCAGCGGCCCGCGTCGGCTTCGGCCTCGAGGTCGATGCGCGTGGCCCGAGCCGTGTCGTGAGGAGCGCTGAGCCGCGGCCGGTCAGTCATGCAGAGGTGACTCTCCCCTCCCCGGCAGGTGAGTTCAACCGCGCTCACGCGGCCCGGAGCTTCAAGCGAAGGCTCGCCCTCGCTCGGTGTTCGGTCACCGTCGAGCGCTGCGCGCGAGCGTGATGGGGATGAGCACCCGTGTCGCCTTCCTCAGCCCGGCGTCGCGTGTGAGACCTTCGCCACCAGCTCGAAGTCCGCTGCCCGCCATCGACTGCCAGCGCGACACGCTCGGCGCGCG
The DNA here is from genome assembly GCA_040400045.1 of Myxococcaceae bacterium. Taxonomy (GTDB): domain Bacteria; phylum Myxococcota; class Myxococcia; order Myxococcales; family Myxococcaceae; genus Xiheimicrobium. The sequence continues at coordinate 21,427 of JBBAQZ010000072.1, forward strand.
TCGCCTGAGTCATCGCCTCCATCACCGCATCGCAGGTCGCGGGGCCCCCGTGACAGTCGACCCCGAGACCCAAGGTTGGAGAGCACGAAGGTGACGAGCAGGACCATGACGTCCCTTTGGAGACGCCCTCAAACGCTCGTTCGTGATGGCCTGCGCCGCCGGGCGAGCGCCAGCAGCCCGATGGCCACCATCCACCAGACTCCGGGCGCGGAGGCGTCTGGCGAACAGCCGCAGCCGACGCGCAGCGAGAGCCGCTGCTGGCCGCCATCGACAGCACCCCCGCCATCGACGCCGGCGTCGACATCGGCTCCCGCGTCGAGTCCAGCGTCAGCACTGACTCCCGCGTCGACCCCTGCGTCAGCACTGGTTCCCGCGTCGAGTCCGGCGTCGGCGCTGGCGCCCGCGTCGAGTCCGGCATCGACGCCCACTCCCGCGTCGACTCCGGCGTCAGCGCTGGCTCCCGCGTCGACTCCAGCGTCAGCGCCAACTCCGGCATCAACTCCCGGCGTGCGCACGTGGACAGCGTTGGGCTGGCCACTCAGCCCGCCCACCAACCATCGAGAGGCCGCCGTCGAGGCCCCCTGACTCGGGTCCGCCAGCAACCGAGCCCGCCAGTGGTAGCCCGTGCCGGG
>JBBAQZ010000073.1:0-21745 GCA_040400045.1 Myxococcaceae bacterium
CTTGAGCAGCACCGCCACCGCCGCAAGCCACCGCCACGCACCGGGCATCTTCACCACGCAGCCTCCAGGTTCTGGGTGCATCATCGATGAGGTACCGGAACGGCGGTCACACTCCATGGATGGTGAGGATGGCCACCGGCGGCCAGAGAGTCCAGCGTGGGCTTCGACCCCGTCGCGTGCTGAGCCTCGAGTTCGTCGCTCAGCCGAGGACGCGGTTCTTCCCCGAGCGCTTCGCGTTGAGCAGCGCCTGATCCGCTGCGTCGACGAAGGCATGCACCGACATGCCCGGCTTGAGCTCGGCCACGCCGAGGCTGCACGTCATCGGCACCACGAGGCCCTCAGCGAGCGAGAACGGTTGCTCTGCGATGGCTCGACGAATGCGCTCGGCGACGTTCCGCGCCGTGTCGAAGTCTTCCCCGGGCAACACCACGGCGAACTCCTCACCACCGTAGCGGTACGGCGTTTCGGTGGACCGCAGATGGTTGCGAAGGCGCGCGCTCAGGCCCGCGAGGAGCGCGTCTCCTGCCAGGTGCCCGAACCTGTCGTTCACGCGCTTGAAGTCGTCGAGGTCGGCCATCACGACCGAGAGCGGGCGGTGCCGCTGGCCGGCTTCGGTGACGGCGAAGGTGAGGTGCTCCATCAGCGCGCCATGGTGCCCGAGCCCGGTGAGCGCGTCGGTGCGGGCCGCGCGGGCTTCCCGCTCGAAGCGGCGCGCGTTCTCGACGGCCCTCGCAAAGTGGTCGCCGACGAGGCCGAGCAGGTGCTCGACGACCGCGTCTGGCTTTCGAGCCGTGAAGCGATTGTCTGCGTACAGCACGCCCACGGGGCCATCGCTCCCGATGAGCGGGGCGGCGAGGCCGGTCTCGAGGTCGAGCAGACCATCGAGGTCGTCATCGCTCTCGACACCACGCACCAGGCGGCTCTCCTTGAGGGCGCGGGCCAGCAGCGAGTCGCCTCGCAGGTGGACCTGATGCAGCCGCACGCGCGCATCGAGCACCGAGTTCGAGCATCGGGCGGTGAGCCCGGCGTCGTGGAGGGTCGGCAGATCGAGTCGGTGAAGCTCGAGCGCCTTCCACACGCGGTCCGCCTCCTCACGGTCGGCAGGGCCGACGGCCATCGTCCCCTCGAGCACCACGCGCCCGTCGCGGAGGAGAAACAACATCGCCCGGTTGAAGCCCAGGCCGACGCCAGCGGTGACCCCGGTCAGCACGGCGTAACAGGTGGCTTCGAACTCCAGCGCGCCGTGAACGAGCTGGGACACCTCGTGGAGCACCTTGATGGCATGGCGGAGCGCAGCGTTCTCACGCTCGAGCTCGGCGACGCTGTTCGATTCGGTCTCCACGGCGGGTCGAGCATAGGTCGCGACGACGCGAGCGGGAGCGCTGATCCACCGGGTGCCAACAGGACCCACATGGACCCTGGGCATCTTCTTCCGCCTCGACGCCCATTGGAGTATACTGACGTTTATGAAAACGAGTCGACCTGCAGCTGGAAGCCCCGTCGTTCCTGCGTCGAAGCCCGTCACGAAGGCACCGGCCGCACCTGTTACCGCGACGGCGACGAGCCCCGCGCCTGCTGCCGCGGCGAGCTTCGGAGCTGCCGCTGCCGCACCACCGACGAACCTCGAAGGCGCCTCGCGCGGGTACACCTCACCGACGCAGGTCAGCTGTCCCTTCACGGCCGAAGAGAAAGTCGCGCTCTCGAAGAAGATTCCCTGCCCCGCCCTCGCCGGCATGTTCAACGCCGGCATGCTGAAGACCGAGAAGGACGGCACGGTGAAGATTCCGGACCTCGAGCGCGCGCTCAGCCAGATCGGCCCCGATGCCATCACGCGGAAGGTCCTCACCAACGGCGCCGACAACACCGACTCGGTGAAGGGCTCGTTCAACCTCTTCAAGCTCAACGGCTCGAACCTCGACCACACCGGCAGCACGGGCATTCGCCAGAACGGAGTGCACCCCGAGCGCTTCGACGTCTTGATGTCGTTCAGCAAGGACGGCGAGCGCCTCACCGCGAAAGACCTCGCCAACGCGGGCGAGCACTTCGCGAAAGAAGACCCGGGTCTGCGCGGCCGCGTCACGCAGCTGGCCGAGTTCAGCATCGTGATGGAGGTGTTCGGGCGCCACGCTCCGGACGGCAGCCGCTACTTCACGAAAGACGACGCGAAGCAGCTGTTCGTCGACGGGCAGATTCCGTCGAGCTGGCAGCCCCCCGTGGTGCCCGGGAAGGTCGGCCTCACCGACGTGCTCGGGAGCACGGCGCTCGGCCTGTTCCGACAGCTCGTCAACGGCCAATAGAGGCCCCCGTCACCCAACTCACGGCGGCCGTGACGCGAGGCCGTCACCTCACCAGACGCGCCATGCCCGAGCAGGTGGTGTGCACGTGCACCTCGGCGGGCGCGGACTCGAGCGAGCCGTCCGAGGCGACGAAGCGGAACACCACCTCGCGCTCGTCTACGTTCTCCATGTCGAAGACGAACTGGCCGGTGCGTGCGTCGAAGGACTTCATGTGCCCCTGTGACGGTGCGCCCAGCAGCCGGAAGCTCACCTGCTTCGTCTCCCGGTCGAAGCCCTTCACCAGGCCGGTCACCTGCCCGTGGCAGGTGACGCTGAGGTCCTCGCCCATCGCCACGGGCGCGTCGTTGCCGGGCGCGACGACGACCTTCAGCTCCGCCGTGCTCGCGAGGCCTGCCGGGTCTCTCACGGTGAAGGCAAAGCCGTCGTCGCCGTTCCAGTTCGGCTTCGGCGTGTACAGGTACGCACCTCGCGCAGGGTCGAGCAGCGTCAACTCCCCATGCGACGGCGCCCGCGCAATCGAGAACGACAACGCGTCGCCGTCGACATCGCTCGCGCGCAGGTTGACCGACACCTCGACGTCCTCGGTCGTGCTGACCGTCGCGGCGCTCGCGACCGGCGCGTCGTTGACGGCGGCGATCGTCGCCACCACCAGCGCAGGCGCCGATGACAGCGCGCCGTCGCTCACCATCACCGTGAACGTCGCCTGCCCGTTCTGGTCTCGCGCGGGCTCGAAGCGGACGCGTCCGTCTGCGTCGACGAAGGCGCGGCCCCACGTGGGCTGCGTCACGACGCGCCACTCGAGCGGGTCGCCGTCGAGGTCGACGGCCTTCATGCTGCCCAAGGCGACCTCGTCCTCCCTCGTGTCGAGGGTGAGCCCGGCGAGCGTCGGCGCGTCGTTGACCGGCGCCACGCGGAGGGCAACCGTTCCCCGCGCGGTGCTGCGGCCGTCGGAGACTTCGAACTCGATGCGGTCGTCACCGTTCAGGTCGGGGCGCGGCGTGTACGTGAAGGCGCCGGTCGACGCGTCTCGCAGCACCACGGCGCCAAGGGCGACCGAACCCACCAGGCGGAACGTCAACGCATCACCGTCGATGTCGGCCCCCGGGAGCAAGCCGTCGCTCACCGTGTCTTCCCGGGCCTCGAGCCGCATCGCGCGGGTGGCCGGCGCGTCGTCGACGGGCGACACCATGACGTCGACCGCAGCCGTGCTGTTCGACGAGCCGTCGGTGGCGGCGACCACGAAGTGGTCAGCGCCATGGTAGTCGTGCGCTGGGTGGTAGCTCAGCGAGCCCGTCTTCTCGTCGAGCTTCACGGCGCCGTGCGCGGGCGCCTCGGCGAGCAGGTACTTCAGCGGCTGGCCGTCGACGTCCGAGGCCGACACGGCGCCGTAGACAGCCTCATCTTCGTTCGACGACAGCGCGAGCGGGACCGACACCGGTGCGTCGTTGACGGGGCGAACGGTCAACCGCACCACCGCGTCGGACCTCAGGCGCCCGTCGGAGACCTCGAAGGTGAAGCTGTCAGGCCCCTGGTAGTCGCGCGCGGGGACGTAGGTGAAGCGCCCGGTGGACGCGCTGACGGTCAACTCACCGTGCTTCGGCTTCTTCCCAACCTGGAAGGTCAACGCCTCGCCTTCGAGGTCGCTCGCAGGGCAGCTCGCCTCGAGCGTGGTGTCTTCGTCGAGCGCGTGCGTGCTCGCGGTCGCGACCGGCGCGTCGTTGACTGGGGCGATGCTCACCTGCACCGGGACCGGGGTGGTGGCCACGCCATCGCTCACCTCGACGGTGAACGTGTCGGTGCCGAACGAGTCCTGGTCGCCGACGTAGGTGAAGGCTCCCGTGCGAGGGTCGACCGTCGCGCTCCCGTGTTCCGGCGGCGTGCCGAGGCGGTAGCTGAGCGTGTCTCGGTCGAGGTCGCTGGCCATCACGCGACCCGAGGCGGGGCTGTCTTCATCGGCGCTGGCGCTCGCCGCGGCGGCGACGGGCTCATCGTTGACCGACGCGACCATCACGCGCACCACGCTGCTTTCCTTGAGACTCCCATCGCTGACCTCGAGCGCGATGGCGTCGTCGCCGTGAAAGTTCGCGTGGGGGGTGAAGGTGAACGCACCGGAGACGCTGTCGATGGTCGCCACGCCATGTTTGCCCTGCGCCACCAGCTTCCAGGTGAGCGCGTCGCCCTCGGCGTCGGTCGCCAGCGCCTTGCCCTCACATGGCGTGTCTTCGCGGCAGGCCCTGGTCAGCACCTCGGCAACTGGCGCATCGTTCACGGGAGTGACGATGACCGAGATGTCCGCGTGGACGGTCGCGGCGCCATCGCTCACCGCGATGGTGAACGTGTCGGCGCCAGAGAAGTCCGGGATCGGGCGATAGGTGAACGCACCGGTCCGTGGCTCGAGCCGCACCTGCCCGTGTGGGGGCGGGGCCTGCACGTGGAAGGTGAGGATGTCACCATCGACGTCGCGCGCCTCGACCCGGCTCGTCGTGGTGCCGTCTTCCTGCACGGTGACCGCAGCGGACGTCGCCGACGGCGCGTCGTTCTCGGGTGCGACGTGGACGCTGACGGTGGTGGAAAAGGCCTTCGCTCCCGTCCCGACGTCGACCGTGAAGGCGTCGTCGCCGTTGAAGTCCTTCTCGGGTTGGTAGCGGAAGGAGCCCGTCATCGGGTCGAGCGTCGCCCGCCCGTGCTTCGGCCAGCGCTTGAGCGTCAGCACCAGCTGCTCTCCTGGTCGGGGCGCAGCGAGCTGGCCCTCGGCCGCGGTCTCCTCCGTGGTGACCACGTCGAGCGCCCGCACGGCCGGCCTCTTCGGGGTGGTGGCGAACGCGGTGAGCAACGACATCAGGCCGACGGCAAGGGCTGCACGGGTGAAAGCCGAGTTCCTGGGTCTGCGCGACCCCGCTCGAGCCGGCGTGAGCTCGGGCGGCGTTCGAGCGAGGCAACGGCGATCGGCGCCACTGGAAGGTCCCATGCGACGATGCCTTGCACTTCGCAGTCCAGCGAGTTGCTCGGAGTCAGCCCGCGGAGCGCGAGCCGACCTTCTCGCTGAGACAGGTGGGTGTCACCACTCCGTCGTCGCCGATGTGAGGCTGACTGCGACCATCACGTGCGTCCACCAGGCGAGGAAGCACGAGCCTTCAACCCGGGCGTGGAAGCCGGGCTGCGGCAAGACCCCGCTGGTGTACGTTCGGCGGCCGTGACTGCTCAGCCTCAGGCTCCGGTGAACCCTGCCGCGCTCGACTCCGGTCGACGCACCGCAGGCTGCCTCTTTTACGGGCTGGGCATGCTGGCGGGTGGGGTGCTGCTGCTCGTCACCTTCTTCGTCCCCGCGGTCGTTGGGGACAACCCGGGCCAGGAGCTCGGCGGCATGTTCATGGGTGCGCTCCTCGCGATGCCAGCGCTGTTCATCTACGTCTGGCTCCCTTGGATCGTCGACCGCTTCGACCCTGAGCCGGTGTGGACGTTGGCGGGCGCGCTCGGCTGGGGCGCCATCGCTGCGTGCGGCTTCTCGGCCGTCATCAACTCGACCATCGGGGCCGTCGGCGCGAGCATCGGAGGCGCCGAGGTCGGCACCTTCCTCTCGGCCTGCGTGAGCGCGCCCATCTTCGAGGAGCTCTTCAAGGGCCTCGGCGTGCTGGGCATCGCGTACTTCCTCAAGCGCGAGTTCGACGGCGTCGTCGATGGCGTCATCTACGCGGCCTTCGTCGCGCTGGGCTTCGCGGGCATCGAGAACATCATCTACTACGCGCGCGCCGCGATGCAGGACCTGGGCGCTGCGAAGGAGTCCAGCGCGTTGGTCGGCACGTTCATCATGCGCGGCCTGATGACGCCGTGGATTCACCCGCTCTTCACCGCGATGACGGGCCTGGGCCTGGGGCTCGCACGAGAGACGACGAAGGGCTGGGTCCGATGGCTCGCGCCGATGGGCGGCTACGTCTTTGCCGTCTTCCTGCACTCGATGTGGAACACCGCGGCGACGCTGTCGGGCATGTTGGTGCTGGTGATGTTCCCGCTGTGGCTGTTCTTCGTCATCGGCTTCGGCGTGATGGTCCTCGTGCTGGTGCGCCGCAAGGGCCGCATCATCGCCGAGCACCTCAAAGACGAAGTGCTGACGGGGCACCTCACGGTGGCAGAGCTGCAGCTCGTCACCAGCGTCACCTCGTGGTGGCAGGCGACGTTCTCGTGGGGCGGGGCTCCGGCGCGGCGCTTCGTCGAGGCGGCGTCACGGCTGGCGCTGTCGAAGTGGCACTCGCGTCGCGCGGCGCAGGGGCACTCGCAGACGATCAGCGGGGCCTTCGTCGCGCCGCTTCGCAGAGAGCTCAAGCAGCGTCGGGACGAGATGGGGCGCGCGCTCGGCCGGCCGCTGCCGCAGCCTGAGCCGTGGCGACCGACTCCGGGAGAACCGCGCCCGCCGTGGTTGTGACCAGGCTCGGCGGCGATTGAGTCGGGTCAGCCTTCGGAAAAACGAGACACGACGCGTCGACTCGGGTGGGCGAGCGCCCAGACGTGGAGCGGGCTCGCGGGTCGTCGACGCGTCGTGGTGCACCGTTGCCTCGCGCCTGCCCCTGAGGACTCTGGTGAACCGGGAGCGGGCTCACCTGCGCCAGGGGCGACTGGCCGGTCGTGGGACACGTGGCTTCGGTGGGCGCGGCTGGAGTGGCTGCCGCAAGTCGTTCCGTGCACCTCCTCGTTCGTGATGTCTGTGCCTGATCCGCTTGTTGCGGAGAGGGCATTCGCAAGTCACGTGCCGCGCTCCAACCTGCCGAGAACACGGGCGCTCTGCGACAGCGGCGCGAGGGCACCGTGACGGGGTGACACAAAACGCACGAGGGGCGCTGACAACCTGGTGTCACGATCGAGCGTCGAGCGGGGCGAGGGAAGCGGGCGACATCGGTCACCGGCATCGAGTTCGACAACCTCTGGAGCGACCGCGAGTGTCGGAAGAGATCGTCGCGAAGCTGGCCTGAAGACGAAACGCGAGCGTACCGAAGACGGTGTGGGGAGGTCCCATGCGGCGTTCCTGCCGTTCGTCTCGAAGAAGAAGCCGCAGAGCATCCCTCACCTCGAGCTGTTGCCGGGAATCGGCGTCGGGCCGATTCGGCTCGGCATGAAGCGCGCCGACGTTCGCGCCGCCATGAAGGCCGTCGTCTTGCCCTCGTTCACCGAGCGCGGCTCCTCTGACTTCTTCGACGCTCTTCAGGTCGAGTACACCGACGACACCGCCTCGTTCATCGGCGTGTCGTGGAGCCCGACGTTCACCTGCTCCATCTACGGCGTTTCCCCGTTCGACACTTCTGCGCGCGAACTCTTCAGCCTTCTTGCGAAGCGCAACGGCGGAACCCATCACTTCAACGAAGATGAGTACCTCTTCCCGAATATCGTCGTGGCGCTCTACGAAGCAGCCGAGCAGTACGACCACACGCACGGTACTCGGCCTCCCTGGGGACAAGTGGGCGTGGGTGACGCGCGGTATCTGGCCGCAGTCGGCGAACCGCGGGCGCGATCCTCGAACTGCAGAGACGCCAATCCAGAGCACTCGCGTGGCCAGCAAACGATCACGGAGCGAGGCGCGCCACTCCTGGAACACGTCTCGTCCGGGACTCGGGGCGCATTGAGGTTGACGTGATTTCGCGTCAACCACGAGCTCACTGGAGTCTCGGACGAGACGTGTTCGGAATGTCGTCTCCGCCGCGCTCCGCTGGTCGCATCGGCTCGGCTCGCGAACCCGATGCGGAGGTGCTGTGGACAGGTCCGGAGTTCAGGGAACGAGCAGGCTCGGGCTGGTAGCCAATCCGAGCAGTCGGCGACCGCCTGCTCGGCGCCTGGTCGGCTCACCACCAACGAAGCGATGCTCAGGAGATGCCGTGGGCTGATCGCCCAGGCGCCGGAAGAGGCACGTCAGATGGAGCGGCCGCTGTTGAATCGGTGCTCGGCGCCAGGCTGGCGTGGCGTCGTCGCATCGCTGCGGCCCGAGGCCTGCGCGGTCTCGATTCCTCGCTCACTCGGGCGTCTGCCTGCTCGAACTGGACGATGCAGCATGCATCCATCTCGACGGCACGCGGCGAGCGCTCCCGAGCCTCGCGACCGAGCGCGGCTCAGGTTCCGCGCACCAGCGCCTCGAGGGCCCCGCGCTCGAGCGTCTCTTTCTCGAGCAGCGCATTCGCAATCACGTCGAGCACCACGCGCCGCTGAGTCAGCACCCCCTTCGCGGTCTGGTGGGCCTCTTCAATCAACCGATGCACCTGCTCATCGATGGCCTGCGCGGTCGCCTCGCTGAAGTTCCGCTCCTCGAACGAGACCGCGCCGCCGAGGTACTGCGAGCCACCTGGCCGTCCGAACGTCTGCGCGCCGAGCGGCGACATGCCGAAGCGGCACACCATCTGTCTCGCCAGCTCGCTCGCGCGCTCGAGGTCATTCGACGCGCCGGTGGAGACGTCGGTGAAGACGAGCTCCTCGGCGGTCCGGCCTCCGAGCAGCACGGCGAGCGCGTCTTTGAGCTCCTCCTGCGTCATCAAGTAGCGGTCCTCGGTCGGCAGCTGCAGCGTGGCGCCGAGCGCGCCGATGCTCCTCGGAATGATGGTGACCCGATGCACGGGGTCGGCGTGCTTCACCGACAGCGCCACCAGCGCGTGCCCCGACTCGTGCCAGGCGACGCGGCGGCGCTCCTGCTCGTTCATCACGCGGCCGTCCTTGCGCAGGCCCAGCTGAATGCGGTCGACGGCTTCCTCGAAGTCACGCTGCTCCACCGTCTTGCCGTCGCGGCGCGCACAGGCGAGCGCGGCTTCGTTCACCACGTTGGCGAGGTCGGCGCCCACCATGCCGGGCGTGCGCTGCGCGACCAGCTTCAGGTCGACCCCGCCCAGGGTGAGGCGCTTCGCGTGCACCCGCAGAATCGCCTCGCGCCCGCGCACGTCAGGCCGGTCGACGAGCACCTGCCGGTCGAAGCGCCCCGCCCGAAGCAGCGCCTTGTCGAGCACCTCGGGCCGGTTCGTCGCCGCCATGATGACGATGCCGACGCTGGCGTCGAAGCCGTCCATCTCGACGAGGAGTTGATTCAACGTCTGCTCCCGCTCTTCGTTGGCCGCGAAGACGCCACCACCCGCGCGGGTCTTCCCCACCGCGTCGAGCTCGTCGATGAAGACGATGCAGGGCGCGCGCTCCTTGGCCTGGGTGAAGAGGTCTCGTACGCGGCTGGCGCCGACGCCGACGAACATCTCGACGAACTCCGAGCCCGACATCGAGAAGAACGGAACCTTCGACTCGCCCGCCACCGCGCGCGCAAGCAACGTCTTGCCAGTGCCGGGAGGGCCGACGAGCAGCACGCCCTTGGGCACCCGCGCTCCCACCGCCCGGTACTTCGCGGGGTCCTTCAAGTAGTTCACCACCTCGATGAGCTCGTTCTTCGACTCGTCGACCCCCGCGACGTCTTCGAAGGTGGTGGGGTTGTCGGCGGAGCGGTCGAAGATCTTCGCCTGGCTCTTGCCGAAGCTCATCGGTCTCGCGCCCTGGCCTCCTCCGAGCATTCCGCCCATGGCGCGGAAGAGGAAGAACAGCATCACCAGCGGGAAGATGGACGACAGCACCGCCGGCCAGAGGCTGTCTGACTCGATGTGACCGGAGAACGAGATGCCCTTCGCCGACAGCCTGTTCACCAGCTCGCGCTCGTCGACATTGGGCAGCCTCGAGGCGACCAGCGACTGCGGGTGCCCCTCTGCCGTCGGCGCCTTGAGCTTCGCGACCAGCCGCTCGCTCTCGACGAGCACCTCGGACACGGCGTCCTGCTCGATGGCGGTGAGCAGCTCGCTGTACGCCACCGTCTTCGACTCGGTCTTCGTCTTGAGCGCGCGGGACCAGAGGAAGCTGGTGACCGCGAGGGCCACCAGAAAGAGCGCCAACCGAAACCACGCTGCGCGAGTCATGCGCGCGGGTCTACACCCCGGGCGTGTGTTTCAGGGCTTCTTGATGAACGGCATCGGGGGCGCGGTGTTGAGGCCCTTGCCCGTTGGCGTGATGCCCGAGAGCTGCAGCGCCGTGGCGTAGACGTTGCCCGCGTTGGTGATGACGCTGTTCGGGTCCTTCGTGCCGTTGAGGACACCGGTGACCGGGTGGTAAGCCGGGTCGAGCGAGCCATCGGTGAGCCGAATCGGAATGCCCTCGAGCGACGAGGTGCCCACGCGGCCGTACTGCTTGCCGCCCTGCACGTTGCCGCCGAGGAACGCGACGGAGTTGACGCGCCAGTGCTGGCAGCAGTCCTGCTCCATGATCTTCGTGTACTTCGTCGCGTCCGGGTCGCTCGAGGCGAGAATCGGCGCCACGTCGCCCTGAATGGTGCGGCCCATCTCGCTCGCCAGCACGATGGTGGTGAGGTCCCAGTACGACTTGCCGCTGGTGCCGTAGGGCGTGGCCTTCAGCTTGGCGACCAGCGTCTTCAGCGGCGTCCACAGGTCGTTGCGGAGCATCGTCTTCTGGTCGCTCTGCCCACGCGAGGTCATGATGCCGCGACGGTCTTGATGCGTGTCGTACCCGCGGATCTGCCGGTTCTCGATCCAGAAGCCGACGGACAGGCCCTTCGTCATCAACTCGTACGTCATCAGCGCCTGCGCGTTGACGCTGGGAGAGTCTTTCGAGCGCGCGGGGTTGCCGTTCACCGACGTCGAGTTGGTGGTCTCGTTCGCGACGGTGACACCGAACTCGGTGCGGAGCGCAGCTTCGGTGAACATCGCCGCCGGGTTCACCACGACGCCAGAGCTGCCGTTGAGCTGCTTGTAGATGCGCACCGCCGAGTCGAACGCGCGCACCGACTCACCCGTCTTGTCGCGCAGGAAGTTGGTGTGCAGGTCTTCGGTGTACGCGCGCACGCGGGCGTTGCGAGCCGCCGAGGTGACGTTGCCCAGGAGCGCGAGCCGGTTGCGCATCTCGGTCGGCGTGCGGCCGTAGATGGTGTGGGCGAACGCAGGCCCGAGTTTCTCGTAGTAGCCGGTGCCCTCGGGGTAGTTGGCCTCTTCGAGCTCTCCGTCCGAGAGCCAGCGGTGCCAGCTGACGTGGGCCAACGGGAAGCCGGAGCCGTACGCTTCACAGAAGGCCTGCATGACGGTGCGCTCGGTCGGACGGCGCTGGGCGGTCAACGGGGTGTACGAGGCGTACTTTCCGTAGTGGTAGTCCCACCGGCCGCCCGAGTGGAACGTGTTGCCCAGGTGCGACGACACGATGGCCATGTCGGGCAAGAGCTCGGCTCCGTCATCGGCGAGGTAGCCATAGGTGATGCCCGTGGCAGCGTGCGTTCTCGGCGCCACGGCGCTGCCGAGCGCCGGCCCGTAGCCGCGTGGGCGGTAGAGCTGACTCGACCACGAGGGCGATGGCGCCAGCGTGCCCGCGGGAATCGTGAGCAGCGCGTGGTTCGGCGTGTCGACGGGCGAGAACATCGAATAGCTGTCCCAGCCGCCCTCCTGGAACCAGTAGATGAGGAAGCGCGGCTCGCCCATGCCCTGCGCGGCCGCTTCGGCGAGGCCGAGTGACTTCGAGGTCCCGGGCACGCCGACACGACGGAAGAACGAGAGCCAGTCGAGCACGCCGATGGCCGTCCCCGCTGCGGCGCCGAGCAACGTTCTGCGCTTCATGGTGCACCCCGGGTGAAGGTGGTCGACGTGGCGATGTGTTTGAGCACCGCCTTCAGGTCGCCCTGGCTCGTCGTCGCCACGTCCCACAGCTGGCGATAGAGCTCTCGTTCGCCTTCGCGATACCGCAGCTCCCGCCCCATCAGCAGGCGGAACTGCATGGCGAGCATGCGCCGCACGAAGGCTTCCTTCTTCACCGCCTTCGTCGAGAACGCCTCGATGCCACTGCCCTTGTACGCGTACGTCGGCACGAGCCCCCGGTCGGAGTCGTCGATGGGCTGGCCCTGCTCATCCATCGTGCGGAACACGCCGTTGTCGCCCCACTTGAGGCGTTGGTGCGCGAGCGGCGTGAGGAGCTGGTGACAGGTGAAGCAGATGCTGGCGGGGTCGACCGTCGAGGTCGCCGTCGCGGTGCCTCGCTGGTCGAACACCTCGGGGGGCACCTCGAACACCGTGCCCATGAAGCCGCTGAGCACTCGGGCCGGGTAGTTGTAGTGCGGCAGGCCAGGCTTGCTCGAGAGGTAGCCCTTCATCGTCAACACGCCCGTCTTCCCGTGCTCCGCGGGCCGCGTCTGCCGAGCGCCGGTGGCGTCGATGGTGAACTCGGCGTCGAGAATGCGGGCGAACGGCAGACGATTGACGACGACGTGCGTCCACAACCGCGCGGGCTCGTCACTCTCGGGCGTGCCCTGGCTCTCGATGCGCAGCTGCACGCGGGTGAAGTAGTAGCGCTCGAAGTCCGGGCTCGAGAGGACTGCGTCGACGAAGGCCGGGTAGCCCTGCGCGGTGAGGGTCGTGAACTCCGCGGCCGTCGGCGGCCGGCCCAGCAGGTGCTGCGCGAGGCCCACGGCGAGCAGCCGCTGCTTCGCGGCACCGCGAACGTCGGCTGACGACGGCGGCACGAGGAAGAGGAAGTCGGGGTGGCGCATGAGCGCGTCACAGACGCTGGTCCACGCGTCGGTCTGCCTCCCGCCCAGCAGCGTGAGGTCTTTCAACAGCGTGTAGAGCGAGTCCTGCTCACCCGTGGTCGCCGGGCGGAACAGCATGCGCTGGACGAGCGTGTTGATGGTGGCCTTCGCGGCGACAGCGCGGCTCGTCCCCGTACCCATGCCCAACGGTCCAGTGACGGTGAAGCGGTCGATGAACACGTTGCGGTCGCCTCCCGCGACAGCGGGGTTGTTGTAGTCGTTGATGTAGCTGACGGTGATGGGCTGACGGCCCGCCGCGGTGATTCGAATCGTCACGGACTGCTCGACGTACTGCGTCTGGTCCGTGAAGGTCAGCGGCATCGCGGCCATGACGGTGCCGAGCTGCACGCCGAGCTTCGGGCCGTTGCCACCGTCGTCGTTGTCGGCCTTCGCGCGAACCGTGATGCGGTAGTCGCCAGGGGCGAGCGCGACGTAGTCGGCGGTGAGCTCACAGTTCGTGTAGCAGAAGAAGCCGGCGGGGTTCGTCGTCGGGTTCCCGACGCCGGTGCGGTTCATGATGGTGACCGTCTCGGCCTCGAACGTCGTCGCCGCCTCGGCAGGCACGTCGATGACCGAATCCGTCGGGTCAGCACCAGCGAAGGGCCCGGTCTTCGCCACCGCGGCGCGGCCACACACGTCGGGGCCGAGCTGGTCGAGCCCCAGCAGGAACTCGGGCGTCGCCGCGCGCGCCTCGACGAAATGCGAGCGGAAGTTGACGCCACCAAACAGCCCGATGTTCTTGTCGAAGCGGTCCTCCATCGCGCCCGCGCCGCCATCAGGGAGCGCCGCCGCCCGTCGCCAGTCGTCGTTGAAGACGGCCGACACCTTCGAGCGCAGCTGGGTGAAGTTGATGAAGGTGTTGTCGTAGTCGGTGTTCGCGGGGCCGGTCCACGGAGACATCAGCTCGGGAGGGAACTGCTCGTCGGCAGCGAGGCCGCCAGCCATCTCGAGCCCGCGAATCATGCAGCCCACGCGCGCAACGGCTTCGACCTGCGCTTTCGTCCACGCCGGTTTTCCCTGCGGCATGCGGGCGCGAGGGTCGGCGTTCGTCAGGCGAGAGACGAAGCTGCCCGGCTGGTCCTTGAAAGAGTCGCCGCCGCGCAGCCGGTGGAACGTGTCGGTGCCGTCGGCCGAGACGATGAACAGGCGGTTCGAGTTCGCGGCGTGACAAGCGATGCAGCCTTGCTCCGCGCCGACGACGAGCGGGTGAACATCGGCGTTGTAGGCCTCGACGATGGTCTCGAGACGAACGCCCTCGTAGTTCGCCGGGTCGCACGAGAGGTCGGGCGGTGGCTCCTTCTCGCCTCCACCACCAGCACCGCCCGAGCCCGCTCCACCGGCACCTGCGCTCTCCCCTCCCCCGGCGCCTTCCGAGTCGAAGTGGCTGATGACGCCTTCGCAGCCGAGCACGAGCACGAGCCCGAGCGCCCACAGGTGTCGCATGAGGACTCCACCATTCGAGAAGAGCGTGAGTCTGACAGGTGGCGATCGAGCGACAAGGAGCCGTGCCTGACACCTGCACCGACATCGACGCCATCTGGACCGATGAGTCTCAGGTGAGTCGGGGGGGGGAAATCACCTGCGCGCGCCGGGAGCGACGAAAGCTCCCGGTGCGTGTGGCGTTCACCACTCGCCGCGCACGCCCGCCGTCGGAAGAATCGGAATCGAGTACACGAAGGCGCTGCGCGAATAGTCGAAGTTGTAGAACAGCGCCTCGGGGTTCTGCTGGTTGGTCGCGTTCTGCACGTCGACGTAGGCCACCAGGCTCCAGTTCTCGAAGACGAACTTCTTGTCCACGCGAACGTCGAGCTGCACGAAGTCGGGCAGGCGACGGCTCCACGGCAGCGACGGAATGGGGACGTAGAGGTTCGCCTGCGCGTCGAACAGCGACGTCGCGATGGGCGTGACGAGGGGGCCTGAGGCGTAGCGGAAGCGGGCGCCGACGTTGAGGTTCCACGGCAGCTGCACGCTGCCCACCACGATGAGGTTGTGGGGTTGGTCGAGCGGGCCGGGCGCGAACTTCACGCCGCCGTACGAGTCGCGCTCGAAGCGGCTCAACGAATACGAGACCCAGCCCAGGAAGTACTTCGTGGGCCGCACGCGCACCAACACCTCGCCGCCGTAGGCGCGCCCGTAGCCTTCGCTGGTGTACCGGGTGTCTGCGCCGGGAATCGAGATGTCGCTGCCCGAGCCGTTGGCCAGCGCCAGCCGCGCCTGGTTGAAGAGCGCTTTGGAGTAGCCCTGCAGGTCGAGCTCGACGGCCTTGAAGAGCCGCAGCTCGGCGCCGCCCATGAAGTGCCACGCGCCTTCGGGTTGCAGGCCGGGGTTTCCGAAGACGGGAGAGAGCTGACCCACGCGGTAGTCGGGCGGTTGCTGGTACATCGCGGCGCCGGCCTTCAGCGTCAGCATCTCGATGGGCGTGAAGCGCGCCGACAGCCGTGGGTTGACCCAGACCTTCTTCATCACCGCGAGCTCGCCATCGAGGCGCAGCCCGCCGCGCACCTGGAGCGACTCCACTGGCGTCCACGTCGCGTCGATGAAGAGCCCGGGCTCCACGTACACGCTGCGCTCGGTCTCGGCGACGAGGCGGCGGGTGACGTACGGGTCGGGCAGCTGGTTCGGCCGGAAGAGCGGCGGCCGCTGCGCGTCGAAGGACGTCGGTGTGACGAGCGCGTCGAGGCCCGCGTTGAGCACCAGCTTCGCCTCGGGCACGTCCAGCTTGAAGCGCTCGCGCAGCTGAATCGGCACCTGCGTGTTGCGGAAGAAGATCTCCTGCACGGTGCTCGACTGCGTGGTGACGTCGAAGCCGATGGCGTTGCGCGAGATGAAGGTGAGCCGCGGCGTCAGCTTCTGGTCGATGCCGAGGACGAGCCGGTTGTAGACGTTCGAGGTGCCCGCCGAGAGCTGGTTGCCCTCGACGTCGGGGTCGAGCAGCGGGTTGGGCGAGAGAAAGGCCCAGCGGTCGGACGAGCCGAAGGCGGTGATGAAGAGCCGGTTCTTCGAGTTGGGCGACTTGCGCTCGGCGCGCAGCTGGTAGTCCCAGTACTCGGGCGCGAGGCCGAAGCCGACCTGCGCGGTGGGCGCGAACGTCTTGATGGCCGCGGGGAGGACGTACTGCGAAAGTCCGTAGCGCGCCGAGCCCGAGACGCTCCAGGTGTCTGAGAGTGGCGCTTCGACCATCGCCGACACGTCGAAGAGGTTCACGTCGACGAAGCCATGGACGCCCGACTTCGAGGGCGTCTTCGCGTCCGCGGTGATGAGGCCACCGATGCTGCGCCCGTAGTCGACGCCGAAGTTGCCGGGCTGAAACGCGATGGCCTCGATGTTGGCCGAGTTGAACGTCGCGACGACGCCCGCGAAGTGGAACAGCTGCGGAATCTGCACCTCGTCGACGTAGATGCGCGAGTCCCACGCCTTCGAGCCGCGCACCACGAGCAGCCCGCCGCCGAACGGAGAGCGCGCCACGCCCGGCAGGTTCTGCACCACCTTGAACGCGTCGTTGTTCGAGCCGGCCACCATGCGGAACTCGGACTGCGTCAGGCGAACCTGCGTCACCTCTCGCCGGTCCTTGATGCCGCGCACCACCGTCTCGTTCACACCCGTGCGGCGCATCACGTACGTCACCTCGGTGCGCTCGCCCGGCTTCACCTCTTCGGTCTCGATGAAGGACTCGAAGCCCGCGGCGGTGATGGAGACCATCGCCTTGCCGGGCGGGACGTCGGTGAGCTCGAAGCGGCCGGCCTCGTCGGAGGTGGTGTCACGGTCTCCGACGCGCACAGTGGCGAAGGAGACGGGCTCGCGGGTGCCGGCGGTCTTCAGGCGGCCGACGAAGTTCACCACCGGCACGCCTGCGTCCTGCACGACGGGCGCTTCGACGACCTGCTGCTGCACCGTGAAGTTCGAGGTGAATTGAATGCGCACGGGCGCGGGCTGACCGTCGACCTCGGCGGGCGTGAAGACGAGCTGGCGTGCAGCGGCGACCGCGGCGTCATCGAACGCGGGCCCAGCGCTCTGCACGACCTTCACCGCGGCGACGGTGCCATCGGCGGCGATGTCGAGGTCCATCACCACGCTGGCGCCGGTGCCGGCGTCGAGCTGATCAGCCGGGAAGGTGGGCTCGACCGACTTCAGCAGCGTCGGCGCCTTCGTCAGCGTCTGGGCGAACGCCGTGGTGGCGAGGAGAACGAGGACGAGGGCGGTCCGCAGCACGCGCAGCCACGTAGCGCAGGACGCGGAACGTTGGCAGTGCGACGCGTTCATGCGACGCGTTCATGCTGCGGCGAAGGGAGAGGCGCAGCGTATCGTGGCCAATGGTCGCCTCGACGCGAGTTGGGTCACGTTCGGTGACTCGCTCTTCGCTGCCGTTCAGAAGGACCGCACGTCCGCGCGCTGGAAGACGTTCTTCTCTGAAGCCGTGACGGTGTTCGTGAAGCAAGCGCTCGACCGCCAGATTCGCACCGTGCGCGGGTGGCTGGCGTCGACGTCTGAAGCGGCGCTCGAACCGCACCGCGCCTCGCTGACGAAGTGGGCCGATGCCGCCGCTGCCGCGCAGGTGAAGACGGCCGCGTGGCTTCTCTGCGAGGAGAGGTGTGGCAGCAACGAGAGCCCCTGGCGAAGTCGCTCATGAGGGAGCGCGACGGCCTGTTCCAGGCGCTCTCGCAGCGCGCCAGCGGCATCGAGCAGCGAGAGCGGGTCAGCGAACGAAGAAGTGAGGAAGCGGCCGCCGGCGTCAGGTTGAGAAAGGCCGCCATGCGGCTTCCACAGGGCCTCGAACGCTTCGGACAGCTCGACGTTGAAGCCTGCCGAGCTACGCATCGCGGTCTCGTCTGAGTGTCAGCCCCTGCGGCTACACCCTCGGGCGAGTGGGGGGGGGTCGAGTGGCGGGGTGTGGGGAGTACCGGCGGCGAGCCGGGAGCGAAGACGTGCTGCACGAGGCAGTGGGCGAGGCCCTGGGGGCGCTGAGGGAAGAAGCGGAGGCGCTGGGTGGCCTGCCGCGCTTCCTGCTGCGCGAGGTGTACCGGCAGCGCAGGTGCGGGCTGCTGGAATTCGTGGTGGTGAAGTGCGCGACGTGCGGCGAGTCGTCGGAGGTGCCCTTCTCGTGCAAGAGCCGCCTGTGTCCGTCCTGCAGCGCCCGCCGGGCCCACGAGACGGCCGTGCACCTGGTGGACTCCGTGCTTCCGCACGTGCCCTTCCGCCAATGGACTGTCTCCTTCCCGTACGCGCTGCGCTGGAGGCTGGTGAAAGAGCCGGGGCTCCTCGAGGAGCTGCTGCGGAAGACGACGCGCCTCATCGCTGCCTGGCAACGGCGCTGTGCGCGCAAGCTGGGCGCGCAGGGGCGCCTTCTGACGGGCGCCGTCACCCAGGTGCAGTACTGGGGCAGTGCGTTGCAACTGTCGCCGCACTTCCACACCCTGGCCCCCGATGGCCTCTTCGCGGCCACCGAGGCCGGCGTCGACTTCGTCCCACTCCCTCCTCCGACGCCAGAGGAGGTGGCCACCCTCGTGACGCAACTGGCGCGACGGGTGACGAAAGTGCTGCGCCAGCGAGGGCTCGAAGACGCTGAAGCCCGCGTCGACGACGGGCTGGACGCGCTGCGGCTGGAGTCGCTGCAGCACAGCCTGGCGCTGGGCACCGCGCGCCCTCGAGTCGAGGCTGAAGTGCGGCCGCACCACCGGCGGGTGGCGGTGGCCGAGGGCATCTCGCTCCACGCCGACACCGCCGTGCACGCGAACGACAGGCAAGGCCGAGGGGCGCCTGGCCAGGTACGCGGCCAGGGGCCCACTCGCAGCGTCGCGGCTCAGCTGGCGGGAAGACGGGAAGCTTTCGTACCGAATGAAGCGGCCGGTGCGCGGGCGCGACGTGTTGGTGATGACGCCCTTGCAGTTGCTGAAGAAGTTGGCGGCGGTGACGCCTTCGCGCGGCAAGCACCTGGTGCACTTCCACGGGATGTTCGGCCCCGCCGCCAGACACCGAAGCGCGGTGGTGGCGTACGGGCGGCCACCGCCTCCACCGGCCCGGCTCGCGCGGCTCGATGACGCCGCGGTGGGGTCGATCTTCCGGCGCATGCAGGAGACGAGGCTGCCGGTGGACCATCCGGCGCTCATCGCGCTCCTGCTCGCGGGCCTCCCGGGCGCCCCGACGACGCCCCGTCGCGACCAGCCCACCCCGAGGTACTTCCAGTACACCGCGCGCGCCGCGCCGTGGGGCCTCCCGGTGTTCGCGCCCGCTTGAGCCCGAAGGTGGTGGCGCGGCGGTGTGGCGGTGGCAACGACGCGAACGCTCTTGCTCTCCTCGACAGCGCAGGGAGCGGAGAGGCGAGCTCGACGATGGCGGCTTCGGTCGCCCGCCTTTGGCGACGTTGCTCTGCCCGACGTGCCCTCCACCGAAGCGGGAGCTCGATGCAGTTCAGGGGGCAGTGAGCCATTGCTTCATCGCCCACTCGTGAATGCCAATGGCGCGAGCGTAGCCGCTGGAACGACCCATTCGGGTCGAGCCCCCCACCGCAGGCGCTTCGTTCGGCGCGCAGTCGTTGGTCTCGAGCCTCAGCGACTGGCTCGTTGGGCTCCCGTCGAGGCGACAGCTCACCTCGAACGAACTCTGCACGCTCGTGGTCGACCTGCACCCCGACGCGCTCTCGGGTCGGACGAGTGCAGCGTGGAATTCGCCGATCAAGCTCCGTACGTCGGATGAGCTCAGCTTCTTGTGCAGGCGAGGCCGGCTTCCTCGCGCCTCGTCCGCGATGCGGAGCTCACCTCCCTTTTCGTTCCACGTGAGCGCCAGACTGTTGACCGTCCCGCCGAAGCACCCCTGCACGCCAAACTCGAGCTTGAGCACTCCGCGCGGTGCGCCCGCGAGGCACGGAAACAGCTCCTGCTGCTTTTCCCCGAGCGCGTTGGCGAGGTCCGCGGCGTCGGTGATTGCCTTCGTCTCCGCCCAACTACGGGCGCCGTCGTCGGAACGAAAGGTCTGTGAGCCACTGCGGGCCAGCGCTCGCCGCGCATCGACGAGCACGAACTGCTCGAACGTGAGTTCGCCGGGGAGTGGTCCGATCTCGATCCACGTCTGCCCCTCGTCGTGCGAGACGAACGCTCGCTTCGTGCCGAACGCGGTGCGGGCGCCGAAGTTCGTCACGCGCAGCGTCTCGAGCCGCGGCGCCTCATTCGAGGTGAACGCGCTGAGGACCAGAACCCTTCGACTCGCATCTGGCTCCCAGAGCACGACGCGCGTGGCCTCGACGCTCACGGCACCGTCGCCGCGCGCGAAGAGGTGCGTGGACAGATCGAGCACGAGGCCTTCGGTCTTCCCCTTCGCGCTCGCTCGCGAGGCCAACGCGCGGTGGGGGCCAAGGCTGACCACGACTCGATCCTCCTTCGCGATCGCCGGCAGCGGTTCCCAGTTCTTGCCGCCGTCGCGGGTGCGCCACGTCGCGCTCGAACCCTGCACGAAGCCCACGTTGCGATCGACGCGCAGCACCCGGTGCAGCGTGTGCTCCAATGCGTCGCTCGTCTTGAACTCCGCAGGGAGCGCGATGGGCGTCCACGTCTTGCCGCCGTCGTCCGTGCTCCACAACGTGCCGTACCAACCGCCGACCCAGCCCCGTTGCGCGTCGAGGAAATCGAGTGAGGTGCAGCGGTCTGTCGAGTCGGTCGGAGTGACCGCTGTCTTTCCCCACGTCTTTCCGGAATCGTTGGTGAAGACGATGGGGCCGTCGGATCCACACGCCCACGCGCTCTGACCTCGAGCGACCATCGCATAGAGCCAGGCGCTCGTGGGGCTGTCGACCTGTTCCCACTTCGGGTCGGAGCGGGTGCTGCGGAGCACGTGCGCGCCGATGTACCCCCCCATCACCACCGCGCCGTCGGGGAATGAGACGCCCAGGCTCAACGAGTTCATGGACAGGAGGTCGCGCTTTGCGTGGCGCGTGCGTCCCCAGCTCTGGCCGCCGTCGAAGGTCGCGAAGATCTCGCCGCACGCGTCGGGAACGAAGCCGACCCGCTCCGACGTGAAGACAGGAGCTCCGAGCCGACACGCTGGAAGTTCAGGGCCGACGACGAGAGGCGCAGCAGCGAGCACCACAGAAAGGAGGCTCATGGCGGCATCCTGACACTGTGCCGCCGTCGCCGGTTCCGCCGGGACCTTCAATGTCAGCCGCAGACCACCCGATGCCCTGGCGCTGGCTCAAGTTCATCGGCGGCGCCGCCTTCATCGGAAGCACTTGAGGGCCAGGACCCAGAGCGGGACGAGCAGCGCGGTGGCGCTTCTGCTCGATGCGGGTCGTCGACTTGAGCTCCGAGAACGTGTCGCCCGGCATGAACTGCTGAAGGCGCCCGTCGACGACCGTCTGGAGTTCGGCCCGAGCCAGCCCGAGGCACGCGTCATCACTGCGAGAGGGCGTCTCGACCGGCCAGCCAGCGACGAGGCCAGGCAAGGAGCGACGCAGGCGAGGGCGAACGGCTCGATCGCCTCGAACTCGTCGTTGGGAATGCCGCTGCTCGCGCTGACGACGACGTCGGTCGCGTCGCCTCGTACTCGCCCGTGAGTGGCACCCACTCGTGCTTCTTCACTCGCCGCGTCCGGGTGATGGTTCGTGCACCCCCAGCGGCCTGCCTCTCGTCTGAGTGTCAGCCCCTGCGGCTACAGACATCCTCGGGCGAGTGGGGGTGGGCGAGTGGCGGGGTGTGGGGAGTACCGGCGGCGAACCGGGAGCGAAGACGTGCTGCACGAGGCGGTGGCCGAGGCGCTGGGTGGCCTGCCGCGCTTCCTGCTGCGCAGGTGTACCGGCAGCGCAGGTGCGGGCTGCTGGAATTCGGCTACGTGGTGGTGAAGTGCGCGACGTGCGGCGAGTCGTCGGAGGTGCCCTTCTCGTGCA
>JBBAQZ010000074.1:0-21321 GCA_040400045.1 Myxococcaceae bacterium
GGGCTCCATACCTGCACAGGCGCTCGATGCCTTGTCTGTCATTGCCGTGCACCGCATGGGCATCCCCTTCGGGACGTGTCTCTCGTTGACGAACGGGATGAACGCCGGCGCGGCGGTGCTGAACGCGGTCGAGGCGAACAAGCGCGTCCTGTACCTGCGCGACGCCCGCGGCGCGATCGTCGGCCGGAAGCTCATCGCGGTCTCGAAGGACTGGCGGCTGCTCGGCTACCGCACCTACTCGGCGCTCGAGCGCGGCGTGGTGTCGGAGGTCGACGCGGCGTTCGCGGCGCTCTGCCGTGACCTCGCCGCCGAGGCGAAGCTCCCGTTGGGGAGCACTGGCGCGCCGGAGAACCTGCACGGCGGGTTCTGGTACGACGACGGGCTCGTCGGCTTCGGTGGCTCCCCGGACAGCGTCTCGGCGGCCTACTGCGGCACGCTCGGCCGGCCGCCCTGCCGGGCTCAGGGAATCGAGGAAGAAGCCCGGGCCGTCGCGGCCCGCGCGAGCAAGAACGTCGACGTCGGGCTCGAGGCCCTCCCACGCTGGCGCTTCGAGGGGGAACACCGTGAGCTCGCCCGCTGGCTCCTCTCGGAGCTCGGCGAAGTTGCCACGCTTCGGCGGGCGCACGACCTGCCCATGTTGGGTGACGCGCTGCTCGAGCAAGCCGCGGAGCGGGGCCCCCAGCACCTGCTCGCCATGTTCGGGAAGCTCGGGGCTCGTCCCTAGCGCAACTGGTCGCGGGCGGCTGAGGTGTTCGAGCGGACCCCTGGGGCCGGCAAGGCCCGGCTGCTCGTCGACGCGGCCCGGGCCCAGTGCGGGAAGGCCGCGCGCTTCGACGATCACGACATCGAGCACGGGTCGATCTGGCTCCTCCCGACCCTGCTCGAGGCCGAGCCTATCGCGCAGACGTTCGCGGTGCTCGAGCGGGTCGACCCCGTGTGGCGCTGGGTGGTCGCGCAGGAGAACGAGTGCGCGCACTGCGTCGAGGGCGCCCTCGAGCGCCTGATCCCGATCGCCCTCGATCAGTACGCGCGCGCGCCGGATCCCGCTGCGGTGATCGAGGCGCTCGCGTCGAGCCTCCCGAACGTGACCCGCGTCGCGCTCGCGATCACAGCGCGCTTCCCCTTCCCTCGCGGCCGCAGCGAGCCCGCGCCCTCGGTCCGCGGGCTGACGATGTTCGAGGGTGCGCCGCTGGGCTGTCCCGCCGCGCTGCGCGCCCTCCGGCAGCTCGCCCGGCGTCAGCCTGCACTCGCCGAGGATCCCCGCCTCCTCGCCGCGTCGCTGCGGCAGTCAGGCGCGACCGTGGACCCTGGCATGCTGCCGACCCCGGGCGAGCCACCATACGAGGCGCTCGGCGACCTCCAGCTCCACGCCGCCGATCAGGTCCGCGAGCTCCTGCTGGCCCAGCGGCCCCCGACGGAGCCTCCTCGCGCCTGGGAGCTCGCGTTCCACCGGCGCCACGACACTCCGTGGCGTCAGGCGCTGCGCAAGGCGAAGAGCTCCGACCTGGGCGCCGCCTGCTGGCGGGCCCTGCTCGGTGAGATCGAGCCCGCCGCCTCACACCGCGAGCGCAAGAAGGTCGAGAGCGCGCCGCGGCCACCCCCCTTCGCTAGCTCGGAGCTGCCCAGGCTCTCGGTCGCCGTGCGCGAGCAGCTCGAGGGCCGCGCTCCTGGCTTCCGCCAGCTCGTGCACGACGTGGCTGACCCCATCTTCATCTCCACGCAGGTCCGGGCGCTGCGTGAGGCGCTCGAGCGCGGCGACGACGCGAGGGTGATCGCGCTGTGTGAGTCGCTCGACGGCACGCCGCTCCCCTCGTGGCGAGACTGGCGCGCGATGACGGAGCAGGTCCTCGACCGCGGCGCCCCGGAGCCGGTCGTCGCGGCGTTCGCCAGCCGGTGGGTGCCGCACTGCACCTGGAGTGCGCCGGAGCTCCCCTTCCCGCTGGTCGCCCGCCTCGCCGCGTTCCCCAGCACCCGCGCGCTCGTCTGCGAGATCCTGGCGCGGCTGGAGTCCGACCGCGCGCTCGTCGCGTTCTGTCAGCTCGCGCCGCTGCGCGAGGCGCCTGGGGTCGAGGCGCTGCTCGACCAGTGGCTCGGCACGTGGATGGCCGCGGACCCCGAGCGCCTGAACGACGGGCAGCTCTTCAACGATCCACGGCTCGCGGCCCGGCTGGAGCGCCTCGCCTTCGCGTCACCGGCGCTTGCCGTTCAGCTCTACCTCCGCAGGCCGGGTTTCAACGCCGCCTCGAAGCTGATCGGGGAGCTGACCCACCGCTTCGACGCGGCGGCCCTGAGCGCGGCCCTGGAGGGAGGACGCCCGGACGACGACGACCTCGCGTGCAGGAAGGCGTGGCTCCTCGCAGCTCTCGAGTGAACGTGGCAGGGCAAGCGGGACTCGACCCTTTCCAGCTGACCCAGTCTCTTCATTGTTCGAGTGATCGCCCCGACGCCGTAACGTCCGGTTGTGCCCTACGATCTCGAAGCCCACAAAGCGCTGTTGCGAAGCCTCGAGACCGTCGACGACGACCGACAGCTGTTCTTCTCGCTCTGGTGCCTCGATGTTCTTTGGCTGCAGGCGTCGAGCTACGTCCAGGAGAGCTTGAGCGTGTCTGCGCGCGCACAACTGCAAGCTGCGCACGATGGGCTCTGGCGGTGCTGTCTGACCGACGAGGCTGTCCGAGTCGTCGAGATGGTCGAATCCGCACTCTCTGAGGTTCCAGATCCTCTCGATTTCGGCAACCCGACCCTCGAGGAGGCAGCGACCTTCGAGTTTCTCGAGTGCTTGATGGCGGCCGCCACATGCGACGATCCGCTCGGTCTGGCGAAGCACTGTGGCCTGGAGAGCGTGCACTACGTGGACGCGAGCGGCGACGGTGAGAGTGCGACGCTCGCCGAGGTCGCGCAGCAGGCAGTCATGCTCGACTACCTTGTGTCAGGCGCTCCGCTCAGTGAGGCACTCCGCAACTTGACCCGGAAGGGACTTGCGCCGTAGCCGGAGCGGCGAAGGGAGTTCGGCTCGCCCGGGATGCTGGAGAGTGGGCAAGGGGGGACTCGAACCCCCACTCCTTTCGGAACCGGATTCTAAGCCCGGCGCGGCTACCAGTTACGCCACCTGCCCGTGCGCACGTTCGTAGCACCACCACGCGCGCCAAAGAAAAACGGCCGGCGCTCTCTCGAGTCACCGGCCGTTTTTCACTGTGAGAGCGGAAGGAATCGAACCTTCAACCTATGGATTAAGCGATGGCGAGTCCGCGCTCCACCTCGCCACCGAGGTGGCCTTCGACGTCATCGTCCTCGACCGCATGATGCCGGCCGGTGACGGCCTGTCGGTGCTGAAGGCGCTGCGGAAGAAGAACATCTCGACGCCGGTGCTGTTGCTCACCGCCCTCGGAGAGGTGCACGACCGCGTCGACGGGCTCGAGGCCGGCGCCGACGATTACCTCGTGAAGCCATTCGCCTTCGCGGAGCTGCTCGCCCGGGTGCGCGCGCTGGTGCGCCGCTCCAAAGGCACCTCGTCGAACGTCGTCACCTTCGGAGCCCTCTCGCTCGACCTCGGCGCGAGGCTGGCCTCGGTGCGCGGCGTGGGTCTCGAGCTGACGTCCTCGGAGTACTCGCTGCTCGAGCTCCTCGTGCTGCAGCCGAACACCACCTGGTCACGCACGCGGCTCGTCGAGCACCTGTACAACGAGGAGAGCGACCGCGACTCGAACGTCATCGACGTCTTCGTGGCGCGGCTGCGAAAGAAGCTCGACGCGGCCGGGCTCCGCGGCGCCGAGTGCATCACCACCCAACGCGGCGCTGGCTACCGCTTCGACCCTGCCGCGGTGCCTGCATGACGTTGCGCCTGAAGCTGATGGTGTTCGTCGCGATGTTGCTCGCGCTCGTGGTGTCGGGCGTCGGGCGCTCCCTCTTCGACCCTGCCGCGGTGCCCGTATGACGTTGCGCCTGAAGCTGATGGTGTTCGTCGCGACGTTGCTCGCGCTCGTGGTGTCGGGCGTCGGGCTCCTCGTCTCCACTGGCCTGCAGCGGTGGACGCTCGAGGTCGTCGACGCGGAGCTCTCTCGCCGCGCGCTGGCCCTCGCCGGCTCGATGCATCAGGAGCACGGCGAGCTCGAGCGCGCTGGAGACGACGACGACGGGCCCACGGTGACGGCGCACGGCTGGCCGTTCCGCGTCGAGGGCTCGAACGGCAACGTCGTGCTGCAGGAGGGGCGGTGGCACGTGACGGAAGCGCTCCCACCGAGCGGCGCGAACACCGTCTCGACGAGCAAGGGGCTGCTGCGGGTGTGGTCGATGACCTTCACGCCGCGCGTCGAGCACGAGAGCGAAGCGCAGTCGTACGTGCTCCGGGTGGCGGCGCCGCTGGCTGCGTTCTCAGGCCTCGCGGACCGGGTGTGGCTGGGACTGCTGCTCGCCCTCGGCGTCGCCATCGTGCTCGGCGTCGCGGGCGCGGCGCTGCTGGCGCAGGTCTTCCTCGCTCCCCTGAGTCGACTGACCGCTGCAGCGCGAAGCCTGGACACCACCTCGACGACCGCGCGCCTGGACGTGAGTGGACTGGACCCCGACTCGAAGGGCCTCGCCGACGCCTTCAACGGAGCGCTCGGGCGGCTCGCCGCAGCGGCCGAACAGCAACGCCACTTCATCGCGCGCGCCAGCCATGCGCTGCGCACGCCGCTCGCGGCAGTCCTCTCGCAGGCCGAGGTCGCGCTGCGCAAGGAGCGCACGGTGCCGGACTACAAGGCGATGCTCGACGACATCGCGGCCTCGGCGCGCGACTCGGCGAAGCTCGTCGATGGCTTGCTCTCGCTCTCGCGGGCCGACGCGACGACGCCCGTGGAGCGCACGTCAGTCGACTTCAACGACCTCCTCTTCGAAGCGAAGCGGCTCTTCGACGCCCGGGCCCACGCGAAGTCCATCGACCTCGCCGTGAGCGCACCCGGTGGCGCCACCGTCGTCGCCTCGAGGACACGTCTGCGCGAGCTGCTCGACGCGCTGCTCGACAACGCGCTCACGTACACGCCCGAGGGCGGCGTGGTGCGCGTCGAGGTGAAGGGCTCGATGCTCGAGGTGCGCGACAGCGGGCCGGGCATTCCAGCCCCGGAGCGGGAGCAGGTCTTCGAGCGCTTCTTCCGCGGCAGCAGCGCGAAGGGGACGCCGGGCAGTGGCCTGGGCTTGTCGGTGGTGCGGGCCATCGCGGAGGCCGAGGGCGCGACCGTGAGCATCGACTCCGCGCCAGAAGGTGGCGCCTGCGTTCGTGTTCGTTTCCCCGCCTGAGCTCGCCCTCGCCGTCACGAACGACGATGCCGAGAACGTCTCGACGAGCTGAAACAGCGGGGGTCCGCCGCACGTCTCCGCCACGCTCGTTCCCGAGTCCGGCGTCACATGGGGTGATGCATCCTGCGAGCTACGCGTCGGCCTTGAACGACCGCAGCGCGTGGTGCAGCGACTGCATCGCCGTGCGGGTGCGCGTCTTCACCGTGCCGAGCGGAACGCCGGTGCGCGCGGCGATCTCCCGATGCGAGAGCCCCTCGTTCCACGACAGGTCCAGGAGCAGCCGCTGCTCGACGGGCAACGAGTTCAGCTCCCGGTGCACGGCGACGCGCGCGCGCACGAAGTCGACGACGACGTCGGGGCCCGGGCGCTGGGCCGGCACGCCGCGTCCTTCCAGCTCAGCGGTGCGGTGCGTGGTGCCGTTGGCGCGCAGGCGATCGATGGCGCGGCTTCGCCCGATGGTGATGAGCCACGCGGCTACGTTCGCGCGCTCGGGTTGGTACTGCTCGGCGCGACGCCACGCCTCGAGGAAGGCCTCCTGCAACACCTCGTCGGCTTCGGCCCGGTCGCGCACCAACTTCAAGATGGCCGCGTACACCGCCGAGCCATACCGCGCGTAGAGCAGCCCCATCGCCTCCCGGTCCCCCTGGGCGAGGCGGTCGGAGAGCTCGCGGTCAGTCGCGTCGGAGGCGGGTGAACGAGCGCCCGTCAATCGTCCTCCGGGAAGCGGCTGACCGACGCGCAGACACACGCGATGCCCTCGAGCGCGGTGAGGCTGTGCGAGGTGCCGCTGCCGCGAACGTCGAGCGCGCCGCGCCAGAACTCCTCACCGGTGGGGTCGTCGCGATAGCCGCCTTCGAGGAGCAACACCTGCTCCTCGGCCCCGTGCGTGTGGGTGGGCAGCTGGGAGCCCGGCTCGAGCCGCAACAACGTCGTGATGTAGCCGCTCCACTTCGGGCCCGCGGCGACCGGCATCAACCACACGCCCTGCCCGGGGCCCTCCATCCACTCCGAGGCCGTATCGACACGCTCCATCAACGCTGCGGCGGCGTCGGGCGCGATGTCGAAGAGGGTCGCGAGCCGGGGCACGAGGTGACTGAAGCGCCGCCCGCCCTCGAGGTTCTCGGCGACGGTCTTCCAGGGCGCCCGGGGCGCGTCCAATCCCATGACCACGGCCTCCAGGGAATCGTCGACCTCGGCCAACAGCTGAGCGAGCGCCGGGTCACGAACCATGGCCTGTTTCAGTCGGGAACGCTCGGATTCCGGAGCCGTGCCGAGCGCATACGAGAGCACCAGCGCTTCGAGGTCTTCGGCTTCGTCCACTGCCATGCGCTTCACCGCCCTGAACTGGTGGTACGGGCGTGTCAGGCCGGTGGATTTCCTGAGGGGCGGCTTACCTGCCCAGGCGCTTCATCGCGTGGCGAACGAACTCGCTGTGGCTCGCATAGAGGCTGGCGACGTTGGCGTCGGAGAGCGTCATCCACCGAATCGCGGCGGCGTCGTCGCCGGCGACCGGCTCGATCCTCGACGCCGCTGCCGGGTCGAGGTGCTTGTGTTTGACGGTCGATTCGATCCACGCGTGGTCGGTGCTCCGCGGATCATCGACGTACCCCACGTACACCAGCGTCGCGTCGCCCATGTCGAGCTTCACCCCGGCCTCTTCATGGAACTCGCGCGCGAGCGTCGTCGAGACGTCTTCGCCGAAGTCGACCATGCCTCCGGGAATCGCCCACTGCCCGTTGTCTTTGCGCAAGATGGCCAGCAGCTCAGGCTCGCCCGTCACGGGGTTGAACCGGGTGACGATGGGGTCCGCGGCGAAGTTGGGCCCCCACTTCCCCAACAACCCTCGACCCGCCAGCCCCGTTCGCCCCGCGGGGTTGAGCGGTCGCCCCACCGCGTCGAACAGAATCGGTCGCCCCGTCAATCGACGAGGAGCCCCCCTGCGCGCGAAGGTCTGGACGGGGTCTGCCTCGTCGGCCCAACCGCCCGGCCGCACCGAGAGGTCGTTCTCGAGGACCTGCGGCGCGGTGTAGGTGTTGGGCGCGTAGTCGTCGAACGGCGTCGCCCACGAGACCCGGTCAGCCGGCACCGGCACCCTCGAATAGCCCGGCGGCGATTCCGAGCGCGCTTTGAGGTTGACGAGCGACTCGGCGGCAATTCCCTCGTGCATCAGACGGAGCCCTAGCACACGACCGCCGACGGGGACCAAGAGGTGTGTTGCAGGAACACCGACCGGTGGGTACGGTCGCGCCGCTTTTTCCCCTTTGCACTCGAGAGATCCGTGGGCGCCAAAGCATGGAAGCACAGCGACAGCTCGCAACCGAAGTTCGCCAGTGATTTCGAG
The DNA here is from genome assembly GCA_040400045.1 of Myxococcaceae bacterium. Classification (GTDB taxonomy): domain Bacteria; phylum Myxococcota; class Myxococcia; order Myxococcales; family Myxococcaceae; genus Xiheimicrobium. The sequence goes on from JBBAQZ010000074.1 coordinate 7,613, forward strand.
ATCGCCAAGAAAGCGGTCCTTCAGGTCACCGACCTCAAGAACAACAACAACAAGTACTACGCCATCGAGCTGCACACGGCGAAGTCGGGCTCGATGAAGTTCCGGGTGTTCACCCACTACGGTCGAACCGACGATCTCGAGACCAACCCCGACGCCGGCATGAAAGAGAGCCGGTTCTTCGAAGACCTCGACGAGGCGCAGCACGAGTACGACAAGATCTACCGCGCGAAGACCGGGCCCTCGAAGGGCTACAAAGAGGTCGCCCTGGCGAGCTCGAAGATTGGCTCGTCGAAGGCCCGTGGCCAGAGCTCGGGTGACGTCGACGCCAAGACGCTCGAGAAGATGAAGGGGCCGAAGACCGAGGCCGCGCCGCCGGCCAAGAGCACCCTCGCGCCGCCGTTGCAGGACTTCGTCTCGTACATCTACTCGGAGGCGACGGACGCGCTCACCTCCACGGTCGCGGCGAAGATCACCGCCAACGGCATCGAGACACCGCTGGGCGTGCTGACGGTCGGGCAGATCGAGAAGGGCGAGAAGATTCTCGACGAGCTCTACGGCAAGTTCAAAGCCGGGAAGGCCACCAAGAAGATGATGGAAGAAGCGTCGGGTGACTTCTACTCGGCCATTCCCCACCGCCTCGGTCGCACGCGCGAGGCCATCGCCTCGGCGGTCATCGACTCGATGGAGGAGTTCAATCAGAAGCAGGAAACCCTTCAGCTGATGAAGGACATGCTGGCGGTCAACGGCGAATCGGGCTCGGTGCTCTTCGACCCGCAGATCGACAACAAGTATCAGGCGCTCGGGTGTGAGGTCGCCTTCCTCGAGCCCGACTCGAAGCCGTACCGCGAGCTGGCTGACTACGTGGTGAAGAGCCAGATCAAACACAAGAACGTGAAGGTGCAGAACATCTACACGCTCAAGCGGCCAGCCGAGTTCGAGACCTTCGCGACCAAGGTGGGCAACGAGCGGCTTCTTTTCCACGGCAGCCGTATCAAGAATTGGGTGGGTATTCTGTCGCGCGGCATCCTGATGCCCAAGATCGTCGTCAGCATGGGCGTCAACCGCACCGACGCAGGCTGGCTGGGCAACGGCATGTACTTCGGCGACGCCGCCTGCACCTCGGGCTTCTACACGACGCCCGGGAAGAAGCAGACCCGGTTCATGGCCGTCGCGCGGGTCGCGCTTGGCAAGATGAAGGACTACACGAAGATCACCTACGGCTTGAACGCTCCGCCTGATGGGTACGACTCGACGCACGGCGTTCGTCGCACCAACACCATCAAGAGCGAGTTCGATGACGACGAGTACGTGATCTACGAAGGCCGGCAACAGCGGCTCGAGTACCTGGTCGAGTTCAAGATGTAGTCACCGCCGCTGCCTCGCGGCGCTCACCGTCTTCCCACGTTCTCACCGGTCTGGAGTCTCGCCATGCTCGTTCGCGTTTCGCTGGTCGACGTCAACCCCAAGATGGTCAAGGCTTGGCGGGACTCGTTCGACGAGAACCCCGAGGTCGAGATCGTTCAGGGCAGCATGCTGGAGCAGCAGGTCGGCGCGTGGGTGACGCCCACCAACGCCAAGGCCAGCATGGACGGCGGCCTCGACGGCGTCATCAAGGGCAAGCTCGGCGGTGGAATCGAGAAGAAGGTGCAGGGCGAGGTGAAGCGCCTATACCAGGGCACCATGAAGGTCGGCTACGCCACCTGCGTCGAGACCGGCGTCATGCTGCCGAAGTACCTGATCAGCACGCCGACGATGGTGGGCAGCAGCGACGACATCTCGGCCACGTTGAACGTGGCGCTCGCCTGCTGCGCGGCGTTTCAGATGGTCCACATGTACAACTCGGAGCAAGGCGGAGTGATTCGTTCGATCGCCCTGCCCGGCCTGGGCGCGGCGACTGGCAAGACTCCGCCTGAGATCTGCGCCGACCTGATGTGGACGGCGTACAACCTCTTCCGCGAAAAAGAGTTCGCCACCTTCGAAGCCATGCGCGCCGGGCTCGAAGAGGTGCTCGGCGACCTCGGTCAATTCGGCGACAAGATGAAGACTGACTCGGGCAAGAACGCCGTGCTCGAGAACATCTCGGCGGTGAAGGCGCCCAAGCCCGAAGAGCTGCCGGACGACGAGGCCGAAGACTTCGACGACAGCGACGACTGAGCGAGCTCCAATGGCGCTCTCGTTTCCCGTTCGGTTGTTCAACCCGAAGGCCGCCAAGCGGCTCGCGGTGCTGTCGGTCCAACCGTCGTCGAAACACCCGGGCCAGCTGCTGCTCCAGTTGGCGCGCGGAGCCACGAGAGAAGCCCTGCTCGACGTCGAGCTCTTCGGGCCCTTCTCGCCCGAGGCGCTCGAGCCCGCTGCCGAGCAGGTCATCGCGACCCTCGTGTCGCAGGGCTATTCGTCGAGCACCTCGTTCACCTCGGTGGCGCAGCTCGACAGCCCAAGCCCACGCACGCGCGCCCTGGCGGCGTTGAGCCTCGGGTGGCGCGGCGACCGGACCATCGCTCCGAAGCTCATCGAGATGGTCGAGCGGGGGAAACAAGACGTGAGCTCCGCCGTCACCGCGCTCGGCTTGCTCGAAGCCGCCAGAGGCGTCGACGCGGTGAAGGCCGAGGCCGAACGAAAGCTCCTCTCACGGCGACGCGCAGGTGCCGAGGCCTTGCGCGCGAGCGGTGACGTCGACGCCCTCGCCTCCGTTCGGCTCAAGGCCCTCGAGCGGCTCGATTCCTCGTTCGCCAAGGCCCTGGCCGCGCACGACGAGGCGCTCACCGCACCGGCTGCCGTCGAGGCGCTGTGCGCGGCGTTCGACGCCATTCCCGTCGGGCAACGGGGCCTCACGCTCGACACGCTCTACGAGCTGGGCACCCCGCTGGCCGTCAGCACCACCCTGGCGCTGCTCCAGCGTCACGAGAAGAACGCGGCGGCGCTCGAGGCCTTCGGCGCGCCGCAGATGTGGCGGTACGTCAAGAGCATCTGGAAGCGAGCGATGGCCCGCTTCGACTTCGAGACGTTCGCCACGGTGACGCTCCTGACCGAGCGGCTGGCGCGCGTTCACTCTGGCGAGGTCGCCACCCTGAAGTCGGGCCTCGACGGTGAGTCACGTGAGGTGACGGTGTTCTCGCGCGGCACCGCGCGGCACGTTCGAGGCCGCGCGTGGCGATTCATCAAGCGGGTCGCCCTGTTCCGAACCGACCGCTTTCACGCAGCCGCCATCGCCATGCTCGCGGCGTACCGGCCCGAAGACGACGGCTTGCCACGCGGTCGGGTCGGCGCCACGGGCGGTCTGTACCTCTTGCACCGGCTTCTCCTTGGGCGCTCCACGCGCTTCGAGCTGAGCTGGCGCACGCTGACCCATCGGTTCACGAGCTCGAAGGTGACGGCAGCTTCGAGCGCTCGCGAAGAGGCCTTCCCCGAGCTGTGGGACGCAGCCCCGACGGCCTACGTGCGCCTCCTGGGTCGCGCCCGTCGGCTCGACGTCATGCAGTTCGCGTTGTCGGCGCTCAAGGGCCGGGCCGCCGAAGCCATTCGACAGGCAGCGCACGCCGACATCGTTCAGCTGCTCGACAGTGACTTCCCCGACGCCCATGGCCTCGCGCTCGAAGAGCTGGTTCGCCGTTTCGACGCAGACCGCCCCGACTGGGACCTGCTCTCGCGGCTGAGCCAACACGCCAGCGAACGGGCGCGCGCGCTGGGCACGCAGTGGCTGCAGCGCACCTTGCCGACGTGGGGCCGCGACCCCGAGCTCCTCGTCCGCTTCGTCACGACCCTGCACCCCGTGGTGAGCCTCGAGCTCGCCCGGCTCGCGCAGCCATCGGTCGCCGCGCTGTCGACCCAGGCACGGCAGCAGGTGACCGCCTCGCTGCTCGCCTTCATTCAGCGACCGGAGAACACCGAGGGCAGGCACCTCGCCGCCAGTGAGCTCCTGTGCGGGCCGCTGCTCGACGACGCGGTGGGGCTGGTCGACCTGTCGTTGGCGTTGTCGCTGCTCCTCCTGCCGAGCCTGGGCGCCTCGTCGCTGGGCAGCGCCGTCATCGGGCGGCTCCCGAACGTGCTCGAGGCGCTGGGGTGGAACCGCGTCGCGGCGCTGGCGCGAGACGAGCGCGTGGTGATGCGGAGCGCCGCCCTCTCCATCGTGCGGTCGCAGGGGCACCAGTTGGCGTCGTCGCCGGCCCTGCTCTTCGAGATGGTCGAGAGCGACTGGGATGACGTGCGTGCGACCGCGCTCGCGGTGCTCAGCGCCTTCGGCCTCGAAGTGCTGACGTTCGACGGCCTGGTGGCGCTGCTCGATTCGCCGCGCGTCGACATTCAGGACGTCGCGCTCCAGAAGCTCCGCAGCTCGTTCGAGCAGCTCGATACGCAGCTGCTGCTCTCGCGCCTCGCGCAGCACCCCCACCGAAACATGCGGGGGCACGTGCTCGAGCTCATCGAGCTGCACCTGAAGCCGGGATTCGTTCACCTCGCGAAGGTCGAGCCGCTCTTGCGCGCCCTGCTCTTCGACGCCGAGCGCCCGAGCCGCGACCTCAAGCGTCGAGCCATCGCGTTCCTCGAGAAGCGTGGGCAGCTCGACGCGCTGCAGGCCGAGCTGGCCCTCAAGGTGCTCGCCGACGCGGTGCGCACCGAGACCCGCACCGACCGCGAGCGCCTGCTCAAGGCCCTCGCCATGGTTCGCCTGACCTTCCCCGAGGTGAACGTTCCGGGAGCTCCGACCCTCGCCCTCTCGGGGGCAGCGTCATGACCACGCTCCACACGACGTACACCGGGGCCACTGGCGTTCAAGCCGACGCCACCACCAGCGCGGTGTCGTTCGCCACTAGCGGCGTTCGCCCGGTTGGCTACTTTCACGGCGTCGTCGAGAAGCCGTCGGCGCTGCGCGAGGCCCTCGGCGTGTTGCACGGCGTCGTGACCAGCGACTTCCGCTACCAACCCAAAGAGCGCCACGCCTTCGAGGCGTGGGTCGCCGAGCAGGACAGGAAGTTCATCGCCAGCCTCAAGCTCAAGAGCCAGCAGGCGCGCGAGGAGCTCGAGCGCATCGAAGCGCGCCTGGCCGAGCTGGCCGCGAAGAAGCAGGAGCGCCTCAAGCCGTTCTACGACGCCCGCCGCAAGTACATCGACCACGTCTTCACCCACCAATACGAGCTCAACTACCTCTTCGACCCCGTCATCACGGTTCACCCCGACGAGCTCTTCTTCGAGGCCTTCAGCAAGGACGAGTCGAGCTACGCGCGCCTGGGCGTCAGCCACGAGCTGTTCTCGACCGTCGACGGGTTCGAGTGCGGCACCACCAACATCGACTTCTCCGCGAAGCTCAACCGGCACTTCGAGCGGCTGCGCACCTATCGACAGACCACCTTCGACATCGCGCCCCAGGGCCTGGCCGTCAGCACCAGCGGCACCGGCGTGGTGAAAGAGAAGAAGATCGAGCTGCCCGACTCGTGGGTGCAGGGCTTCCTGCAGGTGCAGAGCACGATGACGCTCGCGCTGACGCAGTTCACCCTCACGCCCATCGACGTGCACAACCTGGTGCGGTTCCTCCATCGCCACAAGACGCGGACCTCGCCGAGGGCGCTGCGCTACGAGCTGGTGCCGGGGAAACGCATTCGCGCCGTCTTCGAGCCGTATGAGCACGCCATCACGCTCAGCGCGAAGTACGACGGGCCCAAACCCCAGATCATCCGAACCTGGGGCCGCGACCGGTTGAAGCTGCTCAGCCGGCTCCTGCCAGTCGCCAACCGCGTCACCGTCTCGCTCGCCGGGCTCGGCATGCCCACGATGTACGACGTCGACCTGGGACCGCTGCGCTTCACCCTGGCGCTCTCGGGGTGGACGGACAACGACTGGGCCGGCGGCGGTGGCGCGAAGTTCGACCTGCTCTCTCGACGGCTCGACGCGACGGGCGACGACGTGATGCGGGTGTACCAGGCGCTCCGCGGGCCCCGGTTTGCGACGGACACGGCCCTCGCCGCCTCGACCGGCCTGGGCGTGGAGAAGACCCGTGCGACCCTGAGCTTTCTGTGCCAGTCGGGCCGCGCGATGTACGACCTGGGCCACCGCGTGTATCGGCACCGCGACCTGTTCTTCGACACCTTCACGGCGTCAGAGGCGGCGAAGCTCACCAGCGTGGCCAACGAGAACCACGACCCCAGGGCCAAGGCGGCGCGCCGCATCTTCGACTCGGACAACGTGCGCATCATCGCGCGGCGCCCCGTCTCGACCGGCTTCAAGCTCTCCGCCAGCGTGCTGGGCATCGATGAGACCCGGGTGCGGCCCCAGCTTCATGTCGAGGTGAAGGGGCAGATCATCGACGCGAGCTGCACCTGCCGCGAGTTCAAGGAACAGGGGCTGACGAAGGGGCCCTGCGAGCATGTGCTGGCGCTGCGGCTCGCTCACCTGCAGAAGCTCGAAGAGGAGGACCTGAAACTGCACTGACCACACACACACATGATTCGAGACTGAGAATTCTGGGGGACGGGGCAGCGGGCCGAAGAGAACTCGAGCCAACCGTGCGGCGTTACGCCGCGCTTGCTGACATGCCAGTCATTCATCACCCGCCCATTCTTCACTCGACAGACCAAGGGACCCACCGGCCGCAACTGGGTGGGTCCCGATGGGACCCGCGGCCTTTGGTGGGTCCCCGGTCTGTCTTTTCGTTGAATGGTCGCGTCGAAGGTTGTTCGTCGAACTTGAATGGCTCGTTGCACCGTCCCCCAGAGGTCTCATGGCCGACTCAGACGACAAGGCGAAGCTCTGCAAGACGGTCGCCGGGGCGAGCCCCTGGCTGGTGCTGGCCCGCATGCAGCAAACGGGCTTCTGGCCGCACGGGGTCGGGCTGCCCGCAGAGCCAGGCGCCGAGCGTGACGAACGCCTGGCGCTCGAAGCGCGCTCGACGACGCTCGCCTCGTCGCATCTGGCGGTCGTCGACCTGGACAAGGCCCTCGAGGCCGAGCGCCTGCGTCGGACGAAAGAGAGCCGCGCAAAGCGAGCGCTCCGGGCCAAGGAAAAAGCAGACGCCGCAGCGGTGCGCCGGGCTGCACATCAGGCCAGGCGCAAGGCTGACATCGTGCACCTGGGCACGGGCGTCTCGGCACAGCTCGAAGACCGGGAGAGCACCCTCGAACGGCTGGCGGCCAACGGGCTCCCGGTGCTCAACACGGCGCACGACGTCGCGAAGGCGCTGGGGTGCACCATCGGCCAGCTGCGGTTCTTGACCTACCACCGCGACGGCGCAGCCCTGGTTCACTACCACCGCTTTTCGATTCCCAAGAAGACCGGCGGCGTGCGCGCCATCTCTGCACCCAAGCCGAAGCTGGCGGCGGCTCAGCAGTGGGTCCTCCTCAACGTGCTCGAGAAGGTCGCGGTCGACGCGCACGCCCACGGCTTCGTGAAGCAGCGAAACGTGCTGTCGAACGCCGTGCCGCATCTCAAGCAGAAGGTCGTCCTCAACCTCGACCTGAAGGACTTCTTCCCCACCCTCACGTTTGCGCGGGTGCGCGGCCTCTTTCGCGGCCTGGGCTATTCGGGGCAGGTGGCGACGGTGTTCGCGCTGCTGTGCACCGAGCCTCCACGTGTGGCGGTGACGCTCGACGAGACCACCACCTTCGTCGCGTTGAGCAGCCGCGTGCTGCCGCAGGGCGCGTGCACGTCGCCCGCCCTGACCAACGTGGTGTCGCGCCGGCTCGACAAGCGGCTCCACCGGCTCGCCGAGGTGAACGGGTTCGTCTACACGCGCTACGCCGACGACCTGACGTTCTCGGGTGAGGCCAGCGGCCACGTCGGCCGCCTGCTGCGGAGCACCCGCGCCATCCTCACCAGCGAGGGCTTCGTGGTGAACGAGAAGAAGACGCACGTGATGCGCTCCGGACGGCGGCAAGAGGTCACCGGCGTGGTGGTGAATGAGAAGCCCGGCATCGGCCGAGACGAGCTGCGCACGCTGCGCGCCATGCTGCACAACGCCGCGAAGCACGGGCTGTCTTCTCAGAACCGGAACGAGCACCCCGACTTCGCCGCGTACCTGCGAGGTCGCGTGGCCTGGGCGACCATGGTCGACCCCTCGAAGAAGGTGGCGCTCGAGCGCGCGCTGGGCAAGGCACTCGCAACCGGAAGGTGACGAACATGAAGCTGGTCGATCGGTTTCGCGGGTGCATCGTGGGCCTGGCGGTTGGAGACGCCCTCGGCCACCCCACCGAGTTCATCTCGAGCGTCAGCGCCATTCAGAAGCGCTACGGCGCGAAGGGCATTCGCGAGTTCGCCGCGCAGGGCCGCCACCCCGCAGGCACCTTCACCGACGACACGCAGATGACGGTGAGCGTGCTGCGCGCGCTGGTGCGCCACGGCCACGACGAGCTCGACGCGCTGATGACGTGCCTCGGCGAGGAGTTCCTGGCCTGGTCGGTTCACCGCGACAACAACCGCGCCCCGGGCGGCACCTGCCTGACGGGGTGTCGCAACTTCTCCAGCGGGCGCTCCTGGAAAGACGCGGGCGTGAAGGAGAGCAAAGGCTGTGGCGCGGCGATGCGCGCGGCTCCGCTCGGCCTGTTCTTCAGCGACGATGCGCAGCTGGTTCGGCTGGCGGCGGCGCAGAGCGTGCTGACGCACAGCCACCCGACTGGCATCGCGTCATCGGTCGCTGCTGCGGCGGCCGTCGCCCACGTCGCACGCGGCGGAGCGCTCTCGGGCCTGCTCGACTTCGTGACGAGCTGTGTGGAGCGCTGCGACGACGCGCTGCTGCTCGAGCTGGGTGCGACGCCTGAGCTGGTCAAGCGGGTCGGCAATCGTGAACAGCTGAAGCTGCTCGAGCGTACGCGCGAGGCGCTGAGTCAGGACACCGACGACGTGTGCACGCTGCTGGGCGGCGCGTGGATTGGCGAAGAGGCCGTGGCGACCGCGCTGTGGTGCGTGCTGAAGACCGACGGCAACTTCGAAGAGGCCATCGTGCGGGGCGCCACGTCGAGCGGTGACAGCGATTCCATCGCGTGCATCGCCGGGTCCATCTGCGGCGCGCTCCAGGGGTACGACGCGATTCCCGCGAGGTTCTCGGCGAAGGTCGAGAAGAGCGCCGCGCTCGACGTGCTCGCGCAGTACCTGCACTGGGTGGCGACGACGGGCCACCAGCTCCCTCACCTGCCCGGGCCCCTCGACTTCTTCGACGCCGAGCGTGCCGCGGACGGCGAGCTCGACGAGGACGCTGATGACTCGAGCGACGACGACGCTGACGACTCGAGCGACGACGACGCTGACGACTCGAGCGACGACGACGCTGACGACTCGAGCGACGAGGACGCTGACGACTCGAGCGACGAGGACGCAGATGACTCGAGCGACGAGGTCGTCAAGGCGGCCGACGCGGGTGCGACCTCCGCCACAGCCGAGGGGTCAAAGGCCACGACGGAACCAGGCCAGGACTCGTCAGAGGTCGCGCGCCTCGAGCGTGAGCTGACCGAACACAATCGCCTGTACTGGGTCGAAGGCGCTCCGAAGATCAGCGACACCGACTTCGACGCCCTCGTTCGGCGACTCACCGAGCTCGCGCCCGCCAGCCCGGTGCTGGCCCACCTCGGACCGCAACCCGACGCGAGCGGCTCCGTTCGTCACGCGTCGCCCATGTTGTCGCTCGACAAGTGCTACTCGCACACCGAGCTTGGCGAGTGGGCCTCGTCATTCGAAGGCGACGTCGTCGCGATGCCGAAGGTCGATGGCCTGGCCTGCTGCCTTCACTACGACCGCACGGGAGCGCTGGTCCTCGCGGCCACGCGCGGTGACGGAATCATCGGAGACGACGTCACCCTCAATGCCCGAATGGTCGGCGGCGTTCCCGCTCGAATCGAAGCAGGGCCCTGCGAGGTGCGTGGAGAGATCTTCTTGAGCCTGGCCGCGTTCGAGAAGCTCGCGGGCGAGAACCGCACCAACCCCCGCAACCTCGCCGTGGGCGCGCTGCGCAGCAAAGACCCTCTCGCCACGCAGCGCGCTGGCTTGAGCTTCGCCGCGTACGACCTTCGCGGGCTGCCGCTGGCCACCGTCGGGGAACGGCTGACGAGGCTCGAAGCGATTGGCTTCAGCCCGATTCCCCGAATGCGAGGGCCCCGAGAAGAGCTCTCGGCCATCGTCCAGGCGATGAGCGAGCGCCGGCAAGCGCTCGGCTACGAAACCGATGGAGTGGTCATCGTCGCCGACCGCGTGAACGAACATGAGCGCCTCGGCGCGACCGCCCATCACCCGCGGTGGGCCATCGCGTGGAAGTTCCAGGGCGAAGCCGGCACCTCGGTGCTCACCGCGGTCGAGTGGAGCGTGGCGCGGACCGGCACCATCACGCCGGTCGCGGTGGTCGAGCCGGTGGTGCTCTCAGGCGTCACCGTCACCCGCGCGACGCTCCACCATCTCGGGCGCCTCGAAGCGTTGGGCCTCTCCCTCGGCGCGACGCTCGAGCTGGTTCGCCGCGGCGGCGTGATTCCCCATGTCGAGAAGGTGGCCGCTCCTGGCCCCACGCCGGTGAGCGTGCCCACGGTCTGCCCGTCATGTGGGAGCCCCGTCACCCGCGCTGGCGACTTCCTGCAGTGCTCCACGCCTGACGACTGCCTCACGGCGCGCGTGGAGCGCCTCGGTCACTGGGCCGCGGCTGCGGACATTCAGGGTCTGGGTCCGGCGATTCTCGAGGCCGCGGTCACCAGCGGCGCCGTGAAGTCGCTCGCTGACCTCTACCGACTCGACCTCGCCGGCCTGACGAAGTTGACCGCTGGCGAGAAGGTCGCCGCGAAGGTCTTCGCTGAGCTGAACCGCGCGCGAAACCTTCCGCTCGACGTCTTCCTGCGAGGGCTCGGCATCGACGGTCTCGGCCGCACGGTGGCCACCATGCTGATGAACCACTTCGGGTCGCTCGAGTCGTTGCGAGCGGCCAGCGTCGAGGCGCTCGCAGAGATCAAAGGCATCGGTCCCATCTCGGCAAAGGCCATCTGCGAGGCGCTCGCGGCGAGAGCGGGGGCGATTGACGAGCTCCTCGCGCACGTCGTCATCGGGAAAGCGGCACCGCCGCCCGCGGGCCCGCTGAAGGGCACGCTGTTCTGCTTCACGGGCGCCCTGCAGCAGGAGCGCGCGGCAGCCGAGGCACGCGTGAAGGCCCTCGGCGGCGCAGTCGCCTCGTCGGTCACCAGCCGGCTGACGCACCTGGTGTGCGTCGAGTCGGGAGGAGCTCCGTCGACCAAGCTCACCGCGGCGCGCGCGCTCATCGACGGTGGCTCGAAGCTCGTCATCCTCGACGAGGCTGCGTTCAACGCGCTGGTCGCCGCAGCCGCGCCCGCTCCAGCTCCCGACGATCAACCGTCGACCCCCGCGAAGAAGCAGCTCTCGATGTTCTGAGCGCTCACTTCACCAGCGCGAGGAACTGCTTCTCGTCGATGCACTTCGTGTCGTACTTCGCGGCCTTCTGGGCCTTGCTCGAGCCCGAGGTCGGGTCCTCCATCACGAGGTAGTGGAGCTCTTTGGTGACCCCCGCGAGCAGGGTGCCGCCCTTCTCTTCGACCAGCTGCTCGTAGACCTTCCGGGGCTTCGAGAGCGCACCGGTGAAGCAGAACGTCTTGCCCGCGAGTGGCCCGGCGGCCTTCTTCGTGACCGGCACCACGCCCACCTTCAGCAGCCGCTCGATCTCTTTGCTGCGCTTCTTGAGGCCCTCGAACGCCGCCTTGCCTTTGGCGCGACCGACGCCGGGAATCGCCGCGAGCTCATCGAGCGTCGCCTTGCGCACCTTCTCGAGCGAGTCGAAGCCGCCGGCGACGACGGCCTTGGCGCTCTGGGCTCCGAAGTTCTCGATACCGAGCGAGGCGAGGAACTTCGGCAGCGAGAGCGGCAGCGGCGCCTTCAAGGTGGCGAGCACCTTCTTCGCGATGACGAGCCCGCGGCGATCGAGCTGCGCGATGTCTTCAGGCTCGAGCGTGTAGAGGTCGGCGGGTTCCTTCACCAGCTTCGCCTCGACGAGCTGGGCGATGAGCGTCTCGCCCCACTCGAGAATGCCCTGAGCGTCGACCCAGTTCTGCAGACGGCCCTCGATGAGCGCCCGGCAAGCGTCGTTGCGGCAGCTCAAGTACTCACCGGACTTCTCGAGCGGCGCCTTGCAGACGCGACACTTCTTCGGTGGCTTCGCCGTCGGGGCCCGCTTGACGACGACCTCTTCGACGTAGGGAATGACGTCGTTGCGACGCGAGACGAGCACGTCGTCACCAATGCCGATGTCGAGCTCGGCGACTCGCGAGGCGTTGGCGAGTGACGCGCGCTGCACGGTGGCGCCTGCGAGCACGACCGGCGCGACGACGGCCACGGGAGACACCCGCCCTGACGAGCCCGTGTCCCAGATGATGTCGAGCACCTTCGTCACCTGCGCCTGAGACGCGAACTTGTACGCCACTGCGCCGCGAGGCCGGTTGTTCACCTCGCCGAGCATGGCGTGAACGTGCGGGTCGTGCGCACGCACCACCAGGCCGTCGATCTCGTAGTCGAGCGCGGCGCGCTTCTTCTTCGCGTAGCGAACGTGCTCCGCGATCGCGCCTTCGAGATCGGTCGTCAGCTGGAATGGAGTGAGGAACGACAGGTCCTTCAGGAGCTCGAACTTCTCGTCTTCCGTCTCGTGCTCGATTCCATCGAGATCGTAGAAGAGCACCGTGAGGTGCTCGCAGCCCTGGCCGTCGAAACGTTTGCTGGTGCCGGCTGCCTGATTGCGAGGGTTCGCCGCACCTGGGAACGCCTTCTTCAGGTCGGAGCGCTTCAGGATGATCTCGCCGCGCACCGTGAGGCTGACCGACTTCTTGAGCGTGCCGGGCACACCCTTCATTCGCGCCGCGTTCGGCGTGATGCGCTCGCCGACCTGGCCATCGCCGCGGGTGATGGCCTCTTTCAGCACGCCGCGCTCATAAGTGACCGCGAGCGAGAGCCCGTCGAGCTTCTCGGTGACGAAGAGGTTCTGGGAGATGGGCTTCAACTTCTGCTGCAGGGCGAGCTCGTCGCAGCGCGCGGCCCACTTGCGGAACTCCTCTTCATTGACGGCCTTGTTGAGCGAGCCCATGGGAATGGCATGTCGGGCCTTGGGCCACTCGGTGACGCTGCGCACTGGCGCGCCGACGGTGCTGAAGAACGGGTGCTTCGGGTCGAGCTCGCGCAGGGTGTCTTCGAGCGCGTCGTAGGCCGCGTCCGACACCAGAGGAGCGCCGTTGTAGTACGCGTCCTTGTAGCGCTGCAGGTCGGCGACGAGCTTCGAGAGGTCGGTCTTTTTCACGGGCGCATTGTCAGGGTGATGCAGCTCCCGAACAAGCGCCGCGCTCGCGGTTCTCGTTACTGCATCACCCACGACGGGTCACACACCGCGCGCGGACACGCGTTGGTGCCACCGTTCCACGACATCGCCGTGTAGTCGGCGTCGCAGTACGGGCGAATCTGCGGGCAGGTGACGGTGAGGACGCAGGCGGCGGGGAGCAGGCAGCGGTTCTCGTTGCGCACCCACGACAGCGTGTAGCCAGCCGCGCACGACGGCAGCGCGATGCGCGGGCACGACTGCGAGGGCTCGGGCAGGCGCATGAACACCTGCGCGGCGTCGAGCGTGGTGGAGCGGTTGCGCGTGACGAAGGCCGCCGCGACGAGCGCGCCCTTGTCGGTGATGCGCGAGGTCATCCACCGGGCGTCGACGTTCAAGAACAAGTCGAACAAAGCTGAAAACGGGAAGGGCGTCGAGGGGGCGTTGG
>JBBAQZ010000075.1:0-11552 GCA_040400045.1 Myxococcaceae bacterium
GCCCCGTCGGTCATCCGCCTCTCCGTACGAGACCCCATCGCGGCGCTCGACCAGGTAGCGCTGGGCCGTGCAGCCAACGTTGAGAACACCGACCAGCAGCCACCATCGAGACATGTGCACTCCCTCGCCGCATGTGCGGCTTTCTCTGTAGACGATTGAGGGTCTGAAAACTGGGAACTCGGCCCAGGAAAACCTCTGCTCCATACGGGTTGGAGGAGGGACTCCTTCACGCGCAGCTCGGCCGAGCGCCGCGCAGCACCCGGAGGAGAATGGACTCCACCTCTGAGTCGTCGGGGGCGGGCAGCGTCACCACCTCGCCCTCCTTCGTGCTCTCGCAGTTCCCCTTCGCGACCCGCACCCACGACGGGCGCCGCGCGTGGACCATCAGCGCCGGAAACGCGAGGTTGGAGGTGTGGCTCACCAGCGACGGCAGCATCTTTGTCGAAGGCGTCACCTCGCTCAACCTGGTCTACGCCTGCTTCCTGCAACTGCTCGAGGCCTCGCCTGACCTGGCGTTGGAAGACCGCATCACCGGCGAGCTGCACGCTCGTCAGAGCCTGTTGCGCCTGGTTCGTCGTGACGAAGAGAAGCGCGCGCATCGGCTGTCGCTCGAGCTTTCGTACGCGTTCGCGGCTGCGTGAACCGAGCGCTCAGGGCAACGAGAGCCGATAGGCGGGCCGCAAGCGGTCGCTGTGAGGAACCGTCAAGACGTCGATGAAACAGCCCTGCGCCGACACGGCCACCGCGCCAGCGTCTGGGAAGTCGAATCGCCTTCGTCCGGCACCTCTCGTCTGGGCGTGGAGTGCCGTTCCGTCGGCCCACGCGACCCATCGCCCAGCGGCTGCGAGTGAGGGAAAGTCCGACGGTGCGTCCCATTCCTCGACGGTGTCGCCCCACATCGCGCTGATCCGCGAGCCCACCCGCCACGCCACCACCTCGTCGCTCATCGCCACGGCCAGCACGCCTCCATCCGGCCGCGCCACCAACCGGCTCGTCCCTGCGCTCAGGCTCGTGACGAAGACCCCATTCGACTCGCTTTGCCACGCAACCGCGTCGACCGTCATGGCGGCGCGGGCGCCCACGGCTCCTCGTTCGATGCGCTGGGGCAGGAGTCGGAACGCATTCGCGGCAGTGAAGACCCACGGCTCTGGAAGCGCGAACGAAGCCGCTTCGAGCCCTCCATCAGGCAGCACGAGCGAGAGCCCTCCGTCGGTGTGAACCAACCATGCCCGGTGCCCGAAGCCGGCGAAGACGCGCGCGCTGAAGCTGATTCGTCCGAACGAGCCGAGGTCCCTGCTCCCCGGCCCAATGATGGAGACGGTGGAGTCCGAGTTCACGACCGCCATTCCACGCGCTGGCGCATCGGCGACCTGCCACGGCCACCACACCTCGCTGCCCTGAATCGGAGAGGTGTAGTGGTGACGGCTCCACCCCTGCGGGCCGTCGATGCCCGAGGTGATGATGTCGCCTCCTTGCTCCGGGATGAAGTCGATGGTTTGAACAGGACCGAACGCCGTGCACGATCCGGCATCGCTCGTTCCTCCGTCAGGCGGCGCCCCTGCATCACTGCCACCGCCCACGCCGCTGTCGTCGCTCCGCCGTACGTCGCGCAACTCGCACCCGCCAACGCAGATGGAGATGAAGAGACCGCGGACGACGGTGGCGCGCAGCATCGCGAAGCAGTCAATGACATGGCGCATTCAAGAACAAGTCGAAGTCGTCCACTGCCAGTGGGCGCGCACCCCGTCGAGATCTGCACGTTCCGCCGCTACTCCAGCGGCACCAGGGCGCTGACCCCTCGGCGGCGAACCCCGGGCAAACCTGCGCGGTCGTTGAGCCTCTTCATTGGCGCAGCGTTTGCTCGAGGCGCGGCCCATGACTACGAGAGTCCGGTGGTTCGTCTTCGCGGTGGCGTCGTTTCTCGGGTGCCGGGCGCCGCCATCGGTTTCGTGTGGAGAGGGGACCTCGCTCGACGGCACGACGTGCGTCCCCTCGACGGTGCCGCGCACCTGTGCGCCGGGGACCGAGGGCGGGGCCTGCGTCGCCGACCTGGGGCGGAAGGTGACGTGCGGCGCCGGCACGCGCCTCGAGGGCGACGCCTGCATCATCGACACTCCGGCCGCGCCCGCGTCGCCGTGGGCCGCGTCGAAGCGCGTCTGCCGCGAAGACGCGTCGTGCTTCTCGTTCGACTTCGTCTCGACCGCCGAGGGGGTGGTGGTGGCGCTCGTCGAGAACGCCTCGCTGCAGTCGAGCGTGGCCATCTACAGGCAGGTAGGCGCAGACTTCGTCCTGTCGCGACGCTTCGAGGGCAGCAGCAACGTGGCCATCGCGCCGTCGCTCGCGGTGAAGGGCTCGTCGCTGTACCTCGCGTACACCGACTACGCGCCGTCTGGCGGGGAGCAGACTGGCACCGGTGATCTCATGTTCACGACGTCGACGGATCTGGGCCGTACCTGGAGCGCCCCCCGGCGACTCAACGCCCAGCCGGCCGAGCGGGTGTTGTTCAATGCCCGCGTCGCGGTGTCGGGGCGTGACGTCGAGATCGCGTTCACCGACTCCGACCTCGTCACCACGCAGGACACCGTCTGGCTCCACTCGGGCGACGACGGCGCCACCTTCGACGCGCCAGTGCAACTGTCGGCGAGCCAGTCCGGCGACGTGCTCAGCGTGGCGGGGGCGCTGCGCACCGGAACGACGCTCGAGGTCCCGATGCGTCGGACGGGGTCCGACCCTCAGACCGGCGCCAGCATCATGGGGGTCGAGGTCCTGTCGCTCGAGGTGCAGCCTGGCGCGGCGCCGAGGCGGCAGCTGAGGCAGGTGAAGCGGGTGTTCAACACCCGCGACTTCGCCGTCGACCCGCAGCCGGTGATGGCGTCGAACGAGGCTGGCGTGCGGTGCCTGGCCTTCGTCGACAGCCCCTCGCGGGACCCCTCGGTGTTCGTGGTGCGCAGCCAGGGGCCGCTCGACGGCACCCAGCGCCCGGTGCTCGTGCGCGGCGGCGCGGGGACGGGGCAGGCGGCGCCGGCGGTGGCGGTGACAGCGAGCGGCGACTGCCAGCTGGCGTGGCTCGACAACCGCAGCGGGCTTTGGGAAGTGTACGAGTCCACCCTGCGCGCCGACGGCACCTTCACCGAGCCGACCAGGGTGACGAACGGCGGGTTCCTCGAAGACGGCGTGACGCAGATGGTCACGGCGAGCGTGCAGCTGCGTCTGGAGGGCAGCACGCGCCTGCTGATGTGGAGCGATCTCACGGACGCGCTCGAGGGCGTTCGGTTCTCGTCGGCGAGGTGACAGCGGGGCCGCCTCGGCAGCGAGCTTCGACGCTGTCACACGGGCCTGAGGGCAACGTCGCCGACCGACCAGCGGCGCACCCCTTCCGGCGCTGCACCCGCGCCTCCTTCGAAGGAGCGTCCTACGGCGCCCCGAGAGCACACCGGCCCGTGACGCGGTCGCAGGGCCGGCCGGCGCAGTCGGCGCTGGAGTCACACTCGACGCACAGCCCGCAGGCGCACACCGGGCGCCCAGGCGAGCAGTCCTCCGCCTCCGCGCACATGGTGCAACGCGGGGCGCCGAGGTCGTCGCGGCACCCGCGGCGGTAGAGCCCCCGGTCGCAGGCGACGAGGCACCGGCCGCGGCCGACATCACAGAGCGCCCCCGGGCAGTCACCGTCTCGGACGCATTGAGGACACGAGCCGCCGACGCACGCGCCCCCGCCGGCGCACGCGCAAGCGCCACCATCGGCGCCGGCCTCGTACCCGGCGTCGCCCCGTCGCCAGCGCCTCGATGAGACAGCGGCAGAAGAGCCCCTGCTCGACGCCGCCGCGCACCGGCTCCGTCACCGAGTCGTCGTGGTCGCCGACGTCTCCGAGGTACCGGGCCAGGAGGCCTGGAGATGGATGAAAGAAGTGGGCGGCCTGCGCAAGTTGAAGGTGGTTGGGTGGCGTCGGGCGGAGCACGCGTCTCTCGTCGGTGCCGCATTAACCTTGCGGCGCAGGTTAGATGGCGCCGGCTCGCAGACTCACCGGGTCCACCGTCTCGCCGTTCCTCACCCCATTCTCGCGGTACAGCGACCGCGTCACTCGGACTTCGCCCGTCTTCGCTTTGTACGTCCCTTCGTACCGCCCGACTCGCGTGTGGAGCTTCCCTCGGATGCGGAGCTGCTGCTCGTCGATGTCGAGGCTTTGAAGCAACCCCCGATGAGCTTCTTTTTCGAGTTCCCCAGCGCTCTTCTCGACCGCCCGCTCGAACGCCCCGAAGTCCACCGCGCGGCCCCCGCTCGTGTCCGGCGTCGACGCCTCAACGCTCTCGAGGAACTTCTTCATCGGGCCCGCCCACGACGCAGGGACCTCAATCGTCACCAGCTTCTTTTTCTCGCTCATGCTCGACGTCTCGCGTCGAGCGCGAGGGCACGGGGCTTGTTGGCAAACTCGAGCTTGTCGTCGGGCGGGTGGCCGCGCTCGTTCACGCCGGCGGCTCGCTGTGACGGCAGGCCCTGCCCTCACGGAGGCGTTCGCACGACGAGCGCATCGCTGAACGTGCCGAACGTCACGTCTCCTGCCACCAGGAACGTTCCCGACGGCTCGATGGCAAAGCCATAGCCGTTGAACCACCCATTCCCGAACTCCCGACTCCACAGCACGACGCCATTCGAACTGTGCTTCTGGAGCAAGAAGGTCTCGCTGCCTGCTCGCCCGGCACCCGGGTCGAGATGCCCTTTGTTGTTCGCGAGCAAGACCACATTGCCGGCGGCGTCGACGCGAATGTCAGCTGGGGAGATGTCTCTTTCAGACGGATTGTACGAGAAACCGGGCTCGTAGGCGACCACCGCGGTCGACCACGCGACGTTCCCGAGTGAGTCATACTTGGCGATGCCCACGGAACTGTTCGCCCGTCTCCGTTCGAAGGCCACGTAGACGCTCCCGGCTGCATCCGCCGCCACCTTGATGCCCCTGAAGTACCAAACCATCGAGCCAAACTGTCGCGTCCAGACTTCGTTCCCGAGCGTGTCGTACTTGCGAAGAAACGCGTCACCCCTTCCGGCCTTGACCATGCCCGGGAGCGTTCCCCAAGTGTAGCCGGTCACGAGCACGTTCCCTGCGCCATCGAAGGCGGCGCCATACGCGCCGTCATAGTCGCTGGTTCCGAACTGTCTCGCCCAGAGCGTGTTCCCGAGAGCGTCGAGCTTGACGACGAAGGCGTCATCATTCCCCAGCGAAGTCTGGCCAGGAAACTGGCCGTTCGTCAGGCCTGCAATGACACTCTCGCCCAAGCCGTTGACCGAGATGGCGTGCGCGGCGCCCGCGATGACGCGGCTCCAGAGCAGCGCGCCGGAGGGGCTGTACTTTCTGACGAAGGCCCCCCCGGAGGATCCGAGGACGAGGATGTTGTTTGTCGGGTCGATGGCCACGCCGTTCGCAAAATCATCCCCGGCTGTACCGAATTGGGTGGTCCACAGGACGACTCCGCTCGAGGTCAACTTCCGCACAACCGCGTCGTATTTGCCCTGGCTGCTCTGGCCTGGCACGGCTCCCAGGATGTCCCCGACGAAGACCACGTCTCCCAGCGAGTCGGCGGCGACGCTGTAGGCATGGTCGGCGTTGCTGGTCTCGAACTGGAAGGTCCACGCGGTCAGACCCCGGCCTGCGTCGACGGCGCCCGCGTCGAACGTTCCTGCGTCGAACGTTCCTGCGTCGAGGGCGCCTGCGTCGAGCGTTCCTGCGTCGAGCGTTCCTGCGTCGAGGGCGCCTGCGTCGAGCGTGCCTGCGTCGAGCGTGCCTGCGTCGAGGGCGCCCGCAGAGCCACCAGCTGAACCGCCCGCGCTGCCACCAGCCAAACCACCCGCCGCGCCGCCTGCAGACCCACCAGCCGTGCCGCCGGAGCCACCGCCCGAACCGCCCGCAGTGCCACCGGCCAAACCTCCACCAACACTGCCGCCGCCAGCACCAGGACCGCCAACGCCCCCGTCGGTCGGTTGACCGTTCGGCACAATCGGATCACAGCCCACGAGCATCAGCACCATTGCGACCATCACGATTCGAAACACGGTGACTCCTCGAAGATGGGCGTGGTGGAGCTTGTGGTGGGAGCGCCGAAGAGCGCAGAAACGCCTCGTCGGGCAGGGCTGGACCTGGCGCTGCGTGCGAGCGAGGAACCTGCGGCTGACAGTGGAGCGCCTGTCAGGAGGCGAACAGCAGCTCGGTGCCGACACTCGATGACCGTTCCCATCATGGCGCGAGCTCGCGTTCGCCGCGCTCGAGCGACCGAAGCGCCTCGGCGCGGTTCCACGAAGCGCTCACGGGAGTCGCCAGATAGAAGTCGACCACCTTCTTGAACGCGGACTCGAACTTCACATACACCGCGTCCTCCATCGGCTGGCACGAGCGGTCTGCCGCGCTGTCGTAGGCAGTGCCGACCCTGGCGGACGCACGATTCGCGTCTGCTTTCGTGAAGATGTCAGTGGCGTTCGCCTGCTGACGGTTGACGTCTTTGAACCGTGACTTGAAGTTGGAGTCGAGGCCTGCCCAGCACGTCGCGATCCGGAGTCCGTCTGCGCTGTGGGCCCACCGCGGGTCACGCGGACAGCCCTGGGTCTGGATCTGCCTGGCAAACTGCATGGCGCGCGGCGCGGCGACCGACAAAGCGTCTCGAGTCACGCGAAGCTCTCGGCCGTCCGCCGACCTGGCGGTGCTCCAGTGCGAGTCGAAGGCCAGGGCCGTCGGCATCACTGGCACGCCCTCTCCGTACAGGACAGACCCCGGAATGGGGTTGGTCCAGAGCGAGAGCCAGTTCTTGACGTCGCACGAATCGCTGGCCATCGGCTCGATGAAGAGCTGGAGCGCGGTAGGCAAGCGCTCGCGATCATGCTCGAGGACTGTATAGCGCATGCCGTTCGACGAGCCGACGTAGCTCAGCTGCGCGGTCGCGATCACCTCCACCGCCGAGAGTGAGCATGCTCCCTCGGCGACGAGAGTGGGCAAACCAGGGGCTCTGCGCCCCCAGCTGACCCGGAAGCGCTGCAGGGCTGCGTTGTCCTTCGGCGCGTCGTAGAAGAACCACTTGATCTCGTCATCCCTGCTGCCGCTCGCCTTGAGGTGGGGGAACGTCGAGTAGCATTTGCCCGCCTGTGCCTTGAACGCGAAGGTGACTGGCTTGTCCTTCCCCCGCACCTCACCGCTCGCGACGACCCGTCCGCCGAGCTGCTGGGTGAGGGCCTCGCCGGAGGCGGCCAGCGGGAGCCGAGCTGCGCCCTCGAGACGGTAGGTGAGCGTGACGTGGCGCAGGTACGCGGCGGCGTCGGGCTTGTTGGACGCCTCGAGCTTCGCCACCGTCGCGTCGAGCTCCGCGAGCAGCTCTGGAGGCGGAGGGGCATTCGACTCGTTCAGCGCCGCGTCGAGCTTTCGCGTCAGCGCCTTCGCAGCCCCCCTGAGGTCCTCCTGTGGCGGGAGACTCTTCACGGCCGTGCTGGAAGGTCCTTCCGTTCGCGTGAGCCTGCTGGAGCTCGAGTGCTGCTCGACAGCTCGTGGGACGGCACGTGGCTCGGCGGCGCCGCTGGGCTGCTGAGAAGACCTTCGCTCGACGGCTCCGCCTGCCTTCGACGCGGCGACCAAGGCCATTGCCGGAATTCGGACTGAGCACGCGGCGGTGACCGCGGCGAGCAGCAGCACCATCGGCACCTTCACGCGTGTCATGACGTCTCCTCGATATGCACCCACATGTCGGTCAATTGGTCCGACCGCTCTTGCTTCATTTATTGACGCCATTTTCAGCGCCTCGGACGCCACGGCAGGACGAACGGCTACCCGCACGCTCGCCCGCGACGACAGCCACCTGCGAAGACGCACCTCACCAGCTTCCACGGTGTCTACGCCCGCTCGGGAGCTCGACCGTCACGCCGCTCATCGGCTGCTCCCGCCGCGCTGAAAGAGGGGTCGAGGGTACCACCTCGACCGGGAGGAACTTCGTCGCCGGACCGGACTCCGAACCGGACTTCTTGGAACGCTTGCAGAGCCAGTTCTGCAGCGTGTTCAGCGGGAGGTCGTGCTTCGCGCACAGTGAGCCATCAGCGACACCCGGATGACGGCCTTCTCGCCGGCGCGCAGACTTCAGCGAGCTGGATGGAGGTCGCACGCACATGGCAGGCCGAAAAGTCTTCAACGAGTTCGACGCACAGCGGTGCCTCGCGGCGGTGAGGCGCTCTGGGGCCCCGCTCGGCGCCTGGGCGCGGGACCACGGCATCGACGGGCGCTCGCTGAATCTCTGGCGAACCAACCTCGCGCGCCGAGGCCATCCCCGCCCAACCGCGCACGAACCGCGCCTCGCCCAAGGCGAGCGTGTCTTCGTTCTCCAGACGCGCGAGGCTTTCGCGCTCGGCCTGAGAACGTGAGAGCGCGAACACCGCGTCTGGCAAGTTGAAGGCGACTTCCTTGAGCTTGTGTCGCTAGGCGTTCGTCCTGCGGTTCGGCATCGTCACCGATGCGCCGAGCGCAAACGAGGAGCTGCATTGGTCACGAAGCGGCGCTTGAGCTTGCGGATGCCGTCGCCGAAGCGGATCTCAAGCAGGTCGCCGCGGCTCGCCAGCACCTCTCCGTCCCCGAAGGTCGGGTGTCTCACTGTGAGGCCGATGCCGAGCGCCTTCGCCACTGCGGAGCCGGTCGAGAACTCGATCGCAGCCGGTGCTGCGGTGACGCCGCGCGCGAGGAGCCACGTCGAGAGTCGAGCCTTATCGCCGAGCAGCTTTCCTGACTGCGGCACCTCGACATCTGTCCTTCGGACCTCAGCTTCTTCAAGCGTCTGAAACGCGCACTCCTGAAGGTAGGGGTCGGGGTTGCCGAAGGCGCGTCGAGTGACCTCCGCCCATCGCCCTGGGCGGTCAGCGTCGTCGATCCGGGAGATGACGATGGCGGGGCGAGCGTTCCCGCTCACACTCGTCGACTCGTAGGCCGAGGCCCTGAGTGAGAGGAGGTTCCAGCGGTGACTCAACTTGGCGGGCGCACAGGAGAAGAGCGCCAGCAACGAGTCTGGGAGCCGAACGCGGAGCGTCTCCTCAAAGGACTCGACGGCCTCCGACCCGATGAAGCCACCCTGGCCGCTCTGGGCACGGAGGCCGGTCAGGACCGCGGCCAGCGCATTGGGCAGATTCAGGGGACGCATGGTGGCACTGTGCCACAGGTGAATTGAACTGCGCCGTACCGCACCTCCCCGCACCACTGGTACGCCTCCGCCTCGCGCTTCACCCTCCGCGGCACCGACTCCCACACCGCCGGCCAGCCTTCGTCGAAGGCCCGCCGCACCAGTGCCTGCTCCGGCGCCCGTCGCCGTTCCTCCCCCGCCACGCCCACCACACCGACGTCCTCCCCGCCCCTGACACTGCTTGACCCCAACTCGGGCCCCCCTCAGGGGAATCGCGATGGGTCTGGAGCGACTGGGTCCGTGCTGGCGCGCCGTCGGGGAACCACGCCCTGAGCTGATTCGCAGCGCCGATGATCGCGTCGGCGGTCTCCTGCGTGGTCCAGCACGAGTCGGGCACGATGACGGTCCACGCGCCGCCGTCACCGGGCTCAGGGAAGGGCATCGCGTTGATCAACCGGCCCTCGTCCGGGCGGCCCACCGCGATGCTGCCGAGCGACGCGGGGTCTTCTTGCCAGCGCCGCGCGAGCTCGTCGGCAGAGAGATCGAGCGTGAAGCGGTAGCCCGCGTCGAGGAGTTGTTGCGCCGCCTCGTCGGCCAGCGACGCTTCGTCGGTCGTGGAGCGTGAAGCCAATCGCCTCGAGCCGTGCCTTCAGCTCCCCATCACCAGAGAGTTGATCGATCGTCGCTTCGTTCGCCGTCTCGTGAACCCGGTCCACGAGGTCTGCGCCGCCAGTGTGGAACAGCACCTCGCCCATCGCGCACCGGGTGCCTGCCTCGTCGACGATCACCGGAACGAAGCCGCCGCCAGACCGCCTCGGGAATCGACCGGCGTCGATGTAGCCGCGGAGCACGGCCAGCGCGTCGTGCCGCGCGGCCCGCTGCGCCTCAGTCAAGTCAGCAGGCGGGCTCGACTCGAGCTGCGCGAGGGCTCCGCGGAGGTGGGTGGTGATGCGGCGATCTTCGTCGTCACAAGACCAGCCGGAGGTGAGGAGGAGCGCGACCGCGACGGAGAGCATGAAGGACGCGGACTCTGGGCCAGCGGGGACCTCGCGCGCCGGCGGCGCGGGGACACAGGCCATCAGGAGCAGGGTGAGCGACCAGACCGAACGCACGCGCGCCCCTGACGTGAAACGCGGTTGGCTCTTGACGGCGCGCTCCCGTCGTCAGCCCGCCAGCTCGACGTTCATCACCATCTGCGCGATGGCGATGCAGTCGCAGCTGAAGCCGACGATGAAGAGGACGAGGGCGGCCGACAGGAACCGGGACTTCGTGTCGCGGATCTCGAGCATGCGGCCGAGCGTGTCCGAGATGTCGTCGCGCAGCGCCTGAGTCAGCCAGCGCAGTCGCAGCACGCCGCCGATGGCGGTCGCCGCAGCAGCCAGCGCGATGACGATGCCCGAGAGTGAGAGCATCACCTGCGTGCGCAGCACCAGCACCGAGAGTTGACGCTCCACCACCTCGAAGGCGCGCTGCGAGTCGCCCTTCGTCAGCGCGAGAATGCGTGAGACTTCGTCTCGCTGCGCTGGGGTCGTCACGCGATCGTCCGTTCCTTCACTGACCGTCGAGAACGAGCTCGGCGTGCCCGGGCGCCGCCGACTCCGCCCACCCCGGCTCGAAGCCACCGTCTGCGAAGCGCTCTCCACCCGGCCGCTGCCCCCCCGCCGCGCCTCCGTCCATCGTCGAGGTCATCGGGCCGCACGCCACCAGCGTCGTCACAGCGACCATCAGAAGTCGTCAGTTCATGGGTCCAAGGGTCGAGGGGCGCAGACGACGCCCCCCGCGCCAAGAACCTGTGCCTTCTCGTCCACCCCACCTTGACGCTGCGCGCGCTCTTCGCTCAAAAAGCGTTGCGCAGGACGTCCACGTCGCGTGTCGTCCTCTCACACCCGTCTCCAGGAGCTCCGCTGATGCCCACGACGAACCGCACGACCGGCGCAGGCCGCGCCACCATGAACCCGCCGCGCCCCGCGCCCGCTGAGCTCAAGCTCGGCAAGTTCACCACCAACGCCCCTGGCGTCACCGTGAAGACGACCCCGCACTCCAGCAAGCCCAACAGCCCGGTCGACGTCACCATCAACCGCACCGTGCGGCCGTTCTCCGAGACCGGCTCGCTCACCGTCACCCTCAACGGCACCACCGTGAAGGTCCCCGTGAAGGGCACCGACCGCCCCGACGCCATCGCCAAGAAGCTCGAGAACGCGCTCGAGAAGTCGAACCCGAGCGTCGAAGTTCGCATCAAGCCGTCCAATGACGGCGACTGGGGTCCTGTCGGCTCGTCGAAGACCGAGCTCGTCGTCGGCCTCAAGGAGCACTTCAAGCCGGGCGGTCTGCTGGGCCCGACCATCAACCCCGCCCCGCGCCCCGTCGCGCCCAAGCCGACCGTGAACCCCGCGCCGCCCCCGCCGACGAAGCCCAAGCCAACC
>JBBAQZ010000075.1:11652-19153 GCA_040400045.1 Myxococcaceae bacterium
CCAAGCCGACCGTGAACCCCGCGCCGCCCCCGCCGACGAAGCCCAAGCCAACCGTGAACCCCGCGCCGCCCCCGCCGACGAAGCCCAAGCCGACCGTGAACCCCGCGCCGCCCCCGCCGACGAAGCCCAAGCCAACCGTCAACCCGGCGCCTCCGGGAAGCCGCAACGTCCGCTGAAGCACGCGCATGCGACGCGACGCCTCGCCACGGCTCGACCTGAGCCCCATCAACCGGGCGCTCGAGACGTTCGGACGCCGCTCGCTCGATGCGTTGCTCCCCGAGGCACTCCAGTCGGAGCGCTTCGTCGACTGGAAACCGAAGGTCGACGGCCCCACGCTCGCCATCGGCCGCGGCGCGTGGGAGCAGATGACGCTCAATGAGTACCGCTCGCAGGTCGGCTTCACGGACCTGCTCCACGCGATGACGCGGCTCGGGCTCTCTCGCGATTCTCTGCAGACGATGGAGCGCCTCACCCGCGACGAGGTCGTTCACGTCGAGCTGTGCCGCCGCATGGTGGTGGGGCTCGGCGGCTCCGACGTGATTCCCGGCGAGCCGTCGTGGGTGGGCCTCGACACGTCGCTCGAGCCGCTCGACCAGGTCGTCGAGATGGTGACCACCTCGCTGTGCATCGGAGAGCTGCTCTCGTGCGCGCTCCTCGGCGCCGCCGCGAAGGCCTCCACCGACCCGGTCGCGAAGGCCGTGCTCACGCGCATGACGGCCGACGAGTCGATTCACGGCCAGTCGGGGTTTCACTTCCTCGCCTCGCTGCTGCCCGCGGTGACGAAGCGCAAGCGCCGCTGGCTCGAGAAGCGCGCGACCGAAGCCGGCGTGCAGGCCTTCGGCATCTGCCTCGAGCCCTATGACGACGTGACGCACCCGTTCGGCGCGCTGCCGTACTCGAAGCTCGAGCCCATCATGCGCGCGACGTGGAAGCGGTCGATTGCGCCGGGCTTCGTGAAGCTCGGCCTGTCGGTGCGCGAGCCCGGCCGGAGCTGACCAGCGCGGTTCGCTGGATGGACCGCCGGCGAGCGCACTTGTGCGGGTCGTGCTGCCTCGGGCCTGGCGCGGACGGCGTTGATGAACCGCGTGGACATCGCCTCACCGACGGTCACTGAATGAGCTGCGCGAGCGCGCGGCCGAGCTCAGCCTGCGTGCTGAGGCGCGCGACACCGACGTGCGGCCCGTTCAACACGTGCAGGCCTGCTTCACCGAGGCGTTCTCGGGCAGCCTCCTCGCGCAGCTCACCTGAGGCGGCTGGGGGCCCGAGCGCACCCTGCCCGTCGCGATTCTCGAAGCCCCGCTCGAGAAGATCGGCCGGAGCGAGAAGTTGAACCGCGGCTGGGTTCCTCTCAGGCCCTGACGTTCAGGCCAGCGCGACTGCGAACAGCCGGTGCGCTCACACAGCGCCTCGAAGGAGTCGCCGAAGAAGCGCGCAAACGCCCGGGAGCGGTCGCTCGACGTGGCTTCCTCCTGCCAACACGCCGCTCGCCTTCGCGTCGTTTCCTGTCAGCGCCGCTGACTTGTGGACGGTCGCCGCCCTCGAAGCGCTGTGGCCCGCAAGCTTCACGGACCCTGCGCAGAACGAGACGACGTACATGGTGGCAGCTCCGGTGGCAGACAGTGTCGATGTGCTCACCGATGCCGCGGCGCCTGCGCTCTTTGCTCCGTATGCAGCGCCCAATTCAACGTTGGGCATCGCGCCCGGAGGTCCTCGACTGATTCGGGTTGGAGCTCCGGCTGGCTACGGGCCGCTCCTCGAGTGGCTGTCGTCGGCCCTGCCGTTCGCGGTGACGGGCTCTGCTGGAGTGCAGTTTGGCTCGCTCCCGAATGGGCATTGGGTCGTCACGCTGATGAACCACCATGGCCTGGAGAAGCAGCCGCGAACCGCTCCAACCGTCGTTGCGGGGCAGGGGCGCTTGATGACGGTGCTGCCCAACCAAGGAACGATTGTGAATGTGAGTGCTCGTTCGTGTGCGCAGTTGCCGGTGCTGATGGGCAATCAGGTTCAGGTGCCCATCGAGCAAGGCGGCGTCTGCGTGCTCGAATTGGAGTTGCGCTGACGGAGTTACGAGCTGCGCGTGCTGGTGGAGAAGTGAACGAAAGGGACCGGAGCTGCCCGCACTGAAGGAAGGCCTCGGTCGCCACCTTCGACCTCGCGTGAGCTCAGGCGACGGCGGCCGCGATCGCGTCGGCGGTCGGCCGCACGATCGGCTCTCCCCACTGGAGGGTCAGCGCCTCGAGGTGCTCGAACGCGGCCGCGTGCTCGATGAGCGCATCGGCCTCCCGAGCGATGTCGCGGAACGCGAGGGTCAGCCGCTTCAACTGCCGGAGGAGCGGCGAACGCGCGAGCATCGGCGTCCACGGCTCGGGGTCGTTGCCCTCCTCGTCGAGCTCCATCCACTGGTCCTCGTCGAGATCGAGCTCGGCGAGCTCGAGGGCGCGGAGCGCGGGCATCCCCTTGGAGCGAAGGAGCGCGCGGACCGCGTTGAACCGCATCTCTGGTTCGACGTAGAGGATGCACGCGAGCTCGAGGGTCTGAAGCGCCGGGAGGTTCGCACGGGCGAGCTCACGGAGGTTCTTCACCGTCACGTCCGCCGTCAGCTCGAGCTTCTCGAGGCGCGGGAGCTCGAGCGTCCCGAGCTTCGCGCAGCTCGCGATCTGGAGGTGCTCGATCGACGCGAGCAGTTGGTGGAGCGGAACGAGCGAGGCGACGGGTTCGTACCCCACGTCGCCTGCGTTGGTGACCATCGCCGGATGCGCGAGCCCGAGGCGACGCACCGAGCGTGGCAGCCCTTCGCGCACGAGCAGCGGCGTGGGATCCCCCAGCAAGTGCACAGCCGGCACGTCCTTGCACGCGACCGCGTCGAGATCGAGCCGCTCGAGGTTTGCGAAGGCGGGATCTACGAGCAGGGTTCGATAGACGGCTCGGCTCACCTGCTCGAGAGGCTTGCCCTTCCGGTAGACCTCGAACGTTGCGCTTCGCGCGCGATCGCCGTCCCACACGACCTCTACGGGGAGCGCGAGGTGTCCATCGACGACGGGCGCCTCGAGCCCCGAGAGCTGACCCGCAGGCAGGAGGTGCTGACGGAAGTATGCGAGGGTCTTCGAGTCGTCCACCGACCGAATGTCTCACGAGTCGAAGAATAAATGATCAACGGACCGGCGTCGCCACCGGACCGTCGCCGCGAGCTGCTGTACCGCGGCAACAACCGCATGCGCCGCCTCGGGCTCTCGCCCCGGCCGGTCGGCTTCAGCGCTCACCAAGAGAGACCCACCTGCACTCATGAAGATCGGACCAGGCTGAGATCACGATCGGCTTGGTACGCGGCGCGCTCGTAGCGGCGTTCGCGCCCGCAGCGCGCACCATCAAGGTCCCGAGCCCGCCGCTCGACGCGTCGCAGGTCATCGAGAACGTCGCGACGAGCTACGGCGGCGTGTTGCTCATCCTCGGGATGATGCACTTCGGGAACCTGTACGTCCTCAACCGCATGCGTCGCCGCGCCATCGCCGACCGCAGCGCCGCGCCAGTCGATCCCGAGCAGTTCTTCCGCCCGGCCGGAGCCTGAGCCACGCACACGCCCATCGCCGCGATGTGGGTGCTGTACGACGAGACGTGCGGCTTCTGCTGCTCGTGCGCGAGGTGGCTGCGCGCGCAGGACAAGCTGGTGCCGCTGACGTGTCTGCCTCGGAGCGGTGACGTCGCGCGGAAGTCCTTCGGCAGTCTTCCCTGGGAACAGGACGAGCTGGTGGTCGTCGACTCGCGCGGCGGCGTCTACCGGGGCAGCGAGGCGTTCGTGATGGCACTTCGCTTATCCGTGAGGGTACACGCACCATCTTCGTGGAGTAGAAAGATCGAATGCGCTTCGTCACAGGATGCGTGCCCGAAGCGACAGTGAACCAGCGCGAGGCGGAGCCTTCACCCCTTCACTCGCAAGAACCCATCTCGTTGCTGCTCGGCGATCAGCTCCTTCAACTCGGCCTCAGCCGCGGTCGGAGTGGCGTGTCTTCGAACGCGGCTCATCGACGTTCCATCCTCGAGCGTGATGTGGAGCTCGAGGGCTGAATGGGTAAAGAAGGTTCTTTCGAGGCTGCTCACTCATGGGAATCGATGCCTTCGTCCAGCGTGACTGTGCTCCTCAGGCGGCGCTCGGCAGCGCGTTCCTCGACGCGATGGCGTTTCGGCGAAAGACGGCGCTCTTCTTCTCCTCGCACGTGACGGTTGACGGCCAGCGACACGAGGTCGTGTTGCCGCCCGAGGGGCTCCCGATTCAGACGACGCATGGAGATGGACGCGTCGACACCGTCGTCGTCACGCGCGCGATGGCCGAGCAGGCCGCCGCCCAGCTGCAACCCCTCGCGTCGCACTGCAGTGCCTGCCCCGTGAACGTGAGCGGCGAGCCGTTCGGCTGTCACGGCTTCGTCGGCTACCCCATCTCGGCCTCCACGGAGCGCTGGCTGATGGAGGTGGCGTCGTCGATGGGACTCGCAGGTTCCGTCGCGACCAACCTCCTCGCGACGGTCGGGGTGACCGGCGCCCAGGTGGCCGCACTCCGCGCGCGCAGCGGAGTGTTCTTCGAGTCGACCGTCGCGACCGTCGCCGAGTGGAGCACGTCAGACGGCCAGGTGATTCGACTCTCGTCCGACGCGCTGATGGAGCTCGTCTTCTTCCAGCTGCCCACCCCACGCGCGGAGTCGTTCTCTCGTGGGCGGAGGAAGCAGCTCGAGGCCATCGCCTGCATTCTGCTCGGGTGGTGGACCACCGAGGAGGCAATGACCTGGGTGCGTGAGGGCGGTGCACCTCCGGCCATCGTGCTCCGCTCAGGCCCGTCGCAGGAACTCGGCGACTTCTTCGCGCGCCTCGCGCTGGCACTTCGCCATGACGTTGCGCTCGTCAGTGACGGTTGAGATCGACGCCTTCGTCGCTCAGCGCGCACCCGACCGGAGCGAGCCACTCGAGCGCGAGAAGAGCCGCATTGAACTTTTCGTGCATTCATCGGCGAGGTTGAGTGTCTTGCCGATGTGAAGCACCCCCTCGTCTTGCTCGCAGTGGTGTCGCTGGTGCTCAACGGCTGCCGTTGCGGGTCGCAAGTCCAGCAGGTGGAGCGTGGCCGACTGGTCGTGACGCCGCAGCGCCTTTCACTCGGCGCTGTGTACGTCGACCAGGTGGTGACCGGTGTCGTGTCGGCCACCAACGAGGGCGGCGCGCCGATTGAGGCCGACGTGGTGGTGGACTCGCCCTTCACCGTCGAGACACCCAGCCTTCGCCTGGTGCGCGGTGAATCAATTGAACTCACCGTCAGCTTCGCGCCGTCGCGGCCGGGGCTCGTGTCGGGCGTGCTCCTCGTCGGCGAGCTTCAGGTTCAAGTTGAGGCCGAGGGCCTGGAGGTGCCCGCCTGCGTTGCCACCACCGTCTGCTCCGAGGCGCGTTTCGACGTCGCGGGCGCCCAATGCAGCGAGTCCCCCAAGGCGAACGGCGTCGTCTGCGAGACGAGCTGTGTGACGGGCGCCTGCAGCTCAGGCACGTGCCTGGGGCAACTCAAGGGCTGCGATGACGGCAATGCGTGCACCGTCGATGCCTGTGACGAGAAGGCCGGCTGCAGCCGTTCCCCGCGCGTCTGCCCTCAGCCCACCACGCCGTGTCGGGTGGCGAGGTGTGACGTGGCCAGGGGCTGTGCGACAGAAGAGGCCCCAGACGGAACTCTGTGCGGCCCTGACGACTGCCTGGCCACGCAGGTCGACGTTTGCATTTCGGGGTCGTGTGTCACGCGCGTGCGTCCAGACTCCGGCCGCTGCGCCAACCGCTGGGTGCCCACCAGCATCCCGGCTCGCGGCGGCGGCGCCATGACCTATGACGCTGCCCGCCAGCGCGTCGTCCTCTTCGGTGGCTTCGGCGGTCTCGCCCGGCTCTCTGACACCTGGGAGTGGGACGGAGCAACGTGGACTCAGCGCACCCCCGTTGCCTCACCACCCGGCCGCAACTGGCACGCCATGGCCTACGACGCAGCCCGCCAGCGCGTCGTCGTCTTCGGGGGCGGCAACCGGATGTCCCTGGCTAGCGACGACACCTGGGAATGGGACGGAGCCACATGGACTCAGCGTACGCCTGCCGCCTCGCCGCCCGCCCGATCCGGCCACGCTCTGGTCTACGACAGTGCCCGCCAGCGCGTCGTCCTCTTCGGGGGCCGCAACCTCTCTGACACCTGGGAGTGGGACGGCACGACCTGGACCCAGCGCCGCCTCGCCGCCTCGCCGTCAGCGCGCAGCGGCCACACCATGGCCTACGACCCCGTCCGCCAGCGCGTCGTTCTCTTCGGAGGCGCCCACGACATCGGGACCAGCAGCTCCTTTCTGTCTGACACGTGGGAATGGGACGGCGCCACCTGGACTCAGCAAAACTCTGCCGGCTCGCCACCCGCTCGTCGCGAGAGCGCCATGGCCTACGACGCTGCCCGCCAGCGCATCGTGCTCTTCGGGGGCGCGTCCAGCAGCAGCCGCTTCTCTGACACCTGGGAGTGGGACGGAGCCACATGGACTCAGCGTACGCCTGCCGCCTCGCCGCCCGCCCGATCCGGCCACGCTCTGGCCTACGACAGTGCCCGCCAGCGCGTCGTCCTCTTCGGGGGTGAGGCTTCGTTCCCGATGAGCGGCAACCTCTCTGACACCTGGGAGTGGGACGGCGCCACCTGGACTGAGCGCAACCATGTCGCGTCGCCACGGGCCCAGGGTGTCCCGCTCGTCTATGACGGTGCCCGCCAGCGCATCATCGTCTTCGGGGGCTTCGGCAACGGCAACGCGGGCGGCAACACCTCTGAAACCTGGGAGTGGGACGGCGCTGCCTGGACTCGGCGCTACCCCGCCAACTCACCGCGCGAGAGTTGCTACGATTACAACCTTGCCTACGATGCTGCCCGCCAGCGCGTCGTCTACGTCGGGCGCTCCCAGACCAACAACACGTGGGAATGGGACGGCACCACCTGGACCCAGCGCAACCCCGCGGACCCGCCCTCGGGGCAAGGTGCACTGGCCTACGACGTCGCCCGCCAACGGCTCACGTTCTTCAACGGCACCGACACCTGGGTGCTGCTCCCGTGACGAACTGGGCGAATCAGGGCGTGAAGCCGGTCGTCACGAGCAGCGCCCCTTCGCCCCACTGAAAGGAAACCCGCCCCATCACGATGCCGAATTGCCCGGCGGCATTGAAGGCGACGCCCGTCGGAAGGGTGAGTCGCGCTGGGAGGGGCCCGAGTTCGACTCCAACCGAATCGAACTCTCCCGCGATTTTGTCGATGCGGGTGAACGTCGGGTCGATTCGCAGAATGACGTTGGCGTCCGGCAAAACGAAGGCCACCGCGCCGTTGGGAGCGACTGCGAGCTGACCAGCCCTGGCTTGCCCCCCGGGAACGGAGCGGAGGAACAAAGCAGGAAACGGGGCGAAGGGTCGAGCGCGGAGCCGAGAGGTCGCCGTGAGTGGGACGGACGGGCGCGCGGAGGGGACGAGCTCC
>JBBAQZ010000076.1:0-4620 GCA_040400045.1 Myxococcaceae bacterium
ACGCGCTGCTGCCAGTCGTCCGTGGGCGCCTGACTCGCGGCGTGCGATGGAGGGGGGAGCGGCGCGTCGTCCTGAGTTGGGCTGCATCTCAGCAGCACTGCCACCGTGGCGAGCCACCGCCACTCTCTGCGTCTCATGGCGGACTTCCTCGGTCCACCGCTCGAAACAAGCGCGACCCGAAGCCATCGAAACCAGCCCCGTCGCTTCCTTTTGCGATGGTGCCCCTGTCGTTCGCCATGGCGTCTTGGACCACTGACCAACCCTCCCCCCTGAGGTGAGGCTACTGTCTTGAGTCATTGCCGAGAAGACTTCCGCTGCTTGACTGACCGGGGCGGAACCGTGTAGGGCAAACCTCCCAACGTCTTTTCAGGAGTTTGTCAGATGAGCGTCGTCCTCCGTCTTGCTCGCGCCGGTGCCAAGAAGCGGCCGTATTATCACGTCGTTGCTGCTGACTCGCGCATGCCCCGCGATGGTCGCTTCATCGAGAACATCGGCATGTACGATCCCAACGAGAGCCCCGCGAAGTTCGCGGTGAACGAGGACCGCTGGGCGCACTGGACGAAGATGGGCGCGCAGCCCTCTGAGACGCTCGGAAACCTGTACAAGAAGACGCAGAAGCCTGTCGCCAAGGCCTGAGTCTCATCGTGAAAGACCTGATCGTCTTTCTCACAAAGGCCCTCGTCGACAAGCCTGAGGTGGTCGAGCTGACGGTCACCCCGGCAGCGGACCACTCGCTCTACGAGCTGAAGGTTGCCCAAGATGACGTTGGGAAGGTGATTGGCCGCGATGGCCGCACCATCAACGCGCTCCGAACCGTCGTTGCCCATGCCGCGCAGAAGAAGGGTGAGAAGGTACGGCTCGAGCTGGTCGATGACCGCCGGGCCGGGCAGCGCGCCAACGTCACCGCTCCGTAGCTTGAGCCTCCAGGGGCGTTCGTGACTTCGAAGACTCCTGTGAACGAGTGGTTGAACGTCGGCTACGTGTCGCGGGCGCATGGGCTCAAGGGTGCGGTGGTGGTGAAGACGTTTGACCCTGCGTCCTCGGCCCTCGGGACCGTAGACCGACTGCTCCTGACTCCGAAGGCCGGAGCGCCCCGGGAGTACGAGCTCCTGACAGTGCGTGACGCCGGCGGTGATCTGCTCGTCGAGCTCAAGGCGCTGTCGCGCCGCGAAGATGCTGATCTGCTGGTGGGGTCGACCGTCTCGGTTCACCGCGAAGAGATCGATCAGCCCGAAGAGGGCGAGTTCTTCCAGGGCGACCTCGTGGGGCTGGCGGCGACCACCGAAGACGGTCGCTCGTTGGGCATCGTCGCCGAGGTCTGGAGCTCGGGCCCTGTGCCGAACCTGGTGCTCAAGGATGGCGAGCACGAACAGATGGTGCCGTTCGCCGATGACTTCGTGGTGAAGGTCGATCTCGAGGCGCGGACGATCGTCTTGAAGCCGCTCGTCTTCGACGACGACCGGTGACCATGCGCTTCGAGGTCCTCACGCTGTTCCCCTCGATGATCACCGGCTACACGTCGGAGTCGATCCTCGGGAAAGCGCGCGACAAGGGGCTGCTCCACGTCACCGCCATCGATGTGCGCGACTTCGCCACCAACAAGCACCGGAACACCGACGACACGCCGTACGGCGGCGGGGCGGGCATGGTGATGAAGGTGGAGTCGCTCGTCGGCGCCATCGAGGCCGCGAAGCAGCGCCTGCCCGACGCTCCCGTGATCCTCATGAGCCCGCGTGGGCCGACGTTCGATCAGGCGAAGGCCCGAACGCTCGCGGCGCAGGGCTCGGCGATTCTGGTGTGCGGCCGGTACGAGGGCGTCGACGAGCGAGCCCTCGCGTGGGTGGACGAGGAACTCTCGCTCGGCGACTTCGTGCTGACCGGCGGTGAGGTCGCGGCGCTGTGTGTCATCGACGCGGTGGCTCGGCTGGTTCCCGGAGTGCTTGGCAATGCGACGTCGGCCACGACCGAGAGCTTCGAGTCCAACCTGCTCGAGCACCCGCAGTACACCCGCCCCGTGGAGTTCCGCGGCATGACGGTGCCCGAGGTGTTGCAGGGCGGCGATCACGCGCGCATCGAGCGGTGGCGGCGCTGGCACGCGCTCCAGTTGACGAAGGCACGACGGCCCGACCTCTTCGCGAAGCTCGACTTGAACAAAGCTGACCAGCAGCTGCTTGAGACTCCTGTGGAGAAGCTGTGATGCCTGCGTATCTGTGGCCGCTCGGGATGTACCTCGTGGTGTTCGCGCTCAACGCCGTGGTGCCGGGTCGGTGGGTCGACGGCTACATCACGGACCCGTCGACCGGCGCGAAGCTCCGCTATCGGCTCAACGGTCTGCTGGTGTTCTTCCTGTCGGTCGGCCTGTGGGCGCTTGCCTGCTGGAAGGGCCTGCTCGAGTGGAACGCGTTCTACGTGCATCGCTGGGAGCTGGTGATCGGCGCCTGCGTGACCGGGCTCGTGGCGTCAGCCGCGATCGTGTTGCCTGCGAAGCCCGTCGAGGGCTCGAACGTCTTCAAGGATCTGTTCCTCGGCCGGATCGAGCAGCCACAGCTGTGGGGTGGGCGGGTCGACGCCAAGATGTACCTGTACCTCGTTGGCGCGGTGATCCTCGAGCTCAACCTGCTCTCGTTCGCGGCGCACCACCTCACGCTGCACCGCGACGATCCGAACCCGGGTGTCTTCCTCTATGGGGGGCTCTTCACGTTCTTCCTCTGCGAGTACCTCTTCTTCGAAGAGGTGCACCTCTACACGTACGACTTCGTCGCCGAGCGCGTGGGCTTCAAGCTGACGTGGGGCTGTCTGGTGTTCTACCCCTACTTCTACGGCGTCGGTCTCTGGGCGCTCGCGGAGCAACCCAACCCGCACCTGCCGATGGCGTTCCTGCCGGTGTTCGCCCTCGTGTTCTTCTCAGGGTGGGTGTTCGCGCGCGGGGCCAACATGCAGAAGTACTGGTTCAAGCGGGACCCGAACAAGAAGGCTTTTGGCCTCATCACGCCGGTCGCGCTCGAAGGCCGCGTGTTGGTGAACGGCTTCTGGGGGCTGTCGCGGCATGTGAACTACCTGGGCGAGCTGTTGATGGCGTCGGGGCTGGCGCTGTCCCTCGGTTACTTCACGGCGTGGCAGCCCTGGCTGTACCCGCTGTACTACGTGGCGCTGTTTCTTCCCCGACAGCTCGACGACGATCGCCGTTGCGCGAAGAAGTACGGGCCGCTCTGGGCAACGTACGTGCAGCGCGTTCGGTGGCGCATCATTCCGTTCGTCTATTGAGCGTCAGGGCGTCTTCGGCGTGAGCAGCTCGCAGCGATCGTCGAAGGTGCCGAGCGAGCCGCAGACGACGATGGGATCTTCTCCGCCCCGTTTCGCCGCGTCGATGGCGCGCGCGAAGTAGGCGCGAGCACGTGCCAGGGCAGGGGAGTCTTCGGCGATCGGTTTCCTCGCCGTGTCGGAGTCGTCAAAGCGCGCGCGGCGGCGATGATCGAGCTCTTCGAGCAGCGCGTCTGCGTCGAGCGCGTCGGCTCCACCGTCTGCGTTCTCGACCCGCTCGAGCAGCTGGTCGATCGAGAGCGCCCTCGCGACCGGATCATCGTCGTACCGGCCCTCGGCACGCAGCACCCAGAGGAGCGCGAGATTCGCCAACACCTTGCGCTGCATCACCAGCTCGTTCGCGCGCTCGGCGGCGGCGAGGGCTTCCTCCCACGTGAGCTGCGCTTCATCGGGACGATTCAGGTTCCAGAAAGTACCCGCGAGGTTGTTGGCGCTGGTGGCGAACGCTTTCGGATCGTCACGGCGGTACGTCATCGCGACCGAGAACCAGCCGATCGTTTCGTCGAATTCGCAGCGCCGGGCCCAGAGTCCGAGATCGTTCGCGGCCAGGCCGACCTTCAGTCGATCGCCGAGTTGTTGATGGATCGTCATCGCCTCGAGGTATCGGGCTCGTGATGGGCCGCAGCGATCTTCATCGAGCAGCGTGTCTCCGGCCCGATGGAGCGCCCATGCCTCTCCGGCCAGATCCTTCGTCACCTTCGCGTGCGCCGCCGCGTCGAGCAGCATCGTCGTCGCCAGCGGAGCGTTGCCCTGTTGCCGTTTCGCGAGCGCCGCGTCGATCTTGGCGAGAATCGCAGACGTCGGTGCCGCGACTGGCGCGGGTCCGGCGTCTGCTTTCGCAGAGGAGCGGCAGCCCGCGACCAGCACGAGGAGTGATCCGGCGATGATGCGGTGCATGGGCGTTGCGTAGCCCAACCGGGTTCGTCTGGTGTTCGCCGTCGGCATGCGCGTCCACGCCCTCCCGATCGTCGCCGCCGTCTCGTCGGCAGCCGTCACTCTCTCGTGTGGAACCGCGGCTCGGTGCGGGCCACAGAACTGCTCGACGGGGTGCTGCGATACCTCAGGTCTCTGCCAGACAGGATCGGCTTCAGGTGCGTGCGGCTCGCGGGGGAACACCTGCTCCGTGTGCGGCCTGGGGACGGCGTGCAGCTTCGGCGCCTGCCTCGGCAGCTCAGGCGCTGGAATGAGCGGCGCTGGTGGAGGTACGTCGGGCGTCGGCGGAGGCTCCTCAAGCGTCGGCGGAGGCTCGTCGGGCGTTGGCGGTGGCTCGTCGGGCGTCGGAGGCGGCTCGTCAGGCGT
>JBBAQZ010000076.1:4720-18810 GCA_040400045.1 Myxococcaceae bacterium
CGTCGGAGGCGGCACGTCAGGCGTCGGCGGCGGCTCGTCGGGCGTCGGCGGCGGCACCTCGGTACCAGTGCCCTGCGACTACCTCACGCCGAGCTGTCCGACGGGCTCGGAGTGCGTCCTCAGTGGCGTCAATGGCACGGCGGGCACCTGTCTGCCGGGCTGCAGCCTCACGCTCCAGAACTGCGGCTCGCCCAATACCAAGTGCATCGTCGCGCCAACCGCTGACGGAGGGATTGCGAGGCAGTGCACTCCGTTCTCGCTCGGGAGTGGTGGTGCCGTCGAGGGCAGCTCGTGCGTGCAAGCCCTGTCAGACCCGTGCCAGCGAGGCGCGCAGTGCGTTGGCGTCAGCGGAGGACAGCCAACGTGCCGACGATTCTGCGGACCGGCGCTGGCGTGTGGCGCGGGCTCCGAATGCAACCTCGGGATCACTTTCATGGCGTCGCAAGGAGGGGCGGCGGAGTTGCACCTGGTCTGCTCGCCCGTCACGGCCTGCAACCCATTCACTCAGTCACCGTGCCAGCAGACCGAGGCGTGCCAGGTCTATCGCCAGGGAGCGCCTCCGGGCTGTTTCGCCAGCGGGAGCGTCAGCAACGGTGGCCAGTGCACCTCGCAGGCGCTCTGCGCGAGGGGTTTCCAGTGCGTCGCGGGGACTGCAGGCGGAGCGACCGGGAACTGCAGATCGTTCTGCAACGTCGATGGCGGGTCTCCATCGTGCGCAGCGGGCTCGTGCCAGAACCTCATGGCCTCGGGCATCGGGGCCTGTTCGATGTGAGGCGCTGGCAGAGGTCAGATCGGCTCCGAAGGAAATGACTGGCGGAGCGGCGAGGCCCCTCACGTTCAGCACTCGCGACGCAAGCGAGCGCGTGGAGTCCCCGGCCACTTCGAATACGAGATCGGGCTCCGCGGCAGTCGTCACGTCCTGCGACGAAGGCGCGCTGCCGCGCTGGTGCTTCACTCTGCGGCGTACTGCTTCTTCACCGCTGCCGGCACTTCCTTCGCCTTCGTGATCTGCCGATACACTCCGACCGCCGAACGAGGCGTGCGCGTCTTCTGTACATCGGTGGCCACCGCGTAGAGCCCGAACCGGAGTGACATGCCGTGGTTCCACTCGTAGTTGTCCATCAGCGACCAGAAGAAGAAGCCGCGCACGTCGGCTCCGGCGTGAATCGCCTTCTGCGTCATTGCGAGGTACCGCACCAGCCAACTCGCGGTCTTCTCGCCATCAGCGGCACCATCGACGCCCGTCTCGGTGATGTAGATCGGCTTGCCGTAGCGGCCCTTCGCCCAGGTGATCGCGTCGAAGATGCCCTGCGGCGTGTCGTCCCACAGCTCGAGCGAGAACGGGTCGAACGTCGAGAGCACCGAGAACTGCGGAAAGCTGGGAGCGTCGGTGCCCGTCACCTTCACGCGTGAGTAGTAGTTGATGCCCAGCCAGTCGCAGCGGCCGACGAGATCGTCGCGCGGTGGGCCGTCGGGCTTGCCGTCGATGTTCGCGTCCATCGTTCCGTTGATGACGCCGTCGAGGAAGAGCTGGTTGTTCAAGTAGAAGACGTTCTCGGCGCCGCGCTTGTCGAGGGCGTTCGCAGGGTCCTTCGGCAGCGCAGGAGCGATCGGGAAGACGATGCCGATCTCGGCGGGCTTCCCGTTGCCGTCGGCGTCGACCGTGTCGTTCGCCCTTACCGCGTCGTACATGCGCGCGTGGCCTTCGATCATCGCGACCGCCACCTGACGGGCCTCTTCGAAGCGCAATGAGACCGCGGGAGGATTCACCCGGTCCTTCCCGGGCTGCAGGTACCCGGGGATGACGACGGCGAACGGCTCGTTCAGCGTTGCCCAGAGATCGACCTCGGCGCCGAACTCCTTCGCGACGAAGCCGGAGTACTTCGCGATCTCCCGGTGCAGGCGCTCCTTGTCGAGCCAGCCGCGGTTGGTGCACGTCGACAGGTTCTGGTGACAGGCGAGCCCGTCGTGAATCCACACCGGCAGGGTGTAGTGGTTCAGCGTCACCAGCGGCGTGATGCCCTTTGCCTTCAGCGATGCGAACATCGCGTGGTACCGGTCGATGGCGTCACGGTTGGCCACTGCAGCGAGCGCCGCGCCGTCGAGGCCGTCCGTCGCGGTGGGGAAGATGCGGCTCCACTCGAGTGACAGGCGCATGCCGTTGAGACCGAGCTCGTCCTTTGCGCGGGTGAAGTCCTGCTCGAACAACTCCCAATGGCCAGGCGCCGTCGTGGGGGCGTCCCACGTGAAATTCGACGCCACCGTCGGGTTCACCTGCGCCTTGCCGGTGATCAGTTGGTACCAGTCGCTCTTCCGATCTTCACACTGCGCTGCGGGGAGCGTTGGACAGCCCATGTCGACTTGAAAGCCGGCGATGGAGGCTCCGAAGAGGAAGCCGTCGGGGAACGGCTTCACGGCCGGGCTACATCCAAGACACGATACGGTCAGGGCCAGCACTCGAAGGCGCATGCTCGGAGCCTTACACCAGACTGGCCAGCGTTGAAGCCCCGCGCCACACTCCACACCATGAAGACACCTTCGGACTGGGTGCTGGTGACAGGCGCGTCATCGGGCATCGGCGCGGCCTCGGTCGACGCACTCGTGCGCCGCGGGTATGGCGTGTTCGCAGGGGTTCGACGCGGCGCGGATGAGAAGGCGTTGGCCGCTGCCCATGGAGCGCGCGTCGTGCCCGTGCGCCTCGATGTGCGGAAGGACCGCGACATGGTGGCCCTCGTCGAGCGGCTGCGTCGGGGCCTGCGCGCGCGACGTCTCCACGGGCTGGTGAACGCCGCCGGTATCGCGTTCGCGGCTCCCCTCGAGTGGACCTCACCGGCCGACCTCTCGCGCCTCTTCGAGGTGAACGTCACCGGTGTCTTTCGGGTCACGCGAGCCGTGCTCCCACGCCTGCGCGCAGACCGCGGACGGATCGTCAACGTGAGTTCAGGTGCGGGCCAGCTGACGGCTCCGGGGACGGCGGCGTACTCGGCTTCGAAGTTCGCCCTCGAGAGCCTCTCTGATGGGCTGCGATTGGAGCTGGCGAGCGCCGGTGTCCACGTCTCGCTCATCGAGCCAGGCCCCGTCGCCACACCGCTCTGGGAGCGCCTCGAAGCCCAGATGACGCGCGCGGAGCGATCCGCCTCTGCTGCGTCGCGGGCGGCGTGGAAGGCGCCGTGGGCTCACATCCGCGGGGTGTTGTCTCAGGCACGCGCCCAGGCTGTGCCTGCGGCGTCCGTCGCCGAGGTCGTGGTCGAGGCGCTGACGGCCGACGTCCCGAGAGCGCGTTACAGCTCGACGCCCAAGGCCGAACTGCTCGCTGCCGTCTCGATGGATGAAGTGGAGCGCGATCGCCAGACGCTCATCGATTGGGGCCTCACGTCTCGGGGATCGTGACGTTGCCGACGAAGACACGCGCTGGATCGTAGCGGCGCTTGAGCTCGACGAGTCTGGGAAGGTTGGCCCCGTAGGCCGCTCGAACGGCCTCAGGCCCGTGCTTATCTGACACGTAGTTCACGTAGCCGCCGATCGAGGCTGGAGACAGATCCCGCCAGAGGCGCTCCTGCCACCCGAGCTGATCGACAGGCGCTTCGCCTTCCCACTTGAGTGCGCTGACGAGCCCGAACGAGGCTCGGCGATGCGCAAATGCGGTGGCGGCACCGTCGATGGCGCCGATCGCTCCGCCCATGTGCTCGATGACCGTCCAGCTCGGGAACGCGCGGGCCTCTTCGATCGCGGGCTGCAGCACGGCAGCCGTCGAGGCCCCGAAGGCCGGCAGGAAATGAGTACGCCAGGAGTGTTTGAAACCCTCGGGGAACGTGTCGCCGCCCGGCTGGTGGAGCGCGAGCAGATCGACCTCGTCCACGCCTCCGCCCACTGGGCGTCCCCAGGTGGTGAGTGGCGCGAGCAATCGCTCACCCTCGGCGAGCTCTCCGATGTGGAACGCGATCAACGACAGCGTCGAGAGTCCGTCGGGCTCGGTGTCGATGCCGACGTAGACCGTCAGTGCGTCGGGCAGACCTTCAGAGACCAGCTCGACGTAGCGCGGCAGCAGCTCGTCGCTCCGTCCTGCGTGGTAGGCGATCGCGCCGCCGTAGATTTGAGGCAGTGGGCGCACTTCGAGCGTCAGGCGCGTCACGACACCGAAGTTCGCGCCCGCGCCCTTCAGCGCCCAGAGCAGGTCCGGGTGCTCGTCCGGGCTGGCGGTGACGACGGCACCGTCGGCGAGCACCACCTCGGCCGACCCCAGTTGATCGCACGCCAGCCCATTCATGCGGGACAGGAGGCCATACCCGCCGCCGAGCGTCAGCCCGCTCACGCCCACGCGTGGATCGAAGCCCGTCACGGTCGCGAGGCCCCTGTCATACAGGTGTTCGATCAGTGCGCCCGAGCTGACGCCGCCCCCGACCGTCACCGTCATTGCCGCCGCGTCGACCTCGATCGAGTCGAGCCCCCGCAGATCGGCCACCACTGCGCCATCGCCCACCGAGTACCCGCCGTGCGCGTGCCCGCCGCTGCGGACCGTCAACGGGAGCCCCGCCGCCGTGGCAGCCTGAACCGTCCTCGCGACGTCCTGAGTCGAAGCGCACCGCGCGATGAGCGCCGGCTGTCGTTGGAACTCCCGATTGAAGATGGTCGCGACCTGCTCGAACGAAGGGTGTCCGGGCTGCAGCACGTCTCCGGCCAACTCGGCCGAGAGCTTCGCTGCCACCTGGACCGCTTTCATACGAAGAGGCTCGACAGCGACTCAGCACGATAGATGCGCGCGATGGCCTCACCGAACAATCGCTCCGAGCCGACCGACCGGATCTTCGCGCACGCCTGCGCCGACTTGCTGAGCGGCACCGTGTCGGCCACCACGAGCTCTTCGAGCACCGAATCGTTGACCCGCGCGATCGCCGGACCCGAGAGGATGGGGTGCACGATGTACGCGTACACGCTGCGCGCGCCCTTCTCCTTCAACGCCACCGCGCCCTGGGTCAATGTGCCGCCGGTGTCGATGATGTCGTCGATGATGATGGCGTCGCGGCCCTTCACGTCGCCGATCAGGTTCATCACCTCTGACGAGTTCGGGCGAGGGCGCCGCTTGTCGATGATCGCCAATGGGCAGTTCAGCCGCTTCGAGTACGCGCGCGCCCGCTCGACGCCACCCGCGTCGGGAGAGACGATCACCAGGTCATCTGTCGTCGGGAACTTCTTGCGCAGATCGTCGAGGAAGACCGGCGAGGCGTAGAGGTGATCGGTGGGAATGTTGAAGAAGCCCTGAATCTGCCCGGCGTGCATGTCCATCGACACCACGCGCGTCACGCCGGCCGTCTCGAACAGATCGGCGACCAGCTTGGCGGTGATGGGCGTGCGCGCCGCGACCTTCCGGTCCTGCCGCGCGTAGCCGTAGTAGGGCACGACCGCCGTGATCGACGCTGCGCTCGCGCGCTTGAGCGCGTCGCACATGATCAACAGCTCCATGATGTGGTCGTTCACGGGTGGACACGTCGACTGAATGACGAAGACGTCGAAGCCGCGCACGTTCTCGCCGATCTCGACCTGAATCTCGCCGTCGCTGAAGCGGCCGACGTCGCACTTCGACAGGGGACGCTTGAGGTACTCCGAGATGCGCTCGGCCAACGCCCTGTTCGAGTTGCCTGAGAAGACCTTGTAGTCATGGCTGACGGGCATGCCTCGCGAAGTACCCGATCACTTCAATCGCTTCAATGTGGGCCTGACGACGCGGCGACCACCTCGAACCGCTCGCTCGTCTCCGCGTTCGGCAGGTGCGCGACGTCCTTGCAGGTGTCGTCTCTTCGCTGCCTCGCGGTTCTCGCGATGCCGGTGATCACCTCGATCGACGACGTGACGTGCTGGCCAGACCGTGGCCCAGCCCCATGTTGCTGAGCAAGCCAGGGGAGGGCGCAGCGGCTGGAACGGCTGGCTCACCTTGACTTGACGGGGCCGATCGCTAAGAAGCGCGCCTCTTTCACTTCCTTTTGGAGACAGCGCCATCGCTACCGCACGCGACCAGAGAACAGACCGCCGCATCAAGGCCCGTGAAGTCCGTGTCGTCGGGGCAAACGGCGAACAGCTGGGCGTCATGCCCACTGACCAGGCGCTGGCGCGAGCACAGGCCGAAGGCCTCAACCTCGTCGAAGTGAACCCCATGGCCCGTCCCCCGGTCTGCAAGATCATGGACTACGGCCGGTTCAAGTACGAAGAGAAGAAGAAGACCAACGAGGCCAAGAAGAAGCAGGTCGTGGTCAAGGTGAAGGAAGTGAAGCTCCGCCCCAAGACGGAGGAGCACGACTACGAGACCAAGCTTCGCCACGTCAAAGAGTTCATCGAAGAGGGCAACAAGGCGAAGATCACGATCATGTTCCGTGGCCGCGAGATCACCCACCGCGAGCTCGGCACTGCGATCCTCGACGACGTGATGAAGGACACGAAGGACATCGCGGTCGTCGATCAGCAGGTGCGCCTCGAAGGGAAGACGATGTTCATCATCCTCGGCCCGAACCCGAAGGTGGCGCAGCGCGCTCGCGATCTGCACCGGCAGTCGGTGCTCGAGGCCGAGAAGGAAAAGGCCGCTCGCAAGGGCGTCGCCCCGTCGTCGCCCCGTCCTCCCGTCAGCGCCGACATCAATGGTCCGCCCACTCCGCCTCCGGCGCCTGCTCCCGAAGCCGCGCCGCCCGAAGCGCCCGCCGCCGCGGTCTCGGCGTCACCGAAGGCCTGAGCTGCCACACCAGTTGACAGTCCCGGAGGGAGGCGGTAGTGCCGCCGTCCTTTTCCGAAGTTTTCTACAGGAATT
The DNA here is from genome assembly GCA_040400045.1 of Myxococcaceae bacterium. GTDB lineage: Bacteria > Myxococcota > Myxococcia > Myxococcales > Myxococcaceae > Xiheimicrobium. Next base: position 11,514 of record JBBAQZ010000076.1, read on the forward strand.
CGTCATGCCCAAGTTGAAGACCCGCAGTGGGGCGAAGAAGCGGATGCAGGTGAAGAAGTCCGGCAAGGTGAAGCACGCCAAGGCCTTCGGTAAGCACCTGTTCACGCACGCCAAGTCGATGGATCAGCGCCGCCGTGCACGCGGCACCGGTCTCCTTCGCGACATGGACGCGAAGAAGGTCGTCAAGGAACTCTTTCCGTACGGAGCGAACTAAGTCATGCGCGTCAAGAAGGGCGTCAAGGCGCGTCGTCGCCGCAACTCAATCCTCAAGCTCGCCAAGGGCTACAGGGGCCGCAGGAAGAACTGCTACAAGCGCGCGAATCAGGCCGTTGAGCGTGCGCTCGACTACGCGTCGCGTGACCGTGCTCGCAAGAAGCGCGACTTCCGCAGCCTGTGGATCGTTCGCATCAACGCGGCGGCCCGCCTCGTTGGCCTCTCGTACTCACGCCTGATCGCCGGCCTCGCCAAGGCGAAGGTCGCGATCGACCGCAAGATCCTCGCGGACCTCGCGGTTCACGATCCCGCTGGCTTCAACGCCGTCGCCGCGCTCGCGAAGGCGTAAGACCGGTTCATGGGTTCATCGAACGGGGCTGCTTCTCACTTCGAGAGGCGGCCCCGAGTCGTGTCTGGGGCCCGTCAGTGACGTAGAGGCGTCGCGTCATTTCGGGTAATGCCCGACGCCATGCAAGACCGTTTGAAGGCGCTGGCCGAAGCCGCGCGCACCGAGATCTCGAAGGCCCAGACCGCGCAGGAGCTCGAGGCGCTCAAGGGCCGCTTCCTGGGCAAGAAGGGCGAGCTGTCGGCGGTGCTCGGCTCCATGGGCAAGCTGGCGCCCGAGGAGCGCAAGGCCGTCGGTGAAATCGCCAACAAGGTGAAGGGCGAAGTCGAAGGTCTGCTGAGCGAGGCGCAGAGCCGGCTCGAAGACGCCGCGCTCGAAGAGGAGCTGAAGGGCCAGAAGCTCGACATCACGCTCCCGGGTCGCGCCTCGGCGTTCGGCCGTCGTCACCCCGTCTCTCAGACCCTCGAAGACATCGTGCGCGTATTCTCGCGGCTCGGCTTCGAGGTCTACGCAGGGCCTGAGATCGAGCTCGACTGGTACAACTTTGAAGCGCTCAACGTGCCGGCGGATCACCCCGCGCGCGACATGCAGGACACGTTCTACGTCGATGCGCCGTGGCTCCCGAAGGGCGTGGGGCCGGTGGTGCTGCGCACGCATACGTCTCCCGTGCAGATCCGCACTATGCTCGCGCACAAGCCGCCGCTGCGTGGCGTGATGCCGGGCCGTGTGTACCGCAAGGACAGCGATCAGACGCACACGCCGATGTTCCACCAGGTCGAAGGCCTGCTCGTCGACGAGAAGGTGACGTTCGCGGAGCTCAAGGGAACGCTCGCGGCGTTCGCGACGGCCTTCTTCGGCGCCTCGACGAAGACGCGCTTCCGCCCCAGCTTCTTCCCCTTCACCGAGCCGTCGGCCGAGGTCGACGTATCGTGTGTGTTCTGTCGCGGCATGGGCTGTCGCGTCTGCAAGCAGACCGGCTGGCTCGAGGTGCTGGGGAGCGGCATGGTGCACCCCAACGTCTTCAAGCACGCGGGCTACGACGCCTCGAAGGTGACCGGCTTCGCGTTCGGAATGGGCGTGGAGCGACTGGCGATGCTCCGGTACGGCATCGACGATCTCCGCACGATGTTCGAGAACGACGCGCGCTTCCTCGCGCAGTTCTGAAAAGGCATACGACATGCGCATCTCGCTCAAGTGGCTCAAGGACTACGTCGCGCTTCCTGCGTCGGTCGATGAACTCGCTGGCCGGCTCACGATGGCCGGCCTGGAGATTGAGGCGATCGAACGGCCCGCCGAGGCGCTCAAGGGCGTCGTGGTGGCGCAGATCGTCGCCAGCGACAAACACCCGAACGCGGACAAGTTGTCGGTGACGAAGATCGACTTCGGTGGAGCCACGCAGCTCCAGGTCGTCTGCGGCGCGAAGAACTACAAGGTCGGCGACAAGGTGCCGCTGGCGACGGTGGGCACGCGGCTGCCCAACGGGACCGAGATCAAACAGGCGGCGCTCCGGGGCGTCGACAGCTCGGGCATGCTCTGCAGCTCGAAGGAGCTCGGCATCACCGAAGACTCCGCGGGCCTGTTGATCATCGACGCCAACGCCAGGCTCGGCCAGCCGATCGCCGAAGCGCTGGGGCTCGACGACGTGGTCTTCACCGTCAACGTCACTCCGAACCGCGCCGACGCGCTCTCACACCTGGGCATCGCGCGTGAAGTGGCGACGCTGTTCAACGTTCCGCTCAAGAAGCCCGAGGTGACGCTGACGGAGTCGTCCCCCGACGCCTCGACGAAGGTGACGATTCGCATCGACGACGCCGAGCGCTGCTGGCGGTACGCGGCGCGGGTGATCGAGGGCGTGACGGTCAAGCCGTCTCCGCAGTGGATGCAGGATCGCCTCAAGGCGGCCGGCATGCGCGGCATCAACAACCTCGTCGACATCACGAACTACGTGTTGCTCGAGTACGGCCAGCCGCTCCACGCGTTCGATCTCGATCGCATCGGTGGCGCGCAGCTCGTCGTCCGGACGGCGAAGGGTGGCGAAAAGCTCACCACGCTCGATGGCAAGGAGCGCCCGCTCCACGCTGACGATCTGCTGATCTGTGATCGCGACACGCCGCTGGTGCTCGCGGGCGTGATGGGCGGCGCGTCGAGTGAAGTGACCGAGAAGACCACGCGCGTGCTGCTCGAGTGCGCGACGTTCCAGCCCACCACGGTGAGGCGTTCGTCGAAGCGTCATGCGCTCCACACGGAGTCGTCGCATCGCTTCGAGCGCGGCACTGACGTGAATGTGGTGCCCGAGGTGCTCGATCGGACGGCTGCGCTGATCGCCGAGCTGGGCGGAGGCACGGTGCTCAAGGGCCGCGTCGACGTCTTCCCTGCACCGAAGCCGAATCGTCAGGTGACGCTGCGCACGCAGAAGGTCGGCGATCTGCTCGGCGTCGTCGTGCCTGCCGCTGACTGTCACCGGATTCTCTCCAGCCTGGGCTTCAAGAAGTTGTCAGGAGACGACGTCACGGCCACCTTCGAAGTGCCGTCGGTGCGCGTCGACGTCAGCATCGAAGAGGATCTGATCGAAGAGATCGCGCGCGTGCGCGGCTTCGACGCGATCCCCGAGGCGCTCCCGCGTGGGGTGTCCGAGCTCGAGCCCGAGCGTCCGGCGTTGCGCGTGGAGCGGCTCATTCGCGCCGCGATGGCAGGGCAGGGCGTCGACGAGGTCGTGAACTACTCGTTCGTCTCTCCGGCCGAGCTCGCGGCGTTCAGCGCAGAGAAGGACGCGATCGCCGTCGGCAATCCGCTCTCCGTCGAGCAGTCGGTGATGCGCACCACGCTGTTTCCGTCGCTCGTGCAGAACGTCAGCAGGGCCTCGCGGCATCAGACCCAGGGCGTGCGCTTCTACGAGTGGGCGCGCTCGTACCGTCCGGAGCAGTCGGGCGGGCAGGGCGCGGTGCCGGTCGCGAAGGAGACGCTCGAGGTCGCTGGCGTCGTGTGGGGGCTGCGTCACGGCCAGCGCACGTGGACGGCGAAGGACTCCGAGGCCGACTACTTCGACGCGCGCGCGATCGTCGAAGCGACGCTCAAGGCGCTCCACATCGGAGGCGTGACGGCCGAGACGTTCGAGTCCCCCTGGTACCACCCGCGCTCGGCCACCGTGCTGCGCAAGGGCCAGACGGTGCTCGGGACTCTCGGAGAGCTCCACCCGCGCGTGATGAAGAAGCTCGATGCGCCGGCGGGCATCGTGTTGTTCCAGCTCGATGTCGAGGCGCTCCAGTCGGTCGCGCAGCTGATTCCGCAGGCGAAGCCGCTCTCGAAGTTCCCAGCGGTGCTGCGCGATCTCGCCGTCGTCGTTCCTGCCGAAATGCAGAGCGAGTCCGTGCGCGCGGTGATTCTCGAGGTCGGCCAGCCGCTCGTCGAAGACGCGCAGGTGTTCGACGTGTACTCAGGTCACCAGGTCGGCGCGGGGCGAAAGAATGTCGCGTACGCACTGCGGTATCGGTCGCCAGAACGCACCCTCACCGATGGGGAAGTCACCGAGGCGCACGAGAAGATCGTCGCTGAGGTCACCAGGCGCCTCGGAGGCGCACTTCGCACCTGATTCCGTGGGCTTCGCCGATCGCTCTGAGGCCCGATTTGCCGCGGTTTTGAACCCTCTGACGCATGGTGGCAGAAAGTTCAGCAAAGTCGGCATGTTGACACCCCTGTGGTGGCGGGTACGATTCAGCCCATGACCAAGGCGGACATCATCGAGAACGTCTACGAGCGCGTGGGCTTTTCGAAGAAGGACTCGGCAGAGCTGGTCGAGATGGTCTTCGACACCGTGAAAGAGACGCTCGAGCGCGGCGACAAGGTGAAGATCGTCGGCTTCGGGATCTTCCAGCCCCGCTTCAAGCGCTCGCGCCCGGGGCGCAACCCGCAGTCGGGCCAGCCCATCGAGATCACCGCGCGGCGCGTGGTGGTGTTCGTTCCGTCGACGGGGCTCAAGGCTGACTTGAACGACGGCTTCGTGCCCGAGGGAGAGATCTCGGCCGAAGATCTCGACGACAACCCCGACGCCGAACTCGAAGAAGACGACGAATGAAGTCGTCGTTCGCGATGCTTGCTTGACGGTCACGAGTCAGACTGGCAGAAGGCGCGCGTCTCACCGAATGCTTCAGCAGTTTCCGGGGCGTAGCGCAGCCTGGTAGCGCACTTGCTTGGGGTGCAAGTGGTCGCAGGTTCAAATCCTGTCGCCCCGACCATTTGAAGGCCCTGACTTCTCTCGGGAAACTGAGTTGAGTCAGGGCCTTCGTTTTGGTGGAGGGCGCTCGATTGTAGCAACGGTGTAGCAAACCTTCGTCATTCGTCCCCTCCGGCAACGACTTGGAGGTGAGGCCGAACGGTATCCCCGAAGGTGTTCACCGCCTCTCGCATGTCGTCGAGGTCGAGGTGGCCATAGACGCTGGAGGTGATGTTCGAGTCGGTGTGCCTCATGACCTTCTGCACCACCGCCAGCGGCACCTTGGCCTTGATCAGCAAAGTGGCCGTTGTGTGCCGAGTGTCGTGAAACCGGGTGGGGCGGGGGATTGGCTTCACCCAGAGCTTCATCGAGCACCTGGGGCACGTTGATTCTGCAGCGTCGGCCCTCTTCTCGTTGAAGCCGCAGCCCTTCCTTCGGCACCGGTGGTCATACCCGAGGACGATTCCGGCTCTGCCCATGGCCCGGCGAAGAATGCGGTGGAGAGCCAGGTCAGCGGCGTACTGGGTACCGTCGGGCTTGGAGAAGAGCAGCTCGGACCTCGACTGCTTCATGGCCTCCACCAGGTAGGGCACCAGGTCGTCGGCCACGGGGATTAGATCCTCGTGGTCGCCCTTGGTGGTCTCTTCGTCGTTGGAGCGGTGGATCTTGATCGACCGCCCCCCCAGGTCCACGTCGGCCTTCAAGAGGGCCAGCAGCTCCCCCTTGCGCAACCCGGTGAAGAAGGCGGTGGCGAACAGGGGCCGCCATCGAGGAGCCAAAGCATTGAGCACCAAGCCGACCTCGTTGGGGCGCAGGTACTCCGGCTTCTTCTTCGGCACCCGGTACTTCTTCACCAGGCTGGCCGGGTTGGCTCCGTTCCACAGCTCCCGTCGGGTAGCGAAGTTGTAGATGCGGCGCACGTAGGAGCGCAGGTGGTTCACCGACTGGGGAGACAGCACCCCGAGCTTCGCGTTGAAGAGGGCCTCCAGCTTGCCGGGGGTGATGTCGCAAAGGAGCAGCCCACCGAGGTCCGGGCCCAAGTGCTTCTCGGCAAACGGCTGGATCGTCTTCGACCGAAGCAGGTGCTGGTACTCGGACCACCAGACGGTCATCAGCTTTCCGAAGGTGATCGTCTTGATGATCTGCACCGGGTCGAGCCCGAGAACCTGCCGGTGGACCTTGTGCTCCAGCTCTTGAATCAGCCCCTTCGCCTGGGCCTTGGTGTCGACCTTGAGTGAGATGCTGCACCACCGGCCGGAGGGGTCCTTGTAGCGGCCCCACCACCGGCGACCTCGCCGATATACGGAGCCCATTGGGCCCTCCTTTCTCTCCCGCTACCGGGAGTGCGTTGGTTTGAGTGGAATGACCTTCCGGCCCGGTTCAGTGCCGGACAGGAAGAACGTCTTGATCGCCTGGGGGTCGAACCGAAGAAGACCGCCGACTTTGATGCAGGGGATCCGGCCTGCCGAGGCAGCCCCGTACACCCAGCTCCTGCTGACCTTCGCCCATCGGGCTACGTCATCGGCAGTCCAGAGTCCGAAGGGCTCTTCCTGCGTGTCGGGGTCGTTGGTGGCCATGGTGCTCCTCGTCGAAGATGACGGGAGTCAGCCACGGCCACCGGGGGTGATCAGCTGGGAGCAGTGAAGCGACCGCTCCAAGGTCTTATCCCATCAAGGCGTCGGCTTTTGCTGCTTGGACCTGGCGAGGGCCTTTTCCAGCTTCAAGGCAAGCCCTCGGCGCACCTTCTTGTTCATGGTGCGCCAGCGTTCAGCCATCTCTTGCAGCGAGGCGGGGGCGTCGGCAAGGTCCAGGCCCTGGTGGATGGCGGTGAGCTGCACCATCGTCTCCAGTTCCTTGGGCTCGACTCGGGCTTGCTCGATGCCGAGCATCTTCTCGACCCGGTTGATGTAGATGGCGATCACCTGTTGCTCGCTTCCGAGCTGCCGACGGCTGTTGAGGAGGACCCTGTTGGCCTTGAGGAAGGTGTCGATCTCCATCAGGTCACCAGCCAAGGCCCTGGCCTCGGCTCGTAGGGCGGCGCACTTCTGGACGAAGACCCGGCTTCGATTCCCCAATTCGTCGAGAAGGGCGAGAACCTCATCGTCCTGAGGGAAGCGAGTTTTCGGCAGCGCCGTCTCCTCAATCTCGTTCAAGAGGGCGACGGCTTCTCGGAGCTTGAACATGGCAGAGGCAGGCTTCACCACGTCGAACGCCTGTTCCACCGCTTTGCCCACGACCTCGATGAACCTCTCCGAGCGCACCCGTTGGCCTTTCTTTATCCTGCGGATGTAGGCCAGGCCTTGCTCCGAGCCAGCCCACCAATCTGCTCTCTTCTTGGACGTCGTGCCCTTGGTCTGCCGGGCATGGGTGAATGGGTCAGGTGCCTTTCTCGACATGTCCGCCTCCTCAAGCGGTCCTCAGAAAAGTGGGGCAGGCCGTTGAGGACGACGGCTTTTCAGGTGGCCACCCTAGCCCTGTAGCGCATCCGGTTTTTGAGACACCAGTTTGACTGCATTCAGGCCGCTTTC
>JBBAQZ010000077.1:0-18725 GCA_040400045.1 Myxococcaceae bacterium
CAGGGCTTGATGCGGGGGCTCGCGCTCGGTTTTCCGCTTTGAATCCCCTATCCCTTCATGAGCCGAACCCTCGTGTCGAAGAGGAGGTCTTCCGGGGTCCTGACGACGGAGGGCTCGCACGCGACGGTCTGTTTGCGGCCGGCACAGCAGACGCGCGCAGCCGGTAGTGACGCTGCCACAGCCCAAGACCGAGGCCGCCAAGCAGTCCCGGTGCAATCCACGCGAGCCAACTCAAGTTCGCTGGCAAGCCGAGCAGCCGCGCGTTGGTCACCACCGCCGCGGTGATCGCAGAGATCGCGGCAGTGCCCATACCGTTGAGGTGCATCAACAGCCAACCGTTGGTCTCGCGGTCTGGAGCAGCGAAGAAGCGCTGCCACTGCCAGCCCTGGAGGGCGCCGAGAAGCCCAAAGGCGCTGAACACGCCCGAGCCGCGCGCGAACGAGACGACGATGAACCCGGTTGAGAAGACAGTCAGCGCGATCGCCGCGGCACGCTCGATGCGCCAGGCGCCGACGACCGAACGCGTGCGCAACGCGCGAAGCCCGAGAACCACCGAAGCGCCGCCGAGCCAGCTGAGTTGGACGAAGAACAGCGCACCTGATGGGCTGGTGGCGAGCATGAGCACCGCGAGCGGTAGCGCGGTCAGCGCCACCACGCCCATGGCGATGGAGAAGATCCAGCCTGTGACACGGTGGGCGCGCTGGCCTTTTCGGCTGACGAGTGGAACCAGCACGACCACAACTGAGAGAATGCCGCTACCGACGTGGACTTGAGTGAGTGCGTTCATGAGAGCACCGTAGAGATCAGGGGCTGACGGCACATGTGCTGCCGGTCACACAGCGTCGATGTGACTTCCGGCACATGAAGGCGGTCGCCGCGCGAGCTACGCTGCACCAATGCTCGTGGCGGTTGGTCTCGTAACCTGGGCGATCTCTGGTCTCTGGCTGTGGCGCCACGGGCTCGAGCCGATGCTGGCGACGGTGGCGTGGCTCGTATTCCCGCTTCCGTTCGTCGCGACCACCACTGGGCGCGTCCAGGGCACCCCGGCGCTCGCGCTCACTGCGCTTCAAGCTCTCTGCGCGGTGACGATGGGCGCGCTCACGGCCAATCTCCCCGCCTCGACACTCGCGATAGTTGCCGGTCAGCTGCCGTTTCTCGTGCGCCCGCGCATCGCGGTTGCTGCAGCGGTACTGCAGAGCCTGCTCTTTGGCCTGGGGCTCGGGCTCAATACCCGCAACGGCTTGGTCTCGAGCGGGCTCGTCTGGCTCTCTTACAGCGCCTTCGTGTTCTTCGCGCTCGGCGCCGCGCTTCTTGCGATGAAAGAGCGACGAGCCGCCCAGGCCCTCGCGCTGGTGAACGCCGAGCTGATCGCCACGCAGACCCTGCTCGAGCACTCGAGCCGACAGCGCGAACGCGAACGGGTCTCCCGCGAGCTCCACGACGCGCTCGGCCACCACCTGACCGCCGTGAGCCTTCAGCTCGAGCTGGCGAAGAACCTCGTCGATGGGGCGGCCGCCGAGCCGGTGCGTCACGCCCAGGAGCTGGCCAGGTGCGCGCTCAGCGAGGTGCGGGCCATCGTCTCGTCTCTCCGTGACGTCCAGGCGTTCGACGTGCAGGGAGCGCTCTTCCGGGTGGCGCGCGCGGTTCCCGGTCTGGCCGTGCACGTCGAGCTCACCGGCATGCCTTCGATCGACACCCCTCAGCAGGCACTCGCGGTGCTCCGCTGCGCCCAGGAGGCGGTCACCAATGCCGCGCGACACTCAGGCGCGAAGAACCTGTGGCTCACCGTGTCTGCGAGTGCCCGTGCGCTCACGGTCAGTGCGCGCGACGACGGCGGCGGCGCCCGTCACTACAGCGCAGGCAACGGCCTCAAAGGCCTGGCTGAGCGAATGACCGAACTCGGCGGCACGCTGCAGGTCGAACCGAGGCCTGGCGCCGGCTTTCGACTCACCGCCTCGCTTCCACTCGGAGCCCGGTCATGATCCGGGTCGCGCTCGCAGACGATCAGACCTTGGTGCGGCAGGGCATCAGGAAGCTGCTCGAGCTCGAGAAGGACCTCGAGGTCGTCGGAGAGGCTTCGGACGGCGACGAGGCGATCGCGCTGGTCAGGGAGGCGCGGCCCGATGTGCTGCTGCTCGACGTGCGAATGCCGAAGAAGACCGGGCTGCAGGTGCTGCAAGCGCTCGCTGGGTCGGTGCCATCGCTCATTCTCACGACCTTCGACGATGACGCGGTCGCGCTCGAGGCGCTCCGTCTCGGGGCGAAGGGCTTTCTGCTCAAGGACGTGACGCGCCAGCAGCTCGCGGACGCGGTTCGGACGCTTGCCCAAGGCGGAACGCTGGTCAGCCCGGCGGTGACGGCGCGGGTGCTCGCGGGGGCAAAGCTGCTCGACGCCTCGTTCCAGTCGACCGACCTTCCCGACCCGCTGACGGCGCGCGAGCAGGAGGTGCTTCGTCTCATCGCCGCTGGACTGTCGAACCGCGAGATCGCTTTTGCGCTCGGCACGGCGGAAGGCACCGTGAAGAACCAGGCCTCGGCAGTACTCTCGAAGTTGGGCGTACGCGACCGCACCCGCGCAGTGCTCAAGGCGCTCGAGCTCGGGGTGCTCTAACCTGCGCACGCATCGGGCGCGCGGCGCGCGAAGATGGCGGGCGGCTCGGGTCAGGCCCGCAGCTGTGAGCACCGGGTGCGAAGAATCGAGAGGCTGTGCGCGACCTCACCGCGCTCTTGCTCCGAAAGCCCGGTCCACGGCAAAGGCTGCGCACCGTCCGCTCCCAGCACGCAGGGCACGCCAGCGCACACGCCCGCCTCAACGGGGGCGCTGACCGGCAGCACCACGCGCTCGTTCGAGACGATGGCGCGGACGATGCGCGCCACGGCAGCACCGATGGCATGCGAGGTGGCGCCCTTGCGCTTGATGATCTCGTAGGCCGCGCCGCGGATTTCCGTCACCAACGTCTGACGGCGTTGCCCGTCGAGAGTGAGCCCGCGGAAGGCGAAGGCCGCCTCGAGCGACATCCCGCCGCAGCGGCCGCTGTCGAAGAGACACACCGATGAGTCTCCATGCTCTCCCACCACCATGGCGTGAATGCTCTCGGCCGAAGTCTCAAGCAGCCCGGCCAGGGCTTGGCGAAGGCGCAGGGTATCGAGGAGCGTGCCCGAGCCGAGCACCGCCACGCCCTTGGGAGAAAGCCGCCGCCGCATCGCCTCAGTCATCACGTCGACGGGGTTGGTAACGAGCAGCACCACCTTCGGCAGCCCGGCCCGCTCAAGCCGCAGCGCGATGTCGTCGAGGGCCGCCTCATTCCGCGCCAGCAGCGAGAGCCGGTCTTCCCCTGGGCGCTGCTTGGCGCCGGCCGTCACCACGCACAGGTCCGACGACTCGAGCTCGTCCATCGAACCGCCGTCGACGCGGGTGCCCCCATACAGCGGGGCGGCGTGACCGAGATCGAGCGCCTCACCCCGCGCCTTGTCACCGACCAGATCGAAGATCGACAGCCTCGACACAATTCTGGCCTGGAGAATCGAGACTGCGCACGAGACGCCGACAGCACCGGCTCCGATGATGCTCACACGCACGGGCTTGGTCATTGCCCAGCGTTTTCCACCCAAGGTGCGGGGCGGTCAAGGTGCTCCAGCAGCTTGCAGGTCTACTCCAGGGCAGCGACGCTCCAGTCAGCTTGACCGCAGACTCCGACGCGGCGCGGATCGACGTCGCTTGGCAGCTGGCCGTCGTGAACAAGAGCTTCGACGAGCCGGTGCTCGACCTCCTGAAGTCGCTCTACGACGGCGCAGACGAAGGAGTGCGTCACGCGGTCGTGAACGCCATCGGCTACCGAGGATGGGACGAAGGCCTCGCATTCCTTCGAGTCGTGGCGAAGACCCGAGCAGTTCGCTCGCCCAGAATGCGAAAGAAATCATCGAGGCGTGGGGGATGACCCGCGCCCAATAGCGTCGCGTCGTGCCACTCGTGAGCAAGCCGTCTCGTTTGCGCGGGCGCGCGCGTTCGGCCCCGTGGGCGTCGGCGCAGAAGTCGGCGTGTTGGTTCGCGAGTCGAGCACCAGGCCGCGCGGCAGCTGTTCGCGGCGCAGCACTTACCGTCTCGGAGAACGACGCCCATCGAGGCCGCTGCGCAGGAGCAGTTGATCCCCAAAAAACACGTCGTCAAACTGGTCCTTCAGCGGCACACCCAACTCGACTCGGACCGAGTTTCAGCTTTGTTCGACTTGTTCTTTACGCACCCATCAGGCTTTGTACCCAGCCCACTTCTTGCGCGCGCATCTTCGCGATCTTGGCACGCATCGATTCTTTGATTTGGGCTACGGATGGGTCTCTCGCTGGGTCGTGTGTGTCGATCGGAATGCCCAACGACGCCATCATTTCCATCTCATCCATCCCCGCGGCGTTCTTTCGCGCGAGATCCGCAAGCAACAGGCTCAACAACGTGAAGTGCAGTTCAAAAGGGCGTTCGAGCGAACGCGTTGGAGCGGCTGGATCACGCCAAAACCCATAGGTGTCCTCGAGAACGATGGCGGCATCGTCAGGACTGTCAGACATCCAAGGAAAGATGCCGATGGTGAACCTGACCATGCCAGTGTCCATCACCGCCGCCGCGCCGCGGCCAGCGAAGAATCGTTCACGAAACTGAGTGGGTGCCTGTACCGCGCGCACGGCTGCCGTTCCGTTCTGGTTCTCCCAAACCGGAGAAATCATCAGCCCTTTCGGGGCGAGCTCACGGTCGAGGAGAACGTTGGTCCGCACGATATCCCGAAGAGACGCCTCCAAAGTTTCTTCGGGAGGGGGCTCGTAACCGCGCGGCAGGTCGAACGAGAAAGCCGCGGGTCCAGAGATCATTTTCTGCGTCGAGCCGTCGGCACCACGTGTCACCTCTTGATCGACGTCGACGGGTATTTTCTTAGAAAAGAAAGGCAGGAAGGCCATCACAACTCCTTGTCATGGAGCCCTCATGACCCTGGGGCACATGAACACGCCTTCGTCACGCAACGGAGCGAGCGCGCGGCCCATCGCGAGGTGCTCGGCCGGGTCGAGGCCGCGCCGCAACGAGAGCTGCAACGTGGGAATCGTGGCCGCCGGGTACGCCAGCTTGAGCGGCACGAAGGTGCCGTGGTCGAAGCCGCGCTGGCTGTCGTGCGCCGTCTGAAACCCGGCTTGCTTGAGCAGCCCGTCGACGCGCTCCACCAACGCGGGCGCGCCGGGCGCGGGCCAGGTGAGCTGATACGACTCGGGAGGAAAGCCGCAGTAGTCGAAGAACAGCGGCGGCTTCTCACCGGTCATCAACGTCACGGCGCTCTCTTCCCAGTGCGCGGAGATGATCAGCAGCGCCTTCGGTTCGCGCTTCGGCACCTCCGACAACGACGAGAGGTACGCGCGCAGCGCATCGTTCTCGCGCTGGCTGCCGAAGCCGAGGTCGACGAAGGGCCAGGGCCCTCCGCCGTGCGGGAGGTACACGACCGGCAGGCGGTTGGCGGCGTTCATGACGGCTCCTGAGTTCGAGGGGCGACACCCGCTCGCGAGCGCGAGCCCGGCGAGCATCGTTTCGCGGCGAGTGGGTGAGGTCACGCAGACACTCCGAGGGCGTTGGCGAGCACCGTCGCGACGGGCGTGGTGGGGCGGCCGATGAGCGTGCTCAAGGTGCGGCTGGTGTCGTTCAGCTCGCCTCGGCGCACGCCTGCGTCGGCGTCGGCGAGCACCTGCGCGAAGCCCGCCGGCACGCCGAACTTCTGCAGCGTCGCCGCGTACTCCGCGTCGGGGAGGTTCTGGTAGCGCACCGGCTTGCCGCTCAGCCGCGCGACCTCGGCTGCGAGCTGCGTCATCGTGAGCGGGCTGTCGCCTGCAAGCTCGTACGTCTTGCCAGCGTGGCCCTCGGTGGTCATCACCACCGCAGCGGCTTCAGCGAAATCGGCGCGAGCTATCCCTTGACGCAGCGGCCGGTGAAGGCCTGCCAGGTGCCGCCGCCGTCCGAGGTCGAGCCGTCGCTCCCGAAGGCCTTCGACGCGGTGGTGCTCAAGTCGCTCGCGAAGGACGTGAAGGACCGCTACGCCGACGCCGGCGCCTTCCGCAGCGCGCTCGAAGACTTCGCCTTCAAGAACAACATCCCCGCGTCGAACTCGTTCCTCGTCGACTTCATGCAGGCGCTCTACGCCGAGCGCATCGCGAAGGAAGACGACCCGCGCTCCCTCGAAGAGGACTCGGGCCTCACCGACCTCGACGCCCGCGGTCTGCCGAAGAACGCGCAGAGCCCCACCATCGTCGACCGCAACCGTCAGGGCGGGCAGGTCTTCCCCTCCGGCCAGAGCAGCTCGCACCTCACCGAGGCCGTCGGCCAGAAGCCGAAGTCGCGTGCCGGGTTGTGGCTGGGCCTGGGCGTCGTGGGCGTGCTCGTCATCGGCATCGCGGGCTTCGCGCTGAAGGGCCGTGGCACCACCGAGACGCCGAAGCCGCCAGACGTGGTGACGACGCCGGTCGAGCCGCCCATCAAGAAGGTCGAGCTGCCCACTGTCGTCGAGTTCCTCACCTTCTCGCTGACGTCGGAGCCCACCGGCGCCGAGGTCGAACTCGGCGGCGACAAGAAGGGCCTCACCCCTCTCGAGGTGAAGCTCGAGAAGGCAAAGCTGCCGACCCTGCTGAAGGTGTCGCGCGACGGCTACGAGTCATTCCAGACGACGCTCGCCGACTCGACCGACCCGAACGTGGTGGTGACGCTGAAGAAGCGCGTCGCGGTGAAGGTGGGCCCGAAGCCCAGCGACATCAAGACGACGCGTCAACCCTTCTTGAGCTTCTTCAGCTGACGGCGGTGCTCCAGCCGCTCGTCGTCGATGACGCGGCGCAACCGCAGCTGCTCTTCCCGCGCGATGGCGAGCTCCCGACGCAGCCGGGTCGCGTTGCGGTGCCAGGTGTCGCGCACCCGGGCTCCGTCCGGGCCGGCATGAGCTTGAGCGCCACGACCGAGCGCGACTGCAAGGTGAAGCGCTCGCCGTTGGCGAAGGTCTGGGCGTCGAGCAGGAGCGCCGTGTCGATGACGACCTCCCACCGCCTGCCACAGGTCGCCCTTCCAGAAGTGACGAATGCTGTCGCGGTAGCGGTCGTTCCACTCGGCGAACAGCGGTGGGTACTGCCCGAGCCGGTAGCCCTCGGCGCCCAGGTCCCACGGCTCGGCGATGAGCTTCACGCGCGAGAGCACCGGGTCCTGGTGAATGGCCTGGAGGAAGGGAGAGGCCGCCGAGAAGTCGCCGTTGCCCGCGCGGGCCAGCGTGGTGGCGAGCTCGAAGCGGAAGCCGTCGACGTGGAACTCGGTCACCCAGTGGCGCAGCGAATCGAGCACCAGCTTCAGCGCCCACGGGTTGCCGAGGTTCAGGCTGTTCCCGCAGCCGGTGAAGTCGCGGTACTTCGAGCGGTCGGCGTCCTGGAGCCAGTAGGAGGCGCAGTTGTCGAGGCCCTTCCAGCTCAGCATCGGGCCCTGGTGGTTGCCTTCACAGGTGTGGTTCGGCGCGACGTCGAGCAGCACCTCGAGCCCCGCCGCTTGGAGCGTCTTCACCGTCAGCTTGAACTCGCGCACCGCGCCCTGCCCCGTCGGGCTCGCGAAGCGTTGAGCTCCGCAGACACCTGCGTGATGAAGACGTGCAGCTCGACGTCACCGGCGCCGTGCTCTCGTTTCAGCGCGCGCGCAGACGGAACAGTGCTCACGGTCGCGCTCAACTGCTCCGACACGCCGCAACCGATGGACGGCGGCGAGGTGGTGCTCGCCGTGAATGAGACGCCCGCCGCAGCCGCGCCGCTGGGACCCTGGTGCGCTCGCGTGGCGCTCCGACGGGACGACTGATCAGCCGGGTGGAGGAATGACGCTGCACTGCGCCTGCGCGTCACAGGCCACAGCCGCCGAGCCGCGTGCGCTGCCAGCCAGGGTCGCGCCCAGCTCAGGTCGAGCATTGCCGCGAGGCTCGCCACGCAGCCGAGAGAGCAGGTGGCATCGGGGCCGACGCCCTCATCGACGGCCACACGCTCGCCACTCGGGGGAGTCGCCAGGGGACATCGCTGGCGCCGCGGTGAACGACTCAGGTTGCCCACCTGCTGGCACGGCGCCGCGGAGGACTGGCTTCTCCGGGAGTGTCGATGGAGGAGCGCACTGCTCACCGGCTTCCAGACCGAAGCGGCCCCGGACACGGACCTCTCCAACGCGGACCTGCAGGCGCTGGCGCTGGGCTGCCCGGGCAGGGGCGCGCGCCCCCATGCTGACCGCCGCGCTCCCGCCGGACCGCGTCTTCGCCTGCGACGGCCTCGCGCCGACGTCGGGCTGGTGGACTCCGGGGCGCTGAGCGACGAATCGAGCACCGTCGTCAGGAAGGAGCCGCTGCGCGCCGGCCCGACAGTGAATCGCCGAGCGACTGCAACTGCAGCCTCGCGCTCGTTCCAGCACGAATGAAATGAACGCCAGATGTGCGTCGTGCGCCCAGCGCCTCGTGTCGCGCCTCGACCACGCCGTGACGTTTCGCCACGTCGGCCGCCACGTTCGGGCGCCCGCCTGCGTCCTTCATGGCGCGCTGGGTGTGCAGGTCGAAGCTGATCTGGGGCTCCTTGCGGCCCGTCGCTCCGGACTGCTTCTTTCCGTTCACGTTCACCTGGAGCGCCGCGAAGAGCGTGGGCCCGTGACAGATGCTTGGGGCTCGGACGGCGAAGGTCGGGTCAGCAGCAGTCAGACTACCGGCCAGCGGCGGCGTCGATGACGATGTCCACAGCACGCACGTGCGCATCGGGGAAGCTCGCCTTGACCGCGGCTTCGGTCCTCGAGGGCAACCGCTCGACCGCGAGAACTGACGGCGACCCTTCTCTTACCACCGTCAGTAGCACCGCCGGGCCGAGCGGCAGGTCGTCGAAGACCACCGAACTGTCGGAGCCCAGGACCGCGCCCTCCATGGACGGCGTGAAGACACCACCATCATGAGAGAGCCGCTCCGCCCCGGGCACGTGGGTCTCGTCCAGCCACTGCGGCGTGATCCAGTGAGCCTCTCCTTTCGAGTCGACGAGGAAGGCGAGCAGATGGAGCGCATCGGATGGTGAGACGCCGAACGCGAGCACGGAGAAGCGAGCATCGGCGGCGACATGCGTGCCCGGCTCGACGAGCCCTGGCGGCGTCGCGACGACTCGGGCGCTGACGCGTTCCCGCCACCGAGCGGCGGTTCCGCGTGGAGTGAATGTCCCGCGGTCACCAGCCTCGCGCTGGGACACGACGAGCGTCGCTCCCGCGAGCACGACGACGGCGGCGGCCAGGGCCATCGCCCAGCTCGGCAGGGGCCGTTGCGCCAGGGGCTCCCTGGCTGTCACTGCAGACGCCACCACGGCATCGACGGTGAGCGCCGAGGCAGGGAGCAGGTCGTCCGACGCCAGCTCGCGGGTGAGCTGCCCGAGCGCGGCAAGCTCGGCCTGGCAGGCAAGGCAGCTCAGGGCATGCGCACGAAGCTTCACGGCCTCTTCGTCGACGACGAAGCCTGCTGCGTACTGGGTGAGCGTGTCGACGTCAGGACAACTCATGAGGCCACCCCCAGCAGGGCTCGAAGGCGTTTGAGGCCGAAGAAGACGCGGCTTCGTGCTGTCGAGGCATTGCACTCGAGCGCCTCTCCGAGTTCATCGGAATCGAGGTCTGCGGTGAAGCGCAACAACACGGCCTCGCGCTGCGGGTCTGGGAGCTGCGCGAGCGCCGCTTGGACCCGCGCCACTTCGACCTTTCGCTCGAGGGCGACTGCAGGCGACGGTGGTGCTGCGCCTGGCGTGTCGGCCAACACGTCCATGGCGCGACGACGGCGGCCGAGGCTGCGATGGTGGTTGCGACAGAGGTTGGTGGCGATCGTGAAGAGGAAGGGCAGAAAGGGCGTGCCCACTCGCCAGCGGCTGCGCGACTGCCACAGGCGCGTGAAGGTGTCTTGCGTGAGCTCGTCAGCAGCCTGGGGCTCGGCGGCGCGCGCGCAGAAGCGACGAACCGTGACGAGGTGACGCGTGACGAGCTCGTGGAAGGCGCCACGGTCGCCGCGGCTGGCCTCGGACATCAGCCATTCGTTGGTCCGAGGCAGCTCGGGCGACACGAGCCGAAGGGTGGAGCGTTCGGGACTCACGACGAGAAGACCCCACATCGGAAGACGTGTTGAACCCGTGCTCCCCTCCCATCAGTGAGGCCAATCACAGGTCGCTCGTCAGCGTACCGAAGTGTAGACACCATACAGTGACTGGTTCACGGCGCGCAGCGCGACGGGAACGGCTCCCGCCTGCACCGTGCGGTCGGTGCGGCGGCTGATCTCGAGGATGGCACCCTCTTCCGGCATTGCCTGGGTCGCAGCGCTTGGGATCGTGCCGGTCGGGCCTGTGAAGCTGCAGGTGATGATCCGAATCCGCCTGGAGGCCAGGGAGACGCCGATGAGCTGGACATCGACGGGGCCCATGGCGTTGCTCCACGCGAGGTCGAGGTCGCGCGAGCGGTCGAAGCTGCCGCAAATCTGAAGCGGGCAGCTCGGTGCGGTCACCACGATGCGCTCCGGCAGCTGCAGCGTGTCGCGGAAGCGAGGTACCGCATCGCCAGCGGCTTCGATGTTCAAGAGACTCCCTGAAGTGAGCTCTCCCTGGCGCCTGACAGAGTACTCGCCGGTCCCGGCGTCCAGGTCGGCGGTGATGGTCGTGGAGCCGTCGTCGATGGTCAGCCGACCCGCAGACCGGAGGTCTCGAGGCGCAGCCATCGCCATCCCTCCGTCAGTGTCGACACAGTCCTCGATGCTGCAGGTGCCGAGGGCGCGCGAGGAGCACGCCAACTCCTTGAGGTCGTCTTCCCAGACCGGCCATGTTCGGCCGAAGCGGGCCGAGATCCTCGTGGTGCCATCGAGGCCGGGCAAGGTGGCTGGCTCGACCTTGATCTCCACCGAGCCGCTCAACCCGCCCGCATCCGCATCGCCAGCGCTCGCGTTTCCACCCGCGCTGGAGCCTCCCGCGCTTCCACCGGCTGTGGAGCCCCCTGCGCTTCCACCCGCTGTGGAGCTCCCTGCGTCGGTCACGGGCGACGGCGGGCCGCCGCAGGCGAACTGAAGCACTGAAAAGGCGATGAACATGGTGCGCATGGAGTCTCCCAAAGAGGTTCGTCTCGAGAACCCCGATGGGGCCACGGTGTTGAAGGCCGTCGGTGCGGCGTGAACCGAGTGATTTCAAGATCGAGGCCGGACTCTGGCGATTCGACTTCAGGGCCTTGGGCGCGAGCTGCGGGCGGTCGAGCTGCGCTGCACGGCTCCACTGCGCGTGGGAGTCCACACTCGCGGCGTCAGAACTGGCCGGAAATCGACGCCACGCCACCAGCACCCGCCGGCGTCGGAGCAAAGCCCAACTGAACTCGACCTTGAGTTCGTTCACTCAGCCACTCGGTCATGAGGGCGTCGCGCTCCGACACGCGAAGGGTGCTGAGAATGAAGCTGACGGTGTTGAGACCCAGGCCCACGAAGCTGGTGATGACGTTCCAGTAGTTGAGCGGCTCGCCTCTCAAGGTGTCGCTCAACAGGAGTCCCACTGGCAGCGCCACCATGGCGGTCGTGCTGATTCCCCAGAGGATACGGTTGGCGGTGAGTGAGCGCCTTCGTTCACGAACTTCCTGGAGGAACCGACGCTCGGCACGCTCGGCAAGGTGGTCGCGCTCGCGCTGACTCAGCTCCCCGCGTGAAGCTCGAAGCAGCGAAGTGAGCTCGCTCGAAGGTGGGTCGAGCGCCGTGGCCAGCGCCTCGAGGCCCTGAAACAGTCCAACCGCTCCGATCGTCACGCTGACGCCGCGAAGATCACACCACTGGGCGCAGGGCGCGCTCGACGTGAAGATGGCGCTGAGCGCGATGCCCGTGAAAGCGCCGCCCCAGGCGACCCCAGAGGCAATCGACTCCTCGCGCGTGGCCTTCTCGTTCGCGACGAGCCGCTCGATGAGGCCGACGAGGTGAACGAACTCCCGCTCGGAGACGCCGAAGGTGGCCTGGTCGCCTCCTCGCGCGTCGAACGCCTTCACGGAATCGGGGCCATACGGAGTCTCGAACAGTGCAGCAAGAGAGGGGGCTGGGCCACGCGCCGTGGTGGGGTCTGTCTGCGCCTCGAGGGCCTCGAGAGACGACGTCAGCGTCTGAGGGAAGGCCACGTGCTTCGAGCCGGGACGGTCGACGCGCAGAATCGGAACGAGCGAGGCGTCGACGACGAGTCGGAACACCTGGCCCGCTTCCACGTTCGCCTCGAGCCACCGCGTGCCCTCGAGGTCCCGAATGACGATGTGCTCTGCCTTGTCGGACGTGAGGTGAAGCCCTGGGGCGTCGGCCGGGAGTGTCATGAACGGTCGATCATCTCGCCCATCCGGTCCTCGCGCGTAGACCACCGGCCTGAACCGCGGGTTCTTCACGTCCTGAGCGGCGATGGCCACGAAGCGGCGGAGCTCCGAATAGGAGATCTCCAGATCGCCGTTGAGGTCTGCCGGACCCGCGAGACCAGACCGGATCAGGTAACTGAAGACGCCAGACTGCAGCTCGCTCCATTCCCAGCTCTCGGCATCGCCGCTCGATGAGAGGAAGACGCCGATGCCCGGCAGCTGGTTCGTCAGCGCAGCCGACAGCTCGACGGGGGTGGAGAACCGCCGGCCGCCAGGCTTGCGAGGGCTGACGACGAAGACCGAGTTACAGCTATCCAACACGACATGGGTCTCGTCGACGCGAGTCGAGGCGATGAGCTCTCTCAAGTGCTGTCCAAAGAGCCGCCCATCTTCGAACTCGAGGAAGCCCTTCCCCTGCTCCACATCGCCGTGGCCCGCGAAGAAGAAATAGAGGCCAGACCGGATTCCCTGCGCACGCTCAGCTTCGACGCGCTTGCTCAAGGTGCGGAAGGCCTCGGTGAGGGCGTCGAGCGTCGGAGGGGCGCTCGGGGTCACGCCAGCGAAGACGAGACGGGAGCTGTCGAAGTCGACCCTCGCCAACAACGTGCGTCGCTCCGCCTTCACGACGGGGCTCAACGCCAGGGAGTACCTGATCGCGTCGTCATCGGCGAACGCGAGTGTCGGCCGCTTCTGCGTCGGAGAGGTGTTGTTGCCGACGACGATGGCGTGCCAGTTGGTGGGCGCGGCTGCGAGGAGGGCGGGCAACAAGAATGCGGCCGTCATGACGACAAGACCCCTTGAAGCCCGGCGTGTTGAAAGTGGTGCAAAGACGCTGCGCTTTTTTCGAGGGGTTGGCGCTTCTGTGGCGGGCTTCAACACTTCACCGCGACCGGGGTCCATTGACAAACCCGTCGCACCCGGAGCGCGCATGATTCGCCCCCTCATCCTCACCCTCGTCGTCGTCTCTTCCTCGTGCGCAACCTTGCCTGCACCTCGTGGGGCGCCCGTCGGCCCATCGGCTGATGCCATCCGCCGTCAGGTCTTCGTCGAGAGCCAGCAGCGAATTCGCGCGAACATCGAGCAGTGCCTCGCCACCGGAGACTCGGTGGCTTGCGCGCGGGCCCGCGGAAGCTCCGTCATGCGGGCCATCGAGGCTCGGGGGCTGTTCGAAGTGGCCAGCGCGGTCCTGAACGTGGCGGTCGAAGTGTCGGCTCCCTCCGCCACGGCCGAGACCGAATGCGTCGAAGAACCACCCCGCAGCTTCCGTGTCCGGTGAAGCCTGCGGGGTGCATTTCGTCTGCGCACCATCATCAGCTCAGCGATCGCTAGCGAATGCGCTCGATGGTCATCAGGGCTGCAGTCGAGCCCCAGGCGGCGAGGTTCGGCGCGTCACCACGGGGGTTGAGGCCCCGGTCGTAGCTGACGAAGCCCTCGGCCTGCGCGACGGGGTGCCCACCCCGCCCGAAGTCGGCGACGTTGCCGGTGTTCTCTTCGGAGCCTGAGTCGAAGTTGCTCAGCTCCACCGAGACCGGGCCGGTGTCGCAGCGGCTCAACTCGATGCCATTGCCGGTCGAGACGAAGGAGTCATTGCTGCGGCCAATCATCGACACCACGTTGAGCTTCAGTTCCGTCGTGCGGCTGCCGCGGGGCAAGGTGATCTCGATGACGCGCTTCTGCCCTGCCGGAATGGGGCCGCCCTCTGCCTTCGTCACCGCGCGCACGTTCCTCTGCAGGGAGAGTTCGCTCTGCAGGGTGTCGGTGGCGCCGGTCTCGGCGATCTCAGCGATCCCGGCGCTGGCGGGGACGCCGAGCTGAAACAGGCGGTAGGCGTTCAGGTGTGCGATGACCAGCGGCGGCGACAAGCCATTGCCGGCGGTGACGTTCTGCACCGTGACGCGGTAGGTGCGGCTCTGCTGCCACGACTGCACCTCTGCTTCGACCGTCGCGGTCGAGGCCTCGTCGAGGACCTCGCCGGTCTCTTCGAGAGGGCCTCCACACGCAGTCATGAGGGCAGCGGTCAACAGCGTCAGGTGCGAGTTCTTCGTGTTCATGGGTTCATTTCCTTCATGCTGATGGGTTGGTGATGCGGGTTGATGAAGCAGGGCGGCCATAGCGGTCTCTGCGCGGGGCATCATTGACTTCAGGTCAAGTTCGCGTTGATACGAGAACAACGATGCAACGCTCCGAATCGCTGCTCCGGGTCTGGCCGTGGCTCCCTGCCTTTCGGGTGGTGGCCGAGACGCAGCACCTCTCTGAGGCCGCGGCCTCACTCGACATCACTCCCGCTGCGCTCTCGCGAACGGTGGCGAAGCTCGAGAGCGCGCTGGGCACCCGGCTGTTCGACCGCGTTCACCGAGGCATGGTGCTCACCGCTGAAGGCGCGCACCTCTCGCACCAAGTGCGCGACTTGATGCGCCTGATGGATGACGCGCTCACCACGCTGAGCCCCAGCCGACTGGAGGCGAAGTGGGTACGCGTCGTGTTCGATGGTCATGCCATCGGCGCGTTGCTGCACCACCAGCTCGAGCGCCTGATGCGCGGGAAGGCTCGTTTGAGTTTCGAGGCAGCGCCGGTCGCGAAGATGGCGGCGTCGCTGCTGTCGGGCGAGGTCGACCTTGGCTTTGCGACGGCGCCCTCGAACGACGACCGCATCGTGTGCAAGCCCCTGGGAGAGGTCGCCTGTCGATGGGCGACCCTCGACCAAACGCTGAAGATGCCCCCGATGGGGCCCGTGGCCGACCTCGCGACGCAGCCGTCGGTGGCGCCGATCTCGCCGGTGGTGCTTCGGCACGCCGCGATGCTGTTGCCGACCTCAGTCGCGCTGCCAGCCGGCACTCGCCGAGCGAGCGCCAGCGCGATGACGGTCTGGCGTCTGACCAGAACGAGACCGACCCGGCTCTTGCTGTCGTTGAGCTCCACGCTGATGAGCCAGTGAGTGCTGGACAGTCCGGACCTCGCGCCACGGCAAGGTTTGCGTCAGGAACCCGCGAATGACCACTCACCGCGCAGAAGACGCGCGAAAACGCCCTCATGATGGCAGCCATGACTCCGTCGTGACGGACAGAAAGATGGACAAAGCGCGAAACCGTGGAGGAGGGCCAGAGGCTTCGGGCGCCTGAGTCGTCCTCGAGGGCGTTGCCGCGGGGGGTGAGGTGGCGTCAGCGAGGGGTGAAACGGCGGCAGTGGGCAGACGGGTGCACCGCCCGCGATGGCCAGTGACGCGAGAGGGTGTCCATCAGCCAGCCAGCGGGAGGGCGGGCTGGGCGGTGGCGGGCGGGAGGACGTGACGACGGGCGAGGCGGTGGCCGAGTTGGATGAGGCGCTCCTTTTGCCGTCTTCCTGGTGGAGTGGATGGCGTGAAGGCGCCGGCGGCCGCCACAGGGGCAGCGCAAGACGTCGGTGCCTTTCGGTGTGCTGGTGCAGCGTGGCCCAGTCGAGGCGGCGGGGACGCTCGCGTCGCTTCGTCTTTCGCATCGGTGACGGTGTCGTCGGAGTCGGCCGCAGCGTCACCGTGGGCCGCAAGGCGGCGTGGGGTGCTTTCGACGCCGTGGAAGCTGGTGAGGTGGGTGTTGGGCAGCGGGACGAGGGCCAACGTCGTACGTAAGGCGCCCACCGGCGCCCGAGCCCCGGCCTATTTCGTGCCGGTGAAGTCGATGCGGTCGAGGGTGCCACCTCGCGTCACCTCGAAGAGTTTCGGCATCTGAAGCGTCAGGTGCATCCCGAACGACTCTCCGTCTTCGAGTTCTCCATCGCGGTCGTCATCAGCGAAGCCCGCGAAAAACAAATAAATCCCGTGCTCGACCTCCATCGATCAAGAGTCATCCTGGTTCGCGACGACGCCGAGAGCAAGCACCGGTCCGTGCATCGGTTACGCAGATGACTCATGAACCTCGTTTCCTGGGCTGGTGAGGTCATGAGCGAGGACCACCGTCTGCGCAACGACTGGGGAAGGTCGAATCGTCAAAATGTCAAAACGTCAAACCCGTCCTCACCGCACACAACGAACACTGAGCGTGAATGACGCGCCGTCGTTGTACGAGGCACCGTTGTTGAAGTTGACGAACCATGCGTTGCCAGACGAGCCAGCATAGGGCGTCGACGTCCAGAACGCGGCAAGGGGCGTGCTGGGGAACGCCGTCACGTCAATGCTTGGGTTCACGACACGAAAGTCGACGAGGGTCTCCAACTCCTTCTTCGTCGGAAGCCTCCAGCCAGTCGAAAACCCACCGAGGTTCAATCCCTGGCAGTACGTGGTGGCCTGTGTCCAGGTGTATGTCCCAGACACGGTGCGCTGCCACGTCAGGTTGGTCGTCCCGTCACGAACGGTGCCCGCGGCGGCGTTGACCACGAAGCGACCCGGGGGCGCTGCAGCCAAGGCAATCATTGCCAGACCGATCGCGCTGACTGTCGACCAGACTCGTACACGCTTCATGGCTGTCTCCTGTTCATGGAAGGAACTCCGAGGGGCCCGGGACGAATGATGACGGAAAGCCTTCGCGCTCGAAGGTTCCCCTCTCTAAAGGGAAGCTCCAGAGCAATCGCGACGCGAAGACCAGCTCGAAGCGCCCGCCGCAAAACGCCGTTCATCGACAGCCACGGTGCCACCAAACCTCGCCTGCGGCCGTTTCGGGCCTGCCGAAACCCGACTGCCAGCGCCGCGCGCTGGTTCGTCTCCGCGAAGCGCCCGACCTTCACCAGTACCAGGTCGGCATCGACGCCTTTCCGAAGGCGAAACCGCTGTTCGCGAAGCGTCGCGACGGGGCGTGGTCTCGAGAGCCGGCCAACGACACGGCCGTCGCGCATTGACAAGACCGACCGAGAAACGGGGCGCTGGAGCCACAGCCGATGCATCAGCCGCCACGCGTTGGCGTGAGCCAGGTGGCCCTGGTAGCTCGACCAGACGGCGCGCAGCGTCTCGAGCGACGTCTCTGAAAGGTGTTGAACAGTCGCCGGACCTTCGACCTGGCCGATGGGCGCCAGAATGAGGCGGGCTCCGGGGACCACCCACCGCGGTCTGAGTGGGGCTTCGGCTGCGCGGAGCTTCCTTTGAAGAGTTCGAACGACTCGCCGACGAGGCAAGAGGTACCCGGGGCGAACGATGTAACCGACAAAATCGACGCCTTCGCTCGCAGAAAGCAACCGCGGAGCAGGGTGCGCCTCGAGCATCAGGCGAGAACCCAGGAACTCCCTGATTTCAGCTTCCCACAGGCGCAACACTTCGGGTTCCCGATGAACCAACACGAAGTCATCGACGTAACGAACGTAGTGGCACGCCCCCAGGCGGCGCTTGATGAACTGATCGAGCGCGTTCAGATAGACGTTTGCAAAGAATTGACTGGTCAGGTTTCCGATGGGAATGCCGCGGTCAGGGCCAAGCGCACCGAGGCGCTTCTGTGGCGGGACGAGCGCAAAGCTCGCCGAAGGGCCCCGACGGACGGCCACCTTTGCCGCGTCATGCAGCACGACCTTTTTTACGAGTTGCCAGTGTCCGGGGTCGACCCTGGCCTGCAGTAGGTGAAGCAGGGTCGGCTTGTGGATGGTGGCGAAGAAATTGCGAATATCCAGCTGAAGAACCCAGGCGCGGACCTGGCCGTGGCGAGTGGCGTCCCAGAGGTGACGCTGGAGAGCCTGGGCCGCTGCGTGCGTGCCCTTGCCTTTTCGGCAGGCGTAGGAGTCCCCGATGAAGCCTGGCTCGAACTTCGGCTCGAGCAGCGCATGGAGCAGGTGGTGAACGACCCGGTCGCGGAAGAGCGCCGCGTGGATTTCGCGCGGCTTTGGCTGGTCGGTGACGAAGACCCAGCCAGGCTCTGGTTGGTAGCGCCCGGAGCGAAGTCGTTCGGCCAGAGCAACGACCTCTTCACCGTGCCTCATCCTGAAGGCGACGGTCTCTGGCCGGTTCTGCTTGCGCCGGGCACACGACGCCGCCGCGCGGTCAACTGCGCGAACATCACACCATGACGGCGTCTCCTGCATTTCCGCCCCATCCTCACCGCACACAACGAACACTGTTCGTGTTCGTCGTGTCGTTGTTGTTCGAGTTACCGTTGTTGAAGTTGACGTTCCATGCGTTGCCAGACGAGCCAGCATAGGGCGTCGACTCCGGCCCACGTCTTGTGCGCGGCAGCATCACCGCAAGCCGCCCGGGGTTCCGCCTGACCTCGACGGACGAGCCGGACAGCGCCTTTTGATGCCCGCCAGAATGGCCGGGCGCGTGGACCGCACGGGGTGGTTCTCGGCACGCCCGGTCATGGCCTGGCCTCACTGCGCCTGACCACACCCGGTTCTGGCCTTAGGCATCGCGTCAAAATTAGTTCGTCATCTGGCTGAGTTGGTGATCTGCTGC
>JBBAQZ010000078.1:0-18594 GCA_040400045.1 Myxococcaceae bacterium
GCTGCACGTCGAACGCACAATGCGCTGCGGGCCAGTCATGCATCGGCGGCGCCTGTGTCACCTCGAACCCCGGCTGCACGTCGAGCGCCCAGTGCCCTCGCGGCTTCGTCTGCCACGCGGGCGCCTGCGTCTCCTCCGGGCCGACCGTCTGCGCGCCGAAGCAGGGGAGCGGCTCGTACTTGGGCTCCTTCGGCTCGGTGAACACCTGCTCGGCGCTCGGCAGCGGCGCGGTCTCGCTCAGCGCCGGCGGCGCGGCGATCGACGACGACAATGGCCAGCTCACGCTCTTCATCGTCGACCCGGCGACCCAGCGTGACGGCGTCATCATCGAGCTCAACGCCTGCCCCGCGGCCGCAGGCTCGACGACCGGCCTGCAGGCGGCGCTCTACCAGAGCCAGCAGACGCCGCAGGGGGTGGTGCTCTCGGCGATGGTGCCCGGCACCGCCTCGATTCAGTGGACGCAGGTCGGCGCGACGCTCGCTGGCACCGTGAGCCTCTCGTTCGCCACGGGCGGCACCGTCACCGGCAGCTTCTCGGTCCAGTAACTCGTCCTCGCTGCACCTCGAGGCCGCGGCTCCTTTCCGGGAGTTCGCGGCCTTCGTCGTTCGGGTGAGGCCAACGTGAATCCCCTTGCGGGGGCCGCCCTTTCCCGACAATGGAAAGCGCATGAGCAGCGAAGCCGCCGCGATTTCCCGGGTGCAGAAGGCCATCGCGGAGATCCGCAAAGGCCGCATGGTCGTCGTCACCGATGACGAGGGCCGGGAGAACGAAGGCGATCTCGTGATGGCCGCCGAGAGGGTGACGCCGTCGGCCATCACCTTCATGGCCAAAGAGGGGCGCGGGCTCATCTGCCTGTCGCTCACCGAAGACCAGGTGCGCACGCTGAACCTGCCGTTGATGGCGACGGACAACACGTCTCCGTTCCAGACGGCGTTCACGGTCAGCATCGAGGCCGCGCAGGGCGTCACCAGCGGCATCTCGGCAGCCGACCGCGCGCACACCATCAAGACGGCGATTCGCCCCGACGCGAAGCCGGCCGATCTCTCGCGACCCGGGCACGTCTTTCCGCTCCGCGCGCGCAACGGCGGCGTGCTGGTTCGTCCCGGGCACACCGAGGTCAGCGTCGATCTCTCGCGCATGGCCGGCCTCATGCCCTCGGGCGTCATCTGCGAGGTGATGAACGACGACGGCACCATGGCGCGCCGGAACGATCTCGAGCGCTTCGCGAAACGCCACGGCCTGCACTTGCTGTCGGTCGCCGACGTCATCACCTACCGGCTCTCCCACGAGCGGCTCGTCCGTCGCATCGGTGAGACGACCGTCACCCGGGAGCCGTGGGGTGAGTTCCGGGCCTACGCGTACTCCACCGACGTCGACCCGACCGTGCACCTCGCGCTGGTGAAAGGTGACGTCAGCGGCAAGCGGCCGATCATCACCCGCATTCACCGCACCACGCTGCTGGGTGACGTGATGGACGCCTGCACCGGGGAGTCGTCGCTCCAGCAGGCCTTCCGTCGCATCTCGGTCGAGGGTCGCGGCGTCATCGTCGTGTTGCAGAAGCACGTGTCGGGGCTCGACGCGCTCGCCGTCAAACCCGCCAGCAACGAGCAGCAGGTGCCGGGCAAGGCCGGCCACACGCGCCTGCAGGAGTTCGGCGTCGGCGCGCAGATCCTCCAGGATCTGGGCGTGCGACGGCTTCGTCTGCTCACCAACACCGCCAACACCATCGTCGGCGTCGAGCGGTACGGCCTCGAGGTGGTGGAACAGCTCCCCCTGGCGCTGGCCACCGACGTCGTGCGCCGCAAGGCCGGTAGCTCCTCGCGGCGTTCATCGGTAGGGTGATCCGCACATGCCTCGCTTCTTCGAAGGAAACCTCGTCTCGCCGAAGGGCCGCTTCGCCATCTGCGTGAGCCGCTTCAACGGCTTCATCACCGAGCCGCTGCTCTCTGGCGCCATCGACGCCCTTGTCCGCCACGGCGTGGCCGATGGCGACATCGACGTCTATCGCTGCCCCGGCACGTGGGAGCTCGCAGGCCTCGTGCGACGGGTCTCGGACTCGAAGCAGTACGTCGGTGTCATCGCGCTCGGCTGCGTCATCCGTGGCGGCACGCCGCACTTCGAGTACGTCGCGGGGGAAGTCGCCAAGGGCGTCGGGCAGGCCACGCTGAACGCCGACTGCGCCGTGACGTTCGGTGTCCTGACGACCGACTCGGTGGAGCAGGCGGTCGATCGCGCAGGCGTGAAGGCGGGCAACAAGGGCGCTGAAGCCGCCGTGGCCTGCATCGAGATGGTCAACCTCTACGCTCGAATGGGAGCGAAGTAGTGGGCAGCCGTCGCACGGGCCGCGAGCGCGCGCTGCAGGCGCTCTACCAGCTCGATCAAAACGACAAGGCGACAGCGCAAGACGCGGTCGAGTCGGCGTGGGCGGCTTCGGAGGATCCCCGCGATGACGCCGCGCACGTGTTCGCGACCGAGTTGGTGGCTGGCGTGCGTGAGCGCCTCGCGGCCCTCGACGAGCTCATCGAGCAGCACAGCCAGAACTGGCGCATCGATCGCATGCAGCGGGTCGACCGCAACGTCTTGCGCCTCGGCGTCTTCGAGCTCACGCAGCGCAGCGACATTCCCCGCAAGGTCACCATCAACGAGGCCATCGAGCTGGCCAAGATGTTCGGCACCGAAGACTCGGCAGCCTTCATCAACGGCGTGCTCGATCGCATCGCGATCGCCGTCAACAAGGCCTGACCCGACATGTCGCTGGTGAAGGAACCCTCGCTCCACACGGTTGACGCCCTCGAGGACATCGACGCCGTGGTGTGTCTGTTGACGGAAGATCAACGCCCGCTCGAGGGCGGCGCGGGCTTCGTCGACTGGCGCCTGTGCGGAGCGCTTTCCCGAGCCATCTCGAGCGGGTTCTTCTCGGGCCGCCCCGGCGAGAAGCTGCTCGTGCCGTCTGAGGGGCGCGTGCCGGCCCCGATGATCTTCGCGGTGGGCCTCGGCCGACTGGGGAGCGTCACGTCCCTCGGGCTCGAGCACGCCCTCTCCGAGAGCGTGGTGATGCTCCAGAAGGCGAAGGCCCAGCACATCGCCGTCACCGTCCCGCTGCTGCCCCAACTCGACGCCAGCGGGATCCGCGGCGTGCTGGCCCGGGCCCTGGTCGCGAAGTGGAAGGACGGCCGGGTGGTGGTGGTGGGCTCCCCGGCGCTCGAGACCAGCGGGGCTCCCGTCCCGTCCGGGGATGCCGCCCGGGCTGTCTCCCGCTGACACTGCCGAAGCTTCCGCGCTAACCTGACTTCCACCTGTGTCCGGCAGCAAAGTTCTCATCGTCGAAGATTCGCGCGCCACCCGCGAGCTCCTGGCGGCAGCGATCGAGGTGCTTGACGGCGTCGAGGTGTTCACTGTGGTGAGCGGCTTCGAGGCCCTCAAGGTGCTGCCACGTCACCGGTTCTCGTTGATCATCACCGACATCAACATGCCGGACATCAACGGGCTCGAGCTCATCAACTTCGTGAAGAAGAACCCGCACTATCGCCAGACGCCGCTCTTCGTGGTGACGACGGAAGGCCGTGAGCAGGATCGCGATCGCGGCCTGCAGCTTGGCGCCGACGAGTACCTGGTCAAGCCCTTCCAGTCCGAGATCCTGACGGCCCTGGCCCGTCGCTACCTGAAGCTCTGACCCGGCATGCCACCGCCGCGCGCGTTGTCGGAGTTCGTCGCCGAAGCCAACGAGGTGCTCGAGACGCTGGCGCACGACGTCGCGGTGCTCGATGCCCAGCGAGGCCGTGATCCCGAGCCCGAGCTGCTCAACGCCGTCTTCCGCGCCGCGCACTCCCTCAAGGGCCTGTCGGCGATGTTCGGCCAGGAGAAGATCGCCGGCCTCGCGCATCACCTCGAAGACGTGCTCGACGCGTTGCGGCTGGGCAAGGTGCAGCACAGCGACTCGCTGATCGACACGCTGCTCGAGGGCGTCGACGTGCTGAGCCTCATGCTGCGAGAAGCCGCTGGCGATGACGCGAAACCCGAGACGACCGCGCGCGCTGCCGCGCTGGCTGACGTGTTCGCGCGGCTGGCGAGCGGTGGGCAGTCGACGTCGGCGGACGTGCTCGACGAGGTGGGCATCGACCCCGCGATTCGCGCCGTCTTCACCGAGTACGAAGAGCACCGCCTTCGCGAGAACGTGAAGAAGGGCGTCACGCTGTGGAAGGTCCGCGCCGTCTTCAGCCTCGAAGACTTCGACAGCCGGCTCGCGGCCTTGAACGCCACGCTCAAGCCGCTGGGAGAGGTGGTCAGCACGCTCCCGTCGTCCCAGCCCGGCGATGACGCGTCGATCGCGTTCGATCTGATCTTCGGGAGCGGCCGCGCGAAGGCCGAGATCGAGAAGGCCGTCGAAGGCGTCGCGGTGGTTTCGCCGTTGACCCAGAGGACGATGGCCCCTGGGCCGGACTTGTCACCGGCAGCAGCGTTCACCCCGGCCCCGCGCAAGCCACCGCCGAGCGCGCTCTTCCTGCAGGAAGCGCGCGCCGAGCTCCCCGGCCCTTCAGGACTGAGCCAGTCAGTCACGATGCAGGGCACCGAGCCGAGCTTGCGCTCCCTGGCGCAGACCGTCCGGGTCGACATCTCGCGGCTGGACGGGTTGATGAACACCATCGGCGAGCTGCTCACCGTGCGCGCCAACATCCAACGGCTTGCCGAGGTGGCGCGTCAGTCGGGCTCGACGCCGTTGCCCAAGCTCTGGGTGCAAGAGCTCCAGAAGGAGTCGCGCGCCCTCGAGCGCAAGCTCGACGCTCTGCAGAACGGCGTGCTCGACGTGCGCATGGTTCCGCTGGTCCAGGTCTTCGACAAGCTCGCCCGGCTCATGCGGCGGCTGGTCCGGCAGAGCGGCAAGGACGTGCACTTCGAGGTGGCCGGCGGCGACGTCGAGCTCGACAAGCTGATCGTCGAGGAGCTGTCGGACCCGCTCATGCACCTCTTGCGCAACGCGCTCGATCACGGCGTCGAGGCGCCAGCCGAGCGCATCGCGCAGGGCAAAGACGCGCGCGGCGTGATTCGACTGAAGGCCCAGCAGCTCGGGAACCAGGTGCAGATCGAGGTCGGTGACGACGGCGCCGGAATGGATGAGACGCGCATTCGCCAGGTAGCCATCGAGCGCGGCGTGGTGACGCGGGAGGCGACCGAAGAGCTCGAGCGGCGCGAACTGCTCAACCTCGTCTTCCTGCCCGGCTTCTCGACGCGTCAGGACGTCAGCGAAATGTCCGGGCGCGGGGTCGGGCTCGACGTGGTGAAGACGAACCTGTCGCGGCTCTCGGGTCTCATCGACATCGACAGCCGACGAGGGGAAGGCACGCGGTTCCTGCTGACGCTGCCGCTCACGCTCGCCATCATTCGCGCGCTCGTGGTGGCGGTCGGCGATCGCACCTTCGCGGTGCCGCTCAACTCGGTGACCGAGATCGTCTCGGTGAAGCCGACAGAGCTGCGCACCATCGAGCGGCACGAGGTGATCGACGTGCGCGGGCAGACGCTTCCCTTCGTTCGCCTGGCGAGGGTGTTCGGGCTCCGAGAGGTCCCGGTGGAGCGGCACTTCGTCGTGATCATCGGCCTGGCGCAGGCGCGCTTCGGGCTCGCCGTCGACGCGCTGCTCGGCCAGGAGGACATCGTCACCAAGCCGCTCGGTGGCAGGCTCAAGGGCGTGCCTGGCATCGCCGGGGCGACGGAGCTCGGTGATCGGCGCGCGGTGCTGGTGCTCGACGTGGGCGCACTGGTCGAAGAGCTGAAACGACCGACGGCGGCGGTGGGCTGACCGATGGCGCGCTTCGACGAGCTGCTCAACCGCTTCTTCTACCGGCCTGACGAGGACGTCGGCGCCTGGCTCGAGCTCGCGCCGGAGATCGCAGAGTCCATCGAGGAACTCGAAGAGCTGCCCGAGGAGTTCCTGGCCTTCGAGCTCTCGACCGAGACCTACGCGGTGCCCATCGCCGCGGTCCGCGAGATCCTGAAGGTCCCGCTCATCACGTCGGTCCCCCGCGTCGCCGAGCATGTCCTGGGCGTGATGAACGTGCGTGGCGAGATGTTGCCCGTCTACGATCTCAAGCAGCGGCTCAACCTCGACTCCACTCCGCACC
Source organism: Myxococcaceae bacterium (assembly GCA_040400045.1). Classification (GTDB taxonomy): domain Bacteria; phylum Myxococcota; class Myxococcia; order Myxococcales; family Myxococcaceae; genus Xiheimicrobium. The sequence continues at coordinate 6,117 of JBBAQZ010000078.1, forward strand.
GGGTGTCGGGCCCGTTCGACGTGCCTCGCGAGACCCGGGTGGTGCTGCTCAAGGATCCCGAAGGTGACGCTGGCATTCTCGTCGACCGGGTCCGCGGCGTGGTGCGGTTGTTGTTGTCGAAGCTCGAGCCCGCGCCCTCGCTGGGCGCCGAGCGCCGCGCCGTCGCAGGCCTCGGCCGCAAAGATGGGCACCTCTACATCCTCCTGGACGTCGAGCAGGCGCTCGGATGAGCGAGCCCGACGTGCAGCTCTGCGTGCTCGAGATCGGCCACGAGACCTACGTGGTCGATCTGCAGCGGGTGGAAGAGATCCTCCCGGCGCAGGTCGCGACGCCCGTCCCTCGCGCGCCAGTCTTCCTCGAAGGGGTGGTGAAGCTGCGAGGCGAGATCGTGCCCGTCGTCGACGTGCGCAAGCGGCTGGGCGTGGCGCCGCGCAGCGCGACGACGCCCGACCCCCGCGTGAAGCGTCGTGAGCGCATGGTGGTGTGCAAGCTCGGTCGCCGACGCGTCGGGTTCCTGGTCGATGCCGTGACGCGGGTGCTCCGGGTCGCGCGCACCGACTTGAAGCCGGCTCCGTTGACGGCCAGGCCGGGGAAGACGCCGCACATCCTCGGGGTCGTGGGCGAGCCTGGTCACCTGAAGCTGATGCTCGATCTGCTCGCGCTGGTTGGAGAAGACGCCTCATGACGTGGTTGGACTCGGACCCGACGGTCGAAGCCCGCTACCGCACCGTCTCGCAGACGCACGACGTCGCCGCGTTGATCGAAGCGCTCTTCGACGAGAGCTGGCGCGTGCGACGTCTGGCCGCCGACAAGCTGAGCGTCGCCACCACTTCGGACTCCCTCGTCGAGGCGCTCCTCGAGGTGTTGTCGCGTCGGGGCCAGACGGGCGCCCGAAACGCGGCGGCCACGGCGCTCGCGCATCTCGGCCCGGTCGGCGTGAAGCCGCTCATCGGGTTGCTCGGTCACCACGACCCCGACCAACGGAAGTTCGCCGCGGACATTCTGGGAGAGCTCGGCCGGGTCGAGGCCTCGAGCGCGTTGATCGCGGCGCTGAAGGACGAGGACCCGAACGTGCGGGTCGCCTCGGCCGAGGCGCTGGGCAAGACGGGGGGGGCCGACGCACGTCGGGCGCTCGAGGCGTTGCTCGCGCAGCCCGATCCCCTCCTGCAGGTCGGTGCGCTCGAGGCGCTGACGTCGTTGAACGCGCCGCCGCCGCTGCCGATGCTGGTGCCGCTGGTGCAGAACCCGCTCACCCGGCGGAGCGCGTGGCGCCTCGTCGGCCGGGTCCGTCACCGCTCGGCGTGGGTGCTGGTGGTGCAGGCGCTGCGCGCGAAGTCGACCCGTGACGCGGCCCTGCTCGCGCTCGGCGGCGCGACCGGCACGCTCTCCTCCGACGTCGAGAGCGAGCTGGCCGTCGCGCTCTCGGGCGTCGAAGACGCGGGGGCGTGGCTGACGAAGTGCCTCGCCTCGGAGGACCTCGAGCGTCGCGTCGCCGCGCTTCACCTCGTGCGCGCCGTTCGCCTGCCGGAGCTCGCGCCTCGCGTCGCCGAAGCGGCCGAGGGTGGGGCGCTGGCGGAGCTCTCGCTCTCGGTGCTCCTCTCGTTGGGCACGCCGGCGCTCGTCGCGTTGATCGAAGGCCCTGCGCCCGCGCTGCTCCAGATGTCGCGTGAGGCGCGCTCGGTCGCGAGCGAGGCCGTCGTCGAGAACTCGAGCCCCCGCTTCGTGGACGCGCTCACCGCGCTGCTCGACGCAGGAGAAGACGAGCTCGGAGAGGTCGCCGTTCGCGCGCTCGGCCGGTGTGAATCGACGGCCGCCATCGCTCCGTTGCTTCGCGCCCTCGACGACGACGCTGTCGCGGCTGCGGCGTCACGCGCGTTGACCCACCTGGCGCAGACGTTCCCCACCGAGGTGAAGCAGGCGCTCGCGACGAAGGCGTCGGGCCCGTTGCGGCCACACCTCGTGCGCGTCTGGGCGAACGTCGCAGGGCTCGAGGCGCTGCCGGTCGTGCGGCGCGCGCTCCATGACGAGGCCGAGGCCGTACGGGCGGCCGGCGCGCAGATGGCGATGGTGGTCGCGTCAGAGGCCAGCACCCTGCTGGGGATGGCGGTCGTCGACGAGTCCCCTCGGGTTCGCCGCGGCGCTGCGAGGGCGGTGGCCGGCCTCGGGCCGAGCGGGGGCAGGGCGCTGCTGGAGCGATTGCTGTCCGATCCAGAGCCGTCGGTGCTCGCGCTCGCCGCGGGCGCAGCGATGGAGTGCGGCGCGGCGTGGGCGGCGCCCCGGTTGATCGAGCTGACGAGGCACCCCGACTCGGGCGTCGTGTTGGCAGTGGTGCAGGCGTTGATGGTGCTGGGAGGCGCCGACGAGGCCACGCTCGTGCGCATCTCCGGACACCCCGATGGTGAGGTCGTCAAGCAGGTGCTCCTCGAGGGGGCGGCGTCGAACGTGGTGTTGGCGCAGGCCGTGAAGTCGCTCGACGACCCGCGTTGGGACGTTCGGGTGGCCGCGGCGCAGGCGCTGGCGGTCGGCGGTGGAGCAGCGCACCTCTCGGCCCTCGAGGTCGCCAGGGATCGGGAAACCGACGCGCTGGCGCACGAGGCGATCGCCACGGCCCTCGCGGCGCTCCAGGCGCGGTGAACGATGGTTGAGATGACGCCCGAACAACTGCGCCTGCTGCGCGACGTGTTCCAGAACGCGTGCGGCTTCGTGCTCAGGGAAGACTTGAAGTTCATCGCCGAGCGTCGCCTGGCGCCGCGACTCGAGGCGCTGGGCCTTCGCGACTTCGGCACCTACCAGCGCTACCTGCGCTTCGATCCCCGCGCGAGGGAGGAGCTCGAGATCGCCATCGATCTCCTGCTCCCGCGCGAGACGTACTTCTTTCGTGAGCCCGCGCAGCTGACGACCTTCGTCGACGAGGTGATTCCACGCCTCGCGCAGGACGCGGTGGGCCGCTCGCTGCACGTGTGGAGCGCTGGCTGCTCGAGCGGCGAGGAGCCGTACACGTTGTCGATGTTGATGGGCGAACACCCGCTGCTCCAGGGCTGGGACATCGACATTCTCGGCACCGATCTCTCGCAGAAGGCGCTCTCGAGCGCGCGCCACGCGGAGTACGGGCCGTCAGCGCTGCGCTCCGCCACGGCGGAGCAGCGCGCCAAGTTCTTCGACGCCGCCGAGCAGGGCCGCGTGAAGGTGAAGCGCGAGTTCAAGGAGCGCGTGCGCTTCGGCTGGCTCAACCTGCTCGACGCGGGCGGCGCGCGGCTGTTGCCCTCGATGGACGTCATCTTCTGCCGCAACGTGCTCATCTACTTCGACACCGAGACGCGGCGGCGCGTGGTGCAGTCGTTCTCCGAGCGGCTGCGCGAGGGCGGGTACCTGATGCTCGGGCACTCCGAGAACCTGTTCAGCCTCACCACGCGGTTCGAGCTCGTGCAGCTCTCGGGCGATCTCGTCTACCGCAAGCCGCGCAGTGACTGACTCAGTCGCGCAGCGCCTTGCGGAGGCCTTCGCCGAGCTCGGGTTTGTCAGCGAACGGGTCACCCGGGTTTCGGCCGGCGGCGACGTCTTCGAGGCGTGACGCGGCGAGCTTCGGCGCGAAGGCGTGACTGAAGATGTAGAACTGGCCGGCATCGATGGCCTCGAAGGTGAGGCGCGCGACGTCGGTGGCCGTCACCTTGCCTGAGCTGACGGCCTTGGTGCTCATCACCTGCGCGACGAGCTGGCTCTTCGTCGGCTTCGACATCGTCTCGCGCGGGCGGTTGCGGTGTGACTCGTGAATGCCGGTCGGCACGAAGTACGGGCAGAGCACCGAGGCCGAGACCTGGTCCGTGACGAGCTTGAGATCCTGGTACAGCGTCTCCGAGAGGCTCACCACGGCGTGCTTCGTCACGTTGTACACGCCCATGTTCGGAGCGTTGACGAGCCCCGCCATCGACGCGGTGTTGATGATGCGCCCGCGCCAGGTGGGGTCAGCCTTTGCCGCCGCGAGCATCATCGGCGTGAAGACGCGAACGCCGTGCGCGACGCCCCAGAGGTTGACGCCGAGCACCCACGCCCAGTCCTTGACGGTGTGCTCCCAGATGAAGCCGCCGAAGCCGACGCCGGCGTTGTTGAAGACGAGGTGCGGAGCTCCGAAGCGCGCGAGCGTCTCCGCTCCGAGCGCTTCGACTTCGGCGGCGATGGAGACGTCGACGCGTTTCGTGAGGACTTCGGTGCGAGCGCCGAGCTCTGCCGTCGCCGCATCGAGCGCGTCGGCCTGCACGTCCGCGAGCACGAGCCTCATGCCGCGTGATGCAGCGAGGCGGGCGAGCTCGAGGCCGAGGCCCGAGGCGGCGCCGGTAATGACGGCAGTCTGTGGAGTGGAAGTCATCACGCGAGAGCGCAGCACAGCGTCCGTCACGCGGGAATCAGGAACTCAGCGCATGCAGTCGCTTGCCCCGCGGCTCGAACCCCTGGGGAGTGACGCGCGACACCCTTGCCTGCGCCGCCGGTGACATGCGAGGGGACTCCTCACGTGCGTCCCGATCGTCCCATCCGTGTCCTCGTCATCGACGACTCGCCGTCGAACCGGCGCGCCATCACCGCGATGCTCGAGTCGGCGCCTGGCATCGAGGTGCTCGATCGCGCAGCCGACGGAGAGGAGGGCCTCAAGAAGGCGATTGCCCTCAAGCCCGACTGCATCACGCTCGATCTCGAGATGCCGCGCCTCGACGGCTACTCCTTCCTCCGCCTCATCAACTCGCGCGCCCCGACGCCGGTCATCGTCTTGTCGTCGTACGGGCACCCGTCCGACGTCTTCAAGGCGCTGCAGCTCGGCGCGTTCGACTTCGTCGCCAAGCCCGCGACCGCCGACAAGGCCGGGCTCGAGTTGGTGCGCGCAGAGCTCATCAAGAAGGTCCGCGCGTCGGCCTTCGCGAAGAAGCCGATGCCCGAGCGCGGCGGCATGGGCCCGTTCCACACGCCTTCCGTGTTTCCGGTCACTGTCACGCCGCCATTGCTGAAGACGCCGGCGAAGGCGGTCTCAGCCGACATTCCCACCATCGTCGCCATCGGCGCGTCCACCGGCGGTCCGCCCGCGGTCCAGAAGGTGCTCGAGGCCCTCGCGGGCTTGCCCGTCTGTGTCCTCGTCGCGCAGCACATGCCGCCGCGCTTCACCGAGGCCTTCGCCCAACGCCTCGATGGCGCGCTCCCGTTTCGCGTGAAGGAAGCGCAGACCGGCGACCCCATCGTCCAGGGCCGCGTGTACATCGCGCCCGGCGGCGAGCAGCTCGAGCTGGGCGAACGTGACGGCCGACGCGTCGCCATCGTCTCGCGTCCACTGCCGACCGACACCTTCGCCCCCTCGGCCGACAAGCTCTTCTTCAGCGTCGCGAAGTTCGCGAAGTCGATGGCGCGCGGCGTGGTGCTCACCGGCATGGGCAACGACGGAGGGCAAGGCGTCAAGGCGCTCCTCGCAGCCGGCGCCGAAGTGTGGGTCGAGTCGGAAGAGACGGCCGTCATCTTCGGCATGCCCGAGGCGGCCATCGCCAACGGGCCGGTGACGCGGGTCCTCCCGCTGTACGCGCTCGGCCCCGAGCTCGCGCAGGCCATCCAGATCTCCCGCGGGTCTGGCAGCCACCCGGCCTTGTCGCCGAAGAAGTGACTTTCGTCTCACCCCGCTCGGCGCTTTGTGTAGGGTGAGCGCCGACGATGACCATTCGCGCCCTGGTGGTTGACGACTCCCTGCAGCTGCGACGCAGCGTCATGTACGCGCTCCAGAAGCTGCCTGACCTCGTGTGTGTCGAAGCCGGCGACGGTGCCGAGGCCCTGCGGAAGCTCCGCGGCAGCGCCTTCGACATCGTGCTCTCGGACATCAACATGCCGGTGCTCGACGGCCTCAAGCTCGTCGCTCACATCCGACAGGACCCCTCCCTCGCGAAGGTCCCCGTCGTGATGATCACGACCGAGTCTGCCGAAGCCGATCGCGAGCGCGCGATGACCCTCGGCGCCAACGCCTACCTCGTCAAACCGGTGCAGGCCTCCGAAGTGCTCGAGACCGTGAAGTCCCTGCTCGGCCTCCCATAGCCGCTTCCACATGATCCTCTCGACCCTCGCCGTCGCCCTTCTCGGCAGCGCGCCCATGGCCGACGTGTGGCCCTTCAAGGGCAAGCGCCTCGCCGACGGCTCCATCGAGTACGTCTACGATCTCACGGCGCTCAAGGCGTCGTCGGGCTTCGGTGACGCGAAGGAAGCCAACGGCGACGACGTGGTGAAGACGTTCCTCGCCGGCCTGCCGAAGCAGGTCACGGTGAAGCTCCCGGCGCAGACCGGCCTGACCCTGACGGGAGGCCAGGGCCTCGAGCTCGCGCCGATGTCGAATTCCTTCGCGCTGACGCCTGACGGACCGTTGGCGACCGAGAACCCGCTCGGGAAGAAGGCCGGCGCACGGTTGCTGGCCCCGCTCGATCCCCGGTCCCCGAAGGTGCTCGTCGGTACGGAGCTGCCCCTGTGGCTCGCGCGTCAGCTCGAAGACGCCGCGCTCGCCGCCGTCGAGGTCGACACGGAGTGGATGCGCCGCGAGCTGTGGACGAAGGTGGCGGAGCGCGCCGTCGCGCGGGCGAAGAACAGCGCCGCAGACACCAGAGAGGGTGCCTTCGCGCTGGCGACCCGCGTGCTGGCCGCGGCGAGCTGTGGTGACGCGACGAAGCTGCCCCCGCTGGCGAAGAACGACCCTGAGTACAAGCTGGCCGTCGAGGCAGCGTTGTCGAAGCTCAACATCGATGGCGACTCCCTCGTCGCGCCCGCCCCGTGGGCCTGGCACCCCGAGCTCACCTGTGCGTGGCACCGCGCGCGCACGTTGTCTCGGCCCTTCGAGCAGAGCCGCGCTGGCACGGCCGCCGTGTTGGTGTTCGCGGAGCTGCTCGAGAAGGACCCGAAGCTCAACGCCCTCTGGGAGCGCACCCGCCAACGCCGCGACCGCTTCGTCGGAGCGCCCACCGACGAGCCGCTGCTTGCCTGGACGGCTGCCGCGAAGGGCAACCTCGCTGGCGCGCTCAACGGGCTCAACGAGTTCATCGAGGCGCTCCCGCTCAACAACCGCACGCCGCCGCCCCTCGTCGCCTGGCCCGCGACGCCCTTCTCGAAGTTCCTCTCGGAGCTCTCTGGCGCCGAGCGATCCGCCGCGATGGATGAGCTGACCGCGGCCGTCGCGGATGGCCGCGTGGAGCCCACCGGAACCAGCTGGCCCGTGTTGCGCGAAGCCGCGCTGGCCCCGCTGCTCATCGATTCGTCGAAGGCCGTCGCCATCGATTCGAGCTGGAGAGACCGGCTGTCGGGCGCGTTCTCGGCGCTCCAGGGCAGTCATCGCGAGGCGCGGCGCGGAGGCCTCGACGCCGACGCCGAGATCCTCGAGCGCACGCAACTGAAGTTGAGGCTCAACGCGCCTCCGTTGCTCGAGGTCGAGCCAACCCCTGCTGCGTTCGAGCGCCAGGCCCGCGCGTTGGAAGCCCTGGCTGCTGCGCTCACCGCCGAGAATCTCACTGGCCTCAAGGGGCTCACGGTCGACGGCAAGCGTACTCCCGACTCCATCGTCAACGAGAGCAAGCGGCTGGTGTCGCTGCTCGACGGGCTCGCGAAGCTGGCCGGCGTCGACTCCAGCAGTGTGGAAGGGAAGGGCGTCACCGACGCGCGGCGGTTCGTCGACACGTGGCGCTCCGACCTCGGGCTCTCCCGTGATGTCCGCGCGACCTTCGCGTTTCCGTGGGCGGCGGGCTCCGAGCGTGCGCACGCGGCCATCGTCGGTGTGTCGAGACGTGAGCTGCGCGTCGGGTTCTCGAGCCCTCCGAAGGCCGAGCTGGTGCAGGACGGCAAGAGCTTCGTCGTCAACACGGCCGTGGAGCAGCGTTACCTGGTTCCCGTGCTGGTGACCCTCGGCGCCAACGCGCCGCACACTGTCAAGGTAGCGGATCGAACCGTGCTCAAGGCCATCATCGATGGACAGGGCCGGTCGCTCGAGAAGGTCGAAGGCGCGCTGCCAGAATCGTTGCACGGCGAACACAAGCCGGGTGTCTTCGATCCAGAGTGACTCCCCCGCGGGGGTCCAGGGAGCGTCAAACGTGAAAAGCCATGTCGTCTGGGCCGCGCTGTCGGCCGTGCTGGTTGGTGTGCTCGTGCAGTCGTGTGGTGGTCCGACGCGGTGTTCGCCGCAGTCGTGTCCGTCGGGGTGTTGCGACTCGACCGGCCTCTGCGCTCCGGGGACCTCGACTCAGGCCTGTGGCGCTCGCGGGGCGACGTGCTCCAGTTGCTCGCTCGGATTGACCTGCGTGGGCGGCAGCTGCACTTCGCTCGGCACGGGAGCTGGCACCGGCGCGGGTCCGTTCGGTGGTTCCGGTGGCGCTGGTGTCGGCGGAGGATCCGCAGGTGGCTCGACGGGCGGCGGCGTGGCGACGGGCGGCGGAATCGCGACGGGTGGCGGTGTGGCGACCGGCGGCGGTGTGGCGACGGGCGGCGGTGTAGCGACGGGCGGCGGTGTAGCGACCGGCGGCGGTGTAGCGACGGGCGGTGGCGTTGCGACGGGCGGCGGTGTCGCGACGGGCGGCGGCGTGGCGACGGGCGGCGGCGTGGCGACCGGCGGCGGCGTGGCGACCGGCGGCGGCGTTGCGACGGGTGGCGGTGTTGCGACCGGCGGTGGCGCTGCGACGGGCGGCGGCACGGCCGGCTGCTCGGGCTGCTCCGGCTGCTGCTTGAACGGCACGACGTGCGTTCCGGTGACGACTTCGGTGAACACTCCGGCGACGTGCGGACTCGGTGGTGCGACGTGCGCCTCGTGCAGCGGTGCGACGCCGAACTGCACCAACGGCTCGTGTCAGGCCGCGCCGTGTGGCCCGGGCAACTGCAACGGCTGCTGCAACGCTGTCGGTCAGTGCCAGGCTGGTACGCAGCCCTCCGCGTGTGGCGGCAACGGCAACTTGTGCACGACCTGCGGCAGTGGGACGCCGGTCTGCAACTCAGGCTCGTGTCAGTCGGCGCCTTGCGGCCCGAGCAACTGCCCCGGCTGCTGTCAGGGAGGCGTCTGTCAGGTCGGCACCACTGCGATGGCGTGTGGCCAGGCCGGCGGGGCGTGCTCCACCTGCTCTGGCGGCACGCCGATCTGCAACGGCGTCACGTGCATCGGCGTTCCGACCTGCAACGCGATGAACTGCGCCAACGGCTGCTGCGAAGGTTCGGTCTGCCGCACCGGCACCTCGCCGTCGGCCTGTGGCCGCGCGGGCAAACTCTGCACGTCCTGCCCCTCGAACACCGGGTGCAGCAGCGGCACCTGCAACTACCCGGGGCCCACCCCGCCGTCGCAGGGCTTCGGCGCGGCATGCACGCTCAACACCCAGTGCCAGAGCGCGACCGGCGTGCTCACGGGTGGCAGCTGTCTTCCCTCGACCCTGGATGGCGGCGCGCCGAGCGGCTTCCCCGGCGGGTATTGCTCACCGGGCTGCACGTCGACCTGCGTCGCCGGAGGCGAGTGCATCAACGTCGGGACCTTCAGCCGCTGCTTCCAGACCTGCCCAGGTCCGGATCTGGGTCAGAGCACGTGCCGGTCAGGCTACGTCTGCGTCGGGCTCACCGATCCTCAGATGAACCCGCTGCCGTTCGGCATCTGCTACCCCTCGTGCACGCAGCCGGGGGCCGGCTGCACCGGCGGCGGAGTCTGCAACCCGAGCACCGGGCAGTGCGAGTAGTCGACGTCGCTCACTGACACCGGTGGCGCTCGAGCTGGGCGCCCTCGGTGGTCCGTCGCAGGAAGAGAATCGAGCCGTCTCCCGCCACGCTCAGCTCACGAAACGATTCGTCGGCCACGGCGTTCGCGGGAAAGGTCGTTCGCCCCAGGGTGGCCCCGTCGCGTCCATCGAGGCACAGCACCACGACCGCCAGCTGCGGTACTTCCAGGGAGGAGCCGGGCAGCTCCGCGTGCGCGCCGACGTAGGCAAGGCCAGCGGCGTCGCTGTCGAGCATGACCAGCGTCTCGATGGGCTGACCAAATGACACCTGCCGCGTGTAGCGGTGCTCCAGGTTGGTTTTGGCGATCGCCGTCAGCGAGAAGAGGCCCTGTCGTGGGTCGACGATCACCGCCGTCAGGTAGCTCGCGCCATCTTTGGTCGGCCGCCCCGGCACTTCTCCACGCTCGGTGTCCTTCGTGCCGTCTGACTTGCCGATGCGCACGAGATCGCCGTGCTCCCGCTCGACCAACACGTCGTTGCCGTCGTGGAAGAGCCCGGTCGATGCGCCGCCCTCGGTCAGGCCTTTGCCCTCGAGCGGCAGCTCTCCCCTCTGCTTTCCGTCGGGCCCGATGACGGCGACTGCCTTGTCCACCAGACGATCCATCACGAGCGCCGTGCCGTCTTTCGTGACGACGACGTCCTGTGCGGCTTGCAGCGGCAACGGCGTGGAGCTCACCCGATTACCCTTCGCGTCGAGCCGCACGAGGCGCTGGTTCACCTGATCGAGCACGAAGATGGAGCCATCGGGTCCGACCGTCAGGCTCATCGGGCCTTCAGGGTTTCCCTCGGGCTGGCGTTCGCGACCGAGCGCGTCGTCGCCGCTGCCCCAGCCAAAGCGGGCCAGCACCTCGGCGTGGCCGGCGAGCCGGGTCGCGTGCGCCGTTCCAGCGTCGACCGTGAGTTGTCCTGCCAGGGCTGGCGCTCGGCCCGTCGTGGGAGCGGTGCCGACCGTCGCCGGACCAGCGCCGTTGCCTGGGTCGCGTGGCTCAGGTGCCTCAGGCTGAGACCGCATCGGCAGCCAGCCGAGCAGCAGCACGAAGGCCCCGAGTCCCACCGCACCTGCGACCTTCTGACGCCGCGTCATGGGGGCTGACCAACCACATCTGGCGCGGCACGCCCACTGTCACCGACTCGCGACCCTCATTTCGGGCGCTCTGGTTTCGGTCGGCACTGTCCTGCTCCGCAACAGTATGATGGGTGGAGCACGGACGGTCTTTTTGTATCTTTCCATTACTCATTGTCCGCGGGATCAACGACTTGGGCTTGGGCGGTGTCCAATGTCGGAACTGGTACGGAAATCGCTGTCTTGGACATTCAGTGTGCGTCACCTACGGGTGACACTCTTCCAGGGAGCACGACATGGCTGGCTTCACCCGCTTCGGAGCAGTGATCGTCAGCGCAGCAGTCTTCGGGTGCGCTGGCACTGCGACCGACACCGCGGCCGACAGCGAGCTCCTGCAGGGCGCGAACGAAGACACCGCGACCATCAGCTCGGAGCTGACGGGGGGCGTGGCGATCGGCGCGACGCTGAAGACGACCGCTGGCCTGAACCTGCGCACGGGCCCTGGCATGGGCTTCCGCGTGCGCCTCGTCCTTCCCGAAGGCGGCCGCGTCACCACCATCAACCGAAGCACGCCGGACGGCAGTTGGTACAACGTTCGTTACAACGGCATCGAGGGTTGGGCGCACGGCGGCTTCCTGATGCTGGTGAGTGCGCCGAGCCAACCGTCGCAGCCCGCCACCACGCCCACGCAGCCGAGCAGCTCGTCAGCTCGCGACCAGGCGATCGCGCGCGCGAAGAGCGGCGTCGGCTTCGGCTACCGCTGGGGCAAGGGCCGCTGGATTCCGAACGGGGTGACCTCGTCGAACAAAGGCGTCTGCACCGGCAGCTGCCCCAATTGCAGCTACCGGGGCGAGTACGGAGCTGACTGCTCCGGCTTCGCGGCCAAGGTGTGGACTGTGCCGTCCTCGAACAACGTGATGACGGTCGAGTCGCACCCGTACAGCACCTGGAACTTCAACGCCGCCAACAGCCAGTGGTCGACGGTGTCGCGCTCCTCGGTGAAGAAGGCTGACGCGCTCGTGTACAACGACGGCAGCGCTGGCCACATCATGATCTACGAGTCGGGGGACGCCTGGGGCTCGGCGTGGACCTACGAGGCTCGTGGCTGCGCGTACGGCATCGTGCACAATCTCCGCACCGTCGGCTCGGCGTACAAGGGCATCGCCCGCGCCGGGTACTGAGCCGCTCAGTCCCACGGGCTTGGAGGCTGGCCTCGCGCGCATGCCTCCAGCACCGTGCGCGTCGCTGCGTCACTCTCGGCGGTCGCGCGCGTGAGGATCGCGCTGGTGAACCGATCGAGCCCCAGCATCAGCACTGAGATTCGAACGACGCGTCCGTCGGCCAACTCGAGTCGCAGCCACTTCGCGGAAGGCGACCAGCGTACGGCCTTGACGTCGCTCCAGCGCGCGGTCCCTCGGCCTGCCGCCAACGTGCGGTAGGTGAAGCCGTCGTCGTTGATGGAGTACCGAACCGCGACGTACTCCCAGGCGAGGTAGCCGCCGAGCGCGGCGAAGCTGAAGAAGATCAGCGCGACCCACCGGTCCGGTCCCGCGAAGACGAGGGCGGCCACTCCTCCGAGCAGGAATGGGACGCCCGTCACCAGGCCGACGATCAGGATTCTCGCGCGTGACGGTTTCTTGAGACACCTCATTGGGGTGAAGATCGCCTTGGA
>JBBAQZ010000079.1:0-16890 GCA_040400045.1 Myxococcaceae bacterium
AACCAGGACTCGACCGAGCTCACCGGCGACATCAACTACCGGAAGATCGCCGAGTTCGGCTCGGACTCCGACCCGCGCGCGTTCAACTTCGACGGCGAGTTCTGCGTGGCGAACCGCGGCCTCATCGAGTTCGTCGAGATGCTCAAGCTCGACGTCGCGTTCCTCTACGACCTGCTCGGCGCGACGCAGGAGCACCGCATCAAGCCCAAGAAGTTCCCTCAGACCGACATCGACGAGGTGATCATCGGGCACACCAACGAGCCCGAGTTCAAGAAGCTCGAGTCGAACGAGTTCATGGAAGCCTTGCGCGACCGAACCATCAAGATCGACATCCCGTACATCACGAAGCTGTCCGAAGAGATCAAGATCTACGAGAAGGAGTTCAACCCGCGCCGCATTCGCGGCAAGCACATCGCGCCGCACACGCTCGAGATGGCTGCGATGTGGGCGGTGCTGACGCGCCTCGAGGAGCCCAAGAAGCACAACCTCTCGGTGCTGCAGAAGTTGAAGCTCTACAACGGCAAGACGCTGCCCAACTTCACCGAAGACAACATCAAGGAGCTCCGCAAGGAGTCCGCGCGCGAAGGCCTCGAGGGCATCAGCCCCCGCTTCGTGCAGGACAAGGTGTCGAACGCCCTGGTGAGCGACAAGTCAGAGCTGTCGATCAACCCGTTCATGGTGCTCAACGAGCTCGAGGCGGGCCTCAAGGCGCACTCGCTGATCTCGAACGAAGAGACGCGCAAGAAGTACCGCGAGCTCTTGAACGTGGTGAAGCAGGAATACGAAGACATCGTGAAGAACGAGGTGCAGCGCGCGATCTCTGCCGACGAAGAGGCCATCGCGAAGCTGTGCTCGAACTACATCGACAACGTGAAGGCCTACACGCAGAAGGAGAAGATCAAGAACAAGTACACGGGCCTCTACGAAGAGCCGGACGAGCGGCTGATGAAGTCGATCGAAGAGAAGATCGACATCCCCGACAGCCGCAAGGACGACTTCCGCCGCGAGATCATGAACTACATCGGCGCGCTCGCCATCGAAGGGAAGACCTTCAACTGGCGCACGAACGAGCGGCTGCAGAAGGCGCTCGAGCTGAAGCTGTTCGAAGATCAGAAGGACTCGATCAAGCTCAAGACGCTGGTGAGCTCGGTGGTCGATCGCGAGACGCAGGAGAAGATCGACATCGTGAAGTCGCGGCTCATCAAGAACTTCGGGTACGACGAAGAGAGCGCGACCGACGTGTTGAACTTCGTCGCCAGTATCTTCGCGCGCGGTGACGCCAAGGAGTGACACGTGGGGCTGCGCATCGACCAGGACCACACGCGCTTCAAGGCGATCGTCCGCGGGAAGATCAAACAGAACCTGCGCAAGTACGTGCAGCAGGGCGAGATGCTCGGCAAGAAGGGAAAGGAGTTCATCTCCATTCCCGTGCCGTTCATCGACGTGCCCCGCTTCAAGCACGGCTCGCGGCAGGGCGGCGTGGGTCAAGGCGACGGCGACCCTGGCGATCAACTCGGCCAGGGTCAGCCACAGCCTGGTGATGGCAGCGGCAAGGCGGGTGAAGGCGAAGGCCAGCACGTGCTCGAGGTCGACGTCAGCCTCGACGAGCTGGCGCAGATTCTGAGTGAGGAATTGCAGCTGCCCAACATCGAGAACAAGGGCAACGACAAGATCATCACCAGCCGCATCAAGTACACCGGCATCAACACCATCGGCCCGCAGTCACTGCGGCACTTCAAGCGCACGTTCAAGGAAGCGCTCAAGCGGCAGATCGCCACCGGCACGTACGATCCCGGCAACCCGGTCATCATCCCGCGGAAGCAGGACCAGCGGTACCGCACCTACCGAATGGAGAGCCTGCCGCAGACCAACGCGGTCATCATCTACATGATGGACGTGTCGGGCTCGATGGGTGACGAGCAGAAGGAGATCGTTCGCATCGAGTCCTTCTGGCTCGATACGTGGCTGCGCAATCAATACAAAGGCCTCGAGACGCGCTTCATCATCCACGACGCAGTGGCGCGAGAGGTCGATCGCGACACGTTCTTCCACACGCGTGAGTCGGGCGGCACGATGATCTCGAGCGCGTACAAACTGTGTCGCGACATCATCAAGGCTGATTACCCGGCGGCGAGCTGGAACATCTACCCGTTCCACTTCTCCGACGGCGACAACTGGTCGGCTGACGACACCCGCACCTGTATCGAGTTGCTCAAGACAGACATCCTCACCGACGTGAACCAGTTCGCGTACGGGCAGGTCGAGTCACCGTATGGGTCCGGCCAGTTCATCAAGGATCTGCGCGAGCACCTGGGCGATCACGCGAAGGTCGCGTTGAGCGAGGTGGCGGACAAAGACGCCATCTACGGGTCGATCAAGGACTTCCTCGGGAAGGGTCGCTGAACCAATGCCCAAGTCACTCACGCCACGCCTCATGGATCTCAAGAACGAGATCGAGGGCTACGCGCGCACCTTCGGCCTCGACTTCTTCGAGCAGGTCTTCGAGGTGCTCACCACCGAAGAGCTGAACATGGTCGCGGCGTACGGCGGCTTCCCGACGCGCTACCCGCACTGGCGCTGGGGCATGGAGTACGAGCAGCTGTCGAAGTCGTCGGAGTACGGGCTCTCGAAGATCTACGAGCTCGTCATCAACAACGACCCCTGCTTCGCGTACCTGCTCGAGGCCAACGCCGAGGTCGATCAGAAGCTCGTGATGGCCCACGTCTACGGCCACAACGACTTCTTCAAGAACAACTTCACGTTCAAGTTCACCAACCGGAAGATGGTCGACGAGATGGCGAACCACGCCACTCGCATTCGGCGGTGGATCGACAAGCTCGGCGTCGAGAAGATCGAAGAGTTCATCGACGTCGCGCTCTCGCTCGAGAACCTGATCGACCAGCACGCGCCGCACATCAAGCGCAACCCCGACCCGCGCGTCGCGGAGCAGCAGCAGAACGTGCGCGCCGAGGGCTTCAAGGTCGCCAAGGACTACATGCGGCCGTACGTGAACCCGGTCGAGTTCATCGAGAAGGAGCGCAAGAAGCTCGAGGAGGAGAAGAAGCAGTCGAAGAAGTTCCCCGAGCGGCCGCAGCGTGACGTGCTCGCGTTCCTGCTCGACGAGGCTCCGATGGAGGACTGGGAGCGCGAGATCCTCTCCATCGTGCGGGAAGAGGCGTACTACTTCGCGCCGCAGGCCCAGACGAAGATCATGAACGAGGGTTGGGCGAGCTACTGGCACTCCACGATCATGACGACGCGCGCGCTGCGCGATCACGAGATCCTCGACTACGCCGACCACCACGCCGGCACCATGGCGATGCAGCAGGGCAAGCTGAACCCGTACAAGGTCGGCATCGAGCTGTTCCGCGACATCGAAGATCGCTGGAACAAGGGCCGCTTCGGAAAAGACTGGGACGAGTGTGACGATCTGCGCGTGCGCCGCTCGTGGGACAAGAAGCTGGGCATCGGCCGCGAGAAGATCTTCGAGGTGCGCAAGCACTACAACGACGTCACCTTCATCGACGAGTTCCTCACGCCCGAGTTCGCCATCGAGCAGAAGCTGTTCACCTTCAACTTCAACGACAAGAAGAACACGTGGGAGATCGCCACCCGCGAGTTCAAGAAGGTGAAGAACAAGCTGCTCCAGTCGCTCACCAACTTCGGCCAGCCCGTGATCGACGTCGTCGACGCCAACTTCGAGAACAAGGGCGAGCTGGTGCTCTCGCACAAGCACGACGGCGTCGACCTCGACCCCGGCTACGCGAAGGAAACGCTGAAGAACCTGCAGGCCATCTGGCGGCGGCCGGTGGGCATCATCACCAGGGCCGAGGGGAAGAGCATCATGATGCGCCACGACGGCACCACGTTCGCCGAGAAGAAGGTCGAGCTGTAGCGCGGGCCAGGGGCCCCCGTTAACCATTCAAGGTGGCCTCGATGAAGCTCACCCTCGTCGGTTCCTCCGCGCACCTCGAGGTCCCGCGGGAACAGCTCGCCCAGCTCGCCAGGCAGCTGGGGTGCGTCCTCACCGAGACCGCCCGTGACGTCGTGCTCCTCGGCCCTTCGGCGGGCTGCTCCCTGCACTTCGACCGGGTGGACACCCTGCTGCTGCTGCGGGAGCTGACCGTCATCGACGACGAGGACGGGCTGTTTGCGGTTCACGTGCTGGGGCGGCTGTTGTCGACCTTCGAGGGAGAGCTCGAAGCGACGGTCGTCACCACGCCTGCTGAGCTCTACCCGGCCCACCTGAGCGTGAAAGGCGGTGAATCGAGCCACCCGCTCTTTGCCACCGTGATGCCGTCGCTCACCCCTGCCATGAGCCCAGCCGAGCTCGAGCGCGTGGAGCGTTGGCTCGCAGAAGCCCGCGAGGCCTGGGGAACCTGGCAGCGCTCGAAGCTGCAGAGTTCGAACGACCCTCGCTCTTCCGGCTGACGGCGAGCCGTTGCGGGGTAACCTGCGCCGCTCATGCCGACCTACAAGAACCCGACGCCGACCGTCGATTGCATCGTCGAGCTGCCTGGCGACCGTATCGTGCTCATCAAGCGGAAGAACGAGCCCATCGGCTGGGCGCTCCCAGGTGGTTTCGTCGATGAAGGAGAGCCGCTCCACGCGGCCTGCGTTCGCGAGGTGCGGGAAGAGATTGGTCTCGAAGTCGATCTCTCGGAGCAGTTCTTCACCTATTCCGACCCGTCACGCGACCCACGCAAGCACACCATCTCGACCGTCTACATCGGCTGGGCCGAAGGCGAGCCCGTGGGCACCGATGACGCCGCTGATGCCAGGGCGTTCACCATCGACACCTTGCCGAAGGACCTCGTCTTCGACCACGCGACCATCGTCGCCGATTACCTCACGTACAAGCGCACCGGAAGACGCAGGAAGATCTGAGGCGCCGGCGCGGTGGCGACGCGAGATTTGGTGGCGTTCGCCGCGATGCGTCGTAAAAACGAAGCGTGGCCGTCGTCGTCGATTCTTCCCGCGCTCGCACGCTCAAGACGCTCGCTGACGAGACCTTCGATCTCCTCGTCGTCGGCGGCGGCATCACCGGCACCGGCATCGCCCGCGACGCCGTGTTGCGGGGCCTCAAGGTGGCGCTCGTCGAGAAGCTCGACTTCGCCTCGGGCACCTCGTCGAAGTCCACCAAGCTCATCCACGGCGGGCTCCGCTACCTCGAGCAAGGTGAGCTGAAGCTCGTCTTCGAGTCGGTGAACGAGCGCAACCGGCTCATGCGGCTGGCGCGGCACCTGGTCAGGCCGCTCCCGTTTCTGGTCGCGCGCTTCAAGGGCGACCGGCGTTGGCTGGTGACCCTCGACATCGGGCTATGGCTCTACGAGGCGCTCTGCTTCTTCGGCGGCTACAAGAACCACCGCACCTACCGCGCGACGAAGACGCTCGAGCTCGAGCCGACGCTGCGCCGTGAAGGGCTGTCTGGCGGCATCCTGTACTACGACGCGATGACGGACGACGCGCGGCTGACGCTCGAGAATGCGCTCGACGCGAAGGCCTCGGGCGCCGTGCTGGCCAACCACGTGAAGGCGGGCTCGCTGCTCACGACAGGCGACGCGATCACCGGAGTCACCGTCACCGACACGCTCACCGACTCGACCTTCGACGTGCGGGCGAAGCTGGTGGTGAACGCGACCGGCCCCTGGAGTGACGAAGTGCGCGCGCTGGCTGGGGAGCCCGCGCTGCTCAAGCCCACCAAGGGCATTCACCTGGTCGTCGACGCGAAGCGGCTGCCCGTTCACAACGCGTTGGTCATGACGCACCCGAAGGACAAACGGGTGATGTTCACGATTCCGTGGGGCCTCGGGCGCACCGCCGTCGGCACCACCGACACCTTCTTCGATGGCCGGCCAGACAACGTCGAGCCCACGGCTGCCGACGTCGACTACCTGCTCGAGGCGGCGAATCACTTCTACCCGGACGCGAAGCTCACGACCGACGACGTCATCAGCACCTGGTCGGGCCTGCGGCCGTTGCTCAAGCCACCTGACGCGGGCGCTGGAGCGTCGCAGGTGTCCCGCGAGCACCTCATCATCGAGCGCAGGGGCTTCATCACCATCGCCGGCGGGAAGCTCACCACGTACCGAACGATGTCCGCCGAGGTCGTCGATCGCGTGGCGAAGCAGCTCGGCCTCAAGCAGCCGTCGATGACCGACGATCGACCGCTGCCCGGCGCGGCCGGCTTCATGGAGTCCGATGAGGCGCTCGACGCCTTCGTGAAGAGCCTCGAGTCGCCCCGCCTCGATGCGGCGAGCGCGCGCGCCTTCGTCGAGATGTACGGTGGCCGCGCGAAGTCGGTGCTGGAGCGCTGCCATGGTGACGCCGACGCAGGCGTGAAGGTCGACCCCGAGCTGCCGTGGATGATGGGCCAGGTCGACGAGGCGATGGACAGCGAGTTCGCCGAGACGCTCGATGACGTGATGTCACGACGGCTGACGCTGGTGTTGCGCGCGCGAGATCAGGGCCTCGGCATCGCGCCCGCCATCGCGGCACGAATGGCCGGTCGTCGTGCCTGGTCAGCGGAGCGAACCGAAGCCGAGCTCGCCGCCTACCGCGCCGTCGTGGAGTCGTCGCGGACCTGGCGGCGCTGAGCTCTGCGAGCGACGCTCACGGCGTCGTCACCCGGCCGAGCAGCATCGTTGCGATTGGTCTCGGAGAGAGTGAGTGCTGGAGCGACCGGCTCCCGAGCGTCCGGCACTGCTCGTTCGAGCACGTCGCCCGCACATCGTACCCGTTCGACGATCACCGTGGGCTGAGCGCTTGACGAGCTGGGCGTAGCCAGGTCGAGCTGGCCTTCAGGCTTTGGTGCGCAGGCACGCGAGTCCCGAGAGTGAACGTCGCGCCATCGGGATCGTCGCCGGTCAGCACCACGCGCGTCGGCGCGATGCATCCACGGTGGACGGCGCTTCCGGCGACCAGCGGCATTCCCAACAGGCGCACCGACTCTGCGGCGAGAGCGAGCGGAACCATGCCTGCACGCCGATAGCGCCCGAACTGCTCGGGCGGCCGTGCGAACTCGTCAGTGAGCCAGAGGTCGATCGTGAGCCGACGGGGCTGCACCTCGACCAACCGCGGTCGAGGCGACAGCGCCGCATGACGTCTCAGGGCATCGGGGCTGGCAGACCGCAGCCAAAACCACCATCGCGGGGCTGGATGTAGCGATTGCCCGGGAATTGGCAGACGTACGAGGTGATGCAGACGCTGGGGCTGCCGGGCACGCCGTCGAGGCACTCCGACTCGATGCCGGCGTCGAAGTCGTTCGGGCACTGCGCCTTGAGCGAGCCTGCCGGGCACAGACACACCTTGATGGGGCCACCGTCGGGCAGGCGGCGGGCCGGGTCCGGACCGCATCGACCCATCGGCGCGCCCACCTGGCAATCCATGTCGACAGCGCAGTCATCGGCGCCCATGGCGCCACGGTCGACGCGAAGCGGCGTCTCGTCGTAGTTCACGGGGCAGCCACGGTCGGCCTTCGTGCGCGAGGTGTTGGCCGCGACCGCCGAACGATCGTTGACCGTCGCAGGAGCACAGACCCTGAGCTCCGTGCCCATCATCGACCGAAGCCCCACGATGCACTTCATCGGCAGCGGGCTGCAGCTCGGCGAGAGGCTGCCGTTGGCACACGCACCGGTCCCCGTCAGCCACGCGGGCAACGGCAGGTTGTTGCAGTCCTGATCGCTCATGCAGGTGGAGCAGAACGGCGGCTCCGGCGCGCGGTAGCAGCCGACGTCATTCTGCTCTGACAGCGGCGGGCACGGGTCAGGCCGGCCGTCGCTGTTCTTGTCCTCACCGCAGCAGTACTCGCCGGTGCTGCAGGCGTTACCGGCGCCGCCCTGCTCGACGCAGGTCTGCTTCTTACAGATCTTCCGGTTGTTCTCGACGGCGCACGCGAACGGCGAGCGGCAGTCACGGTAGGCCTGGCCCGACACCGGGTCGTCGCCGGTGCGGCAGGTGTTGTCCTCACAGATGAACGAGCCGCGGTCGCAGTAGCCCAGGTAGGGATCATCGGGGTTCGCCTTTTCGGGGCACTCCGCGTTGTCCATACAGACGCCGTTGGCGCGGCAGCGCTTGGCCGTGTCGCCGCCCGAGCGATCCTTCTCGGCGCGGCAGGTCAAGTTCATGCCACCGAACGGGTTGCTGGAGCCCTTGCAGTCGTTGTCGTCGTTGCAGGGCGGCTTGCACCGGCCCGAGCCGTAGAAGATGGAATTCGGATCGAGGTTCTTCGAGTCGACCCAGCACACCTCACCCGGCCGGCAGCCCGGCGCGACGAGTTCCTTGTTGATGAAGTCCCATCGGCAGCGCGGCACGCAGATGCCTCCGCAAGAGCCGACGCCGGCGTCAGGCTGGTTCACGGTGCAGACCGAGCCCGAGGGGCAGTTCTTGTCTTCGTTGCAGCCGACCTGCGAGCAGCTCATCGACTGAGGCGCGCAGTAGCCGGAGCCGTCGTCGATGGTGCCGCAGGGGCACTGGCCGACCTTCTGGTAGCGGCAGTACTTGTTGCCCGAGACGTCGCCCATGAAGCCGGAGCACTTGCCGACGCCGATGCCGCCCGGCGGCCCGAAGATGATGCCGTCGCTACCGCACTGATCGTCGGTGCTGCACTTCTCGCACGCCTGTAGCCGGCGGCGGCAGGTGCCTTGCGCGTTGGTCGCCGCGGGAGCATCGCCCTTGTTGCAGATGCAGCCCGGGCCGCTGCTGTAGCAGAGGTCGTCGGAGTCGAAGCCCTCCTGGCACTCTGCGTCGTTGTTGCAGCCCTGGCCGAGGCGCGTGCCGATGCGGGCCGGGGCGCACTTGCCGCTCATGAGGTCGCAGATCGAGCCGTTCTTGTACCGGCTGCACTCGAGATCGTTGACGCACTTGGGAATGCACGCGCCGCCGTCGGTCTCACAGATGGGGCCGCGCAGGTCGCTGACGCAGTCGCGGTCGACCATGCAGGGGCCGGGGCCGGCGTCGACGACCATCATCATCGGAGTGACGCACGCCTTGTCGGTGCACACCTGGCCCTCGCCACACGCGCCGCACTTCGCGCCGCCAGTGCCGCAGGCTGCGACGGCGTCGCCGCCCTGGCACTTGCCCATGGTGTCGCAACAACCGGTCTTACAGGTGTCGGCGTTGCAGGGTTTCACACAGGCCGGCGTGAGCGCAGCCATGAACCCGATCGCAGCGCCGAGCAGCGCCATCCGCATTTCAACTCGCATGAATCGTTTCCTCGTTGGACGACATCGGCCCGAAATGAGGCCCAAGCCCTAGCAGACTTCAGGGGCCGAGGCCTACCCACACGGCGCCGTCGGTGGTGGTTTCTTTCTTCCAGATGGGAACGTCTTCCTTGAGGCGATCGATGGCGTACTCGCAGGCCAGGAAGGCCTCTTTGCGGTGGGGGGCGGACGCGGCGATGACGACGGCCAGCGCTCCGGGCTCGAGCAGACCGACCCGGTGGACGATGGCGAGCTGCACGCCGGGCCATTGCCGCTGCGCGTTCTCAGCGATGAGGGCCATCTGCTTCTCGGCCATCGGGGGAAAGGCCTCGTACTCGAGGTGCGCGACGTCCTTTCCTTTCGAGACGCGTCGCACGGCGCCAGAGAAGCTCACCAGGCCTCCCTGGGTGAGCCCGCTGACGGCGTCGATGACTTCGGCCACCAGGAGCGGACGATCGACGACCTTGAACAGGCCCGAGGTGCCGCCAGCGACGGGTGGAATGAGCGCCACCTCGACGCCATCGGTGAGCGTCAGGTCGGGCGGCGCGAACTCCTGGTCGACGGCGACGCGCAGGTGCCGCTCGAGGCTCTTGAGCGCGGGCGTGCCGGCCAGCAGGTGCTGCATCAACGTGGCGACGGTGGCGCCATCGGGGAGCGTGACGCGCTCCTGGGTCTTCTGGGCCTTCTCGCGGGCCGCGGCGAAGTAGCGGACGGTGACGGTGAGCGACATGGCCGCCGGGATCTACTCCTGGCGCTCGCGCTTCGACAGCTTGACCTCGACGGAGACCGTCGCGCCGGTGGGCGTGGGCGCGAGATCGAAGAACACCTGGTCCACCGCGGTGAGCTGCGTGAGGAAGGTCGAGGTGAGGGCCTGGGTCGTGATGACCTTTCGCGGGTCGACGCCCGGCACCATGCGCGGCTCGAGCAGATCGCGACCGAGCTGCCCGATGTCGAGGAACCCCGTCACGTGTCCAGGGCCGCATGCGCCTTCCGCACGGCGGGTCAGCTGCGCCACGAGGTCCACCGCGTCGGTGCCAGCCAACGGGCGCCCCCACCGCAGGAACAGGGTGTCGGAGTCGAGCGCGAGTTCGAGCGCCTGGTCGTCCAGCCGCGTGCGCCACCGGGTCACCCCCTTCTCGGTGAGCTGTTCGTACGGGGCGCGGCGACGCGCGAGGGCACGATCGAGGACGGCACGCACGGCGATGGTGTCGGGCACGAGCGTCTCGCCGAGCAACGTGACGCGCGGTGAGGGCCGGCCGCCGCGAATCGTCGCCAGGAGAAACGCCTCGACGTCGAACGACAGCGTGAGATCGAGCCGACGGCTCAACACCGACAGGCCTGCGCGCAGCTCCTCGTCCTCGCCGTCGTCGGGCCGCGACAACCCGAACGCGTCGAGCACCTCGGCGAGGGGCACGTCCATCGAGAGGGCAGCGACGAGCCCATCAGGCGCGTGTGAGAGGAGCCGTGCTGGCCGCGAGGCTGGGGGCGTCTGCCACAGCGGGGAACCGGCGATGAGGTGGCCGACGAGGCGGCCCTCATCGCGGCCCAGGCGCAGCGCCCCCAGCGCGATCGACCAGGCCCCACCCTTCAGGGCGCCACCGGTGCGGGCGGTCAGCTCGCGTCGCGCGACGACGGCGACGCCGCCGCTGGCGAGCTCGGGCAGGGCCGCAGCCATCGCGGCTTCCGTCTCGAGCCCGCGGAGCGGAGCGTCCTTCACCGACTTCACGGCACTGGTGGTGTGCTCGGCAGACGACGAGCTGACGAAGAACAAGGTGCCGCGATCGACGAGCACCTGCGCGTGCAGCGCTGCCGTGACGAACCCTGCCGCGCCGTCCGGCCGCCAGCCGTGCTCGACGAGGAACTCGCGGAACGTCCGCAGCGCCGCGTCATCGTCGCTGACCCCGACGAAGGTGACGAGCGCTCCGGCACCAGCAGGAAGGTACGCGCCCGCGCCTTCGGCCCGATCGAGTGCGGCAGCGCCAGCCGCGCCCGGCTCGAGGATGAAGTGGAGGATGGGAGATCGATCGATGAGCTGCTGAGCGAGTGCGGCCGAGCCCAGGCGCTCCACGAAGTCGATGGCAGGCGCGACCTCATCGAGCGTGCGGAACGCGAGCACGGCTTCGGCGCCGGGCGCGACGGCGCGAAAGACGTCCCTCGGCTGGACCAGCACCGAGATGCGATCGGTGACCCGACCTTCGTCGAACGCGTGCACCTCGTAGCGGCCGGCCTTCGCGAAGGCGTGCTCGACCACCTGTCCTTCCCGGGGGGGCGAGCCGTCACCGAAGTCCCACCGGCGCGGGCGCTCCGCCGAAAAAGGAACCGTCTGGCCGGTGTCGATGGCCTGCTCGCGGCGCTCTTCACGAACGGCGCGAACACACGACAGCGCGCTCAGCAGGCAGACGCAAACGCTGAGGGGAACGCGCACGCAGCGCAGCCTGTCAGAGATCGAACGCGAGGCCGAACAGCCAGTGCCGGCTCGAGAGGAGCAACGGCACGGTGCTCGAGCGGAACATCTCCTGGAAGTTGAACTCTCCGAAGATGTACGTGTGATTCACGCCGACGCTGGAGTCGAAGTCACGCGCGAGCCGCTCGTCGAGGATGTCGAGCATCAGCGAGAGCCCGACCGTGCCGTTCGCGCCGAAGGCGGTGCCCTGCCCCGGGAGTCCGTCGGAGTACTCGAGCTTCCCGCCGTTGACGACCCACCACGGCATCGTGACGAACTGGCCCTTCACGTACGGAACGAGGGGAATCTTGTACTTCAGGGCGAGCAGATCGAACCGGTACGAGACGCCGGGGCGCACGGTGAGAATGCGCAGCCCCGTCGATTGATCGGCCTTCGCGCCGGTCTCCGCGTCGACGGCCTTCCCGAACTTCTCGGCATACGCGACCGACACGCCGGCCGAGATGGTGCCGAACTTCTGCCAGATCATGTACTCGAGGCCGATCTCACCCATCAGCATCGGCGTGCCACCGAAGACGCGCGCGTACGGGCGTTGGTCGTTGGGACCGAGGTTAGGGAACACAGCGCTGTCGATGAGCGGAGTGTACGGGCCGAGCTTGAGCTCGAGGTTGAACGTGCGCGGCGTCTCTCCCGTATTGCCGGCGGCGTTCACCTGGCCGGGCATCTGCGAGAGCAACGCGAGACTCAAAGCGGCGACCATCATCGGGAACGTCTCCTGAAGAACCAGCCCAGGGCGAGGAGCGATGCGAGCCCCAGGCCCGTCGAACAGCCACCCGTGTCGGTGCCGCCCGCGTCGCGATACGTGCCCCAGAAGCCGACCGTGCGGCGAGGCGTTCCTGCACTGGGCTCACTGTCTGCGCTCTCGTTGCCTGCGCCATCGATGGCGCGCAGCACGACGTCGTAGGTGGTGCCGTTGAGCAGACCGTCGACAATCACCTCACGCCCCGTGCCGAGGCTGACCGTCGGACGGCGGTTGTAGTCCGTCGTGCCCTGCGGCCGAATGAAGGGAACGACCTCGGTCGTGTCGCTCGACACCGAGAAGGCGACCTTGAGCGCTTTGTCCTGCGGGAGGATCTCGCTGACGATGGGCGCGTTCGGCGGTTGGGCGTCGTAGATGATTCGCAGCGGGCTGGCGGTCAGCGTCTGCGGCGCTTGAAAACCACCGAAGCACTGCGCCGAAGCAGGGACCGCCGCACAGATCTTGTGTTCGAGGGTCAGGGTCGACGCACCGCCACACGGCGTCGTGGTGCCAGCGGCGAAGCCAGGAAGCTCGTCGACGACGACGGTGAGCGTTCCTTGTCGAGTCGAGGTGATGAGCAGCTGGTTGACCGTCGGGAACTCCAGGTCCTTGTCGCCCGGCTTGTCGGCGCACGCCCCCGAGGTGGCCCACAGCCGCATCTCGTTGCACGGCTGCTGCAGCAGCTGATTCCAGACCCAGTAGACGACCCGGCTGGTCCCGCACGACGACGCGCCGATGACCATCTGGTCGCTCGTCGCGGTCGGCGTCTCGCGAATGCCGAAGCTCACCAGCGTGGTGCCGGTCGTCTGCGCGACCGCCGTCGAAGCCACCAGGAGCAGCACGAGAGAACGCATGAGCACGACCTGTCGTAGCAACCCGTCTGCCACCCCGCCAGCACGGACATCCCCCCGGAACGACTTGGAAACGGGCTGCTGGAGCGACGACCGCAGTGACAAAATGTCAGTCGCGATCGGCGAGTTCGAAGGCGATGTCGAGGGCGGAGTCAGCGGTGCGGAAGGCGTTGTCGATGCAGGCGACCAACTGAACGCGCTCTCCGAGCACCCGAATGCGGCCGACATGCACCGTGGAGTCGTCGGTGCTGAGCATCGGCATCGGGTAGATGTTCTCGGCCGGCTCATCGAGCACCTTGAGGCCAGAGTCCGCCTTGAGCGTCGCGCGCACCCCCTCCGCATCGACCCGCCGCGACAGGTGCGCCGACAGGATGAGGGTGAGCCCGTGGTACGTGGGCACGAAGACCGAGGTCGCCGTGACGGCCGGCATCTTCTCGCCGCCCCACACCCGGGCGGTCTCGATGAGCAACGCGCGCTCCTGCTGTGAGAGGCCGTTCTCGATCGCGCCGACCGCGGGGATGACGTTGAAGGCGAGGCGGTGCGGGAAGATCTCGATGTCGGGATCCTTCGCGTTCATCAGCTCGCCGGTCTGCTTCGAGAGCTGGGCAACGCCAGCGCTCCCGTGAATCGCCGCGCCGCAGAGCACGGTCGCGTCGGCGAAGAGCAACCCGAAGGCGCCACGCAGCGGCTCCAGCGCGCGCGTGAAGGCCTGCGTCGAGGCATGCGCGAGCGCGACGATGCGGCCCGAGAACGGCCGATCGAGCACGCCGTCATTCACGCCAGGCACCACCAGCGGCACCTTCTCGTCGACACGGAACGAGCCCGAGAGATCGATGACCCACACGCCGAGGGCCTGCGCGCGTTCCGCGATCGGCTTCGCGACCTCGGGCGGCACCGCGAGAATGGCCACCGCCGCGCCGCGCAGGGACTCGTCGCTGTACTTGTCGATGACGACACTGTCGTCGCCGAAGTCGAGCTCCTCCCCTGCCCCGCGCTCACTGGCGAACGCGCGCACGCAGTCGGCGGGATGATCCTTCAGGAGCAAACCCTGCACCAGCTGGCGGCCAACGACACCTGAGGCTCCGACGACGGCGATGATGGGCTCGGACATGGGTCACGACTCTTTCGGGTTCAGCATTCGGGCCTTCGACTCGACGCCCGGGAGCGGTGGGAACTTCGGGTTCTCTTCGGCGCCGCTGCCACGGAGGTAGTGCGGCTCGAGCGTGAAGGCAGCGTGGGCGTCGTAGGCGGAAGGCATGGTCGCCAGGCGCGCGAGGCCGATCGCCGAAGGCACGTGCGGCGCGGGCAGGAGCTGTGACGACGGAACGCCGAGTGACTCCAACGCAGCCCGATAGTCGGGAACGGCTGGGCCCACCACGCGTGCGTCAGGCGTCGCGAGGAGGCGCTTCGCGAAGGCGTCGAGGGGGAGCGACGTCTCCGGCTCCATCGAGGTCACCACGCCGCCGACGTGCCGGTAGCGGCCGACGTACAGCTCGTTCTTCTTCACCACCGAGACGCAGCACAGCTCGGTGTCCTCCGGCCCATCGAGGCAGAGCGCCTTCAGCGACGAGACGCCGACCAGCGGAAGCTTGAGCGCGTACGACAGCCCTTTCAGACACGAGAGACCGATGCGCAGCCCGGTGAACGAGCCGGGCCCCAGCCCGCTGACGAGGCCGGTGAGCTCTCCGAGGGTGACGCCGTTCTTCTTCAGGAGCGCGTCGATGCACCCCGGCAAGGCGTCACTCTGCTTCGTGGGCGGCGGCACCAGGACGTGCTCCACCAGCTCGCCCGACGGACGAACGAGCGCGAGGGACAGCGTGAGACACGAGGAGTCGAGGGCCAGCCACATCGAATTGGTTGCTCTAGCGGAAGAGCTTGGTGATGTCGTTCTTGAAGACCAGCACCAGCAGCATGGCGATGACGACGAGCCCGAACATGTTGGCGTACTCACGCACGCGGAGCGGAATCGGGCGACGGCGAATGCCTTCCCAGAAGGCGGCCAGCAGCGCGAAGCCGTCGAAGATGGGAATGGGCAGCAGGTTGACGAGGCCGAGGTTCACCGACACCAGCGCCATGTTCATCAGGTACGTGTCGAGGCCGGCTTCGGCGCTCTTCGTGGCGACCTGGAAGACCGCGATGGGTCCACCGACGGCATCGAGCGGCACGCCTCCGGTGAAGAGCTTCACGATGACGAGCCCGATGGTGCGAATGGCCTTCGGCACTTCCTTGATCGCCAGCACGAGCGCCTGCTGAGGCCCGACTTGAATCGTCCTGGTCTCGGCGGGCGTCGGGTCGGCGACAAGCGAGAAGAATGGGGCGGTCCCGAAGACCAGCGTCTTCCGCTCGTTCTTGAAGTCGTCGTACGAGATCTCCTGCTTGCGCTGCACCTGGGCGGTCTTGAGCTCCGCGCCGCTCTGCCAGGCGAGCTTGAAGGGCCGGTCCTCCTGGGCTTTCAGCTTGATGTTGTAGAGGAAGTACGACTTCACGATGGCGTCGTTGACCGAGACGAACCGGTCGCCGCGCTTGAGCCCTGCCTTGTCGGCCGCGCTGCCGGGAAGCACATGCCCGATGTACAGGTCGCTCCCTTCCGCGCCGAGGGCCGCGTAGCTCTCGCCGGGTTGCTTCTCGAGCGTGACGGTCGAGACCTTCGGCGTGGTGAACGACACGCCGCCGATCGAGGCCGTGTCGAGCCGGACGATCTGCAGCAGCAGCGTTCCCGAAAGCTTCTCGAGCACCTGATTGAGTTGCACCTCGTCGCCGGTCGGTTGGCCGTTGATGCTCAGGATGCGATCGAAGCTGCGCAACCCGGCCTGCTCGGCGACGGAGCCTGCGGGGACGCCAAGCACCGGAGCGGACGACTGCGCGCTGATGCCCAGCATGCCGCGGCGGGTCTTCTCGACGGGGTTTGCGTCGTCGACGGTGACGACGGGGTCGAGCTGGAAGGTGAGCTCCTGCTCGCCACGCTTCACGGTGATGGGAATGGCCGTCGTCGCGCCAGCGATGGCCTCGGAGATTTCTTCGAAGCGGACGATCTCGACGCCGTTGACGCGGGTGATGAGGTCGCCCGGCTTGATGCCGGCGATGGCCGCCGGCATGTCAGGCGCCACGCCGCCCACGCGAGGCATGATGTACGTCTGTTCTCCGAGCAGCGCGAAGAAGTACGCGAACACCGGGAAGATGAGGTTGAAGGCCGGGCCGGCCGACATGATGATCGCGCGCTTCCACCAGGGTGCGGCGTAGAGCCCGCGAGCGCGATCGGGGTCGTCGAGGTCGTGCTCCTCGCCCGGGTAGTCGCCGTGCATCTTCACGTAGCCGCCCAGCGGCACCCACGCGACCTGGTACTCGGTCTCTCCGCGCTTGAAGCCGAAGATGCGCGGCCCGAAGCCGATGGAGAACTTCACCACCTTCACGCCAGCCCACTTCGCCGCCAGGAAGTGCCCGAGCTCGTGCACCGTCACCAGCACGCCGAGGAAGACGATGAAGACGATGGCTTGTTGGGGGCCGGACATGTGCGAGGGACGTTAACCAACGAACGCCGCCAGCGCATCCCGCCCGTCAGGAGAACAGGCTGCGCAAGGCGACCTCGACGCCATCGACGCCCGGCACCTTCAGGGAGCCCTTCGAGACCTTCACGTGTTT
>JBBAQZ010000080.1:0-16832 GCA_040400045.1 Myxococcaceae bacterium
TCTCGGTGCCGCGTGATGCGGTAAGAGGCCGAACTCAGGGCTTGATGCGGGGTCTGGCGCTCGGTTTCCCGCTTTGTTTCCCTTATCCGTTATCCGTCGGGGTGAACCTCGAGAACGAGCGAGGCGCCGTCACCGTGTGGGTGGTTGCACATGACACCCCGTTCGACGTGGCGCGGGCCCTCGACGCGATTGCCTCCGCCCGATCGCCTCTGGCCGTGGGGCGCGTCGAGGTGATCGTCGAGCCCTGAACCGCGTGACGCTCCGACGGCGCTCGGCTGATACAGTCCGCCCGCCATGAGGCCTCTCGTCGTCGCCGTCGCGCTCCTCGCCACCCTTGCCGTCGCATCTGAAGAAGACTCTCAACGCTTCCTCAACGCCGCCGTCCGCCTCTACGAGAACCTCGAGTACGAGCGCGCGCTCGAGCAGGTGCGCAACGCGAAGAAGCAGGCCGTCACGCCCGACCAGCAGGCGACCGCCGCGCTCTACGAGGGCATCATGCTGTCGGACCTGAACAAGCCCGACGAGGCGCGCGCCGCGTTCAAAGAGGCGCTGCTCCTCAAGCCTGACGCCACTATTCCCATCAAGGTGTCGCCGAAGGTGTCGAAGGACTTCGAAGACACCCGCACCGCGGCGCAGAAGGAACTCGCCCCGCTGCTCGCAAAGCAGGCCGAGGAGCGGCGTCGCAAGGAAGAAGAGCTGCGAGCACGCACGGAAGCCGAGGCAAAAGCGAAGGCGGAGCTCGACCGACAGCGCGCTGAGCTGGACGCACGCGCGAAGGAGATCGCCCGCCTCGAAGTGGAACGGAAGAAGGCCGAGGTCGACGCGCAGACCGCGAAGGCGAAGGAGTTGCTCGCGGAAGAACAACGTCGCCGGTCAGAGGCCGATGCCTTGTCGAAGGAGCTGGAGCGGCTCAAGGCCGAACGTCAGAAGCTCGAGGCGCAGCTCGCGAAGAAGAGCGACACGCCCGTCGTCACCACCGTCACGCCGGACCCGAACGTCGTTTCGCCCGACATCACGAAGCCGGTCGTCCTTGCGGCGAAACCGACGCCGCTGTGGCCCTTCGTCTTCCTCGGCGCGGGCGCGCTCGCTGGCGGCATCGGCGCGTACTTCGGCATCATCAGCCAGGAGAACGTCACCAGCGCCCGCAACGAGCCGTTTCAGCTCACGGCGAACCAACACCTTCGCGACGCCCAGAACAACGCGCTGGTCGCCAACATCCTCTTCGGCACCGCGGGCGCGATGGCGCTGGGAGCGTTGTTGACCGGAATCGGATGGGCCGTCACGCCAGCCGATGTGCCGACGCCTCCGAGCGCCGTCTCGCCCGAGGTGACGCGATGAGGTGGCGCGTCGGAGTCCTTCTCCTTGCCTCGGCGTGCACCGTTCCGACGCTGGGCGAGCTCGGCGACAAGCGCTGTGACGTCGACGCTGGCCTCGGCTGCGTCACCGGGTACGTGTGCACCGCTGGTCTCTGCAAGGTGCCCGTCGGCGGGGCGTGCATGGAAGGCCAGAGCCGAGCCTGTGGCGTCGATGGTGGCGCGTGCCGCTCGGGCACGCAGCGCTGCGCCGAGGGCATGTGGGACGCCTGTGAGAACGCCGTCGGGCCGATGAACGAGGCCTGTGACGGCATCGACAACGACTGCAACGGGCGCGTCGACGACGGCGTCGCCGAGCTGCCGTGCGAGCTGAGCGAGGGTGTCTGCATGAACTCGAAGAAGACGTGCGTCGACGGTGGCTTCGTCTCGAGCTGCGGCGCGGTTCAGTACGGCACGTTCTACGAGTCGGCCGAGTCGAGCTGTGATGGCCGCGACAACGACTGCGATGGCATGACGGACGAGAGCGTCAGCGGTGGCGCGTGCCCGAATGCGGGGGTGTGCGCGGGCGCGATGCGGGTGTGCACCATGGGCACCCCCGGAGTTTGCATGACCGCCGGCTACGAGGCCGCCGAGGCGAGCTGCGACGGGCGGGACAACGACTGCAACGGCTCCGTCGACCGCTACCCTGACGCGGGGCCCATTCGCGGAACCCTGTCGTGTCAGCTGACGGACGGTGTCTGTGCAAACTCGCGCGTGGCGTGCGTCGACGGTGGAATCGAGAGCGCCTGCTCCGCGGTCTCCTACGGCCCGAACTACGAAGCGGCCGAGACGCGCTGCGATGGGCTCGACAACGATTGTGACTCGGCCGTCGATCGACTCCGCGACGGCGGCGTGGTGCGAACCGGCGCCTGTGAGCTGGCGGCCGGCGTCTGCGCGAACAACCCGGGTCGCGCCTGCATCAACGGCAACGGCGAGACGGTGTGCTCCGGAGCGTCGTACGGAGCGCTCTACAATCGCGTCGAGTTCCTCTGCGACGGCCTCGACAACGACTGCGATGGCCGCGACGACTGGTCGAGAGAGACGCCGCTCGTCCTCTCGGCGAACGCGCTGTCCTCTCATCTCTCACTGGTGGGCTTTCCCGGCGGGCTCGGCGGCGTGTTCGTCGACGAGCGCAGCTCGACGGAGCGCGTCTTCTTCCGCCTCTTCGACGACGCGTTGCAGCCGACCGGCCTCGAGGTCGAGCTGTCGGACTCGGCGGTCGCGCGGGCTTCTCGTCCCTCCATCGCGCGCCTCGGGCAGGACTTCGCGGCGACGTGGCTCGAGCAACTGCCGGACGCCGGTCAGCGCGTCGCCGTTTGTCGTATCACCAGCTCCGGCAGCCGCGCGTGGACGCAGTACGCGACGCCCACCACCACGCTCGTCTATCGCGAGCCCCGCCTCACGACCGGCGTCTCGCCAGATTCGGTGATGGTGGGGTGGATCGAGAGCCCATCGCTCACGCTCAAGGGGACGGTGTTCGACGGCGCCGGCAACCGCACGACGATGGTCACGACGATGGCCGGAAGCGCTGGAGAGCTCGTCTTCGACTTCGACGTGTCGACGCGGCCCGGCGGTGGGGGAGGAATCAACGTCATCGCGGGCTGGGTCGCGCAGCAGAGCGGTGACTTCCGTGTTCGGTTCCGCTCTTTCAACGCCGCGTTGTCGGGGCAGGGGCCGATGCCCAGAGAGGTGTTCTTCACGGGCGAGCAGGCCGACAAGCTCCGGCTCGCGACGTTTGGTGGCACCAACGACACCTCTGCGGCCTGGGTGAGCAGCGTCGGTAACTCGATGGCGACGATTCGCGGCGTGACGAACGTGATCGACACGGGCAGCGCGCCGCGCGTTCTGGCGACGTACGCCGGCGCCATCGCCGACCTCGCCGTGCAGACCCTTCCAATCGGCGCGGTGACGTTCTGGTCACAGGGCATTCCCCAGCCGCGGCTCGTCGGGCGCACCTTCGCAGCCGATGCAGGGCTGCTCGATGTGACCCCTTCGGGCGTGTCGGGCCTCTTCGCACCCACCATCGCGCCGCGCGACGGAGGCCTCGTCGTCATCGGCTACGAGTGCGACCGCGGCCAGGGGCTCGATCTGTACGCCCAGGCCATCTGCTTCTGATCCGACTCAGACGGCGGCCGAGCCTGATCAGCTGCTCGCGCACTGCGTCAGTGGCTGGTTGACCAACCGACGGCTTCACTGACGAGCAACTTCCGCTCGGCCGATTGTTGCGTATGCTTCGTCACCCCGGGTCGGAGTCGACTCAACCTCGAGGAGTTTTCATGCGCTCGGTTTCACGCATTGCCCTGTCTGGGCTTGTGTTGGTTTGTGCTGCTGGCTGTGGAGACAAGAGCCCGAAGGTCGTCGCCGGTTCGGAAGTGCCAGTCATTGGCCAGGTACTCCCCGGGCGCGGGCCCACCGAGGGCGGCACGGTCGCGGTCATCAAGGGGCTCAACTTCCGCCAGGGCGCCACCGTCACGTTCGGCGCCACCGCCGCGAGCTTCGTGCGGGTCGTCGATGCCACCACCATCACCGTCGTCACCCCGCCAGGGACGGTGGGCCGAGTCAACGTCGTGGTCGCGAGCGCCGAGGGCCAGGCCACCACCTTCAAGGACGGCTTCGAGTACTACGCGAAGGACGGCACCACGGCCGCGCCGCCGACCATCTCAGCCATTCTTCCCAACACAGGCCCATCATCTGGAGGCACCGTCGCGTTCGTCACCGGTACGGGACTCCAGACTGGCGCGATTCTGCTCGTCGGTCGCGCGCCGGCGACTGATGTCGTCGTCGTCACGGCGACCTCGATGTCTGGAGTGCTGTCTGCGAACGCCGTCGGAACGGCCGACGTCGAGGTCACCAACCCCGATGGCCAGACTGCTCGGCTCGAGGGCGCCTTCGCCTATGCCGAGGCAGACGGGGTCGGTCCTGTCATCTCCATCGTCTCGCCCATCGCCGGCTCCACCACGGGCGGAACGGTCGTCACCATCGGGGGCAGCAACTTCCGCTCCGGCGCGTTGGTCTTCTTCGGCGGCAGGCGCGCCACCGTCACGGGCACGACCCCGGTCGCCATCTCGGTCGAGTCGCCGCCCGCCGGGCCTGGCGTGGTGGACGTCGCCGTCACCAACCCTGATGGGCGCAGCTCGGTCGCGCGCGGCGCGTACAACTACTACGTCGGCGGGCCCGTCATCTCGCGCATCACTCCGAGCTTCGGCCCGGTCGACGGTGGCACCGACCTCGTCATCGATGGCCGCAACTTCCAGCAACGCGCGACAGGGACGATTGGTGGGCGCGCGCTCCAGAACGTGCGGCGCATCGACGAGCGCTCCATCACCGCGACCACGCCCCGCGGCGCGATGCCCGGCGCCGTCGACGTGCGGGTGGAGAACGACGATGGCCAGTCCGACACGCTGCTGAGCGGCTTCGCCTACGGAAACGCTCCGCCGCCGAGCTTCGCGCTCTCTCGCGTCACCCCTGAGGTGGGCCCCATCTCGGGCGGCACGCGCGTCACCATCATCGGCTCGGGTTTCACGTCTGGCGCCACGGTCAGCTTCGGGGGCCAGCCGGCGACGGGCGTGCAGGTCGTCGGCGGCGCGACCATCTCGTGTGTCACGCCTTCCGGAGCCATCGGACCTGTCGAGGTCTCCGTTACGCAGAGCGGTGACACCCGCCGCCTGCAGCTTGGGTTCTGGTACTTCGACCCATCACGCCGTGGGCCATCACCTTCCATCGCGGCCGTGACCCCAGCGCTCGGGCCCACGACCGGCGGCAGCACGGTGCTGCTCACCGGCAACGGCTTCGCCGACGGCGCGCGCGTCTACTTCGGGTTGACCGCTGCGGCGACGACGACCTTCATCACCGCCAGCACGCTCACCGCCGTCTCGCCCGCCGCTGCTTCGACTGGCCCGGTGGACATTCGCGTGCAGAACCCTGACGGCCAGGTGGTGACGCTCAACCAGGGCTACGTCTACGTCGACCCCTCGACGCTCGGCCCGATTCCGGCCCTCACCTCCGTCACGCCCAACACCGGCGGCAGCGCAGACGAGACGGCGGTGGTCATCGCGGCGCAGAACGTCACCGCGGGCGCGCTCGTCTTCGTGGGCGGTCGGCCGGCGAAGAACGTGGCGCTCCGCACCGGTTCGGTCGACGCAACCTTCGGCCCCGATTCACCGGGCGCCGTCGACGTCGCCATCACGAACCCCGACGGTCAGTCGGGCCGCCTGCCGAACGGCTTCACCTACTCACGGTCGCCGCCCACGCTGACGACGATTACCCCGAACACGGTGCCCGTCGGTGGCGGCCTCAAGGTGCTGCTGTCGGGCAAGGGGTTCGTCGCCGGCGCCGCGGTCTCGGTCGGGACCCAGATGGTGGCCACCACGTTCGTCGACGCGACGCTGCTCTTCATCACCGTGCCGCCGAACCCCGTGGGGCAGGTCGACGTCTCCATCACCAACCCCGACGGGCAGCGCACCACACTGATGAACGGCCTCACCTACGCCAACATCATGCTGGGCAACGCTCCGACGTTGACGAACCTCGCGCCGGTGCGTGGGCCGACGACGGGCGGCACCATCGCGCTCCTCGTCGGCACCAACCTCGCGCAGGGCGCGCGGGTGCTCTTCGGCGCCAACGCCGCGACGCGCGTCACCGTGATGAGCGACACGCGGCTGTCGTGTCAGGTACCGGCGGGCGCAGCGGGGCTCGCCGACATCACGCTCGTCAACCCCGATGGCCAGTCGGCGCAGCTGCTCCAGGGCTTCCGCTACGTCGACCCGTCGACGCTCGGAGCGGGCCCGACCCTCGCGTCCGTGACGCCCTCGAGCGGCGTCGGCGCAGGCGGCACACAGACGGTGCTCACCGGCTCGTCATTCCAACAGGGCATGCTCGTCTTCTTCGGAGGCTTCTCGTCGAGCGCCTCGAGCGTGCAGAACGCCGGCATCACGACCGCAACCACGCCGGGCGGACCGACGGGGCAGGTCGACGTCGCCGTCACCAACCCTGACGGCCAGTCCTCGGTGCTGGTCAACGGCTTCAGCTACAACCCGCGCCCCGAACCGCAGACCATCTTCCCGGCCGAAGGGCCGACGGGCGGCGGCACGATGTTCACGGTGGCCGGGCGCAACTTCTCCGCCGGCGCGAGGGTGTTCTTCGGCACCACCGAAGCGACGACGGCGATGGTGGCCTCTCCGACCGTCATCAGCGGGACCACCCCGATGCGCGCGGCCGGCGCAGTGGATGTGCGCGTGCAGAACCCCGATGGCCAGGTGGGCACGCTGACGATGGGCTTCACCTACAACGCGCCGCCGACGGTGGCGCTGGTGCGGCCTGGCGCGGGCCCGGTGGTTGGAGGTTCGACCCTCTTCATCACCGGCACCGGCTTCCGCGCCGGGGCCACCGTGTCCATCGGAGGAGCGATGGCGACCGCCGTGCGGGTGGTGAGTGACACGCAGCTCTACGCGGTGACGCCCGCCGGCGTGCCCGGCGCCGCCGACGTGGTGGTGACGACGCCCGACCTGCAGTCCGTCACGCTGGCGCGCGGCTTCCGCTACGACGTGCCCGACGCCCTGGCGCGCGCGCAGATGATGCATCCGGCGGTGTACGTGCCCATGGCTCGCGACGACGCCCAGTACCGGACGGACCTCGGCGTCATCAACCTCTCGGGCGCGGGCGTCACCGTCACCATCGCGTCAGTGGACACGGCGGGCGTGCAGCAGGGCTCGCGGGTGCTGACGGCGCAGGTGCCCGCGTTCGGGCGCACGCTGGTGTCCGACGTGCTGCGCTTCATCGAGGGCGCCACCGCGCAGCTCAACAAGACGGGCTCGGTGGTGGTGACAGCCGACGGCCCGGTGATGGCCTTCTCGGTGGTGACGGACCGCGCGACGGGTGACAGCTCGGTGGTGCAGGGCACCACGACGGCGCGCGGCGGCAACCGGCTGCTGGTGCCCTTCGTCTCGTCGGTGGGCGTCTTCCGTACCTGGCTCACCGTGCGCAACGTGGGCGGCACAGCGGTGGCGCTCGACATCACGGCGCGCGACGCCGCGGGCATGCAGCTCGGCCGCCTCACCGCCGTGTCGGTGCCGGCGAACGGCCTGTACTCGACGGACGACATCCTCGGAGCGATGAGCGTCACCGGCGCCGTCGCCAGCCTCGACGTGCAGGGCCCGATGACCGCCACCCTCGTCGGCGCGGTGCGTGTGTACTCGACAGGCCGCTTCGGCGGGGTGCTGGCCGCGCGCCCTGTGGCCGAGGCCGCCCGCAGCCAGGTGCTGGCCTACCTGCCCGACACCGCGAGCGAGACGAGCACTTTCTCGCTGATGAACACCGAGGGTGCCGCCGGCATGGCGAGCCTCGAGCTGCGCTCCGCCAGTGGCACGGTGCTGGGCACGCAGAGCGTGATGGTGCCGGCCAACGGCTTCGTGGTGGTGAACGACCTCGCGCGCACGCTGCTGGGCAACACCAACCCGACGCAGACGCAGTCGTCGCTCCACGTCACCTCGTCGACGCGCATGCTGGCGTCGGCCAGCGTCCTCACCATCGCCAACAGCGACCTGCGCCTCGCCAACTCCAGGCCCGGCGGCGGCGTGCGGCTCGTGCTGCCCTTCGCCGATGGCCGCACCAGCCTCGCCGTGGTGAACGTGGGCGTCGCGGCGGCGAACCTCGAGCTGCAGCTGTTCGTCGACTCCGGCAGCGCGCGCGGCACGCCGCTGCGGGTGACCGTCGCGCCGCGGGCCAGCTTCCAGGCGGGCCTGTTGCTCTCGTCGTTGGGGGCTGGTGCGTCGAGCGGCTACGTCGAGGTGCGCTCGCTCAACGGCATGCCGCTGGTGGCCACCGCGCGGGTGGGCACGGACGCGGCCAACCCCACCGGAGACACGCTCGACCTCGGGCAGGTCATCACCACGCCCACCCTCACGCAGCTGCGCCCGGCCACCGGCCCGGCGACGGGCGGCACCATGTCGCGCCTCACCGGAGGCTTCTTCCTGCCCGGGCTCCAGGTGCTCTACGGCGAGCGCCCGGCGCCGCGCGCGCAGACGACCGCGTTCGATACTGCGGTGGCCGTCTCGCCCGGCGGAATGAACGGCCAGGTAGTCGACGTCACCGCACTCAACGTCGACGGCGCCACCGGCACGTTGACGATGGGCTTCGCCTACGTCGACCCGGCGATGCTGTTGGCGCCGCCCACGGTGGCCTCGGTGACGCCGCAGAACCTCTCGTCGCTCGGCGGCACCGCGCTGCAAATCAACGGCAACAACTTCGTCAGCCAGGCGCTGGCCTTCGTGGGCCTCTCGCCGGTGGCGGGCGCGGCGCAGGTGAACCCGAACCGCGTCGACGGCGTGGCGCCAGCCGGCCCCATCGGCCCGGCCGACGTCACCGTGACGAACCCCGACGGGCAGTCGGCGACGCTCACCGGCGCGGCGACGTACGTGGTGCCGCCGCCGTCGATTCTGACGGTGACGCCCAGCACCGGGCCCGGCCGCGGCGGAGCCACCGTACGCATCTCGGGCAACGGCTTTCAGGTGGGGGCGAGCGTCGGCTTCGGCGCCTCCTCGGCGCCCGTCGTCACCGTGCTCTCGCCCACCGACCTCGACGCGGTGACGCCGATGGGGGCGGACGGGCCCGTCAACGTCACGGTGGTGAACCCCGATGGGCAGAGCACCATGCGCAACAACGCCTACACCTACGTCGCGCCGCCGACGGTGGCGCAGGTGCAGCCGACGAGCGGCTCGACGGCCGGAGGCACCCTCATCACCATCACCGGTACCTTCCTGCGGCAGGGCGCCACGGTGAGCGTCGGCGCCAACCCGTGCGCGATGGTGAACGTCGCGATGGGCGGCACCACCATCACCTGCAACGTGCCCTCGGGCACGGCGGGCCCGGTCGCCATCACCGTCGCCAACCCTGACGGCCAGGTGGGGCTGCTCAACAACGCCTTCACCTACCTCGCGCCGATTCCGCCGCCCGTCGTCACCGCCGTCACGCCCAGCTTCGCGGCTACCGCCGGCGGCACGCAGGTCACCATTCAGGGCTCAGGCTTCCAGGCCGGCGCCACCGTGCGCTTCGGCACCATCGCGTCGAACGCCGTCACGGTGGTGAGCCCCTCGGCCATCATCGCCACCGCGCCGGGCGTGGCCAGCGTGGGCGTCGTCGACATCACCGTCACCAACCCCGACGCCCAGTTCGGCCGGCTCGCGGGCGGCTTCACGTACTTCCAGCCGGCCGATCTGCCGAACATCACCGTCGTGCAGCTGAACCCCACCGAGGGCCCTCCGGCCGGAGGCACCGTCGTCTTCATCTCGGGCGCCGGCTTCAAGGTGGGCGTGACGGTGCGCTTCGGGGCGACGCCGGCGACGAACGTGCAGTACCTGGGGCCCTCGGCGCTCCTCGTGACGGCGCCGCCCGGGCCGCTGGGGCCCATCGCGGTGACGGCCACCAACCCCGACGGCGCCACCAACACGCTGGCGAACGCCTTTACCTACTCGACGGGCGTGTTGTTCCAGCCGCCGCCGGCGCGCCTGCCCCTCACCAACGAGCGCGGGTACGAGACGACGACGCTGTTCGACTTCGACGGAGACGGCGACCTCGACGCCTTCCTCGGGCGGCGCCGGGTGTCCTGCGACTCCGACGGTGACGACCAGCTGTGGGTCAACTCGAACGGCAGCTTCTCGAACCTGGCCGGCTTCCCAGGCGACGTCGGCCGCACCACGGTGGCCGCGCTCGCCTTCGACGTGGAGGGCAACGGCACGCGCGACCTCTTCGTGCTGGCCGACGACACCTGGGGCCAGCGGGCCAGCGTGTACCGCAACGCGCCGCTGGGCAGCTTCACGCGAATCGACCAGCCGGCGCTCTCGTTCGTGCCGTGTTGCTCGGGTCCGCAGGTGCGCGGCGGCGCGGCGGGTGATCTCACCGGCGACGGCTTCCAGGACGTCTTCGTGGCCACCAGCGGCGTCGACTTCCTCTACGTCAACCAGCGCGACGGTGGCTTCGTCGGCACGCGCGCGGGGCTGCCCACCCCAGGTGGAGTCGGCATCAACGACGACAGCCGCGACGTGTGCATCGCCGACTACGACCGTGACGGTGACGACGACGTCTTCGTCGTCAACTCGTCGAACCAGCAGGCCAACTACTACCTGCAGGGGCCGGCGGGCACCTTCACCCTGTCGAACAACCTCATCCCCATCGTCGGCGGCGCGGCGAACGGCTGCGTGTCGGGCGTGTTCCGCAACGGGTCGAACGTGCGCGACCTGGTGGTGGTGCGCGACGGGCAGCCCTACCAATACCTTCGAAATGACGGGCTGGGCCGCTTCACCGACGAGTCCACCATCTCCATCTTCCGGCTGCCCAACCCGGCGCCGTCGAACCGCATCGGCTACCCGACGGCCATCGGCATGACGCGCGGTGTGGAGGCAGTCGACATCGACACCGACGGCGACCTCGACCTGGTGATGAACCACGTCGACATCAACCCGCGCCTGCAGGTGTACCTCAACGACGGCTTCGCCAACTTCACGCTCGGCACGGCGTCGCGGGTTCCCCCGGCGCAGGGCAGCAACAACGTCACCATCGACGGAGAGTTCAACGCCATCGGCGACCTCAACTCCGACGGGCGGCCCGACATCCTCGTGACGGGCGAAGGCGTGCAGCCCCGGCTGCTCTTCGGCGGGAACAACGGCGTCTTGACCTACTCCACGTTCCGGACGCTGCCCGAGCAGAGCTACTGCGTGCAGGAGGCCGTGGCCTTCGACGCCGACCGCGACGGCGACCAGGACCTGTTCTCGGTGTCGGGGTGCCGGTACAACTTCTTCGAGGCGTACCTGCAGAATCAGGAGAACCCGGCGTGCCGCTCCAACACGGTGCACCTCTGGCTCAACGACGGCGCTGGTGGGTTCACCGACGACACGACGAACCGGTTCCCGGCCTTCCCTCGGAACGCCACGTCGGTGGCCAACGGAGACATCGACCGCGACGGGGATGATGACCTCGTGGTGGTGACGTCGGGCGTCGGGCCGGCCGGTGGTGGCTCGCGCGACACCTCGACGTGGCTGTACCTCAACAACGGCAGTGGCGTCTTCACGCTCGCGCCCCAGATTCGGGTGCCGGTGGAGGCCTTCTTCGCCACCGATGTCGAGCTCGTCGACGTCAACCGCGACAACGCGCTCGACATCGTCGTCACCGTCGACGGCTGGTCCTGCAGTAACGGTGGCATTCGACTGTGGCTCAATACGGGGAACGGCTTCTTCTTCAACGCCTCGAACCAGCTGCCGTACACGACGTTCCCCAACATCCTTGGTGGATGCGATGCGTTCTCGCCGCGGGCCTTCACGTCGGCCGACTTCAACGGCGACACGTTCCCCGACCTGTACATCGTCGGCAACGGCCGCAACCGCATGCTGTTCAATCGCGGCACGATTCAGCCTGGATTCTACGTCGACGTGACCAACAGCAACGTGCCCAACGTCAGCACCCAGAGCCTCGGCGTCCTCACCTCGGACCTGAACAACGACGGCTTCGCCGACCTCTTCGCGTGTAACGCCGGCACCGACAGCGTCAACCTCGGCAACCCGCTGGGCATCCTCTCGGACGTCACGGCTACGAACTGGCCCGTCGAGAGCCAGTTCCCCCGGGTGCAGTTCCCTGGCTGCACCACCCCCCGCACGCCCATCAGGTCGACCTCGTGTACGGCGGGTGACGTCGACAACGACGGCGACGTCGACCTCGTGCTGGCCGGAGGCGACGCGTCGAACTTCAACTTCCGCAACCGGCTGCTCCTCAACACCGGCACCGCCAACTTCCAGGACCGCACGACGGCGTCGCTCCCGTTCGACACGGCGGAAACCGAGAAGGTGCTGCTGTTCCACGCCAACAATGACAGCCGCCTCGACCTCTATGTCGGGAACTGCGGCCAGCCCTACGTCTACCTCAACGGGCCCTGAGGCCAGCCATGCGACTCGAACGGTGGTGGGGCCTGGGGCTGGTGGCAGTGCTGGCGTTGCCGGCGGTTGCCCAGGAACAGGGCGTCTCGCAAGCAGTCGAGGGCGAGGTCGGCCGCTCTCATCTCGGCGGCGCAGGCCTGGCGCGCGTGCGGTCGGCCTTCATGGCGCCGCGCGCGTTGTCGGTGTCGGCGACGGCGGGGTTCTTCCGCGCGCCTGACGTCAGCGCCGGAGGCCTCGACGAGTACCGAACGACGCTGGTGGGCACGAGCTTCACGCCGCTGTCGTGGCTCGAGGTGTCGATGACGCTGCGGTCGACGATTCTCGACCAGCCGGCCTCGGCGCTCCGCACGTACTACCTCGTCAACGACGCGTTCCTTCGCTTCAAGGCGTCGTACACCCTGCTCGACGGCGCGCTGGCCGCGGGTGGAGAGCTGTACCTGCGCCTGCCGCCGCCCGTGTTTCGCGCGAACCCCATCACGCTCGGCCTCTCGCCCGGGCTCGGGGGCGTCGTCTCGTATGACGCGTCGAAGAAGAGCCCGGTGCCCGTGGTGCTGCACCTCAACACCAGCTTCTTCCTCGACAACAGCGCCGACTTCGATGACGGCACCACCGGCCAGACGCGGCGCCTCGCGCTCGACATCACGACGTTCAATCAATGGAGAACCGGCCTGGGCGTCGAGGCGCGGTGGAGGTTGGGGACCGTCGGCGTGAGGCCGTTCGTCGAGTACACCGCCGACGTCGCGCTCGGGGCTCCCGGGCCCGTCCCGATGCGCGTCATCCCCGGTATTCGTGTTCTTCCGTGGCGAGGGCTCTTCGTCGATGGCCTGGTGGAGATTGGCGTGTCGCGGCCCACGGCGCGCGGCGTCGCTCCGGTGTCTCCGTGGCAGGTGATGCTCGCGCTCGGCTACCAGACGGGTGTCGACGACGCACCCGCGCGCACCGTGGAAGTGGAGCGCGTCGTCGAGAAGGAGCGGGTGGTGCAGGCGAAGTCCACGCGCGGCACGGTGAAGGGCATCGTCATCGACGCCGCG
Source organism: Myxococcaceae bacterium (assembly GCA_040400045.1). GTDB lineage: Bacteria > Myxococcota > Myxococcia > Myxococcales > Myxococcaceae > Xiheimicrobium. Next base: position 13,303 of record JBBAQZ010000080.1, read on the forward strand.
ACGAAGCAGCCCATCGCCGACGCCATCATCTCGATGAAGGGCCGCAGCCGGTTGCTCTCGGAGGCCGACGGCACGTTCCAGCTGCTCGACGTCGAGCCCGGGCCGCTGGTGTTGACCGTCACGCGGCAGGGCTACGCGACGCGCGAGGTCGCAGGCACGCTCGCCGCCGCTGGCACCGTGGAGCTCAACCCGGCGCTCAGCCAGCTGCCTCCCGAGCCGCCAGCGCCGATGACGATTCGAGGAACCGTGTTCTCGGAAGACGACAAGCCCGTGGTGGCCACGGTCGCCGCGCCCGGCGCCTCGTTGTCGAAGAAGACGGGCGCCGCGGGTGACTACGAGTTCACGCTGGCGTCGGGCGAGCAGTCGCTCGAGGTGGCCGCGACCGGCTTCATGACCCAGGGCAAACGCGTCGTGGGCCGGCCGGGCGAGGCGCTCGTCATCGACTTCGTGCTCAAGCCCGTGCCGAAGCAGACCCTCGTCGTGCTGCGGAAGGAGAAGATCGAGATCAAGAAGCAGGTGCACTTCGCGACCTCGAGCGACGTCATTCTTCCCGACTCGGCGCCGCTGCTCGATCAGATCGCCTCGCTCATCCTCGAGAACGATCGGCTCAAGCGCATTCGCGTCGAGGGCCACACCGACGACCAGGGCGACGACGTGTACAATCTGAACCTGTCGGATCGCCGCGCGAAGTCGGTGATGCGCGCGCTCCTCGAGCGTGGCGTGCAGAGCGAGCGCATCGGCGCGGTTGGCTTCGGCGAGACGAAGCCCATCGGCGACAACAAGAAGCCGGCCGGGCGGGCGCAGAACCGGCGCGTGGAGTTCATGATCGAGGCGCAGGAATGATGGCGCCTCGTTTTCGCGAGTAGAGTGCCCCCGACGTGAGCGCTGGTCAGCCCGAAGTCCTTGGCAAGTACACCCTGCTGCGCAAGCTGGCCGCCGGTGGCATGGCCGAGGTCTTCCTCTCGCGCGTCGCCGGGCCCGCAGGCTTCGAGAAGACGGTGGTGGTGAAGCGCATTCTTAGCCACCTCGCCGAAGACCCGTCGTTCATCGCGATGTTCCTCGCCGAGGCGAAGCTCGCGGCGCAGCTCAACCACCCGAACGTGGTGCAGGTGTTCGACTTCGGCGAGCAGGAGGGCACCTGGTTTCTGGTGATGGAGCTCATCGACGGGCTCAACCTGCGCCACCTCTTCCGCAAGGCGGCCGAGAAGGGCGAGTACCTGCCCATCGGCGTCGTGCTCAAGATCGCCATCATGGCGCTCGAGGGTCTGGCCTACGCGCATGAGTTCGCCGACCCCTCGACGGGGGAGCCGCTCGCGCTGGTGCACCGCGACGTCAGCCCCGACAACATCCTCGTGGGGCGAAACGGGGCCGTGAAGGTCGTCGACTTCGGCATCGCGAAGGCCGCCAACCAGACGCACCTCACGCGCACCGGCACCGTGAAGGGGAAGTTCTCGTACATGCCGCCGGAGCAGCTCCAGGGCCAGCCGCTGGACAAGCGCGCCGACGTCTTCGCGATGGGCATCGTGCTGTACGAGCTGCTCACGACGCGAAAGCCCTTCGACACCTCGAACGATGCCGTCGTGGTGCGCGCGATTCTCTACGAGAACTTCGTGCCGCTACGCACCTACCGGGTCGACGCTCCCGAGGCGCTGGAGCAGATTCTCGACCGCGCGCTCGCGAAGGACGTCTCGCACCGGTACGCCGACTGCCGCGCGATGGCCGCGGACCTCGAGAGGCTGCTGCTCGCGAGGAACGAGTCGGCGACGCCGTATGAAGTCGCTCAGCTCGTGCAGCGGCTCGGCGGCCCGTCGACCATCGCCATCGCGCCCACGCCGAAGCCGGTGCCCTCCATCTCGGCGGGCGTGCCGACGCTCCCGCCGTTTCCACACGGGTCTGTTCCGCAGGCCGCGACCATGCCGATGGATCCGACGCTGTCGCCCGCGAAGACGGCCGTGCTCGTCATGCCGCCACCGCCGCCACCCCAGACGATGGCAGGTGTCACGACGCCGCACCCGCAGGTGAAGGTCATCGAGCCGCCACTCGGCGCGTTCGCCATGATGCCGACGCCCGGACCGCGTGAGGCTGCGTTTGGTTCGCTCGGCACCATTCCGACGCCCGGGCCTCGCGAGGCGCCTCCGCTGACGACGCCGGCGTCGGCGCCTGCTCCATACGTCGGCTCGCCGTCTCAGCCTGGCGTCGCGGCGCCCGGTGGTGGCGCGCCGTCGTTCGACGCGATTCCGCCAGCGCCGGAGTGGGCCGCCCCGGCGCGAGACCCGGCGCTCGCGACGACGACCCCCGGCTGGGCGCAGACGCCGTTGCATCGCCCAGCCGCTGACGCTGCGAAGCGCACGCTGGTCGTCGTCGAAGAGGTGCCCGAGAAGCGCTCATCAGCGGTGCTATGGGTCGCGGCCGGTGTGGCCGCGCTCATCGGAATGACCGGCACGTGGGCATACCTGTCGACCCGCGAACGGCCACCGGTGGTGGTGAAGCTCGAGCCCGCCGTCACGCCACCGGTCGTCGAGCCCGAGCCCGTGAAGCCTCCGCCCGTGGTGGTGACGCCGCCGCCCGTCGAGCCGGTCGCCGAGGTGGTGGACGCAGGGCTCGTCGTCGCGACCGCGGACATGCCAGTGAAACCGAAGACCCGGACGAAGCCGAAGCTCAACAAGGTCGAGCTGCCGCGGCCGCCACCATCGGCCGCGAGCGACCAGCTGGTCGACTTCCGCGTGCGGCCGTTCGGCACCGTGACGGTCGACGGCAGGCCCATCGGTGACACGCCATTCCCGCCGGTGAAGCTCGCGCCCGGCGTGCACCGCGTGCAGGTCGTCAACCGCGACTTGAACAAGACGGTGACGCGCACCTTCGAGGTGAAGGCGGGCGTGCAGAACGTCTTCCGGTTGAACCTCGAAGAAGAGGGGCCCTGAGCCGCGCGTCAGCTCGGGTCGACGAAGCTCATGTTGTTCGCGCACTCGGCCTTCGCGGCCTCCTTCGTCTTGTACTTGTCGCTCGTGTAGTACCAGTTCGTCTGCAGCGAGCCGTCAGCCGCGCGCGTCTGGCAGCCACCGAGCATGTCGGTCGTCGGGCACGTCTGATTCGCGGTGAAGGTGCCGCCCGCGCTGGTGGCGCCGAGCGTGCCGCAGACGCCCTCCTGCACCGTCCACACCGGCTGCAGGTTGTTGCGCCAGTCCGTGCACTGCGGCGTATTCGGACGCAGGTCGCAGCGCGCGTTCCGCCCACCGATGAAGCCACACGACGACGCCAGCACCACGACGAGCAGACCGAACCACCGAGCCATGAGCACCTCAGGTTTCCAGCTCGGAGATGAGCAGAGACGACGCAGTCTTTTCCCAGGGCGCTTCACGCGCAACGGATTCTTCCTGTCCCGCTTGAGTCCGCGGCGCAGCGTCGACGGCTGGAAAACCCGCTATCGTCTTCTCATGATGACGCTCCGTGCCGCTGCCCTCGTGGTGTTGTGCCGCTCTCGGGCGTGGGCGTTCGGTTTCTTCTTGAGCTGGAGCACGGGAAGAAGACGG
>JBBAQZ010000081.1:0-16235 GCA_040400045.1 Myxococcaceae bacterium
CGATCGACCCAGACGAGCGGCCGACGGACCCCGCGATGGTGCTCCCCACGGCACCGCCTTCGGCGCCGCGCCCACGGAGGCCTTCGCAGCCGGCCTGAGTCATTCAGTCCCGAACGAGCCGATAGAACGGCTGCGTGGCGCCGGCAGCAGCTGGACTCGATGACGGATGGCCTCAGAGTCGCCAGCCCGAGTGCCCACCTCGTTCGCGCCTGGGCGAAGGGTGTGGACTGGCAGACAGCAGTCGCGCGGCGCAGCTCCACTCTGCCCACGCCGGCGCCCTCAGGCGCCCATCATCTCGAGGATCGCCTGCCGTCGCCTGTTCAACAGTCGTGCGTTGAGCCGGGTGACGAGCTGCGCCAGCGCGATGAGGGCGAGGGTGCCCAGCGCGAGCGCAGGCAGCTCCCACGCCGGCCCTATCGCCCGCGCGGCGCCCCGCACGCCCCACACCGCCAGGTACGCGGCGCCCAGGCCGCAGGAGATCCCCACGGTCTCGAGCAACCCGGTGCCGGCCGCACGGGCCCCCGACCGGACGAGCGACCGCGGCGCCATGATGCTGAGTGATTGGCCCATCATCGACATCAGCAGGAAGGTCCAGGTGAACTGAAGCAGGCCCAACGCCAGCACGTGCGCAGGCGGGCGCACGAGGAACGCGAGGAGCGTCGTCAGGAGCGATGCCTGCAAGCAGAACCACGCGGCGCAGCCCAGCAGCTTTCCGCACAGCAACTCGGTGGCCTCTATCGGCAGCAGGAGCAGCGCCTTCACCCCGTGGCCGTCGAGGCCGAACTGGTTGACGTACAGGCTGCCTGAGCCGAAGGCCACGTAGCCGTAGGCGACGCCGAGCCACGTGCTGGTGTCCAACGCCTCTCCGATGAGTGGCAGCGGGCGCTCCCCTTGGATCAACAGGGCAACCTGAATCAGCGCGACCGCGATGACCGACGTCATGAGCGAGATGCGCCCGTGGAGGCTGCCCACGAGGGACACCCACTGCAGCCGCGCGACGCCGGTGAGGGGTGACCGGAAGCTCCACAGGCGCTCCGGGCGCCGCGGCGTCGCGCCGCCCCATGCGCGCTCGCCGCCGCCGAGCTGCCAGGCCAGCGCGAAGAGTCCGACCGCCAACGCGAGGCCTCCGAAGACGCCCGGCGCCAGCGCGCCCCACGTCCAGCGTCCGCGGGCCAGCGCCGAGGCCCCGCCCAGGGCCCAGCGGGCCGGCATCCAGCACGTCAGGCGCTCGAACGTGAACCACGACACGTTCGACGTGAACACGATGAGCGTCGTCGTCATCAGCGCCAGCGCCGCGGTGAGCGTCTCGGTCTTGAGGCTGCTGGCCCGCTGCATCAGGCTGACCAGCACCCGCTGTGCAGCCAGCAGCGCCACCACGTGCGTCACCAGCGCCCACAGCAGCATCGGGCTGGCCGCAGGGGCCGCCACGCACGCTCCGGCGACTCCCATCGTCATGACGCCAATCAGGAGCAGCGGGCCGAACCTGAGCGCGCTGGCGCAGACGTCGGCGCAGAACAACCACGACCTGCCCACCGGGAAGAGCTGCAGCCGCGCTGAGGGCACCCCGGCGCCACCGGCCAGCCCACTGAGTCCGCCCGGGAAGCTGAGCGTGGTCATCGCGATGGCGGCGAGCTCGAACGCCAAACCCGTGGTGGAGTGCGGCGTATACCCGCTGCGGAGCGCGCGGCCGACCGAGAACCCGAACACGCCCGAGAGCGTCAGGGTCGGCACGAAGACGAACGTCGCGACGAGCGCGACGGCCGCCGAGAGCGTGGCCAACCCGGTTGCTCCCGTGCGCTGCCACACCCAGTTCCAGCTCGCGCTCAGGTGCGCCTCGGCGAGCGCGCGCGCCCGGCTCACCGCCATGACGGCCCAGCCTCCGCAGGCGCGGGTCGGTCGAACCGGGTCTCCCGCGATGCAGCACCGTCGTCCGCTCGCAGCATGAAACGCACCATTGCATCAAACCGGTGTGACGCGGCGAGGCGCACGGAGGTCCAGCTCCACGGAGTGCACCATGAACATCGGCATCATCGGCGTCCAGAGGTCATCGCCTTGCACTCGGCGCCTGGCATCACCCCGCGACCGACCTGCCAGCAGCCCCTGGGCGTCATCGAGCGCAGTTCGCGGCGGAGTCGGTGCCGTGCTTTCTCTCGACGACCTGGGCCATGGCGATGGCGACCTCGAGCCACGAGCCAATCTCCGCCCGCCGAAGTCGATGCAACGCCCCGCGCCACGGCGTATTGACTTCGCCCATGCCGTCCATCCTCGATGAGCTCGTCTCGCTGCTGTCGCTGGAGAAGCTGGAAGAGAACCTCTTCCGCGGCCAGAGCCAGGACCTCGGCTGGGGCGTCGTCTTCGGCGGGCAGGTGCTGGGCCAGGCGCTGACGGCGGCGATGCGCACGGTGCCCGACGCGCGGCAGGTGCACTCGCTCCAGTCGTATTTCCTGCGGCCGGGCGACGTGAAGGCGCCCATCGTCTACCAGGTCGACCGGCTGCGCGACGGCTCGAGCTTCACCACCCGCCGCGTCGTCGCGATTCAACACGGCGAGCCCATCTTCAACCTCACCACCTCGTTCCAGAGAGTCGAGCCGGGCTTCTCGCATCAAGACGAGATGCCGAAGGTGCCCGGCCCCGAGTCGCTGCCCTCCGACCGCGACCGCTTCGCCAGCTACGGAGACCAGCTCCCCGACGCGATGAAGAGCTGGGCCCTTGCCGAGCGCGCCATCGAGACGCGCACGGTGGAAGACGACGACCCGTTCCACCCCGTGCCTCGCGCGCCCGAGCGGCACGTCTGGTTGAAGGCGAAGCACCGGCTGCCCGACGACTTCGCGCTGCATCAGGCGCTGCTGGCCTACGCGTCGGACTCGGCGTTCATCACCACCTCGATGAAGCCTCACGCCGCGACCTGGTGGAGCGGTGGAATGCAGGTCGCCAGCCTCGACCACGCGGTGTGGTTCCATCGGCCCGTGCGCGTCGACGAGTGGCTGTTGCACGTCATGCACTCACCGAACGCCTCGGGCTCTCGAGGGCTCGTGTTCGGGCGCGTGTACACGCGTGACGGCGTTCTCGTGGCGAGCACCGCGCAAGAAGGGCTCACCAGGAAGCGCGGGTAAGCAGACGAGGCCCGAGCCGGCCTCACGGGCCACCGCGCGCTCCCCTCGAAGCGGGTCACTTCGCCGGTCCGAATGCCTCCGAAGCAGAACCCGATGGCGCCCACCATTGAGGGGACAAGGGCTGGCCTCAACTGAAGCAGGCGAAGCCCCGCTTTGGCTTCCGCAGACGTTGTGGAGGACACTCCTCGAGCGTGTCGCGCGTCACCCTCATCACCGTGCTGGCCCTCGCGAGCTGTAGCGAGCCGCTCGAGCCGAGCGCCCGACACCGTGACGCCATCTTCGGAGGCCAGCCGGCGCCCGACGACGTCACCGTCTTCTTCATCGACAACGACGCGGGCGTTTGTTCGGCCACCCTCATCGCGCCGCGCACGCTGCTGACCGCCGCCCACTGCGTGCAGGACCGGGTGCCGATGTTCGCGCTCAACCACGAACGCATCGACGTGCCGCGAGACGGCGGCATGTACACGGTGGTGAAGCGCGTCACGTATTCCCAGGCCACCGACGGCGGCACCGCCGACCTGGCCTTGCTCCTGCTCGACCGGCCCCCGCCCGTCACGCCGAAGCCGTGGGCCTGGTGGGGCCCGCCCCCGCCCGAGAAGTCGCCCGTGCGGCACGTCGGCTACGGGCGCACCGAGACCGGCTCCACCGGAGTGCGCACCAGCGTCGCCACCACCACCAGCGGCGCCGTCGAGAACCGCAGCTCGGGCATGGTGCTGGTGTCAGGCGACTTCGGGAAAGGCCTGTGCTTCGGCGACTCGGGCGGCGCGGCGCTCGGTCCGACCGACGCGGGGGAACGCCTCATCGCGGTGCACAGCTTCATCGCGACGACGTGTGGCGAGGGCGTGTCGGCGTCGGTGATGGTGTTTCCCTACCGGCGCTTCCTCGAGGGGTGGCTCGCCGCGAACGAGCCGGCCGACTGCGCTCGTGACGGGCGCTGCGTCGCCGCTTGCACGCCTGAGGACCCTGACTGCCGCTGCGGTGGCGATGGTGTCTGCCGGGCCGAGTGCCCCGAGAACGACGACCCCGACTGCGCAGGCGAGTGCCGCGTCGACGGCGTCTGCTCCCCGCGCACGCTCTGCCCGATGGGCGACGGCGACTGCATCCTCGAAGGCAACGCGTGCTTGAGCGCGGGCCAGTGTGCGGGTCGCCAGTGCGTCAATGACCCTCAGAATGCCCAGCGCTATTGCTCGCAAAGCTGCGGCCCGATGCAGCCGTGCCCCGAGACGATGACCTGCGAGAGCGCGCGAAGCGTGTGCGTGCTGAAGCAGCTCCCGCTCGTCGCCGAAGGCGCCGTCTGCGGACCGCTCCTCAAGTGCGCCGCGGGCACCGCCTGCACCGACCTCGGCACGGAGCGCCGCTGTCTTCGCACCTGCACCTCGCAGGCGAACTGTCTGGAGGGCATGCGCTGCCGCTTCGGCACGGTGAGCGTCTGCGTGCCGAGGCCCGCCCTCACGCTCGACGCGGGCACGTCGTGGGAGGGGCCGCTCGCGCCCGTGGGGTGCGCCAGCGCGCCGGGGCCGATGCTGCTGGCGTTGCTCCTGACGCTCCGGCGCGACCGCGCTCGCCGAAGGCCCGCTCGTCAGAGGGCTCGGGAGCCCCTCCGGCGGCCCTGACGTGTCGACGCCCACCCATCGACAGCCGCGGCGATGGTGTGCAGGGGTTGAGCCGACGACCGAAGGGCGGTCCGACTTCCAGCAAGCTCAGCGGGGACACGGCTCAGGGGGGAGCGTGACGATGGGAATGGTCTCGACCGACGGGTCGAACACCAACACCCCGGTACACCCGCTCTCGACGCCGGGCTGGGTGGTGTCGACGAAGCAGTAGCGCCCCGCGGGCAGGGCCGCGCGGAAGGCGCCCTCGTCGGACGTCACCACCGACGTGACCTCGGCGCCGTCGACGCCCCGGCTTCGAATCGAGAAGCGCCGGCCACCGACGGGCGTCGAGCCCACCGCCATGACGAACCCGTTGCGTGGACCGCACGATGGGTCACGCCGACGCACGAGGCCTTCAAGCTCGGTGGGCGCCGCGCGCTCGGCGCTCTTCGTCGACGCACACCCTGCGAGGCAGAGCGAAAGCACGGCGCCGAGGCGTCTCATGCGCTCTTCCCTCTCAAGACCCTCGTCTCACCGACCCGCAACGTCACCTTGCGCGCGTCGAAGAGCTCCGCGAGCGGAATCAGGAACTTCCGCGACAAGCCTGCCAGGTCCTTCAGCTGCTGCGTGGTGATGGAGCCGTGCTCGCTCAGGAACGTGACGAGCTTCTGCTCGAGCGTCGCGATGGCCGCGCTGTCGAAGAAGAGCTCTCCGGCACGCACCAGCGAGCCCTGCGCCGCGAGGCCCTGCAGGAGCTCGAGCATGCGAGGCACGGGCGTGCGCCACTTCGACGCGAGGTCGGCCACCAGCGGCGGCTGGAGCCCGGCCGTCGAGAGCGCCTGGAGTACCTCGGCGCGAAGCGAGCTCGCGGCTTCGGTGTACGTGCGCCCCCGGCCCGGCAGCCGCAGCTGCTCCTTGTCGGCCTCGATGGCCTTCGACTCGAGCAGCGGAAGCAGCACGCGCCCGAAGGTCTTGTCGTGCGGAACGCCGAGCCGTTGACGGAGCTCTTCGCGCGGCAGGCCATCGGCCTCGGGGCGCTCGAGGTGGAAGCGGTCGAGCACGCTCACCGCCCGCTGCTGCAACGCCGCCAGCACGGGGCCGGCGAGGAAGCGCCGCTGCTCCTTGTCCACCAGCACCACCTTGCCGCGCGCGGCGCCCGTCTCGAGCGAGCGGGTCAGCTCCTTGAGCGAGGCAGACGCGCGGGCGAACAGCTCCTTCTCGGTGAGGCCCTGGTAGCCCGCCTGCGTGGTGAGCCACATGACGCGCTGCTCGAGGTCGGCGGCGGCGAGGTCCTTCAACGTCGCGGCGCTGCCCTTGCGCCGGCGCGGTGGGTCGAGCGTCAGCACGCGCCCGCCGCCCAGCGTCGCGCCGCGACCCGCGACGGCTCTGGAGCCACGGAGGATGACGCGCAGCTGCGGGACGGCGGCGACGGGCTGCGCGAGCCGGAGCTGCGCGAAGCACGTCTCACCCGGCCGCAGCGCGTCGACGTCGAGCAGCTTCACCACGGCCTCGACCTGCTCGGTGCCGAGGGTGACGAGCTGCCGCGTGCGGCGGCCGAGCGGCTGCTCTACCGACGGCAGCAGGGTGAGCTCGACGTCGAGCACCCGCGCGGCGCGGAGCTCTCCCGCCCTCACCAGGGCCATGCCCCGTCGCACGTCGCTCGTCTCGACCCCGAGCAGATTCACCGCGGCGCGCTCTCCAGCCGCCGCGCGCTCGACGGCCTTGCCGTGCTCCTGCAGGCCACGCAACCGAAGTGGCCCGGGCAGACCAGGCTCGAGCGACACCTCGTCGGTGAGCGACAGCCGGCCCGACAGCAGCGTGCCGGTGACGACGCAGCCGAAGCCCTTGATGGTGAAGGCGCGGTCGATGGGCAGGAACAACGGCCCGTCGACGGTGCGAGTGGCGCCCTCACGTTCCAGCGCGTCGACCTGCGCCTGCAGCTGCGCCTTCAGCGCGTCGAGCCCTTCGCCCGTCTTCGCGCTCACCGCCACCAGCGGCGCTGCTTCCAGGAAGGTGCCCTGACAGAGGCTGCGCAGCTCGGCCTCGAGGAGCTCGAGCCACCCGTCGCCGAGGCCCGGGAGCAGGTCGGCCTTCGTCACGACCAGGACCCCTCGGCGCACGCCGAGCAACGCGCAGATGTCGACGTGCTCGCGCGTCTGCGGCATCACCCCTTCGTCGGCCGCCACGACGAGCAGCGCCAGGTCGATGCCACCCGCGCCGGCCGTCATCGCCTTCACGAAGCGCTCGTGGCCCGGCACGTCCACCACGCCGAGGCGCTTGCCCGACGGCAGGTCGAGGTGCGCGAAGCCCAGCTCCAGGGTGATGCCGCGGCGCTTCTCTTCGGGGAGCCGATCGGTGTCGATGCCCGTCAGCGCCTTCACCAGCGACGTCTTTCCGTGGTCGACGTGGCCCGCGGTGCCGACGATCACCTCACACCCCGAGCACGACGTCGTCGCCGCCGGTCCCCTCGGAGCCGCCCCTGGGTGCCTTCTTCTTCTTGCCGTTCTCGGCCTTGCGCGTCTCGAAGCGCTCGTCCTCGACGACGGCCTGGTAGTCCCAGGGGAAGACGAAGAACGTCTGCGACGAGATGGCGGTGAAGTCGGGCTTTCCGCCGCCTTCCGGCCGGGTCACCAGGGCCGCTGTCTTCACCTTCGAGGCGCCTCCGGCCTTCGCGAGCAGCGCGGCCATCTCGAGGCTGTCGCCCGAGGAGCAGATGTCGTCGACGACCAGCACCCGCTTGCCATGGAGCGTCGTCGGCATGTCGTCCTGCAGGCCCGAGGGCGCGCGCGTCTCGCTGTCGCGGCTGCGGCGGGTGAGCCGCACCGGGTAGAACTTCGACTTCAGGGCGCTGGCGACGGCGCCACCGACGAAGACGCCTCCGTGAGCGATGCCCACCACGGCGTCTGGCTTGAAGGCGTGCGCCATTCTCGCGAGGGCCTGCACCTGACGGTCGAACTCGGACCAGCTCATCTCCTGCGCGGTACGGCGCGTGAAGGAGCGATCGCCCTGCACCGACTGGGCTGCGAACGGCATTCCACCCGCGGCTCCGTAGACGTCACCCTCGGTGGCGCGCTCGGCCTCGCGCACGGCCTTCTTCTTCGGCGTCGCGCGCGGCTTCGCCTTCGTCGACTTCGGCTTCGGCTTCGGCTTCGGCTTCTTCACCGTCGGTCCCCGCGACATCACGTCCTCCACCCTGGCTTCTTCCGGCCTACGGCGCGCATGAATCGACGTTCACCGGGCCTCGGGTCGTGGTGACTCGCATGCCACCCACGCGACACGACGTGCCGGCTGCGCAGACTGACGTCGCGGTGCACGCCTCGAAGCACCTGCTCCCCGAACCGGCGGACGGGCTCTGGAGTGTCCCGCACACGCCGGTGGCGCATTCAGCGTCGCCGAAGCAGGTCTCTCCGGCGCCCTTGATTCCCGTCGCCCTGGGCAGGCAGCGCAGCGAGGTGACGGTGGGACCCATCGGCTCGACCATCGGCGCACACACCGCGGTGACGCCGGCGTCGGCGCGGCAATCGGCCGTGGTGGTGCACGTCGCGCCCGCGCAGAAACTCCTCTGGAGCAGCCGGTCATCGCCGGTGTTCGGGACGCCGTCGAAGCCACGCGAGGCCAGCACGGTCACCGGCACGCAACCGAGCGACGCGAAGACGCCAGCGTCCGCGGCGGGAGCGACACAGCCCGACGCCGTCGTGCAGGGGTCGAGGCACACGCCCTCACGACGCGCGCCGCGGGAATCGTCGAGCTGACAGAAACCGCTGCGGCACTGCGGTGACGAGACGCACGACGCTCCAGCGGCCTTGACACCAGCTGGCGGCGAGCACGTCGTCGTCAGCGTCGGCGTGGTCGCGCTGGAGACCAACCGCACGCGGCAGGTGACGCCAGCGTCGTAGCCGGAGCAGGCCAGCTCGGAGTCACACCCGGGCCGGCACCCCTTCACGGTGCCGAGGGTGCCGAAGGCCGTCGTGAACGTGAAGTCCGCGTCGCAGAACCCGGTGCGGCCGCCGAGGGAGCAGTCCGAGTCCTGCTCGCACGCGGCGTAGCAGAAATAGTTCGGCGAGCTGCCCGCCAGCGGGTCTCCCCGACATGCACCACTTCGACACGCGAGGTCAGCCGGAATCACGCCGCCATCGGCGAGCACCCGGGCGCTGCACGGCGACAGGCCGGCCGAGGTGCCGAGGTTGAACTGGCAGATGTTCGAGACGTCGTTGCTCGAGCTCGGGTCGTCATACGGCTGGCACGAGGTGCTGGGGCGGCACTGGCCGTCACGCGTGCAGGGAGCGCCGAAGCCGTTGTCCGGCAGGCACAGGCCGTAGCGACGGCCGTTGAAGTCTCCGGGGAACGAGACGCACTTCTCGGGCGCCACGCAGCCGCCGCCTGACACGAGGGGGTTGCAGTAGGTGCGGCAGAGCGCCGTCGTCGCCGTCTCGGGCACGCACTGCAGGTTGGGCTGACAGTTGCTCCCGCCCATCGTGTTGCGCTGACAGAGTTCGCGCGGGCCACGCAGGCCGGCCTGTTGGCGGAAGCAGACTCCGATGGGCCCCTGCGACTCGAAGACGAGCGAGCTCGAGGTGGCATAGGTGAGGCGGTAGCAGAGCTCACCGGTGTCACACTGCGGCTGGTACAGGTTGCACGACGGCAGGCACACCGGGTTTCCGTTGAGCGTCACACACGAGAGGCCGGCGCCGCAGGCTGTCCCCATCGGGCAGGGCTGGCCCTTGCGCGCGCCGGCGCAGACGTTGCCGGTGCCGCAGGTCAACCCGTTGGGGCAGTCGTCGTTGACGAGGCAGTGCACGCACGAGCCGGCAGGGCCGCACCGCGCAGGGCCGGGCACCGTGCACTCGGCGTCGGTGCGGCAGCTCTGACAGACGTTCCGCATCACGTCGCAGACGGGGCGGTCGCGCGGGCAGTCGGGGTTGGCCGAGCACTCCACGCAGGAATACGTGTCGCCGAGGCAGCGGCCGGTCGGACAGTCGGCGTCCCTGGTGCAACCGGTGAAGACACAGCGCCCGCGGGTGCATCGCTCGCCGAGGCTGCACTCGAAGTCACTGCCGCACGCGACGTCGGAGTTGCAGAAGCCGTCACGGCAGACGGCCTTCGCGAAGCCGAGGTCGCGGCAGGACTCGGGTTTCGTACAGGCGACGGGGACGCCCGCGTCGACGACCATCATCATCTGGCCCGCGTCGACGACGGGCATGGGCGCCGGGCACCCGGCAAAGACGAACAGCGAGAGGGTCGAGAGCCGGCGCAGCACGGGAGCCGTCAGCATACTCACCCTCGCGCCCACGTCAGCCAGCGAAGTGCAGCAGGGCGGCCTCCATCACGTCGGCGCACCGCAGCAGCTCTTTCGTGGGCACGTGCTCGCCCGTCTGATGGGCCACGGTGATGTCGCCCGGTCCGAACACCACCGGCACCGCGCCGAGCGCGACCAGCTGTGGGCCCTCGGTGCCGAACGCGACGGTGTCGGAGGGCTTGCCAGTCTGGCTGGCGATGAAGGTGACGAGCGCGTCCGACGGGTCAGTCGCGAAGCCCCGGTCGAGGCGCAACGGCTTCACCGTCATGGAGAACGAGGCGTCTTCCGCGATGCACTCGCGGCGAAGGCGCTCCAGCCCATCGAGCACCACGTTGACGTCCTGGCCCGGCAACGGCCGCCACTCGAGCGTGAAGCGCGTCGCGCCGGGGATGACGTTCTTCGCCTTGCCGCCGCTCAACAACCCGACGTTGAGCGTCGCGAACGGGGGCACGAAGGCCGCGTCGGTCGTCTCGCGCAAGGCGCCGAGGCTGAACGCTTCGAGCCGGGTGAGGAGCCGCGCCGCACGGAAGACGGCCGAGGCGCCGGTGTCGGGATACGCGGAGTGGCCTTCTTTCCCCTGCACCTCGACCTCCGCGAGGCAATAGCCCTTGTTGGCGCGGATGGGCCGCAGCGACGTGGGCTCGCCGATGAGCGCGCGCTTCGTCTTGCCGAGACCGCCTTCGACGAGCTTCTTGGCGCCGACGCAGCCGAGCTCTTCGTCCGCCGTGAAGACCAACATCGCCGGCTTCGTGAGCTTGCTCTTCGCGCGGCCCATCGCGGTGACGGCACAGGCGATGAACGCCTTGGTGTCGCAGCTGCCGCGCCCGTAGAGGAAGTCGCCTCGCTCCGTGAGGGACAACGCCTCGCTCCACGCCGGGTCGAACGGCACGCAGTCGGAGTGGCCGATGAGGGCGAGCTCCGGGAGTCCGAGGCCTGTCGTCGCGAGGAGGTTCTGCTTCTCGACGCCTGCGTCGTCGACGTAGCGCTGGCGCTGGGTGGTGAGCCCCATCGCGGTGAGGCGGCGGTCGAGCGCGTCGATGATGGGCACGTTCGACTTCGTCGAGGTCGAATCGATGGCCACCAGCTCGCGGAGCAGCGCAATCACGTCGGACATGGCGAGCGCCTCTAGCACGCCGACCGAGGGCATGGACCGCGAGCGCCAGAAGGCGCAGACTGTGGCGTGGCAGTTCGCCCCGAGGCAGCCCATGGCGCCAAACGACAGCGATGACCCCGTTGACCTGCGCCAGCGCAGGCTGGTGGTGGTGGGGCCCGACGGCGCCAGCATCGCCTCGGCCAGCGTGCACTGCCCCATCGAGCACTCGAGCCAGACGGTCGAGCGCTGCCTCTCGTGCTCGCGACGGCTCGCAGGGCAGCCCCCGCTGGAGTGCCTGGCGCCGTCGCGCGGGCCCGGCCCCATCGACGTCTGTGGGGAGCTGCTGCCACGGGAGACCCTGGTGCTCGACGCCGAGCTGCCCGCGGCCGAAGGCCTCGCGCTGCTGCAGGCGGCGCGGCTGACCTCGGCGCCGGTCATCGACGACAATCGCCTGCTGCTCGGACTCACCCTCGCGTCGTCACTCGCCGAGCTCGCCGAGATTCCGGACTCGGAGGTCGACGACGCCGTCACCCATGCCGTCGCCGCGAACGAGCGCCTCACGGTCACCGAGGCCGCCCGCGTGATGGCGGCGAGGGAGCTCGACCGCCTCCCCATCGTCGATGACGAAGGGCGGCTGCTCGGCGTCCTGACGGCCCTCGACCTGGTCCGGTGGTTCAGCCGCGCCACCCCTGCTGTCGCTCCGAAGTGACGATGCGCGGTGGACCGTTCCCCCGACGGCACGGGTCTGCGAGACGTCGCGCCATGCGAAGGCTCTGGCTCGTCTCGGTGTTCGTCGCCTGTGGACCGATGCCCGTGGTCCTTCCCGATGGCGGCCTCGGGGACGAGCCGTCGGACGCCGGCCTGAGCGTCGATGCGGGAGCCGTCGACGCCGGGCCCCTCATCGACGCGGGGGCCGCTGACGCTGGTGCCGAGCACGACGCGGGGCCGGTCCTCGACGGCGGCTCGGTCACCGACGCAGGCCGACCAGCCACCGATGGGGGGCTCGTCGTCTACCCCTTCGGCCGCACCCACTCGCCACTGCCCGCGAGCATCGTCGAGAACCTGCGCCGCATCGCGGGCCGGGAAACTCACGACGACGACGCGCTGATGAAGGTGGGGGACTCCATCACGGTGAGCACCAGTCACCTGGCCTGCTTCGCGGGGGCGAACGTCGACCTCGATGGGCGCACCACACTCCAGCCCGCGCTCGACGCCTTCAACTCGACGCGAATCGCGGGCACCTCACCGTTCGCGCGCGCCTCGCTCGCCGCCACCATCGGCTGGAGCGCGCAATCGGCCATCAACGGAACACCTGCGCCGCTGGAGCAGGAGCTCGCCGCCACCAACGCCCGCTTCGCCACGGTGATGTTCGGCACCAACGACGTGGGGTTCATGAACCTCGATGCGTACGGCCGGAACATGTTCACGCTGGTCGACCGGCTCCTCGCGCGCGGGGTGGTGCCCATCGTGAGCAGCATTCCGCCGCGCGACGACTCGATGACAGCCGACGCGCTGGTGCCCTGGTACAACGGCGTGACGAGAGCGCTCGCCCAGTCGAGGCAGATTCCGTACATCGACTTGAACCGCGAGCTGTTGCCGCTGCCCAACCACGGCATCACCACCGCCGACGGCGTGCACCTCAACACCTACGTCTCATCGGGCTCGTCACGCGGGTGCCTGCTGACGCCAGCTGGCCTGCGCTACGGCCACAACGTGCGCAACCTGCTGACGCTCGAGGCGCTCTCGCGTTCGTGGAGCGCGGTGACGATGCGAACGGCCGCTGACGCAACGGCGACGCTTCGAGCGGCCAGTGGCAGCACGGCCGACCCGCTCGTCGTCGACACCCTGCCCTTCGTCGACGTTCGCGACACCAGGCGGGACGGCGCCCGCGTCATCGACACGTATTCTGCGTGTTCGACGGCGAACGAAGGTGGCCCTGAGGTGGTGTACCGGCTCGAGGTGACCCGGCCCATGACGGTGCGGGCGACGGTGGTGTCACTGGGGACGGCCGACCTCGACGTGCACCTGTTGCGTGGCGCGGTGTCCGGCGCGGCGTGCGTCACCCGCAACGACAAGACCGTCACCAGCGCGCTGATGCCGGGGACGTACTTCGTCGTCGTCGACACCTACGTCTCGGCAGGCACCGAGCGCAGCGGTGAGTACGCCGTCGTCGTCATGGAGCAGTAGCCGACGCCTGTAACCCCCTGAATCATCAGGGGTTCGAGAGCCATTCGGCTCAAAATGCAACACCTGGCCCCGAGACCCATCATCTCGGCGTGAACACGCAAACCGCCCCCAGCCGCCCTGTCGCCTGCCTCTGGATTGAGACCGCTCCGCGCCCCGAACAGCGCCGCCACCTCGTGACCCGGCTCTTCGTCGAACACCGCGCAGCGGTCTGCGCCTTCGCCCAGCGGCTGGGCGCGACGCCCGCCGATGCCGAGGACGTCTGCTCCATCGTCTTCGAGGTTGCCTTCCGACGCCTCGACACCTTCCGCAACGAGTGCACGCCACGCACGTGGCTCTTCGGCATCACACGGCGGGTGCTCTCCGACAGGCGGCGCTCAGCCACGGCCCGCCACGAGCACCTCGTCGAGTCGACTCCGGAGCACCAGGCCATCGACACGCCCGAGTCCAGCCTCGCCGTGGCCCAGGAGCGCGCGTACGTCGCAGCCTGCGTGGACGCGCTCCCAGAGCCGCAGCGGCAGGTCGTCACCGACTTCGTCCTCTGCGAGAACTCGATGAAAGAGACGGCGAAGCGTGCGCGGGTTCCGCTGCAGACCGCCTACGCGCGGCTCTATGCGGGCCAGCGACAGCTCGCGACGACCTTGCGGGCGGTCGCGTAGTCACGGCACGGGCGACCTCGAGCAAGGGGACGGCGATCGCGCCTGCGTGCGCTGGTTCGCCTCGAGCGACGCGCCACCGAACGTCAATGCGACTCGAGCCACTGGCTCACCACCTCGAGATCGCGACGGAAGCGTTGCGCGCCAAAGCCCGCCAACGTCGTCTTCACCTTCTCGGCGACGGCCTTGCCTTCGTCACGCCGGCCCTTCGCCTCGGTCAGCACCCGGGCCTCGAGGAAATCGGCGCGCGCACGGGTGTAGTCGAAGCGAAAACCCTGCTTGCCCTGACACAGCTCGAGCACGCGGGTGATGAAGGGCTCGGCCTCGGCCCCCTGCTTCCGGTCGAGGGCCAGGCGCGCAAGCCCGAGGAGCGGCTCGGCGTTGCTGAAGTGATCGACCGCCACGCCCTGCAACAACGCCTTCGCGCGCTCGAACCGCTGCTGCGCTTCGTCGAGCCGGCCGAGCTCCAGCAGCAGCATGCCGAGGTTCGCGTGCGCGTCGGCCGCCTTCGGGTCAGCGGCCTGTGCGTCTCGGGCCACGACGACCTTCTCGAAGTACGGGAGCGCCTCGGCGAAGCGCCCCTGCTCGGCGAGCACGACCCCCACGTTGTTGTACGCGGTGACGGTGCGGAAGTGCTTCGGGCCCAGGCCCTTCTCGAACACCTCCAGGGCCGCGAGGTACATCGCCTGCGCGTCTTCGAAGCGCCCGTCGAGCATGTACGTGTTCGCCAGCCCGTTCCGAGACGCCGCGACCGCGTCGCTGTGGTCACCGAGTCGTCCGCGGAGGATCTCGAGGGCTTGTTGGTACGCCTCGAGCGCCTCAGGTGCCTTGCGCGCGCCCCGGTACGCCGCCCCGAGTTCGTTCAGCGCGAGGCCCCGCTGCACGCCCCGGGGATCGAGCTTCGCGAACGAGTCAGCGGCTCGTTGCTGCAGCTCGATGGCCTCGGGAAGCTTGCCCTCGGCGTAGCGCAGGAGCCCGCGGGTCTGGAGCAACCGCGCCTCGAGCCACGGCCCACCACCGACGCGCGCGATCGCCCCCTCGGCCAACTTGTCCCAGGCGGCGGCTTCGGCGAACCGCGCCTGCCGCACCCCCAGCACGAGCATGAGTGACGTGGCTGCTTCCGCGCGGACCTGGTCGTGCCGCGACGCCTCCCCGACGGAGAGCGCGTCGAGCAGCACCGTCTCGGCCGCCTTGAGCTCGCCGCGCTTCTCGTCGAGCACGCCCTGGAGCGCGAACCCCTCGGCCACCACAGGGGGGTACTCGGTCGACGTGCCCTGCGCGCGAGCCTGGGTGAGGGCTGCAGCGGCCTCATCGAAGCGTCCGAGCTCCATCAACACGCGGGCCTGCGCCAGCCCATCCCGCACCGACTCGACGGCCTTCACCGTGTCGGCGCGTGCTGGAGGAGCGACCTGCGCGAGCAGCCCCTCGATGTTCGCGCAGAGGGCCAGCGGCGGCAGGGCTTCGACCGCCTCGGGAGCGGCCTGAGCCCGCTCCGGCATCGACCGCGCGGTGAGGACCTCGACGAACGCGCGCACCTCGGCGCGGCGGCGCTCCAGACACGCCATTCGAAGCGTCAACACCTGATCCGACTGCTCACCGCGAACGCGCGTCGCTTCGCAGGCCTCGGTGTGCATCGCCTGCCACGCGGCGAGGTACGACGACACCCGGCTGCGAACGAGCGCCGCGACCGCCGGGTCGGACGAGAGCGCACGGTCGACCTTCGCGGCGATCTCGGGCCGCCACACGGCCTCGACGAGGGCAGGCGCCCCGGCACACCGCTGCGTCGAACGCCATAGCCCGAGGGCGCCAGCCGCAACCAGGACCACCACCGCCGCCGCCACGAGCGCCCGCTTCGACCGCGCGCGGGGCTCGAGCACGTCCAGCAGCGCCTCCATCGATGGGAATCGGAGCGCCGGGTCGACCGACAGCCCACGCTCCAGCGCGGCCCGAATCTTCGCTGGCACGGCCTGGCCAGGCGCTGGCTCGACGCGCGTCCAGGTCGGCCGACCGCGACCCCTCTCGAAGGGCGCCCGGCCGAAGAGGCCCTCCCAGAGCGAGAGGCAGAAGCTGAACTGGTCGGACGAGGCGTTGGCCGGCCGGCCCTTCCACTGCTCCGGAG
This sequence comes from Myxococcaceae bacterium, assembly GCA_040400045.1. Taxonomy (GTDB): domain Bacteria; phylum Myxococcota; class Myxococcia; order Myxococcales; family Myxococcaceae; genus Xiheimicrobium. The sequence goes on from JBBAQZ010000081.1 coordinate 16,054, forward strand.
ACATGTACGCAGGCGTGCCGAGCATCGCGCCCGTCTGAGTCAGTCGCGCATCGCTGACGGGCTCGACGGCAGCGTCGACGACACCCTCGGGCTTCGAGAGGCTCGTCGACAACCCGAAGTCGGAGACGCGCACGCGGCGGTCGGTGCCGACCAACACGTTCTCGGGCTTGAAGTCGCGATGG
>JBBAQZ010000082.1:0-14697 GCA_040400045.1 Myxococcaceae bacterium
CCGGCGCGATCGTCAGCCCTGAACCGCTGAACAGCGCGCCTCAGAACAATCACGAGCGACGCCGAGAACACCGACGCCAGTGGCTCCGAGATGCGGCCGCGCAGATCGAAGGGGTTGACTGGGTCTTTGCCGATCCGGACAACGGAGTTGCCCCAGAGACGGTGTCGTTCGGGGACCTGCGCGCACGGAAGTACGCGTTCATTTCGGAGCTGCAGGCCCTGACGCCCAGCGAGCGCACGCTGATTGTCTATCAGCACCAGGACCGGTCGGCGAAGCGGGGGGCGCAGACCGCTCGTCTCGCGGCGCGGCTTCGCGACGCCTTCCCCCAGCACGGCGCCGTTCGGGTTGTCGTGGCTCCGCGGGTCTCGAGCCGCTTCTTCGGCATCGTCGCAGCGAAGCGGCATGTCGACTTCGTCGAGCGAGCGCTCGATGCGCTGCGGACATCACCGTGGGCAGGCATTCTCGAGGTGGCGCCGTGACCACCCGACTTCCGCTCTACGTCGAGGCCGGCGAGCTCACCGATCCGCGTGAGCGCCCGAACCTGCTCCAGCTCGGCGGCCGTGGCTTGCACATCTGCTGCCCGAAGTGCGCGTGGGTGCCTCAGAGCGAGAGCCTTTGGGGCTGCAAGTGCGACACGAACTGGAACACGTTCGACACGGGTGGGTGTTGCCCGAGCTGCCGGACTCAGTGGCTGTACACGGTGTGCCTGCAATGCAGAAAGGTGAGCCCACATGCAGAATGGTATTCAGCCGATGGAAGCGCTTCGCCGCCACGAGCCTGATGAAGGCCAGGATGGAGGCGTCAGTGCCGACCCCTCCGCCGTTCACACTCACGACGGTCCTCGCATCAGGTGCCCGAAATGCACTTGGGAACCGCGGGCGACAGACATGTGGTCCTGCGAATCACGGTGTCGAATGCTCTGGAACACCTTCGACACGGGCGGGAGGTGCCCTCGATGCCAGAAGCAGTGGCTCGTGACGGAGTGTCTGCGATGTCACCAGTTCTCGTTTCATGTGGACTGGTACGTGCTGAACGACCGTGACCAGTAGACTTCGCAGCCGCAACCATCCGACGGAGGTTCTGCGGCGGGCCTGTTTTGACGCCGTGGAACCCACGCTGTCGGCTGCCGCCGAGCTCCAATCGGCCCTCGAGTAGCTCTGGAACGGGGAACCGATGTTTCGGCCGGACAAGGGCAGGGTGGGGGAGCGTTCGCCCGTATCGTGGGTGCCAACAAGTAGGCGTTTGCGCGGCGACGATCGCGACGAGCGCTGCACGGTGTCGACTGTACGAGCTGCGCAAACGTCGGGTTGAACGAAGCCGGGCACGGCGCCTGCTAATGAGTACCAAGCCTCGCAGGGGTACCACGCCAGCGGCGATGAGCACGCGCGCTGCTCAGCGGAGCCCGGCCTCCGATTCCGCGTCGAGCATGGTGTGCGGCGTTGCCGACACCTTGGGGGCATCGCGACGGCAGACCTCGGCCTCGCGGCCACCACCGCTGGACCTGCTGGACGATGGGCATGGCGAGGCCGGGGCTCACGAGGTGTCCTTCACCCTTGGGCGGTCGAGCGCTCGCGATGAAACGTCGCCGGGTTCCTACCGGTTCTTTGGGCCGCTGAGTTTTGAGGGAACACTTTTCCACGAAACTGGCCATGCATTCTCCCGTACGGCCGGCCAGCCCGACCTCTGGCGCCAAATGGAGAACCGAGCTAACGAACTGTTCCCCAGTACACCGCGAGTGCCAAGCGGAGGAAGCGCCTGGCCGAACTCTCAGTATCTTACACCGCCTATTGGGCCTAATCTGTATTTTAGTCCAATTCCCGATTGGGCCCAGCATTATTAGGACTTTGCTCGAATGACTCTGTTGGAGGAGCGCAATGTCGATGCTGATCGCTCAGATTGCCGTGATGCTCTTGGGGCAGGAAATGCGTGTCTCGACCGAGGCCTGTGGTGTTTCTCGGTCCGGAGTACTCAAGGCGGACCAGATAGAGGTTTCTACGCCGGATAGGTCGGTGCTTTCCTATTCGTGGAGGCGCCATGAAGTGGGGCTTAAGGGTGACCATGAGAGGCGCACAGACAACGTTTTGGTCATGCCTGCCTTGAGCGTTGGGGGCGGCGTTGCTGTGCCGACCCCTCCATCGGATGTCGATGCGAGGGTCGCAAAGGAACTCCGCTTGGACGGCGTGGAATGGCAATACGAGCTCGTTCTGAGGCAAGGCGGCGACAAGGGACTTGATTATGCATTAACTCTTCCAGGTTCATTGTGGCGGCGCGTGCGGTGCGTCATTCTTGTCCGGGGAGGAAGTAGGAGTCCTTGATTGGCCACGGTCGCCTTTCGCGCATACGCGTTCGGCGACCACCGTCGGATGAGCTGGACGCTCTGGCGCAGTTCGTCCAGAGCGCGAGTGCGTTGACTGCCAAGCCCAGCGCGTCGAGTTGGTCTTCCTGTCCATCCCGGTATCGCCGGCAGAGCTCGCTCCACTGCAGGTCTCGGGCAAGATCGCTTCGTCTAGGTGGGGACCACCCAACTACCTGCTATCAGGGCGCTTCTCGACCTAAGGTGACATAATCAGTATTATCTGATCTTACGTGTTCTACATGCATCAGAAGCATACCAGAGATCGGGCCGAGGTCAAATTCTTCGCCACGCATCGGGGCGAACAGCACCCGACCCTTCCTTCAGCGAAGCGAGGCCAGAGTTTTCGCGGACCCCGCGATTCGTTGTCATCCCTCAATCCGGGAGTGCACCCTCCGACACAAACGGTGACCCGAGATGTCAGCCCCGGCAGATATGAAGGTTGAATGAGGGGTGAACGCGCGCTCGCGCAAATGTGGGCCAAGACTGGGCCGAACGGGACCTGGCACCGGCTGATGTTTCACCTGCTCGACGTCGCAGCAGTGGCGCGGCTCCTCCTTCAACGTCACGTCCCTCGAAGCGTCCGCAGTCGGCTCGCGGCTCGAGTTGGTCTCTCCCTTCCAGAATTCGATGCATGGTGCGTCTTCCTCGCAGCGATGCATGACTTCGGAAAAGCCACCCCGCCATTTCAGGTGAAGTTCGATACGCAGGCGAACGTGCTCAGGCAGTTGGGGCTCGAGTTCCCGCGCCGCGCCGCCGACATGCCCCATGGCCGAATGACTGCAGCGCTCGAAACGAGAGACAGGCTCCGCGAGCTCGGTTGGTCGGCTGAGCTCGCGCAACAGGCCGCGCGCTGGGTCGGTGGTCATCACGGCGTGTTCCCCGATGACCAGAAGCTCGATCTGGCTCGCGATCACTACGGGGCGGGCGTCTGGCTCGAGGCGCGCGATGTGCTGTTTCGGCAACTCACGGAGTTGCTCGACCCACCGCGCAACCTGCCGACCGTTCAGACCGTCGCCGATGTGGGCCTATTCGTGGCGGGTCTGACGAGCGTTGCCGACTGGATCGGCTCCATGTCGGAGTACTTCATCTTCGAACCAGCGGACGTCGCACCAGCTGCCTACTTCGACCGTGCGCTGGAGATTGCAGACCGCGCGCTCACGAAAGTCGGCTGGCGACAGTGGTTCGTTGGCGCGGAGCGCACCTTCGGGCAGCTCTTCGAGTTTCAGCCGCGGCCGCTACAGAGCGCGATCGTCTCGTTGGTCTCTCAAGCCGAGGAGCAGTTCTTCGCGATCGTCGAAGCGCCGATGGGCGACGGGAAGACCGAGGCTGCGTTCTGGGCCGCGCACGACCTGGGTCGACGCGCGGACCACCGCGGTACCTACTTTGCGCTACCGACGATGGCGACGGCGAACCAGATGTTCCGTCGCACCATGCAGTTCCTCGAGAAGAGCTACGAAGGCGTCCTCTCCGCACAACTCCTGCACGGAGGCGCGGAGTTCAGCGACGAGTTCCATGAGCTCAAGTTCAGGGCTGTCGCTGATGAGGACGGCGCGTTCCGAAAGCTCGACGAAGCGACCAACTGCGGAACCGTCGTCGCAGAGGAGTGGTTCTCGAAACGCAAGCGCGGGCTGCTCGCGTCCTTCTCGGTGGGGACGATTGACCAGGCGCTGCTCGGGGTTCTTCGCACGAAGCACGGGTTTGTCCGGCTCTTCGGCCTCTCAGGGAAGACGGTCGTCCTCGATGAGGTTCACGCGTACGACGCGTACACCTCTCACATTCTCGATCGACTGGTTGCGTGGCTCCGTCAGCTTGGTGCGTCCGTAATCATCTTGAGCGCGACACTCCCGAGGGGGCGAAGAGACGCGTTGTGCGCTCAGTGGCACGGCACCCTCCCCGCTCACGCGAACTACCCGCGCATCACGGCCTACGCCGACGACAAGCCTCTGAGCGTCAGCCTGCCTCGACCGCCGGATCGCGCGGTTCGACTCGAACATCTCGACGGCGACCTCGACGGCGCGTTGACGTGGTTGCTCGGCAAGATCGAGTCGGGCGGCTGCGCGGGCCTCATCGTGAACACGGTGACCCGGGCTCAGCAGGCGGCGCGACAGGCCCGCCAGCGCTGGCCCGACGTCGAGGTGCTCCTTCTGCATGCACGTTTCTTCGCCAGGGATCGGCAGGAACGGGAAGCGACGCTTCTGGACTACCTCGGCAAAAAGGGTCGGCGACCAGAGCGCCTCATCGTCATCGGCACGCAGGTCCTCGAGCAAAGCCTCGACATCGACTTCGACGTCCTTGCGACCGACCACGCACCGGTCGATCTCGTCCTGCAGCGGAGTGGGCGACTCCACCGTCACCCAAGACCTCGCCCACCCAACCTGACGACGCCGGCACTCGGCATCGTTCGGCCCGAGGAAGGCCCGAAGTTTGGAGTCCACGAACTCATCTACGAAAAGGCGATTCTCCTTCGGAGCTGGGTGACACTCGGACAGCGACCGGCCCTCGCCATTCCGGGCGACATCGAGCCGCTGATCGAGCAGGTCTATGGCGACGCTGTTCCAGAATGCGAGCCGGCACTCGCGGAGGAGATCGCTCGACTCGACGCGGAGCTGAAGAACGCCATCGACGAGCTCGAGCGCAACGCCGAGACGAGGCTGCTTGCCGACCCGAGGGGCTGCGTCGACGACCCGTTCAGCAACTTCGGCCTCCCGCTCGAGGAGGAAAACCCAGAACTCGCCAAGGCGCTCCAGGCCCTGACGCGCCTCGGAGAACCCAGCATCCCAGTCGCGTTCCTCGACGACGCGACGCTGACCCAACGCGAGCCCAGCCGCGATGAGACGCGGGCCATCGTTGAACGAACGCTCTCCATCTCGAACAAGGCGCTGTTCTACGAGCTGCGAAAGCAACGGCCGCCAGAGCCCTGGAAGAAGTCCGCCTGGCTCCGGAACACCCGAGTCGTGAGGCTGGAGAACGGCCGCGCCCGGGTCGGTTCCAAAGAACTCATCGACGACCCCGAGCTGGGCCTCGTCATCGCTACCCCGACCAAGGAGGACACGTGAAGTACGACCTGCTGACCGAGCCCTGGCTGCCCGCCATCGGACTCGACGGCCGACCCGTCGACGTGGGGCTGCTGGAGCTCTTCGCGCGCGCCCACGAACTCAAGACTCTGGTTCTGGAGACGCCAGACGTGACGTCCGGCGTCTACCGCATGCTGCTGGCGATTCTGCATCGTGCGTACGACGGCCCGAAGAACCTCAAGGAGGATTGGCGCGCGATCTGGAAGGCGAAGCGATTCGAAGCGAAACGCACGGCCGCGTACCTCGAGAAGTGGCGTGACCGCTTCGACCTCTGGGACCCCAGGCACCCGTTCCTGCAAGACCCGAAGCCCCCAACGGATGAGTTCGAGTCGATTTCGCGGCTGTTCGTCGAGAACGCCCAGGGCAACAACCCAACCCTGTTCGACCACACGCTCGACGACGATCGGCCGGTCATTCATGCAGCAAGTGCGGCGCGTCGACTCGTCGGCGCTCAGTTGATGGCGCTCGGCGGGCGCATCCCTGGCGGCTCCGACTCCGCGCTGGCCGGCCCGTTCGCGACGTCGGTGACGTTTCTGCTACTCGGCGATTCGGTCTTCGAAACTCTGGCCCTCAACCTGCTCGTCAACGACGGCAAGCAGCCCATTCCCTCGAGCGTGAAAGACTCGCCTTCCTGGGAGCAGGACAGTGGGCAGGCCGGTGCACGGGCGCCGCTGGGCCACCTCGACCTGCTCACCTGGCGCCCTCGCCGCTACCGACTCGTGCCGGCGAACGAAGAGGGAAGCCACGTAAAGGGCGTTGTTCCTGCCGGCGAGGCGAGCCGACTCGAAGCCGAGGACCTGCGCGACCCGTTTGCCGCCTACCGCGTCTCGGAGACCGCCGGCTTTCTTCCGCTCCGCATCGACCCCGATCGCGCGCTCTGGCGCGACAGCCTTCCGTTCTTCGCTGGTGACGGCGAGTGGGGGCGCATCCCTCTGAACTTGAGTCAGGCCGCGTCGCTCGTGACAGGGAGCGTTCTGGAGCGGCAACAACTCCTTCGGGTCATGGCCTGTGGCTTCGCGACCGACAAGGCCAAGAAGCGGCTCGGCCGGATCGAGACCATACCAATCCCTGCGGCGTTGCTCGCGACGCCGGCTGCAATTCCGCTCATCCGTTCGGCGCTGGAGCGCGCGACCGAGGTCGACCGGGCGCTCAACGCCGCGGCCTTCCTGACCGCGCAACACTCCCTCTCGACCGGCGACCGAAAGCCCGACAAACAGGAAGCCGGCAACCTCGCCGAAGCAACCGGTGCTCGGGGCGTGTACTGGGCCGAAGCAGGTGCTGCGTTCCCGAAGTTCCTGCTCAACCTCGCAGCTTCTCGAGATGATGCCGAGCCCGCGTGGGAGAAGGCACTCACCGCCGCTGCACGACGCGGCTTCGACACAGTCGAGATCAAGTTGGGCGCCGCCGCACGTGGACTCAAGGCCATCACCCTCGGGCGTTCTGAGCTGCAGCGGCGGCTCGCCGAGGTCTTCCCGAAACCCGAAACACCCCAGGAGGGCATCACTGCATGAGCTGGCACGAACGCTTTACTGACCGACTGAAGGAACTGGCCGAAGACGACGACCGGGCTGCGCTCGCCAGCCTCCGGCGTTCACTCGACGGCGAAACCCAGAGCTTCGCGGGGGCAGCACGGGTCGTCGCGCGATTTCTCCCGAGGGAGCTCAAGCCCTGGGAAGAGGACGATTCCTACCTCCTCGCAGCGCTCTTCGCGCTCGCGCCTTCGACGTCTGGCGTGCGACTCGCCGAGGCGCTGCGGCAGGTCGCCAACGCGACTGGGTCCGGCAGCATCGAGCTTCGCTTCACCGCCCTGCTCGCTGCGAGCCGGGAAGACCTCCCAACCCACCTTCGCCACGCCGTCACGCTGACGCGCGGCGCCGGCATCAATCTCGATTGGGCGGCGCTCCTCCGCGACGTCCTCCGCTGGAGCGCTCCGTTGGGCCTCACGCAGAAGAACTGGGCCCGGGAGTTCTGGGCCACAAACGCCGTCGAAGATTCCACCTCGAACACCGCTGAAGGGAACACCCCATGAAGCTCGAACTCCACCTCCTCCAGAACTTCCCGCCTTCATGCCTCAACCGCGACGACACCAACTCACCGAAGGACTGCGAGTTCGGCGGCGTGCGGCGCGCCCGAATCTCGAGCCAGAGCCTCAAGCGTGCCATCCGACAGGACTTCGCGCAGCATCAACGAGTGCCTGAGGCGGCGCTTGCGGTCCGCACCAAGCGCATCGTCGAGCGCGTCGCGGACATGGTCCTCGCGAAACGCACGCACGACCGCACCGAGACCGAGCTGCTCATCGAAAAGCTTCTGGCAGTTGCGGGGCTCGACGTCGTCAAGAAGGAAGGCGCCGACACCAAGACACAGTACCTCCTGTTCATTCCCACCCGGAGCATCGATGGCCTCGCCGGCATCATCGGTGAGCAGTGGGACGTACTGATCAAGGCGTTCGGCGGTCAGCCGGAAACGAAGGGCGACGAGGCAAAGACGACCGACGCCAGGAAGAAGAAGAGCGAGAAGAAGGCAAAGGCAGCGGGCGCCTCCGAGGCTCTCGGCGACGAACTCACCGAGCGCGTTCGCGCCCTGCTCTTCGACGCGAGCAAAACGCCCGAGCTCGCGCTCTTCGGGCGCATGATCGCCGATAAGCCAGACCACAACGTCGACGCGGCTTGCCAGGTCGCGCACGCGATCAGCACCCACCGGGTCGCGATGGAGTTCGACTTCTACACCGCGGTCGACGACCTCAAGCCTCGCGGTGACTCCGGTGCCGACATGATGGGCACGATTCAGTTCAACTCAGCGTGCTTCTACCGGTACTCCGTGCTGGACCTCGACCAACTCGCGCGCACGTTGGGCGGGCTCGATGCGAAGGCGAAGCCCACTGCGGCTGAGAAGCGAGCCGCTGTCGAGGCAGCGCGGGCGTGGGTGCAGGCCACGATTCAAGCGATTCCTTCGGCACGGCAGAACACCTTCGCGGCATTCACCCCGCCGTCGCTCGTACTCAGCGCAACCCGGACCTCGGGAAACCCGCTGTCCCTCGCCAACGCTTTCGTCCGCCCGGTTCGACCAGGCACCCGCGACGGTGAAGACCTGCTCGCGGAGTCTGCGAAGGCGCTCGGCAAGCATCTCGACGAGCTCAACGCCATGTACGGGGACGAGGGCGCGACGTTTCGTGTGTCGGCGCTCGGTGACCTGCCCTTCACGAGCACGAGCGCTGAGCGAGCCGCGAACCAGAAGGCCCTGCTGGCCGCGATCGACGCCGACCTCGCGGCCTGGGAACAGCCCGCATGAAGAGCGTTCTCCTTCGGCTGGAGGGCACCCAACAGTCCTGGGGCCTCTCCAGTCGCTTCGACGAGCGCGACACGGCGCTCGAGCCGACCAAGAGCGGTGTCGTGGGGCTCTGCGCCGCCGCGCTCGGCATCAGCCGCTCTGACGTCGACGCCTTGCGGCCCCTCGCCGCGCTGCGACTCGCCGTCCGGGTCGATCGCCCCGGAACACTCAGTCGTGACTTTCAGACTGCGGGTGGCGGGCTCTTTGCGGGCGAGGAATACGGCGTGCGACGGGCGTCGGGAGGAAGAGGAGAGACCGTCATCTCCCGCCGCGCCTACCTGGCCGACGCGAGCTTTCTCGCGGCGCTCGGCGGCGAGGAGCATGACCTGATCGCTCGCATCGACGCGGCGCTCCGCTCACCTCATTGGCCGCTGTTTCTCGGACGACGAGCGTTCGTGCCAATCACCAGCGTCGCCGCCGGCCTCGTCGAACTCGACCCGGTCACTGCCCTCGAGCGTGCCCCCCGACATCCGCGAAGCGAGAAGGGGCCACTCCGCATGGTTGTCGAAGTGACCGAGGGCGGATTGCCACGGAACGACCAGCCGCTTTCTTTCATGTCGAACGACCGGCGCTTCGCGAGCCGGCTCGTCGAGGACCGCGAAGTCCACCCAACGGAGACCTGACATGTACCTCTCTCGCCTCATTCTCGACGTTCGATCAGGTGCCGTTCGCCGGTGGCTCTCGGATGTCGATCAACTCCACCGCGACGTGCTGGCAGCGTTCGACCGTGCGCCTTCATCCGAGGCCCCGCGCGCAACCCTCGGTATCCTCTTCCGGCTCGACCGTCAGCGAGACGGCCGGTTGCTGCTCCTCGTGCAATCGAACGAGAAGCCGTCGTGGCATCGACTTCCGACGGGTGTGCTCACTCGACCCGATGTCCTGGACGAGGCCTTCGACAACCCAGCAGTGAAAGACTTCGACGCGCAACTGGCCGGGGTTCACGAAGGGCAGATTCTCCGGTTTCGCCTGCGTGCCAACCCGACGAAGAAGGTCGACACGAAGACCGGGGCCGATGGAAAGCGACGCAACGGGCGACGGGTTGCGTTGACGAGCGAGGCCGACCGCCTGGCGTGGCTCGGACGAAAGGCAGAACAGCACGGATTCGAGCTCGGCTCCGTGGAGCAGTCGGGGAATGTGCCTGACGTCATCGACGTCGCCGAAGGTCGGAGCGTGGGCGCCCGTCAGAATGCAGCTGAGGGCCACGGCCGGGTGACGTTCGGCTCGTGCGTGTTCGAGGGGACCCTCCGGGTCAGGCAACTCGCTGAGTTCAAACAGGCCCTGGTCTCGGGCATCGGCAGTGGGAAGGCATTCGGGTTCGGGTTGCTCTCCGTCGCGCCGGCAGGGTGACACGTCGTGGCCCTTCGGAAGATGACACTGCAGGCGCTCCCTCGTTTCGGCGAGAGCTGGTCGTTCCTCTACGTCGAGAAGTGCGTCGTCGAGCGGGAGCAGAACTGCATCACGCTCACCGACACCAGAGGGCGCGTCGCGGTACCGAGCGCGGCGCTTTCGTGCCTTCTGCTCGGCCCGGGAACGAACCTCACCTCGTCAGCCGTCGAGTTGCTGGCCGCCAATGGGACCTCGATGGTGTGGACCGGAGAGGCAGGCGTCCGTTGCTACGCGGCAGGTCTTGGCGAGACGCGCCGCGCGGGGAACCTGCTCAAACAGCTCGAGGCGTGGGCCAACCCGAAGGAGCGCCTCGAGGTCTGCAAGCGCATGTATCGCGTTCGCTTCGATGACCAGCAGCTGGACCCGAATCTGACGCTCGAGCAGCTCCGCGGGAAAGAAGGGGTGCGGGTACGCACGGCGTACGAAACGTTCGGCAAGATGTTCGGCGTGAAGTGGGAGGGTCGCTTCTACAAGACGCAGCACTGGGCCAGCACAGACCCGATCAATCGGGCCATCTCGGTGGCGAACTCTTGTCTGCACGGCTTGGTGCACGCGGCACTGGTCTCGACCGGCTTCAGTCCGGCCATCGGTTTCGTGCACACTGGCAAGGCGCTCTCGTTCGTTTACGACATCGCAGATCTGTACAAGATGGATGTCACCGTTCCGGCGGCGTTCCAACTCATCGGCAGCTCGCTCAAGGACGAGCCAGACCGGCGTATGCGACTCGCCTGTCGAGACCGATTTCGGGAGACAAGGCTGCTCGAGCGCATTCTGCCGGATGTGCAACGCGTGCTCGGCATGCGCGCGGAAGTGGCCAGGCTGTACGACCACTCCGAAGACGCCCCTGCCGACAGTCGGCTGTGGGACCCGACAACGGGCGAAGTTCTGGGTGGGCAGAATCATGGTGAACCCGAGCCGAAGCCATGATCGTGTTCGTGCTCGAGTCGGTGAAGCCGGGTCTGCGTGGTGAGCTGAAGCGATGGATGTTGGAAGTGAAGGCTGGTGTATTCGTCGGCAGCCTCTCTGCGCGCGTTCGCGAGATGCTCTGGTCGCGGATCCGCGAGGCCGTCCTGCTCGCCCAAGCGACCGAAGATCACTACGTCGGCGCTTGGATGATTCGTCCGTACTCGAACGAACAGGGGTTTCTGCTCGAGAGCGTGGGTGACACCGACCGGCGGGCGGTCGACTTCGATGGCCTCACGCTGATTCTGGAGCGCACCTGAACAAGCTCGGGCGCTCGAGACACCGCCTGCGCTGAGCGGCGGGGCGGACGCGCGCGGAACGAGAAGAGATTCCAGTCCGACTGCTGCGAAAGCCAGGAATCACCGAAAATACGCGAGGGACATGAGTCGCGTGTGTTGAGCTAAGCCGCCGAATAGTCTCGGTGCCGTCCCCACGCACGTGGGGGTGAACCGGAATGGACGACCATCGCGAGCGCGTTCGAGCGGCCGTCCCCACGCACGTGGGGGTGAACCGACTGGTGGGACGGGAAGATGCGCTCAACGATGGCCGTCCCCACGCACGTGGGGGTGAACCGCGGTTGGGGAGGCCGGGCACGCGAACGGCCCAGCCGTCCCCACGCACGTGGGGGTGAACCGTACGGCCCCGGGTCTTCGATGACCGAGATGTTGCCGTCCCCACGCACGTGGGGGTGAACCGGGTAATGGCACCAGCGGGACGATCGACATTTTGCCGTCCCCACGCACGTGGGGGTGAACCGCGCTCGGAAGACCTGCCGAGTCACTGGCGCGGCGCCGTCCCCACGCACGTGGGGGTGAACCGACGCGACGGGCCGTTGGTTCTATTTCGACTTCGCCGTCCCCACGCACGTGGGGGTGAACCGTCCGCGCGCGGTGGTGCGGCACTCTCGCGGACGCCGTCCCCACGCACGTGGGGGTGAACCGGAAAGATGTTGCCGGCGTCCGAGGTAAGCGGCCGCCGTCCCCACGCACGTGGGGGTGAACCGGAGAAGACCATCCCTGCCCGATGCGCGGACGGGCCGTCCCCACGCACGTGGGGGTGAACCGGCGGCGGACGTGGTGGTCACCGCCGCTCAGACGCCGTCCCCACGCACGTGGGGGTGAACCGAACGGGCTGTCCGTTCCGAGTCGGGTGACGTAGCCGTCCCCACGCACGTGGGGGTGAACCGTTTTCGTGCGTCACCCCGACGTCTGGAATCTTGCCGTCCCCACGCACGTGGGGGTGAACCGGTGACGCGCGCCGATCAGCTCGTGGCGCTCGCGCCGTCCCCACGCACGTGGGGGTGAACCGCCGTCCGCAATGCAGCGAGGCCGGTCTACACGCGCCGTCCCCACGCACGTGGGGGTGAACCGATCAATTCAGTCTTACGTTTCAGGCCCAAGGCGCCGTCCCCACGCACGTGGGGGTGAACCGCGTATCAGCAAGGGTGACTTCACGCGTCCGATGGCCGTCCCCACGCACGTGGGGGTGAACCGGTTCCGGTGAAGCGGGTGGAACCGAATAAGAGGCCGTCCCCACGCACGTGGGGGTGAACCGTCCACACCGGCACGGCGACAGCGACTGAAATCGCCGTCCCCACGCACGTGGGGGTGAACCGCGCTGGGAGTTCTGCACCCCGGCTCCAGTCGCGCCGTCCCCACGCACGTGGGGGTGAACCGGGGTCGAAGCAGTGGCGGGCGAAGCTTACCGAGCCGTCCCCACGCACGTGGGGGTGAACCGCCCAGCGCCTCGTTGCGCACCTGCTCGCGCTGGCCGTCCCCACGCACGTGGGGGTGAACCGAAACAGGTGAGCCGGATTGCAGCACCTCCGATGCCGTCCCCACGCACGTGGGGGTGAACCGGGCAACCCGCTGGCGGGGTTGACGACTGAGCAGCCGTCCCCACGCACGTGGGGGTGAACCGGACGCCGACGCCGCCGAGTCGAAGGTCCAGGAGCCGTCCCCACGCACGTGGGGGTGAACCGTCCCTGACGAGCGGAGAGTCGTGAGTCGAAGCGCCGTCCCCACGCACGTGGGGGTGAACCGAAAAAGGGCGTCTGACCCATGGGCCTCTCGACGCCGTCCCCACGCACGTGGGGGTGAACCGAACCCCGGCACCGTCGACCACCGCTGAGAGACGCCGTCCCCACGCACGTGGGGGTGAACCGACGTGGGGTTCTGGGACGGTTCGACCGTTCAAGCCGTCCCCACGCACGTGGGGGTGAACCGCGAGAACAGCATCCCATCCGCCAGCGTGCGCGGCCGTCCCCACGCACGTGGGGGTGAACCGTCGGTCAGCTGGCCCATCCAGTACGAGCCCTCGCCGTCCCCACGCACGTGGGGGTGAACCGACGATCCTGACCGCGAGAGAGGTCTCGCTGGCGCCGTCCCCACGCACGTGGGGGTGAACCGCGCTCATCTGGGACACCCGCACTCGCGCATGGGCCGTCCCCACGCACGTGGGGGTGAACCGTTCGTCCGTCAGGCTGTTCCGCCGTTGGGTGGCGCCGTCCCCACGCACGTGGGGGTGAACCGGCTCCTGGTGCTGCGATGTGTGGCGTCAAGAAGCCGTCCCCACGCACGTGGGGGTGAACCGGAGCCGCTCGCAGTGCGACTGCGCACGATGCAGCCGTCCCCACGCACGTGGGGGTGAACCGCACTCGACATGTTGATCGCGAAGTCGCAAGCCGCCGTCCCCACGCACGTGGGGGTGAACCGTGGCGGCTGAAGGGCCACGCCGAGACGCCGTTGCCGTCCCCACGCACGTGGGGGTGAACCGCTGGCCGAGTGCGCGGCAGCCAACCGCACATGGCCGTCCCCACGCACGTGGGGGTGAACCGGCCATCGCGGCGAGGATCCAGCGCGCTGATATGCCGTCCCCACGCACGTGGGGGTGAACCGCAAACCGATTCACAGCATCGAGGCGGTCGTGCGCCGTCCCCACGCACGTGGGGGTGAACCGGTGGGTGCCGTGCGTGGCGACGGGTACGAGGCGCCGTCCCCACGCACGTGGGGGTGAACCGGAACCGCATCTGCTGGAGTCGCTTCACGGGCGGGCCGTCCCCACGCACGTGGGGGTGAACCGGCGATCATCAAGACGAACGATCGGCTGAAGCAGCCGTCCCCACGCACGTGGGGGTGAACCGAGGATTGTGTCCATGCGCGCTACCCTACCGGAGCCGTCCCCACGCACGTGGGGGTGAACCGCGCACGCGGCGGCCCAGCTCTCGGCGCTCGAAGCGCCGTCCCCACGCACGTGGGGGTGAACCGCGGCCTCACGGGCCCGCCACGCGGCCGACAAGGCCGTCCCCACGCACGTGGGGGTGAACCGCCGTGCGGCCGCGCCGAATGGCTGGCGAACGCGCCGTCCCCACGCACGTGGGGGTGAACCGTCCAACGTGGTGCGCTTGGTGAGCGCGACGCCGCCGTCCCCACGCACGTGGGGGTGAACCGTCGGCGACGAGCCGCGCGCACTCCTCGCGCTCCGCCGTCCCCACGCACGTGGGGGTGAACCGAAGGCGCTTTGACGCTCTCCAGAATCGACCCGGGTCTGCTCTCCAAAAACGACCCACCCACGGCGGTGCTGGCGCGGTCT
>JBBAQZ010000083.1:0-14320 GCA_040400045.1 Myxococcaceae bacterium
GCCCCGTCGGTCATCCGCCTCTCCGTACGAGACCCCATCGCGGCGCTCGACCAGGGCCGTCTCACGAGCTGCCTCCGAGGGGCGCTTCATCGACCTGCTGCGAGTCTTGCCGATGATGCGGCACGAGGTGGACACGCAGGTCGAGGCGATGGGCGAGGTGGCGAAGCAGTGCGACCTGGTGCTGGGCTGCTCGGTGTTCGCGGCGGGCCGGCTGCTGTCCGAGCTGCGCGGCATTCCGTACCGCTTCCTCGCGCTCTCGCCGTACATGATTCCGTCGCCGGAGCACCCGGCGCCGTTCATCCGCACGCAGACGCTACCCACGTGGATGAATCGGCTGAGCTGGCGCCTCAACGAGGTGGTGTGGGCGAGCTTCATCAAGGGGCCGTTGAATCGTCGTCGGCGCGCGGTGGGTCTTGCTCCAGCGCCTGCGGTGTGGCCCGCGTTGCTGGCCGACGTCACGTACCTCGCCGCCGAGCCGTCGCTGTTCCCCTCGCCGGAGCAGCTCGCTCCAACGCGCGAGCTCCATCAACTCGGAGCGCTCTTCCTCGACGAGCCGAACGCCGCGCTCTCGCCGAAGCTGGACGCATTTCTGCGCGCTGGGCCGCCGCCCCTCTTCATCGGCTTCGGCAGCATGTCCGACCGGAACCCGGCGAAGACGACCGCCGCCATCGTCGAGGGCGCGCGGCTGGCTGGGAAACGAGTCGTCGTCTCAAGAGGGTGGGCGGGCTTCGAGCTGCCTGACGACGAGCTCGTGTGTGTCGTCGGTGACGAGCCGCATCACCTGGTGTTCCCACGCTGCGCGGGAGTTGTTCATCACGGCGGCATCGGCACCACGCACGCCGCCGCGCGCGCCGGAGTCCCGCAGGCCGTGATGCCGCACCTGCTCGACCAGTTCTACACGGCCCATCGGCTGTCACTCGCAGGGGTCGGCTTCGGCGTGCCGCGCTACCGGCTCAGCGGCCCGCGCTTCGCCGAGCTCTTCACGCGCCTCTCCCAGTCACAGCTCTTCAGCGCTCTCCAGAATTGACCCGGCTGCGCTCTCGAGAAGTGAGCCGCTCGCGGATCAGCGTCGCCGTGTGAGATCCACGTGAGTGTTGTCGGTGGTCGGTCGCCCGCCGGAGCGAGGCGAAGCCGAGCGCAGGCGACCTGTGAGGTGGGCTGACCGGCCCCGCAACGACGAAGCCCCCGGTCGCGGTGTGCGATCGAGGGCTCGAGTTCTGCGTGATGGTGACCTCGCTCAGCCGGTCGAGTCACGGAGGGTCGGGCCGTCGATCTTCACCGTGTGGCACTGGTGGCGAAGTCGGCTGAGCAGGGCCTCGACGAGGGCCTTGTTGCCGAGGAAGGTGCCCCAGGCCTCGTACTCGAGGTTGGTGGTGATGATGGTGGGCCGGCGGCGGTAGCGCTCCTCCATCAGCTTAAAGAAGATGTTGGTCTGCTCGGGCTTGAGGTTCAGGTAGCCCATCTCGTCGATGACCAGGACGTCGACGCTGACGAGCCGGTTGAGCAGCTTGCGCGTCGAGCGATCCGCGAGCGATGCATACATCTCGTCGAAGAGGTCCTGCGCGCGCATGAAGATGCCGCGGTGACCGTTCTGCAGCGCCTTGAGCAGCAGACCCGAGGCGAGCCCCGTCTTGCCGACGCCGGTGCCGCCCATGAAGACGATGTTCTCCGCCTTCGGGATGAAGTCGAGGTCGGCGAAGGTGCGAATCTGGCGTTGGTCGACGCCCCTCTGCCGCTTGAAGGGAAACGTCTCGAGGCTCCACTGCTCGGGCATTCGGGCTTGCTTGATGCGGTAGGCCAGCGAGGTCTCCTGGTTGCGCTGCCACTGCGCGCGCAGCAGGCGCGTGCAGAATTCCTCGTAGGTTGTTTTTTGTTTCTCGGCGCGCTTCGACTCTTCCTCGAAGAGCTCGGCGACGCGGCGCAGGTGGAGACTCTTCAGCAGTTGCTCAAGTTCATCCTTCATCGGGTTCCTCTTCATCTGGAGTCCCTCGGTCGGCCGGCGCGACGAAGTACTCGGTGGCAATGTTCCGGAGCACCATGCGCTCCAGCCGGTCGAGGTCGAAGAGGCCGTAGTGCGACGCTGACGTCACTGCGGCGAGGAAGGGTTTGCGCGGGTAGTCGCGGTGCATCTGCGCCAGTCGCCGCAGCACCGTCGGCCAGCGGGACGAAGCTCGCTCCTTCACGGCCCTGGTGAAGTCCGGCAGCGGCGCCTCACTGCGCAGCAGTTCTGCTTCGTCGGGCGTGGGCTGCTTCAGAAGCCGCGCGGCCTCACCCTTCGGTGGCCGGTGCGTCGGGTCCGTCCTCCGGGTCTTCTCGAAGGCGAAGACGCGCGGATGTTCTGCGACGAGCCGGGGCCCGTCGTAGATGTCGACCCTGTCCTTCGTCTCGCGCACCTCCACCTGCCGACCGATGAGTCGCCAAGGCACCGAGTAGATGTGGCCCTCGACGTGGACGAAGCCCTCGATGTCCACCACGCGGTGGTGCAGCACGTACACGTCGGGCACCCACTCCGGGCGCGGCACGAGGTGTGGCTGCTCCTTCGCGAAGATTTCGAGAGCGCTGGCCTGCAGCGCCCTGCGTTGCTTGCGGTTGATGCGCTCGCACCATTCTCGAGCTTCGCGGTTGGCGTGCGCGAAGTCGGTGAAGGCGCGGCCCGGGATGAAGTTTCGCTCGATGTGGTCGAAGCCGCGCTCCACGTGGGCCGAGCGGTTGGCGTCGCCCTTCTCGTGCGCGACGAAGGTGAAGCCGTAGCGCTCGCCGAAGGCCTCCATCTCGGGCACCGGCACCATGTTTGCGCCGGTGCCCTTCAGGACGATGACGTGCGTGTTGTCCACCATGCATCGGCGGCACGCGCCCCCGAAGAAGGCCACCGCCTCGTCGAGGAAGACCTTGCAGGTGAAGCGGTTGAAGCTCGGGTACACCTGCATGAAGCGCATCCGCGAGTACGCGAGGACGACGGATGCCGTCTGCACCCGGCGCTCGACGCCGCCGATGCTCATGACGTGTGGCGAGGTGTCGTGCTGCATCTCCTGGCCAGGCTCGAAGACGTAGCGGCCCGCCGGCTTCGGCGGCTCGAAGCCGATGCCGTGCCGACGGCAATAGCCGGTGAGGGCCTGGTACGAGAGCGTCGCGCCGCGCAGCAGCAGCTCCTCGTAGACCCGCACCAGGTTCCCCCGGCAACGCTGGTGCAGCTCGCGGATGTCGGCCTCGTGCGGCTCGGCCTTCTCGTTGCGCTCGAGACGGGGCGCGGCCGGCGTGCCCGCGCGCACGACGCCGCGCACGGCGCCGCGCGACAGCTTCATCATGCGCGCGATGGTGCGCACGCCGACGCCCTTGTCATGCAGCGCGAGGATGGCCGCCCGCAGTCCTTCATCCAACATCGAGCACCTCCGCACGCAGCGTCTCGAAGAGGGCGCCCGCGTCGGCTTCCGACGCCGTGGCCGCGCGCTGGAGCTCCGCGGTGAAGCACCACCGCGAGGCGCGCTGCGCCTCCTGCTTCGCCAGCGTCCTCGCGCGGCGGGCGATGGCCCCCACTGCCGCGACGTCGTTGAGCAGTCGCTCGACGGGATTCTTGTCCTTCGGTTTGCGCGACTGCTCCTCGGCGCGCAGCGCGAGATGCGGGTCGGCAAGGATGAGCGCGCGCCCTTCGGGCGTCGCCGCTGCCCACGTCGCCGTCAGCACGCCCACCTGGCGGCTCGACAGGCCGTGCGCCGCGACCGCGCCGGCGAGCGCCTGCCAGCCTGCTGCCTTGGCCCGCGCCAAGGGCACCAGGTGCTTCATGGCTGCGTGCGCCGGCAGTCCGCCGCTGCGCACCAATTCCTGTACAGGCTCCGGCAGCTCGCTCACGAGTGCGAGCCGACGACTCACCCAGCTCTCGCTCTTGTCGAAGCGCCGAGCCAACTCGCCGCAGCTGAGTGCGAAGCGCTCGTGCAGCTCGCGCAGCAGCCAGCCTTGTTCGAGCGCGCTGTCGCCTTCGGCCGTGCGCATCAGCCGCGTGAGCAACAGCGCCTCGACCTCGGTGAGCGCCCACTCGACGGCCGCGACCGTGTCGCGGTGCAGCCGTTTCAGTGCGCGCACGCGCTTGTAGCCATCGACCAGCACCCAGCTGCCCGACGATTCGCGAACCACCACCACCGGCGACTGCTGACCCACGTCGGTCAACGACGCCAGCAGCGCGCGCTCGCGCTTCACGTCCCGTCGTCGCAGCGCCGCGTACCGAAGCTCCACCTGATGCAGCTCGAGTTCCATGGCCGACACCCTGCCTGCCGCCCGGACTGCGTTTTTCGCCCGTCAGGGCATGTCGGCCGAATTCCTATGAGGAATCATGGGCTTGCGCCTCTTTCTGCATTTGCGCGTGTTGGACGAGGACTCGGCCGAATTGCCCAAGGAACTCGGCACCTTGAGTGCCGAACTGCGTTTGCGCGAGGTCCCACGGAAGTCGGTCCAACGGCCTCGGTGGCGCGGGCGGATCCACGTCGTCGCTGGCCTCCAGCGCGAGCAGGCGCCGCGCCCGCGAGTAGTCGGGGTTTCGGGCTCGCCAAGCTTCCTGCTGCACCCGCTCGCGCTCGGCCTGGCACTCGGGCTTCGAGCACGCGCGCTGTCGCGCGCCGACTCGAGCGTCAGGGCGAAACCACTTTCGGCAGAAGCGACACGGGCGCGGCCGGCGATGCCTTCCGCAGCAGTCGCACGCTCAGCATCGACGACAACTCCTCCGCTCAGGTCGCTCGCGCGACCTTCACGAACGCGGCGCTTCGCGCCGCGCAGGACGGGTCATTTCTGGAGAGCAGACCCGGTCCATTTTTCGAGAGCGCCCAAGCACAGCTCGTCGAGCGCGCGCAGGAACTCGCGCCGGCCGTCATCCTCGATGCACCGCAGCGGCTCGTCGAGTCGCTCACGAAGTAAGCGGCTGATGTCGGCGAAGCCTGCTCGATGAGCTCCCCTGTCATCCGCTCTCAGCCGCTCCGCTTGCGACGACACTCGAGTCGAATGCGCTGGCAGGCAGCTGAAGCTCGAGGTCTTCGCGAGCACCGATCGCGGCCACTACTTCGTCGGCGGGTGCTTCTGCAGTTTCCGTTGAAGGGAGCGCCGGTGCAGCCCGAGTCGTCGCGCGGCTTCCGAGACGTTGCTCTGACAATCCGCCAGCACGCGGTGAATGTATTCCCACTCGGCGCGCGCGAGGCTGGGCGTCTCGTCGACGTCTGCAGGCGCGGCGCCACCGAGCAGGGCCTGCACCACGGCGTCGGCGTCGGTTGGCTTGGTGAGGTACGCCACCGCGCCGAGCTTCGTCGCCTCGACGGCCGTCGGAATCGAGCCGTAGCCCGTCAGCATCACCGCGCGCGTGCCCGGGTCCTTCGTGTGCAGCGCCTCGAGGAGCGTCAGGCCCGACGCGCCACCCAGCCGCAAGTCGACGACGGCGTATTCGGGCGCCTCCACCAGCGCCGCGAGGCTCTCTTCCACCGACGCGAACGACGTCACCACGAAGCCACGGTCTTCGAGCGCGCGCCCGAGCCGCTTGCGAAATGCCTCGTCGTCATCCACCAGCCACAACGTCGGTGACTCGGGGGCCGTCATGTCGGCTCCGGCGAGGTGGGGAGTGAGAGTGACGCCGTCGTGCCCGTGCCCGGTTTCGAGTCGAAGGTGAGCGAGCCGCCGAGCTGTTGCGCCAGCGTGCGCGCGAGGAAGACGCCCAGGCCCATGCCTTTACCGACGGGCTTGGTGGTGAAGAAGGGCTCTCCCAGGCGGCTCACCACGGTCGCGTCGATGCCAGGTCCTCCATCGCGCACCGAGAGCGTCAGGGTCTGTGGGGAGGGCTTCGCCTCGAGGACGACGGCTCCACTCGACGCTTCGAGCGCGTTCTTCACCAGATTGCGCAAGGCCTGGGCAAGCGCGGCGCGAGGGCCAGTCACCTGGAGCGACGACGCCGAGGGACGCACCAGCCGGTCGCTTCCGGTGAGGCCCTCGGTCGCTTCCTCGAGCCACGCGTCGACCGAGAACGTCGTGATGGCCTCGCCTGCGAGCTCGCCCGAGCGTGCCGACATGCTCTGCAGAATCGTCCGGCACCGCTCGACCTGCTCCCGCACCAGCTTCGCGTCCTCACGCAGCGAGTCGGGCACGGCGAGCCTCTCGAGCGCGCGCGACATCTCGTGGCTGGCGATGGCGATGGTGCCCAGCGGCGTGGCGAGCTCGTGCGCTGCGCCCGCGGCCAGCGTGGTGAGCGCCGCCAGCTTCTCGTGTTGGGCCGAGAGCCGTCGCGCTTCGGCGAGCTGCGCCTCTCTCGACCGCAACGACGACAGCACGCGCTGCACGAACGAGACGATGAACCCCGCCGCCACGACGAAAGCGAGCCACATGCCCGTGAGGTGCAGGCGCATCAGCTCCTGGTGGTTCGGCAGCTCCCACGTCGCCGGCGCCACCTTTTCGACGAGGAACAACGACGCGAAGCCCAGCATCGACGCGAGCAATTGCACCCACTGCCGCGTCTTCGACAGCACCAGCGACGCGAGCACGATGTTCACCAGATACAGCGCGGTGAAGGGGTTGAAGGGCCCGCCGCTCAACGCAAACACACCCGTGTGGAGCGCGGTATCGACGAGCATCAGCCCGAGCAGCTTGTTCTCCGACACGCCGTGCCGTTGCCACCACCAGGCGAACGCGTCCGAGCCGAAGCCCAGCCCGATGAGCACCAGCAGCCACACCACCTGCAGGTGAATGCCCAGCCCTCGCCACGCCCAGAGCAGGAGGAGCAGCTGACACGTCCACACCGCCCGCCGCACCCAGCGGAACCACGGCAGCGAGACGTCGAGGGCTCCAGCGTTCATGGACCTGCTTCGAAGGGGTTCGAGAGCGAGGGTCTGGTGAGGAAGTCGTCGTCGGTCAAGGCCGAGAGGAACGCGAGCAGGTCGTCGGTCTCCTGCGCGCTGAGCGCGAAACCACGCACCAGGTCGGACTGGAGGGGACTCAGCTGGCCCGTCTGCCGCTTCGAGCGCCCGCCGACGGCGTAGTGCGCGATGACCTCACGCAGCGTCGCGATGGAGCCGTCGTGCATGTACGGGCCGGTGACGGTGAGGTTCCGCAGCGACGGCGCGCGGAAGCGGCCCATGTCGCCCGCACGCCCCGTCACCTCGAAGAGCCCCGTGCCGCCTGCCGGGTACGCGCCATTGCCGTCGACGTTGTACAGGCCTGTGTTGTGAAAAGGCGCGTCTGGGTTTGGGCTGCCGGCGTGCACCACCGAGTCGGCGAAGTTGAAGCCGGCGTGGCAATGGTAGCACTCGAGCGTCTCGGAGTTGAACAGCTCGAGCCCGCGCTTCGCCGAGTCCGACAACGCGGTCGCGTCGCCGCGCGAGTACCGGTCCCACGGTGCGTTGCCCGAGATGAGAGTGCGCTCGAAGGCCGCCAGTGCCTGGGTGATGGCGACGAGGGTGATGGCACCCTGCTCGCCGGGGAAGGCGGCAGCGAAGCGCGCGGCGTAGTCCGCTTCGGTGGTGAGCCGGTTGATCAGCTCGCCTTCCGCGCCTGCCCAGCCGAGCTCGACGGGGTGCTCTCCCAGGAGTGGCAGAAGCGCCTGCCGCTCGAGCGTGGTGACCAGCGGGTTCGCCCAGGTGAGCGTCGCGTTGAAGGCCACGTTGGTGAGTCCCTGTGGGTTTCGTGGGTGCGCCTCGCCCGTGCTGCCCAGGCCCGTCTCACGCCCATCGGTGAAGGCGCGCTTCTGCTCGTGACAGGTGCCGCACGACTGCTTCCGGTTCTTCGAGAGGCGCACGTCGTAGAAGAGCCGGCGCCCGAGCTCGACCTTCTCGGCCGACATCGGGTTGTCAGCCGGCACCACGGGAGTCGGGAAGCCCGACGGGAGCTGCCAGTCGTAGCCAGCACCCGCGTCGACGTTCATGCCAGGCGCGCCACAGCCAGCGAGGACGACGGTGAGGAGAGCAGCGGCGCGCATGACGGATTCCTTCTACTGCACCTTGAAGAACACCTGCGTGCCTGCAGCCGCCCCACCGAAGGGCAGGCCGAGCTTCGAGAAGACGGTGGCGCAGTCGGTGTCGGTCGGCGCCGACATGCACCCCGGCGCGCTCATCGCGAGGTTGGTGTCGAGGTTGCTGCCCTCGAGGAGCGACGCGAGGTCCATCACCACGGTGTTGAGCTCCGGGTTGAAGTCCAGCGTGACGCGCACCCGGTTGGTGTTCGAGCACGAGGCCACCGAGTTCGGGGTCGCGCCAGCCGTGCAGCCCGTGGAGCCGACGTGCAGGTTGTGCCCCATCGGCAGGCCCGTGGTGATGCCGTCAATCTTGAGGAACTTGTACCCGCCCATCCAATTCCAGAACATCGCGGTCGAGTTGAGCGGCGCCTGCGCGGCCGCCGCGTCCTGGTGGTTCTGCTCGAAAGGCACGCCGAGCGTGAACGAGAGCTTCTTGTAGTGGCCACCCTCGGCCTTGCCCTTGAGGACGGTGTTGGTGGCCTCGGTGCCGTTGCTGCAGTCGCCGGCCTTGTTCTCGAAGTCGAGGAGCGCGACGCCCTGGCGCTGGAAGGTCGCGTCCTCGGTCAGCACGAAGGGCACGTCCTTGCCGGCTTCCGTCGTGAGCACGACGTCGTGGATGTAGAGGCGAAAATCGCGCGGCTTGTATTGTGTTTGCGGCGTGCCGACCTGGAAGGTGGTCCCGCACGCGAAGTCCTGCGTGCCGACCTTCGCCTTGAAGGTGAGCTGCGTGACGTCCTGGTGCATGTGCGTGCCCGCGTCAGGGATGGCGGTCATCGGGCCGCACGCGGCGAGGGTGGCGAGCGAGGCGGTGAGGGCGAAGCGGTTCATTTCAGGGTCTCCACGGTGGACAACGACAGCGACGCCAGCAGGGTGTCAAGCAGCTCACGACGGGCGTCGTTGGTCGAGGGCTGAAGGGTGGACAACACGGCGGGGTCGAGCCCGACGGTGAGGTGGTGGTGGCGCGCGGTGTCCGAGAGCGCCAGCGGCAGCATGACGAGCTGAAGGGTTCGCCCCGACGTCGACAGGTACCGGCGCGTCGAGCCCGCGTGGGTCGCGTCGACGAGGAGCGTGGTGCCGCTCCAGGCCGCGTCACTGCGCGAGGGCCCGAAGCCCAGCTCGACGGCGCACCACAGGCCCGGTGGCGGCCGCAACGTGACGAGCGGCGTCGTGCCCGCAGTGAGGAGGTCGAGGTCGACGGCGAGGTCGGCGCGAAGGGGCGAAGGCTCGTGGGCGTAGGCGTGGGCGCCATGTGCCCAGGCGGTAGAGAGCGGGCTGAGTGACGCCATCACCTCGCTGCAGGGCACGCCGCGGACAGAGGTGATGCTGAGCCGGCCAACGTCAAGGCGAGGTGCCGCGTTCGTCATGGACGCAACGGTGAGCGACACCTCGACCTCGATGCCGGCCTCGCGCGTCGCGCAGGACGACAGCAGCAGGAGCACGAGCGCCGGTCTCACAGGTCCACCACCAGACTGACGACGAGAATCGGAGACGTGCGTACCGGGCCCGGTCTGGTGTCGACGAGCGGAACGCGCGCGCCCGCGAGGAGCAGCGTCTGCGGGCTGAGGCTGAAGACGACATCGGCCAGCAGGCTCCCGAGCACGCCTGAGAGCCGCGCGTCGGTCTGGCCGTTCACCACTGAGGCGAACTCTCCGCGGACGTCGACGCCGGCGCGCACGCCGAACCACCGGGTTGGTTGGAATTGACCGAGGCTCACCAGCGCTGCCGAAGGGCCCATGCGCATGCCGTAGCGGCCCTCGAAGGGCACCTCGCCCATCAGCGACGCCATCGCCGACCAGCGGTCGCCGAAGAAGCCGCTCCACGCGACGCCGAGCTGCGGGGCGACCGCGCCGGCGCCGAGCTGTGCGTCCATATCGAGGGGCCGCCTTTCCTGGTCGAACAGGGTCAATGCGGTGGGGAGCCGCACGCCTGCGATGAGGCTGATCAACGCCTTCGGCCTCAGCCGGCCGCTGCCGTGAACGACGAATCGCGAGGAGAGGTCGACTTCTCCCCAACCGACGCCGGTCTGTCTCGCGAGGTTGACCGCGAGCTGCTCGCGAAGTTGCACGGGAACGTTGGCCGCGAAGGTGAGCCACGGCGTCGGAGACCACGACGCGCTGACGTCGAGGCGCAGCTCCCTCAGCCGCACGGCGTCGACCGCCGGGGTGCCTTCGTCCTGCTGCCAGGCCCGGAGCGTAGTGGCGAGCCGCACGCGGTTGACGAATGGTTGTTCGGCTCCCATCGCCGTCATCGCGGGGTTGCCACAGGCGCACGTCGGGCACGCGGCCGCGGTGTTCGCAGCCAACGCGCCACAGACACCGAGGAGGAGCGCGACACGCATCATCACGGAGTGGAAGTACTGCAGGTCAGAGGCCGCGCGCGTGCGTCACGTTGTCGCAGTGAACGACGACAGTTCTGCGCGGGGCACGTGCCCTGCAGGCCCGCACTCCATGGGTCGCCTCGTCTCGACGGTGCTTCGGGAGCAGCATCACCTGCTCCGCGCCGAGCTCACGGCCTGGCTCGCGACCAACGGCCTCGGCGTCGCCGCGTTCGACCTCTTCCGCCACCACCTGCTCTGGCACGTCAGCGTCGAGGAGCGCGTCGTGATGCCTGCCCTCATTCGCGCGCTCGGCCGGCCGCCAGACGACCGCCCCGGCCTGCGGAAGGACCACGCCGGCATCGCCGCGCTCTGTGTGCCCCGGCCCGAGCGGGAGTGGGTCGAGAACTTGAGGGACCTGCTCGACGAGCACTACCGCGTCGAGGGCGCCGAGGCGGTAGGACAGGAGGAACTCCAGCGGGAGCGCGACGGCGTAGGAATCATTGCGCGGGAACGAGAGACCGTGCAGGCCCCCGCGCGTCTCATGCACCACCGCCTCCGCCGGTGAGCCTCGAAAGGCGCAGCGGCGTGCACCACTACCGGTTCATGCTCCTGGCGTTGAGCGTCGAGAAGCTCGAGCTGCCGTTGTTCCGTCTCGTGCTGATCGCGGCCACTTGAGCGCGAGCGTCTCGGGCTGCGCAAGCGGGTGGTGCGCAGTCACCGCGGCCCGCGCCAGTCACTGCCCCCTCGACTTGCCGGCAGTGCCCAGGCCCAGGAGCCCACCCTTGCCCAACCAGGCGTTCTTGCGCTCTTCGGCGCCACAAGCTCCACCACGCCCCTTCACCCCCCTCGACCTGCCACCGCACCCTCGCGTACCCTTCCTCCACGTACGAAACGCAGTCTTGTTCAACCGAAGCACCAGCCCCTGATTTCCAGCAGCTCTTCGTGGACAGGAAACTTCGTTTCACCACCGCCGAGAACCCATCATGACCGCCATCAACACCCGCTCCGGAATCCCGGTCGTCCCTGCTCCCAGCAGCAGATCGATTGAACCGGGCGTCAGCCCGGCGCCGCAGCCGCAGCCGGACATCGCATCGCCGGTCTCGAATCCCCCTGCGGTCCAACCACGAGAGACACTTGGGTGGGTTCGGCGCGCGAGGACCGGCCCACTTCCTGACTTCACCACCACCCAGCATGTCTCGAGCTTCGTCGCGACGCCCAGCCGCAAGACCCTCGATCAATTGCTCAACGAGGTGTCAAAGCGAACTCCCGTAGTCGCTGCACAAGTGGCCCCTCTTGCGACGCCAGCCGCTGTGCCCACGCAGACGAAGACCGAGCCTCCTCAGACGCCCCTCAACACCGACCGCGGCGTTCCCACGGCGAGCGCGCAACGTTCGTTCGACCTCGCCGCCGAGCTCTCGAGCCCCGACTCAGCGCTCTCGATCGCCATCGGCAAAGCCGAGGGCACTCGCGACGTCTCAGGTGGCCGCACGGCCGCATACCGGAGTCACATCGACCCGGGCAACGGCGCGCGGAATGCGGGCACCTTCTCGTACCAGGTGAGGCAGGGCGGCGCCAGCTCACCCGCCCAGGCAGACCAGGTTCAGCTCGGCCGGTTCCGTGCGGTGCGGCCACAATACGAAGCCGCGGCTCGAAACGCCGGGCTCGACCCGAAAGATCCGCTCCTCGCCGCCGCGTTCTTCGATTCATGGAACCAGTCACCGGCGATGGCCACAGGGCGAAACGGCTTCCTCGACCAACTGCCTCGCATCGCTCGCGAGGGCGTCTCGCTCGAGAGTCTGACCAACGCCCGGGTGCGCAGCTGGTACGAACCGAGCGGTCGCCTCAACGCGCCTGGGCTCGGCAACACCGAAGCTGGCGTCCGCGCGGATCAATCGCGACGGATGAACGCCATCGCCGACGTCCTGAGGCCTCGAGGGTTGCTCGGAAACGCCTCCGCGACGAGCGATCTCTCCAACTCCTCCCAAGCGCCTTCGACGCCCGCCCCGCTCGCCGAGGCCGACCGCAGCAGCTCGACCCGGCCACAACTCGAGGCGTCAACGCCTTCCACGCCTTCCACGCCTTCCGCGCCATCGCGCCTCGAGGAGGTGCTTGCGCAGGTGGCACGCCCGCCCGTCGACGGAGCCGGCGCGAAGCCCGTCCAGCAGCCCGCCGAAAGCGCCAGGCCGCCGAGCGGGACGGACCGTCCGACGAACAACACCATCAACGCGTCGGAAAAGGGCCAGGGCGTCGTCACCGCGGGCAACTTCACCGTCGATGCGAACAACCGGTCACTCAAGGCACTCGCGACAGGCAAGCTGGTCAAGGCGGGCGAAGGCCTGTGCGTGACAGGGACGCTCATCAACATGCAAAACAACGGTGTTCGCCAACCTGCCGCGACGGGCATGGATGTAGGGAACAACCCACGCGGGGGCATGGTGCAGCTGGTTCGCGATTTCGGGTGGAAGAGTCTGCCGCTCGACGGAGCGCGCGAGCAGACGATCAAGAGCCCGTATGGAACCATCAAGGCGAACGTGATTCCTGCCGCCGACTACAAGCGCCTCGCCCTCGAGGGGAAGATTCCCTCGGGAGCCGTGGTCTTCCAGACCCGGCACGACTCCTGGAACGCCACCTCGGTCAAAAGCCGCGGCTTCGACATGGGCATCGCCCGAAATGGTGGCCGCACGCTCTTCAACTACGCCGACATGGGTGGGCCGATGGTCTACGGGGACAACACCCGGCACGTCGTCGTCCTCGTCCCCGGCGACTCGCTCCGCGCGAACTGAGCCGCCGTCTCGTTCGGCAGACCACGCGTTCGGCGGCTTATCGAATCGGTTCGAGCTTCGTCGGGTGTGCGCAGGGGTGGCGTGACGCTCGAGGTGAGCCGTTGTGGAACGCTGATGAAGCTTGCGTTAATCCGGACGCATGTCTGGAGCCTTCGCGAGCACTTCTCCGTTGGTGAGTGCCGTCGAGGCGATGAACGCCGGCCGGTTCGACGAGGCTGATCGCTTCCTCAAGATCGCCGAGCGCTCGGCCACTCGCGACGAGCTGTGGCGGGTGAGCGTGCCTCTCACCCGCATCGAACTCGAGGGGCTCCGTGGCCATACCGAACGTGCGGGCGTCCTCTTGGACGAGGCGTTTCGACGAGGACTGCTCGACGCGACCCAAGCAAAAGCCCTGCGGCGTAGGTTTCAGCCGAGACCCGAGCGAGGGCCGGACCGCGTTCGACACGCCGTCTTTGGACTCGGGGTCGTGATCCGCCGCGTCCCCGGGACGAAGGAGAAGGCCGTAGTGGACTTCGAGGTGGCGGGCACCAAGACGGTGCTCGCGTCGACGCTGGCCTCGGTCTCCTGAGGTGGCGCTGAATGACCTCAATCCCGGCTCGAAGCCGACTTTGACGACTGGCCTTCGCCAGCGCAACCTTCGTTCTTCTGTGACGATGTCTGCTGCGGGCGGCCGGCAACGCGAAGGAGAAGTATCCTCGCTCGCCGCCCACCCCTGCCCAACGAGGCGTTCCTGCGCTCTTCGGCGCTCCCGCCACAAGCTCCACCACGCCCGTTCAACCCCTCGACCTGCCACCGCCGCCCACCCGCGTACCCTTCCTCCACGTACGAAACGCAGTCTTGTTCAACCTAACCGGTTAGGCGCAGCGCATCGGGCCTCGGTCGCGCGGTGGGTGTCAGCGGCGAAGGAGCGGCTGTCAGCCATCACCCGCTCGAAGCTCTCGGTGGCGTTGCAGTTGCCGGAAGACGACGTCGAGCGGTTGCTCACCAGCGTGCAGAACGGCTTCGAGCTCTCGCTCAGCCGCGCGCTGCGGGAGTCGGGACCCGCGGCTCCGAAATTCGGCTGAAATTCTCCTGCGACCTGCGTCTGCCCCGGCCTGTCAGGGCCAGTGACGGGCGACGCAACACACCTCCTCCCTTCCTTCCAATCGCCCGCAACGGAGCCACATGACTCGTCTTCTCTCTGCGGTTGTCTTCCTTAGGGCCCTGATCGAAATTACCTCGCCAACTTCCGTGGCTTCACTTCGTAAT
>JBBAQZ010000084.1:0-12738 GCA_040400045.1 Myxococcaceae bacterium
AGCGCGAGCGCCGCCGAGAGGATTGCGAGGTTGCGGTTCATGTCTTGTCTCCGGTTGCTGCGGGTCGAGTCCGGGACGCAACATGTTCAAGAGCCGATCCAACGAGTGTGGGGTGTCACTCGGCTCGAAGATCAGCTGGTTGCGTCCAGAGAGGCAGCGTGGCGGTCGAGGGTGGGGGCCGTGGACCTCTCGCGACTGGGGGCGTGACTCCACACCACGAGTGGTTGGAACGGGGAAACCTGCAAGTCCGAGGGCCGAGGCAGGTGTAAGAAGCGCCCTCATGACTCGACTCCTTCTGGCTCTGTCAGTGACGGTCACCCTGTTCGCGTGCGGAACTCCCTGCTCGCGCGTCGCCGCCGCCGAAGCGAACGCCGACGAGAAGGGCAAAGGCTGCAACTCGAGCCGCAACGCCTGGACGAGCGCGCGCGTCACGACGTGCGAGAACAACCTCGCCAACTGCACGCAGAACGACACCAAGCAGTTGGACCTCTACGCGAACTGTCTCAACGCCCTGCCGGCGTGCAACGAAGGCCAGCGCACGTCGTGGGAGCTCCAGCGCGCTGCGTGCTCGGTGGACAACATTCTCTTCAAGATCAGCACGGGCTGCTCACGGGGCCTCTGACGACGGGCTCCACCGGGTGATTGGGCTCGTGGGCGCGTTCCGACTGACCGGTCTGCCAGTGACGAGAAAGTTCGTCACTTCCCACGAGGCGCGGGAGTAGGGTGCCGCCCGCTCATGAACGACCAGTCTGCCTTCATCACGCGGGGCACCACCGCCTATGCCCGCCTCATCACCAAACACCCCGGGCGCGTGCTCGCGCTGCTCGTCGTCCTCGGCGTCATCAGCGGATACCTGACCTCGACGCTCAGCATCGAGTCGGACCAGTTGTCGCTCATTTCGCAGGACCTGCCCGAGGTGAAGGCCGTCCGGCGCGTCATCGACATGGTCGGTGGCGCCGGCTACCTGCAGTTCGCCCTTCGCGCCGACGACGAGAAGGCGATGAAGAAGTTGTCGGACGAGCTCTATGTGAAGCTCAAGGAAGCGAAGCAGCCCGACGGCACGCCGTGGGTCCGGTTCATCACCTACAAGGTGCCGGTCGACTTCATTCAAGAGAACATGGTGCTCTTCATTCGCACCGAGGATCTCGCCGAAGGCAAGAAGCGGATCAGCGCGTACATGAAGGATCAGCTGCGGCGCGCGAACCCGTTCTTCATCGAGATCAAGAAGACCGAGCCGGTGAAGCTCGACCTCGACGACCTGATCAAGAAGTACTCGTCGGTCGGCAAGAAGAGCATTCGTGACGACTATTACATCAGCGACGACAAGCAGATGTTGATGATGCTCGTGAAGCCGATGTGGAACTCGACCGATCTGCAGAAGACCGAGAAGTTCGTCGAGTTCCTCACGGGCCGAAAATACAACGCGATTCCGCCGCCGAAGATGAAGACCGATGGGCTCATCGGCGAGGTCGGCAAGAGCCAGGGCGTCGAGCTGCTCGAAGACTACGAGACGATGGGCGACTCGAAGACCATCTATTTCGGGTTCTCCGGCTCGTACAAGACGGCGCTCGACGACAGCTACGCGATTCAGCAGTCGCTCGACGAGGTGACCCTGCTCGCGTTGCTCAGCATCGCAGCGGTCACGATGATCTTCTTCCGGAAGTGGTTCCCCACGGTGCTGGTGTTGTCGGGGGTCGTGCTCGGCACGGTGTACACGATGGGGTTCGCCAAGCTCGCGTTCGGCGACCTCAACATGATCACCTCGATCATCGCGGCCATCATCCTCGGGTTTGGCATCGACTTCGGGTTGCACTTCACCTTCCGCACCCGCATCGAGCTCGGCATGGGCAAGCCCTACGAGAAGGCCATCTTCGATGCGTTGATCAACGCGGGCAGGCCGGCGCTGGTGGCAGCGGTCGTCACCGCAGGCAGCTTCTTCGTGTTGCTCGTCTCGGAGTTCCGTGGCTTCTCGCAGTTCGGCCTGCTCTCTGGCGTCGGCACGTTCCTCACCGCGTTCTGTCTGTTCGCGTGGTGCCCTTCGATTCTGTTGCTGCTGGGCCGCAAGAACCCGGCGTGGCCCGAGAAGCTCATCGGCAAGATGGCGCCACCGAGCGACAACCTGTCGACCGGCGTGACGCGTATTCCGGCGCCGAAGCTCACCCTGGCGCTCATGAGCGTCATCGTGTTGGCCGTCTGCGCGTTCGCGATTCCGTGGACTGACGAGGTGCCCGCAGGCGACGCGAAGCTGACGCTGCTCGAGCGTCTCAAGTACGGCACGCAGTTCAACTACAACACGCGCGCGCTGGTGCCGCCTGGGCAGCCCGCCATCAAGCTGCAAGACGAGATCTCGCGCCGGTTCCAGATCAGCTCAGACCCCATCGCGGTGCCGACCGAGACCGTCGAAGAGGCCCGAGACCTCTGGTACGCGCTGACGAAGAACCCTGAGTCCGAGTTCAACGTCGATCGCGAGAAGTTCCCAACGGTCGATCAGGTGGTGAGCATCTACTCCTTCGTGCCGCCGCCGAAGACCGCCGAAGCGAACGCGAAGATCCTCGCGGAGTGGCGCGAAGAGCTCAAGGACATCGACGTCAAGTCGCTGCCGCCCGAGATGCAGGAGAAGGCCGACTTCTTCCTGAAGGTGCTCTCGAAGGAACCCTTCGAGGTCGGCGGGGTGCCCGAGATCTACGCGTCGAACTTCCGCTCGCTGCCCGAGACGAAGGCCGAGAACAGAGGGTACCTGACCTTCCTGTACCCGAAGATCGACCTGTGGGACGGCAAGAACCTGATCAAGTTCGCCAACCAGTCGAGCGTGGTGAAGGGGGTCAGCGGCAAGGAATATCGTGGCGCCGGGTTGCCGATTCTCTACGCGAAGCTGGCAGAGATCGTGCTCCACGACGGCAAGATGACGGTGGTCCTCGCCGCCATCTGGATTCTGGTGATGCACTACCTCGACTTCCGCTCGGTGAAGTTGGCAGCGGCCTCGGTGATTCCGCTCGGCGTCGGCCTGGTGATGATGCTCGGCATCATGAGCATCTTTGGCCAGAAGCTGAACTTCATGAACCTGGTGATGATGCCGATTCTGCTCGGGTTCGGCGTGAGCCACGGGTTGTACCTGCTCCACCGATTCCTCGAGGGCACGCCGCCGCTCGTGGCGTTGCGGAGCGTCGGGTCGGCCGTCGCGTCGTCGACGCTCACCACTGTCGCGGGCTTCGCCTCGCTCATCTTCGCCCAGCACTACGGCCTGCAGAGCATTGGCATCATCGCGTGCATTGGCCTCGGCACGACGCTGCTGGTGTCGTTTACGGTGCTCGCCGCCGTGCTGCAGATCATCTACGACGCGCAGAGCGGAGTGCGCGCCGAGGCCGCCAGGGTCGCCGCTGCTGCCGCTGCCGGAGCAGCACCCTCGAAGTAGGCCGGCCGCGTTCTGAACAGACTCGACCCTGCCCGCTGCCCCGCGGTGAAGCTGAACCTCGAGCCGCTGCACCGGACTCGGGTGAAGCGAGGGTCGAACCTCTGCGCTCGATCGGCGGCCCCAGACGCTCAGCGCCTCGACGACGAGCGCCATCACCCACCGTTCGACGGCCTCGACCACGAGGCGCGGCGCTGCCTGCGTGCTTCCGTCGCCCGCGCGTCGGTCGCGTGACGACGGCGCCGACCGAAGCGTGGCCGAACGCGTCAGGCCCGACGGTGGATGAGGCCCATTCCGCGATGACGGAAGCCACGCTTCACTGAGGGCTGGCCGCTCGGCTGGACATATCCGTTGCGACAGTTGCATATCTGCTGTGGCGGATGATATCTGTCATGGCAGAACCCTATCCGTCGAGGCAGAAATGGCGACCGTCGGCACACTCACCGCAAGCAACGAGGACCTGAGCGTCATTGACGCTCGTGCACCCCGGTTCAATCAGACCGTCGTCGCGCTCGGAGCGACGGTGGCGGTCTTCACGGGGGCCTGGCTGATTCTCGCGTTGCTCGGCACGCAGCTCGCCGTCTCGGTGCTCTTCGGCCGCCAGTACTGCCTGCCCTGCGTCTTCTACTTCAAGGTGGTGCAGCCACGTCTGGGGGCAGGACCTGTCGAGGATTCGCGCGCGCCCCGCTTCGCGAACGTGCTGGGCTCCGTGTTCCTGCTCTCGGCTTCAGTCTCGTACGCGACCGGTTTCACCGCGGTCGGGGTGGCCCTCGCGGGCCTCGTCGCGGTGCTGGCGACGCTCGCTGCGACGACTGGCCTGTGCGTGGGCTGCGAGGTGTACCGCATCGTCGCGAAGCTGCGCGGTGTCCGCGGTGGCGCCATCGAGCAGGTCGACCTCGACGCGCTCGGCTCGCAGCGCCAGGCCGGTACCGTCGTCCTCTTCACCCACCCGCTCTGCAGCGACTGCCAGACGCTGGGCCGCGAGCTCGACGAGAAGGGGACTCCCGTGGTGCGGGTCGACGTCTCGAAGCGCAGAGACCTTGCGAAGAAATACGGCGTCTCGGTGGTCCCGCTGGCCTTCGCGGTCGACGCCTCGGGCCGCGTGACGGGCCGGGTCGGCTGACGCGAGCCAGAACGCTGGGGTAGGCTCTCGCTCGAACCCGATGGCCGACTACAAAGAGCACCGACGTCCCACTGCCGTGCCCAGGCTCAACGCCGTGACGCGGAACGAGGCTGGCGAGCTCACTGACGTCAACCGCGACAAGGCCTACGAGAAGGCGCGAGAGGAGATCGCCGACGACCTTCGCCGCCAGAAAGAAGGCACCAAGAAGAAGACGTTCGCTGACCTCGTGAAGAAGAAGTAGCCGCGACGCCAGACGCCCCTGCGGCGGCGGGGGTGGTCGCCCTCGCAGGCGTCCGGGGCGCGCTCGGGCTCGACTCGGTCTCCCCACCGACTGGCGCGGAGCGACCCGTGCTGAACCTCGTGGTCGTGCTCGACATCTCCGGGTCGATGGCACAGCCGTTCCATGAAACGGGCGCGTCTCGACAGACCAGCAAGCTCACGGTCGCCAGGGAGGTGCACGTTTGCGCGCATCGACCACCTTCGCGCGGGCGATCGCTTCGGCGTCGTCTTGTTCGATTCGGAGGCGTCCCTCGCACGCGAGCTGACGCCCGCCGCTGCTCCCGAGGTGAAAACGGTCTTCGCGCGAGCGAGAGGGCTGCTCCGTGGCACCCGCCCTCGCAGGCCCTGGGGTTCGCGCGCCGGGCGATCCACAAGAGCGACCAGAGGCCCGAAGTCTCTCGACCTCGGGCCCCCGGCCACGGCCACGCGCCGGGGATGGGATGCCGTCGCGTGACGTCTTGCTCGAACGCTCAGGGCGCCGACTGATTTCCAGCTTTCTTCAGCGGGCGCCGCCCGACAGCCCCAGCCGCTTCATCATGACTCGCACGGTGCCTCCCGGGTCCTTCGCGGTGCCGCGCCCCACCTCACCCAGCATGCGCGCGGCCTCGGCTGCCGACCCGGCCGCGCGTCGCAACGCCGCCTCGACCGCCGCGCGCTCGAGCGCCTCGATCTCCACCTTGAGGTTCATCGAGCCCTCGGCCAGCTTCTGTTCGATGGCCCGCGAGGACACGACGGTCTGCCCATCGCTCTCGGGCCGCGATTGCTGCCACAACCGCCGAGGCAGGTCGGACGGCAGCAACGACGAGCCCGTGCGCTTGTGCACCAGCGCCGCGAAGATGACGTTGCGCAGCTCGCGCACGTTGCCAGGCCATGAGTAGCCCTTGAGAATCTCGAGCGCCTCGGCCGTCACGTCCTTCACCACGCCACGCTTCGAAGCCAGCTTGTCTTCCCGGTAGTAGCGCTCGATGAGCTGCGCCGTCATGGCGGGCAGGTCGTCGAGGCGGTCTCTCAGCGGCGGGAGCTCGATGAGCACGGTGGCGAGGCGCTCGTAGAAGTCGGCGCCGAACTCACCTTCGTGAATGAGCGGACGCAGGTCGCGGTTGGTGGCCGCGATGACGCGGAAGTCGACCGCGCGCCACTTCGACTCGCCCAGACGCGAGACGACGTGGTCCTCGAGCACGCGCAACAACTTCACCTGCAGCGAGAAGGGCGTGTCGTCGACCTCGTCGAGGAAGACGGTGCCGCCCTCGGCCGCGACCATCAGGCCGTCGTAGTCCTTCACCGCGCCCGAGAACGCACCCTTGGTGTACCCGAAGAGCTCGCCTTCCATCAGCTCGTCTGGAATCGCGGCGCAGGTGATGGGCACGAAGGTGCGGCTGCTGCGGGGCGACCACTCGTGAATGAGGCGTGCCGCGAGCTCCTTGCCGCTGCCGGTCTCTCCCGTCAGGAGCACCGGCATCGAGGTCTGGGCCGCCTGCTTGAGCTGTCGCAGCATGCGGCGGGCCGCGGCCGACTCTGCGACGACGTTGGGCGGCGCCGGCACGGGCGTCTCTGGCACCGAGAGCTCGGCGAGGCGCGCGAGCAGCCTCGTTTCCCAGTCGCGCTCCGTGGGGAAGACGTCGACGGCGCCGCGCTCGACGGCCGTCTTCACCTGGGCCGCCGTCGGCGCTGACGAGGTGAGCCACAGCCACGGCAGCGCGCCCGACGCTGACGGCACCGTCTTCGCGCGAACGACGACGACCTCTCCCGAGTCACCCACCGCCCACCCCGCGCGCTCGAGGGCCTCGACGAGGGCCGGCCGGGGAGCATCACCACGCCACGAGAGCTCGCGCATCACACGATTCAAACACGCAGAGTCCGTGAAGTGAATCGTGTGGTCCGGACCACCGGGCCCAGCTCCCGGGGGGGGCGTGCC
Organism: Myxococcaceae bacterium; assembly: GCA_040400045.1. Taxonomy (GTDB): domain Bacteria; phylum Myxococcota; class Myxococcia; order Myxococcales; family Myxococcaceae; genus Xiheimicrobium. The sequence continues at coordinate 6,727 of JBBAQZ010000084.1, forward strand.
CGCTGCGTCACCCCATCGCGTGGCGGTTGGTTGCAGCACGTCATGCGGGCGGCTTCCTCGCGCTCGCCACGGCAGCGTTGGAGTTCGTCATGGAACCCCTCGTGTTCCACCCTGCGACCTGGGCCGTTCTCGCGACCCTGATGTTCGCGGTCGGTGGCGAGGGTGGCCACGCGCAGGCCCTGGCGAGCACGATGCTGAAGTCGCAGATGGCGCCGGACTGGGCCTCCTTGCTGTGCAGGACGTTCGGCTTTGTGGTGCTCCAGTGCCCGTGTGGCGGTCGCCTTCACAGACGAAGCGCACCTCGACGAGGAGCTGCCCAAGCGGGGGTTGGCGCCGAGCCTTCTCGGGGCGGTGGTGCCCAGTCCACCGAGAGCAGCGCCTGGAGCTCGCCGCGCTCGAACGTCAGCAGGGTGACCCGCAGGTCCTTCCCGTTCGCGTCGGCGCGGGAGCCGTCGCGCACCCCTCACCGATGGTCGGTCTCATGACGGTGCTCCTGAGCTGGTCACGCCCCCTCCGGTTACCCGTCGTGCCCCGGGCTGGTCGTGAAGCCCTTGAGCCGTCGGGAGAGCACGTACGAGAAGACGGCGGGGATCCCCGCCGCTGCCGCGATCGTCACCAGCACGGCGACGACGCCGCCACCCACGACGGCGATGACGATCAGCGCCAGCCCCGCGAGCACGAAGAGCTTGCCTGCGAGGCGGTGCGTCCGCAGCCAGACCTCCTCGCTCGCGAGCGTCCAGGGGGTGCGGATCCCCAGGAAGAAGTTCCGGGTCAGCTTGCCCATCAAGTTGCCCAGCACCATGAAGAGTAGCCCCGCGGCGCCGTACACCGCGCGGTCGATGGCGATCGGCGCGCCGATGCCCGCGAACAAGACGAGCACCGTGACGGCGAACAGGAACGCGAACACCGCGACCCGAATCAGCTCGAAGCCCTGGTAGCGCTCCAGCCCGGAGCCCCGCGGCGAGATGCCGGGCATCACGAACAACCCCAGCATCACCAGCGGCAGCAAGAAGGGGCCCCAGGGCTTCGGGGTGAACCCGTCGGCGACCCCCGACGCGTTCCAGTGCGTCGGCACCAACTCCGGCAGCCGCGAATAGAGGACCGAGGCCAGCGCGAAGGCCGCGACCACCAGGGACAGGCTCACCACCCGCGAACGCGTGGGCTTCATCGACGTCCTCCCTTGCTTCGTTGCTCCAACTTGAACAGGTCCAACAACAGCGCCGCCAAGTTCTCGAAGACCGTCGTGTTCAGCGAGTAGACGCGCTGCTGCCCTCGCCGCTCACTCCGCACCAGGTCGGCTGCCTTGAGCACGTTGAAGTGGTGCGAGAGGGTGCCCCTGGTCATCTCGAATGTCCTCCCTGCCTGGCGTCGATGGCAGGCCCCATCTCCTGCGGGACACCTCAGCGGCGCTTGAGGAACACGGCCACGGCTTGCGAGCCTGCAAACAGGACTCCGTAGAACTCGGAGCTGATGGCCACGGCATCGGCGCCCAGCGAGCAGGCCTCGGCGACCGCAATGCGGTGCACGTCTTGAGGCGTCATGAAGACGGAGCCCTCGATGAAGCGAGTCCCGGTCTGGTTCCACTCGCTGCTGGCCACGACACCCCGGAGGACGGGCACGTCGCATGAGGCCTCTTGAGGTGCGCGCCCGAACAGGCCAGAGCGCTCATCCCGAACGGTTGCGCAGCCACTCACGATGATTCCGACGACTCCCAGCAGCATGATGCGAAGCGGGTTCATGACTCCTCCAGAGGCCTTCGTTGGAAAGACAGACAGACGTCCGTGAACGACTTCAGTGTGCGGTCGGTTTCTCCCGATTCATCCGCCCGCTTCAGAACTGACCGCTGAGTGAGAGACCCCCACCACCTGGAATGATGGCGAACCCCAGCTTTGGTGCTTCTGGCGGCCGCTCCTGCCGCAGCAACTGCCCGAAGCTCTCAGCGGTGCTGGGCTTCAGTGCAAGCCCCACCAGAAGGGCGCCGGAGATGACCGATGACAGGCTTGCCGCAATGACAAAGGGATCAATGGGCTGAGCCTGGCCCTCGACGAACATCCACGTCAGGCCCGCAGCGCCGCCGGCCATCATCAAGCCGCCGAACACCCCGTTGCCAATCCGGTCTCGCAACGTGTCGCCCAACTGCCGTTCCACGAAGCGGTCGACTTCACGAATCGCCTCAGCCGATTTGCCCGCCTCGACCTTGCGCGCGAACTCGCTCGAGCGCCGTTCCCAGGTCGACGGGAACAGGCTGAACGCGCCATTGAGCAGACCTGTCAAGCCCAACACCGAGCCGAAGGCAGCCAGTCGCACGAATTGCTCCTGGGCACCCTGATTCGAGATGGCGAAACCGACGCCGAGGCCGATGGCCGTGGCCAGTGAGGCTGCGCTCACGAGCAGAATCGTCGTGCGCGCGCCACGCTCCTGGTTGGCCGCAGTCCTCAACGCGAGGCCGACTCGGCTCGTCAACTGCTCGGAGACCCCGAGTGGGACCTCCTTCGCCTCGGCCAGCTCCCGGGCCTTCCACGTCTCGACATCGGACGAAGAGAACGCGACGTCGAAGAAGCTCGTGAGCAGCTCGTTCGCGCTCCGGCCCTGCACGTGGGCCGCCGGAGTCACCACGCTCGACAGCTCGACGCTGCCTCCTTGAGGAAGTTGAAACGCTCGCCAGCCGAGCACCTCTTTGCGCTCCAGTACGAGGCCGTCACGCCGAGGCAGGCGGACCGTCAGCTTCGTGTTGGCGCCCACGTTGACGTCGTAGAGCCGCACGCCGTCTCCGTCGCGAAAGCGCAGCCGCAGGGGCTCCGTCGACGTTCCCGTCAGCACCGTCGCGTCGCTCCCGGCGCTCGAGGCAAACGACGAAGCGGTCGCGCCGCCTGGCCCTCGCGCGAAGATGCGGGGACGAAAGGCCGGGTTCTTGATGGCCCGGGTCGCGACGTCGATGAAGGCCGCGAGCTCTTCGTAGGAAACCTCTCCGTCGACGTTGACGTCTGCACCGCCGACGAGCCCGGAGCGAAAGGCGTAGCTGAAGATGCCCGACTGCAGCTCGGACCACTCGTACGTCTCGCTCTCAGCGCTCGTCGAGAGCAGCACGCCCACGTTGGGCAGACGCGCGCGCAGCGCTTCGGTCGCCTCTTTCGGCGTCGGGAAGAGACGGACGCCTGCCTTCCGCGGGTTGAGGACGAACCAGGAGTTGCAGCTGTCGAGCACGACATGCAACTCGTCGACCCCGGCCCGGGCCAGCAGCGCCTCGAAGTCACTCGCGCGAAGCGGGCCGTCCTCGAGCTCGATGAAGCCCTCGCCCTGTTCGACGTCACCGTGGCCGGCGAAGATGAAGTAACCGCGCGTGCGAACGTCGGCGGCGCGACGCTCCTTTCCCCAGTCTGCGAGCCGGGCGAACGCAGCAGCCACCTCGGCCCGGGTGGCTGGCTTTGCCTGCGCCAGCAGACCTGCATGAAGCCGCGCGGAGTCGTCATCCATCGTGGTGAGCAACTCGACGTGACGCGTGCCCGTCGCGCTCAGGAACGTCTCGACGGCCCGCGCCGCGTCGTCGTCGGCGTACTTCAGCTGAGGGCGGCCAAGCTTCGGGCTGTTGTTGTTGCCGACGGCGATGACGAACGATTCGGGCGCCACCGCCAACGCGGTCGCCAGGACGAGACTCGACAGCATGTGCACCTCAGGGAGAAATGACGACGCGGCGACGCCAGATGACGGCGCCAGGGAATTGCTCGGTTGGGTCTGCGCGAAGGCCCCGGGGAGCGGCCTCGAGTTGGAGGACGGAGCCGGGCGCCTCACTGATGATGACCACCACCATGCCAGCGCCTGGCGCCGGGTCTTCGAGCTCGATCGACTCGGGCCACAAGGTCTCTCGGTTGCTTGCGAGGAGCATGGCGGGCTGGGGCTCGACGCCCACGGTGCGGTAGCCGGGCGTCACCCAGTGGAGCTCTCCGCGCGCATCGACGAGGTACGCGAGCACGAAGAGCGGCCGGCTGAACTCGAGGTTCCGGTACCAGACCGAGAGCTTGCTGTTCGCCGCGAGCAGTTGTCCGTCGGTGAGCGCGACCGTTGGCGCATCGACACGTCGAAGCTCGGCCGACACACGCGTGTGCCACTGCCCAGCTGGGCCGCCACGCGCCTCGAACTCCCCTTCCAGGGTCCGCCATTGCCAGCCAAGCCCGATGACGAGGAGCGCGGCTGCGGCGAGGGCTGCCATCGCAGCGGCCGGCGGACGGCGCACCGAAGCCCGTGCTTCGAGGCCGGAAAGGAAGCGGGCCTCGTCGAACGGTACGGGCGCAGCAACGACGCTGCTGACGAGGTTGCGCTGCTCCAACGCCTGCCGACACCGGGTGCAGGTCTCGGCGTGGCCGCGAAGGGCTTCCTCATCGACCTCGCCCTCGTTGCTGAAAAATGACGTCCACTCATCATCCGTGAGGCAGTTCATGGCGCCACCTCCATCCCGCCGCGAAGGCGTCGAATCGCAGCGTGGACCCGCACTCGAGCTGCACCTTCGGTGCAGCCGACCGCTTCGCCGATGGACCGGTAGTCGAGGCCGGTGTCGAGCCGCAGCACCAGCACCTCGCGGAGCTCGTCACTGAGCGACTGGACGGCGGCCTTGAGCAGAGCCGCCTGCTGATGGTTGCCAAGCGCCTCGACGACGTCAGGTCCCGAATCTGCGGACTCGATTCGGGCGCGCGCGGAGAACCAGCGCAGCAACGAGCGGCGGTGCTTTCGACAGCGGTTGACGGCGATGGTGAACACCCAGGATGCCGCATCGCCGCCAGTGAAGCGATGCCGCGATTGCCAGACGGCGAGCAGAACATCCTGCGCCAGCTCTTCACCGACCGCTGCGTCGGCGACCTGCCTCGTGCAGAACCGAACCAACGGGGCGGCGAAATGGGCAGCGAGCTCATGAAACGCAGCGCGGCTTCCACCCCCAACCTCAAGCATCAGAAGCATCAGACGCTGGGCATCGCGCGGCGGCGACGGGCGTACGAGCGAGAGGCGTGGTCGAGCTGCGGTCATGTACGCCTGGAATCCCGGAGACGACGCCTCGTTAGCGCGTTCTCGGAGCTGCCAGAGTTTCTTCGTGATTTCATGGGGTACTGGACTGCGGCGCCGGATGCGGGAGCTCTGCCTGCACGGTTCGGAGGGAGGGGCAGCCGTCTGGGCTCACCGCGCCTCGGGTCGCATCGCGTGGTCAGGGCATTGAGGAACAATCAAGGTGCTTGATGTCGTCCCGGGCCAGCACCCGGTCGAGGAAGACGCTGCGCATCGACAGCCACACCCGGCAGCGAGGCCGAGGACGCGGCCGGGAAGGAGCCGGTCCTCGAGAGGGTCCTTGCCGACGCCCACTGAGGCCACGGCGACACGCGGGCTCGGCCCTCAGTTCGACTGCAGCCGCCCCAGCGCCCGTCACGCCCTCTCCGAAGTAATGGCCGACGGTCCACAGGTAGCTTTCGCCGTTGACGAGCTGTGACAGCCGCACGGTGTTGCTGGTGTCGGCCGTGACGGCGGTCGCGCCGACGATGGCGCTGAGCTCGGCCCATGAGCCCGCCGTCGAGATGCCCGCGCCTTCGAGCCCGTTGCGCAGGGAGGCCCGTCTCGTCGCCGTCGTGCTGGCGGTCTTCCATGCGTGGAGCTTCGTGAAGCAGGCGGTGAGCAGCTGCGTCTCGGTGCCCGCGGCAATCAGCGGCAGGTTGAGCATGTCGACGCGGCCCACCGCGAGCTCGAGCGGGCTGGGGATGGTGTCGGGTGAGAACCTCGCGTCATTGGGCGGCGCCATCGTTCGGGTGCCCTGCAGGGTGGTGACGTTGATGGAGGTGCTGGGAGTCCACGTGCCGTTGACGTCGCCGTAGTAGCCGTCCACCGGGAGCCAGCCATCGCCGCGCAGGTCGTCCAGCGCCTCGGCGAGCGACGCGGTGAGCGCCCCCTCCACCGTCGAGTCGACGAGGACGAGCACCTTGTGTTCTGAGGCGCGCTGTTCAGCGGTTCAGGGCTGACGATCGCGCCGGCTGTTTG
>JBBAQZ010000085.1:0-12724 GCA_040400045.1 Myxococcaceae bacterium
GTCGCTGAAGGACGACCCCAGCCACCATGGCCTGCTGCGCGCGGCGCTTGTCCGTGTCGTAGCGCTCGACTGCGGAGTCACAGGGCCCTGCAGGGGCCATCGCGCCGCGGGAAGTCGCACACCCGGAGAGTGCGACCAGCAACATCAGGCGCATGGCAATGCCACGGTGGGGTGAACAGAGGGCGAAAGAGCAGTTCATGCTCCATGAGTGGGAGCACGAGGTTCGCCTTTTGAACGCTTCGTCCGATTGCTAGCCGAGCAGCCGGGCGAACTCGTCCGTGAACTTCCCGACGCTGCGGGGCCAGTGCCCGTTGGTGCCGTTGGGGTCGTTCTCGGCGCCGACCGGAGCGTAGATGGCTCCGATTTGCCCGATGGTCTGCGCGTTCCGGTAGGAGCCCCTCGGGTTCGCGAGCCCCTTCGCCATGCGCTCGATGCTGTCTTCCGCCCGCGCGAACGAGATGGGGCCCTTCGAGTTCGACACGCCCATCGCGTTGTTCTTGTTCTTGAAGGCGCTCGAGGTCCACCCGCCGGTCTCGAACTTCGAGATGGCGACGAGGAAGCGCGGGTCGAGGTCGTACTTGCGCGCGGCGTCGATGAACGTCTTCGCCAGGTGCTTCGCCTGTGGCGGGAGCGCGTCACGCAGCTTTGCTTCCGACACCTCGTGAAAGCCGCGGAACGGGCGCTTCGTGCCAGTGCCCTCGGGGGCAGGCTCCGTTGGACGCGTCGGATTCACCGGTGCGGGCTGATAGCCGTCTTGCAGGCGGCCCATCGTCTGGCGGCCAGCGATGCCGTCGACCTCGAGCCCCTTGCGCTTCTGCATCGCGCGCACGGCCTTCTCGGTGGCGGGGCCGAACTTGCCGTCGTCTTCGATGCCGAGCTTCCGCTGCAGCCAGCGAACGGAGTCGCCTTCCATGCCGCGCTTCACCGACTCCCGCCCAGCCAGCACGTCATCGAGCGACGGGGCTGCAATGAAGCCAGGCGACGTTCGCGTCCGAGTGGACGAGGTGGCGCCGGTGGTGGAGGCGACGCTGGGCATTCCTGATTGTCGTCAGGCTGGCTGCCCCTGAGTTTCGCCGAAGATGTCAGGAGTCTTCACGCAATCGCCATCACCCGCCGGCGAGGCCGTTTCCCGGTGGCTGGGGTCATTCTCTTCGGCGGCTGCGAGGTCGCTGGTGGCCTCGCGGTGCTCTTCGCGGTGCAGTCCACCAACGCGTCACGGCAGGTCTCCGAGCGCTACCGCATCGGCGGGCCGTGGGACCCGATGCGCGTCGCGGTAGAGCAGGGCGGCAAGCGCGGCCAGACCCTCGCTGGCTTCTTCATCGGCGTCTCGGTCGCGGCGATTGCAGGTGGCGTCATCGCGACCCTCGTCAGCCTCGCGAGCCCCACCGGGGAGCCCGAGGCGCACCTCTTCATCTTTCCATCCTCCAAGGGAGCGCTCGCGACATGGTCAACCCGCTTCTGAAGCGAGCGCACGCGTTGGCGTTTGACGCCGCGCTGGTGCTCGGCACGGCGGTCTTGAGGTCGAACGAGTACACCGCCACCACGTCGATGAACTGCTGCACGAGGCCTGGCGCGCCGAGCGGCATGTCGCGCTCGGAGGCGAGGTGAACCTCGATGGGCTGGGCGTGGCTGCGGCGCTCCCTGAGCGAAGTCAGTCGTTCGTTCGCTTTCGTCGTCTGGTGCCAGCCAATGCGGCTCTCAACGAAGCGTGTCGCTGCTCGAGGTCGACGGTGACCACCGGAGCTGGCTCCATGCGAGGGAAGACCATGCCCACGGCGCCACCGAACGGCCGCAGAACGCGGTTCAACGTGTCGAGCGTGGGATTGGCGTCGGCCCGGTCTTCGAGCTTCTGAAGCGCAGCCGGAGAGATATCGACCAGCCGCGCGAACGTCTCACGATTCTTCCGCAGCACGACGGCTCGCAGGAACCGGACTGCGTCACCGAACCGCCACTCGCCCGAGTGGACCAACGACGCCACGTCTTCGAGCAGCGCCTTGCGTTGCAGCGGGCCCATCGCCACGAGCTCTTCGCGCTTCACAACAGGCCCCAGTCTCGCAGTCGCGCTTCGGTGTGGTGCAGCCCGAGACCGGGGAAGTCCAACGTCTCGCGCGGCAGCCCGAGCTCGCGCAGCAACGTGGGGAGCGCGGTGAGTCGCTCCGCGAGTTCACGCAGCCCCATGCGAACGAACGTCTCGTCTTCGCCAAAGCCAGGCAGCAGTCCGCGCCAGTCGACGTCGCCGCCTTTCTCGAACGGGCCCCACTGTGTGGTGCGGCTGATGCCTTCGAGGTCCATCTTCATCGGCGCGAAGTCGTAGACCGGCGCCAGAGACACGCCCTCGGCGCTCTTGAGCAACGCAGTGTTCCGTCCGTGGTTGTCGGAGTTCCCGAAGACGAGGTTGAGGACGTCTCGCTGCACGTAGTCGAGGAGCAGCCCGCGCCACTGCGCCGGCTGCACGAGCGACCGCAGCGCAACGAGCACGTCTTGATGACGCAGCCTCGATCCAGGGCGCGCCCCGAGGAGCGAGTACAAGGACTCCACACCCAGACGGACTTCGCGACCGTCGTGTCGGCGCACGTCGAAGCGGGGCAGCCACAGGCTGGGACCGCCCGCGCCCTCGTGAAGCTCCATGCCCTCGGTGGCGATGGTGGGAATGCCCAGCGTCGCGAGCGCCCGGTAGAAGACGTACTCCGAGCGGAGGATGAGCCGGTCGCGCTCGCGTTTGCTGCGAGCGAACTTCACCAACACGTGCGTCGCCCCGCTTTCGGGCTCGTCTTGCCAGACGTCGATCCACACCTGGCCGTCAGGGTCGCGGCGCAGCAACAGCTTGGGTGAGTCGCCTCCTGCGCCGGTCGCACCGCCGACCTGCGCGCCGTGATCAGCTGCCCAGGTGATGAAGTCCTGCTCGCGATCGATGACGGCGTGCGAAGAGAAGCGACGAGGCGGCTCGGCCTTCGCCGGCACGGCCTCGGCGATGCGGAGATTCCCGACCGGCGCGACCGTGCCCCGCTGCAGCAGCCGGAAGTCGCTGGCGGGTGAGTCGGCCAGATTCAGCTGGTTGAGCCACCACCGTCTCGCGCTTCCCATGGGCCGCAGATCGTCGAGAAAGGCGGGCCACGTTCGCAGGCTCGTCGGGCCGAACTCGAGCGGCAACGTGAGGCTCGCCAGCACGTCGGAGCGGTTCGTCCCGAGCCAGCGGTCGAGGTACTCGTAGCCGTACTCGAAGTGGCACCGGCCCTGATCGCCAGCCGCTTCCTCCGGAACTTCGAGCGTGGCTGCCGCCTGCCACGCACCGTCTAGAAGTGCCTCGAGCGTGACGAAGACCATCACGTCTTTTGATACTCGAAGAGTCGCTCAGAGTCGATTTTAAGGTACTAAAAGATGTGAACACAGCCAATCTCGGTCACCTTCACCTACTTCAGTCTGCGAGCGCGCCTGGGTGTCTTCGGCGTCTGACCCTTCTTCCCTGGTGCGACGCCCTTCTTCATCGGCTTCGCCTTCTTCGGTGGCGCCAGCTCGAACGCGCGCGCCGCCCAGCTCATGAACGCCTCCGGGTCGTCGTAGAAACGCTCCGGCACGACGATCCACTCCGACATCGTCATCGGCTTGCCTTGCCCCGAATACACCCACGGATGCCCGCCTTCGGCGATGAGCTCGTCGCGCGCTGGCCCGTGCACCAGCTTCAAGATGACTTCGTCGTCGGTGACGATGCCCGCGAACATGCCGCCGTTGGGCGCGAAGAAACCATGCCCGCCGAACATCTTGCGAATCACGACAGGCAGATCGCCGCACGCGTCAGTGAGGATGTCGAGGGAGCGGGAGGTCATGGAACGCAAAGTCATGCCAGAGCGTTCGTCCTCGTGGCCACCGATTCCCTCACTCTCGCAGCGCGGCTCGAGCGCTCGCTCCTCGACCGCCCGGCACCCGAGAAGTCGGCGGTGGTGATGAAGACGCGCTCGCGCTGGAGCTCGAACGGTCTGACGACGTTCCGGGTCGTGATGCCCTGCACGGCGACGAACTGCGTGAAACGCTCGACCCACCCCGCCCGCGACGCACCGACCCGGGAGACCAGCACCTCATCGTGTTCATGCGTGAGCAGCCGCATCGCGCTCACGGGGACCGTCACCGTCCCCGTGTCTGGACGCCGCCGGTGTGGGGGTGTTGCAGCCCGTAGACGCCGTCACCGGGCTCGCAAAGCCCGCTGGGGTCGAGCCCTTTGACGTCGAAGTCGGTCGTTCGCTCCGAGGCGAACGCCGCCATGCCCCGGGTCTTGCCGTCGTCGTCACCAAAGAGGACGAGCGCCACCGTTGGCGCTGCGGCCAGGTCCGGGCCTCCATCGAGGGCGCCAGCGTCACGTCAATCAAGCGCGTGCGCATCGGTCATTCGCCCGATCGGTCGAGTGGACGAAGCCACGCACCCTCGCAGCACCGTCGACGACACTCCCGACATGCGCACGATCCTCCCCCTGCTGGTCCTCGCTTCCTGCGGAGCTGCGCAACGCGTTCAGCTCACGTCGCCTTCGGGCGACCTCGCGACCCGCGCCACGGTGACGGTGCAGTTCCTCGTCGAGGGCAGCACGTCACTCGACGTGTTCCTCGACGACATGCGCTTCGCGAGGCTTGAGGCGCCCTTCACGCTCGTGCTCGACACCGCTTCGCTGACCGAAGGCGCGCATCGAGTCGAAGGCCGCACGCAGGGGATCCGCTCCGTCGTGCTTGATCGAGCTGCGTCCTGAACGCCCGTCGCAAAGGCGGTGCCGAGGGCCGTCCCGTCGCGTTCCGACATGAAGCCGCGCAGACGGTCCATCAACTGCACGAGCGTGACGCCGCCACCACGTTCAATCGACGCATTCGCTTCTGTGAGCTCATCAAGGGTCGCAGGGTCGAGCTCAAAACCATCGTCATCGACGCAGATGGTGACGGTGCTGCCCTCAGGCAGGGGCTCGCCATCGACCACCACCTGGGACCCAACCACCCTGCCTCGCGCGATCCGCATGACAGAATCGTAGACCCGACTGAGCAGCGACGACTCGCCCGCCAACCAACTCGCGACAGCGAACGGCTGACGCCTGCACGAGCGGCCGCTCAGAACGCTCCTGTCACGGAAGAGGATGTGGCGGGTGCTGGTTCGCTGAGCAGTGCGGGCGAGCCGCTGATGACCGTGCGCACGGTGAACGTCGGCTGCGCGGCGATGGCCTTCTTCACCGAGCACTGCTCGATGACGCGCAACAGCGGCTCCCGGTACTTCTCGGGGAAGGCGGCGGGCAGCTCGACCTCGAGCGACACGTCTTTCAGGGTGCCCTGCTCGTCGTAGATGGGCCGCTCCACGATGCGCACCCCGCTCGAGTCGATGTTCCGCTTGGCGCAGAAGCCCTGCACGAAGATGCCCGCGCAGGTGCCAATCGACGCCAGAAACAGCTGAAATGGCGACGGGGCCGAGTCTTCGCCACCGTTGTCGACGGGTTGGTCCGTGCGGACGACGTGATTCCCGAAGTGGGCGTCAACACGGCGGTTTCCAGGGAGGGTGATGATCAGCTCGCGGGTCTCGGACATGGCAGCCAGTAGGAGGCAAGAACCCGCCAACGGGATTCGCGCGTCTGCTCTGGCGGCCTCTGTGACTCGCCGTGACCGCTTGCCCTTCTTGGCCTGCTGGTTCGCAAGAAGCCCGACTTCGACGAGCGCGACGACGGCTTCTCGTCGTTCAGCCGCTTGCTCGAGGCGATGGAGAAGGAAGGCCTGCTCACGCGGATTCAACAAGCAGGCGTTTGCGCGGCGACGATCGCGACGAGCGCTGCACGGTGTCGACCGTACGAGCTGCGCAAACGTCGGGTTGAACGAAGCCGGGCACGGCGCCTGCTATTGGGTACCAAGCCTCGCAGGGGTACCACGCCAGCGGCGATGAGCACGCGCGCTGCTCAGCGGAGCCCGGCCTCCGATTCCGCGTCGAGCATGGTGTGCGGCGTTGCCGACACCTTGGGGGCATCGCGACGGCAGACCTCTGCCTCGCGGCCACCACCGCTGGACCTGCTGGAGATGGGCATGGCGAGGCCGGGGCTCACGAGGTGTCCTTCGCCCTTGGGCGGTCGAGCGCTCGCGATGAAACGTCGCCGCCGCACTTCGCGCAGTGACTGACGTCGACGCCGGTGAGCACCCGCAAGAGCTCGACCCAGGTGAGCGGTACGACGGGGGTGGCGTTTGCCGGTGCGGGTTCCGCCGCCATCAACGGCACGGCCTCGAGCACCTTGCGCGCGGTGACGAGCTTCGAGTTGACGTTGCCCGGGGCGAGCAGCCCGTAGTAGCGCAGCTTCACGAAGCCGCCTGGCAGGACGTGCTGCACGAAGCGGCGCAGAAACTCGACGGGGTGCAGCGTCGCTGTCGCCTCGTCCCTGGTGCGGAAGGTGACGGCGTCGTCAGTCGCCGACACCAGCCGATGGTTGGAGAGGCCCACCCGGTGCGTGTAGCGGCCGAGGTACTGGTACACCGACTCCGGCCCTGCGAAGGGCGGCTTCGCGTACGACACCCAGTTGGTGCGGTACAGCCTGCGCTTCAGACGACGCCACGCGACGTCGTCACCCACCGCGTCGACTCCGAAGCCCTCGAGGCCCCGCACGTCGAGGTGCCCTCCGCGGTACGCCTCGTCGAGCGCTGCCATCACCTTCCCGCGGAAGAGTGCCGACAGCACCGACACCGGAAACAGGTAGTCGCGCTTCGTCGCGCGCCACCGCCCATCATCGGTGAGGCCTCCGCCTGTGACGATGCAGTGCAGGTGCGGGTGGAAGCGCAAGTCGCGCGTCCACGTGTGCAGCACCGCGGTGAGGCCCACCAGCCCGCCGAGGCGCTTCTCGTCTCGGCCCAGCGCCAGCAGCGTCTGGCTGCCCGCCGCGAAGAGGATGTCGAAGAAGCGCCGCCGGTTCCGCATCGCCAGCGGCGCCAGCACGTCGTCGGGCACCGTGAAGACAACGTGGAAGGAGTCAGTGGGCAGCAGCCGGGCCATGCGGCCCTCAATCCACCGCGCCTGCGACAGCGACTGGCACGCGGGGCAGTGCCGGTTGCGGCACGAGTGGAACACCGCCTTCTCGTCGCCGCACTGCACGCATACGTCGATACGCCCGCCCAGGACTGGCGTCCTGCAGGCCGCGACGTCTCGCAGCACCTTCCGCTGTGCCTCCGTCAGCGCGTGCTGTCGCTTCAGGGCCTCACCGTGCGCGCGCGCCATGGCGCCCACCGTCGGCCGAGGCGGCCCATGCCCAGCTTCGGGCACGGGCACCTCGTGCTGGTGCACCTGCTACCCGAGGACTGCCGCCTGCGCCGTCCCCAGCACGTCAAGCGGGCTCTTCACTCGGGCGATGTGCCTGCCACTCACCTGCGCGTACCGCGCCGCCGTTCGCATCGACGCGTGGCCGAGGACGACTTGAATGAAGCGGATGTCGTTCCCCATCTCGTGCAGGTGCGTCCCTTCTCGCCGCCCGGGGAAGAGCCACTCCCCCGTCGGCCGCGCCCGCTTCCAATACTCGCGCAGCAACACCAGCAACCGCTCGGGCAACATGACGTACCTGTCCTTGCGCCCCTTCCCCTGCCGCACGTGGATGAGCCCTCGCTTGCTGTCGATGTCTTCCACCCGCAGCGTGCACACCTCGCTGTTCCGTAAGCCCACCCCTTACGCCGTCGTCAGCGCCACCGCAGGCACCAGCGACTTCACCGCCGCCAACACCTTCTCCGTCTCCGTCCCGCTCAAGATGTCCGGCTTCTTGTGCGGCACCTTGGGCCACGACAGCCGCTCTGCCACCTTCGGCCGGTCCAGCGTCACTCCGTAGAGGAACTTCAGCGCCGCGACGTTCATCTTCAACGTCTCAGGCCCAGCTCCCTTCAGCCGCAGATGCTCGAGGTACTCCTTCACCGCCGTCTCGCCCATCTCGCTCGGCGACGTCATGTGGTACCGCACGAAGTGGCAGCAACACCGCAGGTATTCCTTCTGCGTCGTCACCGCGAGGTTCTTCAGCGCCAGGTCCCTCGCCATCTTGTTGTACAGTGCACCCATCTCGTTCTCCTTGTGGTTGGTAGTGCCGGTCGTCGGCTCCAACCGGCGCCCGGTTCCACAAGGTTCGATGAGTTCTCTTCAGCGTCCGAAGTTCTGACCGCCACGTGCGGCGAGCGCGACCACGCCCGCTCGACCGCCCCGGTGCGCGACCGCCTCAGCCTCCTGCTGCCGCGGAGCGGCTTCGTTCAACCTCCCGCTCGATTCACTCGAAGAGAACTTCAGAGCGAGGCCTTGTCGACGAGGTGAGAGTCGGTGACGCTCCGGATGCTTTGACCAGCCTCGTCATTGCACGGGATCGATCGCCGTCTGGTTCGCCGCGCTGACGAAGAGATCTCGCAGCAACGTTGAAATCATGCCCTGATCAGGCTGCCGCGAGCGAGGCCGCCACCGTCAGCCGCTCCGACGCCTTCTGCTCATCCCGACGCACGAGCCGCAGCAGGCTGTGACGGTCGTGCAGCTCACCGGTGATGCGGTCTTCCAGCGCGAGGTCGGGGCAGACTTCCAACAGCTGCAGGAAGAGCGCGTAGACGATGTTCAGCGACGTGGCGCCCTCGACGAAGACGCTGCCGTCGCTGGTGAACCACACGTCGAGCTCGCCACGCTTCGCCGAGATGCTCCAGGCGCGACGGCCATCGTGGGTGCGCTGCGCGCCGGCAAGCAGAGACGCTTCTTCACCGACGGTGGTGCGCGACGCTGCTTGAGCACCGGCTACTGCCTGTTCTGACATCGCGTCAGAACGAAGCGATGTTGGTGAGCGGCACGATGGCGGGAATCGCCGACGAAGGGCCCTTCATCGCGTCGAGCAGCGTGGTGCGTTCAGCCACCAACGCATCGCGCGCCGGGGCGTTTGCCTTGACGGCCTCTGACGCTCCGAGGTGACTCAAGCCGACGATGACGAGCCCACCCGCCGCGATGGCCCAGCCCCACAGCGGCATCGAGACCAGGAGCCCGGCCGAGAAGACGAAGGGCGAGATGATGACTCCGATGACTCCGAGGTCGGCGATGACCGCGCCGGTGAACACGACCGCCATCACGCTCGCGTACGTCAACGGGACCCCGGTCATGACGAGGCCGATGCCCGAGAGCACCTTGAAGCCGACCGGGGGCACCGCGAGCGTCTTCAGCTCGGCGTCGATCTCTCTCAACCGCGATGCCTGGTCGAGCGTGACGAGCGTCGCGGCGCGGCCCTCTGCCGTCACCATTGGACTGGCGGAGAAGCCACTCGAGTCGGCGGCGAGTGGAACGGCGACGGGCTTCGCAGCCGGAGCGGCCATCGCGCGTTCGGCGCGCATCGACGAAGGACCGGTGAGAGGCACAGCGTGACGGCGAGCAATGAGGTGAGCATGGGCGGACTCAGAGCAGGCGCTGCGCCAGCGCTTCGCCTTGTTGTTTCAAGCACTTACAGTCGAACTGTACGACCCATCCGATGCCCATGCGTACAAGGCTGCACACACACCTTCAGAAGAGAATCCCACCACGCGCGAGTCGAACGACTCAGCAGCCATGAAAACCCTGCTCCTCGTCGTCACCTTTCTCACCGTCGCCGCGTGCGGTGCACCTCCGCCGGCCTGCAACGCACAGACGTGCGCCACGGGTTGCTGCGACAACTCCGGCCAGTGTCGAACGGGCTCCGAGCTGAGCGCGTGCGCCTCCTCCTGCGCGGGCCACCAGAGGACCCGAACACCCTGCCTCCGCTCACCTCCCTCAGCCCTGACGCTGCTTTGGGGCGGCCGCTCGACGAGCGCCATGGTCGTCGTCGGCATCGCGGCGGTCGCCTGCTTCGGAGCGGGGCTGGTGGCCTTCACCGCGTACCTGCAGTGGCGCTTCGATGACGCCCTGGCCTTCGTGCACGTGCAGGGCGCGCCGGGGTGGGACCAGGCCCCCGGATGGCACGCCTGGCTCAAGGTCGAGTGGTTCAAGACCATGTTCATGCGGCCTGACCCGATGGGAGGCCTCCGCCTGGGAGGGCACGCGTTGGCCACGGCTGCGGCCTTCGCGTTGGTGGTGCCGACCTTCAAGCGGCTACGGCGTGTACACGCTGCTGGTGGTCGCCATCCCCGCCTGCTCGAGCAAGGACTTCCAGAGGCTCGGCCGCTACGTGATGGCGGCGTTTCCCCTCTTCCTCTCGGCGGCGCTGCTGCTGGAGGGCCGACCCCGGTTGCGGTGGGCCGTGCTGGGGGGCTTCGCCGTGACCCTGGGCGCGCTGGCGGTCGCGCTCGGCGCGGGCAGCTGCGTGGCCTGAGCGCTACTGGCACCAGGTGGACGACGTCGTGCCCGGCCAGGCGAACCGCCCCAGCACCGTCAAGTCGTAGAAGGTCGGCCCGCCGTACCACTGCTTGCCGTTGATCCCGAACTCCACCGGGCCGCCCGTCTCTGACGACTGGAGGCTCAAGTCGAAGGGGACCGCCGCGCTCGAGTCGACGAAGACGCTGCGGCTGGAAGAGGACACGTTCGAGTCCTTCAGGTAGGTGCTCTTGAGCTCCCAGCTGGTCGTCGTCAGCGCCTCGTGGCTGCCCACGGCGCGCAGAGCGGGCGTGCAGTACCACCCCCGCAGCGTCAGCCGGCCGACGCCTGGAGTCGTCTTGCAGACCTCGACGCCGGTGAGGGTGAAGGACGTCTGCATGCCCTCGTAGGGGCCGACGGTGAAGCTGTGGGAGAGCACGGCGCCGGCGGGGCGTCCTTCGGGGCGCGTAGACGTTGACCTTGAAGGACACGGGGCTCGCGTCGAGCGGGTCGTCGCTCACGGAGCTGACCAGCACCTTGTAGAGGGTCTGTCTGCCCGCCGCCTTGTCTGCCGCCACGTCGATGAAGAACGGCGCGGTCAGGTCGGAGACCTGGGTCGGGTTGGTGAAGGTGACCCCTGCCTCGCCCCGCAGCAGCTTGAACTTGAAGCCGGGTGCCGCGCCCAGCCCCTCGACCGCCGAACGTCCCCGCGAAGACGGAGACGGCGCCCGACGGGGCGACCTTGCGAATGACGGCGTTGCCCGTATCGCTGACGAACCAGTTGCCCGCGCTGTCGGCGACGACCTGAGTGGGGAACCGAAAGCGCGCTCGGTGAGGAGGTGCCGATGACCACCGCTACCTACTCGTGAACGGCTGTGTGCTCTGGGCGGTGCTTGCTGCAGCTGGGCGTGCACCCAGCAGCGCGCTCGAGCTGAGCCGGTGGAGCGCGTCGGCCAGGTGTGGGGCTCCCACCGTGCGCCTCACGCAGAACGACGCGTGGCGGTACGGGCTCACGGCTCGCTGAGCGCCGTCGTTCGATTCTCTCGGCCGGGTCACGGGGGAAGAACCACCTCCACCTCACCTGGTGGGGTCACCGTTCGTGTCACCCGGTCGCGGTGTCTGCCGGGCCGCCGGACCCCGAGTGCGCACTCAACGCGCGGCAGTTCTCCGAACCGAACCCGTCCCTCCCCGTTGGTCGTCGCCACGGGGGGAGTCGCGCCGAGCCAGACGCTTGCGACCGGGTCGACGCCGCCACACGAGATGAACGTCTCGGCTCCCGCAACGGGCACGCCATGCGGGTCACGCACGCTGACCTCGAGAGCGCTCGTGTATCGCTCCGTGCGCGCGAGCCGAATCGAGACATGCTGCTCACGACCGGGCTCGACGAGCACCTCGCTGCTTCCCTCAGCCTCCATCTCAGAGTTCGGCGACGCCTTGCCCTGAATACGCACGCGCCCACCCGGAACGCCGTCGAGCCGACCCCGGCCTTGTTCGTTGCAGTTTTGCACGGAGCCGAGGCGGATACCGTCGAGTCTGGCCGCACACGGGGTCTCACCGCACAGACAGGAGACCTCAATCGTGCCAGCCGTCTCCAGCTCCACGTCGAGCTGGTTCTCACCGGTAGGCTCCACCGTCGCGTCCATCGCAAGGCTGACGGAGCCAGCCACCGAGACGTCAATCCTCTGCCTCCCGAGTGGCGCGTCGACGACGGCTTCTCCCGAGGCATCGGTCACCGCTCCAGCGTCGGGCGGCGCTTCAATCGAGTACACGTGAACCGCTGCGCCTTCAATCGGACGCCCCAGCTGATCTCTGACTCGCACGCGCAGCGGCGCTGAGCCGAGCAGGAGTCGCACACGAAACGGGGGCGGCTCGACGCGGACCGTGGCTTTTGCTCCGTCCTTGGTCGCGGTGATCCAGAAGTCCCGACCCGTCCTGGCGACCGACACGCGAACCCGCCCCTGCACATCCGTCGTTCCTGAAGCGGGGGAGGGCAGCTCAGCCGCGGAAACGACGACAACCTGCGCATCAGCCACTGGCCGCTCGCCGAGGCCAATCACTTCGACGTCAAATTCGACGTGTGGGAAGGCTGCGATGGCCTGCGTGATGGCGTCCTCGTTCTGCTCGACCAGCGAACCAGGCGCGCTGAGCGACCCGGGGTCGTGAGCAGGCGACAGCCCGGAATCCACCGTCACCATGCGTGCAGAGAGCACTGGAAGTGCGGGCTCGGGACTCATCGAGACCAGAGCCGATTGAGTGCCAGAAATTCGCCACAATCCGAAGCCGAAGGCGAAGGCGAGCAACACCATTCCAGCCACGAGCTGCCTGCGCCTTCGCGGTCTCATGACGCGGCCTGGGTCAATCCTTCTACGCGACGAGGGACCTCATCCTCGCCGAAGACGCGCCAACGTTCCAGCGCAGGTCGTACCAGAGCAGTGACGGTGACAGCCCGTGCACCCGGCGCTTCGCG
>JBBAQZ010000086.1:0-11563 GCA_040400045.1 Myxococcaceae bacterium
CCCCGGAAGGAGACGGTCGTCTCGAGGTGTGGATGGACGCGCTGCTCGAGCACGGCGACCCGCTCGGCACGACGCTGCGCACCGAGGGGCCCGACGCGCTGTTCGAAGGGTTGCTGTCACACGTGCTGGCAGGTCACCTTGAGGTGGAGGTACGCCACGCGGTGCCGCGCGAGGTGAGGCTGCGAATGCTCCCGCCTGAGTTCTGGCCCGAGGCGGTGGTCGCGCAATTGGTGTCGCTGCGGGCGCTGCGCTGGCTGGAGCACCTCGAGATCGACGCGAGCGGCGCGCGCCCTCCGGCTCGGGTCGAGCTTCACCTGTTGCGCCTCCTGACCCGGCTTCGCCTGCCGCGCACGTTGAAGCGGCTCACGTTGAGTTCGGTGGTCGTCCGTCCGGACCGCAACGTCCAGGACGAGGTGGCCGCCCTGCGCGAGCGCCTTCCCGCAGGGCTCGACTACCGGCTGCCGAAGGTCGCGGCTGGCGCTTCGCTGGTGGTGACCAAAACCCGAGGCACACCTGTGGTCGGTCCCCGGTGTCCCCTGCGCGGCGAGGTGCGCTTCGGCTTGACCGAAGACCGCGCGCTGACCACCGCGCCGACGAGGCTCCCGGACTTCGTCATCGAGGAGACGCCGCTGGGTTGGATCCTGCTGATGCATGGCACCACGCCGGTGCGGCTCAACGGCCGACTGCTCAACCACCTGGGCGACTTCCACGCGTCTGACCGCTCCAGGCGCGACGACGACACCCGCCTGGTCGCTGGCGATGTCATCGATCTCGGGCCGTACACCCTGCGCTTCGAGCTCGACGTGGCGTGACGCTCAGGCCGGTTCGTCTTCGATCGGCTCGGGTTGCACGTCCTTCGCGGGCTTCGTTTCCCTGGGCTTCTTCTCGTTGTCCGTCGTGCACCAACCGTCGGGCCGTCGAGACGGGCGTGCGCGTCGCGGCGCTGTTGCCCCATGTCGCCCATCGCCAGTGGACGCTGCTGCGCTCGCATCGAAGCTCGAAGGCCTCGCCGAAGAAGCGTGGAAACGCGCGCGAGCGGTCGAAGCGAATGCGCAGGTCTCCGAGGTAGCCGACCTTCTGCACCCGGCCGTCGAGCCACCCGTCGCGAATCAGCGCCGTGCACATGCCCATCAGGCCGTGCTCCGCGTCACCGACGTAGACGATCGGCTCCACGCGCTGCATGCGGTACAGCGAGAAGAAGTCGGGGCTGCGTTGCGTCGCGAGCACCAGGGCTCCACGCATGGGCACGTCACCGAACAGGTCGAGCAGCGCGGCGTTGTCGGCGTCGGTCGCGAGCCGCGGCGTCGGAGCGTTCACGGCGGGGACGGTAGGCCCTCAGCTTCGTCACGTCATGCGCTCGTGATCTCGGCTGCGTGATGGCGACGACAAGGACCGGGCGCTCGAGCGCATGCGCGAGGAGTTGATCACCTACGACGTGCCGGGCCTGTCGGAGGAGGAGCGACGGGCGCTGGTGCGCGCCAACAAGGGGCAGCTCCGACTCGGCGTTCCGCCCGAGAACATCGAGCTCGAGCCCTCGTTGACCTCGCTCGAGTTCATCGCGCCGACCACCACCGTGGGGAGAAGCGGCGCCAAGGTGAAGGCCACGCCGAAGCAGGCCGATGGCCTCAAGAACGCCGGCGTGCTGCTGCGCGACTGCCACAAGCTCCTCGGCGGCCAGGGCCCGTTCGCTGCGTCGCGGCTGAGCTGATGGGACGACGGGAAGCCTTCCTACCCCACTCACCGCGGCCCGCGCCAGTCACTGCTGCCCCTCGACTTGCCGGCAGTCCCCAAGCCCAGGAGTCACTCTCCGCCTCGCGGCGCCGAGTTGCTCCTCGCCTCCTGACAGGCGCTCCACCGTCAGCCGCAGTCTGCTCGCTGGTACGCAGCGCCCGGCGACATGCTGCCCTCATACCCGTGCCGCTCAGCGCAAGCGACGAGGCCATCGGCGAGCGGTGTGGAGCACTCTCAAGACCTCGACCGTCCCCGCGACGACGCGGTAGGCGACGAGGTACGGAACATCGACCAGCACCAGCTCGCGCGTGCCTTTGACCCGGCCCGGGCGGCCCAGGTGGGCAGTCGTCTCGAGGAGGCTGACGGCTTCGATGACTCTGCGAGCGCCCCTCGAGCGGGGGTCGAGCTCGGCGATGGTTCTCAGCGCGTCGAGGTCGTTCACCGCCGACCGTGTCCAGACGATCATCGCGGCTTTCGCAGCGGCTTCTTCTTATTACTCCAGCTCTTGACCCACTTCTCGACGTCGCCGTGGGGAACGATCAGGCCTGCGTCGGCGTCGCGAACACCTTCCTCGATCGCCTCGACCTGCCAGCGGTTGTCGTCGAGGTACTTCTCGATGGCCTCGGCCACGAGCCAGGAACGCGAACGGTCGAGTGAACGCGCGAGCTGCCCAAGCCGCTTGTTCGTCTTCGACTCGAGCCTAAGCGTCAGCATGTCCGTCGATGGCATGAGTACAATGTATGACAGCTGCGAAGCGCACGGCAACGACGTGCGTTCATGAACGAAACCATCAAGATCCGCTGCGTCCCCGGTGCCACACTCATCTGGCCGCTGCGCTGGTGCTGGTGCTCCATGCCTGCGTGGAGCGCTACCGCCTGCTCGGCTTGGAGAATCGGCTGCTCGACAAGCGTGACTTCGCCAACGACAAGGTCGACGCCGGAGAGCTCGGCTCGGGCCAGAGTGCGTGTGGTGGTGGACCCGCGGCGCGCCAGAAACAGGTCACCAGTGGAAAACTTCGGCGTGGTGAGCCACTTTCAGGGGCCCGAGGGTCTTGTGTGGGAATGACACCGTCTTCTCCTCCGTCAGCGCCGAACGTGCTCCAGCTGGCCGAAGGCGTGCCGACCGAGGCCCTCGTGCTCCGCGCCCGGGCTGGGGACCGCGCCGCCGAGAGCCTGTTGTACCGGCGCTTCGCGGCGGGCGTGTTGTCGACAGCGGTGCGCCTGGTGGGCAGCGTGTCGGCCGGTGAAGACGTCGTTCAAGACGCCTTCCTCCTCTGTCTGGGCCGCCTCGGTCAGTTGAGGAACCCGGCTCAGTTCCGCCCGTGGTTGTTGAGCATCGTGGTGAGCCTCTCGAGCAAGCGGCTGCGCCGGGAGCGTCTGCTGAAGTGGGTGGGCCTCGATGCGGTGGCCGACGCGCAGCTGCACCAGCACGCCTCGGGCGTCGCGAGCGTCGAAGCCAGAGGCGAGCTGGCGGTGCTCGACGCGGTGTTGCGCCGGCTGCCCGTCGCTCAGCGCCTCGCGTGGATGTTGCGGTACGTCGAGGGCGAGAAGCTCGAAGACGTCGCCGACGCGATGGGCAAGAGCTTGTCGACGACGAAGCGGTACGTGCTCGCCGCCGAGAAACACATCGCGGCGCACGTCGCTCTGGAGGCCCCATGAAGCCGTTGCCGCGTCCCGTGCGTGAGGTGTTGGACGAGCCAGCGTCGCCTGCCAGCGTGATGCGGGTGTGGGCGCGGGTGCAGGTGAAGCGGCGCGCGCCGACGCCCCTCATTCGGCCCTCGTTCGTCGGCGTCGCGGCCGTCGTGGGGCTCGTGATGGTGGTGGTGCTGAGGCCTCGAGGGACCGACGACGCGCTGTCCAGCGCCGCTCAGGTTCCGGTTCAGACGGAGTCGGTGCTCACGACGAGGTCGATCACGAAGTCCGAGAACCTTCCCGTCATCATCGACGTGCCGGCGCCGCAGGCGACCCCGTGGCTTCAGGGCCGTCATTCCCTCGCCACGTTCTCGCGGCCCCGCGGAGGAAAACCAGACGCCGCGTCTGCAGACGTCGTCGGCTCGCTCCTCGAGAGCGCCGAGGACGCCTGGCGGGCCGGGCAGCCCTCGCGGGTCGTCGCGCTGTTGGGTGAAGTCCGGGAGCACCACTCGAATGATCCGCGCGCGAGCGAGGCCCTGTTCTTCCTCGGGCTCGTGCAGCTCGACGCGTTGAAGCACCCACGCCAGGCGAAGGTGAGCTTTCAGCGGGCGCTCGAGCTCAACCCGCCGACCGACCTCGTGGCGCCGTTGTGGGAGGCGTACCAGCGCTCCATGAACGACGAAGAGCTCGAGTCGGGTGGACCCGAGTAGCCCTGGACGCCCCGCGCGCTCCACGGCCACGAGCCATGAGGAGCAGCACCACCACGAGCCTTGACTCCGCGAGCGGTTGACTCCAATTCGCCCTCCGTGAGCACGAACTTCATCGAAGAACTCCGCTGGCGCCGAATGCTGCATGACGTGATGCCGGGCACCGAGGAGCTGCTCGTCAAGCACCAGCCGGTGAAGGGCTACATCGGCTTCGACCCGACCGCTGACTCGCTCGGCGTGGGTCACCTGGTGCAGGTGATGACGCTGCTCCACTTCCAGCGCGCAGGGCATCACCCCATCGCGCTCGTCGGCGGCGCCACCGGCCTCGTGGGAGACCCGTCAGGCAAGTCGTCGGAGCGCAACCTGCTCACCGAAGACGTGCTCGCGCACAACCTCAACGGCATTCGCACCCAGCTCGAGCGCTTCATCGACTTCACCGGAGGCCGCGCGACGCTGGTGAACAACGCCGACTGGTTCCGCGGCATGCCGTTCCTCGAGTTCATTCGCGACGTCGGCAAGCACCTGACGGTCAACTACATGCTCGCGAAGGACTCGGTGAAGAAGCGCATCGAGGGCGAAGGTGAAGGCATGAGCTTCACCGAGTTCACGTACCAGCTCGTGCAGGGCCACGACTTCTTCCACCTCTGGAAGGAGCACGGCGTGCAGCTGCAGATGGGCGGCAGCGACCAGTGGGGCAACATCGTCACCGGCACCGAGCTGATCCGCCGGCGCGCGCAGGGTCAGGCGTGGGCGCTCACCACCCAGCTCATCACCAAGGCCGACGGCACCAAGTTCGGAAAGACCGAGAGCGGCAACGTGTGGCTCGACCCGGCCCGCACCTCGCCGTACGAGTTCTACCAGTTCTGGCTCAACGCCTCTGACGCCGACGCCGCGAACTGGGCGCGCATCTTCACGCTCCGCTCGAAGGAAGAGCTCGAGGCGCTCGACGCCGCCCACGCGAAGGAGCCCTCCGCCCGTCACCTGCAGCGCATGCTGGCCAGCGACGTCACCGAGCGCGTGCACTCGAAGGCTGACGTCGACTTCGCCATCAAGGCGGCGGATGTGCTGTTCGGCAAGGCCACCATCGAGACGCTGCGCAGCCTCACCGAGGCGCAGATTGCGTCCATCTTCAAAGACGTGCCCTCGAAGGACGTGTCTCGCGACGAATTGGTGAAGGGCATTCCCTTCGTCGAGCTCGTCACCACGAAGACCGGCTTCGTCGAGTCCAAGGGCGCGGCGCGGAAGCTCATCGAACAGAATGGCCTGGCGCTGAACAAAGAGAAGGTGACCGACCCGATGAAGCTCATCGACGCGTCCTCCCTGTTGTCAGACCGGTACCTCCTGTTGTCGCGCGGCAAGAAGGACAACTGCCTCGTGCGCGTCGCGTGATCAGTCCGGCCGGCCACGGCTGATGGCGCGAGGGTTGTCGGTGCTGAAGACGATGAACAGGCCGGCGCCGGCGAAGAGCACGACGAGGAACACCGCGAACCAGAAGACCAACGGCGCAGGTCGGTCGACCACGACGGTGGCCTGGCGCGCTCTCGCGTCTTCGAGGGTGCGGGCGACCTTCGAGTTCTCTTCGTCGCCCCAGTCCGAGACTGCGACGACCGAGCCCGCAGGCAAGGTCATCGTCACCCGCCACTCAGGGAAGCTCCGGCGCCTCGCGTACTGTCGCCGCGTCTCGCTGCTGACCTTGACGGGCTCGTACGACGCCGACTTCGTCTCGAAGAACACCCAACGAGCCACGCTGCAGCGCCAGGGGGCGCCGCCGCACGAGAAGCGGACCGGACCCTCGAGCGTCGAGAGGAACCACGTCGGCAGGGCTGCGAAGAACATCGCCGCGAAGAGCGCTGCGGGGAGTTTGTCGAGTCTCACGACGCTCCGACGAACAGAAGGAATCGAGGACGTCAGCCCTCTTCGTCAGGGTCTGGAATGTGCTCTTCGTCGAGCCGTGCCGGAGCCGGCATCGGCTCCACGCGTGCGGGCCTGGGCTCGGCATGCTCACCCGAGTGGTCTGCGAGCGTGCCTTCCGCGCCGGAGCTGCTCGACTCGGCGTGCGGCCGCGCTTCGGGAGCGCCCTCTTTCGCGGTGATGTACGTCTGCCGACCCTGCTGAATCCGCGTGAGCAGGCCTTCCTTCTCCATCGCCTCGAGCAGGCGGCTGAACGACGAGAAGCCGTAGTCGCGCTCGTCGAAGTCGGGCTTCTTGCGCACCAGCGCCTCTTTGAGGAACGAGGGGTTGATGGGGCCCGTCGCCCGCGCCAGCAACGAGCCGACGACGCTGCGCACCACGCCAGGAATCTCGCCTTTCTTGCCTCGTGACGACGGCGCGCTGCTCGGGCTCGCGCTGCTCTCGCGGCTGGGTCGTCGCGAACCTTCGTCGCGCTCCCGCTCCCGCGAAGCGGTCTCGAGGTACATGAACTCGTCGCACGCCTTCACGAACATCGGCGACGTCGCCTGCTTCACGCCGATGCCCACCACGTAGCGGTCGTTCTCGCGAAGCTTGGCCGCCAGCGGCACGAAGTCGCTGTCACCCGACGCGATGACGTAGGTGTTGATGTGCTCACGCGCGTAGCAGAGCTCGAGCGCGTCGATGACCAACCGCATGTCAGCGGCGTTCTTGCCGGCCCGCGTGGACGGCGGCACGTCGACCAGCTCGACGCCGAGGTGGTGCAGGTGCGCCTTCGCTTCCTGGAAGCGCGACCAATCGCAGTACGCGCGGCGGAAGATGATCTTCCCCTGCTCGAGCAGACGGTCGAGCGATGGCTGCAGGTCGAAGTTGGCGGCAGTGAAGCCGGTGTTGGTGACGAGGTTCTCGAAGTCGATGAAGAGCGCGATGCGGCGCTCGTTCGGTGCGGCGATGCTCATGGACTGCGCATGACACGTTCGATGCCGCGGAGATACGTCACTGTGGTGTCACGGAGGGCGCGGGAGCCGACGTTCGAGCCCACTGCGGATCAGCCATGGCTGCCCGGCCCGCGCTGGGAGCTCAGTCGAGCGAGAGGGTCAGCTGGTTCTTCAATCGATCCTCGAGCGCTTGCTGCTGCCGCACGTACAGGCCTTCCTTCGCGTCGAGGCCGCGCGCCTGCTTGTAGAGCGCCGAGGCCTCCTGGTCTCTGCCGAGGACCTCGCACATCACGCCCTGGTTGAAGAACGCTCCGGCCAGTTGCGGGTTGGCAGCGGCCACCTCGGCGAACGAGCGGTAGGCGCCTTCGAAGTCGTCCTTGTTCGACAGCTCGATGCCGGGCTTGAGCAACGGGCTCGTCTCGTCGAGCTGCGCGCTGAACCAGCGCTGGTGCTCTCCATACGTGTACGCGAACACGTCTGCGCTCACCTGCGCCGTCTCGACCGGCAACTTCGCCTCGTCGAGCGACGCGTACCGGCTGCGAAGGTCGGAGTCTTCCGTCGGAGAAGCCCAGAAGGTGCGTTTGGGGAGCAGCGTTACGCGCTCGGTGAACGGCGCCGCGGGAATGCCGTTGACCTGCACCCGGCGCGTCTCGACCTCGCGACCTCCGCGGGTCCACACGGTGTAGACGACGTCGGCCGTGAAGGTCGGTCGAGCGCTCCCACCCGGCATGGCCTGGCTGCCCGTCGACCACCCGATGACGGTGGCGCCCAGCCAGAGCGGCTCTGAAGGGCCAGCAGCAGGCGGCTTCGACGCGAACACCTGATCCGCCGCGATGAAGGGCGCGCTCGGCGTCACGGGGAGCACCGGACCCGTACCGGGTTTGCGGACGTCGATGCTGAGTTGAACTCTGCTCTTCCCGCGCGGGTTGGTGGCTTCGAGGACGAGCTTCTCGACCCCCGTCGCGGCAGGGGTCCACGTGACGAGCCCGCTCTGCGCGTCGATCTTCAGCGTCGGAGGGCCTTCGAGGACGGCCCAGCTGATCGGCGGCTTGCCCACGGCCATCGCCACCATCGGCCACACCTGGCCCACCTCGGCCGTCGATGGGGCGGTGTTGAGAATCTGCGGCGCGGTGTCCGGGCCCATCGTGAAGCGGCCCGAATTGGGCTGGTCGACGACCTGGAACGACGACTTTCCGAACGCCGCCAGAATGGCCGTCTTCATCACCCCTCCGGGATCGCCCAGCTTCGCGCTCACGGGGAGCCACGGCGGCACGTCGACCCCGACGAAGGCAACCTTCGTGGCCGCTGGCGCGACGTTGAAGGGCTTCTGGAGCCGGGTGCCACGGACTTGTGCCACGCAGCCGGTGAAGACGAGCGCGGCGAGGAGCGGGAGCGAACGAAGGGACATGGGTTCTCCTGAAGAGGTTCGGACGATGAGTCGAATCAGCTCTGAATGCGGGGACAATTCAGTCGCGCTGGCAATCAGCAGCGCGGAACGCTCCGTGGGTCACGCGTCGACCGCCCCGGAACTCTGCGGCGCCCGAAGCCACGCGAGCGCGATGCCGCTGGTGACCGAGACGTTCAACGAGTCCCACGTGCCGTGCATCGGAATGCTCGCTGTCGCGCAGCGCTCGAGGGTCTGCGCTGAGAGGCCCGGTCCTTCTGCGCCCAGCAACAGCGCGACCCGCTTCGACGAGGGCCGCTGCTGGCCGCCGATGACGAGCTCGCCGCGTGGAGAGAGCGCCAGGACCTGGTACCCACTCGCGATGAGCGCGTCGATGACGGCCCGTTCGTCCTTCACCTGCGCGAACGGCACCTGGAGCGTCGCGCCGATCGAGACGCGCACCGCCTTTCGATAGAGCGGGTCGCAGGTCGCCTCGTCGTAGAGCACGCCGTCGACGCCGAACGCGGCCGCGTTCCGGAAGATGCCGCCGACGTTGTCGTGGTTGGTGATGCCACACAGGCCGAGAACGAGGCTGGGCGTCGACGCGGCGTCGAGGACCTCGCTCACCGCGCGCTCAGCGCCACGCTCACCGACGGCGAGGACCCCGCGATGAAACGAGAACCCGACGACCTGCTCCAGCACCGCCTGTGACGCGACGTAGATGAGCACTCCGGTCGGCAGTCGGTCTGCCAGTCGGCGCGCCTGCGTCTCGGAGACCAGCACCGCGCGGGTTCGGAACCGCGGCGAGTTGATCAACTGAGGGAGGACCACTTCTCCTTCCGCGATGAAGAGGCCCGCCGCGCGCAGGTCGCGGTCGCGAATGGAGCGGAAGTCGGCGATGCGCGGGTCGTCCGCCGAGTCGATGGAGCTGAACGTGTTGGCCATGACGCACGCGCCGTCAAAGCACGTCGCTCGCGTCTCCGCCCTTGGTTGTTCGCCAACGCCTGGCGCTCAACCATCTGGAATCAGGCGAGCCGCGAGGTCGAATCGACCTCCACCCGTTGCGCAGCAGAGACACTCCAAGGGTTGACCTCGAGTCGCGGAGTGCAGCACGCTCCGGCACCTTTTCTCGAGGTCTCATGTCTGCCAACACCGGTGAAACCCAGCTCCCGATCTCCGAAGTCGGGGTGCGCGAGTCCGTGCTGCCGTATCTGCGCGCGGGCTGGCGAGCGATGGGCGATGACGTGCCGGCGTGGCTGTTCTTCTGGAACGCCTGCCTGCTGCTCAACACCTCGCTGACGAACCTGAACCCGTCGCGGCCCGACTTTGCGCCCACCATCATCTTCCCGATGGGCGTGTTCGTGCTCTTCACGACGGTGCGCGCGCTGAAGTCGAAGAGCGTGCGGTTCCCGAAGCTGGCGCTGGGCGTTCCGGTCGCGATGGCGCTCGGTCTGCCCACCATCAACCTGCTGTGGCACACGCCGTCGCCGCTCGAGGTGTCGACGCTCCGCACCGTGTACGAGCTGTCGAACTTCATGTGGGCGGCGCTGCTGATCCGCTACTTCTGGAAGCGAGAGAAGACGCTGCTCGCGTTCTTCTTCGGGGTCGGCCTCTTCTATGGCGCGGTGCTCGAGAACGGCGGCATCGTGCTCGGCTTCTTCGACGAGCAGAACCTGGGCGCGACGATGGTGCGCCCGTTCGTGGCGCCGGTGGCGACGATGATTGGCTGGTGCGTGGTGCTGGGCATGGGCACGCACCTCGTGTGGCGCCTGAGGGAGTGGTTGCCGTCGCTGAAGAAGAGCGCGCTCCTTTCCGGTGTGCTGGTCGGCGTCTTCGCCACCATGCTCGACCTGCAGATCGACCCCATCGCCACCGTCTCGGGCTGCTGGGTGTGGCACCACTCGTTGCCGCCCTGGTTCCACGGCGTGCCGCAGGTGAACTTCGTCGCGTGGCTGTGCGCGCTGATTCCCTTCGCGTGGGTGATGTTCCGCCTGCAGGAACGGGTCGGCGTGGTGGACGCGGGGCGCTGGAACCTGCGGCAGCTCGGCGCGGGCATGCTCGCGGTGCCGTATGCGCTGGTCATCGCGCTCATCTGCTTCATGACGACGACCGCGCTGCTCGAAGGGGTCACCGGCCCGAGCTGGAACCTGCTCGCGACGTTCGCGACGAAATGGCTGCTCTAATCAGTGAGCAGGCGCCAGGCGGGGAAACGTTGGCGGTGAGGCGACCCTGGCCGTGAAGCTGATGGTGGCGATGGTGGTGTTGGTGTGCGGGTGCGTGACGATGCAGCAGACGCCCACGCCCGTCGCGTTGCCGCTGAAGCACGGTGTCGACCTGCATGTGCACCTCACCATGCACGCGGGGCTGCCACTGGTTGGTGACGCCTCGTTGACGCATCGGGCTCGAACCGGAGCGGACCAGCTCGGCTCGCAGCTCTCCGAGGACGGTTTTCTGCGAGCAGGCGTTCGGGTGATCGTCGCGGCGCTGTGGGTGCCGCCGAATCGGGTGGGACAGCGCGCCTTCGATGCGTTCACCACTCAACTCGACGCGCTCCACGACTTCGCGCGGCGACACCCGACGTTCGCGATCGTCACCAGCGTCGAGCAGGCACGCCGGGTGATCGCTGCCGGCCGCGTCGCCGTCTTCATCGGCGTCGAAGGCGCTGACGTCATCGAGTCGCCGGATGACGTCGACCGGCTCTTTGCGCTCGGCGTTCGCGTGATGAGCCTCGCGCACTTCGTCGACACCCCGCTCCTCGACGCCGAAGACGGTCAGTTCGGCCCGCTGCTGACCATTTTCACCGACGGCACGACGAAAGGCGTGACGCCGCGCGGGCTCGAGGTGACGAAGCGGGCCATCGCTCGGGGCTTGCTCATCGACGTGACGCACGCGAGCCCGCTGGCGACGGAGCAGTTGCTCACAGTGCATCGGGAGATGAAGGCACCGCTCCTGGCGACCCACATGGGCAGCGGCATGCTCGAGCCGCGCACCCTGCGAGACGTTCACGCGAAGGCCATCGCCGAGCTCGGCGGACTCATCGGCGTCGGCGTCTTTCGCCACCCGATGTTGACGCCGGTTCCAGAAGCCGACCGCTTCGAGGGCTTCGTTGCTGGCTCCTGTGACGAGCTCATCGCCCACGCGCTCCACCTGGCGAAGTTCGTCGGCCCGGAGCACGTCGTGCTCGGGAGTGATCTCGGCGCGCCCATCACGCGTGCGCTGCCGGGTGGGAGCTGTCCGAATGGCGTGCGAGGCGACTGGGACTTG
>JBBAQZ010000087.1:0-10790 GCA_040400045.1 Myxococcaceae bacterium
GCGACAACGCCGACGGGCTGACAGCCATCGCGAGGCCTGCACGCTGCAGGCTCAGGTATTCGGCGGCTGACCGAAACGCCGGCAGGTAGTTCCAGATCTGCGTCACCACTTCCCGTCGTCCCGTCGTCACGACCACCGTTCTACCCTGTCGCGAGATTCGAAGGCCCCCTCTGCTTTCTCGAACACCTCGTCAGTAACGGGATGCGGGCGTGTGCATATGAGGGAGACCCGGATCGCCTGGGGCCGAACCACACCCTCTGGAAACGAGACATGCTCAAGAACCTGAAGTCACTCCTGAAGAACGCCACCGTCGTGGGCTCATTGGCCCTCGTCGGCTGCGGCGCTCCGCTCACCACCCTAGACGCTGGTACCAGTGCCGGGTGCCCGGCTGGTTGCCCCGCAGCCGATGCTGGCTGTCCCGCCACCACGGCCGGCGACGCGCAGACCCCGCCCATGAACACCGACCCTGTCATCTCGGCGTGGCTCGCTGGTGGCGCGTACAAGGCGTGGAAGTGCCAGCCCGCAGGCCACGCGCCAGTGGGGAACTCACCGCATGGCCCCAACCGCGTCTGCAACAACACCGCGCTGAGCACCACCGCCTCGGGCAACTACCCGGTGGGCGCTGCGAGCGTGAAAGAGTTGCTCGTCGCTGACGGCGGCACCGCCGTCGTCGGCTACGCCATCGGGCTCAAGACGGTCGCCGGCCCCTCGAACGGAGCCAGCTGGTACTGGTACCTGAAGAACAACGGGAACCTCGTGGTCAACGGCAAAGGCAAGGCCGGCAACGACGACGGTTGCAGCTCGTGCCACCGGGCCGCAGCGCCCGGCCGCGACTTCGTCTTTACCCAGGTGCCGTGAGCGATGGTGAGGGGCGTCGGCATCGGGCTGCGTCGCGAGCTCATGGAGCCGCTCCTCACCTCGTCACGTCGTGTCGATTGGCTCGAGCTCATCACCGAGAACTTCGCCGGGCTGACCGGCAAACCGGCGATGATGCTCGAGCGCTTTCGATCGCGGTGGCCGCTCATTCCTCACGGAGTCGGCCTGTCCGTGGGGAGCGCTC
Source organism: Myxococcaceae bacterium (assembly GCA_040400045.1). Lineage (GTDB taxonomy): Bacteria > Myxococcota > Myxococcia > Myxococcales > Myxococcaceae > Xiheimicrobium. The sequence continues at coordinate 1,061 of JBBAQZ010000087.1, forward strand.
CACCGAAGGGCTACCTCGACACGCTCACGGACTTCGTCGAGAAACTCGACCCACCGTATTTCAGCGATCACCTCTGCTTCTCATCGCTGGGCGAGCGCACCTGGTTCGACCTGCTCCCGCTTCCCCGGTGTGACGAGACCGTCGCAAGGGTGGCCACCCATGCGAAGGCCGCCCAGGCAGCGACCGAGCGGCCGCTGATCCTCGAGAACATCACCACCTATGCCGAGATGCCGGGCTCCGACTACGACGAGGCGACGTTCTTGCGGCGCGTGGTGGCCGCCTCGGGCGCCGGGCTGCTGCTCGACCTCACCAACCTCTACATCAACGCGGTGAACCATCACCTCGAGCCCGAGGCGCTGCTCGAGGCGTTCCCCTTGGAGCACGTGAGGCAGATTCACCTCGCGGGGTTCTCGAAAGACCGGTGCGTCTTGCTCGACACGCACTCGGCGCCCGTCGCCACGGCCGTGTGGTCTCTCTACGAGCGGACCCTGAAGCGATGTGGACCGGTGCCGACGTTGATCGAGTGGGACCAGCACATTCCTTCGCTCGACGCAGTGCTGGACGAAGCGGACACGGCGCGCGCGCTGATGGATCGCTCCGCATGAAACCGACGCTCGACGTCTTCCTGACCGAGTTTGCCGCGATGTTGGACGGTAAACGCACCGCGCGTGAAGCCGAGTCGACGCTCGGCGCATCGCCCTCGGGCACGGCCCGGCTCGGCCTCTACAGGACGCTCGTTCAACGACAACAGGTCAATGTCATCGACGAGTTCTTCGCGGCGGTGCGGGTCGCGGCGAAGTCGCACGCGACCGGCACCTGGGAGCACCTGCGCGACGCGTACCTCGAGGCCCACCCGCCCTGGCACTGGGTGCCCGCTCGTGCGGCCGAACACTTCCCCGTGTTCCTCGAGGCACACAAGGCATCGACCGAACTCGTCGAGCTCGCCGACTTTGCGTGGACCCGGCATCAGGTGTTGCACGCAGCGCATCCAGATGCGCTCGTCGTTCGGCACTACACCTTCTCCGTCGAGCGCTTCTCGAACGAGGTCGAGCGCGACGGCTGCACCCGCGGTCGCCCGGTGAAGGCACCTGAGACCTGGTTGATGGGCCGTTCGCAGCTGAACGAAAGCCTGGTGCTGGTGGTGCCCTCGGTCGCTGCGCTGGTGGCCATCGAGGTGCTGCAGAGCGGTGTCTGGTCAGACGAGCTGCCGGCCGTCGGTCGCGAGGCGCTCTTGAAAGAAGCGCAAAGCCTGATCGACCTCGGGCTGCTCCCGCGCGCGTCATGGGCCGAACTCGAAAGGGTGCTGCCTTGAGGTTCATCCTGGTGCTGGTCTGGGTGACGGGCTGTCGCACGGCGCCAACGCTTCCCACAGGCGTGGAGTGGGTGACCTCCAGCGCTGACCCTCTGCAGTGGAGCGGTCGTGACATCATTCCGCTCGTGACGCCGATTCGTCCGCCGACCTCGGTCGACAGAACTGCACGCATCGTGGTCGCACTGACGCTTCCGGGCTCAGCGACCCTCACGACCGCGACTGACGTTCACGGCCGAGACACGATGATGATGCCGCTCGGCACGGTCGCCACGCGCATCGAATTCCTCGGCAGCACCGACCCTGACGCAGAGCCGGCAGCGAACTGGCGAGTCCTCGATGTGCGGCAGTTCGAGTGGCGAGCAGCGGGGCTCGACTGTGTGGTGCTCAGACCGGCGTCGGGCGCTCTTGCAGGCGTGCGGTGGCGCTGTGGTCGCGACGGCGACGCCGCCGCGGGTCAGGTGTTAGCAACGCTGATGCGCGACTGCCGGCTCGATGGCCCGGCCGACGATGCCGGACGTGAGCAGGCTGGCGCGCACCTCCGCCAGCTCAACGGCTGTTCGACCTGCCACGAGAAGGACCGCGCCGAAGAGCGCACGCCTGCTGCGCTGGTTCAGCGTGCCACCGACGCGCAGGGGTTGTTCTCACTGCGCTCGCTCTTCACCGACGAAGGGGCGGTCGAGCGGTACCGGCCGGTCGACCCGAACGCCGCAGACCGGTTGATGGAGCCGAGGTGCCCCGGCAGCGAGCTCGACCTCGTCGCCGCCCGTTGTGCCGATGGCCGTCGAGCGGTCCTGCGGCTTGACGTGGCCCGAGGGCGTCGCGAGCGGTCTCTGCATGTCGAACGGCTCTGTGCGTCGAGGCGCGCGGTCGCTTCACATCTCGATGCAGCAGGCCGTGCTGCGCTGGCCCAACCGCTCGAGGAATGCCAATGACGCGACACCTCGTGCCGGTCCCCGCGCCCTGTAACCTGCGTACAAGGCACCACGTACTCAACTCCATGCGCGTCGAAGGGCTCCTGAAGCAGGGGCGTGTTCTGCAGCTGGCGGTGCTTCTGGCGTCAAGCCTCACCGTGTTCCCTGTTCGAGCGGCTGCCCAGGCCTGTGCAAGCTGCAGCCCGCTCGCGCTCCCAGCGTCGGTGTCCTTGCCGGGCGGCACGTCGCTTGGTCAGCATGAGGCCGTCGTCACCGGGCAGCTCTCGGGAGGATGGCAGGGCTTTCCCACCCAGACCGCGCAAGGGGAGCGCTTCGATGACCCCAACCGCGCCCGCATCGACCTGGGGCTGGTCTCCATCGAGGGCTCCGTGCTTCATCGCTCGGGCCTCGGCGCGTCGGTTCAGGTGCCTGCAGCGCTCATCGGCGCTGCCGACGTCACTGGCGCTCGACTCGACCCTGGGCTGGGCGACCTCGACACCCGCCTGCGCTACCGGGCGCAACCCACAGGCCGGCTGCTGCTCGCGGCGAACGCCGGAGCCGTGTTGCCGACTGGCCGATACGCGCCCCGAAGCGGTGCGCTGGCGCTCTCCGCGGCGGCCCAGGCACTGACCCCAGGGCGCGGAACCACCTGGGCCGTTGCAGAAGGCCAGGCCCGGCTCACCACCTTCGAGCGCCTCAACCTGGGCCTTTCTGTCGAAGGTCGAGCCCCGCTTGGCGACGCGCCCGATGGGTTTCGCTGGGGTCCCGAGGCGCGCCTCACCGCTGACGGTCAGCTGCGCCTGCCAGGCGACCGCGTGTTCCTCGGGCTCGGCGTCGAGGCGCAGTGGCGAGCCACCTCGTCGGTCGACGACCCCTTCCTCAACCAGCGCGTCGACTCGGGCAGCACCGGTGGTCTGGTGCTCGCGGTGTTGCCCGGAGTGACGGTGCAGCTGCCGCTCGGGCTGTTTGCGCAAGTCTCTGCGCGCGTGCCGCTCTTTCAGGCCTTGTCGGGTCTGCAATTCAATCAAGGCCTCGGCGTGTTCACCGGGCTCGGCTTCGTGTTGCCCGTCGGCCCGTCACGCGCCCAGGCCAGCCGTGCGACCACCGCGGGGTGGACGGTGGTCGACTACGACGCCGACTGGTGTGTGGCCTGTCAGGAACTCAAGCCCGTGCTGGCGCAGGCTCAGGTTCGTTTCCCGTCGGTGCGCTTCACCCGCGTCGATGTCAGCCGCTGGAGCCAGGACGAGCTCGAACAGGCCGTGCCCGGCGCGACCGCCTTGCCTGTCGTCGAGCTTCGCCGCCCGGATGGATCCGTCGCCGCTCGGCTCGAAGGCGATGCCGCGAAAGAGATTACCCGTCGTCTAGAGAGTGCCCTGCCATGAAACGACTCACGTGTGTCCTCATTCCCCTCCTCGCAGCCGCCTGCGGCCCTGAGACCTCGTCGAGCGGCCCAGCGCCCGACCCGATGCTCCCGATGCAGACCGTGCTCGGCGGAGGGACCGCAGCGACGGCAGGCGGCACAGGCGGAGGCGTCGCAGGTGGAGGCGGAGGGGCACCAGCGGGTGGTTCAGGAGGAGGCGCACCAGCGGGCGGCGGGGCGGGCGCGCAGTTCGCGTACCCCCTGTGGCAGCGCGAAGACATTCAGGCCGCGAGCCCTCGTCATTCCCAGGTATATGGTCTCGAGGCCTTCCGCGGCCGCACGGTGGTGGTTGTGTTGCTCGAGGGCTTCTGCACGTTCTGCCGAAGTAACGTCGTCGTCGCCGAGCAGTTGCAGACGACGCTTCAGGGCGAGGGGCGCGACGTCGAGATCGTCGTGCTGTCAGACGCGAACGCGTCAGACTTCGCCAGCCGCACTCGACTGCGCCTGTTCCGTGACGCTGAGGCCGGCCGACCCGCGTGGCGCGAGATGCGCCCGGCGGCCTCGAAGCACGACACCTTCGTCTTCGCGCCCTCAGGAGAGCGCGTGTACTTCTGGCAAGGCAGCTACACCGGTGACGCCGCGCGGTGGACGGCCGATGTCGGGCAGGCAGTACGCGCCGTTGCCCCCGTGCGGTAGCACCACACCACAGCCGAGGCGGGGGGCGACCTCGACCCCCGCACCACCACCGTCGCGCGCGAGGCGCTGCTCGAAGGGGTGCTGGCGGCCGACCTCGTGGGCTTCCACACCGCGGCCTACGCGCGGCACTTCGCTTCTTCGGCGCTGCACGTCCTGGGCGCCGACGCGGGCGTCGACGGCGTCACCTTTCAGGGGCGGCACACCAGCCTGGGCGTCTTCCCGATGGGCGTCGACGCGAAGGCCTTTCAGGCGCTGGCGGACTCGGAGCCGGTGCGCGCGCAGATGGCCGCCGTGCACCCCGTGCCCGGCGTGCGGCGCCTCGTCGGTATCGACCGCCTCGACTACACGAAGGGCATTCCACGGCGGCTGCTCGCGTACGAGCGCTTGCTCGAGCGTCACCCGGAGCTGCGGGAGCGCGTCAGGCTCGTGCAGGTCGCCGTGCCGTCACGTACCGAGGTCGACGCCTGCGCCGAGTTCCGCCACACCGTCGACTCGCTCGTGGGCCGCATCAACGGCCGCTTCGGCACGCCGAGCTGGGCGCCGGTGCACTACGTCTACCGCAACCTGTCCGAGGTCGAGGTCGTCGCCCTCTACCGCCTCGCCGACGTGATGGTGGTGACGCCGATTCGAGACGGCATGAACCTGGTGGCCAAGGAGTTCATCGCGTCGCGGAACGACGGCCGTGGCGTGCTGGTGCTCAGCGAGTTCGCCGGCGCGGCCGCAGAGCTGGCCGAGGCGGTGCACGTCAACCCGTACGACCTCGACGGCGTCGCGAAGGCGATGCTGCGCTGTCTCGAGATGGGTGACGACGAGCGCGCCACGCGCATGACGACGCTGCGGCACCGTGTCTTTTCCTACGACGTCGAGCGGTGGGCGAAGACCTTCCTCGAGCGGCTGGAGCGCGAGGGCGTCGAGAACCGCAAGAGCCTGCTGACGCCCACGCCGAAGCGCGCCCTTGAGGTGACGGTCGAGGCGATGAAGGCCGGCGCGCCGCTGGTGCTGTTGCTGGACTACGACGGCACGCTGGTGCCGACGCGCTCGGTGCCCGACCTCGCGAAGCCCGACGGCGAGGTGCTGACGTTGCTCACCCGCCTGGCCGCGCGGCCCGCGACGCTGGTGCACGTGGTGAGCGGTCGCAGCCGTGACTCCCTGGAGCAGTGGCTGGGGCTGCTGCCCATCGGGCTGCATGCCGAGCACGGCTTCTGGTCTCGCCCTCCCGGGGGCGCGTGGGTGGGGCACCACCCGCTTGATGATGGGTGGCGGCCGCACGCCCTCGAGGTGCTGCAGGACTTCGAGGCCCGCACCCCCGGCTCCCTCGTCGAGCAGAAGCGCTCCGGGCTCGCGTTTGCTGCGGCGGAGCAAAGACGCCGCCGACGGCCGGTGGACCCTCGTCACCTTGTTGCCGGCAGGAAAAGCGCTCGACCGGCGTGAGGGCGCCTCCATCGAAGGCGCGCTCGAGGCGCTGCTCGATGCCAGCACCTCATCGCGGGTGAACACGGTGCGCCGGTTTCTTCGCGACCTCGTCACTCGCATCGACCGCGTCGGGCAGTGACGGCACCTCATTCCCGGCGGTCAGAGCGAGCTGCGCCTGTCACCGCGGTGGCATCGATGCGCTGCGGTCGCCAAGCGCGCCCTCCATCTCCCGGAGCCACTCCAGCTCCCTGCTGTCCCACACCGGGCTGCCGCCGACCGCCGCGACGGCCTGCGCCCAGCTCAACATCTCGCTTCGCATCTCGACCCCGCTCACCCCGGGGCCCGCCCAGGCCTTGAGCGCGCGCAGGGCAAGCACTCGTTGTGACGGCGTCAGCGGGCGCTCGCAGAGTCGCTCGAGCGTCACGAGCGTGCGTTCGAGCGTGAAGAAGGGAGCGCCGGCGTGCTCGTTCAGCCGTTGCGTCAGTGCTTCGCAATACGCCAGGAGGAGCGCGCGTTCGTTGGGCTCGATCTTCCCATCGCTCCACGCCATCTCGACGACGGGGATGAGCTCGGCGAGGTAGACGTCGCGACCGCGAAACCCAAGCGCTTCGAGGTCGCGGAGTGCCTGTTCTTTGTTCACGTTCATCGGGTCGCTCCAGGGATGAGTGAAATCACGCTCCCAAGGAGTAGGCGCCCGGCCCCCGACGCACCGTTTCAAAATACGGTTCCCACACGTCGGCTCTGACGATGGCGCTCAGCCCCGCACCACCGTGACGACGGTGAACACCACGTAGAGCGCCAGCACCACCGCGCCCTCGAGCCGCGAGATGGTGCGCTCGGTGCGAATGAAGGTCGCCGCGAAGGCCGTCATCGCGAAGAGCGCGACGAGGTCGACGCCCAGCGTTCGCAGCGGTGCGCCGACTGAGCCCGCCAATCCTGCTGCGCCGAGGCACAGGAGCCCGTTGAAGATGTTCGAGCCCACCACATTGCCCACGGCGAGGTCCGAGTGGCCGCGCCGCGCTGCGATGACGCTCGTGACGAGCTCGGGCAGCGACGTGCCGACCGCGACGATGGTGAGGCCGACGAGGCGGTCACTCAGGCCCATCGCGCGTGCCACCTCGACGGCGCCGTCGATGAAGAGCTGGCCGCCGAGGAGCAACACCACCAGTCCACCGCCCACCGTCACCAACGACCGCGTGGCTCCCTTCGGCGTCGGGGCGCCGGCCTCGTCGGCAGCCGCGCTGGCCGCCTTCGCGTCGCTCACCGCCGTCGCCAGCGCCGCGCTGCTCCGCGCGGCCCGAATCATCCACCCCGTGTAGGCGAGCGCGATGAAGAGCAGCGCGCCTGCTTCCCATCGGCTCACCACGCCGTCGAGGAGCAGCAGCGGAAGGAGCGCGGTGCTCGCGAGCAGCACCGGCAGCTCGCGCCGACGAACCACTCGGCTCCGAAGTAGAGGAGCACGCCGCCCCCCAGCAATGACACCCACTCGTTCATCTCACCCTCCCCGTGAATCGAAACGTCACGTCAGCGCTCGGTCGAGCTCTCGGCCTCGTCTGCCGTGACCGCCGCGCCGTCGATGACGGCCCGAGGCAAAAGCAGGCGCCCGAGGACCAGCCCGAGCACGGCAGCGAGCACGCTGGCCGCGAGCACGCCCAACTTCGCCGCAGCCAGCAGGCGAACGTCGGTGAAGGCGAGCTGCGCGATGAACAGCGACATGGTGAAGCCCACGCCGGCGACGACGCCCAGCACCACGAGGTGCCTGAACGTCAGCCCCGTCGGCAGCCTGGCGAGCTTCAGCCGTAACACCAGCCAGCTCAGCGCGAGCACGCCCACCGGCTTGCCCACCACGAGGCCGGCCGTCACCGCCGTCACCACCTGCCATGACGTCGGGTCGAGCCCGCCGCTGGTGATGGTGACGCCTGCGTTGGCGAGCGCGAACACCGGCATGATGAAGAAGGCCACCCACGGATGCAGGGCCTCAATCAGGCTCTCTGCTGGCGACAAGGCTTCACGGCGCGCGGCGTCGACGTGCTTGAGCGTCGCGGCGAGCTCCGCCGGAGCATCCGCACCGGGCCCTCTCGCCGCGAGCACCTCGAGCTCCCGTCGCACGCCCACGAGGAACCCCGCCTGCCCGAGCCACGCGTGCACTGGCGTGACGAGCCCGACGATGACGCCCGCGATGGTGGGGTGAATGCCTGCCGCCGCGATGCCCGCCCACGCCACCAGCGAGGGCGCCAGGTAGAGCAGCTTGGTGCGCACGCCGAAGCGCTGCATCGCGAAGATGCCCAGGAAACCCAGCCCCGCGACGCCCAGCCCCACCCACGAGATGCCCGACGAATAGAAGAGGGCGATGACGAGGATGGCGCCGAGGTCGTCGATGATGGCGAGCGCGAGCAGCAACACGCGCAGCGCGGCGGGCACCCGTTTCCCGAGCACCGTCAGCACGCCGATGGCGAAGGCGATGTCGGTGGCCATCGGTACGCCCCAGCCCGGGCGCGTCTCGGCGCCGCCCGCGAAGAGCAGGTAGAGGCCTGCCGGTGCGAGCATGCCTCCGAAGGCGGCCGCGATGGGCAGCGCCGCCCGGCGCCACTCCGACAGCTCGCCGTGGTGAAGCTCGCGGCGAATCTCCATGCCGACGACGAAGAAGAAGACGGTCATCAGCCCGTCGTTCACCCACCACTCGAGCGAGCGCTCGAAGGTGAAGGCGCCTGCGCGGAGGCCGAGCGGCGTGTGCCAGAAGTGCGCGTAGCCCTCGGCCAGCGAGGTGTTGGCGAGGACGAGCGCCACCGTTGCCGTGACGAAGAGCAGAATGCCGCTCGCGGCGTGAATGCGCAGGAAGCGCTCGAGCGGCCGCACCGCGACGCGGCTGAGCTCGAGCAGCGGCTGCCAGGCACCCGGTGGTGCAGTGGTGGGTGCGCCAGGTGGAGTGGACTCGATCAACGGCATGGCGGTTCCCCTCGGCGGATGCCGGAGGGGTGGCGGCCCGACCACCCGATGTGCCTGCAGCGACCAACGCTGCACCCTGGAATGAAGCTGGTACGTCTTTCTATGCGCGTCGCGCTCCCGGACCAACCGGAACGTCCCCCCCCGCGGTCGATTGCTTCGCGAAGGCAATGGGTCATGAACTGTTGCAGGTAGCCGGGCGTCCCGCTCAGGGGCGCTGCGGGCCGCGCTGGTTGCGGTACTCCATCAGGCTCAACGGGCGCACCTGGGCGACGCCGACGCGAATCCACGCTTGGCCGTTGTCGTCGACCGCAAGGTACAGCGAGTTGGCGAGGCCGTCGGTGATCGGCGCGAGGTCGACCTTCTTCGTGTCGTCCTTCGCTTCGTCTTCCGGGGGGGGCCTCCTTGTCCTTGGGAGTGGGCTCAGCGCGCCCTCTTCGCCAGAGCGGCGTTGAGGCGGGCCCCGGCGGCCTCGCCGTACAGGAAGGTCGCGGGGCGGATGCGCAGCTGAAGGTCGCTCCCGCCAGGATGAAGCCGCTGCAGGCCTGCGAGCGAGCGCTCTCGGGCCGCGTCCGACATGGAGCATGCGGTCTCGAAGCGCTGCTGGGGGCTCATGGCGCGAGAGAGCTCGATCTGCCGCTGCTGCGACCATGCCGCGGTGTCAGTCTGCTTCAGGCTCGCTTCGCCGTTGTGCACGCGCCCACCATACCATCGGGTTCAGCCGAGGCTCGTCGTTGCCTTCCCCGCGCCCGTCCCGCCCACTCACAGCGACCGCTCTTGGGCCCATGCCCGCCAGCTCGGCACTCGCCCCCGCGCCACACGTCGGTGAGCGGGCGGAGCGATGGCGTCTGGTCAGGCGTTGCCCAATCGTGCGCGGGGCTGGCGTGAGAGCCTGCGCCGCATGTCGCTCCTCCTCTCGCTACTGGTCTCTGCCGCGCCGCTCTCGTGCGAGCAGCTCTGGCCCACCGTCTGGAAGGCCTACGCGGCGCGGGAGCTGAAGGGCGAGCCGCCTCCGTTCTTCCGGCAGTTCCCGAACGCGCAAGCTCCTGCTGTGGACGTCGGTCGGCGTCGCGGTGATTGCCTTCGCCGTTCCCT
>JBBAQZ010000088.1:0-10499 GCA_040400045.1 Myxococcaceae bacterium
GGCGTGTCGGTCGATGCAGGCGTGTCGGTCGATGCAGGCGTGTCGGTCGATGCCGGCGTGTCGGTCGATGCCGGCATGTCCTCCGATGCCGGCGTGTCGGTCGATGCCGGCATGTCCTCCGATGCCGGCGTGTCGTCCGATGCAGGCGTGTCGTCCGATGCAGGCGCGTCTCAACCCTGCTGGCCCTCACCGCCACTTCGGCGAGAAGTGCGACCTGCCCCTCTTCAAACGACCTTGAGCGGAAGCTTCTCCAGCTACGAGCGGATTTGGACGCTATGGCCGACCCCAGACGGGGGGCTCGTCTCAGAAGCCGAGTTGATCTTCGCGGACGGCGGCACCCTTCAACCTCCTCAACAATGCGCCATCCCGGGAAGTGCCTCGGCGTTCGTGACTCCGATCTACTGGATCGGGGGATTGGCGCTTGCGCCGACTGCCTGGGGCTTCGACGCCCTCACCTCTACATGGCGGACGTTCAACAACCCCTTCAACCAGGAAGCGCAGTTCGTGGTCTCGGCGGTGGCTCTTCAACCCCCGCCCGCACCGGTGAGCCCGTGCGTTATCGTGGGTCCGGTTTCAGACGGCGGGCCGCTCACCCAGGTCCCGATCGAAAACACGCTCTCAAGTTCCGATAGAACAACGTGGTGGGGCCACACCTCAGCCCCGGATCGTGGGCGCCTGTCCGGGGGCGACCACCTCATCTGGTGGAACACCGCGCGTCGCAGTGGTGGAGTCCTCTCGGCCGAGGGGGTGCTTGCTGTCCGTGCGATCGATTCGGCTTCGGCTGCGATCATCTTCTCGGGCGTCGATGGTGGTCTCGCCAGCCGCACGGTTTCGGTCGACGGCGGAAGAAGCCAACCGACCGACCTGCCGCGAGTGTTCGCCTACTGCCTGTTCGGAGACACGAGCCAAGACTTCTGGTGTCTCCAAGGATACCCCGGAGTTCTCGTTCACCTCGCCGCTGACGGTGGCGTGCGAACGATCACTGACGCTGGAGTGACCCTTCTTCGGGTGATCAAGCCCGGTGATTCCCTCGCGATCTTCTCCAGAGTCACGTCGGAGGCCGACGCAGGCTTCAAGGTCCTCCTGGTGAACCGGCGCTGGCCTCAGGCACAGGAGGTGCTGTCGATGAGCGCCCTCTCAGCGATCGCGGTCGGTGAGCACCCCGATGGCGGCATCCGCATCGGTTTCTGGGAAGACAGCCCACACCAGGCGGGACTTCTGCCGCCCCTCGTCTTCGGCGACTTCTGTGCCCCATGAACCGTCGTCTTCCATCTGCACAGCGGCAGAACCGGAGTGGATGACTCACCGGCCGCGGCGGCGCAGCCACGGCGGAATCGGCGCTTCGTTCTTCGAACGCCGAACGATCTTCGGCGCGGCCTTCTTGACGACGATCGGCTCGACCTGAACGAGGTCTCCGATCGACGCGATCGGCTCGGGAGGACGAGCCACCTCGAACGTCATCGCCAACTCGAGCGGCAACGGCTGAGCCACCACCTCATGCACCGGCGCTGCGCGACTCAGCGGCATCACCTTGCCGGACGCGTCGATCGCCAGCTGTCCCCACGACACCGACGCGACGACGAGCCCGAGGCCAAGCCCGGCGGCTGACCCGACCAGGTGCCCGAGCTCGAGCGCCGACTTCTTCACCTTCGACTTCTTCCTCGGCGGTGACGCAGCGGGAGCCCGAATCGGAATCGGCATCGCCCGCGCCGGAGCGGGATCGAGCGGCTCGAGCTTCGCGACGGGCTTCAGCGGCGCCGACACCACCACCTGCTCCGCCGTCGCCGTCCTCCGTCGCCTGGGCGCGAGGTGCGCCGTCAGCGCCTGCTCCCGCCTCCGCCGCGTCTCGAACAACTCTCCCACGAACGTCGCGCGAAGCTCGCTGCGCCACATGAACGACGACGACACGCGCTTGAGCTCCGTCGCGAACTCGAGCGCATTCTGGAACCGATTCGCGCGATCGAACGACAGCATGCGCATCACCACCTCGTCGACGCCCTTCCCCAGCATCACGTTGCGGCTCGACGGCAGTGGAAGATCGCCCCGCTCCATCATCTTCACGCGATCTTCGAACTTCGCCGTGCGCCGCACCGACTCACCCGTCAGGCACTCGTACAGCACGATCCCCAGTGAATAGAGATCGGCCTTCGGGTCGGGAAGGCGCCCGGCGAACACCTGCTCCGGAGCGAGGTACGGCCCGGTGATCTCCAGCACCTCGGCCCACGAGCGTTTCCGCGCGAGCACCTGGAACAACCCGACGTCGAGCAGCTTCGTCACGCCCGCGAAGTTCACCGCGATCGCCTGGTTGCTCATCAACCCGTGCGTCGTGCGCTGATGCACCTGGTGGAGCGCGAGCGCCGCCTCATGCACGGCAGGGAGCGCGAGCCCGATCGGCACGGCCTTGCCCTGAACCCGGCACGCCGCGGCGATCTCCGACAGCGTGGCGCCCGACACCCGCTCCGACACCCAGAAGATGCCCTCGTCCGACACTTCGCAGTCGTGCACGTGCGCCAGGTTCGGGTGACGCAGCCGCATCGCATCGGCCGCGTACGCTTCGATGGTCGGCCCTTCTCCATCATCGACGTCGAGCTGGCGCAGATCGACGACGTCACTCCCCTCGACGAGATCGTGCCGCAACGCGAGCAGCCGTCGCGCCGAGCCAGGCGTGAGGCGACGAATCACTTCGCAGCGACCGATCTCCCAGCCCGCGCACGGGTCGCCGTCCAGCTCCGCCTTCTGGTCGAGCACGTTGCCCACCACGATCGGCTTCGGAGCCAGCGCCGGAAGCCCATGCTTCGGCAGCCCCGCGCGCTCCCACGGCAACCCGATGCAGAAGCCCTGGCCCGGCAGCAGGAACGTCTGGGTCGGAATCGGGTTCTCAGTCGAGGAAGTCACGGCGCTTCCCTGAGCAATGCAGGTGCCGTTCCAGAACCGCCTGTCACCCGGTGCCAATGTAAAGGCGCGCGGCACCATCCAGGTTGCAGGTGGAAGGGCACACACCAGCTGCTGTTCTCAGGTGCGTCACCAGGCGGGGAAAGGCGCTTTGCAGTCCCTCAGGCCTTCACGGGCCCGAGGGCACGCTCGATCGCTGCGAACTCCTCGACCGACAACGTCTCCGCGCGGCGTTTCCCGTCGATGCCAGCCGTCACGAGCGCTGCGCCCAGGTCGTACGTCTCGGCCAGCGTTCGATCGCTCGCGATCGAGTTGCTCAACGTCTTGCGTCGCTGGGCGAAGCTCGACTTCACGAGCTGACGGAACCGAGCCTCGTTGATCACCTCGGCCCGCGGCTTCTCACGACGCGACAGCCGCACCACCGCGCTGTGCACCTTCGGCGGCGGGTGGAAGAAGTGCGACGGAATCTTCATCACCTCTTCGACGTGGAAGCGCAGGTTCAGCAGCACGCTCAGCAAGCCGTAGTCGCGGCCTCCGGGCTCGGCGGCGAGGCGCTCCACCACCTCGGCCTGCAGCGTGAACACCGCCCGGCGCACGTGCTCCACCTGGTCGAGCACCTGGAAGAGAATGGAGCTCGTCAGGTGGTACGGCAGGTTTCCCACGACGATCACCTGATCGGCGTTCGCGGCCTTCGCGAAGTCGATGTCGGCTGCGTTGCCCTCGACCAGCGTCAGCCCGGGCAGCTTCATCGAGGTCAGCACCTTCACCATGTCGCGATCGCGCTCCACGGCGGTCAGCCGGCAGCCGGTCTCGAGCAGCGCGCGCGTCAGGTGGCCGAGCCCAGGCCCCAGCTCCACGACGACGTCGCTCTCGACCAGCATCGCCTCGTCGACGATGCGCGAGAGCACCACCTCGTCCGAGAGGAAGTTCTGGCCCCAGCTCTCCTTCGCCTTGAGGCCGTACCGCTTGAGCAGCTCTTTGGGACTGTTGTCAGCCATGCACCACCGCGCCTCCCAACCGCCACGCGGCGTCGGCGGTCAGGAACGAGCCGCTCGGAACCCCACGCTTGAACGCCTCGAAGCCTGCCACCGCGATCATCGCGCCGTTGTCCGTGCAGAGCCGCTTCGGAGGCAGGTACACCGTCAGCCCTGCCTCGTTCCCGCGCTCTTCGGCCAGTGAACGGAGCCGCGAGTTCGCCGCCACGCCGCCACACAGCACGAGCGTCTTCGCGCCCACCTTCTTCGCGCCCAGCACCATCTTCTTCGTCAGCGCGTCGGCGACCGCCTCCTGAAACGAGGCGCAGAGATCGGCCAGCGCCTGGCCCGTCGGCACACCGTGCGTCTGCACGTGGTTGAGCACCGAGGTCTTGAGGCCCGAAAAACTCCACTCGAGCACGTCGTCTCCCCGGAGCGCGCGCGGGAACTTGATGGCCGTTCGATCGCCGGTCTGCGCGAGCGTGTCGATGGGCTGTCCGCCCGGGTACGGGAGCCCGAGCAGCCGCGCGACCTTGTCGAACGCTTCACCGGCCGCATCGTCACGCGTCGTCGCCAGCCGCCGGTACGTGCCGAACGCCTGCACGTCGTAGAGGGTGGTGTGGCCGCCTGAGACGCAGAGCCCGAGGAAGGGAGGCTCGGGCGCGTCGGGCGCGAGCCGAATCGCCAGCAGGTGGCCTTCGAGGTGATTGACGCCGACGAGCGGAACTCCGGTGGCCATCGAGAGCGCCTTCGCGACCTGGAGGCCCACCAACAACGCGCCCTGCAACCCGGGACCACTCGTGACCGCGATCCCGTCGAGCTGCGAGAGCGTCACGTTCGCGCGGGTGAGCGCCTCGTCGATGACGGGCATCACCTGGAGCACGTGGTTGCGGCTCGCCAGCTCCGGCACCACGCCGCCCCACCGCCGGTGAATGTCCATCTGCGTCGAGATGACGTCACTGAGCGCGACGCGCCCATCACGCACCACCGACGCGGCCGTCTCGTCACACGAGGTCTCGATACCCAGCACCAGCACGCGACCGCTCTAGCAGGTTGCGCGCGCTACGGAATCGCCTGGAGCGCGGCCCGCACCTCGTCCGCGTCGGACCCCTTCGGGTTGAGCTCGAGATACTTGCGGTACGGGCCCTTCGCTTCGGCGTCGCGGCTGAGGTTCTGCAACGCGATGCCCAGCGCGAGCCAGGCGCGTGCGTTGGCGGGGTCGGCCCTGGTGGCTTCCTTCAAATGGGGAATCGCCTCTTTGAAGCCCGTCTCGGAGAAGACGAGGCTGATGCCGAGGCCCGTGCGCGCCGCAGGGTCGTTCGGTCTGTCCTTCACGGCTTGACGGTACAGCTTCACGGCCGCGCCCCACTTCACGCCGACGATGGCGGCCTTGCCGTCTTCGAGCAGCTTGTCGAACGCGGCGTCACTCAGCGTTCCTCCCTGAGGCGCCGTCACACCAGCGTCCTTGCTCGCGGCGAGGAGCGGAACTCCGGCGTCGACCGGCGGCTTGACGCCCGCGTCGACGGCCTTCAGGCCTGCGTCGACGGGTGCGGCGCCCGCGTCACGAACGACGCCCGCGTCGACGACCTGAAGACCTGCTTCTCGAACCGAGCCTGCGTCGACCCGCGCCAGCCCTGCGTCTCGCGTGACCGCCACGCCAGCGTCGAACGCCGCCACCGAAGCCGCGTCGACGACAGGTGCGCCCGCGTCGACGACCCGGCCGGCATCAGTCACGTCTGCGACGACGAAGACTGGCGGCACGTCGACCAGCACGCCGGCATCGAGGTCGGGCTCTTCGAACCCGGCGTCGACCACCACCACCTCGGGGGCCTCGACGACCGACGCGGCGCCCGCGTCTCCGACCGGGACGTCCGAGGTGCTCTGATCGTTCATCCCCAGCACGGTGCCGATGATGCCGATGAGGAGGCCGAGGGCGATCACGATCGGCAGCGCGCGTGACTTCGGAGGCATCAGGTTCTCACCCGACATCAGCTCCGAGTTGCTCCCGACGGTGTCCTCGAAGAAGGCCTCTTCGGCGTCAGGCGCGTTCCCGAAACCGGCGACGACGACGGGGGCTGCGGTCGAGTCCTTGACGGGCAAGGGCGGCGCGACAGCGAGCGGCGGCGCCTTGAGCGGCGCGGGCGGCGGCGCCGTGAGCGACGCGGGCGGCACGGACGGTGGCGTCACGGGCGGCGACGGCACCGGCGCACCGGCAGGCGACGCGGCGATCGACGAAGCTGCGGCCACGGGAATCGCGCCAGGCGTCGGAGGTGGCACGCGAGAGGCGAGCGGCTCCTTCACCGCAGCCGGCGTCATCTCGGGCTCGGGCATCGGCTCGACGGGAATGGCGTCGGCCGTGATCGTGCGTGCCGGGTTCGGTCTCTCGACGGGCGGGAGCGTGAAGCGTTCCTTCGCGGCCCCACCGAACGTCGGCGGGCGCGCGGCATCCTCGAGCCCAGCTGCCGAGGGCGCCGCCGCAGGGATTGGGGACGGGCGGCTCCAGCCACTCATGGGAGCCCACGTCGACGAAGACTCCAGGCCCTCGGTGTCGACGGCGGCCCAGGCGCCGACCAGAGAGGCGCGGGCACGCTCGAGCTCGGAAGGGGGCTTGTCGACGAGGAACTGCGACAGTTCGGGATCCGGAGCGATGTGCTCAGGCGGCGCAGCGAGCGGCGAGGGCTGACCGGGCACGCGTGGGCGCGGTTCGAAGTGAACGACTGGCACCTGGGGCTTCGAGGCGACGGGTGGCTGCGACGGCGACGACGAGACCGGAACGATGGGTGGTGGCGGCGGGCTGCTGGCCACGGACGGAGTCGACACGGACGGAGTCGGAGTCGACACGGACGGAATCGACGGCGGCTGCGGGAGCGGATCGAGCTCGAGCGGCAGCGCCACCGACTCTTCTTCACCCAACGGCGGCAGATCGGGCTCGGCCATCGCGAGCTCTTCGGCCACGGCGTTGGCGTACCCCGGAGGCGACGCAGCAGGCGGCATCGGCTGAACCGGTGTCACGCTCGGCTGCTTGGGCGTGGGCTCGGCGCCGACGGGGTTGGGGCCGGTGTTGAGCCACTCTTCGATGCCCGGCTTGCGCGTGCGTTCGCCACCCGACGACGGCGCGCCGACTTCCTTGATCAGCCCTTCGAAGTAGAGCTTCGAGATGATGCCGAGCGCGGCGAGATCTTCGAAGTCCGAATCCTCGACCACGCGCTGCAACGTGCGGCGCCCGTCGAAGAGCCTCAGCAGCCCGTTGACCTCGTCAGGGATCTCGGCGAGGCGGTCGGCGAGCGAACCGTAGTCCAGCTCGAACACCGTCTCGAGCGGCGGCAACTGCTCGAGCATGCGGCCCCACTCGTCGAGGCGGCGCATGCCTTCCATCAGCAGACCCTGCGTCGACACCTCAATGCGCTCGGGCCGCTCCACGGTCGCGAACGAGACCTCGAACTGGCCCTCGAACGTGTTGAGCATCCGGTAGAAGGCGTTCTCGCCTCGCAGGCGGCCCAGCTCGGCGTCGATGACGCGGCCTTCCTTGAAGAAGACGGTGCCCTGGCGGTCGCCGAGGATCTGGATGGTGCCGGTCTTGCGGCCAATCTCGAACGTCTGGACGAGATCGACGACGCCCATGTCCGAGAGGTTTCCCGAGAAGCCGGCGCGCTGTTCCTTCTTTTCGAAGCGCTCCTTCTCGACCTTCGCGAGGATCATGCGAACGCGGGTGACGACCTCTTTGATGTAGATCGGCTTGGTGAGGTAGTCCTCAGCGCCCGTCTCGAGTCCCTTCACCTTCGACTCGACGGCCTTCTGGCTGGTGAGGAAGACGTAGGGAATGTGACGGAAGCGCTCGTCGCTCTTGAGCACCTTGCAGAGTTCGAAGCCGTCCATCTCGGGCATGCGCGTCTCGGCGAGCACGAGATCGGGCAGGCTGATCTGGACCTTCTCGAGCGCGTCCTTCCCGTGAATCGCGGTCGTCACCTGGAAGCCGGCCTTCTTGAGGCTGACCTCCATGACGCGAAGACTCTTCGCGTCGCCATCGACCAGGAGCAGGTGCTGCTTCGCCACGGGTTCCGTTCCTTTCGGCCTGCCTACGGAAAAAGTGGCGGAATGTTTGGCCTTGCAAGGGGGAGTGTCAACGTTTCCAATGAATCATCATGAGCGCGGACCAGCGCCGGTTCGAACGGAAGACCCTCAACGTCCTCTTCAAGGCTCGCGATGGGCAGGGCGTGGGGCAGTTGCTGTTCGAGAGCGCCGACCTCTCGCCGGGAGGAACCTTCCTCAAGAGCGACCTGCTGCTCGAGCAGGGCGAGGCCCTCTCGGTCGAGTTCACGGTGCTCGAAGGCCGGGTGATTCGAGCCCAGGCGCGGGTGGCCTGGGTGCGACGCTTCCCTCAGGCCCGGGAGGTCGCGGGCATGGGCGTCGAGTTCGTCTCGATGCCTGAGGCCGATCGCGAAGCGCTGGTGGCGTTCCTCCGCAAGGAATGAGGCCGGCGGTTCCCAGGCGGTTCCGGGGTCCATCACCCGAACAGACCGCCACCCTTCTTGCCGCTGTCCTTCTCCTTCTTGCGGCGCATCTCGATGAGGCGAATCTCCTGGCTGGCCTCGAGGTGACGCGGGTTGACCCGCACGGCCTCTCGGAAATGCTTCTCGGCTCGGTCCATGTCCCCCTCGACGCGTGCGATGACGCCGAGCTGGTAGAGCGCCCGGTCGCACTTCACATCGAGGGCGAGCGCCTTCTGCATCATCGCGCGAGCGTTGGCAGACTCGGCCTTGCGCGCGGGGTCCATGTAGATGGCCCACGCCTGCGCCGCGAGCGAGTTGGCGCCCTTGTCGCTCGCGTGGGCCCGCGCGAAGCAATCTTCGGCTTGTTTGTAGTCGCGCTTCTTGAAGAAGACCTCGCCCATCTTGAACAGATCGGTGGCCTGCGGTGACGAGGCGCCCGCTGCCTGGTTCGCCTTCGCCTTCGCCGCCGCGAGGGTCGCGGTGTACGCGGTGCGCCGGTTGTCGTCGTAGAGCGTCTCGTAGGCCTCGCGAATCGCTTCGAACACCGTGCTGATCTTCTGCTTCAGGTGCGGCAACGAGGGCGGGAGCCGATCGGGATGGAACGTCTTCGCGAGCCCGAGGAACGCGGCCTTGACCTGATCGCGAGTGGCCTGCGGCGTGATGCCGAGGGTAGCGTAGTGATCCTTCTTCTTGCCGGCCTCGGCGCGCGTCTCGATCTGCGCGGCGAGCTGAGCCTCGGCGGGGGTCGGCACCGGCGCGGCCGCCGAGGGTCGTGAAGAGGCCGGGAGCGGCGGGGCCGAAGCCCTCGACGCTGGCGCCGCGGACGGTGCAGCCGACGTCGAGGGTCTCGCGGTGACGCCCGAAGGAGACGAGCTGATCGGCGCGACGACCGCCGACGGAGACGACGCTGGCGAAGCCCCCATCGAGCCCAGGCTCTCCATGGCCCGACGCAGCAGGCGCTGGCGGCGGAGCTTCGCCTGCTCTGCTGGATCGAGGGGATCGTCCAGGTTGGCTTCGGGCAGTTCGGGAACAGGCGTGGGGCTGCTGAGCTCGGCGTCGGGCAGCGGCTCGACCGGGGCTGCTTGTTGGCCTTGACCGGGCCGACCGACGAGCGCCTCGAGGCCGCTGTCGACACGCTTGAGGGCCTCTTCGAACGATCCGGAGTTTCCGGGGACGGGCGCCGACGTGCTGACTGGCGGCACCATGTTCCAGAGGTCGCCGTCGTCGGCCTTCTGATCGCCTCCGAACACCCGAGCGCGCGGCGCCGAGGGGCGAGCGGGGGGAGGAGGCAGTGGCTGCGTGGGAATACGAATCGCGGGGTCCGTCTTCTCCTCGCGTCGACGCGTGGGCTCTGGAGGCGTCGGCGCCGACGAGGGCTCGCTGACCGACCGCTTGAGCGCCTCGTTCATCTGGCGCACGAGCTCGGACTGCTGCCGGTGACGAGCGAGCAGCGCCTTGTCCTCGGGGTTCCCTCCACCGACGACTTCCTGCATCGGACGTGGCGCGAGGGGCGAGGGGCCGCCGCCGCTCGGAGCCCCTGCGCTTCGTCGCGCGTCGGCGGCGCGAGCGAGCGCGTCGGACTCCTCCTTGAGGCGGGCGAGCCGGCTCGTCTCACGGGCGAGGGCCGCGCGCTCGAGCAGCTCGGTCTCTTCTTCCGCCTCACGACGTTCCTGGGCTTCGCTGGCCTCTTCTTGCGCGAGGAGCCTGCGGGCTTCTGCGAGCCTGGCGTCGGCCGCCTGACGGGCCTGCTCCTCCGCCACCCGCTCGAGCGCGGCTCGCCTCGTCGTCGCAGCAACGCGTTGCGCCTCGGCAGCCGTGCGTTCTTCCTCCTGGCGCCGACGCTCGTCTTCGTCGCGGGCGGCGCGTTGGAGCTGGGCCTCTTCGGCCTGCTGACGCGCTTCTTCCTCGGCGCGGCGCGCGTCCTCTGCGACTCGTGCGGCCCGCCGCCGTTCCTCGACGAGGCGCGCTTCTTCGGCCAGTCGTGCGGCTTCGGCCAATCGGGCGGCTTCGGCAACCCGTGCTTCTTCGGCCTGACGTTTCTCTTCCGCCAGCCGCGCTGCTTCTTCGGCCTGACGCCTCTCTTCCGCCAGCCGCGCTTCTTCGGCCAGCCGCGCTGCTTCTTCGGCCTGACGCCTCTCTTCCG
>JBBAQZ010000089.1:0-10009 GCA_040400045.1 Myxococcaceae bacterium
CTGTAGACCCCACCCGGGCGAACCGGCTCGCGTCGACGTGTGCGCCTTCGCAGCCTGCGCATCGGCGTACTGTTTCGAGACCTTGTGATGCAGCTCGGTCGCGCCCCACAGCAGCACACGGTCGGCCCACTCGAGATCGGCCTTCGCCGACATCCGCGCTCACGAGGCGAGTCGTAGTGCAGCGGATGAGTATCCGTCAAAGCGGACGTCTGCCTACAACGAGAACCCGACCCCCGCGCCGAGCCTCACCGTTCGTGGCCCGGCGCCCTGCAATCCAATCGGCACGTCGAGGAGGAGCTCACCGCGATACCGAACCCCACTCCGCGGCGGCCTCACCTCGGTCGACAGCCGCGCGCGCAGCAGCAGCTCGCTCCACGAGCCAGACGGGGCCAGCGGCGCGGCCTCGAGAATCGAGCGCGAGACCAACACGCTCACCCCGAACGCATGAAACGACGAGAACGCATGGTGCCCGTCGGGCGCCTCGAGGCCCGAGACGAAGCCGACGTCGAGCGCTGGCCCGCCCGCGAGGCGACCCCCACACAGCGTCACGCCATTGCAGCGCTCGCCTGAGACGCCGCCGCCCAGAAGCTCGAGCGCAGGCACGAGCGCCAGCCCGTCGGCTTCGAGGCCACGTCGCGCGTACGTACTGACGAACGGCCGGCCGATGAGCACCCCGACGTTCACGCTGGGCATCGTGTCGACGACGACGCTCGTGCTGAACGTCACCCGCGCCCACTGCGCTTCGAGCACGCCACCAGGTCTGTGAACGCAATGATCAGCGCTGACTGGTCGACGACGACTGAAGTTTCGCCTGCGCTACCTGTCGCGATTGACTGCACCGAGACCTCTCCGTGATGCAGGCGAAAGATGCGCAGGTCTGTGTAGTAGGTACTGGCGACAACCCAGCCATTCTTTGTCCACACCGGCTTCGAAGGAGACATGCCCTGCCCGAGAACAACTGTGCTGACTGCTCCGCCTTCGCTGATTCGTGCGGCATGCAGCTCGACCTTGAAGCTGAAGGTGCACCAGACGACCAGCCATTGGCGAGGTGATCAGCGAACCGGCAAGGGCGGCGGCGGCGCGGAGGGTTCTGCCGGGGGCGGCGAGGGCGGTGGCGTCATGTCGTCGGTGTCGATCGGCTTCCGCTTCTTGCCGATGAGAATACCCAGCTTGAACTGCCCCACGATGCCGCCCACGCTGAGGGACGAGCCTCCCGGGGCGGGCATGCCGGTGCTGGTCAACGAGCTCGTGACGCCCGCCGAGGCGAAGACGGGAACCACCACGCCCAGCTCCGGCATGATGCTCACCGATTCGGCGACCTGGATCGCGTAGCCGATGGTGGCGCCCGTCCCGAGCAGGAACACCCCTCCCGAGCCGCTGCCGGTGGTCCCCGCGAACACGTAGTAGCCCTGAAGCCGTGGCCCCAGGACGAGCTCGTTGTCGCCGAACTTGAAGCCAATGAGCGCCGGCAACGCGAAGTGAAGCAACCCGACGCTCGAGCCTGACGCGCCCAGCGCCAGACCTCCAATGGTTGGGGCAATCGAGACCGCCAGCTTCAGGTCTCCCGGCCTCGTCACCAGGAACTTCCCCTGCGCCTCGAGAAAAGACCACCCCGCGCGCACACCGAGATCCACTCCTTCAGTGACGCCGAAGCGAAACGACGCGTCGAGGTGCGGATACGGAATGACGACGCCCCCGCCTTGAGCGACCTGAACGCCGGGCTCGAGCCCGACCTGGAAGTTCCCTTTGCCGAGAGTGTCGGCGCGCTGCACGTTGCCGACCGAAGCACAGCCCAGCGCCAACACCGCGAGCATCAGCCAGCCGCATCGAATGAATGACATACACCATCGAAAACCACCCGCCGACCCAAGGCAATCTTCCTGTCACCGACTCCGAACTCACGGCGACATCGAGTACGTCGGCGTCATCGCGTCGAGCTGTGTCATCGCGTCGAGCTGGGGGAATTGTCCGGCCTGCACGGTGACTCGCGGAGGCGTGGTCTGGTTTGTTCCCTTCGCTCGGAGTTCGTCGTGCGACGAGGTCGACGCCGTCTCATGGCGGTCCGGGAGGTCACGTCATGCCGGTTCATCGTCTTCGGATTCAGCTGCTGCTCGCCTACGCGCGTCTGAAGGCCACCCAGGAGCTCGGGCCCACGTATTCGGAAGAGGCCATCACCATCGAAGCCAAGGCCATCTACGAGCAGATGCGCTCGGTCTACCAGCGCCACAAGGCCGTCATCGAGGCCTGACCGCTCCGCTCGATGGCGCTGGCGCCCAATCGACGGGTCGAACTCCGATTCGAATGAGACCTGACCCTCGCGACCGGCCGTCGACGCGCTCGCGAAGAGCTGATCAGCGCTCGAAGCGTTGGCCCGCCTTCAGGCGCTTCACGTCGAGCACCTCGGCGACGTGCACAGGTCCGCGCAATCAGCGCTGTGGCAGCGCCAGCGTGCATGGACCGTCGAGCGTGATTCGCTGCGAGCCCTCAGCCGGAACGCGCTCGAACGTCGGGCTGTCTGCGCCTGCGATGGAGAGCTGCAACCGCCCGCCTGCGGGAAGCTCGGCCGCCAACACACGCAGCGGGAACGACACCGTGCCGCTCTGCACTCGCCGCACGCCCTCGGTCAGCAGCGTCATCGAGCCGTCGGCGCCGAGCTCTTCGAGGTAGACGTGGAGCGCAGCCTCGGGACCACCGAGGGTCACTGCGCACGTCACGCTCGGCGCTCCGAAGAACCGCAGCGGGCTCGTTCGAACCGTGTTTGGGGAACGAAGCAGGCCCTTCGCCTGCCGGCGGTCTTCGTACACGACGCTCTGGGCCATGCCCGTCATCCACCGGTTCTTCATGCCGGTCGTGGCCGCGAAGTCGACCTCGAGCGACGCCGGCGCGAACGTGAACGCGTGCGCGACCTCGTGCGTCTGCGGCCATGACGCGCCCGACTCCCAGCGCTCTGCACCGGCCAACCACCACCGCTTCTCCGTCGGCGACGGCGTGTCGGTCTTCAGGTGCTGGTCGAAGAAGGTCACGATTCGCGCGAGGTCGACCGTCGCGTCCTTCGTTCCGCCGAACGGGCTCGCGGTGGCGTGGCCTTCGTGCTCCCAGGGGCCGATGACGGCTTCACGCAACGGCATGAAGGCGCTCGCGCGCAACACGGCATCGGCGGTCGCTCCGTCGAACCAGCTGCCCCATAACGAGACCACCGCAGTCGTCTTCGAGAGCGCCTCACGTGACGAAGGTCCCAGTGACTGGGCTGGCGGACCACCGACGCCGAATGGGTCCAGAGGTGCGTGGACCTGCTTCACCGCTTCGGCCACGTCCGCCACGACCCGCGCCTGCTGAAGCGCACGCAATCGGGCACCATCGTCATCACCGTCGACAGGGTGCACGTTCGCGATGAGCCACCGCGCGCTCGCGGGGAACAGCTCGGGCGGCTGCCCACGGTCGAGCGACTTCACGGTGCGGCCCCACGCATCGGGGAACGCCAGGTTGCGTATGCCACCGGGAGCAATCAGCTCGTCGACCAGGTCCCACTCGAAGTCACGCGCGAGCACGGCCTTGAGCGCAGGGTGATTCGTCGCGGCAGTGAGCAACGCGGTCGTGCCTTCGTACGAGAGGCCAGTCGCGCCCACGCGGCCATTGCAGAACGGCTGCTTCGAGACCCACTCGATGAGCTCGGCGCCATCACGCGCTTCCTGCTCGCCGAAGGGATGCGGCCAGGTGCCTTCCGAGGCTCCCGTGCCTCGAACGTCGGCAACGACGACGCCGTACCCGGCTCGCACGAGCGCCTCGACGATGGGCTCACGTGGCCCCTTCGGCACGCGGCCCGGGTTGTCGGGCACCTTCAGCGAGAAGCTGCGCCAGTAGCGCGTTTGCAGCAGCACGATGGGAAAGGTGGCTCCGGCCTCGGGCAACACCACATCGACCGCGAGCTTCGTTCCATCGCTCATCGCGACGACGGGCCGGCTCACCTTCGCGGGTGGAGCATCGTCGAGCGCCGACAACATGACGCCGCTGATCAGCAGCAGCCCGAAGAGAATGCCCACG
This sequence comes from Myxococcaceae bacterium, assembly GCA_040400045.1. Lineage (GTDB taxonomy): Bacteria > Myxococcota > Myxococcia > Myxococcales > Myxococcaceae > Xiheimicrobium. The sequence continues at coordinate 4,042 of JBBAQZ010000089.1, forward strand.
CCGATGATCAGCTTCTTCATCGCAGCTTCTTCCACTCGTCTCGAAGGTCGACGACGAGCTGTCCGAGCTCGAGGAATTCGAGCAGCTCAGGCACAACACCATGACCGCGAGAACGAACCCACCAGGAATGACCATCACGCGACGCACAGGCCTCAAGACGAACCCGGCGTCACGCCATTGCTCGAGCGCGACCCACAGAAACGACTGGGCAAACAAGCTCAAGCCGGCAGCTTCAACGCCGCTCGGAGCGCCTCGACGGGCTGCTCGAAGACACGCTCGTGGCGCACGCTGAACAGGTTCGCGGTCTGCTGTCCGCGGCGAGAGGCGAGCTTCAACCGGCTCCAGTACCTCCACATCGGCGGCAGGTCGTGCGGGCGCAGCACCGCCGCGAACGTGAGAATCATCTTGCTGACGCGGAAGCCCTGATTGCCACGGTCTTGAGGTCGAACGAGTACACCGCCACCACGTCGATGAGCTGCTGCACGAGGCCTGGCGCGCCGAGCTGTTGGCGATCACGAGGATCCGCGTGAATCCGGAGCGGAGGACGCCGGTGATCGCGATCACCGGGATTCGCGTGAATCCGGAGCGGCGACCGCCGGTGATCGCGATCGCCGCCGGTGGGGCGCCGCGGCTACTTCTTGGCTCGCTTGGCCTTCGAGTCCTCAGCCTCGCGCCGCCTGAAGCTCTTGCCCTCGATGGCGATCACCTCGGCGTGATGCACCACGCGATCAATGAGGGCCGTCGCGCAGGCAGCGTTGGGGAAGACCGTGGCCCACTCGCCGAAGTGCAGATTGGTGGTGAGGATGAGGCTCTTGCTCTCGTAGCGACGCGAGACGACCTGGAAGAGCAGGTCGGCGTTGCGCGCGTCGTAGGAGAGGTACCCCACTTCATCGACGACAAGGACCGTGGGCCGCGAGTAGCGCCTGAGCCGTCGGTCGAGGGCACGCGCGGTCTCTTGGCCACCGAGATCAAGCAGCATGGCCGAGGCGGTGGTGAAGAGCGCGGTGTGCCCGTTGAGGATGGCCTGGTGGGCGATGTTCTGGGCGATCATCGTCTTCCCGAGGCCCTGCGGGGCGATGAGGACGACGTTGCGCGCGCGCTCGATGAAGTCGAGGTTGAGCGCCGCCTCGACTGCGGGTTTGTCGATACGAGTCGGCCAGGCCCAGTCGAAGTTCGCCATCGGCGAGATGCGACCCAGCTTGCTGTTGGCGAGCCGGCGCTCGACGCCGCGAGCGACGCGCTGCTTCGCTTCCTCGACGGCGAGGTAGCCCAGCAGCTCGGTAGCCCCCCAGCGATTCTTCGTGGCGCGGGCCACGAGGTCGTCGAGGTTGTCGGCGGCGAAGTGCAGCCCAAGCTCCGCGAGCTGCTTGCCGAGGGTGACGGACGTCATGACTCACCGTCCTTCTTCGAGAGCGAGTCGTAGTCAGCCAGCGCGTGCGGCGTGACGCGCACGTGGCGGACCGACTCGGGCACCACCACGTCGAGCGGCGGTGGCTGCTTGCGGCGGCGGGCCTTCCCATCAAGCAGGTGGGCGACCGACGCCACGCTGATGGCTCCCTTCGCCATCGCCTCCTCGAGCGCGGCGTCGAGCTCGCGGGCGCCGTAGCGCTCGAGCAGTTGCAGCAGGCGAGCCACGTCGTAGCCGAGGCTCGACGTGCGCGTGACGAGGGCCTCGAGGAAGGCCGGCGCCTGCTTGAGGGCCGTGCGCAGCACGTCCTTCGCGCGGAGGTCTGCGCCGCGCCGTTTCTCGCCGGCCAGCGCGTCGAGGTGGGCGCGCTCTTCGACGCGGGCACCCTTGTCGTAGCTGCGCTCGTGGCAGGCGACCTCCTCGGTGCCGTCCAGCAGTCGCACGGTGTCCACCGCGGCCACCAGCGTCAGAGGCTTCTTCAGCAGGCGCGGCGGCAGTGAGTAGTCGTTGCCATCGAAGCGCACGTAAGGCGTCTTGCCCGAAACCACGGCCAGCACTCGGTCCGTTGCCGCGGGGGCGGCGGGTAGGGGCAACAGCTTCGGGCGCTCCTCGCCCAGCATCTCGTGCACGCGCTTCCCGTTGGGCGCGCCCGGCCACTGCCGCTGCATCGCGGTGTCGTTGAGCCATCGGGCGAGCTGCGCGTTGAGGTCGGCCACGTCGGTGAAGCGCCGCGCCGCGAAGAAGCTGTCTCGCAGGTAGCGGATGGTCCGCTCCACCTTCCCCTTCTCGTTGCCCCGGTACGGCGCGCAGGGCTTCGGGGCGAAGTGGTAGTGCCCTGCCAGTTCGAGCAGCCGCGGGTTGAAGCGCACCGCGTCGCCGTTCCGCTCCAGCACGACGCTCTTCAAGTTGTCGTACAGGAGGGCGCGGGCCACACCCCCGAAGAATTCGAAGGCGCCGACGTGGCCGCGCAGGAAGCTCTCCATCGACATGTCGAGCGCGAAGTACGCGTACACCGCCCTCGAGTACGAGAGCACCATCACGAAGCAGCACAGGCTGCGGCTCGCGTTCCCCACCTTCACCTTCCCGAAGAGGCCCCAGTCCACCTGCGCCTCCTCGCCGGGCAGCGTCTCCATCCTAAAGAAGGCCTCGCGGCGTGCCTGCGGCCGCAGCACCCGCACGTAGCGGCGCAGGTGCATCACGCTGCCGTGGTAGCCACGTGCCTTCACCATCTCGTACACGCGGGTCGCGGTCAGCTTCGGGTACTGCTCCAGCGTCTCGCGAATGAAGGGCAGCCACTGCTGCACCATCGACTCACGGACGACGCGCGCCCCCACCGACTCGCCGGCGCCCGTCAGCCCGACAGCGTGCCGCACCGCCTCGTGGTGCACGCCGAGCTGCGCCGCGATGGTGCCCACCTTCCAGTGTTCCGCGAAGTGCAGCCGCCGAATCCTCGTCACCACGTCGAGCGGCAGCGTCACGGGGCACCGCCTTCACGGTGGCCGTCGCGCCCAGCGCGCTCGATGCCTGGCCAGCGTCTGGTGCCGCACGTACCGCCTCGTCTCGTCACACTTCCAACAGCGCACTTCCACTCCATGGCTCGACTCCCGTGCCGCGGTGGTTGAGGGCGCCGAGATGGCGCCGTCGCTCGCGGCGGGCGGGACAGTCACTGTCGGGGCCACCACCTCGGGAGGGTGATGCGTCACTTTCCGCTCCCGGTAGCGGGCCTGCCTCCTCGCGTGCGCATGCGCCCCGTCGCGGCTCGCCTGGTACTTGCGCCCGGCCGCTCGGCGCGTGCGCCGCCGCGCGCTCGAGCTGCAGGGCTTCCCGCAGTACCTCTGGCCGCGGTCGCAGCGGGTGCACAGGAAGAATAGCTGCTGCCACGCAGGCCAGGCGCAGGTCACGAAGCGAAGTGAGTCGGCCACCGCACACGGGGCACGTCCGCTTTCTTGAGACGCGTCGCTGCCCGAGCTACGAGCCGCTCACCACGAGCGCACTCGCACACGGATGCGCCCGCGTCAGAGAGGTCGCTCAGGTTCCAGCTGGGCGGCCTTTCGTATTTTCGGGGTCGTGCAGGGCGCGAGGTAGTTCCCCACAGCCTCTCCACAAGTTTTCAGTCTCCCCCGGACCCCCTCGAAGACCAGGTCCGAGCTCACTGCTCGACACACCGCGGTGCTTCACGTGGCGACTACGGCTTGGTGATCGCGAACGTCGACGACTTCCGGTCCACGTTCACGCGGATCCCAGTGCTCGATCACAGAGCGGCATGTCGCGCTCGGAGGCGAGGTGAACCTCGATGGGTTGGGCGTGGAAGCTGAGCTCGGCCGTGAAGTCGAGGTCCGTCGGCGCCAGCACGTTGCTCGAGGTCCGGTCGGCGAAGAACGTCCTATCGAGGCCGATGCGGTCTGAGAACGTCGACAGCTCGGTGTGCAACGCGTACCGCAGCGCCGCGAGGCCGCGGAGGTCGGGTTCACGACGAACCACCCGAGCGTCGCCCAGCCCGAGAGGTCTCCCTCCCGGAGCGTGTCGGCGAGCCCCGGCACGAGCGCCTCCGCTGTGACCCCAGATGTCAGAGAGGCGGTGCGCTCAGGGTCGTGCTGAAGAAGTCGCGGCGAGGGCCACCGGCACTGGTGGCCAGCCCGCCGCACCCCATGCATCCGTCCAATGAAGCTTCAAGAGTTCCGTGAGGCTGGAGAGAATCTCGGAGTCGCGTGAAGCGGTAAACGACCGAACTCAGGGCTTGATGCAGGGGCTCGCCCTCGGTTTTCCGCTTTGAATCCCTTATCCCTTCTCGAACACGCACATGGCCAGCACATCGATGGCCATCTGACTGTCTACCAAATTGCGCGTCAGGCCATCACTCAGACCCGAACGACTACTCAATTCGCTGGGGCACTGCGGGCCGAACTTGAAGCGAGGCCTGTGACTCGACCTACGTCGTGGCTGGTTGAGGTCCTATCGCTTCCCCAACCAACCTTTGCGGTGAAGGCGTCTGTATCGCAACGGAAACGCAATCATCCCCGAACCAAGAAGCACTGCGGCAGCAGCGAACCACCGAACGGGAATGAAACCGCCAATCACCCAGCCCTCGCCAACGAAAAACGCACCAAGAGCAAAGACAACGAGCATCGCCCCATGCTTTCGAACTGTTCGGTTTGCCTCGGGCGACTCCTCGGGAGCAAACGCAGCAACAGCAAGCCGCTCGTGATTCCGAGCATGAAATCGTCCGGTGAGGCGTCGCAACGGAAACAAAGCAAAGGCGAGAAGGACTCCGAGGGAGCACAGAATCACCCCAAGGCGAACATCATCCCGCTCATTCTTTTTGCTTACCCTGAGCAAATGCATCCCTCGACCGTTCAGCGCGACGAGGTTGTGTGCCGCAAGGTCTGTTGTCAGGTACCCAGGCATGGGCTCAACGATGCCAACGATTGGAGATTTGATCGCATCGCCACAAACCACCGGGAACTGGAAATCCGCCACCAATATGTCGCCCCCGGCAGCCCATACCGGCACGAACGTCGAAACTCCCCGTTGGATTGATTGGTCACATCGCCAGCTGCCAGAGCTAACGGACACCCATTGCCGACCCTCCGAGGACGCATGAGTCGCGGCGCCAACATCAAGTTCGATTGGCTCATCATGATAACGCTGCCAATCGGTCGCTGCGCCAATGCCAAACCACATCGACGCACCGATGAGTGCCACGGCGACAACGAGCGCAAGTGGGTCAGCCAGAAAGTATTTCAAGCGATGAACCCTCCGACTCGAACACTGTTACAGCTCTCCATGGCCGTAGTGTTTTGTTCCGCGAACTACGCTGCGCCCGCAGACAAGCTTGCGGTTGCGATTGGATCAGTCCGAATTTATTTTGCAAAATTTCCCCAGAGCCGACTGTATTCCAATCTGAAATCACAGCCAGATGGTGGCACCGCAATCGCCCATGCACGACGCCGCTTGGCGAGCCCCAGCTCGATTATAGATTCGAGACGGTGCTGCCCAAGTGCTGTAGGAGCTGTGACGTCAATTCCTGCCTTGAAACCACCCTCGTACACGGTAACGCCGTCGAGCAAGAGAACGACCCGAACATCAGTGAGAAAGAATTCAGGCTTCTCAAAGAGAATGCGCAGTCTTCCGACGCCTTGCTCAGTCGGAACATTCGACAATACTGGAAGCACGCTCGGCGCCGCTTGACGGATCGTGAGACCGCGTGGCACTCCCAAGAAGAACAAGACTCCACCGCTGACAAGAAGAATCGTGCTCAACTCTCCCTCAAGCCAGAGGCCACTAATCATTGCGCAGCATCCGGCGATCAAGGCTCCGTATTTCCAAATCGGCGCCTTCTTCTTAGCGCTTATATAGAGGGCGAAGACCGTTGCGAGCGGCAATACGACCGTGTGGAACAACCTCATGTGCGCTCCTTGGAGGGCATCGATAGCCCGCTCCTGCATTTCTTTACCTCTGAGTGGGGACAGGCGTTCAAAACGAATGCCATCCATCCAGTACAGTTGGTCGCTGAAGGACGACCCCAGCCACCATGGCCTGCTGCGCGCGGCGCTTGTCCGT
>JBBAQZ010000090.1:0-9889 GCA_040400045.1 Myxococcaceae bacterium
GCCGCTGTCGATCCCCCTGGAATCGCAGCGTTTCCTCAATCTCGTCGTGCACCCCTGTCTGCTGGGCCTTCCGCTCACTGTCAGACCTACGTGATACTCGGCGGGCATGACCGACGGCGACCTCACCATCAAGATTCTCCAGGGCATTCGAGACGATCTGCAGCGCTCGAATCAGGACAACGCGCAGCGCTTTGAAGCGCTCACCACGACGATGAACGAACGTTTCCAAGCGGTGAACGATCGCTTCGAAGCGGTGAACGCGCGCTTCGAAGTCGTCGAGACGGTGCTCCGTGACATGAGTGAACAGATGGTGATGCAATCGCGAGGCATCAAGGCTGCCATCGAGGCGCGAGGGAGCTTCGAGAAGCGCGTCGAAGACCACGAGAAGCGCATCACCGAGCTCGAGAACCGCGGGCCTCACTGAAGTCCGACTTCGCGCCTTTCCGCCCTCGTCGAAGGACCTGTACCGGCCGGCTGAGGCTCCGCGTTGAAACGACGAGCTGCGGCCGCGCATCGGAGAGGCAGCGTTCGACGGACAGCGCCAGCGCTTCGAGGGTGGCGGAGGGCACCGAGGAGAAGAGCACCTGTTCGCTCGGCAACGACATCACAATCCACTCGTGGCCGGCTGAACGACGTGTCGAGTCGGTGGGAGCGTGCCATTCGCACCCGACGCCGTGGCCGTCGTTCCGCTGAAACCGCCGCCAGGACGACGGCAAGACGACCGCCGAGTGGCTGAGCCGCTTCTGCGCCAAGAAGGAGAAGATCGTGGCATCGGGCTGGGACACGAAGCTGATGTCGAACGGTGAGGCGGTGTGGACGAACGACGCCGGGCTGATCAGGCTCGGCGGCTCGACGAGGGGCTCGGACGGCGGCCCACTTCGCGCGCGTCGGCAGGCATCGGCTCCACGCCGAACTCGGTGAAGCCTCGCAGAGTCCGAAGCGCTTCAAGGAGAAGCTGAGGCGTTCTCGCGTTCGCCAAGGCGTGGTTCAAAGCGGTCAGCTGCGGCGCGCACGTGGTGAAAGCAGGCAGGGTTGCGCAAGGCGACGATATGGTGTCCCACCGTGACGACCTGCCCCTCGGAGAGCGCCCTGTTGGAGTTCGTCGGCGGTTCCTCGCCTGACCGAACCGGCATCGAGACGCATCTGGGTGAGTGTGAACGCTGTCGGGTGGCGGTCGCGTTCCTCGTCACTCGCACGACGGCACAGGCCCGACCTGCGGGGAAGCTTGCCCGAGGCGCCGAGGTCGGCCGGTATGTGGTGCTCGACCTCGTCGGCGAGGGCGCGATGGGGCAGGTGTACGCCGCCTATGACCCGGTGCTCGACCGGAAGGTGGCCATCAAGCTGCTCCACGTTCTTACTGAAGGCGCCGAGGCCCGGGAGCGCCTGTTGCGAGAGGCAAAGTCGCTCGCCCGGGTCGCCCACCCGAACCTCGTGGGCGTTCACGACGCGGGCGCGTTTCACGAGTCGGTCTTCATCGCCATGGAGTTCGTCGAGGGCACGACGCTGCGCGAGTGGCTCAAAGGCGCGCCCCAACAGTCAGCGGTGCTCGACGCGTTCCTCCAGGCAGGGCGTGGTCTCGCCGCAGCGCACGCCGCCGGCCTCGTGCACCGCGACTTCAAGCCCGAGAACGTGCTGGTCGGGAACGATGGGCGCGTGCGCGTGTCGGACTTCGGGCTCGCGCGTGACGTCGGCGAGCTCCCGCGCCCGGTCGAGCTGCCTCCCGCGTCGAGTGAGCTCGAGCTCCCCAGGATGCACACGGCGACGGGCACGCTCGTTGGAACGCCTGCGTACATGGCGCCGGAGCAGCTCGCAGGGCAGCGTGCCGACGCGCGGGCAGATCAGTTCTCTTTCGCGGTCGCGCTCGCCGAGGCGCTCTCTGGCAAGCGGCCGTTCGCGCGCAACACCGCCGCCGTCGTCAAGGCCGGCTTCAAGCCCGTGGGGCCGGCGGCGGTGCAGCAGGCGCTCACCCGCGCGCTGTCGGCCGAGCCGTCCAGTCGGTTCGGTTCTCTGGACGAACTCCTCGTCGTGCTCGAGCCGAAGCCGCCGTCGCGCCTCAAGGCGGTGCTGATCGTGGGGCTTCTGAGCACGCTGGCGCTGGGCCTCGTCGTGATGCTGCGCAAGCCTGATGCCGTATGCACCTCGGGGCCCGCGCGCGTCGCGGCCGTGTGGCCCGAGAGCCGGAAGGCGTCGCTCGCTTCGCACTTCGCCTCGCTCGAGGGCACGCCCATATTCGAGTCCACGAAACGGGGCCTCGACGCGTATGGCCGGGACTGGACGACGATGCATCGAGAGGCGTGTGAGGCGACGCGGGTGAAGGGAGAGCAGTCCGACCAGCTCCTCACCGCGCGCATGGCGTGTCTCGATCGCAGGCTCGTCGAGGTCGAAGCGGTGCTTGGGGTGCTGGCGACCACGGACGCGACCTCGCTGGCGCGCGCGAGCGACGCGGTGAACGCGCTGACGCCTCTGTCGGTGTGCGCGAACGCGAGCGCGCTGCTGGCGCCGACGCCACGCGCAGAACAGCCACAGGTCGTCGAGCGCGTCTCACGCATCGAGCAGGAGCTGGCGCGCGCCAAGGCGCTCAACGAGGCCGGCCGCTTCAAAGAGGGGCTGCCTATCGCCACCACCGCTGCGCTCGAAGCACATGGCGTCGGCTGGGCGCCGCTCGAGGCAGAGGCGCTGCTCACGCTGGGCCTGCTGACGCAGGGCGACGGCGAGCTGACGAAGGCCGAACCCGTGCTTCGCGACGCATGGGCCCGGGCGCTGGCGGCGAAGTCGGACCGCAACGCCGTCATTGCCGCTGTCAGCCTGTCGTTCCTCTTCAAAGAACTCGGTCGCATGAAGGAGGCGCAAGAGTGGGTGTGGCAGGCAGGCACCGTGCGTGAGCGCGTCGGCGACGACTTCGAACTCGAGTCGCGCGTGGCGAACCAGGAAGGCCATCTGCTGAGCACGACCGGTGACTACCGAGGCGCCGAGGCGCGCTACCGACGCGCGTGGGAGCTCCGCAAGGCGAACCAGGGCGAGGTGTCTTTGGGTGCCTTGTTGATGCGCTCGAACATGGCGGCCTGCGCTGGAAGCCAGGGACACTACGAAGAGGCCGTCACCGTGCAGAAGGACGTCGCGGTGCAGCTCGAGCGGTTACTGGGTCGCGCGCACTACAAGGTGGGGCAGGCGCACTACGCGGTCGCCGAGCAGTTGATGGAGCTGCACCGCGCCCAGGAGGCCTACGACGAAGTCGCTGGAGTTCTGTCTGATCAGGAAAAGGCCCTCGGGCCGATGAGTCCGTACGTCGCCCGGTTGCTCTGGGTGCAGCGGAACGCGGCGACCGAGCTGCAGCGCTACGACGAAGCGTTGACCCTCGAGCGTCGCGCCCTCGGCATTTTCGAGGCTGCGAAGGTCGTGCTGATGGCAGGCGTCACCAAGCGCTCCATCGGCGTCACCCACTGCGCGGATGGTCGGGCTGATGAGGCGCTCGCTTCGTTCAAGGGAGCACGTGTGCACTTCGTCGAGATGTTCTCGGCAGACCACGAAGAGGTGCTGACGACGAACGAAGCCGAAGGGTCCTGTCTGCTCGACAGCAACCGCCCGGCCCAGGCGCTGGCGCTCTTCGAGAAGACGCTCGCGGTGCGAGAGAAGCAGGCTGGCCCGGACGATCCATGGAACGCGAAGGCCATCAGCGGTCTGGGTCGCGCCCAGCTCGCACTCGGGAAGAAACCGCTCGCGGCCGTCACGCTCGAGCGCGCGGTGAAGCTGCTCGAAGCTTCGAAGCTCGATGACGGACTCCTCCAGAAGTCGAAGCAGGCGTTGGAGCAGACCCGCTGACGGCGTCGGGGCTCATTTGGGCGCTGAGAGCCAATAGGGCCAGTAAGGCGTGGCGCCGCTGACGGCCTCGATGCCGACGAGCATCTTGGACTCGTGTTGAATGCCCCTCGTCACCACCTGCGGCAGGCCCGAGTTGAAGCAGATCTGTCGCTGCAGAACCGTATTGGTACCTGTGTTGGTACCTTCCCAGATGAGCCCATCAGGTCTGCCGTCAGGAGTTGGGACTCGTGTCACAGTTGACCGTCGTCGACACGTTGCGCGGGTGACGCGCGCGCGTTTCCACGGACTCATTGCGGTTCTGGCCGTCACCCTGGTCCGCTTCCATTCGGCCCTCGAAGGGTGTTGCCTCCCTCGACTCGGAACCGCAACTCCACACCTCATGCTTCGAGCTCGACTGCGGCGCGTTGGTTGGGCAGCGAGACGTGTCGTCTCCTCAAGTTGGCGCGGGGAAGACGTTCGAGAGCTGGCCCGAGATGGTCGACAACGTCATCCCCTTCATCAAAGGCGAAGAAGAGAAGAGCGAGCAGGAACCGTTGAAGATCTGGGGCCAGGTCGTCGACGGCCGCATCACCCCCGCGAGCGCCCCCGCCATCACCGCGCAGTGCATTCGCGTGCCGGTGAGCGACGGCCACCTCGCCGCGGTGTTCGTCTCGTTCGAGAAGAAGCCGACGAAGGACGAGATTCTCGCGGCGTGGCGTTCGTTCTCGGGCAAGCCGCAGGCGCTCCAGCTGCCGAGCGCGCCGACGCCCTTCCTCACCTACTCCGAAGACGACAACCGGCCGCAGACGAAGCTCGATCGCGACCTGGGCCACGGGCAGGCCGTGAGCCTCGGGCGGTAGCGCCCCGACTCGGTGTTCGACTGGCGCTTCATCGGGCTCTCGCACAACACGGTGCGCGGCGCGGCGGGCGGCGCGGTGCTGACCGCCGAGCTGCTCAAGGCCGAGGGCTACCTCACGTCGAAGTGACCGTTCACTCGCAGCACGCGACGGGGCGCGGCACCTGGCAGCCGTAGTTGCCTGAGGTCACGAAGGAGGTGCCAATCGTGCCGTCGGTGCGCACCAGGAAGCCTTCGTACAAGTTGGTGCCGTTCGACCAGCGGTTGCAGATGTAGCCGTAGCCGCGTTTGCCCGGCTGCACCTCGTCGTAGTCGTCGACCCACGCGCCGCTGCCTGGGACAGGCGCGCCCGTGAAGGCCTGCGTGTATTCGCCCTCGTGGCAGAAATGCGAGCCGGGGAAGGTCGAGCGGCAGATGGCATGCGCGCCGACGCGGCCGCCGAGGTTGCCGGTGTAGTTGGTGGGCGTGAAGCCGCGGAAGCGAACGGCCTTCGCCGAGAAGCAGCACGCGACCGGGCGGGGCACCTGGCAGCCGTAGTTGCCAGAGGTGACGAACGAGGTGCCGAGCGTGCCGTCGGCGCGCACGACGAAGCCTTCGTAGAGGGTGGTGCCGTTCGACCAGCGGCTGCAGATGTAGCCGTAACCGCGCGCGGCGGGCTGCGCCGAGTCCCAGTCGTCGACCCAGGCGCCGCTCGCGGGCACCGTCAAGTCGGAAGTGCTGAGCGTGTATTCGTTCTCGTCGCAGAAGTGCGAGCCCGGGAATTCACCCGAGCAGATGGCGTGCCCGCCGACACGGCCGCCGAGATTGCCGGTGTACGAGGTCGTGGTGAAGCCGGCGAAGGTGACCCAGTCGCCGGTGACGACCACTCCGCCGTCGACGAGCGTCACCGCGCCGGGAGGGCCGGCCGGGCCAGCGGGGCCCGTCGCGCCCGGGTTTCCCTGCGCGCCGATGGGGCCGGTGAGGCCGGTCGCTCCGGTCGGGCCGGCGGGGCCCGTCATCCCGGTCGCGCCGATCGGGCCGATGGGACCTTGAGGGCCTGCGGGGCCGGTCATGCCAGTCGCTCCCGTGGGGCCTGCAGGTCCCGTCATGCCGGTCGCACCGCCAGGGCCGACGGGGCCGGTGGCGCCCTGCGGACCCGCGGCGCCGTTGCACAGCGCGAGCGAGCCGCCGTCAGGGAGGCCGACGAGCACGCCGCCAGTGGCGCACTGTGCGCTCATCGTCGGAAGCGCGGTCGCGGTGACGCTCAGACCCGTCGCTCCGGCCGGTCCCGCGGGGCCGATGGAGCCGGGCGCGCCGTTGCAGACGTGCGAGACGCCAGCGTCGCTGAGCTGCGTGAGGCGCACGCCACCGGTGGGGCACGGCTGGCCACCGGCGCTGACGGGCGTGACGATGACCGACGCGCCGGGCGGGCCGACGACCACGCCGCCATCGATGACGAGCACGGCCCCTTGAGGACCTTGAACGCCCTGAGGGCCCGTGGGGCCCTGCGCACCGGTTCCACCTGTCGCGCCTGTTTCACCGGAGGGTCCCTGAGCGCCCGGGTCTCCCTTCGGGCCGGCGGGACCTTGCGCGCCTTGTGGACCGACCGGGCCCTCGGTGCCTGGCTGTGCGGGGCAGGCGGCGAGGGCGAGGCACAGGACAGTCAGCAGCGAGTGACGGATCATGTGCGCTCGACACCTCAGTCGATGACCAAGTGCAAGCGAGTGTCACACCCCTGCGTCGGGAAAGCCGCCGCCGCTGCTGTTGCGGAAAGAGCCGGTGCACGCCTGGTTTCCCCGGCACTGGAGCGCAAAGTCGCACGCCCCACCGGGTGGTGACGGAATGGTGCAGACCCCAAGTGAGTCATCCAGGCCGCGCGCGTGCCCCTTTGCCTCGCACGAGGCCACGGCCCTTCGACAACTTGCCGTCGGGGATGCGCGAGATGCACTCGCCGCCCTGATTCAACGCGAGCGAGACTCGATCGACCGAGCCGCCAAGCCGCCAAGCCGCCAACCAGCCGCGCCGCCCGCGCGTGACCGGTCTCGTGGCCCATCACGGCGGGTCGGTGTGTGAAGTGAGTCCCTCTCCGCGGCAACCAACGTGCCGAGGCTGCGCGACCGAACACCACGCCATGGGTGGGTGGCGTCCGAGTTTGTCACCGCGGGTTGCACCCACTCGTCGAGGCTGCACTCGAGGTCGCGCCGTCGCGGTCGTAATGCGAGGGTTCTTTGGCCGAGCGGGCTGCAACTGACGAGGACTGCCGGCATCAAGGTGTCGGCATCTGCGCGCTCACCTTCACCGCTGGAGCGATGCCGCCGTCACATGGTACCACACGCAACGCGCTCGAGCCGTCGTCACAATCATCATTGTCGTACGTGACGTGTTCGACGCCGGGAGCCTCAGCGAGGTACGTCGCGTTTGGCCAGTCCTGCAATGGGTCGGCTGGGGTGCACACCAGCACCTTCGCGCGCCGCGAGGGCTTCGTGCTCCACCGCGACGCATTGCAGTCTTCTTTCGTGCTCGGCACTCGAATGCGCCGAGCCGCAGCGTCGGCGATGGTGATCAGCCGCGTCATGCACTGCAGCTCGAGCCGCTGACCCGTCGGGCCCTGCGAGAGGTGAAAGCGCATCGGCTCGTCCCCTTCCACCGTGCCTTCCCACGCCGTTGACTCGTCGCATCGCCACGCGCCCTCGGGTTGCAGCTCCGCCGGCGGTCCACCGAACTTGCGCGCCCTGCGCCGTTGAACAACGAGCTTCGCGACCTTCCCGCTTCGCCCGAGCGTCCACGTGCTCACCGACGAAGGGCCAGGAAGAAGCCCCGTTGAGAGCTCGCGGCCGAGCCACACGGTCTTGCCCACCGCGAGCGACTCATGGCACTCGCCAATGACCAGGGGGCCGGGCTCTGGCGGTTCAGGCTCGAGCGGCGCGGCCGCCAGCTGCTCGCCTTTGGGTGTCGGCGGAGCCCGTGATGCACGGGCCGCTGACCCGAAGGCGGCCGATGCGCACGCGAACCTTGGCACGCTGCTGTTGGAGCTCGGCCGGTTCGATGAAGCGCAGCAGCGGTTCGAGCGCGCGAAGGCGTTGTTGCAGGGCGTGGCGGTCGATCACTTCAGCAACGCCGAGCCGCTCCTTGGTCTTGCGCGCCTGGCGCTCGACCGGAAGCGGGGTGCCGAGGCCGAGCCCTTCATCACGCGCGTGCTCGAGTTGTGTCAGGGGAAGCAGGGTTTTCGCTTCGATTACACCCGTGCACGCGCCGAGTTCCTCGAGGCCCGGGTGCTGACCGAGGTGAAGGGGCGGCGTGAAGAAGGCAAGGCCGTCGCCGAGAAGGTGAAGACGACGCTGGAGGGCTTTGGTGCGAACCGTTTCCGTCGCGATCTCGCGGTGGTGAGCCAGTGGGCCCAGTCGCATTGACGCAGCAATCCCCGGGTCGCTTCGTGCTCGGCACACGAACCGCGACCACGAAGGTCCGTCGGTCACCGCCGCGATGCCGGCCTTCCGCGACGGCCGTATCGAACGCTTGCACTTCCGAACCCCTGGTGGGGTCACCAAGGCATGAGGCTCAGCGGGTTCGGTCTGGTGTGTGTTGCAGCGCTGTGCGGCTGTCCTGCGGGGAGCGGCCCGGCGGGAGATCCGGGCCCGGCCGGCCCCACCGGTCCGACGGGCGCGACGGGCGCGACGGGCGCGATGGGCGCGATGGGCGCTGCCGGCCTTCCAGGTGCGACTGGCATGACGGGCGCGGCCGGCCTCCCAGGTGCGACTGGCGCGAGGGGCCCGGAAGGACCCGCCGGAGCCCAGGGGCCTGCTGGCGCAACGGGACCGCAAGGGCCAGTGGGCCCTCCGGGCTCCGTGCTCGTCTTGGACGGCGGCGTGGTGACGGGTCCGCCCGGCGCGTCGGTGGTCGTCGGGACGCTGACGCCCGGCGTTGAGTGTGCGACGGGTGGCGTTCGCCTCACGCAACTCTCGGATGGCGGCGTGACGGTCGTGTGCAACGGCGCGCCGGGGCTGCCCCCCTCGGTGCGCGCGCTGCCCACGATGAGCCCGCAATGCCTGACGGGAGGAGTCCTCTTCGGGACGCCTGACGGTGGCTCGGTCGCGGTCTGCAATGGCACTCAAGGGCCAGCGGGCGCGTCGGGAGCCATCGGCGCGGTGGGCCCGGCTGGGCCTGCAGGCATCGCGGGACCCGTCGGCCCGATGGGTGCTGCTGGCGCGCAAGGGTCCGCGGGTCCTCCCGGCGCGGTGGGCCCGGCTGGTCCTGCAGGCATCGTGGGCCCTGCCGGTCCTCCCGGCGCGCTGGGCCCCGCTGGTCCTGCGGGCATCGTGGGCGCCACCGGCCCCGTAGGCCCGGTCGGCCCAGCAGGAAGCGTTCTGTTCCTCGATGGTGGCGTGGCAGTGGTGAGCGAGGTGCCCGTTCAGTTCGTCGGCTTCACGGTTGCCACCTACACCGGAAACCTCGGCGGTCTTCCCGGGGCCGCGACGAAGTGCAGCGCCGAGTTCCCCAACTCGCACCTCTGTACGATCGCCGACTACGACAACGCGAACACCACTGGCGTCCCGCCCACGGCCGCGGGAGCCTGGGTCGACTTCGCGCGCGCAGACGACGGAACGCGAAGCACCGGCGCCTGCGCGGGCAGCTCCAGCCCGTGGACGAACGCTGCTTCACCGCTCCAGACCTTCGGCGCCACGCTCGCTTCCACCGGTTACGCAGGCACCACGCTCTGCTCGAACGCCCGACACCTGGCCTGCTGTCGAGGTGGCCGGCCCTCGACCTTCCGTGGCTTCACGACCGCGACGTTCACAGGGAACCTCGGGGGGATTCCGGGCGCTAACGCGAAGTGCCAGGTGGACTTCCCCAACTCATGGCTGTGCTCTCTCAACGAGTATGACCTCGCAAACACTCAGGTGGTGCCGACGACGACGGCCGGCGCGTGGGTCGACGGAAACCGCGCGGCGAACGGAACGCGCAGCACGGGAGCCTGCGCGGGCGGCTCCAGTCCGTGGACGAACGCGGCGACGCCCTTTCAGACGTTCGGCATCACCCTCACCGCAAAGGGCTACGCAGGGGAGAACCTCTGCTCGAACCAGCGCCAACTCGCCTGCTGTAGCCGCTGACTGGCGGGTCCTGGCCCAGGTGCCACCGCCGTGCACTATCTGCGCGCGCCGAAAACGTCTGTGCTGATCGCGCTGGCCGAGCGCCTGTCTCTAGGGGGCCTGGTTGCCGCGATGCGATACGCCCGATGGCTGGGCGATCGTCGAAGAA
>JBBAQZ010000091.1:0-8833 GCA_040400045.1 Myxococcaceae bacterium
CCTGACAGGCGCTCCACCGTCAGCCGCAGTCTCCAAAGCTCGCTCGCAGCGCCAGTCCCAGCTCTGCCCAACGACGCGTTCCGGCGCTCCCGCGACAGGCTCATCCGCGTCCGTTCAACCCCCTCGACCTGCCTCCGCACCTTCGCGTACCCTGCCTTCAATTGCGAAATGCAGTCTTGTTCAACCTAACCCCACTGCTCGGTTGAGTCGATCCGACTTGCGAAGTGGATCGAGGCTTGATCTGAGCAGCCCATGGCTGACCCACATCCGATCGAGCTCAGGCGACGCGTCGTGGACGCATACGAACGTGGAGAAGGGTCGTACGCGACAGTGGCACTGCTGTTCAGTGTCGGCGAGGCGAGCGTGAAACGATGGGTCTCGCAGTTTCGTCGAGATGGCCATCTTGAGCCCCGGAAGAAGCGTGGAGGGAATCGCTCGGACATTTCGTTGAAGGACCTCGAGGCGGTCATCGCGAAGCTCGGCGACGGCAATGCGGGAGAAATCACTGCTGCGTACAATCTTGGTAGGCGTGGGGCGGCTCGGCGCCACGTCTCGAGCATCAAACGCGCGCTGTATCGTGCTGGGTACGTCGTGAAAAAAAACGGCTCAGGGCGCTGGAGCAGCTCCGACCGGACGTCGTCCTCAAGCGCGCGGTCTTTCAACGACTGATCAAACGCGTTCCCGTCGAGAAGCTCGTCTTCCTCGACGAGTCTGGGTTGAACGCCGCGATGACGAGGAGCCACGCCTCGGTGAAGAAAGGCACGGAGTTCGTCGAGCGAACCCCGATGAACTGGGGGAACAACCTCACACTGCTCGGGGCGATGCGGCTCAAGGGATGGATTCTGATGAGCGCGGTGTTCAAGACAACCAACGCTGACCGCTTTGTCGCGTGGCTCAGAGGCAAGCTTCTCAGCAGACTCAGCAAGGGCGATGTCTTGGTTCTCGACAACCTGAAGGCACATCATGATGAAAGAGTGGTGCCACTCTGCGCTGCACGAGGCGTGCGGGTCATCTACCTCCCGCCGTATTCGCACGACTTCAATCCGATCGAGCCGGGCTGGGGCCTCCAAAAGCAACACGTCAGGAAGCACGCCCCACGAGACAAACAGGCGCTGCTCCGAATCGCGCGCCGGGCTCGCCACCGCATCACGCCCGCCCACTGTCGCAGCTGGTTCGCTCATGCGGGGTACTCGGTTCAACACAAGTGATCAGTGGGGTTAGGCGCGACCTGGAGCGCGGCCACACCTCGGTCGGCCCACATGTCGACGACCTCGACGTCGCGCTCGGAGAACACGCGGCCCGTCAGTACGCCTCGCAGGGCCAGTCGCGCGCGCTCGTCATCGCGTGGAAGGTGGCTGAGATTGAAAACCTCAACGCCACCAACGGTTTCCTGCCGATGCTGTTGCTCGACGACGTGTCGAGCGAGCTGGACCCAGAGCGCAACGCGTTCTTGATGAAGTACCTCGCCGAGTCGGGCGCACAGACGTTGCTGACGACGACCGACGCCGAGCTGGTGCGCCGCGCCGCGGGACCCGAGACGACGTGGCTGAGCGTTCGAAAAGGAGCCGTGGCGCCGCTCTCATCGTGAGCGGCGGTGCTTTCGTTTCACGATGGACTCGTACGCCTTGCGCGCAGCGATGAACGACTCGGCGCTGCCGCCTTGATCAGGGTGGTGCTCGAGCGCCTTCTTCCGGAACGCGAGCTTCACCGCGGCGAGCGTCGCGTCACCCGTCAGCCCGAGGACCACGAAAGGGTCGATCGGCCGGTCAGCGCTGGGAACCTGAACCGTGTGTTTCGGAAACGGCTCGAGGCCGGCGAGGCGACGCTTCCACGCTCCGGCCCAGTGGTCGTCGACCGGTGAGAGCGGTCGGCCCGCCACCTTCTCCGCGAGCGCCTGAGCCTCTTCTCTCGTGATAGCATCACCGCCCCAGGCATCGGGCTTCCGAAACGGCTTCGCGGTCGGCTCGCTCGTCCACCAGGCGCACCAGAGGAACCGCCTTCGCTTCGTCTTCGCGAGCGCAAAGACACCTCGGGTGAGGGCGACTCCGGGCGCTTCCACTTTCGTTCGACTCACCACGGCCCTCCACTGATGCGACAGGAGCCCGATTCGAGGGAGCGCATGGAGCCCGTCAGCGCAGCGGGGTGTCGACGGTCAGCGCGAGGACCAACGAATCCACAAACGAGACGACCGAGATACAGGCGTGCGAGTTGGTCGAGAAGCTGTCTGTCGTCCCCGGCCACTGCGCGAGGAGCCGCTGAACGATGTCCTTCCGCTGGGCGGGCATGGCGGTGCTGGCCCAGGCGATGGCGCGCACCAGTCGAAGGCGGTCTTTCGGAAGAGGCGTCACCGACACGTCGAGGCCTCGGAGCGACGCCTCGAGTGCGGCCTTCGCGAGAGGAGTCGCGCCCTGCGTGGCCTGGACGAACGCCAGCACGGCGTTGAGGAGCGGGCCTGAGGGCCCGGCGTCGGCGCGATTCGCGAGACGACTCAACCGTTCGAGCCGAGCTGCGTCTGAGGGCTGTGCGCCGAAGGTCACCGTCGCACGCGCCATGGCCTCAGCGGCGTCAGCGAAGAGCTCAGGTTGGTCGTTCTCCACGAGCCGTGCCGCGGCGTCGAGCTCGGAGACCAGCCGTGCGACGACCTTCTTCTCTCCGTGTTCGAAGCGAGCGTGCTGCCGCCCTGGGAGCGCACGACTCTTCAGCGCGGTGGTGAGGATTCGGGTGCGGTCGGCCACGGGCACGGTCGCCAGTCGCCCCAGCACCACCTCGATGAACGCCACGCTGCGGTCGGGTTTCAGCCGAAGGCTCAGCTCGATGGCGCCACCCAGCACCAGTGGGTCGATGCTGTCCTGCACGGCGGCGCGAAGCTCAGGTTCGAGGCGCCCGTCGGCCGCTTCTCCTCGCAACTCGGAGAGCGACGCGCCGCGCGGGTCGACGACGCCAGCGTCAGACAAGCCGGTGCGAAAGAAGGCAGAGATGGGCTCAAGGCGTTCCTGACCCTCCAGGACCGTCGACTGCGCTCGAAATCGGTCCACCTTGTAGCGATCGAACTGCAGCATCGAGTTGAGCCGGGCGTCGAGTTCAGGAGGAAGGGGCTCGCCCAATGGTGCCTTCGCGTTGGTGATGCGCCAGGCGTAGACGTCCATCAACCACCGATGCACCACGTCGCCTTGCGGGAGCGCCGCCTGTGCGGCCGACACGAGGGCCGCGCTCTTCTCGTTGGCGCCGACACGGGCGAACGCCCACGCGAGTTCGAACTTCACGTAGGCCATGGTGAGCGCTTCATCGGCTTCGACCCGCGAGCGCGTGCGAGCCACTTGAGTGAGCGTGACGTGCAGCGTGTCGATCGTGCAAACCGGGGTCGAACACGTCGATGGCAGCGCAGCGAGAAGGGCGAGGAGCACTGGCCGAGCCTATTCGCTGGCGCCTCGGCAGCCGACGTTCTTCCGGCCAGAAGCCCCCACCCCGCTGATGCTGCACCTGGGGCGCTGGCTCCGTGACGGCGGGCGCGCATTGAGTAGTGTGCGTCCCCATGTCGGCGAAGAACATCGTGGTCATCACGGGCATGTCGGGCGCGGGCAAGACGACCGCGATTCGCGCGCTGGAGGACTCCGGCTTCTCGTGCGTCGACAACCTGCCCGCGCCGCTCTTGCTCAAGGTGACGGAGTTTGGCGCCTCGCACCAGCGCCTCGCTTTCGTCATCGACGTGCGCGAGGGCGAGTTCCTCAAAGACACGCCGAAGGTGCTCGATGAAGCGCGCCGCGCGGGTCACGACGTGCAGGTCCTCTTCCTCGACGCCTCCGACGAGTCGCTGACGCGACGGTACTCCGAGACGCGTCGTCGCCACCCACTCTCGGGCCGCGGCACGGTCGCCGATGGGCTCTCGACCGAGCGCTCGATGTTGAAGGAGCTCCGCGAAGCCGCCGAGCACGTGCTCGACACCTCGACGATGACGGTGCACGAGCTGAGGCGGCAGGTCATCGCGCGCTTCGGTCACGCCGCCGGCACCGAGCTCGCCCTCACGGTGATGTCTTTCGGCTTCAAATACGGCGTGCCCAGCAACGCCGACCTCGTCTTCGACGTGCGCTTCCTGCCGAACCCGTACTTCGTGCCAGAGCTGAAGGCCTTCACGGGAAAGGACGCGCGCGTCGCGGCGTACGTCATCGATCGGCCCGACACGTGGGTGTTCCTCGATCACGTCGCCGACCTGCTGCAGTTCCTGCTCCCGCGCTACCAGAAGGAAGGCAAGGCGTACCTGACCGTGGCGATCGGCTGCACCGGTGGGAAGCACCGCTCGGTCGCCCTCGCCCAGGTGCTATCGGACCGGCTGAAAGACCTGCCAGGCGGCGCCGCGACGCAGGTGTGGGACCGCGACCTCGACAAGGAGTGAAGCCCGACGCGCCATGCGAACCTGCGAGTCAACGGGCCTCTTTCACGCCGTTTTCACATCGCGCGTGAATGGGTTTCATGGCGCGGGTCGACACTTTCCCGCATGACCAAACCGAGTCGACGCGAAGCGCTGGTAGGAATGGGGACTCTCTTGCTGGGTGGTGCCGCACAGGCACGCCCGCGGGGCGAGCAGTTCACGCTCGAAGAAGTCGAGGTGCGGCTCACTGCGCTGCACCCTTCGCACGACGGCTTGCGGGTCGCTCAGCTCACCGACCTGCACATCGGCGAGTTCACACCCGATGGCCGACTCATCGCCGCGATGCGGGAACTCGAGCGCCTTGCGCCTGACCTCATCGTGCTCACCGGCGACTTCGTCACCGTGAAGAGCGACCCGGTAGAGCGCGTGGGACAGCTGATGGCCATGCTCCCCAACGTGCCGCGCGTGGCAGTGCTGGGCAACCACGACCACTGGACGCACCCGGTCGAGATTGCGCGTGAGCTCGAGCGAGTCGGCGTCTCGGTGCTTCAGAACCAGCACACCGCGCTGAGACTGCGCGACGAGACCTTCCGCGTCGTCGGCGTCGACGATGGACGCACGCGACACGACGATGCGGTCAAGAGCTTCGAGGGTGTTCCTCAGGGGGGGTCTCAGTTGATTCTCACGCACACGCCGTCGGCTGCAGCGCGACTGCCTTCGCGCGGAAGTCTGTGCCTCTCGGGTCACACGCACGGTGGCCACTTCGTGGTGTCGGGCATCACCCCGGCGATGTTCAACCTTGCTGGCGAGCCGTTCGTGCGCGGCCGCTACGAGGTCGAAGGCAACGCGTTGTACGTGAGCCGCGGCATCGGTGCGGGTCGAGGTGGCCACTTTCCGCGTGCGGGCGCCGAGCCTGAAGTGACGGTGCTCACCTTGCGCTGCGCGTGAGTTCTCGCGCTCACCGTGCGAAGAACCGCTGACCATGGCGCGGCTGGTGCTCATCGATGACGACGCGGCGTTGCTCACTGCGCTCACCTTCGCCCTCGAAGACGCGGGCCACCAGGTCACGACAGCGACCAACGGCAAGCGTGGGCTCGAGCTGATCGGCGAGCAGAAGCCAGAGATCGTCGTCTCAGACGTGAACCTGCCGCTGCTCGACGGTTTCTCGTTGTGCCGCACCCTGCGCGAGTCGGGCCATCGGGTGCCCGTCATCTTGCTCACCTCGCGCGACGGCGAAATCGACGAGGCGCTGGGGCTCGAACTCGGGGCTGACGACTACGTCACCAAGCCCTTCAGCACGCGTGTGCTGCTCGCGAGAATCGTGTCGCTCTTGCGCCGTGAAGTCGCCCGCGCCGAACAGCGTCCGGAAACCGTGCTCGAGGTCGGCGCGCTCCGGCTGCTGCCCGAACGAATCGAGGTGACGTGGTCTGGCGCGGCGGTGGCGGTGACCCTCACCGAGTTTCGTATTCTCGAAGCGCTCACGCGGCGACCTGGCGTGGTGCTCAGTCGCGACCTGCTGCTCAACCACTGTCGCGGTGAAGACGCTGAGGTCGGCGATCGGTTGATCGATACCTACGTGCGCCGCCTGCGGAGGAAGCTCGAGGCGGTCGACGCGAGCTTCAATCGCATCGAGACCGTCATCGGAGTCGGCTACCGATGGCGACGCTGAATCGCCTGCGAAATAAGGTCTTCAGCGCGGCCATCGCAGTGACCGCGGCGCCCTTTGTCTTTCTGGTGTTGATGAGTCGGTGGGAAATTCATCAAGCAGCGCTGACAGAGCAGGCGGATCGAGCGACCTTCGCGGCGCTGGTCGCCCTCAGTGATCCAGCTGAGCTCGAGGCTCGCGCGCGCGAACTGAGTCAGCACTCGCACCAGCGAGTGCGGGTGATCACTCCGCAGGGCGGCACCCGCATCGACGTCGATTTTGGTAGGGCGCCGGGTTTTGGCTTCTCGGTGGCGGAGTTCTTCTATGGCCCCGTGAAGCCCGGCCTCGCGAGCGTGGAAGGGGAATGGGGGCCGCTGGGCGCAAGGCCAGAGAGTGGGCCCGAGGGTGAGAGCACGCGCTTCGCGCCGGGCGGCAACCTGCTCATGAACTCCGTCGCCGGCCGGCTTCCCGATGGCTCGCTGCTGCACGTTCAGGGGCACTCGCGCCGCGCAGCGTTGCCGGAACTGGTGCGCACGCGTCAGTTGATCAAGCTGTCATCGTTCGCGCTCGCGTTGGCCGTGCTCGTGGGGTGGCTGATCAGTCGGCAGTTGCTCAAGCCACTCGAGCGGCTGCGCCTCGAAGTGCTCGCCCGCGCGACGGTCGCGGTGCCCAAGGCGGGCATCGACCTCGGTCGCAGCGACGAGGTGGGCGATCTCGCCGAGGCCTTCAACACCCTGCTGACCGCGCTGGCCGATCGCACGAAGACCAATGAGGCCTTCTTGAGCGACCTCGCACACGAGCTGAAGAACCCCGTCGCCGCGGTGCGCACCAGCGCCGAGTTGATGGCACAAGGCGGGCTCACCCCCGAGCGCGTCTCGAAGCTGACGCAGGGGTTGCTGCAGAGCTCTGCCCAGCTCGATCGCCTCGTGACTCACTTCCTCGAGCTCGCGCGGGCCGAGGCGGGGTTGCCACAGGAGCCACGCGAGTCGCTCGACGTCGCGGCGTTGCTGACCGGGCTCCAGGCGGGCTTCGCGGTCGACCCCCGGTTTGCCTCAGTGCGGTGGGAGCTCAGTGGCCTGGACACCCGGGCGCCGGTGCAGGGCATTGCCACACGCCTCGAGCGCGCCTTCGGTAACCTGTTGCTCAACGCGCTCTCTTTCGCGGGCGACCAGGGATTGGTGCGAGTGTCGGTGACCGTCGACGCAGGTCGCGTGCTGGTGCGCATCGAAGACAGTGGGCCCGGCATCGACCCCACGCACCTACCACGGCTCTTTGAGCGGTTCTTCACCACACGACAGGAACGCAACGGCACGGGGCTCGGGCTTGCGCTGACCCGCGCCATCGTCGAGGCCCATCAGGGTCGCGTGACAGCAGAGTCTCCTGCGGCGAGCGGCGCGGTGTTCTCGGTGACCTTGCCGATCGCCTGAGCGGACTGCGCGCTCACCAGTGCACGCGTCGTTGACCCACGAGGAAGAGTGAACCGGCGACCACCTCATGTTCGATGGGCTGCTCAAGGACGACCTCGAGCAGAAGACCCCGACGAAGTACGGCTTCGCGAAGGGCTGGTACGGCAGGAAGCCGTCTTCACCGCGCGCTCGGGAAGCATCAGCGAAGACGATGTTGGTGGCTTCCGTCCAAGGCCTCTTCGTCACCTGGAGGGCGGGCAGCGTCGCAGCTCTTCGACGGACCGCTGTTCTGGCCATCGCCACTTCACCTGTGATGACCTGAAGGCATGTGGAGCATTCTCGTGCTCGTGATCGCACAGCCCTTCGCCCGCCTGGCTCCCGGCGGCACATCTTCTCCGTGCCTCTGGTGGCCTGAGGGCAGCGCCATCACGTACCGCGTCAACGGTGACGGGAACCCCGAGACCCCTGGCGATACCGAGTTCGAAGCGGTGGACAGGGCGTTCGCCAGCTGGAACTCGGTGTTGGAGTCGTGCAGTGGCCTTCGATTGCTCAAGGGACCCACCACGACGACGCGCCTCGCGGCCACTCGACGGTTCGACCCTTCACCGGATGAGAACGTGGTGTTGTTTCGCCAACGCGCCTGCTCCGATGTGGTGCCGGCTGGCGATGCCTGCCTGAGCGATGACTCGTGCGGCAATCGCTTCGACTGCTGGCAGTACGGTGCCAACACGGTCGCGCTGACCACGAACAGCTACGACGCGACGACTGGGCGGCTGACAGGCTCCGACATCGAGTTCAATACGCCGTCCTTCATCTTCAGCACAGTCGATGAGCCACCGTGTCAACAGCAGGCTGCTGTCACCTGCGTAGCGACGGACGTGCAGAGTACGATGACGCATGAAGTAGGGCACCTGTTGGGGCTCGATCATGTCTCTGATTCGCGGTCGGTGATGCGACCAGCAACCGTGAAGGGAGAGCTGACGAAACGAACGGTCGACGACGGCTCGGCGCGCTTCATCTGCGAGGTCTACGCGAAGGGTCGGCCGTCGGGAACGTGTGTCTCGGCGCGCCTGTCGGTGGTCGAACAACCAGCTGCCAGGTGTTCGATGATGGACGGCCCCTCGGGGGTCGCGTTGCTGCTGGTGCTCGAACGGGTCACGCGTCGCACCCGGGCTCACGTCCTCGACGGACCTTCAGAACGAGACGAGCAGACCCGCTGAGCCGTGTCGGTCTGCACCGACGTCCTGCGCTGCCCCTGCGGTGGCCGTCGTCGCTTCTCCTCCTCGCTCGACCCTCCAAATTTTCGACTCGCGCTTGTGACGAGCCTGGGTGCCGTACAGGCGGGACTTGTGGCAGGAAACGGGTCGAGATCTCATCCTGAGCACCGGGCTTGTGCGAGCGGGCGGGCTTGAGGCA
>JBBAQZ010000092.1:0-8260 GCA_040400045.1 Myxococcaceae bacterium
CCCACGTCGCACGCCCAGGTGCGCTCGTCAGGAGGGACACGGCGAGCATTCACGCACAGCCTGGCGCTGGGCACCGCGCGCCCTCGAGTCGAGGCTGAAGTGCGGCCGCACCACCGGCGGGTGGCGGTGGCCGAAGGCATCTCGCTCCACGCCGACACCGCCGTGCACACGAATGACAGGCAAGGCCGAGGGGCGCCTGGCGAGGTACCGGATATGCGGCCAGGGGCCCGCTCGCAGCGTCGCGGCTTTCGCTGGGGGGAGGACGGGAAGCTTTCGTACCGAATGAAGCGGACGGTGCGCGGGCGCGACGTGTTGGTGATGACGCCCTTGCAGCTGCTGAAGAGGTTGGCGGCGGTGACGCCTCCGCGAGGCAAGCACCTGGTGCACTTCCACGGGATGTTCGGCCCCGCCGCCAGACACCGAAGCGCGGTGGTGGCGTACGGGCGGCCACCGCCTCCACCGGCCCCGGTGGAGCCGCAGTCCGTGCTGCCCCTCACCCCTGCGCCCTTCGCGCCGCGGCCTCTGCGGCCACCGAGGCTGGACTGGGCCACCTTGCTGCGCAGGACGTTCGGCTTTGAGGTGCTCCAGTGCCCGTGTGGCGGTCGCCGCCAGGTGCTGGCCGCCGTCACAGACTGGGCGGAAATCGACGAGGAGCTGCGCAAGCGGGGGTTGGCGCCGAGCCTCCGCGCGACGGTGGTGCCCACTCACCGCGGCCCGCGCCAGTCACTGCTGCCCCTCGACTTGCCGGCGGTCCCCAGGCCCAGGAGTCACTCTCCGCCTCCCGGCGCCGAGCTGCTCCTCGCCTCCTGACAGGCGCTCCACCGTCAGCCGCAGTCTCCAAAGCTCGCACGCGCCAGGCCCACCCCTGTCCAACGACGCGTTCCGGCGCTCCCGCGACAGGCTCCTCCGCGTCCGTTCAACCCCCTCGACCTGCCTCCGCACCTTTTCGTACCCTGCCTTCACTTGCGAAATGCAGTCTTGTTCAACCTAGGCGCTGAAAGACGCGTTCTTCTGCTGCGAGAAGCGCTGCAACAAGTACGGGGACCAACCAGCTCGTGCAACTCGGCTACGACGGCGAGGCGACCCCGTGGCTCTTCGTGCCTGAATTCACCGCGCGCGGCCTCGGCTTCCCCGAGCGCGGCAACCGCCTCGACGACGCGCTGCTCTCACGCCTGGTGCTGCTGCGATTGGCGCAGGGCACCGAAGCACCGCGAGACACGTTCATGCACTGACTGACGAATCGATTCAACCTCCCCTCATGAGGATGATGCTGGGCAGTGCGAGCGCGGCCGCGTCCACCAACAGCGTGACGAGGCGTGCGTCACCGGGTTTCCGGGCAAAGCGTGCTGACACCACGGCCCCTGCCAGTCCGCCGACAAGGCCCGCTGCCGCGGCCGACATGAGCAGTACCGCCAACCCGCCGCCTTCCCAGAATGACGAGCCCGCGCCGGCGAGAAACCAGAAGCCCACCATTTCGGAACCCAGCGCCAGGCCCCCCAGCAGTCCGCCAATCGCCCCCAGGGGCCACCCAGCGGCTCGAGCGTTCTTGAAGGCGAACGCACTTCCCGCGACCAGCGCGGCCAGGACCATCTGGCCCGACCCCAACAGAAACAGCCCGGCATCACCTTCGTTCATCTGAAACCATCCTTTGTCGTGATGGAGACAGCATCGCCAGCCGCGCTGAGCGGGCGTGGGACGGCGCGTGGAACGTCGGTGGACAGCGTGTGGCGAAGGTGTGGCTGCGGGCCGACCGTCTCAGGTCACCGAGGCGACGGGCTCTTCCCTGGCACCGCGCCGCAGGCCGCGTAAGCGCCCACGCACTGGGCCTCGGTACCGAACAGTCGCCCGCATTCGCGCCCCTCGCAGACACAACCGACCAGACGCTCCTCGCAGCGAGCACCAGTCCACTGCCAGACGTTGGGGGTCGCTCCGTAACAGCTGGCAATCGTGAAGGTGGCTCTCTGAGGAGCGCAGTCTGGAGCGCCGCTGAGCGTTGTCGACGGCCGCGCACAGCCCATACCCAGCAGCAAGACCGACCCAAGAGTCCGAAGCACGTTCTTCCTACGGCGCTGGGCCCCGCTCATTTCACGAGTCGACGTAGAAAAGAGCGTGCCACCGCCGTTGGCCGTCGAGGCGACGACCCCCAGCACCATGGGCCGAGGCCCGACTCACCGAGCTTCGAGTCTGCCTGCCCTCTCGGGTGCCACCAGCCACCGCGCCGCCGCACCTTCGTTGGCTCCGCTCCGGGCGCGACGGCACGCCCTCAGCGACTCGGCCGCGGCGCGGCAGCTCTCGTTGGCCCATGTTGTTCTTCCTTCACTTCACGCTCGACACCGTTCAGGCCGCCTCGGTCTGGTCACCGCGCTCCAGTCGGAAGCCACCGTGGGCCGTGCGTTGCCGATGCCGCGACCGCCGAGGCGCTGGCCCTGGCCGAGTCAGGCCAGCAGCTCGGGAAGGCACGCCTGAGGGTGGGTCTGCAGTACCAGGTGTGGAGCCCCGGCGATGACCGTGGTGGGCACTCCCAGCTCGGCGAAAGCGCTCGTCGGGATGAGCCGATCACACTCAGGACGCAGCAACGTCACGGGGACGCGCAAGCTGCGGAGTTCGGCCCGCACGTCGACCGAGCGAATCGCCGCGACGCGTTCGACCAGCGTGCGTTGGGGCACAGCCGAGATGGTGCGCTCGAGGTCGGGAACCGCGATGTTGCCAGTGAGCACCGCGCGCAACACCACGCCCGGAGGGGTGGGGAGCACGCCCAGGAGCGGCCCCAGAGACGTGATCAGCGAGGGGTTGCGCGCGAAGGTGGCGACCAGCACGAGCCGTCGCACTCGCGCGCAGCGCGCAGCCAGCATGATTCCCAGCGGGCCGGAGAACGACTCGGCCACGACGGTGAAGTCGTCCGGGGGCAGCTCGAGGTTTTTCAGCAGTGCCTCGTACCGACTGAGCTCGAACGGGTAACGAGCGACTGTCGCCTGATGAGAGCCAAGCACGGCGCGCAATGGTGCGAAGAGCGCACCGGTTCCGTCGAGGCCCGGGAGCAGGAGGAGCATGAGAGCGACCCTTTTCGCCCCTCTTCCCAACCCGCCAGGGTCGAGGGGATCCTGGCGCCGGCGAGAAGCCGCTGTTCACGCTCGCGAAGTTCACCCCACCGCGGTGAGCGGGCCGCGGCGCGTCCCTCGTCAGTTGATGCCGAGGCGCAGCTCGCCGATGCGAGAGCCCCAACCCCGACTGCGGCGTCCACCAGCGCCGCCTGGCCTGACGTTCACCACAACCAGTCAGCCCCCCTGGTCTGCTCGACGCGCGCTTTCAACTGTTCAGTCGTTGGAACCACAAACGGTTTGCCGGCGAACCTGGCATACAGCTCGCGCCCCGTTGAAACGCCGTTGAGCTCGAGGGTCAATTTCGCGGCCTGAGCCCCCACCGCGCCGAAGTTGTGCGCGTTGAACCCAGGGTGAATGCCGTCGTAGTGCACGAACATCGCGTTCTTGCCGCCCCCTCGGGGGTTGGCAGCCGTCGAGCCCATGTCTCGAGAGAGCGGATCAGTGGTGGCCGACCAGTGGATGTACTGCGGGCCGTCTGGGAAGTTCCGGCTGGCATTGCCGTAGGTCTCAACCACCACGTTCTGCAGCAGCCTCTGCGCCTCTGCCTTCGCACCGGCCTGCCCCAGCCTTGGCGAATTGCGGCGCGTGAAGTCATCAACCCAGCTCGAGATCCCAGCCGCTCCATCAATCGAACCGCGGCTGTACAGCATCAGGTCGAGCTTCCTGGGGCCACCTGGGCCCTCGAGCTGCGCCTTCAGCAGATCTTTGACCGAGACCATGGTCTGCGTCTCGATCAACCCCGCAGCCACCAACGCGGCCTCGGCGCGATCCCGCTGTGCCGCGTTGAGCGTCGCGAAGGTCTGACCGCCTTCAGTGCGCAACGTGGGCGCGATGCCCCCTTTTCCGAGCGTCTGAAGTTGCGCCTGAAGCGGGCCTACCAGCGACGGGTCGACGGTGAACTGGACGTCGCCCTGGTCTGTCGCGGAGCCCAGGTGCAGGTGCGCCATGCGCCGGTCACCCAGGACCGGGCTGTACTGCTTTTCGAGCCGGCGCTCGGACTCTGCCTCGGGTGTGTTCAACCCGGGCACGAACACCGTCAGAACCTCACCCGTGTTACCCCACGAGAGGTTCTTCTGAATGAAGGCTCCTGGATCACGCTGAGCCAGGACGTCTTGCATCGACACGGTGCCTTCAGCCCCCGGAACAGAGAACCTGCCGGCATGCCCCTCGTCGTGGCTCGAGCTGCGCACCAGACCAGCCAACGCGGGATTGCTGACGGCGACCTGAGAGAACGCCGTGTCTGCGGGCAGCGCCGGTCCGAACGCTGCTGCAAGAGCGCCCATCGCGTCTTTGTTTGAGGCCAGCCCCAGCGCCGCGCCCATCAAGCCGGTCGCTCCTGCGGCCCCACCCCCGGGAATCTTCCACCCCGGCGGCAGGGAAGGGCCCGCTCGGAAGCCATCTTGAGCGGGTCCAACCACAGTCCCGACGCTCGGGCGCCGAGGCAGCCACCCCGCCTGAGGCGGTGCAGCATCAGGAGTGGGGCCACCCTGAGGCGAAGTGGTGGTGGCAGTGGTGGTGGCAGTGGTGGTGGGCGTGGTTGCGACGCGCCGCGCGTTTGGATCGTTTTGAATTGGCATGTTGAGCGCGAAGAAACTGACACAGATCGGGCCGCGTGGACAACTGCGGTGCTCGCCTTGACCGCGGCACACTGAAGTGAAATTGGCTGCCAGTTCATGAAGTCTCTTCGGACACGTGGGTTTGAGCGACTGAGCGTCGTCTTTTTCGCCTGTGCCGTTCACGGGTGCGGCCTTGATGTCGCCCTCACGCCAGGCCCTGATTTGAGCCGCGCCGCCAACGATGCGGGCCAGTCGGCAGATGGCGGTGTCGGGCTTGATGAAGACGCCGGTGTCGGCCCTGGACACGACGCCGGCACACAGCCTTCCCCAGCAGATTCGGGCTGCGTGCCGGGTGCACCCACGGCAACAGACGTTGCGCCCACGAGCGTCTCTTTCCCGATCATGGTTTCTGGACAGACGACCTGGGTCCACGACGAGCAGAAGAGCGCCGGCTACTTCCACACCTACGATGCGCTCGTCCCCAAAGCAGGCACGGAGGCTCACAAGATCCACGTGCTCCTGCCGCGCAGCTATGCCGGTGGTGGCTGCAAGCGTTACCCGGTCGTCTACCTCAACGACGGGAACACGTCGTTTTGGCCAGGAGGGCCGGCGAACAAGACGTGGGCCGTCGCCGAGGTTCTGGCCGACGCCTACACAAGGGGCTCGGTGCGTGAGGTGATCGTCGTGGCCGTCGAGCCCCTGGAGCGAAACCGCGAGTACACTCACACGCCGTGGCTGCCAAGAGAAGCGTGCTGCGGCGCATCGACGTACGCGGCATTTCTGGCCGACGGACTGGTGCCATTCATCGACGCCGCCTATCGCACCAGGAAGGGCCGCGCCGACACCTTCGTGGCTGGGAGCTCGCATGGCGGTTTGGCGGCCTTCTATGTGGCCGCCCTCAGGTCTGACGTCTTCGGTGGGGCGATCGCCATGTCGTCTTCGTTTTGGGCTGGTCAGGACACGACGACCTCAGTGGGCGGCCCGCTCTCGAGTTCAGCGCTGATGGCCCAGGTTGGCGCGAAGCTGGCGACTTCGAGCAGGCCACGTCTCTATCTCGACTGGGGCCTGGTGCGCACAGGCGGTTTCCACAACACAGTCATCGAAGAACGCGCCACCGCTCGGGGCCGCGAGATGGCCGCGGTGTTGACCGCCGCCCCGTACGGCTACGCGCAGGGCCGCGATCTCTTCACCGTTGAAGACCCCCTGGGCGAACATGACGAGACCTCATGGGGCCGGAGACTCGGCGCCGCACTGGGCCAAATCGTCGGCCCCTGAGCCAGCTTCCTCGGCAGAACACGGGGGCGCGCGCGGTGGCGCGCTCTGCGCCGGCCTCATCCCCCAGCGCCAGAAAGGCCTCCGCCATCGCCGGCCATCTCTCGGTGACCTGCTGGAAGACCCCCTTCGCCTGCTCGAAGCGCCCCTTCTCCAGCAGCGCGACCCCCTCGGCGAGGACGGCATCGGGGGCCTCGAGTGCTCAGCTCGGCAGACCCACTCTCGCGAGACGAGCCGAGTGACGACATCCGGGAGATGGTCCCCGGTCAGGTCGAAGCTCCGAGCCGGCTTCCTCGCCTGGACAAGGGTGTCAGCCCCTTCACAGAGCCAGCGGCCTCGTGAGCTCGAGCGCCCGCGTGCGTGGCGCGTCCTTTGACCTTCCTGCCGCTGAGGTGTCTCCTCTCCACATGCGGCTGGGCGTCCTGATCTCGGTGGTCACCTTCGGCTGCGCGGCGCCTCGCCTCGAGCTCGAGGGCCCCGTCCCTCTCCCTGAACCAGGGGGCGCGGGCATCGTCGACGCAGGCTCCGGGGCGGTCGGCGCAGGCCCGGCCGTTCGCGACGCCCTGACGGCTCGTGCGGCGTCGTTCGTCGGCCTGGGCACGGTGGAGCTCGACCTGGCGGGTGGTGCCGAGACGGCCTCTCAGCTTCCGACCCTGGTCGTTGGTGTCGTCAGCCCCCGCTTCACCGGCGTGCTCACCTTCGCAGCACCGGGCCAACCGACGCGGCCCACGGCGTCGACCGTCTATCCCTTGAGCTCGATCACGAAGCTGGTGACCGGGCTGCTCGCTGCGCGTGACGTCGTCGATGGTGAGTACCCGGCCGACGCCGGGTTGGGCAGCCTGCTCGGCGCCGACCTCTCGCCGCTCGTCGGCGACCGCACGGTGTTGGAGGCGGTGACGCATACCGCCGGGTAGCAGGCCAACCCCACGAACCTCGCGTTCGCGACGATGCCGCTCAGCCCGGCCGCTGGCTACTCGCGCGCCCAGCTCGCGACCTGCCTCGCGTCGGCAGACTGCTCCACGGCACGCGCGACACGTGGCGAGTACCTCTACTCGAACTTGAGCGTCGGTCTCCTCGGCGTGGCGCTGCTGGATCGCAGAGGTGTGGACTTCGAGACGCTCGTGACTGAGCGCCTCACCTCGGTGCTCCAGATGAGTGACACGCACACGCGCGCAGCGAGCGATGAGTCCCGCATGCTGCTGGGCGTGACGCCCACTGGCGTGGCCGCGCCCATCGCGACCATGGGGGTGCTGGGACCCGCGGGCGATCTCTGCACCACCGGTGACGACCTGATGAAGCTGCTCGACGTCCTCGTGCGGCCCCGGGGAGCCCTGGCGCCCGCCATCACCCTCGCGACCAGCCCAGCCACGGACACGGGCCGCATCGCGTGGGCCATCGACCTCGTGACCCCACGCTCGATGAGGCTGCTGTCGAAGAGCGGCGAACAAGCGGGCTTCTCGTCCCAGCTCATGTGGAGCCCAACGCTCGGCGCCGGCGTCTTCGCCCTCACCAACCGCGGCGCCTCGTCGAAGACCGTCGCCTCGCTCTCGCTCGATCTACTCGCCATCACGCTGGCTGAGTGACGAAGCGCGCTGCGGGCGGGGAACTCCGGCGCCTGCACTGCGCCAACCGAGGAGGCTGCGCAAGGACTGCGCGCCCAGCTCTCACACGCCCGGTGTTCCGCTCGCTGGGTGCTGGCGCTCGATGGCGCGAAGAGGCGGTCGGGTCAGCGCGCACCCGCGAGTCGCTCGAAGCGCGTCATCGCGTCGTCGTCATCGGATGCGCGGCGGGTGTAGGAACGGGCGAGGTAGAAGCCAAGCCGCGTGGCGACAGCCTGCGTGACGCTACGGGCGGCCACCGCCTCCACCGGCCCCGGTGGAGCCACAGTCCGTGCTGCCCCTCACCCCTGCGCCCTTCGCGCCGCGGCCCCTCCGGCCACCGAGGGCTGGACTGGGCCACCTTGCTGCTGGACTGGGCCACCTTGCTGCTGGACTGGGCCACCTTGCTGCTGGACTGGGCCACCTTGCTGCGCAGGACGTTCGGCTTTGAGGTGCTGCAGTGCCCGTGTGGCGGTCGCCGCCAGGTGCTGGCCGCCGTCACAGACTGGGCGGAAATCGACGAGGAGCTGCGCAAGCGGGGGTTGGCGCCGAGCCTCCGCGCGACGGTGGTGCCCACTCACCGCGGCCCGCGCCAGTCACTGCTGCCCCTCGACTTGCCGGCGGTCCCCAGGCCCAGGAGTCACTCTCCGCCTCCCGGCGCCGAGCTGCTCCTCGCCTCCTGACAGGCGCTCCACCGTCAGCCGCAGTCTCCAAAGCTCGCTCGCAGCGCCAG
>JBBAQZ010000093.1:0-8221 GCA_040400045.1 Myxococcaceae bacterium
GCTCGGCCTCGTCGAGTCGCTCGAGGTCAGCCAGCGCGCTGCCGACGTTGTTCACTGCCGCAGCGACATCGGGGTGGTTGGGGGGAGGAGTTCCTCAACACCGCCGCCAGCGCGCGCTCGAGCTCCTCGGCCGTCAGCGTGACGTCGTCGAGCCAGCCGACCAGCAGGGTTCGCAACTTTCCGACTCCTGACGGGTTGCAGGAGGTCAGCACACCTTCACAGAGGAACCCATGCCACTCGCGACGAACGCTGTGAGCCGTTGCCTCCTTGCAACAACGCTGGCCCTCGTGATCGCCTGTGGCGGAGCACGGCCTGATCAAGGCGACAACGAAGGCGGCGGTGGCAGCGCGGGCGGTGGCAGCGCGGGCGGTGGCAGCGCGGGCGGCGGGAGTGCGAACTCGTTCGTTGTCGACGTCGTGGGCGGCTCCGGCTCAGGCATCTACGTGGTCGGGCAGACGGTCCACATCTGGTCCTCGGTCTCCACGGCCAATGAAGTCGCGCTGCCCTGGAGCGGAGATGTCGGCCTCCTGGCAGAGCCCAAGGAGTGGAACACCAGCTTCGTGATGCCGGCGCGGGCGGTGCGGTTCGTGGCGAACAAGCAGACCCAGCTGCTCACGCTCGTCGTCGAGACCTTCACAGGCAGCACCACCGTCGCGAAGGCGGTGAGGTACCTGTTCCCACCGGGTATGAGAGGTGTGGCGCTCATCAGCCATGGCACGGGCGGAAGCAGCCGGTTCATCGAGTCGAGCGAGGAGGCCTTCGCGCTCTCGCTCGCCCTCGTCCAGCGCGGCTATGGGGTGATTTCGGCCGAATGTGAAGAGACGGCGGCGGGTGACCTCAACAACGACGGGAAGATCCGCTGGAGCACCGCGCTCGCCGCCTCCAACACCGACTTGAGGAACATGCAGGCGATGTTCGCGAGCTTCGAGCAACGCGGACTCATCCCGCCAAACACGCCGAAGTTCGCCCTGGGAATGTCCAACGGCGGGGCGTTCAGCATCTTCCTCGGGACCGTGGGCGGGTCAACGGTCGCCAGCAGCTTCCCCCAGCTGCGCTTCAAGGCAGTCGTCAGCTATTGCGCCGATGCTTCGGCGACCAGGGCGACCACGTCGACCACGCCGTCCGCATGGTACATGTGCGCCAACGAGGACAACGCCGAGGTCTCGAACGTCGAGGCCAGGGCCAACGAGCAGGCCTTGCGCAATCGCGGGGTGGCGACCGAGTACGTCGAGCATCCAGCAACGCCGCTCTACGACGCTCGCTTCACGCGGGTCGGCGTCTCCGTGCAGACGTCCACGAGCCTCGCCGCTGAGCTTCGTGCAGGCGGCTTCGTCGACGCCCAGGGATTCCTGAAGGAGGACGGCGATTTGATCGCCCAGCGCATTCAGAGCAACCCTTCGTCGTTCCCGACCTTCATGGCCCAGCCCACCTCGAACCAGGCCTCCTTGAGGGCCCAACTGAAGGTGATGCGAGCTGAACACTCGATGTACTCTGACTACGCTCAACGCAACGTCGCGTTCTTCGACCGCTTCAACCCAAACTAACTGTCACCACCGACGTGGTCGAGATCCACTTCCACCGAGATCACCGGAGATCCAGTGACCCGCCTCAAACGTTCAGTCTTCCCCCTTCAAGAGCCCAATGGCACTGATCGCCCCATCCTGGGGGCCCGAAACGACCACAGCAGCCGCGCTCCGAGCGCCTTTGCCTTACCGAGAAGGAGCAGTTCACCTCGGAACGCCAGCGATGAGCGAGCACGGCCCTGCGTGATGTCGGCGCTGACGGTCTGGGCGAAGAACCGTTTCGAAATCACCGGGTGGTCCTCTGGCCCTCGGTGATCTCGGTGGAAGTGGATCACCTGATCGTCGGTGGCGACAGACCGGACAGAGTTGCTCAACTGGCGTGTCCAAGTCGGTCACTTTCGATGAAGGCGCTTGGAATCGGCGCTGGCCTCCTGGCCTGCCAACGCCCGTGCCTTCGCGCGCTGCGATTCGTGACGCGGTCCCTCCAGCGCGAGCACTTCCTTCAGCAAGGTGTTGACCCGGGCGGGCTCCTTCCCAAGGGCCTTCAGCGAGCCCGCGAGGCCGAGCTTTGCCTGCGCGAGATTCCACGCCGGGAGTTTCCGCTTCAGCGAGGGGACAGCGGCGCCTGAGTGGTCCTGCCTGCGTTCAAGCCTGCCGGCGAGGCCGCACAAGCGTGCGTCGTCAATCTCCGCGCGAAACGAGGCCAGGCCGTTCGATGCTCATCCCCGCATGCGCCTGACCTCTTCGAGGAGCTGCGCCTGGCCAGGCAGGGCGGCCAGCCCACCGCTCAAGACCCTGAGGGCCTGCTCTGACTGACCGCTCGTCTCAAAGATGCGCGCGAGCGCGAGGTAGGGCGAGGCCTCGCCGGGGCTCAGCTCGACGGCCGCACCAAGCTCCTTCACGCACTCTTCAAATCGGCCCAACCTCGCCAGCACTTCCGCGCGCCGGTACCGCGCACCGCCGTTGTCGGGCGCGAGCTGGACGGCGTGTGCGGTGGCGCGCTCCGCGCCGGCCTCATCCCCCAGCTCCAGGGAGGCGAGCCCCAGCGCCAGAAAGGCCTCCGCCATCGCCGGCCATCGCTCGGTGACCTGCTGGAAGACCCCCTTCGCCTGCTCGAAGCGCCCCTTCTCCAGCAGCGCGACCCCCTCGGCGAGGACGGCATCGGGGGCCAGTGCTCCTGTCGATGTCTGGCTCATCGAAACCACCCCTGAACGGTTGACGGGTCGGGCCGCTGGGCCTGGAACTGCCTGCCGACGTCGCTAAGCCCCTGGACAACTGCCTCCTTGACCATGTCCGTCGCCTTGACGAAATCAACCTCGACGCGACCTCCTACCTCGAGACCGTACTTGACCTTCGCGCCGGCGTTGCCGCCCAGGAGCAACTTCCCATCTTTGACCCCGAACTCGAAGCCGGCGCCGGCGCCGACGCCCCCGTCAACAGAGACATTCCCCGACGCGCTGAGGATCCCTCGCGGAGAAGAGACCGTGCCCTCTGCGATGTTCCTTGCACCGGCGAAAGCATTCACGCCAACACGCGCGTAAGCCGTCCCCTCGCTCAGTTGCGCTTCAGCCCCAACATCGACGTACGTGCCTACGGCTGTCTTGGCCTTGCCCTCCGCCTGGAACCCGAGCGGGAGGTTCCGGGCCTGACCGACGAACTTGTAGCCCCAGGCGATGAACTGATTGGTGTACCCGGCCTTCGCCTTCAGCCCCTCTTTCAGGTTTGCGCTCAGCTCGACAGACCCACTCTTGCGCGTGGTGCCTCTGGCGCGGGTCACCTTCGCCTCAAGCAGCTTGGTGTCGATTCGCTGGACCTCTCGAGGGGCATTGGTCTCTCGCGAGAAGTCGCCCTTCATGCTCACGCCGTCGGCGTTGACCGTGCGGGTGACGGACCAGGGCTTGTTGCTGCCCTCGACCTTGCCGAAGCGCCCGGCGGCAGCCTCGATTCCAGCGGTGGCTGGAGCAGGCCCTGCCTTTGTCGTCCCTCTGGACGCCGTCCCCGCCCGCTCGGCCCCCGCCCGAAGCTGTCCTTCGGCGCGGGCGCCCTTTCGGTCGATGGACGCACTACCCGTGCGGCTCACGGCGCCCTCCGCCTTCCGCTTGGAGCCCGCCCCGGGCGTCCAGCCGGCGCTCGCTGGCTTGGGCTTCGCCTGCTGCGGAGTGGAGTTCTTTGGTGTCCTCTGGGCCCCGACCGTCGAGGTTCGAGGCGGAGGGCCAGCTGGG
The DNA here is from genome assembly GCA_040400045.1 of Myxococcaceae bacterium. GTDB lineage: Bacteria > Myxococcota > Myxococcia > Myxococcales > Myxococcaceae > Xiheimicrobium. Next base: position 3,746 of record JBBAQZ010000093.1, read on the forward strand.
GTTCGTACCTTTGTCATCGTGTGCTCGCTTTCTCAGTGAGGTCCTTCGTCATTTTTTTCACCGCGGCGCGCAACACCTTGAGCATGTGCTCTCCAGGGTTCGCGTGGCTGGTAACCAACAACAGGATTCGGGGTGTCTTCATGGCTTCTCGGAGGTGAAGCGAGCAACTCTGCGCTGATGGTCGGCACAGTGTGCGCCAGAGTTTCGTGTGCTCTAGAGACACTTTCATGAAAGGCTGTGAAGCCTTGCTGAACAATATTAAATCAACCTCGAGCGACTGAACACCTTGATCATCGCCGCCAGGGCGCCGTTGTTCAATGTGTAGGCGTAGGTGGCGTAGGTCGGGACCGAGAAGCCCTGCTTGGCCATGTCCGCCACGGAGGTGACTCCTGAAGCAGGGGCTTGCCCGCCGTGAAAAGAGCGCGGGCGACGAGATGACGCACAGCACCAAGGCTCAGCGCGGTACGAGCACCACCACTTCCTTCGCGTCGCCGTAAATGATGGGGCTCATCGGTCGATAGTTGTGCGTCACCCGACCGCCGTCGCGCACGATGCCCATGTCGTTTCCGTAAGGCCCGTTGGGCGAGTCCCACCCGTGGCGTGTCTGAAAGAGAATGGCGCCGCTCGGAATTTTTCCCGCCAGGGCGAGCCGCTCGTAAGCGTCTGCGTCGAGCACTTGAGCCTGGACGGTGCCGTACGCGCTGCGAATGGTGCGCGCCTGCGAGCCCGGGAGGTTCAGCGAGGTCCACCGGTCCCCCTTCACCATCTGCACCATGGCGCCGCGGGAGTTGTTGGCGTCGGCGGTGGTGCCACCATTGAACGAGGGGATGCCCAGACGGTCCATGTTGCCCAGTGTCGTGGCGACGCACGACCCATCGGCGCCGTTGTCGAGCCTCGCCGTCGCGAGCTTCTGCAGCCAGGGGTGCTCGATGTTGCCGCCGCCGCGCGCCGCTGCGCGAATGGTGTCGAGCGTCAGCTGCCCGGCAACTTCAGGGTCTCCGCCGAGCTTGAGCGCTGCTTTGGCCTTGCGAAGCGCCGCCAACCCGTCGGGCCCCATCTCGGCGTTGATGACCCCCGTGTAGAAGCCGGCGTTCTTCATCGCTTCCTTGAGGGCCGTCACCTGAGGGCCCTTTGACCCAGCGCCGACCTGAAAGGGCTCGGCTGGCTTCGCGGGAGCCGACAGCGCCTCCCACGTCGCCGGGCCAGCGACGCCATCGACGCTCAGCCCGACCTTCTTCTGGAAGGCCTTGACTGCGGCCTGCAGGCGCGGGCCGAAGTCGCCGTCGACGTCGACCTTCGCGCCCGCCGCGTTGAGTCGCCGCTGCAGCTCGCTGACCGCGTCACCCGTGGCGCCACGCTCGAGCGTCGGACGTCCACGTTCAGCACCGCCGGTCGACGCGGGGGGCGTCGGCGCAAGGACGTCCGAGGGAGCGCCCGTGGTGGGGTTGCTTCGAAGCCCGAGGCCCTGCGCCACGGCGGCTGCCCGGCGGCCCTGGTCGGCCCGGACGCGGGTCATCGAGTTGCCGAGGCCCGGGGCATCGAGCTGGCCCGAGTCGGTGCGGTATGACTCTGCGCGCCAGGCGGTGACGGCGTCGATCGGTTTGGTGCCTCGGGCGAGGTCTGCTTTGAGCGCGGCGAGCTGGGTGGGGTTGAGGAGCCCGAAGCGCCCCTGCTGCGTCGCGGGTGCCTGGTTCCACGCGTCGAGCGCGTTGGCCGCCACGAGGTTGCGCGTGGGGCCCGGGGCGAGCCCGGCTGTCGTCAGCGCCGCGTCGATGGTCGACCACTGCCCGGCGAGGCGATCGGCCTGCACGCGGTCGGCGTCAGCCGGGGTGAGCGAGGCCCCCCTGAGGTGCTGGTACACCTGGTACGAGCCAAACCCCCGGTTGAGCGCGTTGTTGCCCGGGTCTTCATGACCGAAATAGGCGTCGGTGGGCTTGCCGTCGGCAGCGATGGTCCCTTCGGCGAGACCGATGGCCAGATAAATAGGCGTCTTCGAGACGTCAGCCGAGCGGAGCTGGAGCCCGAAGTCGGCGCTCGTGCTCTGGGCGACGCGCGCCCGAAGCGCAGAGAGGGTGGTCGGCCCGGCTTGATCAGCCGGCCCCGTGAGCTCCAGCGCCTGCTTCCCCTCTTTCAGGTCTGCACTCAGCTCGACAGACCCACTCTCGCGCGCGGTGCCCTCGGCGCGGGCGCCTTGTCGGTCGATGGACGCACCACCCGTGCGGCTCACGGCGCCCTCCGTCCAGCCGTCGCTCGCTGGCTTGGGCTTCGCCTTCGCCTGCTGCGGAGTGGAGTTCGTCGGTGTCCTCTGGGCCCCGACCGTCGAGGTTCGAGGCGGAGGGCCAGCTGGGGTTCGTACCATTGTCATCGCGTGCTCGCTTTCTCAGTGAGGTCCTTCGTTATTTTTTTCACCGCGGCGCGCCCAAGACGTTGAGCACGTTCTCGGCGGTCAGCTTCGCCGACGCAGGGTTCTGACCCGTCACCAGCCTTCCATCGACGACACTGAAGGGTGCGAAGCGGGGCGCCTTCTCGTGCTTCGCCCCCAGTGAGCGCAGCTTCGTCTCGAGCAGAAACGGCATCTCCTGGTCGAGCTCGGCGGCCACTTCCTCTTCATCCGTGAACGAAGACACCCTCCGGTTCGAGATGACGGGCACGCCGGCCTCGTCCTTCACGTGCACCAGCGCCGCGGGGCCATGGCACACCGCCGCCAGCACCTTGCCAGCCTTCCAGCCGTCGCTCAGCTTCGCACCCACCTCGGGCGTCGGAAGGTCCCACATGGTGCCGTGCCCCCCGGCGACGAACACCGCATCGAAGGCGGAGACGTCGACTTCGGCCAGCTTCTTCGTGTCGGCCAATTGGGCCTGCGCCCCGACGTCGCACCGGAAGCGCTGCACCGACGGTGCCTCGTCCGTCTCGCTCCGCGGGTCGACCGGTGCGCGCCCACCCAGAGGCGAGGCGAGCGTGAGTTCAGCGCCGGCGTCGGAGAAGACCGCCCATGGCGTGGCGAGTTCCTCAAGCCAGAGGCCGGTCGGCTTGCCGGTGTCTCCAAGCTTCGCGTGGCTGGTAACCAACAACAGGATTCGGGGTGTCTTCATGGCGTCTCGGAGGGTGAAGCGAGTAACTCTGCGCTGATGGTCGGCATCGTGTTCGCCAGAGTTTCGTTTACTCTAGAGACACTTTCATGAAAGGCTGTGAAGCCATGCTAAACAATATCAACCTCGAGCGACTGAACACCTTCGTCATCGCCGCCAGGGCGCCGAGCTTCTCGGTGGCTGCACGGCTGCGCTCGATCAGCGTCTCGGCCATCAGCCAGCAGGTGCGCGCGCTCGAGGGTGAGTTGGGCCATGCGCTCTTCGAGCGCATCGGGCGGCGTGTGCGCCTGACGGCAGAGGGGCACCAACTGCTTGACGTGGCGCAGACGCACCTCGAGGCCATCGACGAGGCCATCTCGCAGCTGGGGGAGCGCAAGCAGATGGTGGCGGGCCGTGTCACCGTCGGGTGTCCACGCACGTTCGGCCAGCACTGGCTGGTGCCGCGAATGGCGCCGCTGCTGGCGCGGGCGCCAGAGCTCTCGTTGCAGTTCGTGTTCGCGGTTCCGAGCGTGCTCGAGGGCCGGCTCCTGGAGGGCGCCCTCGACCTGGCGGTGCTGACCCGCGCGCCCGAGGCGCGGGCCCTGCAGAGCGAGGTGATGACCCACGAGACCTTCGTGGCGGTGGTCGCCACAGGTGCTCGACTCAGCGCCCTCAACGAGGCGTCGGCGCAGCGGTTGAGATGGGTGGTGTTCGCGGAGGACCGCCCGATGCACGACGCGTGGTGGAGGGCGACCTTCGGGGCGCAGCGTCGGGCCGACGTGAACGTGGTGGTCGAGGCGGCTTCTCTGGAGTGGATGCTCGAGCTCGTGGTGCGTGGCGTCGGGGCTGCGGTGCTGCCCGACTATCTGGTCGAACCCGCGCTCGCGCGCCGAGAGGTCAAACGACTCCCGCTCGAGCCGCGCAAGCCTGGGCGCTCGGCGATCCACCTCGCATGGAGGCGCGGCGTCGTATCGACCGCGCGACTGAACGCGGTTCGCGAGGCCATCACCTCGCCCCCGGCTTGACGACGCAATCTGCTCGACGGTCGTCGGCTCACGGGCCCTTGACCCTTCAGCGCGTGACGCTGAGCGACGAAAGTAGTCAGCGCTTCTTGAGAAAGGCCCGCACCGCCTTCGATTGGTCCTGCATCGAGGCGTGCTTCGCCAGGCGCTTCAGGTCGAGGGAGGGAAGCAGCGTGCTTCGAGCGGATCGTACGAACGTCGAGCCACGAAGCACGTGCGCACTGATGACGCCGCGATCCCACACCCAGACCTCTTTGACGCCGAGCGCCGCCTCAATCAGCAGCTTTTCGATGCCACCACCGGCCCCCCCGTACGCCTTCGTGCCCACGGTGGCGGCGACGTCCATGGTTGGAACCGGACAGAGTTGCTCAACTGGTGTGTCCAAG
>JBBAQZ010000094.1:0-7629 GCA_040400045.1 Myxococcaceae bacterium
GCGAGACGGTCAGCTCGCTCGTGACGAGTGATCACGAGGCTGCGCGCGGCTCCTGCCCACCCTCGGCGACGACCTTTCGACGTGCCTTCGCTCCGAGGAAGCCGGGCTCGAGCGCGAGTGATTGGTCATACGCCGCGAGCGCTTCGGCGACGCGCCCGGCCGCCGCGTGCACTTCGGCGAGGTGAAACCAGCTTCGTGAGTCGCTCGGGTTGGCCTCGACCTGCTGCCGCGCGGTCTCGAGCGCCTCGACTGGACGACCCGCTGCCAGCCACGCCTCGGCTGCCATCGCCAGCCGCGTGGCCCGGTTCTCCGAGGTGAACGCCTGGAAGGCTGCTCGCGCTGGCTCGTACAGCCGGAGCGCCTCGGCAACGGGGTTGCCCCGGAACCCCACCGAGAAGCGATCGCCGCCGTCGTCGAACACCTCACGGAAGGCAGTCGTCGCGTCTGCTCGCCCCAGCCGCGCCAGAGAACACGCGCGCATCATGCGGGCCACCGCGGCCGAACCGGGCCCTCCGTCTTTCAGCGTCGGCAGCAGCGCGTCCCAGGCCGCCACGGCTTCCGTGTCGCGCTCGAGCCACGAGAGCAGCCGCGCCCGGAGAAACGTCGCAGACCGGTGGTCGGGTTGGAGCTTCACGACGGTTTCGCAAGCGTCGAGCGCTGGCGCGTACTTCTTCAGCGCGACCATCGACTCGACCGCACCGAAGCGGAGCGCGACGTTCGATGGCGCCACCTCCAGCGCCGCGACGAAGGCGTCGAGGGCCGTCTCGTGTTCCTCGAGCTCGGCGAGCGTGAAGGCCCGATGGAGGAGCGCGGGGAGGAGCGCGGGCTCGAGCACGAGCGCCTGCGTGAACGCGCCGACGGCGCTCTCCCGAGCTCCGCGCAGCTCCGAGATGCTGTCGGCGGAGCGCGAGAGCTCCAGGGCCTCGAGGCCCTCATCAAGCCACTGCGCCGCGGTCTTCGCGCTCATCGCCACAGCTTGCCTCGCGGCGGGCTCGACGAGGTGACCTTCAGGGAAACGTCACCGAGCGCATCGGCACGGAGACGGGTCGGCAGGTGAAGTCGATTCATGACGCTGCTGCGTCGCGGCTGGCGACACGCGAGCACGGCTGCGGAGCCAGTCGCCCAGACCTACCGGTTCGCGTCGGCGAACGTCTGGAGCGCCGTCCCTGCCTCGATGCCGCCGCTGTGCGCGGGCGCCAGCCACTTCACCTCGCGGCCCTCGGTCTTCAGCCGATCGGCCAGCGCCACCATCGAGCGCACGTTCAAGTCGGGGTCAGCGGAGCGGTCCTTTGGCACCGGCCCCAGCGCGCCCTTCGCCGTGACGAGCGCGTTGTCTCCGAGGAGCAGCGCCCCCTCGATGAGGAACGCGGCGCTGCCTGCGGTGTGGCCCGGCACGGCGTACACCCGCACCTCGGTGGAGCCGAAGCGCAGCGTCTGCCCGTCCGTCAACACGTCGTCGATGGCGGCGTCGCCCTTCACGTACTTCGTCAGCACCTCCTGCTCGGCGGCCAGCGCGGCGAGGCGGGCGTTGGGGAGGATCGACAGGCCCGCGACGTGGTCCTGATGGCCGTGCGTGAAGAGCACCGTCGTCACGTCCTCTGGCTTCACGCCGTTCTCCGAGAGCCGGGCGCGCAGCTCGTCGGGCCGCCAGCACGCGTCGATGAGAATGGGGCCGACGTCGGTCTTCACCAGGTAGCAGGTGGTGAAGAGGTCGATCATCGCCACGGCTGGGCCGTACGACTTCTTGTTCTCGAGGCTCGAGACATCCGAGCAGGCGCTGACGGCGAGGAGGACGAAGACGACCTTCCGCATGGCGGTGGCCTAACGCCGGGAGCGAGCGGGCGCCAAGTCATCGTGACGCCGGCAGGCACACCTTCCCGTCGAATTGACGGGCAGGTCAGCCCCGACGCGCGCATGGTGGTCGCTCACCAGGGGGGCCTTCATGTTCGCTGTCGCTGGAGCTTCGGGACGAATCGGGTCGATGACCGTCGAGGGCCTCATCAAGCGTGGCCAGAAGGTGCGCGCGTTGGTTCGGAGTGCCGAGAGGGGTGAAGCGCTCGCCCACAAACGCGCCGAGATCGTGGTCCTCGACCTGCTCGACACCGAGGCCCTGACGAAGGCGCTCACCGGGACCACGGGGGCGTTCCTCTTCCTGCCCACCCCGCCACCGGAGCAGGACTTCTTCGCCGCCGACGAGAAGATGGTGACGTCGCTGGTGACGGCGGTGAAGCGCTCGAAGGTGCCGACGGTCGTCTTCCTCTCGTCCATCGGCGCGCAACACCCCGCAGGGACCGGCCCCATCGTCGCGCTCCACCACGCCGAGAAGGCCCTGACCGGCGCCGCGAAGTCGGTCACCTTCCTTCGCGCTGCGTCGCCGCTCGAGCTGTGGGCGCCCGTGCTGCTCGACGCCATCGACTCTGGCAAGCTGCCCTTCTTCGGAAACCCGCACGCCGCGTTCCCGCAGGTGGGCGCGAAGGACGTCGGTGACGCCGCCGCGCACGCGCTCGAGGAGCACGTCCCTGGCACCCGCTTCATCGAGGTCGCTGGCGTTCAGAACTGGTCGGCCGAAGACGTCGCCGTCATCATGACGTCGCTCCTCAAACAGCAGATCCACGCCGTGGAGCGGCCGGCCGACGAAGAGGTCGCCTACCAGGAGCACCTCGGCCTGGTGCACGCGCGCGCCGCGTTGATGGCGGAGCGCTCGAAGGCCAACGGTCGTGGCCTGCTCCACTTCTCTCACCCCTACGAGGTCCGCCGGGGGACGACGCCGCTCTTTGACGCGCTCGGCCCGCTCGTCGCCTGACCCCTCGAGGAGCGAAAGCGCGACCTCGGCCGCGCTCGGAGGCCCAGGCTTCGTCTTCTTCAGCACGTCCCTCGGCGGCCTCGTGGGCCGTGCGCCCCGCGTCGGCTCGGCGACCAACGGCGTCGCCGCGTCGAGCACGTCCGTCCGAGGTGGCAGACGCAGCCCGCGGGCACTCAGCGGTGGTTGACCCACGGGCCCTGCCCAGTCGCCCAGGCGTCGAGCCACGCCTTGAGGGACGCTTCACGATTGGGGCTCAGCACCGAGGCCGACACCCCGCCATCGCCCAGCACCAACCCCGCGCGCTGCACCATGACGTGGTCCCGGCCCGCCAGCCGGAAGTACCGGGCGTTCGCGCGCGGCTCGTAGCGAGCCTCGAGCCCGACGAGGGCCTGGGTGTAGACGCCGAAGGGCGGAGCGAGCCAGCCCGCCGTGTCGGGGCCCGAGAAGAAGAAGCGGGTGATGACCTCGTCCTCGGAGAACGACAGCAGCCCCACCCGCGACGTCGGCGCGTCGGTCAGCTGCTGCTCGAGGATCGCCGGCATGCCCCCGTCACAGCCGACGCAGACCTGGGGCACCTGCAGGTTCCAGGCGGCCTGCCAGGCCGGGAAGAAGGGCGACGGGAGCATCGGCGCCGAATCGGCGAGCAGGTGCACCTGCGCCTCGGGGAACCGCTGGCGCACGCGGTGGAGGTTGAGCTGAGCGCCATAGCCGCCGCCCGAGACGCCGATGAGCCAGATGACCCGGACGCTCGGGTGGCGCACCCGCAGCCACGTCAGGTACGCGTCCATGTTGGCAGCGCCTGCGAACGCGTGCGTCCGCGGCCGCGGGGCGTCGAAGACCCCTGGCTTCACCAGCCACGTTCGAGTCGACGCGCCAGCGTGCAGGTCGCCGGTGCAGTACGGCACGAAGCTGAACGTCGCGTTCGCCATCGGGTTCTCGGACCGCCGCGCGAAGAAGACCGAGCTCCGCACGGTGCCGATTTCGTGGCTCCACGCCGCGCCGCCGTCCGCCGGGAACGGGTTCGGGTGGTCGACGTAGACCGCGAGCGGGCGCTTCCCTCCGGGCAGGTCCGCGAGGCACGGGGCGTTCGTGCCGTAGTTGCAGACGGGGCCCCACTGGTGCAGCGACGGCGCGCAGGTGCCGTTGTTCCAGCAGGCGCCACCACCCTGAACGAAGATCAGCAGCTCGTCCGACGCGCCCGGGTTGTACCCAAGCCCAGCAGGAGCCCCCAGCGCGCACTGCGTCCCAGGGACCGACTCCACCCGCCACCCGGCTTCGGCGTTGACGGCCCAGGGGCCTCCGACGCCGGCTCCAGCTCCCGACCTCGAAACTCCGTCTCCCTCGCCCGCGCCTCCGTCGACCGAGGGCTCAGGACCCGGCAGGGGCCCGCCACAGGAACTCCCGACGACCAGCACGATTCCGACCCACGTCATTCGCGTCATGTTCTGAAGACACCACGGGCCTCGGAAACGCAAACACCGCCGACCATGGTGCTGATCTTCCTGCAGAGGTCCTGGAAGAATTCCCGCTCCGCCCGTCCCGGCGATGCGAGCGACGCGCGAGTGGGGTCGAGGCGCTCAGGCCACGTCTGCCGGCTCAATCGCCGACGTACGGGGCACACACGCGCCGGGCGTACACGCCCCGGTTGGTAATCCACGCGAGCCCCACCATCTCGTCGTCCTGTGACACCGCGACCATCGGAGGTCCGAAGCCCAAGTTTTCGGGCAAGCTGCGCAGCACGACTTCGTAGTTGGTGAAGCCGGTGCCCTGGATGGCGGTGAGGGTGATGGCTTGTCGGGTGAGGTCTGAGTCGCCTGGCCCGTCGTCGAGCGTTCGAAGCCCCTCGCCGCCGAGTGTCACGGCATGAGCTGACGCCGGTGGCCGGAGTCTCCGACGGCGAAGCGCACGTCACCTGAGACGGCCACGCCGCGCAGGGAGACGCCCGCCGCGCTCGCTGCCTCGCACTGCTGCCAGCCCGTGCCGAGGTTCTTCAGCACCACGCCCTGCTCGCCGACGGCCCAGACGCTCCCGTCGCTCGCGATGGAGACCGAGGTCAGGCGCTGGTTGGTGACGGCGGGGGTGAAGACGGTCCACGTGCCTGCGGCGAGACGAAGGATGGTGCCCGCGCTGCCGACCGCCCAGCCGGTGTTCGCGTCGGACAACACGATGCTGGTGAGTGAGGCCGACGTGGGGCTGAGCACGGTCGTCCACGTGCCTGCGCTCAGCTTGCGAATCGTGCCGCTCTCACCGACGGCCCAGCCCGTCTGCATGTCGATGACGTCGATGGCGTTGAGCGTGGTGCCGTTGCCTGGCGTTCCCGGCGTGTACGAGCCGCCGAGGATACGGACGAATTGCCCGGAGCGGCCGACGGCCCAGCCGTTCTGTGCATCGACGAGGTCGAGCCCGTTGAGCCCCCACGCGAGTGAGTTCTGCGACAGCGTCCACGTGCCGTTCGCCAGCTTCAGGCCCATGCCGTAGGTGTACGTGCTGCCGCTGACGGACACGTTCCACGAGCCCACCGCCCAGCCGTTCTGCGCGTCGATGAGGTGAACGTCACGCAGTTCGTAGGCGTACGTGCCCGACGGCGCCGTCACCTGGGTCCACGTTCCGTTGACGAGCTTGAGCACGGTCTGGCTCTCTCCGACGGCGACGGCGCTCGTGCCTACGACGGAGATGGCGCGCAGGGAGGCGCGCACCGTCGACAGCGAGGTCTCGACTCGCGAGGGAGTGCAGCTGACCGTCGTCGCGCAGTCGGGATCGCACGAGCAGGAACCCGTGCACGTGGAGTTCGTGTTGCACGAGCAGCCCGTGGAGCCGCCGCCCATCGCCGTACCGCCGGCCGTCGCAGTTCCGCCGCCCATCGCAGTACCGCCCGCCATCGCGGAGCCGCCGGCCATCGCGGAGCCGCCGGCCATCGCAGAGCCGCCGCCCATCGCGGAGCCGCCCGCCATCGCGGTGCCACCCGCCATCGCGGTGCCACCCGCCATTGCCGTGCCGCCGCCCATGGCAGTTCCGCCCGCGGGCCCGCCTCCGATGGCCGAGCCTCCGCCGACTCCGGCGGTCGCGCGGCAGGCCTTCTGTTCGCACGACAGGCCAACCGCGCAGAACGAACACTGCGCGCCCGCGGAGCCGCACGCGCTCAGCTCGGTGCCCGTTCGACACTGGCCGGAGTTGTCGCAGCAACCGGTGGCGCACGTTTGCACGTTACACGCGGGGGGAGGCGCGCCGCAGGCAGCGACGATGAGAACGACGACGATGAGGAGCAGGGTTTTCATGCAGGCTGAGTCGTTCGACTCGTCCCGATGGGGACATTTCTGGTGAGCGCGTGTCGCATTCACGTGGGCCTGGGCGGTCGCCGCGCCGCCCTCGAAGCTGACTCCAGCGGCTCTTTTGAGCGTGCGATGGTGCGATTCGAACGAGGCGTCGGGCATTCGAGGTTCGCCGCGGCGAACGACAGCATTCACTGCGCGGGCGAGACCGTTCGGTACACCGTCGACCCCGTGACGAAGAGCCAGCCCGCACCCTGCGACTGAAGGTTCGACACGCTGGTCTGGGCCGTCACCTTCAAGTCGGCCGCGCTCAGCACGACGGAGCGGGCCGTCGGCGTGGTGAGCGGCACCTGCCAGAGTCCTTCGACGCCGCCGACCTTCGCCACGGTGAACAGGTTGCTTCCCTGGAGCACGGTGGTGTCGCGAGCGATGCCGCTCTCCGAGGTGAGCAAGTCGGTTCCCTGAGTCGCGGTGTACGGCATGCGCTGAATGGTCGCGCCGCTCTGGTTGCGCACGAAATAGAACGCGTTGTCGTCGGCCATGATGAAGCGGCTGTCGAGCATGCCGCCGCTCGCGAGCACCTGGTCGGTGTTGTCGGACGTGTCGAACGCGCCGAGGTTTCCGAACGACGAATAGTTGTCGGTGGTGCCCACGTAGAGAAGGTAGGGCGCGGAGAACGCCATGCGCGCGGAGTTGAGGAACTGCTTCGCCCACGTGAAGGCGCCGCCAGTGAGGGGCATTCGCTTGATGCCGAACGCGTCGACGCCGTAGCGCGCGCTGCCGCCGTAGCCGCAGAAGACTTCCTGGTTCGTCACCAGCAGATCAGCGCAATACCCACTGAGGCCCGTGAGGGTGGTCGGCGTGGTGCTGGTCGGCGTGAGGCGGCGAACGCCCGTCGTGTCGGTCCAGAAGACCGAGGTGCCGTTGGAGGCGAGCGGAGAGAGGACCGTCGCGGTCGCGAGGAGCTGCATCTGCTTCGTGGTGAGGTCGACCGCGTAGAGGTCCCGTCCGTTGGCCTGGAGCGAGCTGAGGCCGCTGACGAAGAGCCGGTCGCCGACGAGCGCCGTCGACATCACGTATTGGATGGGAACGGACGCGACGGTCTCGACACAGTGCTTCTTCGTCGAGGTGCATACCGACGTCCCGGGGCAGGTGCCGCACGTCTGACCATCGACGACGCCGCACACCGCGCCGGCGGCCGAGCACGCACTGGCGACACACAGGCCGCTGGTCTCCTCACAGCGTTGCCCGGCGGAGCATGAGACTCCTGTGCAGAGCGACTCGCAGGCGTTGGTGACCCCGCAGCGTTGGCCGGCCGCGCAGCCTCCGCACTGAATCATTCCGCCACAGCCGTCGGCGACGCTCCCGCATGCGCCGTTGCAGGCTCGCCGGGTGCAGCCTGTTGGTGGCTGCATCGTCGAGGAGCAGCTCCCGGAGCTGAGCGTCAACACGCCGCGCGCGCTGCAGGCGTAGCTGTCGCCGCCGATGCACATCGCGGTGCCACAGGTGACGTCGCGGGGGCCCATCAGCGTCGAGACGTTGCAGACGCAGTCGGAC
>JBBAQZ010000095.1:0-7389 GCA_040400045.1 Myxococcaceae bacterium
GCTCCTCCACGAGCACATCGTCTGTGCATGCCTGAGCGCTGGCGTAGGCGGCGCGCGTCCTCCGAGTTGGGCGACCGACAGTACGCCGATGTGGTTGCTACGGCGTGGTGCGCGACACCGTGCGCCTGCTCGGTGATGGCCTTCGAGCCCGTTGGGCAGGGAGGCCCGTCTCGTCGCCGTCGTGCTGGCGGTCTTCCATGGGTGGAGCTTCGTGAAGCAGGCGGTGAGCAGCTGCGTCTCGGTGCCCGCGGCGATCAGCGGCAGGTTGAGCATGTCGATGCGGCCCACCGCGAGCTCGAGCGGGCTGGGGATGGTGTCGGGTGAGAACCTCGCGTCATTGGGCGGCGCCATCGTTCGGGTGCCCTGCAGGGTGGTGACGTTGATGGAGGTGCTGGGAGTCCACGTGCCGTTGACGTCGCCGTAGTAGCCGTCCGCCGGGAAGGCGCGCGCCGAGTGCCCGTCGGGGGCCAGCGTGCCCGAGAAGGCCGGCGGGATGTGACCGACGAGCCACACGGCCTTGACGACGGAGGGCTCGGAGGCGCGGGCCGAGACGATGGCTGCGCGAATCGAGGGGACCGATGCGTTCCGGGGGAAGCTCAACTTTACCGGGAGCCAGCCATCGCCTTATCCGTCTCGACGAGGAACTCTTCGGGCACCAGCTCGTGCACGGGCAGCAGCTCGACCGAGGTGACCCCGATGGACTTCAGGTGCTCGATGACGGCGGGGTGCGCGAGGCCCAGGTAGCTGCCTCGATGTTCGGGGGGAACGTCGGGGTGGCGCGCGGTGAGTCCTTTCAGGTGCGCTTCGTAGATGACGGTGCGACGCCAGATGACCTCAGGCCGTTTCTCACCGCCCCAGTCGAAGTCATCGTGCACCACGAGCGAGCGCGGCACGAACGGCGCGGAGTCGTGTGCGTCCATCACTCCGTGCTTCATCGGGTGAATCGGACCGGTGTGTCGAACGTGTCCGCGAAACGCGCGGGCGTAGGGGTCCATCACGAGCTTGAACGGGTTGAAGAGCAGGCCCTCGCTCGGGTTCCACGGCCCATGCACGCGGCAGCCGTACGCCGTGCCGGGCTTCAGGCCGGGCACGTAGCCATGCCAGACCGAATTCGTCGCCTCGGTCAGCTTCAACGGGTGCTCGACGCCAGCGTCATCGAAGAGGCAGAGGTCGACGCCGGTGCCGCCTGCGGAGACGGCGAAGTTCACGCCGTTGCCGTCGAAGGTGGCGCCGAGCGGGTACGGGACTCCGGGCTTCAAGGTGTACGCGCTCGCAGGGAGTTCGACTCTACCGCACCGCCCGCGCCAGTTCCGCGTCGTCGTCATGGTTCTTCGGCCTCGAGCGCCTGCTCGTTCGGAACACCGCTGCCGAGCTGCTCGAGAAGCTCTGACGTCTACGGCGCGCCGCTGAGAATCCGCTCCACGGTGGCGCGCGGCGTGCCCGAGGGCGGCGGATGATACGGACGCTGTCGAACGTGCTGATGGTCGTCGGTCGACGCCGTCCAATGCTTCCCGGAGCGCGTCGCGTACTCGAGGAACTTCGCCGACACCGTCTCGCTGTGACGTGACGTGTAGACCTCGACGCCCTGCGCGTAGGTGAGCACCTGCTCCATGCGGCGCGTGTCGCGAATGCGGTTGGGGTGCGCGACGACGTCGAAGGCGCCGTCGGCCCGAATGGTCTCGATCATCTCTTCGGGAGACCAGCCGAAGAGCTCGGGCTGCTCCGTCCAGAAGCGCACGTGGTGACGATGAAACGCGGTGACGACGTGCTCGCGAGCGGCGAGGCGCGTTCGCATGGCCTCGACGGATTCATCGTCGCGTCGACCTTCACCAACGAGGTGCGCGATGAAGACGGCGAGGCCGGGGAACGCAGCCGCGTCGAGCTTGCGCAGCGTCTTGTCACCGTCGACGAGCACAGCGTCACGTTTCGGGAGCGCGTCAATCCACCCCACCACGAAGGCGCGCCACGACTCGATGATTCGCTGACCCCGCTTCGCGAGCGCCGTCTGCTCGAGCTTCTTCCCCTCGAGCATCGACGGCGGGAAGTAGGCGAGGACGTGCACCTGCTCGGCGGCCTCGGTGCCGAAGTGAATGAAGGCGCTCGTCTCCATCGCGGGCACCAGCGTCAGGCCACGGCGCTTCGCCACCCGGGACGCCTCCCGCACGCCGGCGACGATGTCGTGGTCCGACAACGCGATGACCTCGAGGCCTTCGTCGGCGCGGGCCTTCACGTAGTCGGCAGGCGTCGAGAGCCCGTCGGACAGACAGCTGTGACCGTGCAGGTCGGTTCGAACGAACGCGCGCTTCGCCATGGCACAGAGTGTCTCACGGGCTGCAGTGTTGGAGTAGCGTGGCGTGGCTCATGGGTCGCTCCCTCTTTGCGCAGGTGGACGCCGTGTTCCGTGCCGCGAAGCCGCGCGTGCCGACGCCACCGACGCACTTCTTGTTGAACCTGAGCGAGCGGTGCCAACTGCGCTGTGCCCACTGCATCACGCATGCGCCGACCCTCACCGAGGCTGGCACCGCGAAGGTGATGGGCACCGACGTGCTCGACGCGTTGACGCCGCACCTCCAGCACGCCGCCTATGTCGGTCTCACGCACGCTGGAGAGCCGACGCTCGCGCCGATGCTGGAGCCGCTGTTGGAGCGACTCCGGAAGGCGAGACGTTCGCGGACGACCGTCGTGCACGTGGTGACCAACGGCATGGCGCTGACGGAGCGGCGCTTCCTGGAACTTGCCGGCAAAGGCATCTCGTCCTGGTCGTTCTCACTCGATGGCGACACGGCCGAGACCAACGACACGCTGCGGCTCGGCGCGAAGGTCGTGGTGCTGAAGCAACGCCTGCGTCGCTTCGTGGAGCTCCGGCGGTCGAACGGCCTCGACGTGCGGCTCGGTGTGTCGTGCACGGTAACGCGCTCCAACGTGCACGAGGTGGCGGCGCTCGCAAAGTTCGTCACGGCGGCCGGACTCGATTGGCTCAAGCTGGAAGAGACGTTCGCCTCGAACGAGCGCGCGGCCGAGGAAGCACGCGTGACGCCTCAGGCCGTCGAGCAGGCCGTTGCGGAAGCCGCCCTCATTTGCGCGGCGCACGGCGTTCGACTCGTCGACCACACACACCCCCGCGAGGTGTGGAAGTGCCGGCCCGCGGTGATGTCTGAGGCCGATCAATCGTTCTCGAGCGCCGACGACTTCGCCAACCGCGTCGACGTCAACCCGTGCCGCGCGCCGTGGCAGGTGGTGTGCGTCGAGCCCGACGGCGTGGTGAAGCCCGAGAACTTCCATCAGCCGGGTGTCGGCAACCTGCTGGACACCGACCTCCAGACCCTGTGGAACGCGACGCCCTTCGTGGCGCGACGAGAATTCAGCGCGAGCCAACGACGATGCGACGGCGTGCCGACCTGCGTCACGGACCAGGGCCCCCGGCGATGGTGAGTAGCCAACCCGAAACCAGTGTGCAAAGAATCTCGGCCTCATTCGCTACACGGAGGACTCATGGGAACGAAGATTCTGCCCCGCTACAACTCGGCGACCTCGGCCAACGTCTCGGCCACCACCAAGCCCCGCAGCAAGGCGCCGAAAGACGTCAACCTTCAGGTGACGGTGAACGACGCAGCCCTGCGCCGTGAGGGCCACCAGTTCGACGGCATGGAGCAGGCCTTCGCCCTCGTCCCCACCCGGAACAAGAAGAACGAGATTGAGTGGAAGCGCGTCGAGCTGACCTTCACCCACCGCTCGGCGGACCGCGGCGGCAACATGTACGACACGCACGTGGCGAAGATTCAGGGCAAGGGCATTCGCACCGACGACCTGAAGAACCTCGGCGTCGCGTACGGTTTGAAGACGAACACCGGCGACGTGTGGCTCCAGTATTCGGACGACAACTACAAGCTGGGCAACCGCTGACGTGGCGACCGCTTCGCTCCACGGCGTGAGGGTCGGCGTGCCCGAAGGCTGGGTCGACGACTCGGTGTTGCGCTTCAGCTCGCCTTCCGACGAGGGCGACCCGCTCGTCTCGCAGGCCTTCACGCAGAACGTCGTCGTCACCAGCCACGCGGTGCCCGAGTCGGTGCCGATGGCGAAGGTCTTCGAGGCGCCCAACCGCGCCGCGAAGAGCCAGACGAACGAC
Source organism: Myxococcaceae bacterium (assembly GCA_040400045.1). Classification (GTDB taxonomy): domain Bacteria; phylum Myxococcota; class Myxococcia; order Myxococcales; family Myxococcaceae; genus Xiheimicrobium. Next base: position 4,127 of record JBBAQZ010000095.1, read on the forward strand.
TTCGAGGTGCTCGGCGGCGGGGAGTGCCAGTACCTCGGGCAGCCTGCCGTGTTTCAAGACGTGACGTTCTCGGACCCGCGCGTCAGCACCGTGCTGTGTCAGCGGCAGCTCGCGCTCAAGGCCGACAACGGTCTCGTCGTCATCCTCACCATGACCTCGGACAAGAAGCGCTTCAAGAAGGTAGCCGCGGCGTTCCCCGTCGAGGCGCAGGCATCGAAGAAGCGCTGAGCGCGCGCCGTGGCATCGCGAGTGCCCGTCACGTTCGTCTTCCGTGGAGCCCCCGGGCAACGCGTCGAGCTGTTCGGCGACCTGCCCTCGTGGGACCGGCCGCACCTGATGCCGGAAGTGGAGCCGGGCGTGTTCACGCTCACGCTCGAGCTTTCCTCCGCTCTGTACCGCTACAAGTTCCTCGTCGACTGGAAGCGCTGGGTTCGCGACGAGCACGCGCCGGTCGATTGGGCCGAGGGCGTCGACAACTCCATCGTCGTCGTCGACGGCACGCGGTCGCCCCTCTTCTTCGCGTGTGACCGGCGGCATCTGATCCGCGCGGTCGATGGCGTGCTGCGGGTGCACTTCGAGGTCGAGGCGGGAGCGCGGGTGCCCACGTCCGTCTGGGTGCGCACGAGCGAGCTTCACAGCGCCGAGGTCACACAGCATGGAAGCTGGCGGGGCCGACACTTCCTCTCTGCGGTGGTGAGGCTGCCTCCGAAGGCGACCGGGACGTGGGGCTTCGAGGGTTGGCCTGAGCACGTGTTTCCACTCCCGTCGCCACAGCCGACGAGCGCGCATCGGCCGACGTGGGCGAAGAACGCCGTGTGGTACGGCATCTTTCTCGACCGCTGGCATCGCGGCGGAGCTCAACCCGATGCGCGCGTCTCGCCACGCGACACGCCCACCAGCGCGACGACGTTCTACGGCGGTGACCTCGACGGAGTCCGCGCGAGCCTTCCATCGCTCGCGTCGCTCGGCGTCGACGGCGTGGTGCTGACTCCGGTTCAGCCGTCAGAGACGCCGCACCGGTACGACACGACGGATCATCTCGGCATCGACGAACGCCTCGGTGGAGCGAAGGCGATGAAGGCGCTCATCAAGGAGGCGCATCGGCTCGGCCTCAAGCTCGCGGCCGACGTCTCCTTCACGCACGTGCATGAAGACCACCCGTTCTGGAGAGACGTGCTGCGACGTCAACGGCGCTCGGCGAAGGCGGCGTGGTTTCAGGTGAAGCGTTTCCCGGTGCGGCGGTCGGACCCGACGACGTACGCCGCGTACGCGAACCGACCCGAGCTGCCCTTGCTCGACCTGAAAAGCCCTGCGGTGCGTGCGCACGTCATCAGCGCGGCGGTGGCGATGGTGAAGCTGGGGGTCGATGCGCTGCGCCTCGACGCGATGACCGATGCTCCGCCTGAGCTGTGGAGCGAGCTCCGCGTTGCCGTGAAGCGGGTCCGCAAAGACGTCGCGCTGCTGGGCGAGGTGGTGATGGACGCGCAGCCGAACCTCGCTGAAGACCTCGGCGCGGATGCGCTCACCGACTTCCAGCATCGCGAAGCGCTCCTCGAGCTACTCCAGCAACGCATGAGCCCAACGCACTTCGCCGGGTGGACGCGTTTTCTCGAGCATCGGCAGGGTCCGCTCCCCCGCGCGGCGCGGCTGCGCTTCCTCGACAACCACGACACCTCGCGCATCGGCTCGCTCGTCAGTCTGGATCAGGCGCGGCTGGCGTTGACGTACTTGCTGCTGCGCCCCGAGCCGGCCTGGCTCACGTTCGGCACCGAGTTCGAGCTCGCGGCCCACGTTCCGCTCTCTCGGCTCGACGACGCGTGGCCAGAGCGTCTGCCGATGCCGCCACTCGAGACGACGCCACCCGCGACGCACGGGCTCATCACGAGCCTGCTCAGGCTCAGGCGTCAGCTGCGCGACGAAGACGTCCGGCTCGACGCGAAGGGACCGGTGCTCTCGTTTCAGCGAACCCGCGTCGATGGAGCGGTGCTCACCGTCGCGTTGAACTGCTCCGACACGTGGCAGCCCTGTGCGAGTGGTGAGGTGCTGCTCGCCGTGAATGAGACACCCACGCCAGAGGCGGCGCTGGGTCCATGGGGTGCTCGCGTCGTGTTGCGACGAGGCAGCTGACCCTACTCAGCGACAGCCACGTACCGCGCTCCGTCAGCCTCTCCAGGTGAGCTCGATGGCATCGACCCATTCGTCATCGAGTTCGGTGAGCACGCCGAAGAGTTCGCGCGCGTGTTTCTTGAGGAGCGCCTTGAACTGGCGGTTGTTCGAAGCGCTCGCCACCAGCTTCCCGCGCACGTCACCCGCCGACAGCAACGCATCACCGTAGACCAGCCATTCCTCCTCTGAGCCGCCGCCTTCGAGCTTGAGCTCGATCGCACGGAGTGGGTCGTCGGGAGTCGGCGCGCCGGAGAGGAGCGACCGCACGAGCGCGTGGGTTGTCAGCCGTAGAAGTGCGCGGGGGCGGTACTGCTAGGAGATGGTGGTTGTGGGCCACTGCCGGCAACCAAATTTCTTGGTCAACGCTGCAGCGCGAACTCCGAGTGCGACCAGAGCCAGGGCATGCGCTGTGGCGAGGGGGTCTGCGTGTTCGCGAGCGCGCGCGAGGGTGACGCTTGCGACCACAACCGCACCGACCGCGAGCTTCGGTGTCAGGAGGGGTTGTGGTGCCTCGATGGTCGATGCTCTCGGGGCCTGGCGCCTGGTGAAGCCTGCTCGCGCGATCAGCCCTGTCAGGCGGGCTCCCGGTGCGAGTTCACCCCCGACGGAGGCGAAACCTGCCGTGTCGCGTCGAGCCGCTCGTCTTCCTCGTTCAGTGCGCGCGCCGGAGACGCTTGCGCATCAGACCAGGATTGCTCCGCTCTCGAAAAGCTTCATTGCCAAGCCGGCACCTGCGTTCGCTCATGTCTGTGAGCACGAGCGGCTCGCGGAGCTTGAAGTCTCTTCCAGGGCACGATGAGCAGCACTGCCTCGACAAGGTTGGCGAGGCCCGGTGGTAGCGGCGTGGAACGAGGTGCGGCCGGCACGGCACGCGCACAACCCCAACCGGTTGCAAACTGCTCGCCGCACACCGATTTCCTGAGCGGGGTATTCCATGAAGTCCAGGTCTGAGGCCGTGTTCGCACGTGAACCCGCGTCGTTTGGTGAGGCAATCAAGGCTCGGCGCAAGCAGAGCGGGGCGACGTTGAAGGAGGCAGCCGGACTCTCGGGCGTGGGCGTTCGGTTTCTTCTTGAGCTGGAGCACGGGAAGAAGACGG
>JBBAQZ010000096.1:0-6982 GCA_040400045.1 Myxococcaceae bacterium
CGCTCATGGATCAGGCAGACGCCAGATCAGACGCGCCCTCATGAATCATCCGGGCCATCGCGACCACGAGTCCTGTCGTCTGAACGACGCGCCCCGCTCGAGACGGCGCGAGCACCAGTTCGTACGGACCCGGCACGTCGGAGAGCGGCGAGCTGAGCTTCATCACAGCTTTCACCAGGGAAGAGACGAGGCCCGTCATCACGCCCCCGACGAAGGACACCACGGCCGCCGTGAAGAGGGGATCCTCCAGCGTGGGGCGCCCGTTGCTCGACAGCAACGATGCGCTCTGCAGCACCAGCCCCGCTGACAGCAAACTCACGGCCGTCCAGTCGAGTCCCTTCACGACCTTCGCGGTCGTCGAGGGCTCTGGCCGAGAATCCTGGGCCATCGACGACGAACACACCAACAGCGCCATCACCAGACAGAAAGGTCGCACGCGGCTCTCGACGGCCGCTCAGCGCGGCTATTCAGGGAGCCGCGGGCTTCGAACACAGCGCGAACGGGAACTTCGCCTCGCGCGTGCCTTCAGGCTGAACGACGCAGCCCACCTTCAGCTCGGGGCTCAGCGCCTCGAACACCTCGAGGAAGAACAAGTCGAACAAAGCTGAACGAAGCGCGCTGACGACCTGGTGCCAGTACAAGTGCCTCGCTGGCTACTACGACATCGCCGTGGGTGAAGCGCGTCGACCAGGGGCGCTGTGGAGCTACGAGGTTCCGCTCGTCGATTCTCCACCGGGGCTCGCGGGGCTCATCGGCATCTGGCACGAGAAGCTGACGGTGACGGTCGACGGCGCGACCCCATGACGAGTGGTCTGCTCCTCAGCCTCGCGCTCGCTGCGGCGCCCGGGGGAACGGCCAGGCAGTGGACCGTCACCGTCGACCCGCTCACGTTCGTGCTCGGCTTCGTGCACGTGCAGGTCGAGCACACGCTCGGCCCGCACTTCTCCCTCTACGCGGGGCCGAGTCTGCGGCTCTTCGACAGTCCCATCGGGTTTCCCAAGGGTCCGTTCCGCGGCTACGGCGCCGAGGTCGGCGTGCGCGGGTTCGTGTGGGGCGTCGCTCCCGAGGGCGCGTGGGTGATGCTGCGGGGCGTGCTCGCCGCAGTGACGTCGTCGGAGGGCGTCGCGCCTGGCGGCTACACGAGCCTGCTCGCGGGCTACACGGCGATTCTCGGCCCCGGCCTCGTGCTGTCGGGCGGGCTCGGCGTCTCGTACTTCGCGTACGGGCCTGTCTCGCAAGGCGGCATTCACGGCTTCATCCCCGCGGCCCACAGCACCATCGGCTGGGCGTTCTGAGGCTCCGCGTGGATGACCACCGCAAGCTCAGGAGGCGGAGTCGCCGGTCGCCCACACGACGTCTTGCCACGACGGCACCCTGGCTTCGCGCACCAGCCACTCGCCGCCCTTCTTCACGCACGGGCGCACGCGTTGTCGGAGCCACGGCAGGTCGACCTCTGGCGCCAGCGTGACGGACGAGACGAAGCCGCGAGGGAGTTGTGCCACCCACTGCTCGACGAAGCCCGGAGCCCACTCGGGGAGGCGGCGCCCGAGCGTGACGACCTCGAGTTGATCGAGCCGCTCACCACGAAGCACGAAGACCAACGGGAGCTTCGGCTGCTCGAGGCCCGAGCGCATCGAGAGCTCCACCTGCGGAACCGAGCCGCTCAGCAGCGGCACCCCTTCAGCCGAGCGCAGATGGACGACCTCGAGTGACGGGCAGCGCCGCACCAGTGACTTCGCCGCCGAGGCATCGAGCGTGTGCGTCTCGAAGCGTCGGAGCCGCGGGAAGAACCCGAGCGTGCGGTCATCGACCTCTTCCGAGAGACCCAGGCAGGCGAGGTTCGGCAGTCGTCGCTTCAGCGGCGCGAGGCAGTCGCTCGTCACCCAGAGCGCGCGGAGCACCCGAAGGTCGTCGCGGCGGAGGAACTCACACACCAGCGCGGCGTCTTCGCGCCCGCCGTAGGTCTGAGGAAGGTCGAGGGCCTCGATGGTCGCCCACTGGGGCCCCACCAGCGCATGCTTCCACCGCACTCGCGCGGCCGCGATGAAGCCGCGTCGGAACTCGAGGCCGTCGCGCTCGATGCCCTTCTCATGTTCACCGAGCCACGCTCGACCGTGGTTGCGCAGCAGCTCCTTCTCGCGCGCCGAGACCTTCCCGCCCCCTCGACTGCATTGGAGCGCGATGAATTCCCCCCGCGGGTCGCCCATCTCCTGCAGGGCGTCGGCGTACACCAGACGCCGTGCGACATCGTCAGGTGCCGCGAAGACCGCTTCGAGCAAGGCCGAGAGAGGCCTGGGCTCCTGCTTCTGTGTGGTGGCGAGCACCTGGGCGACCCACGCAGGCTCCGCTGCCAGTTCGGCGGCGGCGCTCTCAGCGAGGGTCTGGAGCGCGCGGGTCTCGTGCTGCCCCTTCGCGTCTCGCGTCGGAAAGGCTCCGAGCGCAGCTCGCGCTTCGTCGATCAACCCCGGAGAGAACCGCGGGTCGCGCACCGCGAGGGCCAGGCCGCAGAGCTGCAAGAAGATCGACCGGCCAGTCGCGGTGGCCTGGGAGATGCGGAGGTTCCGGCACGCCTCCCAGGCCGCCCTCGTGAGGCGCGGATCATGGGGGTGTCGCCGAAGCATCGAGATGAGCTGCTCACCGACGAACAGGGCGCCCGCCGCCCGCTGCCGAAGCCGAAGGAGCGTGAGCACGGGGCCGACGTCGAGGGTGGAGGAGGCGCCAATACGCTTCACGACGGCCGCCTTGAAGCCACCTTGCCCCGTCACGTCGACGACCGGGAGCGAAGGCTCGAGCGCCTTCGACAGGTGGTCGATTCGGTCGGCGATGGCCGCAGCCCGAACGAGCACCCACGACGCGAGGTACTGCTCCAGGGCCTGCCGGCCTGCGCCAGAGCGCTCGAGCAGAACCGCTTCGTCCAGCAGGGCTCGTGCATCGCGAGCAGTCTTCATGGGTCGCGCGATACCACGCGCTGTCGCGCGGCGCCGCACGGATGCGGCGCGGTTGCATCTGACGTCAGAGGGCTGCTCGACTCGATGTCACACCCACCGGAGAGAGCACTCGTCTTGGAACCAAACGACCTCACCATCGAGCTCTTGAAGAGTATTCACAGCGAACTTCGCAAGACGAACGAGCGAGTCGAATCCATCGCAGAGCGCCTCGACCAGATGCGCGACGAACTCTCGCTCAGAATCGTTGAGTCTGAGACTCGCACCGCGACGGCCATCGCCGACCTCGCGGGAAACGTGCGTGAGCTGACGCCCTTCCTGCGGCAGACGAACGACCTGCGCCCTCGCGTTGAGCAGTGCGAGGACGACATCAAGCGCATCAAGCGTCAGCTCGGCTGAGCGGGCGGCGCAGCAGGCGGAGCCGGTGCCACGGGCGGACTCCTCGGCGGCTTCGGCGGAGACTGCTTCCACAACCCACCGAGCGAGAACGCCTTCCACGCCCACTTGAGCCACGAGAGCAGCGCGAGCGCCATCCACAGGCTCCAGGCCAGCATCGCGCCGCGGTACACGAGCATCGGCACCGAGAAGACCCACGCCTGCGGGAAGTCGCTCGTCGTTCGGTCCTGGAACCAGCGCAGCCACGACGCGCTCGAGCCGTTGCCCTGCACCTGCATCTCGGGCTGGCCGAGCAGCCCCGAGTACACCGACACGCCGAGGATGATGAGGGCGATGCCGGTCGCTCCGACGAGCATCAGCTGCCGGAAGTTGAAGCTCGCCACGCCGTCGACCGTCACGCGCTCACGCCACGCGACGAGCAGGAGCCACCCGAACACCATCGCGATGGCCACGATGGGCAGCTGCGAGAGCCCGAGCGCGAGCAGCACCCACTGGTACGTCTTCACCGGCGCGTACTTCGAGCGGCCGAGGCCCACGGAGACGACGAGCAGCACGAGCAGGAAGCTCCAGAACAACACCGCCGGCCCCATGCGCGGCCCCGTCACGAAGAGCACCCAGCGGTCGCTCGGCATGCGCACCTGCAGCTCGGCGTTCACCGTCGAGAACCCCAGGCCCAGCGCGGGAGTCGTCCACGAAGCCAGCAGCCCGCTCGTCTGACGCCACTGCAGCACGATGGACTGTGAGCCGGGCACCAGCGGAATCGACACCGCGCGCCCTTCTTGCCGAATCGGCTGCGTCTGCCCGTTGATGGTGACGCTCTGCAGCTGCGCGTCATCGGGCAGCGTGAACGGGTGCAGGCCGCCGCGTGACGAGCGGAAGTTGGCGGTGAACGTCACGTCGGTCGCGCGCACGCCCGGAGACACCTCGAGCCGCGACTGGTCGATGGTGAGCGTCTGGCCCTGCACGCCGTCGGGTTTGACGACCTCGAGGGTGACCGACTCCTTCGGCCACGGGCGCCACTCGGGCACGCGCGGGCCGACCTCGTTCGGCTGGTGCACCACGGGAATGCCGGACCACTCGGCGTGCCACACCGGGCTGATGTCGACGCGCCACACCTCGACCCACGGCGCGCCCTCAGCTGCGGTGAGCGTGATGGGCGACTTCGCCTCGAGCACGCTCGTCCAGCTCAGCTCGGTGGCGCTCGCCGGCATGTTCACCAGCGCCTTGCCGTTCTGCACGCGCACGTCGCTCGACGTGACCGACTCTCCCGGCAGCAGCGGCACCTCGAGCACCACGGCCGAGCCGGTGGGCGTGAGGCGCTCGACGCGCGTCTCGACCGACCAGGTGAGCCCCAGCGCCAGCGTGCGCTCGATGACGACGAAGGGCGGCAGCGTGCCACTCTGCAGCGCCGCGCCCGAGCCCTTCACGTTGTCGGCCTTGCGGGACAGCTGCAGGTTCTCGTCGGCGACGCCGTCTTCGTGAACGCCATCGAGCGTCCACCCGTCGACCTTCGACTCCACGCGGTACGACTTGAGCGGCAGCGGCACCTGCACGGTGTCACGCGGCGGGAGCGGCCCTTCGAGCAGCACCTGATGCGCCCCTTCGTCGACCGCGAGCAGCAGCACGCCGTCGTCACCGCGGCTGAGCCCGCTCGCCGGCTTGCCATCGACGACGACGGTGCGCGGCAGCCAGTGCTTCTCGTTACCGGGCAGCGGCACGGCGGTCGACGCGCCCGCGAGCACCTCGATGCGCAGCCGCAGGGTCGTCGGCGTGGCCTCGAGCATGAGCCGTGGAGACGACGCGCACTGAGGCGCGCAGGTGGGCTTCTCGAGCAGGCGCTCCTTGAGCTGGTTCAGCATCGCCTCGGGCGGCACGTCGTCGGCGCGCGCGAGCGTCGGCAGCAATACGCCGAGCACGAGCAGTCCAGCGACGGCAGGGCCACGCGCCTTCTTGAAGAAGCTGGGCCAGAACGAGCCGGGGAAGCCGAGCACCGTCAGCACCAGCAGCGCGAACAAGAGCGCGCGCACGAAGGCGAGCACCAGGTTCGTTCCCGGCCCGAGCAGGAAGAGCGACAACGTCTGCGTGCGCTCCACCGGCCCCGAGTAGTGAATGGCGATCTCCTTCCAGTTCCAGCGCGGCAGGCCCGGGCCCGTCTGCACGAGCACCGTCTTGTCGTAGTCGCGCGTCGACACCTTCTTGCGGTTGAGCTGCTGCTGCTTGAACTGCTGCGCCTGGGGCATGGAGCCGCCGCTCGGCCGCTGTGCCTCCTTCTTCTGCAGGTCGAAGAAGCCCGACTCGTCCTGGTCGACGTCGTTCTGGGCGCGGCCGCCGTACGGGTCGACCGTCATGCTGCGCTGGTACTGCACCTCGTTCTCGCTCGAGTAGTCGGACCAGCTCTGCACGCCGCCGTACGACATCTCGCGCGCCAGGCCCGGGTACATGCCGTGGCGCACGTGGTCGACCATGAACGAGACGGTGATGACGACGAGCGCGGCCCACGCGGCGACGCGCGACCAGCGGAAGAGCGACTTGAGCCAGTGCTCGGGCAGCACGCGGAAGATGGCCTCGAGCACGAGCACCACCAGCCACACGAAGCGCGGGGAGTCGTCTTCGAGCCAGCCCAGCGTCAACGCGACGAGCGCGAGGCCGGCGAAGGGCCAGCCGAAGAGCCGCCCCATCGCGAGCGAGATGATGAGCACGAGGAAGAGGTCGAGCAACGTCCACCGCTGCATCCACGTGTCGGGCACCGAGTCGGCGCCCGACGCGCTCACCAGCGTCCACCCCGGCGGCAGCTGCAGCGTCGTGCGCACCGAGGTGAAGTCGGCGTTCCACGAGACGGCGGGAATGGCCGAGAGCGGCGCGACGATGCGGCTGTCGGCCTCGAGGGTGAGCTGGCCTTCTCGCAGCTCGACGCCAGCCTGAGCGCCGGGCATGCGCGTGATGAACTGGTCGGAGCCCGCGGTGACGACGCGGCCCAGCTCGGTGCCCTGCTGCATGTCGAGCCGCCACGAGCGGTGCAGCGGCCCGCTGATGCGGTCGTTCGCGGTCAGGCCCTTGCCGTCGAAGTCGAGCCACAGCGTGCGCGTGAGTGAGAGCGCGTCGGGCGCGGGGTCGGAGTCTCCGCGGCGGCGCTCGGTGAGCTGCATCGAGTCGTCGAGTGACATCGCGTACGCGGGGAAGCGCTTCCACTCGGCTGGCAGCGTCGTCTGCTGCGGGTCGACCTGCTTCACGCCTTCGACGAGCACCTGGCGCAGCGATGGGCGGGCGTCGAACGTCCACACCTCGTCGTCCTCCATCCACGGGCCGTCGGGCGCGGGGCGTTTGAGCGTGGTGATGGGGCCCTCGCTGCGGGCGACGAGCTCGATGACGAACGAGCCGGGGCGAACCTGCAGGCGCAGCTTCCCGTCGGACTCGAGGCGCACCGGCAACGCGCTGGTGAGTGACATCGGTGAGAAGCCCGCTGGAAGCGCACGGCCCAGCACCACCTCGCGGCTCTTGCCTGAAATCTGCAACGAGACCTGCGTGACCAGCCGCGCGGGAATGTCGTCGACGAGCTGCCGGTGCACGGTGATGTCGAGGTTCTCGGCTAAGAACAAGTCGAACAAAGCTGAAAACGGGAAGGGCATCGAGGGGGCGTTGGG
>JBBAQZ010000097.1:0-6968 GCA_040400045.1 Myxococcaceae bacterium
GCCCCGGGGGGAATGGTTTTGAGAAGCCGGGGTCCCATCCCTCTGAGAGCCGACAATCTCGGTGACGTCGGTGAAACTGGATCTCAGATCGACCGGTGGTGACACCACACAAAAGGAATTCATCAACAGCGGCCAAAGAGCTTCGGTCGAGGTTGTGCGAGTGGATACCGAAATGACATGCACCGGGTCGGTCGGTCTCAGGGAATGAGCAGCTGCATGGTGTTGGCGTCAATCGTCACCTTGTTCGAAGCCGAGCCCTTCGCCTGCTGACCCTTGAGACCCGGTGCCGCGGGTTGAACGCTCGCCGTCAGCTTTACTCGCGCATCCGCCTCGAGATCCCGTGGGGGAAAAAGGAGCCAGACGAGGCCGACGAGCGCACCCGTGATGCCAAGGCCCTGGACGACGAGCGACGGCGCGATCCAATTCCTGTCAAACGACGCCTGCCCGATTCCGAACGAAGCGAGCCCCAGCAGAAACAGACCTCCTGAGGAGATGAGGACCGCCAGGGGTGCGGTGAACTTGCGAGTCGCGACGTAGTCGACGCCAGCTGCGTCGACGGAGAGTGACAACACGAAGTCGGGGCTGGGGGGCAGTCCATCGAGGTTCTGGCCCGACCCGGATTGAACGGTGACTCCGGCCAGTCGGGGTTTCGGCTCGATTCGAACTCCACGCTGGGCGAGTTCCCCCTCGGCAACGGCGCCCATGAAGGCCAGCGACTCTCCCGAGATGCCGACCGCTCCGCTCGTCTGGACTCGCGCAAACTTGTCTGCGAGGGCGGCGGCGTCGAGCTGGCTGACCGCTTCGGTCACCGCTGCTCTTGCGGCCACGGCGAGGTGTTCTTGCTGCAGGGGAATGGCGAGGCTTGCGGGCTCAGGAGAGACCGGCATCAACCTGCGCTGCGCCGCGCAACCAGAGAGGACAACCAACACGATGCCGAGCAGTCGAGGAGTCATGCCCCCTTGAGTGGGGGCATCAGCGCCCCTTTTTGAAACGGAACGGATAAGCGAAACAAAGCGGGAAACCGAGCGCTAGACCCCGCATCAAGGCCTGAGTTCGGGCACTTACCGCCTCACGCGGCGCCGAGATTCTTTGCAGCTTCACGGAACTCTTGCAGCTTCAGTGAACGGAGAGTTGGGGTGAGGCGGCTTCCTGGTGGTGAAGCGCTCGAGCAGGCGGAGGTGCGGCCGTGTGGCGAATTCTGGCTCTGCCCAGCGTCGGCCCGACCGCGCCCATGTCGACATCCAGGCGTGCTGCAGCTCGGTCCGCTCTGGACCGAGCCTCAACGTGCTGGTGGACAACATCCCCGACGCGCCCCTGCCGAACCGGCGCTACACCATCAACGTCCGCTTGCCCGACGTGCCGTGCACGCGGTGCACGCTGCAGGTCATTCAGATGAGTAACCGCTGCATGGACCGGTGCTTGATGTTCGCGCGCTCACTCGCGTGAGGTCGCCGGATGGCGACGAAGGCGAATACGACGACGAGGCAGCAGGCAAACCAGGCGAGCGTGCGGCTGGCGCGAGTCGTGGTGGTGCCGGACGAGGTGACGGTGAGGGAGACGCCCGTGGTGGTGCGCGTCGGCGGTTTCCGCGTTGAGGTGTCGGGTGACTTCTCGAGCGAGACGCTGGCCGGGGTGCTCGACGTGCTTGAGGGGTTGCAGCATTGATTCCGCGAGGCGTGGAAGTCTTCGTAGGGCTGGAGCCCATCGACCTGAGATGGAGCTTCGACCGCCTGGCCGGCATCGTGGTGGAGCGACTGGGGCGCGAGCCACGGAGCCGAGCCGTCTTCGTCTTCTTCGGCAAGCGACACGCGGCCATCAAGTGCGTCTTCTTCGACGGGACGGGGCTGTGCCTCTTCTACAAGCGACTCGACCGCGGCAACTTCGCCGTGCCTGAGTCGCGCGGTGACACGACGTGCGTGCAGCTGACGGAAGGCGAGCTGGACGACTTGCTGTCGGGGCTGACGCTGGAGGTCGCGCCGAGAAAAGTGCAACGAAGAGTGCACTGACGGGTTGTGGGCGCGCGGCGGATGGCTATTTGAAGGGCCGTGCCCGCGAGCCAGCCATCGACGGAGTTGACGCTCGCGCGGACGCGCATCGCCGCGCTCGAGGCCGAGCTGAGCGCCGCGCGGGCCGAGCAAGAGCGCGTCGTCGCCGAGCGGAACACCCTGCGCGAGGCGTACACGGCGGTGAAGCTGGAGTTGGAGTTGCTGAAGAAGCGCCTCTTCGTGGCGAGCGCGGAGCGCGTGGACACCGCACAGCTCGAGCTGGAATTCGCGGCGAAGTTGGCGGAGCTGGACAAGCTGGCGAAGCGGCTCGCGCCAATACCCGAGTCGGTGGTGCCGTCGCGTCGGTGTTGCAGCAGAAGCTGGTGCGCACAGCGTACGCCTGCAAATCGCCAGCCCAGCAAACAGCCGGCGCGATAGTCAGCCCTGAACCGTTGAACAGCGCGCCTCAGAACACCCAGCAGCGCCACCGGGCGCCCTGCTCGTGCCAATGCCGCTCAGTGAGCACTGACAGTCGTGCCACCTGCGCGACAGGCGCTCCTGTCCGCTCCGACTCGCCCTTCGCCAGGCACCCCGTCCCCCTTTTTCCCGGCTTGAACTTCTTCTTCGGGCGGGCGCAGCGCGGCTGGCCATGAGCGAGCGGCACGAGGCGGCGCCTCGGGGACGAAGCCCCTCGGGCGCCGCCGGGCCCCTCCGTCAGAGGCCCTCGAACTCCGAGGCAGCGATGACGGTGAAGCCAACCTCCTCATAGCGGACCTTCTTGGGGTCGCCGGCGTCGAAGTCGCCGCGCTCATAGAGGACGCCGACGTCGCCGCCTTCCAGCTTCACCAGGTCCGAGTACCCGGTGAAGTACGGCGCCTTCTTCGGGGCGTAGAGCTTCTTGTCGGACCACGTCTTGCCGTCGTCCGTCGAGAGGCGCACCGTGCCGTTGGAGCGGAACTCGTCGTGCGCCGGGTTCGAGAAGAGGAGGTTGAACTTCCCGGTGCGGCGGTTCTTCGAGTGGAAGAGCAGGCTGGCCTGGACGCCGCCGGGCTCGACGAGTTGCCGGTCGACGTACACCTCCGTGAAGCTCCGGCCCCCGTCCTTGCTTATGGACACCACGCGGTGGCTCTCGTCCTCTCGCTGGTTGCGGCTGTTGAGCATCAGGTCACCGTTGCTCAGCTCGACGACGGTGCTCTCGGTGGTCTTCTCGCGGGGCACGGAGCCGCCCACCTTCCACGTCTCACCACCGTCGTCGGAGTAGATGATGTGCGACTGCATGTTGGTGTCCGCGGTGTTGTGGCGAGAGGGGTAGACGATGCGGCCGGCGTTGGGGGCGCCGCGCTTGACGATGCCGTGCACGGGCCCGAGGCCAGTCCAACCCCAATCGGGACGCTGGGCCTGGCTGGTGATGTCGCGCGGCCGGGACCAGGTCTTCCCGTGGTCGTCGGAGTGCTGGAGGAAGACCCTCCGGGTCGTCCGTTCGTCCTCGCTGGGAATCCACTTGTTCCACAGCCACATGAGCAGGATACGGCCGGAGGGCAGCACAACCGGGCTCTGGTTCTTGCAGGGATTGCGGCCGTCGTTGGCCAGCACCTGCATCGGCTCCCACGTCTTGCCCTCGTCCTTCGAGCGACGGAGCACGACGTCCATGTCGTCCTCGTCCTCGTGGCCGTTCACCCGCCCCTCGGCGAAGGCGAGGACGGTACCGTCGAGGGCCCGCACCACCGTCGGCGCACGGTACACCTTGTAGCCCCCGCGACCGCCGACGAAGGGCGTCGAGTCCTGGCGGCCCGCGCGCTGGGACAGCGTCCCCTCGAGCGAGTCCCAGTCCTCGGGGTCCCCGACGGTAGCGTCGGCCACGCCACACGCGGCGAGCAGGGTCAGGCCCGCCAGCAGCGCCAGGGGCGTTCCGGGCGAGGGCAGCGCAGGACGATGGAATGAGGGGGACGAAAGGGCGACGGGGGCTCGCAACGAGGGTGGGCGGGGCATGAAGGCGTTCCTTGGAGATGGTGAAACAGGCTGGGAATGGGCAGGACGTGTGCAAAGGTCGCTCCCTACTTGGTGTGTGAGCAAATTCAAAACCTTGCGCATCAGCCCCTCCTCTCGCGGGCCTCACCTGGACACCGAGATACCGACAGGTGTCCCCCCGCAGGGGACAGTCCGCGGCAGGCGGCCGCGGTGGACCAAGCGTGGGAGCGCGCGGTTGAGCGTCTTGAGCGGGTGACCTGCCGACGGACTGCCGGACCAGTTGGAGCGCGAGACGATGAGCCGCGCGTCAGCCGAGAGGTGCTTCGGTCGGCCGTTGGGCGCCGCGGCGCTCTCGCTCGGCGTTCCGGACGCCGGACGGCGCGATCGCACGTCGATCTTGGCGCACTTCGCCGGAGTTCGCGACCGCGAGCCCCAACGTCCCGTGCTTCTTCAACTCCTCCATGAGCTTCCTCACCTGGGCGTCCGTCGCGTTCACCGACTTCTCCTTGGTCGGTGCTGCGTCTCCGGCGCTCACTCAGGATGGGGAAGTGTAATTGTCGCTGGGAGAGGTAATTGTCGCTGGGCACGCTCGCCTTCCCGCGTTTCTTGGAGATCGTTTCCACCGAAAGGTCGAAGACTGACGACCACGCCCAAGAGGTGACCACCGCCCAGCAACACGACGAGTACAACCAGGAAGACGACGAAGCGATCAGCAGGTCAAGCGAGGGGGAGGGGTCATTGTCGCCATGGGGCACGAGGAAGTGACGTCGGGCACCTGGCGGGCCGGAGGGCATCGTGCTGCAGCTCAACGGCGCCAACCGCGCGCCCGGCGAGAGTTTCGTGCCCTCGGACCCCGCGGGGAACGTCTACGTCTACGAGCTCGATGGCTTCCGCTTCAACGAGACGCGCGACACGGGGCTCATCTCGAACATGGCCTGACGACGAGTACGAGGCTGCGCAGCGCCGACGTGCTCTGCCACGCGCTGGTGGCGCTGCAGGGGCGGGGCCTGACCCTCGACGATGTGCGCACGGTGCTGCGCCAGCGAGCGCGCCGGTGCCGGGCCGAGCGACGAGCTGGTGGCGATGCGGCGACGTCTGGTGTCGACGCACCTCGTCCCGGCCTCCTTCGGCGGCGCGCCGCCGCGCAACCTTGCGGCTCCGACTCTCCGAGGCCTCCCCTCGCCGCACCTCGTCCCGGCCTGCTTCGGCGTCGCGCCACCGCCCAACCTTGCGGCTCCGGCTCTCCGAGGCCTCCCCTCGCCGCCGACGCCCCTCGAGCGTCGCCCCGGCGCCCTCGCGTCGAGCGGTGCGGCACTCGGGGGCCGCTCCTCCGCGGGGCTGCCCGCCTGTGGGCGTCCCTCCGTGACGACCCGTCAGCTCGCCCGACGTCCACCGGCCTCCCAGCCCTTCACGCCGACGCGCAGCACGACACCCCGCCCCTCGCTATCCCAGGATTTCGTTCATGAGTCACCGAGACCGCTGCGCCACCCCGACTCCGACGCGCGGCACCTCGCTCGCGCGCCTGGCGACCGCGAGCCTGCTGGCTGGCGCGCTCCTGATGACGTGCGGTGAGCGCCCCACGGGCGGCGGAGAGGACGCAGGTCCACCGCCCCCCGGCGCCGACGGCGGGCTGTTGCCCACGACCGACGCCGGGGACGGGAGTGACTCGGGGACCCCCGTCGACGCCGGCGAGGGGCAGGACGCGGGGGACGGCAGCGACGCCGGAAGCCAGGGGGACGCCGGCACCACGAGCGACGCAGGAGATGGCGCCACGGGCGATGCCGGCAGCCTCCCCGTCGATGGAGGCGCTCTGCCGGCCTGCCCGAGCTTCAGCCCCGGCGCGCGGCGCATCACCAAGCTGCTCTTCGCCAGAGAGCTGAGCGGCATCGCCGAGAGCCGCCGCAACCCGGGCATCTTCTGGGTTCATAACGACTCGGGCGGGCAGGCCGAGGTGTTCGCGATGGCCAGCAACGGCCAGCGGGCGGCGACGCTCACCTTCACGCTCCCTTCCGGTGCGCGCGCCCTCGACTGGGAGGACGTCGCCGTCGGACCCGGCCCGCAGCCCTCCGTCTCGGCCATCTACGTCGGCGACATCGGCAGCAACGCCGTGTCGCGGTCGACCGTCGTCGTGTACCGGGTGCCGGAGCCGTCGGTGAGCGCCCCGGCGACCCTGCTGACGCCGCCGGCGAGCATCTCCCTCCCGCAGGTCGAGGCCTTCACCTTCTCGTACCCCGGCTCCATGCGGAACGCCGAGACGCTGCTCGTCGACCCGACGAGCGGAGACCTCTACATCGTCGAGAAGCGCGGCAACGGGCCCTCGGGCGTCTTCCGGGCCGCGGCGCCGCTGTCGTCGTCCGGCGTGACGATGCTGCAGCAGGTGGCCGTGCTCGCGTTCGGCCAGGGCGCCCTCGCGGGGAGCGCCGAGGCGACGGGCGGCGACATCAGCCCCGATGGGCGAGAGCTCATCGTCCGCAGCTACGACCGCGCGTTCCTGTGGAGGCGCGCGCCCGGCGCGACGGTCGCCGACGCGTTCGCCACGCCGCCCTGCCCCATCCCCCTCGTGCCCCAGAACCAGGGCGAGGCCCTGGGCTTCGCCCGCGACGGGCGCGGGTACTACTCGGCGAGCGAGAACGACGACGCCATCTACTTCTACGAACGGCGGTAACCGGGCGGCTGCCCATCGTGCGCCCCGGGGTGGCACAGCGCGAGGGCGGCCTCGCAGCACCTGCAGGGCCGTGGCGGGCCGGCCTCGACGTCAGCGCATGAAGGGCAGCGCCTGGACCACTGCGACGAAGTGGCACGCCGCCACCACGAGGATGAGTGCGTGGAAGACCTCGTGGTACCCGAACGTTGCCGGCATCGATGTCCTGGCTGCCCGTCGTGTACCAACCGTCGCGCGGTGGAGACGGGAGTGCGACTGGCGGCGCTACTGCCCTGGGTGCGGCACCGGCAGTGGACGTTTCCATGAGAAGGCCGCTCCGAGTCAAGCACCCGGCCCGCGCTGTGGTCGTGCGG
>JBBAQZ010000098.1:0-6907 GCA_040400045.1 Myxococcaceae bacterium
AGAAGTGCGGCGAGGTGAACCCGACCGCGGCGTGTTCGTGTGCACGTCAGGCGCCGGCCAAGAAGGCCCTGGGGCTGACCCTCGAGAAGCAACGGTTCATGCCGCTCTCGCGCGGAGACGTGCCGACGGCGACGGACATCGCCACGGCGACGAGCGAGCTCAAGGCGATGCGCTCCATCGCGTCGGCGTTTCACCGTGACGGGTTGTTCGGCGCGCCGACGAGCCTGCGGGAGAGAATGCTGAAGGCGCTCCCCACGGTGCTCCGCGCGACCTGAGCCAGGGCGTGCACTTCGACAGAGTGCTTCGTCACGGCGCCTGAGAGGGTGCAACCCACGCGTGAGTCCATCACCTGGCAGAGGGCGTTGGTACGACGGTTCCGCCCTACCTCGTGCGGGCGGGCACGACGTACGTCACGACGCGCGCGGCCGAGGCGCTGCGCGCACGGCCCTGAGTGAAGGTGCCTCTTCTCTTCCGGCGCGTGCAGCGTCGAGACGACTTCTTCGGCTTCACCCAGTGATTGGCAGAACACTACAACTCACCCTGCACCTCCACGCCCTCGTCCGCCTCAGGCCCGGCGCTGCTTCCTGGCCGGCTCTCCGTGGGTCGCTTGGCAGCGTGACTCAAGGTCCACTCCGCGCTCCGCACAGTCCCAACGCCTCGAGGATCGAATCAAGGAGTCCCTGCGCGGGTGCTCCGGGGTGGAGCAGCGCGGCCCTCACAGCGGCGTTCACTCCGGGTCAGCCTCGCTCGCCACCATCTCCTCGAAAGAGCGTGACGCCTTCTTCCAGGCTCCGAGAATGACGCCGAACGCGCAAGCGCCGAGCGTGCCAAGGGATGTCGCGTCGCGCGTGCGGGCCTTTCAGTGACGTCATCCCCATCGCGAGTGGTGTGGTCATTGTGGCAGAATCGAACAAGTTATTGGAAAACCATCGACAGGACGCTTGGCCCTCGAAGCCGACAACTCCCTTGAGCGCAGGCCATTCCGGCCGGCGCCATGAGTCACCCGAAAGCGAGCATGTCATGACGGTCATCAAGCGGAGCCTTTCCCCCTCGGTCCACACTTCCTCGGTCGGCGGCAGCGAGCAGCTGCGCTTGGCCGTCAAGACCAACGACCTCTCCCTCGGAGTCGCCCTCGCTCGTCAGGGCCTCGGCGGCTTCAATGGGCTGGAGCGGCCGTTTGCCCTCGTGCCGAGCGAGCGCGAAGGCCGGGTGACCTGGTGGCGGCACGAGCTGCGCTTCGCTGGCACCCGCCACGAGGGCCTCGCCAGCCACGACGCCTTCGAGTCAGACGTCATCTCGCAGGTCGACCGCCGCGCCGTGGAGAAGTACGGCATCGCCTTCGGTCTCGAGACGAACCGTGGCACCGTGTGGAACCAGGCCCCCGGCGAGAACCAGTCCGTCCTCTGGAAGTGAGCGACATGGCCCACGTCGACGTCGACGCCACCCGTCTCAACGGCTTCTGCCTCGTCGACGAGCTCCGCCCGTTCCGCTCGCCGTGGCACGCACACCGGAAGGTGCAGCTGCTGGCTGCGACGAGCGGCACGATGCGGCTCGAGGCAGACGGAGGACAGTGGGTGGTGTCGCCGCAGCGGGCGGCGCTGCTTGGCTCGGGCGTCGAGCACCGCGTCTCGGCCGACCGCCCGGTGAGGCTCTGCACCGTGTACCTGGCTCCGGCCGCGGTGCCTGCCTCGAGCCGGCCGGGCTGTGCCGTCTTCGGGTTGGCCCCCCTCGCGCAACAGCTCATTCACTTCTCTGCCCGTTGGGGGCCGGGGCGGTCGGCGAAGGACCGCGCCGCCAACGCGTTCTTCACCGCCCTCGCGCACCTCAGCGTCGAGTGGGCCGCCGGGGGCCTGACGGCGCCGCTGCCTGCCGCGCGCTCGCCGGAACTCGAGCTCGCGATGGACCATGTCCTCGCTCACCTCGATGAGCCGCTATCCCTGGCTCGCGTCGCCCGGGCGGCCGTCATGTCACCGAGGACGCTGGCACGTCGTTTCGGCGAGGAGGCGGGCCTTGGCTTTCGACGCTTTCTCCGGCAGGCGCGGGTGCACGCCGCGATGGAGCGCCTGTCGCAGCCGGGCGTGCGCATCCGCGAGACCGCCGCGGCCTGCGGCTTCAAGAGCGAGGCCGCCTTCACCCACGCCTTCAAGGCCGTGACGGGCGAACTGCCCCGCGCCTACCGAGCGCGGTTCCCGGCACGGTGATGGACCAGGTGAGCATCACAGGACGAAGACGAAGCTCCCTGACGCACAGCTGACCGCACGCGTGTTGGCCCATCGGCCACTGACACTGGCCGGAGGTGGTGCACGTTGCGCCTGCGGGGCATTCAGTGGAGAGCCGGCAGCCCGCGAGGCAACGAAGAGAGAGGGGCTCGTAGAAGTAGCCGGGCGCGCACCCGCCGCCGGTCGCGCAGTTCATCGGTAGCAGCCGACACGTTCCCTGGTGGCACACCTCACCCGATCCACAAACCCGGCCGCACTGGCCGCAGTTCTCCGGGCCTGCCCACAAATCGCGAAAGGTCGTGCCGCACCTGGAGAGGGTACCGGCACAGGTAGTCGATGAGCCGCCGCCTCCGAGCCGCCCTGGACCCCGCACCCCGGTTCCACGCCTGATGGTTCGACACTCCAAAGTGAGGTGACAAGGCAACACTCTGAGATGTCAACAAGCCCTCCTCACCAAGACTTTTCAGGACCTTACGGAAGGCATGTCGTCTGCTTAGCGCCGCTGGCCACACTCACCCCACATGAACACACCATGAGAAATTATTTCAAGCACTCCGTAACGACCTTCTCGCTGTTGGTACTTGGCTGCACCCCTGGAGTGACAGAGGTTGGGGAGCGTCCTTCCGAGCCGCCGGTCGTGAGCTTCACACCCGCGTCCCCCAGCGTTTCAGCCACGAGAACCGAGACATCCCCAGAATACCGTGAACTTGAGCCCTCGAACTTCTCTCCCACAACTGGAGATGAAACGCCGCCAGATTCGGAATCGGCGCCAAGCGAAGCTTCCAATAAAACACAAGATGGGCCGCTCCGTCGGTTCTATGAAAGCAGCAAGCCCGTCAAGGGTCAGTACATTGTCGTGCTGAAACCTGACGCAGCACGCCTGGCTCATGAGGACTCCATGGCTCCCGACGTTGCTGATGTTACAGAAGACATCAGGCGCGCGATGGGCTTCGAAATCCTCTACGTGTACACTCAGGCTCTGCGCGGCTTTGCCTTCCGCTCTCCAGACAACGTCGTTGGGCAACTTCTTGAAGATCCACGAGTTTTGTATGTTGAAGAGGACGGCGTCGTCGAAGAGCAGGCCACTCAGTCCGGAGCCACCTGGGGTCTCGACCGAATCGACCAACGCCGGCTCCCGCTCAATGCCAGCTATACCTATGGGCTCACTGGCGCGGGTGTCCACGCGTATGTCATCGACACAGGGCTTCGAACCTCGCACGCCGAGTTCTCAGGAAGAATCGGTGCCGGTTTCTCGTCAATCAACGACGGCAGGGGTTTCGGAGATTGCACCGGGCATGGAACCCATGTGGCCGGAACCCTTGCGGGCTCCACCTGGGGTGTTGCCAAAAGTGCCATCGTACACGCCGTACGAGTTCTTGGCTGCCAAGGCGGCACTTCGGCCACTGTCATCGCGGGCGTCGACTGGGTTCGCGGAGCACGGATTCTCCCCGCCGTCGCCAACATGAGTCTTGGAGGTCCCCGTTCGCCTTCTATCGACTCCGCTACGAACAACCTCATCTTGAGCGGAGTGACGGTCGTGGTCGCCGCAGGCAATGATAATGCCGACGCATGCAACCTTTCCCCTGCGAACGTGAGCGCCGCGATCACGGTCGGTAACACCACCAGAACCGATGCGCGCTGGGTCACTTCAAACTTCGGCAGCTGTGTCGACCTCTTCGCGCCGGGGCACGAAATCGTGTCGGCAGGAATTGCAAGCGACACCGAATCTCGGGTCAACACTGGGACTTCGATGGCCGCCCCCCACGTGGCCGGCGCCGTTGCGCTGATGCTTCAGGCGAACTCAGCGCAGACCCCGGCCGCACTCGCTTGGTCGCTCAACAACGTGGCTACGACCGACGTGGTCGGGAATCCCGGCCCGGGGTCTCCGAACCGCCTCCTCCACTCGCCATCTGGGACCTTCTGCAAGATCAACAACACCGCATGCCCCAACCACCCGACCGCAGCAGGTGAATTGTTCGATTCGTTCCAGGGCTCTGAAGCCAACCAGGCCCGGTGCATCGCGCGAGCGGGAGAGTACAATGGCTGGTGCGGGTACCCCAACCAATCGACGGCTCAATTCATCGTGAACGGCTGGCTTGTTCAGAGCAAGACCGTTGGTACTTTTTGTAAAGTTACAAACACCCTCTGCCCCAACCAACCCAGCGCCAAGGGCGTCATATTCGACTCCTTCGACGGCTCGGGAACCAATCAGGCTCGCTGCATGCGGCGCGCCTGGGACTACAACGGCTGGTGTGGAAGCCCGAACATCTCGACAGCAGAATTCAGCGTCGATGGCGTGGTCGTTCAGCGACAGACTGTGAGCACAAAATGCGAGGTCGATGTCACGCTATGCCCGAACCACCCGAATTCGGTGGGCCTGATTGATGATAACTTCCAGGGCTCAGCGACCAACCAATCACGCTGCATCCAGCGAGCTACGGACTACAGTGGTTGGTGCGGGGGGCCGAGCTACGCCACCGCTTCATTCGTACGCAACGCGAGCCAAACTTCGCCCCGAACCGTCCTGCAGTCACAAGCAGCTGGGTCATTCTGTCGGATATCCTATTCATCATGCCCGAACCAGCCAGCTCAAGGTGGAGCAAGAGTATTATTCGATAACTTCCAGAATTCTGGCTTCGACCAGAATCGGTGCCTGAATCGAGCAGCTGAATACAAGGGCTGGTGCGGAACCCCATCACCCGTCCAGGCAACTTTCTGCCTGAACGGCGTCTGTGCGACGCGCACTGCTCCGTAGCCGGTAACGGGTCTGCGTCGGAGCTGCGGTGCTGGCCGCACGTGTGGTCAGCCCGCGGTATCGGCTCAGGTGGTCCAGGTGGTCCTGTGGAATTTACTGTGCGGCGGGCCCGGTGCGCCTCCGTCTGCGCGGGCCACCAGAGGAACCGAAGGCCCTGCCTCGGCTCACCTCCCTCAGCCCTGACGCTGCCGGGGGCAGGCGGCTGCTCGAGGCCAGCAGCTGTTGCCAGTGCAGCCCGTCGATGGGGGGCCAACAAATCGGCGGCGCGCTCGATGAAGGACACGAGGGTGCCCATCGCCATCGGGATGCCGCGTTGCTTCAAGTCTCGGCGGGTCCTGTCCAGCGGCGTCAGCAGCGAAAACTTCGTCATCACCAGCCAGGCCAGCCACTCGCACGTCACCTTCGAGCGCGCGTACGGGGCGGGCAGCGAGCGCGGCGTCGTCCGCTTCCCGCAGTCGCGACACCTGCAGGTGGTTCGCGTTACCACGCGGCGGCGCTGGTGCTCTTTGACGACGTCCAGCTTCTCTTCCTCGATGACGTCGGCCGCGTCGAGGGCAGCGCTGCCGCAATGCGCGCACGCGTCGGGCTCGAGGTGGTGGCCGTCGACGGGAAGGTGCTTCGGCAGCGCCTTGCGGCCCGTCGGCGGCGGCCGAGGCTTCTTGTCCTTCTCTCTCGCCGGCAACACCGGCGGCCTGGGCCGCGTCTCGAAGGCGTCCTTCGCGTCCCCCTCGAGGGACGGTGATGGTGTCGGCTCTTTCGGGGCTGACGGCTTGCGGTACTTGCGGCCGGCGACGGCCAGCAGCTCGGTGACGCGGTCGTTGAGTTCCGCGACCAGCGCCGACAGCCGCGTGTTGCTCGCCACCGACTCCGCCAGCTGCACCGCCAGCGCCGAAAGCTGTGCGCGCAGCGAGATGTTCTCTTGCTGGAGCGCGGTGACGTCGAGCACCGGCGCTGATGTTCATGGTTGGTGGGCTCTTGTCGCTCCCCCTCGTGAAGAAGGCCGACGAAACCAGCTGCGTCTGGGGCTGGTGAAGTCGATGCCGGCGATGATGGCTGCGACGGTGGTGGTGTCGACTTCGAGGCGAGTCGCCGAGTCGTCAAAGGCAGGGAGCTGGAAGCTACCCGCCTCGAGGCGCTTGGCGAGGAGGCACCAGCCGGAGCCGTCAAACCAGAGGGCCTTGGCGAGGCGTCGGCGCTTGTCGAGGAAGAGGTAGAGGTGCCCGTCGACGGGGTCGAGGCCCAGCCTGCGAACGGCGCCTGCAGCGGAATCGAAGCTGCCGCGCATGTCGAAGGGCTCGACGACGATGAAGACGCGGACGGCTGGCGAGAGGCTCAGCACGACTTGAGCAGCCCTACGAGGCGACGCACGGCCTCATCATCGAAGTCAGCGCCCACCTCGAGCTCGGCACCGGCGATGCGAATGATGAAGGGGGCGCGAGCGACGGCGCTGCGCGAGGCGACCGGCACCAACTCGACCACCTGCGCAGGCGTTGGCCTGGCCCGCCTCTGGCCCCGGCGCGCGAGGTTGGCTCGCCAGAGATTCAGCGAGCGCCCGTCGATGCCGTGGGCCCGGGCCCAAGCGCCGAGCGGCGCCCCAGTGCGACGAATCGCTGCGAGGCATCGCTGTGCGTCGTACTCGTTGAAGATTCTTCGGCCTGCCATGTGCGCGCGACCTCCATCCAGCTCGCTGAAGTCTGCGCGCTGGCGAGAAGGCCGTCATCCCGGTGTCGCTGATGGCTCACGGCGGGCCACCCTCGCTCACCCTGAAACGCAGCGGCTTCTCGACGAGCTCAGCCTTCTGGGTCGAAATGGCGCTCATCACGGCAATCGTACCGCTCCGACCATCTCCTCGATCTGACGCGAGCGCTGTCGTCGCTGTGCCAGGAGCTCGAGGCGCCCGTGTATCGATTGTGTCTGCGAATGACCGGAGACG
>JBBAQZ010000099.1:0-6498 GCA_040400045.1 Myxococcaceae bacterium
GGCCCGCAGTCAGGCATGGGCGGTGACCATCTCGCGCCGTGGTCGGCGTCGTGGATGCGAGACGGTCAGCTCGCCGAGTCGCGCGCGCCGACGCGAAGCTCGAGCGGCATGGTGAACGCAGGAAGCCGACGAGCTGTTCGCCGTCACACAACGGCTCTCGGACGAAGGGCTGACGGTGGTGCTGATCAGCCACAAGCTGCGCGAGGTGCTCTCGTTCGCGACGCGCATCGCGGTCATGCGTCGAGGAAAGAAGGTCGCCGAGGTCGCGCCGGCGGAGTCGACGCCCTCGTCACTCGCTGCGTTGATGGTGGGAGAACGAACGCCGCCAGAGCCTCCCCCGCCCTCGGAGCCGGGAGCTGTCGTGGTGTCGCTCAAGAGCGTCTCTTCGGGGAAGCTGAAGGACGTCTCGCTCGAGGTGAGGGCGGGCGAAGTGGTGGGCATTGCGGGCGTCGACGGCAACGGGCAGCGCGAGCTGGCGGCGCTCCTCACGGGCCTGGGCGTCATCGAGAAGGGAACGCTCCAGCTCCTCGGCGCGGCGCGGGTTCACCTGACGCCCAACGAAGCGCGGCGCCTCGGCGTCGCCCACATTCCCGAAGACCGGCTGCACCACGCTGTCGTCACCGACTTCACCGTCGCCGAGAACATGGCGCTTGGACGACACCACGAGCCTCCGTTCGCGAAGGGGCCTCGCATCGACTTCGACGGCCGGCTCGCGCGCGCCGTCGCATTGATGGCGACACACGACGTTCGACCACGGGAGCCACAGCTGCGCCTCGGCGCGCTCTCAGGAGGGAATCAACAGAAGCTCGTCGTGGACGTGAGCTCGACGCGAACCCGAAGCTCCTGGTGGCGGTGCAGCCGACTCGTGGGCTCGACCTCGCGGCCGTCGATGCGGTGCGCGGCCGGCTGCTCGAGTTCCGTTCGAAGGGCGGCGCGGTGCTGCTGGTCTCACTCGACCTTGAAGAGGTGCTCGCGCTCTCGGATCGGGTGGTGGTGCTCTGCGAAGGCCGCGTCACCGGCAGCTTCAGCCGACCAGAGTTCGACGAACGGGTGATCGGCAGGCGCATGCTGGGAGTTCTGGATGCGTGAAACGCTGCGCGCCGCGCTCCCGTCCATCGCCTCCATCATCACCTCGCTGCTGGTGTGCTTCATCGCCATCGCAGTGCTCCGTGGTGGGCTCGACGTCGCAGCCGACGCGTTCCTCGCGATGACGTGGGGCGCGTTCGGCGACTTTCCGAAGTTCTTCGATGGGGGCACGAGCGCGACGGTGCTCCGTCCACTCGGAGAGTCGGCGACGAAAGCGGCGCTGCTGACGTTGACGGGGCTCTCGGTGGCAGTCGCGTTTCGAGTTGGGCTGTTCAACATCGGCGCCCAGGGTCAGCTCATCGTCGGCGCGCTGGCCGCTGCGGTCGTCGGTGCGGGGGTCGAGCTGCCGGGTCCACTTCACGTCACGGCGTGTCTGCTCGCGTCTGCGCTCGGGGGCGCGCTTTACGCCCTCGGCCCGGCGCTCCTGAAAAGGTACCGCGGCGTGCACGAGGTCATCAGCACCATCATGCTGAACTGGGTGGCGCTCTCGCTCGTCGAGAACTGGCTCGTCACGGGGCCGCTCCGCGCGGTCACGACGGGAGACAACTCCATCGCGGGCGCGGCCCAGATTCACGAGACCGCGGAGCTGCCTCGCCTCGTCGGCGACGTGTCTCGCCTGAACGCCGGCATTCTCCAGGCGGTGGCCGCAGCCGTCGTCCTGTGGCTCTGGCTCACCCGCTTCGTCGGCGGCTTCGAGTGGCGCGCGGTGGGAGCGAACCCGGACGCGGCGAAGTCGTCAGGCGTCAACGTCGGCCGCTCCTTCATCTCGGCGATGCTCGTCTCGGGAGCACTCGCAGGTCTCGCCGGCGCCGTCCTCATTCTCGGGACCGAGCAGCGCTACCCCGCCACCATCGGCGCGCCGTACGGCTTCGACGGCATCGCGATGGCGCTGATTGGGAACGGCCACCCACTCGGTGTGCTCGCGTCGTCGCTGCTCTTCGGTGGGCTTCGCGCTGGCGGAACGCGCATGCAGTTGTTCGGCGTACACAAGAGCTTCCCCGAGCTGATTCAAGGACTCGCGCTGCTGCTCGTCGCCGCGCGGTTGATGTGGATGAAGGTCGGCGACCGGCTCTTCAAGCCGAAGGGCGGAGCGTGATGCTGCTCGCCCTGCTCTCTTCCGTCCTCGATGCGGCGCCGGCGCTCGTCTTCGCTGCAGTCGGCGCCACGTTGTCGGAGCGCGCTGGCGTCGTGAACGTCGGCGTCGAAGGCATGATGCGCGCAGGGGCGTTCGGTGCAGCGGCCGCGGCCCTCGTGATGCCGACGCCGTTGGGCGTGCTCGTCGGAGTCCTCGCGGGTGCGCTCGTGGCCGCGCTCCATGCCTGGCTTTGCATTCAGGGCCGCAGCGACCAGGTCGTCTCCGGCATGGCCATCAACCTGGTGATGCTCGCGTTCGGCCAGTTCCTCCTCGAGGCCGCGTTCTCGTCGCCGGCCGGCACGCCTTCCATCACGCAGCTGCCGAAGTGGTTAGGGCACTCGCCACTGACGTGGCTCGCCATCGTCTTGCCCTTCATCGTGCACCTCGCCGTGACGCGCACACCGTGGGGCCTGCGCTTGCGGGCGGCCGGAGAGAAGCCGCAGGCCGTCGCCGCGATGGGCGTGCGGGTCAATCGACTGCGCTTCGGAGCGGTGGTGCTCTCAGGAGCCTTCGCCGGGCTCGGTGGCGCACAACTGTCGACCGCGGTGCTCGATCGCTTCGAGAGCCACATGCCGTCGGGGCTCGGCTTCATGGCCGTCGCGGCGATGGTGTTCGGACGATGGACGCCGCTCGGTGCTGCTGGAGCCGCGCTCTTCTTCGCGTTCGGCAACGCGCTGCGAATCTCGCTCTCATCCTCGGCTCCCGGCATTCTCGAGGTCGTTCCCCAGGGCGTGCTGCTCGCGTTGCCCTACGCCCTGACGTTGCTGGTGCTGGCGCTGCAGAAGAAGGGAGCTTCGCGCGCGCCCGCCGCCCTCGGTCAGCCGTATGATCCGGAACTGAGATGAACCGGCTGATTCTGCCCTCAGAATCCGACCGGCCCTGCGACCTCGGCGACGACGCGAAGGCCGTGAGTCACTGATGCACGCGAAGAACCGCGAGCAGCGGCTACCGGCACATGCCGCTGACACACCCCGCGTCAGCCGGGCACTGACGATTGCACGCGCCGCAGTTCATCGGGTCCGACCGGGTCGCGACGCAGCCACTCGAGCAACAGCTCCCGACGCCGGCGTCGCTGGTATGACAGAGCGAGCCTCCTGTCCCGGCGCTGCACATCGCCAGGGCGCACGCGCCTGACGAGCAGACCTCGCCGACCGCACAGAGCCGGCCGCACTGGCCGCAGTTGAGTGGGTCGCTCGCCTGCTGGGCACAGGTGGTCCCGCAGCATGAGCCAGGCCCGCCATCAGTCGCCGAGCAGCTCGTGTTGATGGGCAGTCCAGGCGTACACACCGCCGCGACACATCGTCCGCCGAGGCACGAGAGCCCGGCGTTGCACACGCCGCCGCACGAGCCACAGTTGGTGTTGTTGGTGAGCGTGTCGACGCAGCCGGCACCCGCGCAGCAGACGCTCGAGGTGCCCGCGTCAGGGTTGCAGTAGCGGCCGACGTCGCCTCGCTGACACGTCGAACCACCCGTCTGGCAGACGCCGTTGATGCAGACGCCACCCGTGCAGCGCGCGCCGCAGGCTCCGCAGTTGTTCGCGTCGGTTCGAATGTCGGTGCACTGCTGCGTGAAGAAGCCACAGCAGGCGCCGACCGCGCTTCCCACCGCGGTGAGGCAGGGTCCGCCGGACGGACCGCTGCCACAGCTCGCCTGCTCGCAGAGGCCGTTGAGACAGAAGCGACCCATCTGACATGTCTGGCGACAGTCGGTGCTCGGCGTCGGGGGAAGACAGGTCGCGATGTTTCCGAACAGGGCGGGCGTACAGAGGCCGTTCGTGCAGGGCCGGCCACACGCTCCGCAGTTCGCGGGGTCCTGCGTGGGGTCGACGCAGCGACCCAGGCAACACAGCCCCGCTCCGTTGTTGTTCACACCGAACGCACAGACGCCTCCCGAGCTTCCGGCAGGACAGGTCAGCGGCATGCACTTGCTCGCGTGACACGCGGTCCCCGGAGGGCATTGGTCACTGCCAATGCCGAAGCAGCGTGAGAAGCCGGCGTCTGGTAGCGCGCACTGGCCGTTGAGGCACACGGCTCCAGCGCCGCAGCGCGCGTTGCACTGTCCACAGTTCGTTCCGCTCGACGTCGAGTCGACGCACGCGCCACCGCAGCAGAGGCCCAGTTGACCCGCCGCGACGGGGCAGATGGTGCCGTCATTCGTGAGCGAACACGTGGGGGTCGGCTGACACGAGCCGCCGTTGCAGAACTCTCCCGCCCTGCACGCACGCCCGCAGACGCCGCAGTTCTGATTCGAGGCGCGCAGGTCGGCGCAGCTGGCGCCACCGCAACAGGCGCCCTGCAAGAACGGCCCACACACCTGGCCCGGGTTCGCTCCGGTGCAGTCCGAGCGCAGACAGCGCTGCTGCACGCACGTCGAGCCCGGCGCACATGTCTGCTGGCAGTCGAGGAAGGTGCCCGCGTCGCTCAAGCACGACCCACGCGAGCAGACCGCACCCGCGCCACACGCGCGCCCACAGCTGCCGCAGTTCGAGACGTCGCTCAGGGCATCGCCGAGACATTGCCCGTCGCAACAGGTGCCGCTGCCTCCGTCGGAAGGAACGCAGGCGGTGTTCACCATTGCGGCCGTACAGTTTGCCGGCGTCTGGCACGCGCGGTTGAGGCACTGCATCGCGCCCGAGCAGGTGATGCCGCAGTTGCCGCAATTCGGAGAGCGCTCGAGATCGACGCACGCGCTGTTGCAGCATCGGCCCGCGCGCTCCCCACCGAGCGAGCACGTGGAGCCCTCGGTCGCTGCCGAGCACGTCGTGCTGGCGCAGGCCCGTTGGTTGGTCTGGTTGACGCACTCGGTGCCCGCGCCACAGACGCCCGCGTCGGCGCCGCATCGGGTGACACACGATCTCGACGCGCACAGCGGTGTCGGGCACGACAGGCCACACCCTCCGCACGCGAGCGGATCGGTCTGCGTCGAGCGGCAGACGCCGTCGCAGCAACTGCCGAAGCCAGCGTCAGGGAAAGAACAGAAGCTCCCTGGAGTGCACACCCTCGGCCGGCACTGCCCTGCCTGACATGACTCACCGAAGGCGCAGAACCTGCCACAGGTGCCGCAGTTGTTGATGTCGGTGGACGGGTCGCGGCAGACGCCGGAGCACACGATGCGAGGCGCCATACACACCGGTCCTCCGCCTGCCGTGCCGCCGCCAACAGGTGAGCCACCACCGACGCCTGAGCCGCCCGCGTTCCCACCGCCGAGGCCGCCTGATGCGCCTCCGCCAGTCGCGCCACCCGCCGCGCCGCCACCGGAGCTCCCTGCCTGTCCTCCACCCGCGCTGGAACCACCGCCGGTCGCCGAGCCGCCGCCCCGATTGGGAGCAGTGCACACGCCGACCGCGCAGACGTCTTGTCCCTGGCAGGCGACGCACGCCGCGCCCTTTTCACCGCACTGGGTCGGCCCGCTCCCGACACATTCACCAGAGGCCGTGCAGCAGCCGAAGCACGAGCCGGGGCCGCATGGGGGCGCAGGACATGCCGAGAACAGCACCGCGCCAGCCATCACGACGAGTCGGAGGAGTCGCATTGCGACGCATGGTGTCCGCAAAGGTGCGCGCCATTCACACGATCAGCAGAATGAAGCAACCGGCGACACCTGGCGGGCGTCAGAACGTCTTCGCGTCGATGACAAACCGGTACTTCACGTCATTCTTCACCATGCGCTCGTACGCGACATTGATGTCGGCGACCTTGATGACCTCGACGTCGGCCCCGAAGCCGTGCTGCGCGCAGAAGTCGAGCACGTCCTGGGTCTGCTGCATGTTGCCGATGCTCGAGCCCGCCAGGCGACGATTGCCAGCGATGAGCGAAAACGCCGACACCGGCGAAGGCTTCGGAGGCACCCCGACCAGCACCATCGCTCCGCGCGGACGCAGCAGGTTCAGGTACGCGTTGTAGTCGTGCTCTGCCGACACGGTGTCGATGCTGAGGTCGAAGCGGCGCGCGAGCTTCTTGAAGGTGGCCTTGTCGGTCGAGAGCTCGAAGTTCGCAGCGCCCAGACGTCTGGCGTCGGCCTGCTTGTTCAGCGACGTCGACAGGAGCGTGACTTCCGCGCCCATGGCTCGGGTCCGAGACGCGCTGTGCCTCCAGCACCACCAGCGAGTCGGCGACGTCGTTGGGAATGCCGTTGAGCGCCATGGTCTGGCGTGTCGCAACTCGTGCTCAGCCCTCGCAAGGTCGGCCCGCAGTCAGGCATGGGCGGTGACCATCTCGCGCCATGGTCGGCGTCGTGGATGCGAGACGGTCAGCTCGCCGAGTCGCGCGCGCCGACGC
>JBBAQZ010000100.1:0-6419 GCA_040400045.1 Myxococcaceae bacterium
GCGCTCAACTCGACGTCGACCCGCATTCACGCGGATCTCGCTGACCGCCCACACCATCAACCTCCGCGAACTCTCCGACACCTGGGAGTGGGACGGCACCACCTGGGCCCAGCGCAGCCCCGTCACGGCGCCGCCTGCCCGCAGCTTCCACGCCATGGCCTACGACGCCGCACGCCAGCGCGTCGTGATCGTCGGCGGCACGAGCGACAGAAGCCAAGAGCCGACCGACACCTGGGAGTGGGATGGCACCACCTGGGGCCTGCGCAGCCCCGTCGCTTCGCTGCTTGGGCGCAACGGCCACGCCATGGCCTCCGACGCCGCACGCCAGCAGGTCATCCTCTTCGGGGGTAAAAACAGCAACGTTCCCCTGGCCGAAACTTGGGTGCTCATGCCGTGAGGGCGCCTAGTTACAGCGTGTCCGGAAATTGAGCGAGGCCCCGCGAAAGTCTGGGCGTGAAATCGATCGGTTGAGGAGGGGGATCGACAACGCAGTTCCGTGAGGCTGCCAAGAATCTCGGTGCCGCGTGATGCGGTAAGTGGCCGAACTCAGGCCTTGATGCGGGGTCTGGCGCTCGGTTTCCCGCTTTGTTTCCCTTATCCGTATCGGTTGAGGAGGGGGATCGACAACGCAGTTCCGTGAGGCTGCCAAGAATCTCGGTGCCGCGTGATGCGGTAAGTGGCCGAACTCAGGCCTTGATGCGGGGTCTGGCGCTCGGTTTCCCGCTTTGTTTCCCTTATCCGTCCGGCGCCGGCTTGAACCCGGTGGGCACCGCCAGGTGTGGGGCTCGAGACCTCCGCCCTCCGCATCACCACGAGCACGCAGGCGGTCATCTGCGCGCGCATCTGGAAGGTGACCTGGCGATGGAGCCAGACTTCATTCGAAACGAGTGTGCGTCTTCACCGGCGTGGGGTTCGAGTCCTCCGCCTTCCGCATGGAGAGTGAACGCCGAATGGTCGGCGGCCCGCTTGGAAAGCGCCGCGGTCCCGCGAGGGGCTGAGGATCGTGCCCTCCGCTCTCCGCTGTTCTGGAACGTCATCTGGCTCGTGGGTGCCAGCCCGTCTGCTACGCGGTGAACTCCTTCAAGGAGAGGCAGGTTCGACTCCTGCACGTTCCGCTCACCACTCTTCCCCGCGTTGCTCGAAAGCCGGGTCGCAATCGATGTTCGACGATGAGACTTGGGCTTGCGACCGATTTGTCACGGTTGCTTTAGATGAAAGTTGCTCGTCGAATGATTGACGGGTGACCCGGCTATCGTTAAGCGACGATAATGAAGAGCAATGAGGCTGTTCGGCTGAAGGTCATGGAGGCGAAGACGTGCGCCCCGCCGGAACCGAGTGAGGAAACGCCCGACTTCCGTCCCGTTGAAGGAGAGCAGGCAGACGCGGAGTTGGCCGAGTTCGCCAAGGCGCTCGGGCATCCGGCAAGAGTGCAGATCATGCGAATGCTCGTTCGGCGTTCCGCGTGCGTTTGCGGCGACATCGTCGACGTGCTGCCGCTCGCGCAGTCGACCGTCTCTCAGCACCTGAAGGTTCTGAAGGACGCGGGGCTGATTCGGGGCGAAATCTCCGGGCCGCGGACCTGCTACTGCGTTGAGCCGCGCGCACTGCGGCGCCTCAAGGCGCTCATTGGGAGCCTGTAGACAATGAGCACCTTGACGAAGCGACTGTCCTTCCTGGACCGGTACCTCACGCTCTGGATTTTCACCGCGATGGGCGTGGGCATCGGCCTGGGCTTCTTCGCGCCGGGCGTGGTGCCGATGCTGAACAAGCTGAGCGTCGGGACCACCTCCATCCCCATCGCCGTGGGGTTGGTGCTGATGATGTACCCGCCATTGGCGAAGGTCCGTTACGAGGAGCTCCCGCGCGTCTTCCGGAACTGGAAGGTGCTGATTTTGTCGCTCGTCCAGAACTGGGTCATCGGCCCGGTGCTGATGTTCGCGCTGGCCGTCATCTTCCTGCGCGACAAGCCCGAGTACATGGTTGGCCTCATTCTCATCGGCCTGGCGCGTTGCATCGCGATGGTCATCGTGTGGAACGACCTCGCGAGCGGCGACACCGAGTACTGCGCAGGCCTCGTGGCCTTCAACTCCATCTTCCAGGTGCTCTTCTTCTCGGTCTACGCGTGGGTCTTCATCACCGTCGTGCCCGGGTGGCTCGGCATCCAGGGCGCGGAGGTGCACTTCACCATCGGTGACATCGCGCAGAGCGTCTTCATCTACCTGGGCATTCCCTTTATCGCCGGAATTGCCAGCCGCTTCGGGCTTCGCGCGCTCAAGGGTGAGGACTGGTACCGCAAGGTCTTCCTCCCGCGCATCTCGCCCATCACCCTGGTCGCGCTGCTGCTGACCATCGTGTTGATGTTCTCGCTCAAGGGCGAGGCCATCGTGAACGTGCCGTTCGACGTGGTGCGCATCGCAGTGCCGCTGCTCATCTACTTCGTCATCATGTTCTTCGTGTCGTTCTTCATGAGCCGGAAGGTCGGCGCCACCTACGGCCAGACGGCGACGCTCTCCTTCACGGCAGCATCGAACAACTTCGAACTCGCCATCGCTGTGGCGGTCGCCACCTTCGGCATGGGCCACGGAGCGGCCTTCGCCGCCGTCATCGGCCCGCTCGTCGAGGTGCCGGTCCTCATCGGCCTCGTGAACGTCGCGCTCAGGCTGCGCCAGAAGTACTTCCCGAATGACCCAGGCGAACTCGCTCGGGTCGCCAACTGCGCTGTCGACGTGAGGCCGTCATGAGCACCTGGGAAACTGAGGCTGCGGCCATTGCCGCGCTCCAGCCGAAGCATGTGCTGTTCCTCTGTGTCGCGAATTCTGCGCGCAGCCAGATGGCGGAGGGGCTGGCTCGCTCGCTGGCCCCATCTGGCGTGAAGGTCTCGTCAGCCGGCTCGGCCCCCTCGAAGCTGAACCCGCTCGCGGTGAAGGCGCTCGCCGAGCTTGGGCTCGACATCAGCGCGCACTCCTCGAAGAGCGTCGACGACATTCCTCCCGGCGACGTCGACGTGGTGGTGACGCTCTGCGCCGAGGAGGTCTGCCCGGTGTTCCTGGGATAAGACGAAGTGCCTCGACGCGGCGAAGACGGAAGCGGCCTTCAACGCCTGCTTCAACTGACCGTGACGTGGTGACGGGCCCGAGCCGGTCGCGGGAGCGCCGAAGAGCGCAGAAACGCCTCGTTGGACAGGGCTGGGCCTGGCGCTGCAGGCGGGCGAGGGGACTGCGGTCGGCTCACGATGTCGTCGGACTCGAGAGAGCTCCGATGCCTCGCTCCGATTCCGAGGGGTCAGAACGTCTTGCGAAGGATCTGGCCCTGGTCGCCATACACCCAGCAGGTCCGACCCACGCACCAGACGCCCACCACCCCGCCTTGAACCAGGACCGTACTGACGGGGGAGTACCCAGCGTCGGCGGTGGAGATCTCGCGAGCGGTGTCTGTCACGATTCCCCACTCGAGCAGGTTTCCGTTCGGAAGCTGCTTCAAGGTGCCATACGCGTTCTCGACTGGGGTGCTGGACCTGGCGAACAAGTCCGGGCCGTTCGTCGAGGGTGGGGTCACCAAGAGCAACCTTGGCAAGAAGGTCCTTGTGGATGGAACCCAATTCCTTGCCTGGACGAGAACGCTGGGGCTCGAGGCTGTGCCCAAAACGGCGTTCAGGGAGCTGACGGACGTGCTGAAGTCGAGCGTCCTCAGGACTGTGCCTGCGTCCGAGATGAGGAAGGCTCTGGCGGTGCTGCTGCTCTCCGAAACCCAATACGTATCGGAGCCGGGCACACGCTCGATCCCCTCCAGGAAGTCTGCTGGGAGCGTCACGGTCGTCCAGTTTGGAGTGGGCCACCCGCTGCTCATGAAGACCCTCCGCGAGGTTGCAGCGATCGCTGTCGAGCCCAAGCACGCAACGTCGATGGGGCGATTCGCTAGGCCGCCGTCGAGAGGCGGCCCAACTGGAGTCGGTGTCAACGTACCGGCTGGCAGTCTCAAGAACTGGTCGTTCCATGTCCCGAACAGGTCGCCGTTCCCCATTTCGCAGGCCCTGGAGAGGCCCACGCCTGCGTCGGCGACCCTCGACCAGGTGCCCGCTGAGTCACGTCGGAGAACCCCGGCAGAGAAGGCGAGCATGGTGGCTGGTTGCCCGGCGAGCGCGCTGACGTAGATGCCCACAGGTCGGAACCGCTCGATGGTGGCGTTGGTGCGGCGCAGCCAGGAGCCTCCCTCGAGACCGGTGGCCCAGAGTGTCGAGGCCGACTGGGACGCGAGCCCAGCAAACCGGTTCGTCGAGGACTCGACGAGTGACCACCCCAGCCCGTCCCAGAAGACGAGTCTGCCGTTCGGGTTCCCGCCGTTGTTGTCGACGTAGGACGTCGCTGCCCAGAGGTCGTTCGGAGCGCGGTAGGCGAACCGTCGGATTCCGTGGTCGTTGCTCCCGCTGATGAACGGGAAGTTGCTGAACTGCGTCCAGGCGCTGCCGTTCCACCGAAAGACGTTCGCCCCCCCAACGACGAAGTCAGACGCGCTCAGGCCTGCAATCGCTGAGAAGTAGCCACCGTTGTTGCCGGACGGTTCCGCCACCAAGCTCCAGCCCACGCCGTTGAAACGGAGGATTCGACCGAAGTTGCCGACCGCATACGCCGAGGTCGGACTGGCCGCGTAGACCGCGTTCAGCGTCTGGGTCACACCGGTGAGGAACGGCCGAATGGACGTTCCGTCCCATCTCAGCACCGAACCACTGGTCCCGACGAACCACACGTCGTTCGGGCCAGTCCCACTCACTCCCAGCAGGTTCGGAGGCGCCGGGCTCGGGGTTCGGTCCGTGAACGTGGTGCCGACGACCTGCACGATGGTCCCCCCCACGCCAACCGCCCACACCACGCCTGCCGTTGCCCACACGCTTTTGAGCGGCTGGCGGTTCTGATCAGAGAGCAGCGCCCAACGGCCGTTCTGGAATCGCGCAATGGAGCCGTTCTCGTTGACGGCATAACCCTCGTTCTCGGAGACGAAGAACACGTCATTCCAGGTGGTCGGCGGGATCCGAGGCGATTCAAAGCAGTAGCCGCTCATGCAGAATTCGCCCTGAAACGAGTCTGCAAGGGCCACGTTCATCGCAACGCCACCGGCCGCCGCGCCACCGGCCGAGCCACCGGCCGAGCCACCTGCCGTCGAGTTGCCGCCACCAGCCGTGCCACCATCTCCGCCCGCAGAACCCCCAGCATCTCCGCCCGCAGAACCACCAGCCGAGCCCCCGGCCTCGGAACCGCCCGCGCTTCCCCCTGCTGCTGCACCTCCGGCCGTCGAGCCACCGGCTGATCCTCCGCCGACCGCCGTTCCACCACCCGTCGCCGTGAAGGTGCACGCGCCAAGCGCACACACCGAGCCGCCGTTGCACGCGCTGCACAGCCCGCCAGTTCTTCCACACGCCGAATCGGTCAAGCCCGACTGGCAGGTGTCCTTCGAATCACAACACCCGGTGCAGCTGCTCGGTCCGCACGCCACGGGCTGGACCGGGGGACTGCACCCGAAGGCGAAGCACAAAGCGAAGGGGACGGCGACGGCGAAGAGGTGGGTGCGAATCATACGACTCCTTGGTGCGAGCATGCCTCGTGTGCAGGCCGTGTGCACTCGCAGAACCCGCGAGCGGCTCCCCACGCGCAAAGTAAATCGAGCATGTTCTGGCGCGCGTTCGTGGGCCAGCCTCGCCGGCTGTCGCGAGTGGACGAGCAACGCGCCGTCGGGCAGGTACGCCACGCCGGTCGGTTGACCCATCGGGTCTTCCGTTGGACTTGGCGCGGGCTTCTGAACGAGGCCACACGCGCGGCCCTCGACCGAGGTGACGTCGCGCAGGTCGACGCGGGTCACCTGATGATTGCCCGCTGAGACGATGGCGAGCTCGAGGCCGCCAGGTGACGCCGCGGCGTCGATGGGCAGAATCCCCAGCACCTCGCGCGAGCCCACCACGGCGCCCTCGGACGGACAGGAGGAACAACCCACGAAACCGGGGTGAGGGGCAAGAGGCGAGGTGGCGGCGGACGTGGGGGAGAGGCTGTGTGGGGAGGCGGTCTCGGTGCGTGCAGGCGTCGCTCAAGGCCCCACGAGACGGACGTGCCCAGGGCGTGGCGGCGCAGTGAGACGACGAGGGTGTCCGTCAGGCGGCGAAGGGAAGGCCGGGCTGGGCGGTGGCGGGCGGGAGCCTCTGGCGCGCGGGGGGGCAGGGGGACTCCGAGTTGGGCGAGTCTGGCCTCGGCAGCGGCGCGGGTGGTGTGCACGGCGTGGATGCGGAGACGGCCTCCACAGGGGCACTTCAGGGCGTCGGTGCCGAAGGTGCGCAGGTGCAGCGTCGCCCAGTCGAGCCGGCGCTTCGTCTTCTTCGGAGGGTGAATGCTCGCCGTGTCCCTCCTGACGAGCGCACCTGGGCGTGCGACGTGGGG
>JBBAQZ010000101.1:0-6278 GCA_040400045.1 Myxococcaceae bacterium
CCGCTGGGGGATTTCCGAGGCCCTGCGTGTCAACCTCGGCGACGGGATCACCGTATGCGACACCACCACCTGCCCTGCGGGGTGCTGTGTGGGAAATGTCTGTTACCCGGGAGACGAGGCCACCACCTGCGGCCGGGGTGGCGTGGGTTGCTCGAACTGCACTGACAACGCGCTGGTCTGCCAGTCGAACACCTGCGTCCCGAATAACGCTTCGGCTGGAGGAGCGGCCGCCGGAGTCGGTGGAGGGGTGGCCGGCGGCGGTGGCTCTGGAGGTGGGCTGGGCGGTGGCTCTGGGGGCGGGCTGGGCGGTGGCTCTGGAGGTGGGCTGGGCGGTGGCTCTGGGGGCGGGCTGGGCGGTGGCTCTGGGGGCGGCTCCGGGGGCGGCTCCGGGGGTGGCTTGGGAGGTGGCTTGGGAGGTGGCTCCGGGGGTGGCTTGGGAGGTGGCTCCGGCGGCGGGCTGAGCGGTGGGTCTGGCGGCGGCCTGGGCGGTGGCTCCGGCGGCGGCCGTGGCTCCGGCGGTGGCCTGGGCGGTGGCTCCGGCGCCTCCTGCAACCCCATGAGGACTCCGAAGTCGGGGGTTATCTCGACGAACACCACGTGGACGGCGGCGGGTGGTCCCTATGTGATCGTGGGCGACGTCGGCGTCGCCTCGCAAGCCACGCTCACCCTCGAGCCCGGCGTGCGCGTCGAATACTCGGAGGGAGTGAGCTTGATCGTGAAGGGCACGCTCATCGCCAATGGCACGCCCGCCAACCGAATCGTGTTCGCGAGTCACTGCAACCCTCCCCCGACACGGGTCAAGGGCGTGCTCTTCGAGAGCAGCGTGCTTGGTAACTCTCAGCTGAGCCACGTGCGGTTCGAAGACCTCGGCGTGGGGCTCCAGGTTGGCGATGAGACGGAGTTCATTCAGGTGCCGGTCAAGAACAGCGGCACGCTCAGAGTGACGAACGCCGAGTTCGTGCGAACCGCGGTGCGCACGAAGGGCTACAGTACCGGCGCGGGCCTCGTGCTCGACCAGGGGGTATTCACCGCGACGACCATCGTGGGTCTCTACCCGCGCAGCGAGCCCATCACCCTTCGGAACGCGGAGCTCACCGGCTCGACCGTCTGGTCTGATTCTTACAACTATGGTGTCACGCTCATCAACTCCAGGATGGACGGCGGTGCACTCAGGCTCGGGTGCTGCGGCGCCAACTTCACCATCGAAGACGCAGGAATCACGGGCGCTCCGCTTTCGGGGGTCGACGGAACAATCACGGTGCGGCGCAGCACCTTCACCAGCAGCCCCATCGACGCGCCTGCCGCAAGAATGACTGCGGAGGACAGTGTCTTCACAGGTGGAATGGGCGGGGCCCTCATTCGGGTAAACAGCGGCACCATCTCCTTCTCGAGCATCAAGGGCAACGCGCAGGGGATCGGGCTCGAGGTGACGGGCAACGGCGGCCTGAATGTGAGCTTCACCGAGTTCGCCGGTAACGGAGTCGGCCTGAAGCTCACCGGGGCCGGCGCAGCGAGCATCCAGCGCTCGAACCTCACCGGGAGCGGCACGTTCGCGCTTGAGAACCGCCGGGCCGCGAGCGCCTCGGCCAACACAAACTACTGGGGCACGACCAATTCCTCCGTCATCGACCAGCTCATCTTCGATGAGAACGACGCGGTCACCAGCGGCCGGGTGAACTACACGCCGTTTCTGCTGGCGCCGGAGCCTCTGGCCGGGCCGCGGTGAGCGATCGTCGGGCAGCGCTGCCGGGAAAAATCTCTTCGCCAAACGTGGTCAGGGGGGCGATCGATGGCAGATCGTATGGCGAAGTGGCACCTGTGCGCAGGCTGGCAGGCGGGCTTCGGCGTCGCGTTTGACATCGCGCATGCCGAGATCGCGTCTGCCGCCGCGGCGGCGCAACAGCGACTCTCCGATGCCCTCGATGCGCTCGGCGCCCCTGGGCGGCGCGGTGGGACCCGGTCAAGGGGATGATCGAACTGCGCGGCCACCGAGGCTGGACTGGGCCACCTTGCTGCGCAGGACGTTCGGCTTTGAGGTGCTGGCCCACCCCTGTCCAACGAGGCGTTTCGGCGCTCCCGCGAAAGGCTCCTCCGCGTCCGTTCAACCCCTCGACCTGCCTCCGCACCTTCGCGTACCCTGTCTTCACTTGCGAAATGCAGTCTTGTTCAACCTACGCGCCCCTGTCATGAGCCTCTCTGGGTCCATGTCCGCCAGCTCGGCACTCGCCCTTCGCCCCGTTTCCTGCTTTTTTCTTCTTCTGGGTTTAGACGAATTGCACGACGGGCCGTCCCAGACGTTTCCGTGCGCGTCTCGTTGATGCCGCCGCCGTCGTCGCTGGGTTCTTGATGTCGCTCAACGGCGCGTGGTCTCGGCTGAGTGGGAAGGCTGGAACTCCGCGATGAGGGTGGAGTCATAGTCGTGACCGCTCGCGAGAACGGGCACCCTAACTCTCTTCATCAACGGCACGGCCTTCTGGATCAGGTCCTGGAATTTGCACAC
Source organism: Myxococcaceae bacterium (assembly GCA_040400045.1). GTDB lineage: Bacteria > Myxococcota > Myxococcia > Myxococcales > Myxococcaceae > Xiheimicrobium. The sequence continues at coordinate 2,501 of JBBAQZ010000101.1, forward strand.
AACCAGCAGTGAGCACAGCTCGGCAGCTGAGCGCAGCGCCTCGTCTTCGAACGCGGGCGAGGCGTAGACCTTCTGCAGCCGCTCGAGACCTGTCAGCGTCACGCTGGTCGGATGGCACAGCCTCCGTTTCGACAGCCAGTCGCGCTTGTCGTGGCCGCCGTGGGCCGGATACGTGAACACGTCGAAGTACCAGCGGCTCGGGTTGATGTCGAAGCCGTTTGTCTCTGTGTACAGGGCGCCGGCCTCGCTCAGCCCGGCCAGCGCGTCGAAGTGCTCCGCGACGGAGGCGGGGTCATTCGTGAACGGCTGCCGGTTGAATGCGTGAAACGGCCCCGTTGGTAGTTTTCGAATCTCAGCGACGACCCGTTCGATGGCCGCAGGGGTGTCACCGCGAAGAACGAGGGGCTGAAGCTCTGCGGCCAGCTCAAACCAGCTCATTCAATCGGCTTATCACGCCGGAACCACTCGCGACCTCAATCGTGGCCTCGAGGTGGACCTGCTTGCGTTCGACGCCGAGCTCGGTGCGCAACACCTCACGTCACGCCGTCAGCATCTTCTTCACGCCCCAGATGTACGCGTGGACGTTGGAGTGTGTGGCGGTGAGCTCGCTCCAGAGTTCCTGCACGTAGCCGCTGCGGCCACCCCAGTCGGCTGGCCTTCAACGGCTTCTCGGCCAACATCTCTGACGGCGGTGTCTTCGTCGCGACGGTGAACGTGCTGCCGCTCGGCACCAGCGTCGACATCGGTTTCACACTGCCGACTGGCGAGCGCATCGAGTGCAAGGGCGTGGTGCGCTGGGTGCGCGAGATCGACGACCGGCAGCCCGACGTTTTCCCGGGCATGGGCGTGCAGTTCGTCGACCTCGAGAAGCCGAGCGCCCAGGCGATCGAGAACTTCATTCAGCAGCGCGAGCCGATGTTCTACGTCGAGTGACGCCTACTGACACTTCTCGTCGGCCTTCACGCCCTTGTCGGCCTTGAGGCCCGACAGGGTCGCCTTGCCGCACGACTTGACGCCCTTCTTCGTGCCCTTGAGCGTGAGCCCGGTGATCGACCCTCTCGAGTCGGCATCGAGCTCGATGGGGAAGGCGTCGTCGACGACTCCCGCGAGGCTGAGCGTGTCGAGCTCGACGCTGCTGTTGGCGTACACGTGAATGCCCTTCCACGGACCCTGGACGGCGTCGAAGGTGATGGGCTTCTGGGCGGTGCCCTTCGCCACCAACTTCCCGACCCCTCCGTAGCCGATGTACAGCGCCGCGTTCTCGAGGAAGCGGAGATTCGCGCCGGGCTCGACCGTCAGGGTCGCCGTCTTTCCCGTCGGGCCCTGGGCGTAGACGTCGCCTTGAACCCAGTACGGTCCGTCGAGGGCGGTGAGCGTGGTGTCCTCGGCAGTCGTGTCGCGCAGGACCACCGCGGCGGTCCCAAGTTTGTTTCCTGCACCGAGCGCGTGGGCGAAGGTGATTGGGAGATCGAGCGCTGGCCCGGTGATGTCTTCGAAGACGTTGTTGTCGAAGGCCTCGAAGCGCGCTTTCGCGGCCTCGACCTTGAGCGCTCCACCTGCGGCATGTCGGAAAACGGTGTTGGTGATCTTCCCCAGCCCGCGGGCATCGGCGAACTTCAGCGCCTCTTCGTTGGGGCGGCCGGCGTACTCGAAGACCGCGAAGTCGATTGGGTGCATGTCCCGTTTTCGCTTCAGAAAGGCGAGGCGGATCGATCGCTTGAGAGGCGCTGCGTGGACTGGGTCGCCCGGAGGGGTAGATTATTCGGCTGAGAGCGATCGACAGGTTCTGCCCGGGTGTGAGCTTGTGACTTCGTGCACTCCCCCCGGGCGCGACAGCTCCGCTTAGAGAGAAAGCGTCGACGGCGCGCCGAGCGGAAGAACGAGCGGCAACAGCACGAGCCTCGCGACGACGTGGCTCCCCCGCGCATGGCAGAGGTCTGGTCTCACACTGCGGTGCTCGCCCCTGCCGGCCGCAGTCCATCGCCTGAGCGCCTCGCTGCTCATGCCGGGCTCGGACCGATGTCCGACGCGCTGCTGAAACTCCTCGAGCCGTACGTCTGGTGGCCGCCAACGAAGAAGGAACTCCCCGACCTTGCGCTGTGGCTCGAACTCGGCGCCGCCGTCTGGAACGCGACCAACCGTGGCGGGAGCACGGCCGCGCTGGAGCAGCGACTGGCGGCAATCGCCGACGCGGTTGCCGGCCTCCAGGACGAGGACCCGCTGGAGTTGGTCGAGGAGCTTGCCGAGCGGAAGCTGCGGCTCTTCGCCAACGACTACCGCTTTGTCGGTGCAGTGACGGTGCGAGAGAACGACCGGAACGGGAACGCCGAGGTCGAAGCGCTGAGCCTGTCCCGGCTGCCGTGAGCTGTTGCTGCGGAACACGAGGAGGGGCTCCAGATGGGGAAGGACATCGTGGCGGCGCGCATGGCCGCCCAAGGCGCTTTCGAGCGGTTGCTGGCGGAAGTTGACGATGGCCGGGCCCGGCGCCTCTGGGAGTTCGAGAGGCATCTGTGGTCCTCGTTGCTCGGACTCGGACGCGCCCTGATGGCGCTCTTCCTTGTGCGGCAGGCCCACCGCCCTCGACCTGCTGTCTACCGAGTCGGAGGGAAGCAGTACCTGCTTGAAGGTGACCGGACCTCGAGTGTCGGCACCCGCTTCGGCAAGATGGACTTCACGCGTCCCATCGGTCGCCTCGCCGAAGCCCGAGGGGCCGCCGCGGACTTGCCTGTCGACCGCGAGCTGGGTCTGTGTTCCGGCTTCAGCCCAGCCGTGGTGATGGCGATGACGCGGCTGTGTGCGCAGTTGGCCTTCTTCCCGGCGCGCTCGATGTTCCGGTACTTCCACGAGTGGGCGCCGAGCTCTCGCGCCGTGCTTCGAATGGTGGACGCCGTCGGCGATGAGGCGCGGCCATTCCTCGAGGCTCTCCCGCCGCCCAAAGCTGAGGGGGATGTGCTCGTCGTCGAGGTCGACGGCGGCGGCGCGCCCACCATCCGCCACCGTGAGCTTCTGCGTCGTCGCACACGCCATCAGAAACGAGGTCGCGGAACCACTCGGCGACACCACCGGCGCGCGAAGCGGAACGGCAGCAAACAAGAGCGCCGGCGCAAGGGCGAGAAGAGCAAGAACGCCAAGGTGGCCTTCGTCGGTGTGCTGTACTCGCTGCGCCGTACTCCCTCGGGCCACGAGGGCCCCATCAACAAGCGCGTCATCGCCACCTTCGAGAGCCACGAGGCGCTCTTCATGTGGCTGCAGCGGGAGGCCCTCAAGCGTGGCTACGGCATCAAGCCCTGCCTCTTCCTCGCCGATGGCTCGGACCACATCTCAACGCTTCCGCCAGAAGCTGCCACGCCCGCGTCCTCGACGGCCGAAGGCTGCTGCTCGCGCAGGTGCCGCAAAGACACGAAGGTCTGCAGGAGGCGCGCCGTCTGAGTCGGAGGCCCAGGCTCGGCGCCGTCTGAGTCGGAGGCCCAGACTCAGTGTTCGTGCGTGACCGTGACGGCGCCGGTGCGTTTGTCGACGTCGAAGCGCTGCGCCCAGAGGTCGTTCTTGCCCGAGACGTAGCTGGCCGAGAGCAGGCCATCGCTCGTCTTCACCAGCCACGAGACCTGCTTGCCGTCGGGGTCCTGGGCGCGCTCGGCTTCGGCCTGCGTCGCGAACGTCTTGAAGACCGTCTCGTCGTCGACCTGCGAGGCGCGCTTCTCGGCGATGCCGTCGACCTTCACGCTGAGCCTGCAGCGTGCAGGCCTCGCGATGGCTGTCAGCCCGTCGGCGTTGTCGC
>JBBAQZ010000102.1:0-6157 GCA_040400045.1 Myxococcaceae bacterium
AGCGGCTCCTTCCTGACGACGGTGCTCGATTCGTCGCTCATCGCCCCGGAGTCCAGGCACTCACGAGAGCGCTCCTCTATCGACACTCCCGGAGAAGCCAGTCCCCCGCGGCGCCGTGCCAGCAGGTGGGCAACCTGAGTCGTTCACCGCGACGCCAGCGAGGTCCCCTGGCGACTCCCCCGAGTGGCGAGCGTGACGAATGGGGGCGCTCCGTGACGCGTGTCGTGGCTCGCCTCCAGGAGCTGGTGCACCCCAGAGAAGGGCCTGTCAGGGGTGAGGAGTACCGCCTTTGGGGTGGAGACGGCGGGGCGCGGCAGCCGGAGACGTCGGTGGTGCTGGAGGCCTTCCGGCGCGGGTGGCCTTTCGTGTGCGAGACGGTGCCGACGCGGGTGAAGCGCGGGGCCGAAGCCTTTCTGCGCTGCGGCGACGTGCGGTACGGCTTCGTGGAGGTGTCGCGCGAGAGCAGCACGCACGCGCGGTGAGCGCCCTCGGTGCTGCCTGCGAACAACAGCCGTCGCGGGCGGTGCACCCGTCTGCCCACTGCCGCCGTTTCACCCTCGCTGACGCCAGCTCCCCCTCGCGTCAACGCCCTCGAGGACGACTCAGGCGCCCGAAGCCTCTGGCCCTCCTCTACGGTTTCGCGCTTTGTTCACCTTGTCTGTCTCATCGAATGCGCGCCCGCCGAGGCGGCAGAACCCGTCGACGGCCCCTCGGCCCACGTCCTCGTCGCCGAGGACAACCCCATCAACCAGAAGGTCACCACGCGCACGCTCGAGATGCTCGGCTGCACCGTGGTGCTCGTGTCCGATGAGTCAGAGGCGGTCCGCCTCGTCGGCGAGCAGCCCTTCGACCTCGTGTTGATGGACTGCCAGATGCCGGTGCTCGACGGCTTCGGGGCCGCGCGGGCCATTCGCGAGCTGCAGGGCGATCGCGAGGAGTGCCTGGCCGCCGGCATGAACGACTACCTCTCGAAGCCGGTGCGAATCGACGCGCTGGCCTCGTTGGTGCGCCGCTTCGTCGAGCGCCGAGACCTCTCGGCCTGAGCGTGTCAGGCCGCGGCGGGTCCCTTCTTCGGGAAGAGTCGAGCGCGCAGGGGTTCGGGCGGCGCGCGCGCGAACCGGCCGTCGGCGCCGATGACTGTCGGCACCACCGTGAGCGTGCCCCCCTGCGCCCAGTAGATGTCGGGGCTGAGCGGCGCCGGTGCGTCCTGCAACGCCACGGCGATCGACGGAACGAACGAGCCCATCACCAGCCACATCAGATCCAGCTGCTCTTCGATCGGCACCACCAGCACCAATTCCTTCGAGGGCAACGCGACGAAGCAACCGAGGTCGGGCTTCACCTCCCTCGCCCGGGTGATCTCCAACCAGCGCGTTGCACAGAACGGCCCCATGGAGATCGCCCCTCCCCCCGCGTCCTTCATCGGTGTGGGCGCAGGCAGGGGCGTTCGTCGCGTCTCCTCGAGCGCTGCTCGCCAGAGGTCGTCTTCCGAGACGTTCCACGTCGAGAGGTTCGTCTTCGTGACGAACACCACGAACGGGTCGAAGGCGATGACCACGACCTGCAGCAGCGTGGTTCCCTCGAGCGGGCGCTGCACCAGCGGGCGCATGGCCGACGAAGGCGCGCTCAGCTGCACGCGAAGGTGCGCCTTCACCGACTCGAACGTCGGGAACCGTTCGCCGATCGACGCGACGGCCTTCTCCGACGCGAGCACCTGCTCGAAGTGGGCCTTGAGGCGCGCCGGCCACGTCGCCTCAGGCTGGCGGATGGTCGCGTTGGCGACCCGGAACAACTCGTACGTGCCGCTGGCCGACTGGAGCCGGAGCATGCGCTCGGACTTTCGCGTTTCGACGCCGAGCCCCTGCAACGCGAGTCGCGCTGCTTCGACGAACCGCTTCACCGCGCCCGGGTCGACCTGCAATGCCACCGTCGGCTCACCGCGAGGTGCATCCGCGAGGGCCGCCTCGAGATCGAACTGTTCGCCCTGCGCCGGCTTCTTCCGTTGAATCGACGCTGCGAGCTCGCGCCACCGGGTCCACCGGTCAGTGATGATGCGCGGCGGCTCGTCGAAGAAGTACACCAAGAACTGGATGAACTTCTCGTTGCCGACCGTGCGATGGACCGCGCCGAGGCCCTCGACCTCATCCCATCGGTAGGTGCGCCCCTTCGGCCCGATCCACTCGAGACCGGTGGCCATGGCGATGACGGCGTTCTTCGACCTCGACTGGAAGGCGCCGTAGGCGAACGGCGCAGCCACGCCCAGCCCGAGGAGGCCCAGGGACGTCATTCCCTGCGTGAAGCCCACCACGGCCAGCCCGAGGAAGCCGACCGCGAGCACACCGAAGAAGAGGAGCCCGACCAGCACGTCGGGTTGACGAGATTCGACGCGTTCAAGGTTCGCTGTCACAGGTTCCCTCGTGGTGTGACTCCCGGGGCACAGCACGCGCCGGTTCGACGGCGCCCATCGACCGCGCCGTGTACTTTCATCACCACACGGTGCAATGAACTTCCGTCGCCCGCGTCGCTACCGCCGCGCCCTCCAGAGGATGCCGGGCGTCGACACGCGGACCACCGAGGTGTTACTCCAGACCGAGAACAGCGGCCGCTCGGTGAGCGACCCCGCGTCCCACGTGCCCTGCCGCAGACGTACCAGCTCACCGCCCGAGCCAGTCGCCCACAGTTCCTGCGCCGAGCCCGCCCACACCCGCTCGTAGAGGCCCTGGTGGTGCCGACCGCTGCGGCTCGCGTGAACTCGGCGCTCCGCGTCTCCCGGCTCAGCTGTGAGCCATTCCACCGGAAGGCGGCGGTGCGGCTGATCAGCACGGTGTTCGAAGTGCTGAAGCTGGCGACGGTGTCGATGAGGACGGTGTGGTTCACCGACCGGAACGCCGTACCGCCCCACCGCTGCACGATGCCGTCGGCGAGCAACCGCACGTCGGTGCTGCTCGTGCCCGCGAGCTGGTCGCCGCCCTGAGACGACACCTGCGTCCAGGCGCCGGTCGAGGCCAGCCGCCAGGTCCCCTCGGAGCCGGTCAGCCACAGCTCCCCGGCGATGGCCTGCAGGTCGCGGAGCTGATTCGAGGTCGACCCCAGCGCGGAGGACACCGTGCCGCCGCTGTTGATGCGGCGCATCCGCCCGGACGGACCGGCGACCCAGACGTCTCCGTTGGCGGCCACGCCCACCGCGTCCCACCGCGCGGGGGTGCGCGGGTTGGCGGACACCACCGACCAGCGCGTTCCATCGAAGCGAAGGATCGTCTCGTGGTCGCCCACATGAGCGGGGTGCCTGCGAAGAAAGCATGGCCGCAGAGCTCCGTACCCGTCTGTGATCGGACGTCCGGTCGCGGCTTGACGACCGCTCAGGTCGTACGCCACCAGGCCGGAGCGGGCCCCCATCGACCGAGTCCTGCCCCTCCCGTCGAGAGGGCTCGGTCATTCGTCGACGGTGATACCGGATACGGCGCCCGCGGGCCGGTGGCCGAGGAGCGCCTGACGCGGCTGCCCGACGGGCGCTACGCCGGCGCGCTGGCGATCAACGAGCGGGGGGGCGTCGCAGCGTTGGCGAGCCACGTCGAGGGGCGCCCCAAACCGCAAGGACGATGACCAGGTCGTCAGTCGTCACGTAGTAGACGTGGTGCCTCGTAGCTCGAAGGATGAGCCGACGCACATCAGGAACCTCTGGGTGTGGCCATCTTTGGCCGACGCCTGCCATGTCGGCGAGGAGGGAGAAGACGTCTGCGAGTTCCTCGAGGAAGAGCCCCGGTGCCGCTGGTCGATTCACCTGCCACCAGCTGTCGATGAACAGCGCATCGGCTTCTGCCTCGGGCGTGGTGACGACAGTTCGGCGCTTCACCGCGCGCGGCGCTGACGAAGCTTAGCGATCAGGGCAGTCGCTGGGCGAAGCTTGCCCGCTTGGGCGCTGTGCCAGGCGCGATCGATGCTGGCATTGATGGCCCGCCGTTCAGCAGGCGTGAGCGGGGTGCCCTCATCATCAACGACCAGGTCGAGCACTGTGCCCTCGGGAAGCGGGGTGGGCTGGTCGACGACCAACCGTCCCTTGATGACGCGTGCGCGAACAGTCATGGAGGGAAGATAACGTCACCCGGCTGGCGACTCAATGTGACCTCGAGCGCCCTGTGACCTCGAGCGCCCCCAAGGGTGTCGGCGACCAGGTCGTGGTGCACCGGGTCGATCGGCGCTTCCGAAAGCTCAGCTCCTTCGTCCTCCGGCCGATGCGCCGGCGGCGCAGAAGCCCCCCGGTGAGCGCCAGACACGCGGCCGATGCCGCCGATGACCGAGGCGCCCGGCGCTACTGTTCCGGCAAGTGTGATCTGCGCGCCGAAGATGGCGACGTAGACTCCGAGCGCGTACGCGAACACGCGTCGCGTTGAGGGACGTTCTGGACGCGGGGCGGCCGGCGCGTTGGCGGTGTTCGAGATGACACCGCGGTGCATGCTTTCGACAGAGTCGGCCTGCGCAGGCTGTGCGGCTATAGAAGCCTCTGGCCCTCCTCCACGGTTTCGCGCTTTGTTCACCTTGTCCGTCTCCGCCGCGCTCCAGCGCGAGGACTCCCGAAAACTGAATTGAATTGATTGATTGGTGCAGTGCATGCTCGCATCTCAAGCGTCACTGAAATGGCCTCACGAACCGAGTTGCCAAGGGGATTCCATGCTTCGCCGCCTCGTCGTCTTCTTGGTCTTGTCCGTCATCTCCTGTTCGAGCGGGCCACAGAAGGTCTGCACGCCCGGTAAGACCGAGGCATGCGCCTGTCTTGGCGGCTCGAGCGGGGTGCAGACCTGCAAGGCTGATGGTGCGTCGTTGACTGAGTGTCAATGCGGTGCGCCAGCAGGGGGGGGCGGAGCAGGCGGGAGCGTCTCGCTTGGTGGTGGGGCTGGCGGCGGTGGCGGAGCGGGTGGGAGCGTCTCGACAGGTGGTGGGGCCGCAGCCGGTGGAGAAGCGGGCGGGAGCCCATCGACCGGTGGCGGGGATGCAGGCGGAGCGACAGGCGGTGGCTCCGCAACTGGGGGTGGCACGGTCGGCTGTCCTGGTTCTCAGGCTGCTTGTGGTGGCGTATGCGTCGACAGGCAAACGAACATCAGTCACTGCGGTGCCTGTGGAAACGCATGTGCTACGGGCGGGAGTTGCACGAATGGGATGTGCATCTGTCCTGGCACTCAAACTGCTTGTGGCGGCGCGTGCGTGGACAGGCAAACCAACGCGAGTCATTGCGGCGCGTGTGGCAACGCCTGTCCAGCCAATCGATCGTATTGCTTGGCTGGCGCGTGCGTTCAAGATCTGGAGTGGAGCAGATGGGTCACTCCGGCAGAGGCGCCGGCGAACTCGGCGTATACGATCGCTACCAACATGGTTATCGACAATGTCACCGGATTGATCTGGCAGCGGAGCGTGACCGGGACCTACACGTGGTCCGCAGCAAGGACATACTGCGCGGCCCTGTCGTTGGGTGGCATGACGGGATGGAGACTCCCGACTGCGATTGAACTCTTGAGTATTGTGGATTCGTCACGGGTCAGTCCTGCCATCAATACGACGGCCTTTCCGAGTACGCCCGTTAGCGCATTCTGGACCTCGACGCCCTATGCTGGCTCGTCTGGCGGCGCGTGGGGCGTCCACTTCGGCTCCGGTGCCTCGTACTACGGCGGCACGACCACCACGAACAGTGTTCGTTGTGTGCGGTGAGGACGGGTTTGATGTTTGACCTTTTGATTTTTTGATTCTTGTTGAGCCATGAACTTCTACGAGAATCTGCCAATCTACAAGTTAGCCACCGAACTTGCTGTACGCATGGACAAGGTCGTGCGCGAATTTTCTCGATTTCACAAATATACGCTTGGCTCGCGCCTGCGCGACTCGGCCCTCGACGTGGTCCTGTTGGTCGCCCGCGCGAACCGGCGTGAGGAGCGGGTGGCTGCCCTTGACTTGCTCTGTCGTCAAGTTGAAGAGCTGAAGGTGTTGATGAACCTCGGAAAGGAGTTGCAGGCATTCCAATCGTTCAGGGAATTCGCGCAGCTCATGGAGCAGGTGGTGAACATCGCCCGGCAAGCGGAAGGTTGGCGGAAAAAGAGCCTTCCTGCTGCAGTAAGGGCCCTGATCGAAATTACCTCGCCAACTTCCGTGGCTTCACTTCGTAATTCCA
>JBBAQZ010000103.1:0-6143 GCA_040400045.1 Myxococcaceae bacterium
CTCGGCAGCCTGACGCTCTTCTTCGGCAACTCGCGCGACTTCGGCCAGTCGCGCGGCCTCGGCAGCCTGACGCTCTTCTTCGACGGCGCGTGCTGCTTCGGCCAGCCGCACGGCCTCAGCGGCCTGACGTTGTTCTTCGGCGGCGCGTACTGCTTCGGCCAGCCGCACGGCCTCAGCGGCCTGACGTTGTTCTTCGGCGAGGCGCGCTTCTTGGGCCAGCCGCTGCGCTTGCACCGCGCCACCGAGCAGGGTCCCCGTCTCACTCGGCTCGAACATCATGCTCGGTGTCGGGTCGATGATCGGCCCATCGGACCCCACATCCACCATCATGCTCGGTGTCGGGTCGATGACCGGCCCATCGGAAGACCCGGAGTCGAGCGGGGGCGCCTTCGTCGACCCCAGCATCGGGAGGTCCGGCAACACGTCGGTGACGCTCTCGGGCCCAGGGGAGAGGTCTGCGATCAACGGGCTCGACTGGGCGTCGGCTCCGGCGAGCTCGACGTCAGCGACTTCAGTGCTCCCCGAGATGCTCGTCTCGGGAACGTCATCGACCGAGGGGAGTTGGCTCAGCGCATGGACTGCCGCGACCTCGAGCTGCGTCGCCGAGCTCTGGTCGTGCGCGCTCACCAGCGGGAGCTCGTCGGCGGGCGCGGGCAGAAGTGACGACACCGCGGTCGCCTCGACTTTGTACGGAGCTTCCGGTGCTGAGGCCTTGCTGAAACCGGCGCCTCCAAACAGCGGCATCGCGGGAATCTTGATTGGCGGGGGAGGACTTGCAGCAGGCGGTGCGGTCGCAGCACGGGGAGGCGCCGTCGGGCCGCCGTCCTCGTCGTCGAGCAACGCAGAGCGAAGATCTGCGACGGGATCTTCCGGGATTCTGAGGTTGAGCGGAGGAACGGCACTCAACGCCCGGGCCTGCGCAGGCGGAGCCGTTGGAATCGGAGCGACCTCTTCGTCAGAGATCTCCATCACCTCTTCGCCGCCGACCACGGCCCTCGGCGGACTCGACGACGGAACCGCTGGAGCGGGCCAGGTCGGGGCGGGCTGGTACGGCGCGGGTTGCGGCCACGTCCTTTGCGGCTCCGGCGCGCTGTAGGCAGGCGGCGGGTTCGCGTACCCCTGCTCATCGGGAGGGAAGTAGCCGGGTTGTGGCGGTTGCCCGTACCACCCCTGCTGCGGTGGGTACTGCGGCTGCACCTGGTAGGGTTGTGCGTACGGAGCGGGGTACCCCGGCTGCGGTGGGTAGCCGTACCCAGGCTGCTGGTTCGGATCGTACGCGGGCTGGTTCGGATCGTACGCAGGCTGGTTCGGATCGTACGCGGGCTGGTTCGGAACGTACGCAGGCTGGTTCGGGTCGTACGCAGGCTGGTTGGGATCGTAGTAGGCAGGTTGCTGCTGCTGCCCGTACCACTCCTGCTGCGGCGCTTGATTCGGATCGTAGTAGCCGGGTTGCTGCTGCTGAACCCACTGCTGGTTCGGGTCGTAGCCCGGCGGGTACGGGTACCACTGGCCGTCAGCGCCCCACTGACCGTACTGGCTCATGTCGACGCCGAGCTGCGCCGCGAGCTCGTACCAACGTTGCTCTTCATTCGGCATCAGCCCATTCGTGTTCCTCTTCTCATCGAGGAAGCGGAACTCGCGCACGGCTGCCTGAGTGTCAGACATAAGAACGGCGCGAGCTTAAGCCCGAAACCACCACTTCCCAAGGAAGCGTTCGGCTAGTTGCCGACGATTTCGTCACGCAGGCTGTCCTCGAAGCGCACGAGGTCGGAGGAGGTGTGCAAGCCGAACGCCTTCTCGAAGGGCACGCCCTTCCCCACGTCGCGGATCAGGCTGACGAGATCGGGCATGCCGTAGCGTTGCACGTAGCTGCGCATGGCCATGGCGGCGTAGGAGTAGAGCATGCCCGGATCAGATGACGCGATGAGGGGGTCATCGCGCATCGACGCCAGCGACGGCAGCCGTTTCTGTGCGGCGAGTTGCTTGAGGTAGGCGTGGTAGCGGCCCTCGGGACGCGAGCGGCCGGAGAACTGCCACTCCACGTATTCAGCCAGACCCTCGTTGACCCACTTGGGCAGGCCTCGGGTGTCGAACTGGCACAGCTCATCGACCACGGCGTGAACGTACTCGTGCACGAGGGTCGCCATGTTCTGCGCGTTGATCTCGGCAGAGTCGTTCATGCGAATGGCGCTGCCCGAGTAGAAGCCGGCGATCGCCGCTGCGGCCCACGGCCCGTGGTGCATGGTGAACTCGGCCTTCGAATACAGGATGACGTCGACGGCGCTCTCTCGCGCGACGCCCATGACGTTTCGGGCAGCGACGCGCGACTCCTCGAGCGCGGCCTGGACGCGACCCTCGTATTCGGCGCGCTGGCCGAAGTCGCGTTGGGCGTTGAAGTACCGGAAGCGAAAGAAGGCGTTCTGGCGGGTGCGACGACCCTCTTCGTCGACGCTCGACTCGTAGCTGCGTGACTCGCCCAGCTTCGGTGGCGCAGGACGACGCGGGTTCTGCGGCGCCTCGTCGTCGCCGTCTTCACCGACGGTCGGGCTGACGATGGGCCTGGAGCGATCCTCTGGCTCTGACGCCCGGAGGCCTCTGCCGGACAGCTGCGCCCGGGCAGACGCCGCCTCTTCGACCAGCGCCTGGGCGCTCACCATCAGCGTCTGGGCCTCGCTGAAGGCCTTCGACGTCTTCGGCACGGCGGCGAGCACCCGAACGGCGCCCGTCCCGTCATTCTCTTCGATCATCAGCCGCGCGAGCTCGACCGCGATGGCGCCGTCTTTCCCGTGCCGCGTGAGGCCGACCCGAAGCACCTCGTCGGCAGCCGAGCGTTGCTCGGTCTTGATGGCAGCCTGGGCCGTGCACACGACGGCCTGCGGCTGGCTTCCGAACGCGACGCTCTTCTCTCCGAGCGAAAACGCCATCACCGCGTCTGCCGACAACAGCGCCTCGCAGCCCATCTGGAGCGCCGTCGCGATGCGTTTCTGATCCTTCGAGGCGTAGCCCTTTGGCTGCACGGCGGCGAAAGCGAGGTACAGCTCCTCCCATTGGGCGGCCTTCGCGAACGCATCCGCGCTGGCGGCGGTGGGCGCTGCAGCAAGAACGAGCAACAACGAAGTGGTCAGCACGCAACCGACAGTCTATCGCAACAGCCCGCCTCAGAACGACCAGCGGTTCAAGATGCCCGCGAAGTCGGCGAGCTCTTCCTTGCGCCCCTCTGGCCTCTTCCTCGAGTCAGCCGCGACGAGTCGGTCGTTGATGGCGGCCAGCCGCTGCCCCATCACCTGCGCGAGGTTGGCGACGACCTTCAGCGTGGCGAGGTTGTTCCCCTTCAGCAGCTTCTGCACCCGCTTGCTGGGGATCTTCAGGACCGTCAGCTCGGTCTTCGCGACCGCCGTGGCCGACCGGGTATCACCGGGGCTGACCAGACACATCTCTCCGAGGACGGCGTGCGTCGACAGCACGGCGAGCTCGACGCTCTTCTTGGTGACAGCCGCTTCTCCAGAGAGGATCACGTAGAGCGCGTCGCCCTCGTCGCCTTCGCGAAACACGGTGCGGCCCTTCTCGATCGCCTGCTCGAGCGCGACCTCGAAGAACTCGGCCGCCTCGGGAACCGTCAGGCCCTGGAAGATGGGAATCTGGATGAGCTTCTTGAGCAGCGAGGCAGGAATCGACATGGGAGCGTCCTCGGCGAGGCCAACATCGGGTGACGTCAGATGCCGCGCAACACAGTCGCCTTGCCGACGCGGCCAATGGCGAGCACGTACGCGCTGGTGCGAAGCGGGAGCTTCCGGGTCCGCGAGATCTGTCCAACCTTCTCGTAGGCCTCCTTCATCACCCGCTGGAGCTCGCTGGTGACGCGCTCTTCTTCCCAGGTGACGTGCTGCATGTTCTGCACCCACTCGAAGTAGCTGACGGTGACGCCGCCCGCGTTCGCGAGAATGTCTGGAACCACCAGCACGCCGCGCTGCTCGAACACCTCGTCGGCCTCTGGCAGGCAGGGGCCGTTGGCTCCCTCGAGCACGATGCGAGCACGCACCTCGGCCGCGACGCGCTTGTCGATGACTCCGCCAATCGCCGAGGGAACCAGCACGTCACAGTCTGCGACGAGCACGTCTTCGTTCCTGCAGGGTGTTCCACCCGTGAAGCCGCGCACCGAGCCCGTCCTCTTCACGTGCTCGAACAGCGCTGAGACGTCGAGGCCGCGCGCGTTCTGGACACCACCGTGCACGTCGCTGACCGCGACGATCTTCCCACCGTCTTCGTGGAACAGCCGCGCCGAGTGGCTGCCGACGTTCCCGAAGCCCTGAATGGCGAAGCGGGTGCCCTGCATCTGCAGCCCGACGTCTCGCAAGATCTCCCGCGCGATGAACTGGAGCCCGCGCGCGGTGGCGGCCTCGCGCCCGCGGCTGCCGTGGAGATCGATGGGCTTGCCCGTCACCACCGCCGGCGAGTGGCCGTGGTAGCGCGAGTACTGGTCCATGATCCACGCCATGACCTGCGGGTTGGTGTTCATGTCCGGGCCGGGAATGTCGCGGGTCGGCCCGATGACGTCGTGGATCTGATCGACGAACTTGCGGGTGAGGCGCTCGAGCTCCTTCACCGAGAGGTCGGCCGGGGTGCACTGAATGCCTCCCTTGGACCCGCCGAAGGGGAGGTTCACCACGGCCGTCTTCCACGTCATGAGCGACGCGAGGCCCAGCACCTCGTCCTCGTTGACGTCGGGGTGGAAACGCAGGCCTCCCTTCATCGGTCCGCGCGCGTTGTCGTGCTGCACGCGGTAGCCCTTGAAGGTGCGGATCTCGCCGTTGTCGAGCTCGATGGAGACCTGCACGCTCACGGTTCGCAGGGGCGTGGCGAGCAGCGTTTCAATGCGCTCCCCCACGTCCATGAGGTGTGCGGCCTTCTTGAAGTACCAATTGGCGGCTTCTGCCGAAGTCATGGTGCGCGGACCATAGGGCTGCGCGTAGCATGACGTCCATGATTCGAGTCTCAACCGGCGTTCTGGCCCTTTCTGTGCTGGTCGTGAGCTGCGGCCCGACCGTACCCGTCAAGTGCCAGCCGTCGAACTGTTCTGGCTGCTGCACGGCCGCCGAGGAGTGCATCGCGACGAACAAGCAGTCTCGCAACGGCTGTGGCTCGGGCGGGGCGACCTGCAAGGCGTGCCTCGTCGATCAGACCTGTAGCGCGCAGGGGCGGTGCGTCGCCGACCCCGACGGCGGCGTGTCGACGGGTGGCGGGAGCGCCGGAACCGGCGGAGGCTCGGGCGGAGGGACGTCGGGGACTGGCGGCGGAACGACGGTGTGCGGTGGCGAAGGTGAAGTGTGCTGCCCGAACCAGGCCTGCAACCTGACGCTCTCGTGTAGCCGAGGCCTGTGCATTCGGTGCGGCATGACGAACCAGCCGTGCTGTAACTCGTCGTGCCTCGGCTCGAACGTCTGCACGAGCGGCACCTGCACGTTCCCCATCGGGACCGGCGGCGGGAGCGCGACCGGTGGAGGGACTGCAACGGGCGGCGGCGTCGCGACCGGCGGCGGCGTCGCGACCGGTGGCGGCGTCGCGACCGGCGGTGGCCTGGCGACGGGAGGCGGGAGCGCGACCGGTGGCGGCGTCGCGACCGGCGGTGGCCTGGCGACCGGTGGCGGCGCAGCGACGGGAGGCGGAACGGCGCTCCTCGGGGTCGGCGATCCGTGCACGGTGCCCAGTGAATGCACGGACAACTTGTGCCTCACTGCGCTGTTCGACAACGGCTACTGTTCGAAGAATTGCACGACCGACGGCGACTGCCTCGTGGGCAGCCGTTGCGGCCGAAACCCCGCGGGCGGGAGCAACGTGTGCCTGAAGAACTGCTCGTCACCGGGCACGTCGAACGGCTGCCGCCCGAACTACGTCTGCGACAAAGCCAACGTCTCGCTCAGCAACCTGCCGGTCTGCGTGCCCGCCTGCACGTCGCCTTCGTCGTGTGGCGCGGGCGCCAACCAATGCGACGGGCGGGGCTTCTGTTGCGGGGCGGCACCGTACGCATGCTGCAACAACACGATGTGCGACCCGGGGTTCACCTGCACCGGGGGGTACTGCACCGGTTCGGGCACGGGCGGCGGCTCGTCCGGCACCGGCGGCGGCTCGTCCGGCACCGGCGGCGG
>JBBAQZ010000104.1:0-6022 GCA_040400045.1 Myxococcaceae bacterium
GGCTGCGAAGGCGCACACGTCGACGCGAGCCGGTTCGCCCGGGTGGGGTCTACAGTCAACACCTGGTCTGAAATCACTGCAGACGTCGCATCGAATGCTGACCGAGGACCCGACGGGTGATCGAGTCTCGAGAATTGAGCCAACGAATCCAAAGAGTTTGGGCAGCCAACTCCCTCAAGAGTCACGAGGACTTGCTCCTTCCAGTGGCGTGGCTCTTGCTGCGGTTTCGCGACCATGTCCCGCCTGTCGCGAACGCTCGTACCTTCTCTTCTCTGCACCTTCCTCGTCGTGGGCTGTGCGCAGGAGCGAAAACCAGACGCCATCGAGC
This sequence comes from Myxococcaceae bacterium, assembly GCA_040400045.1. Taxonomy (GTDB): domain Bacteria; phylum Myxococcota; class Myxococcia; order Myxococcales; family Myxococcaceae; genus Xiheimicrobium. The sequence goes on from JBBAQZ010000104.1 coordinate 329, forward strand.
GTCGATTCGCCCCACTCGGTGAGGACCCGACGCTGCCGGAAGCGAGCCGGGCCGTCGCCGCCCACACCGCGTTTCGCGAGTGGGTCGACACCTTCAAGCAGACCCCTGCTCCGGTTCCACAGCGCCTCATCGATGACGGCGTGTCGCTCTCGCTTCAGCGTCGTCAGCACCTCGCCGGGCTGATGCTGACCGAGCCCGAGCTCGCGCTCTCGATGGCGCTCAGCATCGCCGAGCGGCGCATGTTGCCCGCGGCCGTCGCGGCGAACGTCGAGCAGTGGCGTGACGGGCGCGGCATGCTGCACGTCGTCGGTGCGGTCGGCGACGAAGACACCGCTCTCACCGCCAAGCCCACCGAGCGGTTCATCACCTTCAATGGTCGTGACTCGGTGCTCCGCGCAGGCGTGTACGGGTTTCGACAGGGCCTCACCACGCGCGACGACCTGCGCATTCACGGCATCGAACTCGACGGCGTGTTCGCGCTCTACGAGTTCCCGGTGCGCCGGCTGAAGCCCGAAGATGTGAACTTCTTCGACTACATTCCGGGCTCGCCCTGCCCCACCTCGCGCAAAGCATCGACCGCGAGCGAAGTGGTGCACGACGGAGATCATGCCATCGGCTTCTGCCAGCCGCTGCACGCCGACGAGCTCGCGCAGGGCCTCGCTGACCAGGAAGCCGCCGACATCGCAGCTGATGGCGAGACCGCCGCCTCACCGTGGACCGAAGGACCCAAGACGGTGCTCTTCATGCGCGTCGACTTCGAGGACCTCGCGAACGGGCTCTCGCTGCCGTCGTCGCAGACGCTCATCAACACGGAGGTGAACGGCTTCTTCACGTCGCAGAGCTTCAACAAGACGCAGCTGACCGGCGTGTTCCCGCCGATGCTGCGCATGCCGCGCCCCGCCGGCTGGTACCGCGACGCGGGCAACTACTTTCAGGTGCTGTCCGATGCGCGCATCGCCGCGCGCGACGCCGGCTACGACCCGAACAACTACAACCTCGATATCGTCGCGCACCCCAGCATGTTCCCGGGCTGGGCCGGCCGTGGCTACGTCGGAAGCAAAGGCACCTGGCTCAACGGCAGCTTCGGCCAGGGCGTCACCTCGCACGAGCTCGGCCACAACTACGGCGTGTGGCACGCGAACTTCTGGAACGCGGGCGACAGCATCATCGGCGCCGGCAGCCAGCAGGAGTACGGCAACCCCTTCGACGTGATGGGCAGCTCGGGCGCTTCGCACTTCAACGCCTGGTTCAAGCGCGGCCTCGACTGGACGCGACCGGACCAGGTGAACACCGTCACCACCAGCGGCACGTACCGGATCTATCCCCTCGAGGTGGCTTCGCCCGACGGCGGCATGCAGGCCATCAAGGTGGCGCGCAACGACACCCAGAGCCGAGACTACTGGCTCGAGTTTCGCCAGCTGATCACCGGCAACGTCTCGCTGATGAACGGCGCGAGCTTCAACTTCGGCTTCCCAAGCCTGGGCACCTACTGCCCCGCCAGCCCCGGCAACGGCTGCGGCTCACATCTGCTCGACATGACGCCGGGTGGAACCACGTCGAACTCGCCCCTCGTCATCGGCCGCACCTTCTCGGACCTGCCCGCGAACGTGCACTTCACGCCCATCGGCAAGGGCGGCACGACTCCCGAGTCCCTCGACGTCGTCGTCAACTTCGGCCCGTACCCGTCGAACCAGCTGCCGACGGTGACCCTCGCGGCGTCGCAGACCACCGTGCCCTCGAACACAGCGGTCACCTTCACCGCGACGGCCAGCGACCCGAACGGAGACACGCTCGCGTACGCGTGGGACTTCGACGACGGCAGCTTCAGCATCGACAACCGGCCGATGCAGACGAGGACGCTCACCGGCAATCGCGTGCACCAGATTCGCTGCACCGTCAGTGACATGAAGGGTGGTATCGCGACCGCCGCCATCTTCGTCACGGTGGGCACGCCGACGACCTTCACCTTGAGCGGCTCGGTGCTGATGGCCGACGCTGGCATCGAAGGAGCGCGCATCACCGATGGCACCCGCACCACCTTCTCGCTCTCGGACGGAACGTGGGCGCTCACGAACGTGCCAGCCTCGGCCGCGGGCTACACCATCAACGCCGCGAAGTTCGACCTCGCGATGGCACGCGCGTTCGCAGCGCCGCTGCCCATCGCCGGAAACGTCACGGGCCTGACCTTCACCGCCTCGACGAAGCCCGGCTACATCCTCGCAGGGCGCGTGACTGCCGGAGGCACCGGCGTCGTTGGCGTCGTCGTGTCGGATGGCACGCGCACCGCCACCACCAACACGAACGGAGACTTCAGCATCACGGCAGTGCCCAACGGCCGCTACACCATCACCGCGACGAAGGCGGGCTGGAACTTCACGCTCTCGGGCGTGCGAAACCCCGTCGAGGTGATGGCCGGCAACGTCTCGGGCATCACCTTCTTCGCGCAAGGCCAGAGCATCATCGGCTCGTTGCCTTCGACCATCATGACGGCGCCTGTGGTGACCGACGGCTACCGCATCGTCACCGCGGCGCGTGGCGCGACCACGCAGCCCTGGTTCTACTCGCTGCAAGCTGTGCCGAATGGCACGTGGAACCTCACCGCCACGTCACCAGGCGTGACACTCGAGCCGCAGAACTTCACGAACCCTGTCACCATCGCAGGCTCATTCCTCAGCAACCAGAACTTCCAGGTCGCGGGCACGACGACGACGTTCCAGATCTCAGGCACCGCGCGCACCGGCACGACCCCGCTCCCCGGAGTCCTCGTGAGCGACGGCACGCGATCGTCGACCACCGACTCGCTCGGCCGCTACGTGCTCACCAGCGTTCCCGCAGGGACCTACACGCTGACGCCAACTCGTGTCGGTTACACGTTCGGGCCCGCGACGCGCATGGCGACGGTGACCAGCGCGAACCTCACGGGCATTGACTTCGACACCACGACCGTCAACGCGCCGCCCACCATCGTGACGGCGCCAACTGCGAGCCAGAACCCAACGACGAACGCCACCGTGACGTTGAGCGTTCTCGGCGCTGACGATGGCGGTGAAGCGAGCCTCACCTACGGGTGGACCTCGACGGGGCCCCGGTCGACCTCGCTCTCCACCAACGGCACCAACGCCGCGAAGAGCGTGACGGTGACGTTCACCACCGCAGGCACGTACGTCTTCGAGGTGACGGTGACCGACGCTGGCGGGCTGCTGGTTCGCGCCCAGGTGACGGTGGTGGTGACACAGGTCGCCACGAGCCTGATGGTCTCTCCCGCCACCGCGGCTGTGACGACGGGCGGCACGCAGTTCTTCTCGGCGCAGGGGCGCGACCAGTTCAACAACTCCATGTTTCTCGGCTCGGCGACGTGGACCGTCTCGGGCGGCGGCACCATCGCCAGCAACGGCCAGTTCACGGCAGGCACCACGGCGGGCGGCCCGTTCACGGTGATGGCGACCGCCGGTGGCTTCACGGGCATGGGGACGTTGACTGTCGTGGGCAGCGGCGCTCCGACCATCACCCAGGCAGCGCGCGCGACGCCGTCGCTGGTGACTGGCACCTCGACCGTGCTCTCGGTGCGGGCGACGGACGACGCGGGCGAAGCGGGCCTCACGTACTCGTGGACCGCGAGAATCGCGCCCGGCACCGTCACCTTCTCGCACAACGGCAACAACGCGGCGAAGGACACGACGGTCACCTTCACGCAGTCGGGCACCTACGAGTTCATCGTCACGGTGACCGACGGCGCCGGCAACATGGTGACGAGCGTGGTGACGGTGACGGTGCAGGCCGTGCCGACGACCGTCTCGCTTCAGCCGACCACGGCAAGCGTCCCCGTGACGGGCACGCAGCAGTTCGATGGCGTCGTGAACGACCAGTTCGCAGACGCGCTCACCATTCAGCCTCGGCTCACGTGGACGGTCGCAGGCGGTGGCACCATCGACATGAATGGCCTCTTCACGGCGGGCTCGATCTTCGGCGGCCCGCACACGGTGACGGTGACGACGGGTTCAGCCTCGGCCACGGGCGCGGTGACGGTGACGGCCATTCCAGACCCCACGCCGCCAGTGGTCGCGCTCACCGCGCCTGCGAACAACGCCCGCGTGTCTGGGCAGGTGATGCTCGTCGCACAAGCGACCGACAACGTGGGCGTGGTTCGCGTGGAGTTCTTCGAAGGCACCACCAAGCTCGGCGAAGTCAGCACCATGCCGTGGCAGTTCCAGGTCGACACGACGGCGTGGACGAATGGAACGAAGTCGCTCACCGCGCGCGCACACGACGCGGCCGGCAACAGCACGACGAGCGCCATCGTCTTCGTCATCATCGGCATGACGACCGACACCACGCCGCCCACGGTCTCGGTCACGTTGCCGAGCGCGGGTTCGATGACGGGGCTCTCGGTGATGTTCGTGGCGACGGCGAATGATGACGTCGGTGTCGGCCGCGTGGAGTTCGAACTCGATGGGGCCATGGCTGACGTCGACACCGCGGCTCCGTACGCGGCGCAGGTAGCGGTGAGCGCGGGCACGCACTCCATCGTCGCCATCGCGTTCGACACGTCAGGCAACTCGACTCGGAGCGCCGCGGTCAGCTTCACCGCCGTCGATCCAAATGCGGATGCAGGCCAGGGCGAGGTCGATGCCGGCACGACCACGATGGATGCGGGCTCGGTCGTCGACGCAGGCGTCACTTCGCCTGACGCGGGCGTCACCACCGATGCCGGCGCGGCGTCGCCGTCCGACGCGGGCATGACCGAAAACTCCGACGCTGGAGTCGCTGCAGGCCGTGAAGGGCTGCAGGAGCTCGTCATCGGAGGCTGTGGCTGCAACGGCGCAGGCGCGGCTCCGTTCAGCCTGCTCGGCTTCGTGCTGCTGGTGCTCCGAGCGCGGCGTCGTTCGATTTGAAGCGCGCTGCATCGGCTCTTGCGTGGCCGCATGCGCGCACTGGTGTCTTTGCTGCTCTGGCTCCGACGGAGCTCGACTTCACGGCCGAGCTCATCTTCCACGCCCAGCCCATCGAGGTTCACCTCGCCTCCGAGCGCGACATGCCGCTCGGCGCGCCAGGCCTCGTGCAGCAGTTCATCGACGTGGTGGCGGTGTACTCGTTCGACCTCAAGACCGTGCTGCCAGGCGCGTTCAGCCACCGGAACGTCGTGCCGTCCCCCTGAGGGTGCGTCGATTTCGTGTCACAGGGAAAGGGGGCGGCGCTCCAAGAGAACATGCGCCAACACCTCCCCCTCATGGCCGTGCTCCTCACCTCTTGCGCTGCGGTCGAGCCACGGCCCTCTCAGCCGGAGTCGCCGATGACCTTGTCCGCCCCGCAGTCGACCGCCATCACCATCGTTCGCGTGAAGTCTCCGTGGTGGGCGCCGAACTTCCTCATCACCGGCCGCTTCGTCGACGCGATTCCGGAATACGCCGCGGCGCCCGGGCTGCTCTCCAAGGCCTTCACGTTCAGCGAGGCTCGCGAGTTCGGCGGCGTGTACCTGTGGGACTCGCGCGGGTCGGCAGAGCAGTGGTTCAACGAGAAGTGGCACGCACGGGTGAAGCGCGTCCGCGGCGTCGACGGAGCCGTGCGCATCCTCGACGTGAAGTACACGATGGCGGGTCCATCGACTCCGACTGGACGAGAGCTGCCGCAGCATGGCCTCCGCACCGACGCGGTCGTGACCTGGCTGGCGTCGACCTCGAAGGTCGACGACGGTCG
>JBBAQZ010000105.1:0-5829 GCA_040400045.1 Myxococcaceae bacterium
CCTGTGGCCGGGTCTGCCCTGTGATGGAGCTCGTCCCCTCCGCGCGCCCGTCCGTTCCAATAAAGCTTTAAGAGTTCCGTGAGGCTGGAAAGAATCTCGGAGTCGCGTGAAGCGGTAAACGCCCGAACTCAGGGCTCGATGAAGGGTCTCGCGCTCGGTTTTCCGCTTTGAATCCCTTATCCCTCCCTTATCCCTCCCTGGTGGACGGCGACCTCGGAGAAGCCTCCGTCTCGCGCCAGGTACAGCGTATTGCCCTGCGCGAACTTCGAGAGCCGCGCCTTCAAGCCCGGGTTCACCCTCACTGCCCCGATGACGCGCGTGCCGGCCTTCAAGAACATGTTCGCGACGCTCAGGTCGAGGCGCCCGTCTCCATCGAAGTCACCGAGGTCGGCGCTCATGCCGTTGCCCGGGTCGTCGAGCGCGAACGCGCGCGCGTCGTTGCGCACGCCGCCATCCGACAGAAACGAGTAGAGGTCGTTCGAGCCAAAGTCGTTCGCGAGGCAGAGCTGTGGCGCGCCGGTGCCCAGCAGGTCTCCCGAGACGACGGCGAGCGTCCATCGCGGCGTCAGCTGACTCGCGGGCAGCGTCCACGGCGTGAAGGTCACGCCAGGCCCACCGCGCACGAAGACGGGTCGCGCTCCGTCGCGCGCTTCGAGCATGTCCATCGGGAACCCCGAGTTCAGATCGTATGGAAGGAAGACGACGTCGAGGTCGCCGTCGCCGTCGAAGTCCGAGAGGAGCGCGCTCACGAAGTTGCCGCGAACGCTCTTCGGCAACGGTTGGGGCTCGAACGCCGCGCCGTCATTTCGCAGCACGATGGGCGTCACCAGCGGGTCGCCGGTCAGCAGCAGGTCGACGTCACCATCGCGGTCGAAGTCGCCGCCCATCACCGACGTCGCCAGCACCTGTTTTGGAAAGCGGTACAGCGTCGACCGGGCGTAACGCAGGGGGTTCGTCGAGAGGCGATCGAAGCGCAGCACCTCGTTGCCCTCGACAGTGAAGACCTCGGGTACGCCGTCCCCCGTGACGTCGCGAACCGTGAGGCCACCGGCCATCAGCTCTGCTTCGGTGCGTCGCTGGAGCCGGAGCGCCGGCACCGTCAACCCTGCTTCTTCCGCACGCTCTTCGAAGCGCGGCGAGCTTCGCGACACCGTCTCTCGCCAGGTGTCGGTCCACGACTCGATGGTGATGGCGCCCTTGCGCCCGAGCACGACGTCGGCTTCACCGCGCATTGAGGTCCGTTCGCCCGACTGACGTCGGCCCTCGACTTCCCACAGCACGTGCGCCGGTTGCCGGCCTTCGACGGTGGGCTCGAGCTTCAACGCCCGAAGCGAACACGAGGTGGCCCAGACGAGCTCGTGGACCGGGAGCTGCCCATCGCGGCGGCCACTCTTCACCGCGCTGCAGAAGGCGTCGAAGGCCGCTTCGACGACGTCGTTGTCAGCCTCGAGTTGGTTGAGCGCCGCGACCGGGTCTGCGGCCAGCGCGCTCGAGGCGACGAACAGCAGAGACACCACCTGGCAGCGCACCCGGGCAGCGTAGTCGATTCCGCAGCGGGCACTCCGGTCAGCGACCCAGCACGTCCATCGCCGAGTTCACGACGCCCGAGTATTGAACCTGCCAGAGGTGCGCGAGCGGCGTGTTGTGCGGCCCTTCCATCACCACCGTCTTCGCGCCCGGCATCGCGAGCCCGGCGGTCGGCATGTAGCCGTCGCCATCTTCGAAGACGCCTTTCTTCGGGCCGAGCGTCGGCGTGCCGCTGGTGCCGACGATGGTGACGCCACCCGCCACCTGCGAGCGCTGCCGGTCCCAGTTGGTGTTGAGGTCGTTGATCAGCTTCGAGCCGACCGCGAGCTCGCGCGCTGCGTCGTCGACGTTCTTGACCGGGTTGCCCACCACGCCGCCGATGTTGCCGACGTACGTGCCGTGCGAGGCAGGCCCGATGAGCACCGCGCACTCGACCTTCGGACCCTTCGAGACGTCACGCTGGTCGAGGTAGAGCCGGAAGTCGGAGCCGCCGGCGGAGTGCGCCACCACGTCGAGACCGGGCTGCTTCGTGGCCGAGGCGATGCGCTCCATGGCGCGGGCGATCTGCGGCGCCTTCAAGCTCGGCGAAGCCCACGGGTCTTTGTACTCGAGCTCGAACAGCTTCGCGTTCTTCAGCTCCTCGCCCGTCACCTCGCGGCCCTGCGAGTCGTTGAGGCGGAACGTGTCTTGCGAAGCGACGTAGACCGGCCCGTTCGCCTTGTTGGTGGCGAGCTGGTCGCCGAGCTTTTCGAAGCTCTGCGCGGGCATGGTGAGGCCGGGGATCATCACCACCGGGCGCTTGAGCGTGGGCGGCGCGGCGAGTGGGCCGTACGCGACACGCTGCGGGCCGGTGAGCTTCTCGGGTGGGCCGTCGGGGCGGAGCTTGTTGAAGACGCGGTCCGACATCCAATCCTTGCTGGCGTTGAACGGGTCGATCTTCGGGCCGGGTCCCTGGCGGAACGGCTCGGGCGTCAGCTTGTCCTTGAGGCGCTCGAACGGATTCGACGCGCGCGCCGCCGTCTTCGGGGCCCACCCGGTCGCTTTCGGCGGGGCGGGAGAAGCTTGCGGAGCGGCGCCGGTTCGTCCATCGGCAGACGACGACAAAGACGTGTGCAGGACACGCCATCCGCTCACCCACGGCGCCTCACGCTCCAGCGCCCCGGCGAGGATGGCCGTCCGCGGCGCGCTGCCCTCGTCGAGCTTCGCGATCAGTTCGTCGAGCTCTTTCTTCGCCTTCTCGAGCTGCTTCGGGTCAGCATTGGCAGGTTCTTCTTCTCGGGGTCGAAGTCCTTCGCGACCTTGCCGAGCTTCTTGACGGCCTCTTTCGCCGAAGCAACCACTCCGTCACGCCTGGTCTCGAGTCGGCCCCCGCCAGCGCGTCGACCTCCGTGGAGAACCCGCGCGGTCACGTCCGGCGGGAGCATGAGCCCAATCTGATCACCGACCTTCACCAGGCGACGTAACGCCATGATGTTGCGGCCGTTCGACCGGTTCAAAAATGCAGGAGGAGGCCTCCACTCATGCGTTCATGAACACCCACATGTTTTTCCTGCTGCTGCTTGCTGGATGCGCCACGAGCCCTGCCGGCGCGGGCGGCAAGCCCACGTGCGACCGTGTCATCGAACGGTACGACGACTCTGCGGACGCCCGACGACGCATGAACGAGGCGACGAACGTGCGAGATTGCTTCGCCCGTCTTGCCGACGCCGCTGGCTTCGAGGCCTTCCTCGCCCAGCGAAAGATCTCGCAAGTCGAACGACACCGAGCTGCCTTCGCGATGTACCAGAGCGTGGCCGCAGGAGGTGACGCAGCCGAGACGGCTTGCGCCGCCTACGCCAACGAGAAGTACGCCACGGTCGTCGACCTGCGAAACGAGAACCTCGCGCCAGTTCGCGCCGAGCGGTGGTTCAGCCAGTTCGTCCTTCGGGTCCTCGAGCGTGACTTCGCCAACTATGGGCTGAAAGCCGAGGCAGAAGCGGTGGCGAGCGAGTTCAAGGCCGCCAGGCTGCCCGTCACCGAGCGCCTGGCAGCACTGGCCAACCCGAGCGCAGCCATGGGCACGTTCGTGGCCATCGAAGGCGAGGTGCGGAGCATGAAGACCGAGGGAACGGTCACCACTGCAGTGCTCGACGCGGTTCGGGTCATGAAGCGCGTCACCAACGTCAAAGCCGTCGTGGTGAGCAATACGGTCTTCACCGAGCGCACGCTCGAAGAAGAGTTCGTTCCCGAGGGTCGCGTCTTCGTCGTCGTCATCGAAAACGCCGCACCCACGCTGCTGGCTGAGCCCTACTGGCTGGTGTACGGCGTGGCCTCGAGCGCCGCGCCTGTCGCGCCCAGAGCAACGACGGTGGCCTACTGGCCAACCGACTTTCGGCGCGTCGAGCACACGCCTCTCCAGTTGGTCGGCAACGGCGTCCCGCGAAAGTCCAAGCGGTGGACGGAACGCTGACCACGCCACTGAAGAGGCCTTCGCGCTCGTCCGGCTGGCAGCGACGGGTGGGCGTATCGGGCCTCTGCGCTGAGGCGCCGTCGTCTTCACGCAGTGGTTCGGCTCGATGTTGTCGCCTCGCCTCCATGCCTTGCTGCCGGAGGCCGTGTGGACGACGACGGGCGTGGTGGTGGAACTGCGAAACGCTCGCCGGGATGGTGCGCAAAGTCCGGTGCTGAGCAAGACTCGATGACCATGTCGACAGCGCGGCGGTTGCACTACTCGATGCAGGACTACTTGAGCGCGGCGGAGATCTCCGTCGTGAAGCTCGAGTACTTCGACGGCGAGATTTTCTGCATGGCAGGAGGGACACCTGAGCACGCGGCGATCGCCGCCGAGACGATCATCCGAATCGGCTCGAAGCTGAAGAGCGGCTGTCAGGCGTTCAGCTCAGATGCACGCATTCACGTCGAGTCCACTGGGCTTTCGACATACCCGGATGTCTCCATCGTCTGCGGGCCCCAACATCGCTCGAAGAGGGACCCGCTCGCGCTGATCAACCCGACGGTCCTCGTCGAAGTCACCAGTCCGTCGACCGAGGACTACGACCGAGGCGAGAAGCTGAGCCAGTACAAGCAGATCGCTTCGCTCCAGGCCGTGCTCATCGTCTCGCATGCTCATCGTCGCATCACCGTCATCAGCCGCGCGGCCGAGTGGGAGACACGCGAGTTCCGGCCTGGTGAGTCGGTTGCCGTGCCCGGCACCGGGGTGACCCTGTCGGTCGACGAGTTCTACGGCTCGGTGATCTTGACCGAGAGCTGAGAGCCGTGGGGCTACGTGGAGCGCGAGCCGTCCCGTGACCTGACGCGCCGGACACATGCGAAAGCGTCGAGCGTCCGAGGTTCCAGACTCCGCGAGTCAGTGCGCCGCGCTGGCGTCGCGAAACCTGCCGGGCGTGGTGCCCGTCCACCCACGGAACGCGCGCACGAACGCGGCGGCGTCGCGATAGCCGACCTGCTCCGCCACGTCGGCGAGCGGCGCGTCGGAGCGCAGCAACAACCGCTCGGCCTGGGCGCGACGCACTTCGTTGAGGAGCGACGCGAACGAGATTCCGTTCTCTGCGAGCCGACGCTGCAGCGTGCGAGGCGTGACGTGCAGCCGCCTGGCCGCGCCCGTCAACGTCGCCTGACCGTCGGGGAGCAGTTCGATGACGGCGCCACGCGCCCGCTCGTACGCATCGTCGAGGTCGCCACACTGCTTCAGCACGGCCTTCCCGTGCAGCTCGAGCGCGCGGTTCAGCTCGGCATCGGCTTCTGCGGTGGGCCGGTCGAGCGCCCTCTTCGAAAACGACACGCCATTCGACGCGCGACCGAACGCCACCTCGGTCGTCCCAAGGAACGCGAGCAGCTCGGGCGGGCACGACTTCTCCTCATGCGCGAACCACGCTCGCACCGGCCTCACGTCTTCGCCCATCATCTCGCGGGCGATGCGCACGATGCGGCAGACGGTGAAGATGTTGCCGTTGCGCCCGACGCCACCCTTCTTTGGAGCGCGGTGGTGCAACGAGACCTCGTCGCCGTCGACCTCGAGGCTCCAGCGCACGAGCGGGTTGATCAGCGCGCCGTACGTCGCGAGCTGCTCGATGGCGAGGCGGCCGGTGGGAGCGCTGCGCAGCCCGAACTCCAGCAACCCGTACGAGCCCCGGCTCATCGCGGCAGCGGCGTGCAGCCCGAAGAGTGGGTCGCCCAGCAGCTTCGCGCCTGTCGAAGGCGGGAGTGAATCGACCGCTCCATCGCTGGGGCGGGGCGCCTCGGCAAACCACGACGACCTGAGTTGGCAGTGTTGAAGAGCGGGCGCTCGCGGGTGCCCATCAC
>JBBAQZ010000106.1:0-5596 GCA_040400045.1 Myxococcaceae bacterium
GAGCGGCGTGTACTCCTCACCCCTGACACGGCTCGGCTCCTTGAGCCTCACCTGGCCCAGCGTGCGTCACCGAGCGCTCGACGTGGTCCAGTTGCTCCACGTCTTGCTGTTCTGCGTCTCGCCCTTCGCATCCGCGCCGCCTCTCGCTTGGGCGGCGACGGACGCTGCGACTCAACAGGAGGCAGCATGGCGCGCAACTTCAGCGCTCTCCAGAAACGACCCACCTCTGCTCTGTAGAACCGGACCAGGCCAGGAACGCGATCGCGACTGCGGAGTCAGCGAACAAGATACATGGTCACCGGTCCCTTTCCCTCAGAGCCCGCGGTTCTTGAGCGTGGGAGCTGATCAGGTCTCTGATCAAGGCCATGAAGAACGTCCCGGGCGGACTGCCGCTTGGGGTTCTCCCCTCTGCGGAGAGCGACGGACCTGAACAGGCGTTCTGATATTGGCGCGCGCCAAGGGTCATCGGCGCTACGGCTGCGCACGAACAGCCGTGCGTGCCGAACGGATCAGTACGCGAGGCGTGATGCACGCGCAAGAGTGACACCGCGATCAGACCTGACGTCGATCACGATCACCGACGTGGGTGGGTCGGTTTTGGAGAGCAGACCCGGGTCGATTCTGGAGAGCGTCAAAGCGCAAACACACGTACGACGTCGAGCAACTCAAGGCTCGCGTGGAGACCGCGAAGGAAGCACTCGAAACGCAGCTCAACACCCTGCTCCACTCCGAGGCGTGGACGCAGACCCTGAAGTCGATGGCGGTGCTCGGCCGTACCAGTATCGCCCGCTTGAGCTTTCGCAACCTGATGCTCCTCGTCTCGCAGCGGCCGGAGATTCATCACGCGGCCACGTTCCAGGCGTGGCGTGCGCTCGGCAGGAGCGTCCGCAAGGGAGAGAAGGCGCTCCACGTCCTGAAGCCGCGGTTCGCGAAGCGGGCGGCTGCCACGCAGTCCGGCGATGAGGCCGACAGCTGGTGCTGTTGGGGGTGCCCCGTCGAGCCGCCCGCGAGGCGAGCCAGCAGTCGCTGTCTCGGCTTCTCGTCTCCAGCAACCCGCGGGTTGGGGATGCTGCGCGGGCCGCGCTCGAGCTTTCGCGCCGCCTTCACACCTCACCTGGTGGCACGACGGCGAGAAGATCGAGCACCCCAGCTCGGACTCCACGCCGCCCCAGGCCATCACCACGGGTGGAGTTCGGTGACGCCGCCCTTCGTCGCCACCTCTTCGAAGTGCAGCACCTCGAGCGTCTTCTCGTCGACGACCTGCTGACCGGGCTCATCCCCCGAGCGCCAGGACCAGCAGTGCGTGCCGCAGCTCGTGGACCCCACGCGCGAAGGTGTTCGCGAAGGCGAGGCAGGTCCCGGCGTGCGCCAGCTCCCCCGGTCCCTGAGCGGACGCGCCAAGTGTGAGGGAGACGAGTGAGGTCCCCTGGGCGTCCGCCACCAGCGCGAGGCCCTTCTTCCCCGGCGCGAAGCCGAAGAAGCCGCCCGTCGCCAACGGGACGAGCTCGACCGTGGGCACGCCCAGGTCCCGCGTGTCGAACGCGTGGCGCGGGGTCCCGTCACGCCAGAAGGTCGCGGCACGCCTGCCACGGTTGGACACGACCAGAACGTCATCACCCGCGAACGCGACGCGAGAGATCGGCCCCTTCTCGCAGGTGAGCGTCGGGCCGTTCGAGAGCGCGACCGTTCGCGCGGAGTCGCCCTTGCGCCACGAGGCGATGCGGCCATCCTCCGACACGAAGTGCTGGTCGCCCTGGAGCTCGAGCGTCCGCACCACCGTGCCGTCCTTCTCGAGGACCAGCCCCGCGCCGTCGGCCAGCGCGTAGAGCCTCCCGCCCGCGGCGAAGAGGCGCTGGTGCTTCAGCCCCTTCACCGTCCTCGCTTCTGCGAGGTGAAAGGTGATCAGGTCGTCGGTGCGGCTGACGACCGTCTCGCCGAGGAAGATCGCCTCGTGCACGTACGGGGCGATCCGGCGAACGGTCGTCCCGTCCCAGACGCGCAGCTCGTCGACCCGAAGGAGCACCTGGCGGCCGTCATGGGCGACGGTGAGCCCCTGCCCGACGAGCGGAATGCGCTCTTCGATCGTCTCGCCCGTCGCGGCGTCGAGGACCGCGAGGCCCCGCGCCCGAAGGACGAACACGCGCGTCCCATCGCCCGAGACCGCGAGCTCCTTTGGAGGCTCGCTGGGCTGCGCGCGGAGCACGACGGTCGCCTTCGCGGCTGCGAGCACAGGCGCGTCGCCGCCCAGCACCGCCATGACGGCGGCCTTCATCAGCGCGTCGGGCACCGTGGCCAGCATGTCGTCGCGAGAGCCCGTCGAGACGACCCAGCGGCCCTTCCTTTTCGCGATGAGCCCGAACCGGCCATCAGTGAGCTGGACGAGCCAGTGGGTGATCGTCACCGCCGTGCCGCCTCGCCAGAGGGTCCTGGCGACGGGAGCGGGCGTCATCAGGCCGTGCCGCTGGAGCACGGTGACGGCCCCCAGCCGCAGCAGCTCCTGGTCGAGCGAGCGCACGAACTCGGCTCCGAGGACACTCGCGGCGGCCGCGACGGCGGCGCGGGTCGCCGTGCCGCAACGGGCGTTCAGGTGCAGCTGATGAGCCTCCGCCGCCATCGAGAGGCCGACGGCGTGGGACCTGTGGGGCCGGTGGAAGAAGCGCGCGACGGCGTAGGTGCGCCGTCGCCGAGGGGTTCGTATGAAACGTCTGACGCTGGTCGTCTGCATGACGTTGCGGTCCGCCGTTCCGCTGGCCTGCCTCGTCTCGAGCGGCTGCGCGACGCTCCCAGTGACGGCGGCCAAGGCCGGTTTTTCGCAGCACCTGACGCTGCCCTTTCGGCTCCGCGGCGCGGAGGGTCGCGTGAACGTGGAGTACGGCACCAACCACGACCCGTCGCGATGGGGTTTCGACCTGCTCGGGCTGCCGTTCGACCTGAAGGCCTTCGAGGGCTTTCCGGTGTTCGACGCCTCGGTGGACTACCCCACGCCGGGGTATCGAGCGGTGATGGGCTGGGTGCAACTCGTGACGGTCACCGACACGAAGACGGGCGTCACCGACACCACGGTCGATCAGCTCCCGCTCTTCCGTGACCTCGAGGTGCCCTTCATGGCGTTCGGCGCCCCCGCGACAGCCTTCGATGCTCCCGGGCCGAACCCGCCGCGCACCCACGAGACCTGGACGGCGTGGACCTTCCTCACCATCTGCCCCGATGTCGGTAGGACGAAGCGGCTCGTGCCTGTGCTGGCGGTGCGCTGGGGGCACGTGCTGGTCGAGGGCAAGGCGACCCCGGTTCCGGTCGAGGCCGTGTCCCTCGAACACTGGGATCGACTCGCGCCCGTCCTGCGTGAGCGTTTTCCGTCGTGGCAATTCCTCGCGGCAGGTTCGGTCGCGCTGTGACGATTGAGTGAGGCCGGTCAGCTCGTGGAGCCGGTCTTCACCGGTGCGCCTGGCTTCTGCGGCGACCAGGACGCGAGGAGCTTCGTCGCCTCCTCATGCCCCGGCTGGAGCTGCAGCGCCTTCTTGCAGGCAGCCTTCGCGCCTTCTTCGTTGCCAGCCTTATGTCGCGCGTTGGCGAGGGCCGCCCACGCGTCTGCATCTGAGAGCAGCCCACGTTCTGCGAGCGCCTCGAGTGACTGCTGCGCTGAGGTTTCGAGCCGGTTCTCGTTTGCTGCGAGTCGGAGCTGCGCCTCGGCGAGCTTCACCTGAATGAAGGGCTCCTTCGTGTGCTGCGACAACGACGTGAGCGATTCCACCGCGCGCTTGAGGTTGCCGATCTTCAGACACGCCAGTCCGTGCGTTCGCCACAGCGCGCGCTTCTCGCGTTCGGAACCGGGAGCCGACAACGCGAGCGCTGAGCATCGTGGTGAGCCTCTCGAGCAAGCGGCTGCGCCGGGAGCGTCTGCTGAAGTGGATGGGCCTCGACGCGGTGGCCGACGCGCAGTTGGCGGTTCCAGAACGGACCGAGCTGCAGCACGCCTGGATGTCGACATGGGCGCGGTCGGGCCGGAGCTGGGCAGAGCCAGAATTCGCCACACGGCCGCACCGCCGCCTGCTCGAGCGCTTCACCACCAGGAAGCCTGCCTCACCCCAACTCTCCGTTCACTGAAGCTGTAAGAGTTCCGTGAGGCTGCAAAGAATCTCGGTGCCGCGTGAGGCGGTAAGTGCCGGAACTCAGGGCTTGATGCGGGGTCTGTCGCTCGGTTTCCCGCTTTGTTTCTCTTACCCGTTACCCGTCTTTGTTTCTCTTATCCGTTCTGGCCAACTCGTCGGAACGCGGCGCCTCGGGGTCCGTGCTGGTCGACAGCTTGGTCAGGAGGGCGTTCGCGCTGCGGGTCTTTGCCTCTATGTCGTGGACGCGGAACCTCCGTCTCGCGCGCCGACGTTGCTGGGGTTGCTCCGAGCGTGTTTGCGGCCAACGAACGACGTGAGCTCGAGGGGTTGGAGACTCGGGGTGGCAGGCGTGCTGCGGGCTGGCCTGGCCATGCTCGGCCAGTTGGAGTTCATCTCAGTCGCACCGTCCACCTCACCACCTATTTGCACCCAGCAGTGGGGCACTCCCATCCGCATTGTGGACCCGGCGCGTCGAGTCCTAGGCACATCATCGTGACCAGACACGTGTCCACCGGCTGGTTCACGCACGGGAGGTAGCAGTGACGGGTCATGCTGGACCCAAACAAGGCGCACCGCGGTTCCATGGATCCGACTGCGGGGCAATCGCGATCCACCTGACAGGGAGGCGCACACACGGAGCCCGTACTGTCCTTTGAGCATCGCGAACCTGGGATAGAGCAGCCAACCAACCCGTTTGAGCAATCCCCGTATGGCCCCACTTTGTTAGGGCCTCCGTCAGCTCCACCTCCATCCTCTGCGCCCGCATCGCGCTGGCCTGCGTCCTGTGGACCAGCGTCAGCGAACGTCACCTGACCTGCGTCGCGAGGCGTGACGAACTGTCCATCAGGATTGTCCAGCGAGGGTGCGGCCCCGGTGCATGCCACACCGAAAAGAAAGGCACCGCAAAGAAGGACACCCTGAGTCGTTGAGCCCATGATGGTCGTTCTGGTAACGCAATGCCCGCGCTCGGTCCACAACGTACCCTTTCTGGGGTCCTCAGCAGAATCTGTGGGCGCATAGGGCCTGAGGATCGGGGAGTTTTCCGAGCGAATGGTAGAGGGCAATCTCGGTCGCGCGGTAGGTGCGAAAACCGTAAGACCTTCTGGTGATGACTTTGAGGCGGTTGTTGAGCCCCTCGACGGCGCCGAGCGCGATGAGGCCTCGCGCCTTGAACCAGTTGAGGAGGAGAAGCCTGTGGGCCTGGAGAGTCTTGGCGACCTTCTGCATCGGTTCGAGGCGCGAGCGCATGGCCTCGGCGCACCAGTTGTCGAGGAAGGCGATGGCCCAGCCTGGAGAGGTGTAGGTCCAGAAGTGCTGGAACGTCTCCTTCAGCAAGTAGGCCCTGACGGTGCGCAAGTTGAGGCGCACGAGCTCGGCCAGCTTCACGCCCTGCTTCGCGGTGAGGTTGGCGGGCTTTGACGCTCTCCAGAAGCGACCCGGGTCTGCTCTCCAAAAACGACCCACCCACGGCGGTGCTGGCGCGGTCT
>JBBAQZ010000107.1:0-5549 GCA_040400045.1 Myxococcaceae bacterium
CGCCCACCGCGGCCGCTCGACCGACTTCCCTGGGACATCGCGCAAACGGAGTTCGTGGCTGCCAACAACGCCTCGCGTCGCCGAAGCCGGTCGCCAAGAAGAAGGCGCCGGAGAAGCGGTAACAGCTGGAACGAGTGACCCTCGGCGGAGCCATCGGAGAGGTCGCGGTCCGCGGCACGACGAGCCGGAAAGGGGAACGAAACGTCGCCATCGTGGTTGCGGTCTTCCGCGCCAGCGCCACTGCCATCGGAGCCACTCCTCACCGTCGCCCGAAGACAAAGCGCTCCTGTCCGTCGCGGTGACAGGAGGCGTCCACCCTCACCGGGTGAAGACGTAGACGGCCCCCGAGTCGGTGGCCGTGTTGTCGTTCATGTTGAACAGTAGGTTGACACCGGTGCCGCGACTGTCCTCACGGGTCGCGCCGACGGCGAAGGTGCTGGCGTCGCCGCTCAGGGCGACGCTCGACCCGAAGGCGTCGCCGGCCTCCGTGTTGGAGGCCTTCACATACACCCGCTGCGCCCAGGCGGCAGCGACGCGAGTAAAGACATACACCGCGCCCGCATTCCCGGCTCGATTGTCGGCCTGACCCCCATTCACCCCGGTCGCGTTGCCGTCCTCCTGGCTCGCGCCCACCGCGAGGGTCGCACCGTCGGCGCTCAACGCCACGCTCACGCCGAAGGCGTCGTACCCATCGGTGTTCGAGGCCTTCACGTAGGCCTGCTGGGCCCAGATGGAGCCGGTGCGCACGAACACATAGACCGCGCCAGCGCCGACGGCCCTGTTGTCGGCCTGGTTGCCATTGATGCCGGTGGCGTTGCTGCCTTCGTTGGCCGCCCCCAGGGCGAGGGTGTTGCCGTCGGCGCTCAGGGCGAAGCTGCGACCGAACTGGTCATTTGCGTCGGTATTGGAGGCCTTGACGTAGGCCTGCTGAACCCACACGATGCCGGTTCGGGCAAAGACGTACACCGCACCGGAGTCGAGCGCGGCGTTGTTGGGCTGGTTGCCGTTGATGCCCGTCGCGCTGCTGTCTTCCGAAGGGGCCGAGACCGCGAGGGTGCTGCCGTCGGCCGCCAGCGCCAGCCGGAACCCGAAGAAGTCTTGAGCCTCGGTGTTCGACGCCTTCACGTAGGCCTGCTGCGCCCAGCTGGTGGGAGTCCTGGCGTAGACATAGACGGCGCCGGCGTTGATGGCGCTGTTGTCGGCCTGGTTGCCGTTGATGCCCGTGGTGGCGCTCCACTCCTCTGAGCCCACTGCGAGGGTGCTGCCGTCGGCGCTGAGGGCGACGCTTCGCCCAAAGGCGTCGTACGCGCCCGTGTTGGAGGCCTTCACGTAGGCCTGCTGAGCCCACGTCGTGCCCGTTCTCGCGAAGACGTAGACGGCGCCGGAGTCGGTCGCGAGGTCGTTCGACTGGTTGCCATTGACTCCGATGACAATGCTGTCCTCGCCAGGCGCCCCGACGGCGAGGAGACTTCCGTCAGCGCTCAACGCCAGGCCGGTCCCGAAGCGGTCACCCGCGGCCGTGTTGGAGGCCTTGACGTACGCCTGCTGGGTCCACGTCGCGCCAGCGCGAGTGAAGACGTAGACGGCACCAGCATTGGGAGCGGTGTTGTCCGTCTGGGAGAAGACGTTGCCGTTGATGCCCGTGCCGGAGCTCGCTTCGAAAGGCGCCGCGACGGCGAGCGTGCTGCCGTCGGCGCTCAGCGCGACGTGGACGCCGAAGGAGTCGTTCGCGTCGGTGTTGGACGCCTTCACGTACGCCTGTTGAACGGTGCCAGCCACCACCACCGTGTACGACGTGCTCGCGCCAGACTCGACGTCGACTCGAATCGTCACCACCGCGGCGCCGCCCGTCAACGGCACCGTCACCGGCGCGCCGGAGGCGGTCACCGCGCCGTTGACCTGCACGGTGCTTCGCATGGGTTGCGCCACCGTCGCCGTGATGACGACGCTGGGGGTGCCCGACGGAACAGACACGGCGTACATGGTTTGAGACGGCGTAAAGCTCACGCTCCCAGGGGTCACCGACAGGCTCGTCAATCGCGAGTCGTTCCACCGGCACGTCGCGCTCTGACAGACCTCGCCGGTCGCGCACGACACGTCCATCGGCGGGTACCGGCAGACGCCCGCGTTGCACTCGCCCATGGCCGGAAAGTTGCGCAGCGTGGTGGCGTTCGCGCACGCGGTGGAAGGGGGCACGTTGCAGGTGACGCCGAAGCACGGGTCCGGCAGGCAGGCGCCGGCGCTGCAGCCGAAGCCACAGGCGATGTCGGTGGTCGCGAAGCCGCACGCGCCCGCCGTGCAGGTCGCCGCTCCGCGCGTTCGCTGCGTCTGGCTGTTCAGGCACACACCCGGCGGCGGCGTTGCGGGACACGCGAAGCAGGACATGCCGCACGAGGCGACGTCGGCGTTGGAGACACAGCGTTGGCCGCAGGCGTGCTGCCCGGCGGGGCATTGGCACTGGTTCGCGGTGCAGGTCGCGCCGAGGGGACAGTCGATGGACCGCTGACACCCCGGGGTGCACCGTCTGCTGATGGGGTCGCAGCCGAACCCTGCGGGAC
Source organism: Myxococcaceae bacterium (assembly GCA_040400045.1). Lineage (GTDB taxonomy): Bacteria > Myxococcota > Myxococcia > Myxococcales > Myxococcaceae > Xiheimicrobium. The sequence continues at coordinate 2,559 of JBBAQZ010000107.1, forward strand.
ACGAGGGAACCGTGGTGCAGTCGGTGGGGAGGACCTGGCAGGAGCCGCGGTTGCAGACCTGCCCGCTGCCACAGACGCGGCCACACTGACCGCAGTGATCGACATCGGCCTGCGGGTCAACACACCGCCCATTGCACCAGGCGAGGGTGCCGGCGCAGCCGCCCGAGGACAGCCCGGCATCCGGAGCCGTCCCGCCGTCCTCGCTGAGCCCGCCGTCGGTCGGGCCTCCTCCGTCCGTCGCCGCCCCACCGTCAGCGTCGGCCCCACCGTCACCGTCGGCCCCGCCGTCACCGTCGGCCCCACCGTCACCGTCGGCCCCGCCGTCACCGTCGGCCCCGCCGTCGGCTGCCGGCCCACCGTCACCGGGGCCCGCCGACGAAAGGACCGCCGCGTTGCACACGCCAAGCACACAGGCTTCGCCCGGCGAGCAGGCCTTGCAGACCTGGCCTCGCGTTCCGCACTGCACCGTCGAGGGCGAATCGACGCAAGCGCCGGTGAGGGCGTCACAGCACCCGTTGCTACACAAGGACGCCGTGCACATCGGGCGCGCGGTGCCACAGCCGATGGTGCCGACACTGGCAGTGAATCCGAGGAGGAGGCCTGCGGCCGACGCAAAGAGACGCATGCGCAAAGAACACCCGCCTCGCGTGCTGCGTGCAAGGTGAAAACGGATAAGAGAAACAAAGCGGGAAACCGAGCGACAGACCCCGCATCAATCCCTGAGTTCGGGCACTTACCGCCTCACGCGGCCCGGAGATTCTTTGCAGCCTCACGGAACTCTTACAGCTTCAGTGAACGGAGAGTTGGGCAGCACGCCCGCGTCCGAGCTGATGCACTTCGCGTCGAACGTCGCGTGCACGCGCTTCTTGAACTTCAGGTCGACGCTGCTGGTACGCTGACTCATGTGGGCGGTTCCTTTGGCGGAGGTACTTGCTTGGTCGCAGTACCAACACCGATCGGATCGCCCGCGTTCCTCTTCTCTTCTCGCCGCTTCACCTTGTCGCTCAACTCCCCGCGCCGTGAATCTTCCGGGCTAGCTCGTCGATGCGCCCGAGTTGGCCGCGCTCCATGTGCTCGAAGCTGCCCTCGCCACGGTCGAACGCGTCCTCATCGCCGCCTACCCCGAGCTCGAAGAGGGGCTCTGTCTCAGCCGGCCTGCACCGCTGTCGACCGAGGCCTTGGGTCTACGACCAGGTCGCCAAAGGCAAGGGATAAGGCATTCAAAGCGGAAAACCGAGCGCAGACCCCGCATCAAGCCCTACGGAACTCTTGCAGCTTCAGTGAACGGAGAGATGGGGTGAGGCGGGCTTCCTGGTTGGCCCGGGACCCGAGAACGGGCTGGTGCTCGCGCTGGACAAAGCGACGGGCCGAGAGGTGTGGCGTCTGGGCCCTTCGCCGCGCCGCAGGAGCCTTCGTTCGGCGCGAACAACCCGCGCGACAACTTCGTCAGCATCGTCGCTGCCGTCCAGGGTGAAGAGGAATTCTGGGATGGCTCGGGCTCGAGCCGCGGCCTGACCAACGGAACCTGGGACCCAGGGGAATACTGGGTCGACCTCGGGGAGCCGTTCGCCGACAACAATGACAATGGCCGCTGGGACCCGGGGGAGACGTACATTGATACTGATGGCTCACGGCGCGCGCTCGGCTCGCCAGGCGCGTCAGTTCGCGACGAAGCACCGCCTCTCAGGGCTTGACGCAGCGGAACCCGATGTCGGGAGAGGCGGCTTCCGGGTCGCTCCAACTCCGCGACTGGGCGCGCAGCACCGCCGGCTGCTTGTTCTTCCAGCTGCCCCCGCGGATCTCGCGGCCGCTCTCGGACGACGTCGACGTCCACTCCCAAACGTTGCCGGCGAGGTCGTAGACGCCCGTCGGCGTTCCCCCGGCGCGCGAGCTGCCCACGCGCGCGGTGCCCTCGGAGGTCTTCCACCGCGCGCGGCGCTGGTCCGGCGCGGCGTCGCCCCAAGGGTACTCGGTGCGGCCGCCGTTGCTCGCGGCCCACTCCCACTCGTCGCTCGTGGGCAGCCGCTTGCCCGCGGCCCGGCAGTACGTGTCGGACTGGGCCCAGGTCACGCAGTTGACCGGGTGCAGCTCGAGGTCGGCGACGTGCCAGTTGCAGTCGGTGCCCTTCTCGGGAGGCGTGCAGAGGTTCTCCTTCACACAGGCGGCGTACTCCGCGACGGTGACCTCGAGGGGGTCGAGGGGGGAGCGCACCAGCGTCGCTTGCTGCGGGCGGGCCGTGAGCTTCGTGACCTGGCCCTCGACCAGCTGCAGCGCTTGCGACCACTCCTGCACCCCGAGCTTCACCTTCACGACGCTACTGCAGAGCGGCACCTTCAGCCGCTCGCCTGCTGTCCCGACCTCGAGGCCGTCGACGACGACCACGGCCTCGACGGCGTTCCGCCGGTGGTCCTCTGCGTTGACCTCGAGCTCTGCCACGCGGCGACTCGCGGAGATGCGCAGCACGCGGTCCTCGCCGGCGGCGAGTTCGAGGGTGTCGCCGACGCGGGCGAAGCAGGGGTCGGTCACCACGACCTCGACCCGGCCGGCCGCGACCTGGAACAGCGAAGGCGTACGCCCGGTCTGCCCGTTCACCGAGACGGCCACGCCCGGGACGTCGGCCTGGAGCCGAAGCATCGCCGAGCTCAGCGACAGCCGCGCCGCCACCGTCTCGCCCGTGCCGAGGACCACCGAGACGCGAGCAGGCGCGTGGTGCGCCTTCTCGAAGACGACCACGTGCGCGCCAGTGGGCACCCGCTTCGCGCAGGGCGTGGCATCGCACAGGGTGATTCCGTCGAACTTCACCAGCGCTCCGGGCGGCTCCGTCTCGAAGCGCGTGAGCACGTTCACCCGCGGGGCGCCGACGATTCGGAGGGACCCGCGCCGTGCTCCGTCGGCCAACCCTCCCTCCAACTCGTCGGGGCTCACGAACGACCCGTCCGAACTCCTCAAACGCCTCGAGCTGCGACTGGTGAGGGCGGTGTGGCGGTGGCA
>JBBAQZ010000108.1:0-5398 GCA_040400045.1 Myxococcaceae bacterium
AGCGTGCCTTCCCAACGCGAGACGACGCGCTTGCCGCCGTTGGTTTCCTCGCTCTCCCGCGCGACGACGCACGCAGGGCAGTCCGTGTCCGTCTCCAGCGGCGGCGGGTGCACGGAAGCGCTGGCCATCTCCATCGACGCGCTCTTCACCGTCGACGTGGCCGAGCGCCGGCGCTCGCCCCCCTGAGGAGGGCCCGACACGGCGTCGCGTTCACCATCACCGATGTCATGCCCGGTCGCCAGCAGGTCGCGAAACACCTCGCGCGAACGGGCCGCTCCGCGCAGAGGCGCTAGGCTCTCGGTCGAGATGTCCGACGCCCTCTCCACCTTCCACCGCCGACACGGAGGCCGCTACGAGCTCGTGCACCGGCTCGACATCGGAGGCATGGCGGAGATCTTCCTCGCGCTCGAGCGGGGCCCGCACGGCTTCGAGCGCCTCGTCGTCATCAAGCGCGCCCTGCCCCACCTCGCGTCGCAACCGGCGTTCCGGGAAATGTTCCTGCAAGAGGCGCGGTAGATTGCGCGGCTGAACCAGCCGAACATCATCCAGATTCACGAGCTCAGCGACGCCGATGGCACCCCGTCCATCGTCATGGAGCACGTGCTGGGCGTCAGCCTCCGGAACCTGCTCCGTGCGGCGATTCGGCAGGACCTGGCCTTCCCCGTCGGCGTCGTCGTCGGGCTGATGGCGCAGGCGAGCGCGGGTGCACACGCCGCGCACGAGCTGACGGACCCTGAAGGCACGCCGCTCGGGCTCGTGCAGCTCATCTATCCCTCGAGTAACGACGACCTCGCGGCGCAGTTGCTCGACGGCGGTCTGCAATTCGCGTCGCTGTCGCCGACTTGAAGGGCAAGACGTTCTGCATCCCCGACGACGACTCGACCACGGGGCTGCTCTTCCCTCGCATGGCCGCGCGCAAGGCCGGGCTCGACTGGGCGAAGGACGTGACGGTGGTGAAGAGCGGAAACCATCTGCAGGTGCTGCGCGACCTCGCGAGCAAGCGCTGTCAGGCAGGAGGCACCTCCTCGGGAGCGTTCCTCAACGCCGTGAGCCAGGGCATCGAAGTGTCGACGCTCCGGCAGATCGCCATCACCGGGCGCTCGCAGCAAGACACCATCGTCGCCGGGCCAGGGGTGTCGAAGGTCGAGCTCGAAGCGCTCAAGGCAGCGCTGTTCGCCTTCAAGCCGGTCGGAGGCGAGAGCGGCGCCATCGAGCGGGTGACGGGCTTCGTCGAGGCGAGCCCTGGAGACTACGCCGTGCTGCGCGAGCTGATCGCAGAGGAAGACGCACCGAGGTAGTCGAGACCGACCTCCGACTCCCACACCAACGACGCGTCAGCGTGAGGGTGAGGGTGAGGGCGATGCACGCGATCGCCCTTGCGCTCAGGCTCGGTCAGCCGGACCCAGACCTGCCCGAGCACCAGCAGACGCTCACCTCGCCGCTGGTGGTGCACCCTTTCGGCGGCGGCGACAGCTGTTTCTACAACATCATCCGCGACCACAAGCTGCAGTCGTACCATCAGCTTGCCTACGCCGGCCCTCAGTACCCCTGACGACACGCTTTCCCGGTCGCTCCGTCACCGGCCCGAGTAGAAGGCGCCCATGAGCATTCGACGTATCGCGATCAACACCGGCGGCGGTGACGCTCCGGGTCTCAACGCCGTCATCCGCGCCGCCACCCTCGCCGCCATCAACCGTGGCTGGGAATGCTACGGCGTGCACGACGGCTTCAACGGCATCTTCTTCCCCGAGCGCTACGAAGACGGCGGCCTCATTCGCCTCACCCGCGACCGGGTGCGCGGCATCGCCCATCTCGGCGGCACGATTCTCGGCACCACCAACAAGGGCAACCCGATGGCCTTCCCGCTGCAGATGGCGGACGGCACCGTGAAGGAGATCGACCGCTCGAAGGAGATCGTCGAGTTCTTCGCCCGAAAGCAGATCGACGCGCTCATCTCCATCGGCGGAGACGGCTCGCTCACCATCGCGCACGCGCTCGGCAAGCTGGGCCTCAAGGTCGTCGGCGTTCCCAAGACCATCGACAACGACCTCGACAAGACGTTCACCACCTTCGGCTTCGACACCGCCGTCTCGTTCGCGACCGAGTGCCTCGACCGCCTGCACACCACTGCCGAGAGCCACCAGCGCGTCATCGTCGTCGAGATGATGGGCCGGTACGCAGGGTGGATTGCCCTGCACTCGGGCATCTCGGGCGGCGCGCACGCGATCTTGTTGCCAGAGATTCCGTTCGACCTCGACAAGGTGGCCGAGAAGATCCGCAGCCGTGACGAATACGGGCGTGGGTACTCGCTCGTCGTCGTGGCCGAGGGCGCGCGCGTCGTCGACGGGCAGCGCTCCATCCTCGCGCAGGCCGAAGCAGGCCAGGCCGAGCGGCTCGGCGGCATGGGTGACCAGGTCGCCCGCGCGCTGGCGAAGAAGACGGGCAAAGAGACGCGCGTCGTGGTGCTCGGTCACCTCGTGCGGGGTGGCTCGCCGACCTCGTTCGACCGCCTGGCTGCGCTGCGCTTTGGAGCCGCGGCCGTTCGCGCCCTGGAAGAAGGCCTCTCGGACGTGATGGTCAGCCTCGCGCACCCGAACGTGCAGTACGTGCCGCTCGAGCAGGTCGCCGGCCGCATGAAGGCCGTGCCTCTCGACAGCGACACGCTGATGACCGGCCGCGACATCGGCGTCTGCTTCGGAGACTGAGCCCCGTTGCTTCCAGGCTCTTCCTGCGTCGAGGCGCTGTGGTGAGGGTGGTCAACTGCCGGCAGGAGCGGGCGGCGCCACCGGCACAGGGACGGGCGTGGGGGCCGGCGCCGGCGTCGACGCGCCGAACTGGAAGTTGCCGCGCAGGCCGACCGACACGATCCACCCGCCGACCGAGTACTGGCCGTTGCCGACGACCCCACCCTGCAGCGGCATCATGGTGTTGATGTCGGTGCCTCCGGTCGAGCCCTGGCGTTGGTTGCTGTCGGTGATGTTGAGCACCTGGGTCGGCGTGTAGACGAAGCCCGCGATGACATCGACGGGGCCGAGGTGACCCGTCACGCCGCCGGTGAGGAAGATGCGGCTGGGGTGCGGGAAGTCGAGCGCGAAGTATTGCGAGGGCTGCGCCGAGGTCTCGTACCAGACGCCTGCCGAGAACGTCGTCCACTTCCACGGGCGATAGCTGCCGCCGACGCGCGCCGAGAACGTGCCGACCCAGTTCTTCGGGATGCGAAACGGCGCCACGGGTTGGGCTTCGCCGGTGCCGATCTTCAACGCCACGTCGAGGGGCGTGAGCGTGAGCGCGTCGAGCGAGTTCCACCCCTGGTACACGAAGTCGGCGTTCACGCCCCACGTCTTCGAGGGCGAGAAGCGGGCGCCGACCCGCACCTCGAGCGGCAGGGTGAAGACCAGCTCGCCCTGGCAGTTCGTCACCTGACGGCCCGGGTCGGGGGTGCAGTTTCCCGTCAACTGGGCGTTGAGGTTGGTGGCGGCCTCACCCAGCTTGAAAGAAAGCTGACCACGCCCGCGAATGGGAACCGGCGGACGCACCGAGGCGCCAAACGAGAGCGACTCGGTGGGGCGCACCATCACGCCTGCCACGGCGGTGAAGCCGAGGCGGCCCTGCAGGTTGGCCGCCACGACGGAGTCGAACGTCGGATCCTCTTCGGTCGACTTCGTCGGGTCGGACAAGCCGCTGTACACGGCCTGGTTGAAGTCGAACTGCCCGAGGACGAGCTGCAACGAGACGCCGACCTGGACGACGCGATGAAGGTCGTAGGCCAGCGACAGCGTGGGGTAGGCGATGACGATGTCCTGCTTCACCAGCATGTAGCGGTTGGGAGCAAAGCGCTTGGGGGTGCGCACGTACTTGCCGGAGGCGTCCTTCGTGTAGTCGGGCGCCGGGTACTCGTTGAGCCCGACCGCGGGCGGCGCGTAGAGGCCCAGCGCCACCGTCGCCGCGCGGCCGAAGAGGTCGAACCCGTACGACACGCCAAACATCGGAGACGCGAACAACTGCCCGCCCGGCATGAAGTTGCTGCCCGTGCGGCTGACCTTCTCCATCAGGTTCGACGGCGAGTCGGGGTTCCAACCCGGGTCCTGGCGCCAGAACGTCACCTCATTGTTCAGGAAGTTGCTGTCGACGAGGAACGAGAGGCCCTTGAGCTGGGTGAGGCCGGCCGGGTTGTGCTGTATCGCCGACACGTCATCGGCCTGGGCGGTGAACGCGCCACCCTGCACCGTCGCCTTCGCGCCGTTGTCGCCGAAGTAGAAGCCCGAGGCCACACTGGTGGCCGACGCGATGAGCAGACACGAGACGAGCAGACGCTGCATGAGGACTTCCCCGGGTAGGAATGACGGAGGTGGCGCCATATTCGGTGACCGCCCACGTGTCGACGGCCGGCAACGGAACCCTCGCGGCGTCATGCGGCATGCCGGTCGCCCAGCGGAACGCACCGAGTGACGCTGACCGGACGTTGCGTACGACGTTCTTCTCCGAGCGGATTCTGGTGGTGAGGACACGCTGACGGGCTCAATGCATCGCGCGGCCCAGTCCGTGCGCGACCGCGGCCACGACGACGCCGCCGCGCCTGGCGACGTTCACCACCATCTTCTGCGACGCGCGCGCGGGCACCGAGAGGCCGTCGTCGGTTGGGGTGAGCCCGAGCACGAAGAAGAACGACTCGTCCTGCACGTGGCCATCGTCGCCCAGCACCGGGCACTCGATGAGCGGCAACGGCGCCAGTCGCTGCACGACCCACTCGCCCGGCTGCGTCGGCCAGGAGCGTCATCGGCGTCGGCAGTAGGCGCACTGCCTCGTCCTTGCCGTCGCGCTCGGAGTCGCAGCGACGCTCCCACGCGGCGGTCGTCAGGGCCGAGAGGAGCTCCTTCGTCAGGCCCCCGTCGAACGCGCGCCCAACCAACGCGCCGCAGTCGAGCTCGAAGCCAACACCCTTCGAGGGCCGAATGGAAGCGGACCAGGGTGACGGCCAGAACCGCAATGAGTCCGTGGAAACGCGCGCGCGTCACCCGCGCAACGTGTCGACGACGGTCAACGCGGCAACGGACTTCGCGGCAGCGTCGAGCGAGTTCCACCCCTGGTAGACGAAGTCGGCGTTCACGCCCCACGTCTTGCTCGCCGAGTCGCGCGCGCCGACGCGAAGCTCGAGCGGCATGGTGAACGCGAGTTCACCCTGGTCGCCCGCCACGGTGGTGGCTCCGCGCTGTCTCGCCGAGCTCGAACGAGAGCTTGCCGCGCCCGCGCATCGCGATGGGAGGACCCACCGAGGCTCCGAACGACTGTCTCATGGCGAACCCCTCGAAACGGCAAGCGAGCGTCCAGGAGCGAGCTGCGGGATGAGCGTGAATGCTCGCCGTGTCCCTCCTGACGAGCGCACCTGGGCGTGCGACGT
>JBBAQZ010000109.1:0-5383 GCA_040400045.1 Myxococcaceae bacterium
CCAACGCCCCCTCGATGCCCTTCCCGTTTTCAGCTTTGTTCGACTTGTTCTTTTCTTCTGTCGGTCGCGCACTTCGGCTCGGAGCGCACGACGTTGACGCTTCGCGCGACGGGCGGCTCGGTGCTGCTGGCGCACGACGGCCTCGAGGGTGGACAGCTCGAGCTCAGCGCGTCGAGCGGCGTCGCCACGGTTCGTCAGCTCGTCACGATGCCCTGAGTCACTCGCAGCAGGGCAGGGCGCGCGGCGTCTGACAGCCACCGTTGGATGCCGAGACGAACGTCGAGACGAACTCACCGACCGCGTTCACCACTCTCCCGCGCACTTGATTGCCGCCGAACGTGGAGACCGCGAGGTCGTTCGTCCAATTCACGCAGGTCGAGAGCTGGTTGCCGAACTGCCGGTGGTAGCGCGAGGTCTGTGCGTTCGAGTCGCCAGAGTCCATCCACACGCTCCCGTTGGGCACCGGCCCTGGCGAGCCAGCCTGGTCCCACTCCCAGTCCGTACAGAAGTGGCTGCGGCTGAAGTTCGCGTTGCAGATGGCGTTGGCTCCGGCGCGGCCGCCCAGGTTGCCGGTGTACGTGTTGGTCGTGTACCCGCGGAAGCGCACCAGCGAGCCACCTCGACAGCACGGCAGGGCGCGCGCGATCTGACAGCCGCCGCTGCTGGCTGAGACGAAGGTCGAGGCGAACTCCCCCACGCTGTTGAGCGCCCTGCCGCGAACCAGGTTTCCCCCGAAGAGGCTCAGCGCCTGGTCGTTCGTCCAGTTCACGCAGGTCGAGAGCTGGTTGCCGTACTGACGGAAGTAGCGGCTCGACGGGTCCGAGTCTCCGCTGTCGATCCACGTGGTGCCGTTCGGAATCGGCGCTGGCGGAGCGGCCTGGTCGTATTCCCAATCGGTGCAGAAATGGCTCTCGCTGAACTGCGCGTTGCAGATGGCGTTCGCGCCCGTGCGACCGCCGAGATTTCCTGTGTGGGTCGTCGAGGTGAAGCCGGCGAACGTCACCTTCTCACTCACGCCCGCATCGGCGCCGCCACCACCGCCTCCGCTTCCTCCCGGAGCGCCGTTGCACGCCGTCGCGCTCGCCGCGCCCACGGTGAAGCGTGAGCCACCGAAGGGACAGCTCGAGTCTCCGACGCCGAGTGCAGTGATCGTGACGGACGCGCCAGTGGGGCCTTGAGGGCCTGCGCTGCCGGCAGGCCCTTGTGGACCTGCCGCGCCTGCGAGCCCGGGTGGACCTTGAGTGCCCTGAGCGCCAGCGGGCCCTTGAGGGCCTGCGCTGCCAGAAGGCCCTTGTGGACCTGCCGTGCCTGCCAGCCCCGGTGGACCTTGAGTGCCCTGCGCGCCTGCGATGCCTTGAGGTCCTGCCGGCCCCGTCGGTCCCGCCGGCCCGGTTCCGCCAACCGGCCCCTGCACGCCAGGTCCGCCCGAGGGGCCCGTTGCGCCATTGCACACCAGCGCGCTCGTGCCGCCCGCGGCCGTGAGGCGAACACCACCCGTCGCGCACCCTGCGTCAGCGAAGACGGCCGAGACCGTGACGTCGAGTCCCGGCGTTCCCTGCGGGCCGGGCATTCCTATCGGGCCCGCGAGCCCGGGAGCTCCGTTGCACACGACCGCAGAGCCACCGTCGACCACCAGGCGCACGCCACCTTGAGCGCACGCCGCGTCGCCGGCGTTGAGCGCGATGACTCGAACCGACTCGCCCGCGGGGCCTCGTGCTGCGCCGCCGTCGATGAAGATCACCTCGCCCTGATCACCCTTCTCGCCGCGCTCGCCAGCCGGCCCCTGGGGCCCCGCTGGACCGCCAGGACCCTGCTGGCCCGTCACGCCCTGAGGCCCGGTGTCTCCCTGAGGCCCCGACGTCGAGGGACAGCCGAACAGGAGGACCGCGGTACACAGAAACAGGAGCTGACGCATGACCGCCTGACACCCCAACGGCGGCGCAGGTGCAAGACGGTTCGGGTCACTTCCACGAGACGGCGAACCGCAGCATGCGCCCGCCCTCGAGGCGCTCGCACGGCGCGATGGTGCCCTCGAGCCCCACGAGGAGGAACATGAAGCGCAGCCCGCCGCGCCAGCTGACCTCGGTGAAGGGCGGAGCGACCATCGGGTACTCGAACGTCACGACGCCAGACTGCGCGGTGTCACTGCGCCACGTCGCGCTCACGCCCTGAACCACCGGCATGAGGGACTGATTGATGCGCGCGAAGATGGTCGCAGGGCTCACGCCCGACAGCGTGAGCGCCACTTTGAGCATGGGGCCGAGAATGGGCCCGAACGAGTCGCGCGAGACGGCGAAGGCGACGTCTTCGAGGGTCTGCGCGCCGAACTGCTCGAGCACCACTGTGCACACCTCGGCGCTGTAGCTCGCGGGGTGCCAGCGCTCGCCGTAGGGGTTGTCGATGATCTTCCGGGTCGCGACCGAGAGACGTGGCCCCACCTACTCCAGCAACCCCGCGGCCCGAAGCGCCTTGCCCAGCCCAGCCAGGTAGACCGCGCTCGTCTTCCAGGACTCCGGCCGGTCCGAGAGCTGCACGGGTAGGACGATAGCGCGCCGCCCGCCTCGTCGGCGCCTCCGACGAAAACGAGTGTCACGAAAGGGGAGGGAACTGAAGGCGCAGCAAACCGTCGGCGCAGATTGTTTGCACAGTTCAAAGCGCCGACGTGTGTCGCCTGAATGCGAACGCCACTGACCATCGTTGGGCGCCTCTCATTCCTGGGACTGTTGCTGCTCGTCGGTTGCCAGTGCGACAACGACCGCGTCACCAACCCGCCCCGCCTCATCGAGGCCAGCCCGGCGTCGGTGGACTTTGGCACCACCACTCGGGGGATGACGGTGGAGCGACTGGTGCTGGTGCGCAACCTCAGCCGGGCGCGCCTCACCTTGAACGAAGTGTCTCTGGGGGGGGAGGCCGCAGCCAGCTTTCTGCTGGGCTCGGTCGAGTCGCTCGCGGTTGAGGCGGGGGGCGAGATGAAGATTCGGGTGGTGTATGCGCCGGCCACTGCAGGGGTGCACTCAGCCCGGCTGGTGGTTCTCAGCGACGCCACCAACGCACCAGAGTTGACACTGCCGCTGCTGGGCGCTGCGTTGTCGCCCGACGCGTGCGCGGCCATCACCTGTAACCAGCCGCCCGGGCCGTGCTTCGAGACCGTCGGCACCTGCAGCGGCGGCGCCTGCAGCTATGCCCCCAAAGGCGACGGCGTGGCCTGCAACGACGGCAACGACTGCACTGACAATGACGCCTGTGTGGCCGGAGCGTGCAGCGGCACACCCAAGGCCTGCGTGACACCGCCGGCGGGCACCTGCAGCAGCACCACGTCTTTCACCTCGCACGCGTCGCCGGGGGCCTGCGTGGCAGGTGCCTGTCAGTACACGGCCAACACCCAGGCCTGCACCGGAGGCTGCAGCAACGGCGCTTGCCAGAGCGACCCGTGCGCTGGCGTGAGTTGCACCACCCCGCCTTCCAACACCTGCGCCACCGCCACCAGCCGGCGCACCTACCCAGCCAGCGGCGCGTGCACCTCAGGCACCTGCAGCTATGCGCAGACAGACGTCCCGTGCTCCACCAGCGAGGTGTGCCAGGTGGGCCTCTGCAAGTGGGCTGACTCGAGCTTGACGAATTTGACGGTGGTGCCTGGCAGCCTCACATTCTCTCCGTCGCAGACGATGTATGCGGTGACGGTGCCGGCCGGCACCACGAGCGTCGCGGTCACGGCGACGGTTTCGCAGCCAAGCCGGGCCACGGTGCGCATCGACGGCACAGCAAGGGCCTCTGGAACGTCGGCCACGGTTTCGCTGTCGGGGAATGCGACCACGGTGACAGTGCAAGTCGACGCCGAGTCCGGAGCCTCCACCACGTATGCGGTGGTGGTGACGGTGCTGGGTGGAACGGCCCAGCAGGCCTACCTCAAGGCCGCCAGCACCGACGCCAACGACGTCTTCGGCTGGGGGGTGGCGCTCAGTGCAGACGGCAGCACACTGGCCGTCGGCGCGACTCGGGCTGGCAGCACGGGGAACTTCAACGGCGTTGGCTCGGTGTACGTCTTCACGCGCACGGGTTCGACCTGGGCACAGCAGGCTTCTCTCAGGGGCCCCAACACGAAGGCTGGCGACCTTTTCGGCAACGACGTGGCGCTGAGCGCCGACGGCAACACCCTCGTTGTCGGCGCGGCCTGGGAGGACACCAGCAGCCCCGGCGTCAGTGGTGTCCAGGCCGGCGCCGTGTACGTATTCAGCCGCACCGGCACGAGCTGGGCTCAGCAGGGTTACCTCAAGGCCTCCAACACGGAGGCTGTCGACGTTTTCGGCGGCTCCCTGACTCTGAGCGCCGACGGCAGCACCCTCGCTGTCGGCGCGTATTGCGAGTCGAGCAGCGCCGTCGGTGTCAACGGCAACCAAGCCGACAACTCCACCTTCCGCGCTGGCGCCGTCTACATCTTCACCCGCATCGGCAGCACCTGGGCCCAGAGTGCCTACCTCAAGGCTTCCAACACCGGCAGGGAAGACTACTTCGGGGCCACCGTGCACCTGAGTGCCGACGCGACCACCCTTGCCGTCGGGGCTTTGGGGGAAGACAGCAGCGCCATCGGCGTCAACGGCAACCAGGCCGACAACTTCGCCAGCGACGCTGGCGCCGTCTACGTCTTCATCCGCACCGGCACCACCTGGGCCCAGCAAGCCTACCTCAAGCCATCCAACACCGACGCCAGCGATTCCTTCGGCTGGGGTTTGGCCCTCAGCGCCGACGGCAGCACGCTGGCCGTCAGTGCTCTTGCTGAAGACAGCAGCGCCACCGGTATCAATGGCAACCAAGCTGACAACTCAGCAGCCAACTCTGGAGCCGTCTACGTCTTCACCCGCACCGCCACGACCTGGGCCCAGCAGGCCTACCTCAAGGCCTCCAACACCGGAGCCGACGACAGGTTCGGCCCGAGGGTGGCCCTGAGTGCCAACGGCAGCACCCTCGCCGTCGGGGCGAGTGCGGAGGACAGCAGCGCCACCGGCGTCAACGGCAACCAAGCTGACGACTCAGCAGCCAACTCTGGAGCCGTCTACGTCTTCACCCGCACCGCCACGACCTGGGCCCAGCAGGCCTACCTCAAGGCCTCCAACACCGGAGCCGACGACCAGTTCGGCAGGAGCCTGGCCTTGAGCGGGGACGGCAGCACGCTTGCCGTCGGAGCTCCTTTTGAGGACAGCAGCGCTTCCGGCGTCAACGGCAACCAAACTGACAACTCGGTGTCGGAGGCTGGCGCCGCCTACGTCTTCACCCGCTGACCCTGAGCGCACCGCCCCTCAGCGGAGCCCACGCCACTCGGCCCAACAGGGCGTTCGGGCGGCGAGGGGAGAGGACCTGCGAACTGGTGACCGCCCCGCGCCGTGAG
>JBBAQZ010000110.1:0-5029 GCA_040400045.1 Myxococcaceae bacterium
GCGGGTTCGCGCTCCATTGAGCGAGGTCCTGCGTGCGGTACACGCGACCGGGTTCGAGGTGGGGGTTGGCAGGCTGGGTCATGACCGTCTTTCGTATCCTGAAGATAAAATACGGTAGCAGGCATAGCAAGTCGGCAAGACACTGAAATAACAAGGCATCAGGAGCGAACTCCATCACTCCTGCTCGGCATGCGTCGACTCGAGCTTGGCCTTCCTGCTCGCTACCGAAGATCGAAGAGGTAGAGCAGGGCGGCCCAATCGCTCGGCAAGAGTTGCGGCGGCGCCCGAAGCGTTCTCGCGGACCGCGCCGCGCACTCGAGGAAGAAGCGCGCGTGAAAGAACGCTTCGATGATGGGCCGCGTCACTTCGTCCCACCGCCGGTTGTGTTCGAGTTCGAAGGCCTTGCCGGTTCCCTCACCCACGATCTTCAGGAACCGCGCGTTCAGCTTCCGGTCTGGCGCGAGTGCCTGGAGCGCAGCGACCAGCTCGAGCGTCGCGCTCTGCAGGCCGAAGACCTTGAAGCTCTGGTGGTAGAACCGGTACACGGGGTCGAAGTAGGTCCACTCGGCGCTGCACTTCATCAGCAGCGAGTTCAGCTTCTTCTTCGACGCCTTCAGGTTCGCGAAGAGCGCAGTCACCTCGGGCCGAGCGTCGATCGTCGCCGTCGGAGGTAGTGGCTTCGGAGGTGCTGGGCTTGGCGCTCCTTCGGCCCGCTCACGGGCGACCTTCTTCTTCGTGCGGCGCTCCTCTTTTTGCCTTCGGCGGGCCGGGCTCATGCTCAAGCTCCTCGGCAGAAGTACTTGTAGGCGGCGATCCACTCCCAGCCCGCTGGCGGCGGCTTCGGGAGCGGCAGGTCGGGGAGTGGGATGGCCTGTTGCTCTCGCCCCCGCTTGCAGATGGCCACGATGCTGTTGTCGTTGCGCAGTTCGACCCGCTCAACCTTCACCTCGACGCCGAGCACTCGCGTGATGAAGGGCAACTTGAGGTGTTCGTCGAAGGCGTACTGCCAGCCCATCGCTTGCTCTCCTTCGTCGTAGGCGTCGACGGTCGCTTCTTCGATCATCGTCTTGATCGCGCTGATGCTTGGCTTCTTGGCGCGCTTCTCACGTGAACTCATCAACAGGCTCCAGTTTCGAGATGGCCTCTTCGTCGTACTCGATGACCAGGTCCTCGCGCGGTTCGGCGAACCCGAGCGGGGCCTCGCCGCGCGCGTAGCCGATCGCTCGATAGCCCCGCAGGCGCTTCTCGAACATGCGCAGCAGCATCGGCACCTCCCGGTCGACGTAGTCGTAGAGCTGCACCTCGGTCTTCCCGGGATGAAGTCGGTGCAGCCGGCCCGTGTACTGCACGAGGGTTCCCTTCCAGGAGACCGGCATCGCCAGAAAGAGCGTGTCGAGTCGCGGGTCGTCGAAGCCCTCGCCGATGTAGCGGCCCGTCGCGATGAGGACGCGTTCCTCGAGGTCGGGGACCGCGGCGAGTCGTTCACGAACTTCGCGGTGTTCGCGCGCGCCCATGCCGCCCTGCAGGACGATCACGTGGCGAGCGATCGGCTTCAACGCGTTCGCGAAGAACTGGAGGTGGTCCTTGCGTTCGGTCAGCAAGATCGGCGAGCGGCCTCGACGAAGTGCGCCGATGACGTCGTCGAGGATCATCTGGTTGCGAGCCTCGTCTCGAGCGAGCGCCGCGTACAACGACTGGATTCCTGCGTCGGCCTCCGCGCTCTTGGTCGCGAAGCCGGTTTCCCGGACCACCAGTCGATGCTCGAACGGGCGCTTGTTCGCATGCGCCTTCGCGTCGACGGCATACCGAACCGGGCCCAGCTGCATCTGCGTGATGGGGTGATGCCCGTCGCGGCGGAGGGGGTTGCTGTCAGCCCGACGACGTAACGCGCCTTGACCTGCGCCAGCACCCGCTCGAACGAGACCGCGGGCAGGTGGTGGCACTCATCGACGATGACGTGGCCGTACTGGCCGACGAGTTCATCGACCGAGTCGTGGTGCACCAGGCTCTGGATCATCGCGACGTCGAGCCGCCCGTTGGGCTTGCGCTTGCCGGCGCCGATCTGTCCGATTTCCTTTGGGTCGAGACCCAGAAACACCGCCAGTTGGGCGAGCCACTGGTCGAGGAGCGAGCGGCGATGAACGAGGACCAGCGTGTTGCACCCTCGGGCGGCGATGAGGTGGGTTCCGAGCACGGTCTTCCCGACGCCGGGTGGAGCCACGAAGACGCCAGTGTCGTGCGCGAGCATCGCTCGGGCCGCCGTCTGCTGGACGGAGGTGAGTTCGCCGGTGAACCGAACGTCGAGTGGGGTGCCGGCGATTCGCTCATCGACGAGCGCCATCCTGGCGCCGTGGCTCGCCAGCAACTGCCCGAGCTCGAATTGGCAGCCACGCGGGATGCCGACGTGAAGCGGGAGTTCCTCGGCGCACGAGATGACCCTCGGGGTCATCGCCGTCGAGAGCCGCATGCTCTGCTTCTTGTAGAACTCGGGGTTCTGAAAGGCGGCCAGCCGCTTCACCTGGTTGAGGAGCGACGATGGGAGGCCTGCCTTTGGGACGAAGAGCTTTTGCGCCAGCACGACCTCGATGCGTTCGGGGATCGGCTCTGCGATCGGCTGGAACCTGGCCCGCCCAGTGGGGCTCCGCGTCCACGGGCTGGCGTCTTCGTCGCTCACCTCAGCGGCACGAACACCGAGGACCGTTCCCTGCCGAGTCGCTTCCGCAGCGATTCTTTCCACGGTGTCAGGGGCCATTCTGCCGATGGTTGCGAGGTGAGCCCATTGGAGCGCATCTGCGATTGGCGCCAGCACATCGTCGAGGAAGATCGAGTTCCCCTCCTTCCGTGGCCCGGCCTGCAGAGGAAGCGCGATGAGGTTCCCGAAGCCGCCACGCGGCATCGTGTCCTGGCTGGGGAACAATCGGTCGTACGAGCGCATCGACAGCTCGTGGCGGTTCGCCATCGTCTCCGTCAGCAGATGGCAACCCATCTTGCGCGCGGACGCGGCCGACACTGGAGAGCTGAAGAAGAACCAGACGTGTGCCCCCTTTCCAGAACGAGAGCGCTCGATCGCCAGAGGGAGGCCTGCTCGCCGCGCGGTTGCGACGAACGCGCTCACGTCGTCTCGCCAGGTTCCCTCGTCGAAGTCGGCCGCGAGGAACCAGCACGAGTCGTTCTCGAGCAGCGGGTACACCCCCATCACGTGCTTGCCGAGGAGGTGCTCGCGAACTGCGGCGGCGTCGAACGGTCGGATGGTGCACGGCAGGAGGTCGCTCGTGGAGCTCATCTGGAAGGAGTTCCTCGAGGCCAACGACACGCTGACCGAGTACCTGGCCGAGGTCACGAACCGGGTCATTCGCGAGTCGCTGGGGGAGATGAAGGACGATGAGGCACGTGAACGCCCCGCGCTTGCCCCAGGCACGACGGCGCCGTAGTTCCTCGAGCCATGTCGCGGAAGGGCAGAGGGCACTTCTGTTGGAGCTGCGCGCGCGTGCGACCGAACGAGAGGTTCTCGGGCCGCGGCCATGCGCGCCACCTCTGCCGTGACTGCGCGCGACTCGGGCCGGCCGAACTCGCCTTTCGTCAGACGACGCGCGACATCGATGGGTTGTTCGACTGGGGCCCTCGAACGTTTCCTGTCCCACTCAGATGAGCGGGTTCGTCTCTACGCCGAAGGACGAGTTGCCTCAGTGCGCCTTCGCCAGGAGCGAGCGGAAGCGGAGCCAGAGGGCCAGGCAGCCGCCGACGACGAGTCGTGGGACTACGAGGACCTCATCGACCTCAACCCCGATCCGCCCGAGTGAGCCGACCGCAGCACGAGTTGCGTGATGGTCCGGCACGTCGGCTGCTGGGGCTGCAGGCAGACTCTTGATCAACGCGTTGGGGGCGTACCGGGCGTGAATAGCCGCTTCCTCACAAAAGCGGCTATTCGACCCGACGCGTCGGTCACTGAAGTCGGCGATCTCGAACGCGACGCCGTGTCGCCCGAAAAGAAGAAGGAGTGGGGCGATTGCGCAGACACGTCTGCGGAATGCGGCCGCCGAAGAATCCAGACGCCGTCTGGACAATTGCGGAGGCCTGCTCGTCGGCCATGATGGCGTGGTGACACGCAGAATCCGCCAGATGCCTGACGGCTCGGCAGTGGGGAACATCGGCGTCCACGACCCGTTCGAGCTGATTCGTCACCTCGCCCGCAGCCAGTCGGACCCGCGCAAGGCGGTCGCGGAGTTCGTGCAGAACGCCCTCGACGAGCAAGCAGCGCACATCACCATCGAGCGGTACCGCGACGCGGGTGAGACGGTGTTGTCCGTGCTCGACGACGGGCTGGGCGTGCTGCCGGAGCTCCCTCGCAAGGACGCGCTCACCACCATCGCCACCAACATCGGGCACTCCCGCAAGCGGCAGATGTCGTTCGACGAGCGCATGCGCCAGGCGATGCTCGGGCAGTACGGCATTGGCCTGCTCGGCTTCTGGGCGGTCGGTCACGAGCTGAGAATCCTCAGTTGTGTCGGACCGTCCGAGGTGTGGGCGCTGACGCTGTTCGAAGACTCACCCCGGTACACCATCACCCGCATGCCCGACGTCATCGGGCGCCCCGCCACGTGGACCGAGGTGCAGGTGCGTCGCCTTCATCGCGCGGCGCTCGCTCCGACGGCGGGCGGGCGGCTGGCCACGTACCTCTCGGTCGAGCTCCGAGGGCAGCTCGTTCGCCACGGCACCGAGCTTCGGCTCATCGACCGAATCGCGCGCGGCGCGGCTGACAAGCTCGTCGTCATCAAACCCAGCCATCTCGCCGGCGAGCGCCTGCCTGGCTTCGAACCGATTCGCCTGCCCGACTTCAAGTTCCCCATCGAGGTGACGCTGCACTTCGCCGGAGATGCGGGACCCGACGCCGGCCGCGTGAGGCTCGGCTGTGCTGGCGCGGTGGTGCTCGACGACCTCGCGAGTCTTCCGGAGTTGGCGCATGCGCCCTGGACTGACGAGCGTCTCGTGGGGGTCGTCGACTTTCCTCACCTCGAAGTCGCGCCGGGCT
>JBBAQZ010000111.1:0-4980 GCA_040400045.1 Myxococcaceae bacterium
GCGCACGTCGACTCACGACTCGTCTTCTACCCGCGCCGCTGGGGGATTTCCGAGGGTCTGCGTGTCAACCTCGGCGACGGGATCACCGTAACGGTGATTTCTTGTTGTCTCGCACGAATGATGAGTGGCGAAACGACCTCGATTTCAGCGGCGGACATTCCAGAGGCCGTTCCCCTGCGACGAGCAATCTTCCTCTACCTTGTTCCGGGCCTCATCATCACTGCGTCCTTCGCCATTCTTTCGCCTGTCCTGAACCGGCATTGGGGCGTCGACCCATTTCTTTGTTTCACAGCCGCACTCGTTCCGTGGGCTGTGTACACCATACGACACATCCTCAGGCATGGTGTTGTTGGAAATCGCTTCGCTTTGGAAAGACTGACCCGATATGCCGCACCGCTACCCGGTTGGAAAACCATTCCACTGGTGCTGGGCTGTGTTGTTGGAATGCTCGCTCTATTTACGGCTTCTAATGCTGTCTTGGCTCCATTCCATCGGCTCTTTAAGGATCGGCTCCCCGTTTGGCATTTTGATGCATTGTCGTACTCGCGCGCCATTGCGGAAGGCTCTCTTCTTCAAGGCTATTCCACAGTGCAGCTTGTGGCCGTTTTCTTTGCGTTGAATGGGATTATTGGAATCATCGCTCCCTTGATTGAGGAACTGTATTTCACAGGTTATCTGTTTTCACGAACAGAGCGTACGTTCGGCCGTCTGCATCTGCTGGCCCACTCTTTCTTCTTCGCGCTCTACCACTGGTTCACCATCTGGCTCCTGCCCGCACGATTGCTGAGCATCTGGCCGATGTTTTTAGTTGCAAAGAAATACAGGTCTCTTTATCTCACCATGTTGATTCATTGCTCCGTGAACTTGCTCGGCTCATTGGGATTGACGATCGAAATCGCCAGGGTGCTTGCAGGCAGACTTCGATGATTGGGTCCAACGGGAGATCGCCCCAATCACAGGGCCCCCCGTGCGGACGAAGGTTCAGTGAATTAAGGGTTGACCAGCAAACGTTGGATCTCGCCCTCGGTCAGCGCGACGAAGCGTGAGGCCTCTTCTTCGTAGAGGTGCACCATCGCGTGCTCGATGTCGAACCACAGCCCGTGCAATCGCACCTCGCCCTGCCGCAGGCGCTTGCGTACCGGCTCGAAGCTCGCGACGTGCGCGAGCTGCTGCAGCACGTTGGCCTGGCTGAGCCGATCGACCTCCGACAGGCCGGCCTCGAACGTCATCTCTTTCACGCGCGTCATCGAGGCCTCGCCGTGAGCCAGCCAGTTCACGAGGTTCGGCGCGATGTCGTGGAAGCTGGTGCGGCCTTTGAGCAGAGCCCACGGATAAGAGAAACAAAGCGGGAAACCGAGCGACAGACCCCGCATCAAGCCCTGAGTTCCGGCACTTACCGCCTCACGCGGCACCGAGATTCTTTGCAGCCTCACGGAACTCTTACAGCTTCAGTGAACGGAGAGTTGGGGTGAGGCAGGCTTCCTGGTGGTGAAGCGCTCGAGCAGGCGGCGGTGCGGCCGTGTGGCGAATTCTGGCTCTGCCCAGTTCCGGCCCGACCGCGCCCATGTCGACATCCACGCGTGCTGCAGCTCGGTCCGCTCTGGAACCGCCAGCTGCGCGTCGGCCACCGCGTCGAGGCCCACCCACTTCAGCAGACGCTCCCGGCGCAGCCGCTTGCTCGAGAGGCTCACCACGATGCTCAACAACCACGGGTGGAACTGAGCCGGGTTCCTCAACTGACCGAGGCGGCCCAGACAGAGGAGGAAGGCGTCTTGAACGACGTCTTCACCGGCCGAGCGAGCGTCCCGACGACGCCGAGGACCCCGACGATTCCCACGCAGCCCACCGGCTTCGACCCGGTGAAGGTGAAGCCAGTCGACCTCTCTCCCCGGTCGACCGGCGTCAACACCCAGCACCCGTGGCTGCAGAAGCTCGGGTCGAGCCGGCTGAGCAATGGCGAGACCGGCACCTGCGTGGCGACGACGCTCCGCAACATGGACCGGCTCGGCGTGCCCAGCTTCGCCGGTGGCACCATGGGCGACCCGAACAACTAGCTCATTCAGAAGGGCAAGTGGAGCTCGCTGCCGCTGCCCGGCTCGCAGCAGCGCACCATCAACAGCCCCTCCGGCAAGGTGCAGGCGCACGTGCTGAACGCCGACGCGTACGAATCGATGGCCAAGCGCGGCGAGATTCCGACCGGCGCCATTCTCTTCCAGACCCGCCACGGCTGGGCCGCCAACAGCACCGCGAAGGGCAACGACATGGGCATCGTGCGTGACGGCGGGCGCGTGACGCACAACTACAAGCCGATGAGCCCCATCATCTACAGCAACGCCAAAGAGGTGGTGGTGCTGGTGCCCTCAGCCGCGATGGGAAGCCTCGAGACTCTGGGGCGCCTGTGATGCCTCGCTGCTGCCGAAGTGAGGTCGTCGGCATGAATGAGGCGCTGGGGGTCGGAGACTGAGCCGCATGCTCCGATGTGTGGTGGTGGCGGCAGCGGTGGGGTGGTGGTCCGTAACGCCCACGCCTATTTGAAGTTCCACGACATCAAAGACAAGCACCCCGCTCCCTTTCTCAGTCGGCCGGGAGGTACAGAATCCACAGTGACGACGCCGTCAGAAGCGCTCCGATGGCGAAGTTCCCGTTCACCAACTGCTCCTTCGACAGCCAGTAACTCTTCCCCTCCCACGGGTCCTGGATGAGGAATTGGCGGGTGCCACCCGTGTCTCGGACGTCTGTGAACACCATGCAGTGGTTGGTGCTGGGGCCTGCGACGAAGGGTACGTCATCGCCCCGCTCGAGGACCCCGGCGAGCGTGTCGAGGGCGGCGGCGCGACCTGGGGCGTCAGAGACGTTCGTCCGAACGAACCGGTGCCCGGTGGTGCCGGCGAGCACCTGATCAATCGTCCGCTCCGGCCACATGCCCCAGCCGTCCATCGTCGGTCGCGCCACGGCCCTGCCTCCTCCGGCCTCGAGCCACCGCTTCTGCTCCTCACCGACGGCGCCGGTGGGGTTGGTGAAGGACGCGACGGGCTCCTCGTGCATCGCCCACGAAGCGACCGGGTCGGCCTCGGCCTGCACGATCTGGAAAGAGGTCGGCACGCACGACATCGCGAAGCGCTGCATGAGCCCCTCGGCCACGTCGTCCCCGTCGAGGTCGATGACCGAGGTCCGGTCGATGAGCGTTTCGCGGGACTGGCCCCGAATGGCCTCTGCGAACCGGGTGAGGACGGCCAGGGCACTCGCTGCCACCGTGTCGTCTGCCGAGGTGAGCTCGCCGGCGCGCGCGGCAACGGCCTTGTAGAGCAGCGCGCGCTCGAGTTCGGGCGCCGCGGCGCCAGCCTGTCGGGTGAGGGCCAGAAGCGCGTCACGGCGTGGCGCTGGGAGCGCGACCATGGTCCTGGCCGCGGCGAGGCTCTGCTCCACCCCCAGGACGCCCTCGAACGCGGCGACATCGGCTCCTCGTGGTTCGGCGATGCCACGAACGAGGGCCTCGACCATCGCAGGCGACCACGGGTGTTGGGACGCGATGACGACCTGCGCGAGCGCTTCGAGGGCAATCTTCGCCCGACGCTCGTTGGGGCCAGTGACGGCGGTGACGACGGGTGGAACGGGCGCTGACGCCACCGGCAGGTTGAGCGCTCTCAGCTCGCGGCCCGACGAAGGGACGCCGAACAACACCTGCCCCCTGGCCGTCGGGACGACGCCAGGCCCCTCTTCGAAGGAGCGGCCCATGAAGAGCTGGCCCTTCGCGTCCGAGAGGGAGTCGATGGCCGTCCTGGCCTCCGTGGCGTTCGCGCCAGCGGCGCGAAGCAGCGCCAGGGCGTCAGCCCGCGTGACCGGCACCACCTGCGATGGCAGCTCGCCACCAAACCCGAGGCGAGAGAGTTCGGTCATCGTGTTGAGTCGAGGCGGCGCCCCGGCAGCGCTCACCGACGCCGACGCCGTTCGCACCGAGCGCAAGAAGGCGCTGCCCTGCCCCAGGGGGCCGGTGGTGAGCGACGACAACGTGGTGTCGGCCGCCGGCGTGGCGACGCCGACGAGCTGCTCCGCGTACGTACGCGCTGCGGGCGTGAGCTTCGCCTCGGCCAGCACCTTCAGCAGGCTGGACCTTTCCCACTCGTCGACCGACGACGTCGTCAGCTCGGGGCCGACGAGGAGCTTCGTGGCGTCGAGGATTTCCTGGCGCGAGACCGTCGTGCCGGAAGCTGAGCCCGCCGCGCTCGCCTGCGCGATGGCTGCGCTGAACGCGGCCACGCTCGGCGTCGTGTTCGGAGGGGCAACGCGCTCCCGAACCCGGCCCGGCGTCACGTCCCACTGGACCGTCGCCCGCCCATTCGCGTCGCGGCCCGTCGTCCCCGAGGCGAGGAGCGTGCCGCGCTGCGAATGCACCTCGAGGAGGCCCTCGGAGCCGTTCGTCGTGGTATGCAGCGCGTAGAGCGTCTGCCCCTGAGCCTGCGTCTGCAGGAGGCGCACGGTGCCGCGCTGGGCCTCACTCCAACTCTGGTACATGGCATGGGCGCGCTGGAGCGACTGCGGGCCCGTCGTTGGGGCCTGCGCGCGGCCCACCTCGATGCGGTCGAGGCTCGCCGCGCTCGAGAAGTCGAGGCCCTCGGCCCAGCTTCGCGCGGCCAGGCTCGCCGAACCCGTCCCAGACCCCGTCGTCACGCGAGAAATCGGTGCGGTCATGATGCCGCAGCTTTACCCAGATAGACGCGTGCGTGCACCGACCTTTCACCAACACACCGCCAGCCTGGGTCGATGACGCGCCTCGGCGAACTGCCCGCTCGGCTCGCGTTGCAGAAACGTCACCCCCTTCGCTGCCCGTCGTGTACCAACCGTCGCGCGGTGGAGACGGGAGTGCGACTGGCGGCCCTGTTGCCCTGGGTGCGGCACCGGCAGTGGACGTTCAGTCTGCCCTTCAAGCTCAGCACACCTTCGGCGTCGATGTCTTGCGCTGCCCCTGTGGTGGGCGCCGCC
>JBBAQZ010000112.1:0-4888 GCA_040400045.1 Myxococcaceae bacterium
GCCGGGATCGCGGGACCGCTCGGGGGCTTGGGGTTGGCGCGTCTCGCGCGTGCTCTCGATCGTCCGATCATGTCTCACTCCTCATCTAGTGGCGAGCCGTCCTCCGCGAGCAGGCCCGCGCCGTCCTCCGCAAGCAGACCGGCCTCCTCGGGGATCACGCACGCCTCCGTCTGCCGGATGCAGACCTGCGAGAGATACAGCGTGCCGCTCGTCGCCTTCGCGACGATCTCGAGCTCAACGCGTTGTCCAGTCCCCGTTGCGGGGATCGTCGTCGAGAGCGTCGCCACCTGCCAACCCGCGCCAGCGGGGCAGATCACATCGTGGTTCGTCGCGCCTCCGCCGACCGGCGTAGCAATCACGCGCACCGTCCCGCCGCCCGTCGCGTGGTACCGCACGCGGATCTCAACGGCCATGCCCGCAGCGGTGCCGTACAGCGACCGCGCGCGCACCTGCCACACCGGCGAGGCGAGCGTCCCGAGACCCTGCCGCCAGTCGAGCGCACCCATCGCGGTCGACGCGCGCGCCCACGTATCGGTCCCCGGCGTGGCCTCCTCGTACCCGATCAACTGCCACCACCACCGCAGCTCCTCGCTCGCGAGGCGCTCGATGTCGAGCAGCGCGTTCATGCCTCGCGGGCCGGTGACGGCGGGACCTTCCTCGAGCCAGTTGCGCGGGTCGCACCACTGCAACTGGAGACCTGTCTCACCGCTCTCGGGTGCGAGCGCACCGCGCGGTACTTCGACGAGCGTGATGGTGCCGATCCCCTCGTGCGTGTTGCCGCCCACGCCGGTGATCTCGACGGTCATGTCCGAGACCGTCGTCGTGCTGCACGCGGAGACGTCTAGGAGGCCCGTTAGCCAGCGTCGACCCGAGAGCAGGGGCGAGGGCAGCCCGATCGACACGGAGCCGTCTAGAAGGGCCTCTGGCGGCCCGCGATCGAGCCATACCGCACCGGTCGGCGCGGTGACGTTGACCGTGACGAGGTAGCCCGCCGCGAAGATCGTCGGCGAGGTGATGATCAGGTCGTAGCGCAGCTCGATTGCGACGATCGCGAGCTTCGCCGAGGGCGATCGGCAGTAGGCCACCTTGGCGGGCCGCGCGTTGGCCGTGCGCGTCGAGAGCACCTGCAGCGCGCAGGAGCACACGCGGTGCGTCTGGCGTCCGAGTAGGTGCGCGATCTGCGAGACCCACCGCGCGCCGTGTCGCGAGGACACCGGTCGGCGCACGAGCAGACGATCGAGCGAGGACTCTTGGGGCAGGAGCGGTGCGGGCGTAGGCATCAGCGGACCTCCCAGCAGTCGATCGCGTAGATGTAGTCGCTCTCGCCCGTGGCTCTCCAGGCGAGCCACACGTACGCGTCGACGTAGCTTGTCGGCTCGCTCGGGTTCTGCTGCGCGCGTCGCACCGTGGGGAGCGCGGACACGCTCTCGACGATAAGCGTCTGCCGTCCTCGCGCGGCAGAAGGCACGACGAGGCGAGAGAAGCCGAGCACCGTCGTCGGCGTCGGGATCGCAGGACCCTGCGTCACCGCTGCGATCAGCAGGAGGCTCGAGGTCGTGCTCGGGTCGCAGTCCACCACGACCTGTACGCGTCGAGGTGTCTGCCCGTCCGTCGTGCGTCGGTCGTACACGATGTCGAACGGCCCGAAGCACATCGAGCGCGCTTGCGTCCATCCTACCTGCTCGATGAACGACGCTGCGTTCGTCGGGCTCGCCTGATCGAGCAGGTACTGCCACTCGGACGTCTGCGTCTGCGACACGAGCAGTCCCGGCCCGAGCGCGCACCCGAGGTGATGCAACGACTCGCGAGACTGCTGCGAAAGGTTCGAGTCGAGGATCATCGCGGTCCCGGCGTCGACGCTGTCGCCGTCGAGCCAGACGTCCGTCGAGGGCGTGCAGAGCCGTCGCCCTTCGGGCAGCACTTCGCCGAGGATGCCTTGTGCCGTCATGTTGCCCAATGCCTCCCGCGATCGGTGGTCCCGTCGATCACTTGCGGGGCCGAAGTGGAGCACACGTACGCGTACGCTGCACGCTGCGTGCTCGTATCCGTGACGTAGTCATCGAAGCGCAAGTCCACGATCGGGTACGTCGACCACGCCGCCGTGGGCGCGGAGGTCAGCGTGATCGTCGGCCCGCTCGGGTTGACCGACGATATCGTGTGCGCCTCGACCACGTACGCAGCCGTGTCGCGCTTGATTAGCTGCACCTTGTCTCCCGCTTGGAATCGCGACACACCGCCATCGCTCGCGGTGCCGTCGTAGCCCGCGATCGTTGAGCCCGAGTAGTCCCCGGCGCTGCCCGCGTAGTTGGTCGAGATCGTCAGCGTAGCGCCCGAGATCGACGCCACGCGCACGCACGGGGCGTAGCCGTACTCCACCGGCCACACGAGCGCCTCGACGAGCAGCGAACCGTCACGCAGCCCCTCCGTGAGCCCGATGATCTGACCGCGAACCGCGCTCATCCCGCGACCGCCCATCATGTCCGGGAGCACCGCTTGCGTGATCTCGATGACGTCGCCGAGGTGCAGCGTGTCGACCAGTGCGTTCGTGACAGGGAGCCTCACGAGGTAGGTCGGGTCGCTGAACAGCCGCAGGGGCCGCATCGCGATGTCGCGCGCGTACGCCACCGGGTCGGTGAGCGCGCGCGTGTCCTCGCGCAGTCCCTCCGCGCGCAGCCGAAGCGAGGCGGTGTCGCCGTGTCGCATCTGCGCGACCTTGTCCACGACGGTGATCTCGCGCAGCGGTGAGACGATCGTGACCGAGGTGCGTAGACCGTCCTCCCAATCCTCCCACTGCGGAAGTCGTCCAGCCTCTATTTCTGCTGGCGTAATGGTCGCGACGACGGCCTCCGCAGCGGTCGGAGGGCGCAGCGCATCGACCACGATCTTGCCCTCACGCACCGAGAGCGTGGCCCCGCGCAGCAGGCACTCGTCGGCCACGAAGTCCCCGAACGTCCTCGAGGAATCCACGCGCCAGCGCACCGCCGTCGCAGCACCGCCGCCGGTGTAGCCAGCGATGCGCGCTTGGTTCGACCAGTCCCAATTCCTCGAGTCGCTCTCGGGGCTCGTGATCGTGCTCCCGAGCACCCATCGCAGCGCGTAGAGCCAATGCTCCGAGTCCACGAAATACTCGCGACGGAAGAGGAAGATGCCGCGCATTCGACGCGAGGGAATCTGTGTGCCCCATCCGGGGACGTAGCGCGCCGCTGCGTCGTTGGGACGCAGGTAGACCGATCCCTTGAAGGTGGTCGACGGCGGGTTGACCGTCGTGTCGTTGACGGTGATCGTCGGCGGTGTCGCTTGATACCGTGGGTCGAGGACGAGCCTCGTCTGCTCGTCGTACTCGGCAGTGAGGATCGGCGTCACCTGCACCGGGACTGCGTACGCCGCGACGTACGTTGACCACGATGCGGCATCGGTCGGGAAGTCCGCGGCGGTCGCAATCACCGTGTAGCGGTTGAGCGAGAGCGTGCTCGTGCTGTCGTCGGTCGTGTACCCGAGCAGCGCGAGCCCTCCGAGGTCTGGCGAGTCGAGGTAGACCTGACACCGTTGATGCGAGCCCGTGTCCGCGCTCGTGCCCTCAACATCGGTGTCGCCGATCGACATCGTAAGCCGGAACGGGCCGAGCCCTTGCGCCGTCACCGTGAGCGAGAGACGCGAGCCGACGAACGAGATGTTCGCGGTCGCGTGCGTCACTCCAGCGGTCGCCGCAAGCCGCGCGCGAAGCCTCGCGGACACCGCTCTCGCGCACTCGTCCAGAGTCGAAAAGATGTGCCCCGTCGTCCCGCCGCGCTGTCCCGTCGCGACCAGTGACGCATCACCGTCGCGCGTGATCGTCATGAGCAACGCGCGCTCGTCGTACCCGAAGGTCCGCGCGCCGCCCTCCTCGCTCACGAGGCGCACATCCATCTCGCGCTGCCCCGCCCACGTCGCGGAGATCGTCCACGACGCGCCGTCTTCGTTGAGCCTCGGGGCGTGGTCGCAGTACCCGATCCACCGCACCGTCGCAGTGGTCCCGCGCACCCGATAGAGCACCGCGCGTCGACGCGTGATCCACGGGCAGGTGAGGTAGATCTCGGGGAGCACAGCGGTCGCAGCGGACGCGGTGATCGCCTTGGCGCGCGTGCCGTACTGCGCGCGCGTGACGGTGATGCTCGTCGCGGTCGGCGCAGCGGTGACGGTCACGACCTCGGCGTTGATCCACGCCTTGCGCGGGAGCGAGGTGAAGATCGCGCTCGACGCGACCGTGAACGTCGTCGCCGCAGCGGTCGCCGATGCGGTCAAGTACGTCGACGAGAGGTCGTTGATTCGCCGCGTGAAGAGGCTGGACAACCCGTATTGATCCGTGCCCAACGGTAGGTCGTGCACGACGAAGCTCAACGCGCTGACGTCGACCTGCCCCTCTAGCGGACGCAGTCGCTCCGAGAGCTCGCCCTCGACGGGCTCGAGGGTGTCTTCCGCGATCGTCTGACCGGGGTCGTCGCCGTCGCTCCACGTGGTGATGGAGGTCACGCCCTTCGTCGCGAGCAGGTAGGGCAGTCCGTCGATGCGTAGCGCCCACCCGCTCATCGCGAGGCCCTCGCGGTGCGCGTGAGCCGCAGGACGAGGTCGCGGTACTTGTACCAGCCCGCCACGCTCAGCGGGAACAAGTCATCCTCCGCGCGCGCGGTCGCTGCTTCGAGGGAGCCGACGTCGTAGTCACTCGTGCTCCCGGCGATCAGCGGTTGCAGCCCGTTGATCACCACGCCGAGCTCGCCTGGAGCGCGGTGACAGGCCGCGACGAACTCATGCGCGCTGTCCGCGTACGCGCCCGTGTAGTAGGTCGTGCTGGGAGAGGTCCACCGCGACGAGCTGCCCGAGGTGTCGGGCGGGAACGCCGGCGTAAGGTACT
>JBBAQZ010000113.1:0-4719 GCA_040400045.1 Myxococcaceae bacterium
GCCGATATCGGTGAGGTGCACGAGGGGCAACCGGCCGCCTTCACCGTCAACGCGTACCAGGGCCGCACCTTCGAAGGCGTCGTCACCTCGGTGCGCAACTCTGCGCGAGTCGTCCAGGATGTCGTGACCTACGGCGCCGTCATCGCCGTCGACAACGTCGACCTCACGCTCAAGCCCGGCATGACCGCGAGCGCCCGCGTGCGCACCGGAAAGCTCGACGACGCCGACCGCGTGCCCAACGCCGCGCTCCACTTCACCCCGCCCGAGTCGGTCCCGGCGACCGAACCCGGCGTGTGGGTCCTCGAGGGTGATGGGGTGAAGCGGCTGCCGGTGCACGCCGGCCTGACCGATGGAGAGCTGACGGCGATCGGCGTCGCCGACGTGCCGCGCGGCGCGCAGGTGCTGGTCGACCTCACGCCCGAGGGGAAGAAGGCCTATGGACTCGCCAAGCCAAAGTAAGGCCCCGCTGCTCCGCTTCAATCAGGTGCGTCGTCACTACGGCGAAGGCGACGCGACCGTGCGGGCCCTCGATGGGGTCGACCTGTCCATCGAGACCTCGGAGTTCGTCGCCATCACCGGCGCGTCGGGCTCGGGCAAGTCCACGGCCGTGAGCATCCTGGGCTGCCTCGATCTGCCCACCGCTGGCGAGTACCTCATCGAGGGGCACCCGGTGCAGTCGCTCTCGGACGACGTGCTCGCGGCGCTGCGCAACGCGAAGTTCGGCTTCATCTTCCAGAGCTACAACCTGCTCGCGCGCACCAGCGCCCTCGACAACGTCGCGCTGCCGCTCATCTACGCGGGCGTTGGTGCGCTCGAGCGCGAAGCCCGTGCGTACGCGGCGCTCGCAGCCGTGGGACTCGCCGGTCGCGAAGACGCGCGGCCGAATCAACTCTCCGGTGGGCAGCAACAGCGCGTCGCGATCGCCCGTGCGTTGATCAACGACCCCGAGGTCATCCTTGCCGACGAGCCCACCGGGAACCTCGACTCCACGACGAGCGACGAGATCATGCAGCTCATCGCGAGCCTCAATCAGGCCCGCGGCATCACCGTCATCATGGTGACGCACGACCCGAAGAGCGCGAGCTGGGCGAAGCGACGCATCGTCTTTCGTGACGGGCTCATCGCCTCCGACACGCAGGTGCGCGCATGAACGTCAGGGCAACCACCTCGTTGGCGTTGTCGGCGCTCCTTCGCAACCGCATGCGGTCGGCGCTCACCATGTTGGGCGTCGTCATCGGCGTCGCGGCGGTGCTGATGATGGAGTCACTCGGGCAGGGCGCGACCGCGTACATCGGCGCCACCATCTCCGGCATGGGGAGCAACATGCTCATGGTGGTGCCGGGCTCTCCGACCCAGCGCATGGGCGGCGGCACGGGCGGGGCGGCGCTGTTCAGCGTCAACGACCTCGAGGCGATTCGCCGTTCGGCGCGCGACGTGTCCATGGTGTCGCCCGCGTCACAGCGCCCCCTGCGCACCGTCGTCGGCGGACTCAACCGGAGCACCGTCGTCACCGGCGTCTGGCCTGACTACCTCGACATTCGCGGCTGGAGCGTCGTCAAAGGCCGCGCGCTCACCGCGGACGACGAGCGCCAGGCCGCGCAGGTCTGCGTCATCGGGCACACCGTCGAGACGGCGCTCTTCCCCGGGCAGGTCGCGCTCGGTGGCGAGATGCGTATTCACGACGTCACCTGCCGGGTGGTGGGGGTGCTCGAGACGAAGGGCGCGTCGGCCTTCGGCATGGACCAGGACGACGTCATCTACATGCCCTTCAGCACCTGGACGCGCCGCATCGCGGGCACCGACCGCATCGGGTTGATCATGGCGGCGGCGCGCAGTCAGGACCGCATCGACGACGCCCGGGCGCAAATGACCTCGGTGTTGCGGCAACGCCGACGCATTCTGACGGGCGATGAAGACGACTTCGCGGTGAGAGACCCACGCGAGGTGCAAGCGGTGCTCGACCAGGTGACCGGCATTCTCACCACCTTCCTGCTGGGCGTGGCCGGCATCTCGCTGCTCGTCGGCGGCATCGGCATCATGAACATCATGCTGGTGTCGGTGACCGAGCGGACGCGGGAGATCGGCATTCGCCTCGCCGTCGGCGCACGCAGCGGAGACATCTTGAGCCAGTTCCTCGTCGAAGCCGTGGTGCTCTCGGCGCTCGGAGGTCTGGCTGGAATCGCCATCGGCATCGCCGCCGCGTTCGGCCTCGCGCGCCTCATTCACGTGCCCTTCATCGTCCCCGCTGGCGCCGTGCCCGTGGCGTTCGGCGTGTCGCTCCTCGTCGGCATCGTCTTCGGGGTCTTCCCCGCGAGAAAGGCCGCGCGGCTCAATCCCCTCGCTGCGCTGCGCTTCGAGTGACGCCTTCCGCTCCACCCCTCTGGACCCGCACGTCGGCAGAGGCGCTGGTGGTACTCGGCTCCTCACTGGCCGGGCTCTCGGAGGAAGAAGCGGCGCAACGGCTCGCGCGCAGTGGCCCCAACGTGCTCGGAGGCACCCGTCGCTTCGTCGTCTTGCGCCTCATCTGGGCACAGCTCGGCAACCCGCTCGTCCTCATCCTCCTCTTCGCCGCGGTCGTCTCGTCGGTGGCGAAGGAGTGGACGGACTCCATCGTGGTGATGGCCATCGTCATCGTCTCGAGCGTCATCGGGTTCTGGCGTGAGTTCAGCGCAGATCGCGCGGTGGAGCAGTTGAAGGCTCGCATGGTGGCGCAGAGCCGCGTTCGTCGCGGTGGCGTCGAGCGGCTGGTGCCGTCGACCTCGCTGGTGACGGGCGACGTCGTGCTGCTGAACGCTGGCAGCCTGGTGCCTGCCGACTGCCTGATGCTCGAGGCGAGGGACTTCTTCGTGAGTGAAGCGGTGCTCACGGGCGAGACCTACCCCCGTGAGAAGACGACCCATTCGACCGTCGCCGAGGCGCCGCTGGCGAGCCGTGACAACGTCGTCTTCCTCGGCACCAACGTGCGCAGCGGCATCGGCACTGCCGTCGTCATGGTGACCGGCGCGCACACCGAGCTCGGCCACATCTCAGGCGCCCTCAGGGAACGTGCTCCAGAGACGGAGTTCGACGTGGGCCTGCGCCGCTTCGGTGGCCTGCTCACCCGCGTGATGCTGGTGATGACGCTGCTGGTACTGTCGCTCAACCTGCTGTTGCACCGGCCCCCCATCGAGTCGCTGCTGTTCGCCATCGCGTTGGCCGTTGGCCTGACGCCAGAGCTCCTGCCGGCCATTCTCTCGGTCAACCTCGCGCGCAGCGCCGCCGCGATGGTGAAGGACGGCGTCGTCGTCCGGCGCCTCAACGCCATCGAGAACTTTGGCAGCATGGACGTGCTGTGTACCGACAAGACGGGGACGCTCACGGAGGGCGAGGTGAAGCTCGCTGGCGCCGTCGACGTCGACGGTCAGCCCTCGACCTCGGTCCTCGCCTCGGCGTTCATCAACGCGTCGCTTCAGACCGGGGTCTCGAACCCGCTCGACGAGGCCATCGTGGCCGCCGGTGCAGACACGCCCGTGCCGCCCAAGCTGGACGAGGTGCCGTACGACTTCGCGCGCAAACGCCTGTCCATCGTCGTCGAGGATGGTGCGCGGGCGCGGCTCATCACCAAGGGCGCGTTCGTTTCGATGCTCGAGGTGTGCGACGGCATCGACGACGCCCGCCGGGCCAGGTTCGAGAAGTACCTCGAGACGAAGGGCAACGAGGGTTTTCGGGTGCTCGCCATCGCCAGCCGGAAGTGCGAACGGCAGACGCGGTGGAGTCGAGACGACGAGCGTGGACTGAGGCTCGAGGGCTTCCTGCTGTTCGCTGACCCACCGAAGCCCGGAATCGCGGCGACGCTGAAGTCACTCGAGCGGCTCGGCGTCACCACGAAGATGATCACCGGCGACAACCGCTTCGTCGCGGCGCACGTCGCCCGGCAGGTGGGACTCGGCGGCGACGACCTGCGCGTCATCAAGGGCGCGACCCTCGACGCGACGACCCCCGATGCCCTCGGCCCGCTCGCCGACGAGACCGACGTCTTCGCCGAGGTCGACCCGCGCCAGAAGGAAAGGGTGCTCCTCGCGCTCAAGAAGCGCGGCCACGTCGTCGGCTACCTCGGTGATGGCATCAACGACGCGCCGGCCCTGCACGCGGCCGATGTCGGCATCTCGGTCGATACGGCGGTCGACGTCGCGCGCGAGGCCGCTGACCTGGTGCTGCTCAAGCGAGACCTCGAGGTGCTGCAGAAGGGAATCCTCTCGGGCCGGCGCACCTTCGCGAACACCCTCAAGTACATCCTCACCACCACCAGCGCGAACCTGGGGAACATGCTGAGCATGGCCATCGCCTCGCTCGTGCTGCCGTTCTTCCCGCTGCTGGCGGGGCAGATTCTGCTCAACAACTTCTTGTCCGACATTCCAGCGTTCGGGCTCGCGACCGACGACGTCGACGAGGAGTGGCTCAACGTGCCGCACCGGTGGGACCAGCCGTTCCTTCGACGCTTCATGGTGCGCTTCGGGCTCGTCAGCTCTGCCTTCGACCTGGTGACGTTCGCGGTGCTGCTGCTCGTCTTCCGTGCGACGCCCGACGTGTTCCGGACGGGCTGGTTCATCGAGTCGCTCCTGACCGAGGTGGTGGTCGCGCTCGTCGTGCGCACGCAGCGGCCGGTGTTGACGAGCCGGCCTGGGAAGCTCCTGCTGTGGACGTCGGTCGGCGTCGCGGTGATTGCCTTCGCCGTTCCCT
>JBBAQZ010000114.1:0-4346 GCA_040400045.1 Myxococcaceae bacterium
ACGGGCAGCATCACCGCCGTGCAGCGGTTCGGGAGCGACCTCGCGCTGAACGTTCACTTCCATTCGCTCTACGTGGACGGTGTGTACGACGCGCTCGGTGCCTTCACACCCATCGAAGCGCCGACACGCGACGGGCTCGAGACGCTCTGCACGACCATCGCCGAGCGCGTGCACAAGCTCCTCGAGCGACGCGCTCTGGACCACGACCACGCCGACGAGCGGGCGCTGTGCCTGGCCCTCTCGCGCTCGGCCGCACGCCGCGGCGCAGACAAGCACGCTCCCCAAGGCACCGATTCCGACCACGACGGCGAGCCCGATTGGAAGCTGAAGGCCCGTGTAGACGGCTTCGACCTCGAGGCCACGACCGTGGTGCGCGCCGAGGACCGCGAGCGCCTCGAGGACCTCTGCCGCTATCTCCTTCGCCCCCCTCTGGCGGATCGACGACTGCGCCTGTTGCCCGCCGACCAAGTGGCCCTGGAGCTCAAGAGCCCTTGGAAGGACGGCACGAGGTGGATCTCCATGCGCGCCGACACCTTCCTCGAGAGGCTCGCCTCCCTCGTGCCCAGACCGCGCACCAACCAGGTGCTCTACCGAGGGGTGCTCGCAGCGCACTCCGCGCGCCGCCCGCGCGTGGTGCCCGAGCGCGACGACGACGAACGACACCGCCCCCGCAACGCAACCTTCTGCGAGCTCATGAAGCATGGGCTGAACGTTGATGTGCTCGCGTGCCCCTGCGGGCACCGCATGAAGTACGTGGCGACCATCTTCGACAGGAAGGGCCTCGCACGCCTGCTCCGCGCCAAGGGCCTGCCCCATCAGTTCGAGCCCATCCGCCCCGCCAGAGGGCCACCGCAGCAAGGCTTCGACTTCGACGCCTGACCGCCGCGGTGCGAGGAGCGCGTGCCACGGCACCGCTGCGCCCGGAGCAGGGCGAAGCACGCGCGCGACCCC
Organism: Myxococcaceae bacterium; assembly: GCA_040400045.1. Lineage (GTDB taxonomy): Bacteria > Myxococcota > Myxococcia > Myxococcales > Myxococcaceae > Xiheimicrobium. The sequence continues at coordinate 952 of JBBAQZ010000114.1, forward strand.
GCCCGAGCGGCGACGACGGCTCGCTCGAGCCCCGCGACGACCTCGCTTGAACCGCGACCGCGGCTCCGAGACCATCGAAAGTGTGCTCGGCGGCGACAGAAGCGTTCAGATCACGACCGGGAGACCCCGTTCATACCGGCTACGGTCCGGTCCGCGTCGCGAATCTCACGGACCTTTTCTGCAGCCTTCGTCGTGAGCGAGATCATCGTCGTGACTCCTTGCGTCGCCTGGGACCATGAGACTGGCGCCGCCCGCCCGCAGACCATAACGTCAGCGGGCTCGACCGACCAGTGGCTGACTCGGGCTAACGTAACGGAATGTGGCGCGCCGTCAACTGTCTCGACGGCCCTCATGCGCGGCAGGTCGTCGCGGCAGGTACTCATCACGATGCTCGAACTCCGAGGCAAGCGCGCGCTGGTGACCGGGGCAGGCACGCGCGTCGGCGCCGCGATCGCGACGGCGCTCGGCGCGCGCGGGATGCGCGTCGCGGTCCACTACCGCGGGTCCAAGACGGGCGCCGACGCCGTGTGCGCGGCGATCGTCGCGGCCGGCGGCACCGCCGAGGCGTTCACCGCCGACCTCGCCGATCGTGACGCCGCGCGCGCGCTCGTCGACGCCGTGATCGAGCGCTTCGACGGCCTCGACCTCCTCGTCGCGAGCGCCGCCAACTTCGAGCGCATCGAGCTCGAAGCGATCGACGACGCCGCCTGGGACCGCACGCTGACGCTCAACCTCGCCTCCCCGTTCGCGGTCGCCATGCGAGCCCGCGACGCCCTCCGCGAGTCGCGCGGCTCCGTCGTCTTCGTCACCTGCACGAGCGCGACCGTCCCATACCGCCACTACCTCCCGTACGTCGTCTCGAAAGGCGCCGTACAAAAGCTCATGCGCGCCCTCTCCATCGAGCTCGCCCCCGAGATTCGCGTCAACGCCGTCGCGCCGGGCACCGTCCTGCCGCCGCCCGACATGGACGCCGAGCTCCTCGAGCGCCTCGCCGCGAGAGCGCCCCTCGCGCGCATCGGCACCGCCGAAGACATCGCCGACGCCGTCGTGTATCTCGCGAGCGCGCCGTTCGTCACCGGGCAGGAGATCATCGTCGACGGCGGACGCACGGTGTCCGCGGGGGCGGGTGAGGGCGACGGGGACGACCCGTTGTAGGGGTAGGGGTAGGGGACGAGGGGACGGGGTTCGTCACTTTCGTCATCGGGCGGCGGCGTCTGCGGCAGCAGCTGCGTCTGCGTGGCGTGGCGCGACGCCGACGGGTTCGCCCGTAGGGGCGGGGAGCACGACCGAAGGGGCGATCGGATGGGCTATACGCCGATCGGATGGGCGATACGCCGTTCTCGCGCCCATGGCATGATGCGCTGTGTCCGTCTCTGATTCCATGCTGCGCACGATCGAGCGCATCACTGCGCTCGGCGATACTGTTTCCCCCCGCGAGACAATTGTCGGGCCCTCCCCCAACCGCGACACCTCCGCTTCTACGGATGACTTCCTGCCGCTTCTCCGGATCGCCGGCGAGGTGGAAGGACCGGCGGACATCGAGATTCGTGGGCGCCTAGGCGAGGGAGGCCTTGGGCGGGTCGACCTCGCCACCCAGAGTGTTTTTGGCCGTGACGTCGCCGTGAAGCGCGTACGACGAGACCATTTAGGCGATGCCGCTGCGGGGGCGCTGGTTCGCGAAGCGCGCACCACGGGGGCGCTCGACCACCCGAACATCGTTCCTGCCTACGCACTCGGCCTCACGTCCGAGGGCCCCATGCTCGTCATGAAGCGCGTTCAGGGCGTGCCTTGGTCTACGTTGATTCACGACCCAGAGCACCCGGCCTGGGAGGGCCACGTCGGAGATCCACTTGGACGGCATCTGGAGATTCTGATGCAGATCTCGAATGCCGTGGAGTTCGCTCATCGTCGAGGGGTGATTCATCGCGACCTGAAGCCCGAGAACGTCATGGTTGGCGATCTTGGCGAGGTCTATCTCCTCGATTGGGGCCTCGCGATTCACCTTCAGGAAGCATGCGACGAGTCTCCGGCTGGAACGCCGGCCTATATGGCGCCCGAAAGTCTCACGGGCGCGGTCAGCACCCGCACGGATGTGTACCTCCTGGGGGGATTGCTTCACGAGCTGATCACGGGCCTGCCTCCGCATCCAGGCAATTCGCTCCAGGAGGTCTTGCTCTCCGTCCTTGAGGGGCAACCATATCGCTATGATGCAAGTGTCCCACCGGAGCTTGCTGCGCTCTGTGCTCGGGCCATGGAGCACGAGCCCGACGCGCGCTTCCAGAGCGCGCTCGCCTTTCGACTCGCGCTAGGCGCTTTCGTGGAGCACCGCGGCTCGCTTGATCTTTCCCGGGAGGGGGAGAGAAACCTGGAGGCGCTCACGGGCCTCCTGGCCGACCCAGAGCGAGGAGATGAAGCGCGCGGCCTCTTTGCCGCCACCGACTTTGCCTTCCGACAGGCGCTGCGCGTGTGGCCCGAGAATCAGCAAGCCCGCGTCGGCTTGCAGAGCTGCCTTGAGGGCATGATCGCGTTCGAGGTCAAATTGAAGAACGCCCCGGGGGCACGCGCGCTCCTCGGTCGACTTCCCGCACCCCGCCCTCACCTTGAGGCCCAGGTGCAAGCGCTTCAGCGCGCCCTCGCTGCCGAGGCGGCGGCCAAAGCCAAGCTCGACTGGCTGGGGCATGAAGTCGACCCACGCGTCTCGTCGAACTCGCGCGTCGGGCTTGCTCTCTCCTTCTACGCAGTGGTCGGCTTGCTCTTCGCGACGCTGGACAGTCTTCGCTTCGCGCTCAGCGCGGAGTTGCTCTCCGCAGCGTTCGCGCTGACGATCGTGTCGTACGCGTTCACGCTCTACATCCTTCGTTCGTCGCTCCTAAACACGCAGATGAATCGCCGGATGCACACCTCCGTCGGCGCCGCGCTCATCTGGGGCGCGCTCTCGACGCTCCTGGGTGGCGTCGCGGGCCTCTCGATCGATGTGGTCGTTCTCTTCTGGCTCGCGGGTTTTGGGCTGTGCCACGTCATCATCGCCATCTGGATGGAGCCGCAGATCGCTGGCATTGCCGCGATGCTCATCCTCGCGCTCTTCAGCACGCCCATTCTGATCTGCGCGTTCTGGCCCGGACACGCGATGAGCGCGATGGCCCTCGCCAGCCTGAGCGCCATTCCAACGGTCTTTGTGCGCGCCTGGCTACGGCGTCGTTACCGCACGGGCTTTGTCTGAAGAATCCCGGTATCGCGCCCCAAACGAAAAGACCCCAGGCGCGGGCCCAGGGGCTTTTTGTCCTATGGCAATAGGATTTACTTCCTGCCGATTTTGGCCTTCGGCAAGTGGCCGAAGGTGTGCAGTGTCCCCCTTCCGTCAAGACACTTGCGTGCACGGGATTCGGGTGTGTCGT
>JBBAQZ010000115.1:0-2441 GCA_040400045.1 Myxococcaceae bacterium
CTCGGAGTGACGCAGTGCAAGCGGGGCCGACTGCCTCGCGAAGGTCCCCGCCACCGCGGAGGTGACGATGCTCGACGGGACGACGCAGAAGGCTGTGGGGAAGAAGAACGCGAACGTGAGCCTGTCGGACTGCGGCGCGGAAGGGGAGCTCTGCAGCAAGCGGCCGCTCTGGGTGCGCCAGAAGACGCCGTCGAAGGCCTCGAAGTCGACGACCCCTGTCGACGCCGAGCCGCCACCGCCCACTGCCGCCGAGCTCAGGTCCGAGGTGGGCGTCTGGCCGAAGGAGGTGCCGACGTTCGCGCTCGTGCCGGGGCCGACCGCCGTTCCGTTGCCGAAGGAGCTCCCGCCGATGGAACGCCCCTCCTCGAAGAGCCCCGGTGGACGTGGACCGGACGTGAGCGCGGGCGACGTCTTCACGTTCCAGCTTCCCGGACAAGCCGCGCCATTTCAGCTCCTGAACATCGGCGACGCCTTCGCGTACAAGGCGCCCGGTGCGACCGGCTACGTGTGGGCCTCGAGCTCCCGCCGTGCCGAACCCGTCGCGCTCCTCGCGGCGGTCGACCTCGACGGCAACGGCGTGCCCGAGGTGGTGCTCGCGCAGCACCACCAGGAGGGCTTCTCGGACTTCTGGCTGGTCGAGCTGGGGCCGAAGCCGCGGGTCCTCCGTCCGGGGCAGGCGAGCCTGAGCCCAGCCGACTGAGGTGCGGAGTCAGCGTCGAGCGCCCTCGGCATGTTCCAGAGCGAGGTCGCCGTCAGCGAGCTGGAGTGCGGCATCGGGCTCGACGCGGCTCACCTCGTCGCCGTCGTGCTCAAGCGTGTTGGTGCAGAAGCCACGGGGCGCTCAGCGTCGCAATTGCACTCTTCCAGGGGTGACGCCATGGCGAGTCCTTCCGGCGGAACTTAGCAGGAGTCGTTGATGGGCCGCAGCGACCTGCTTGGCGCTGCCGACGGCGCGCCCATCAATCGGCTCGACGCTCTTCCGTACTGGTCGCCCCAGTCGTCACTGCGGGCGCAACGAGCGCCTCCTTCGCCTGCACGAACGTCGACACCAGGAACGCCCCAGCGAGGGCGACGAAGGCGACGCTCAGCAACGGCCGGTGCTCGAGCCACTCACCGGGCGTGTGGCGCGAGGGCGGGTCTGCCGCGTCGAGGGGTGAGGAGCCCAGGTCGATGCCGAGGGACGCCGCCGTGCGCGCGCGTGACGCGGAAACCGACGACGAGAGGCATCGTGCGCATGGCACGGGCGCGTACCACCCGCTCATAGACGGTACCAGTCGAACGGAAACGTCGAAGAGAGGGCGAGCTCAAGTCGAATCGGTGGTCTGTCGATGAGAGCACCCACCGACCATCAGCTGGCAAGCGGTGACATGATCAGCCTCGCAAGGGATAGCAGGGCTCACCAGCGGCGGCGGGCTGCGCTTCGACGACGTCGCGGGGCCCTGACGAATGATGCCCCCACGCCTCGACGGCGTGGGGATGCGGAGCTTGCGGTTACTTGCCGACCTTCAGCTCGCCCTTCTCGACCACCGGCTTGCCATCGACGATCACCGTCGCGTCGGGCTGGTAAGGGAGCCGTTCCGTAAGCGGGGCTATTGCACCATCACCAAGCCCCCGACGCCCTGCCCGATCGCGATGATGCTCACCATCCACGCGCCCGCTGCGAACGACGTGCTGCCCGTGGGCTTAATGGTGAGGAAGCCCTGGCCCGCAGGGACCGTCGCCAGGACACCGGTGGGGATGACGCCCGTGCCAGCGCTGGCGGGGAAGGTGCATAAGATCTTGCCCACCCGAAGGTTCACCGAGTCGTTGACGGTGAGGTCGACGTCGACGGTACTCGACCCGCCGCCGGTCCAGCTGACGGTGAGCGGCGTCGACCTGCTGAGCGTCCCGCAGTTGTTGGTGGCGCACGAGGGGGCCGTCACCACGATGTCGAGCGGCGCGACGACCGTCTGCGCCGAGAAGGCGGGCACGACGGCACCGGTCGCCGAGAGGGTGAGGGTCTCTCCACCTGCCCAGAGCTGCGTGTTCAACTGGTCGTAGTAGGTCCCGTTGGTTCTTGGCATCAGCGAGATGCCGCCGTCGACGAGGGTACCCGCGATGCTGAGTGTGCCCGCCGAGCTGAGCGTCACGACCGTCTCAGAGAGCCCTCCATCCGAAGTGCAGACGGTGGTGGTGCAGTTCGACGACGTCGTGATGACACACGGATTGGCTGAGGCAGGACCTGAGGCGAAGCGGGCATAGATGGAGCTCGAAAAGGACGAGGGAACACCTCCGGGAACCTCACGCTGGGTGAGCTCGATGGTGCTCGTGGCCATGAGCGTCGCCGAACCGCCCGCCGAACCGCCTGCCGAACCGCCTGCCGAACCGCCTGCCGAACCGCCCGCCGAACCGCCTGCCGAACCGCCTGCCGAACCGCCCGCCGAACCGCCTGCCGAACCGCC
>JBBAQZ010000115.1:2541-4339 GCA_040400045.1 Myxococcaceae bacterium
GCCGAACCGCCTGCCGAACCGCCCGCCGAACCGCCTGCCGAACCGCCCGCCGAACCGCCTGCCGAACCGCCCGCCGAACCGCCCGCCGAACCGTGCGCCGAACCGCCCGCCGAACCGCCCGCCGAGCCACCCGCCGAACCGCCGCCAACCAACACCGAACCTCCGCCGGCCCCAGAATCTGGGGTGGTCATCATGCTTCCACAGCCCACAGAGGCGAGGGCGAGTGCCACGATGGCTAACGTCAGGTGAGTCCAGCGACGCATGGGAGTCTTCCTGGTTGATTGGTTGGGAGGCGGGTCTGGCCCGAGTGCTTCGAACCGAACGACGCACCGCGCGCCGTTCTGTCGGCGCCTACGGAACCCGTCAACATGAATGAGACACCCGGGTGTCGAGTTTAGACTGTCGTTGTCACTCCTTTCGGCTTGGCGGGCTTGTTGATCCAGACCTCGGTCGGCAGAGGCAGGGGGACGGGCAACGGACAAGAGAAAGCCTTCTTCTTCGCCGCGCGCACGTCCGCCTGCACCATCGTCTTGATCGCCGCGGTGTCGGAGAAGTGGCCGGCGACCCCAGGCGTCGACTCGGTCGCGATCACCTCGGGCGGCTCGATGTTGCGATCGCCGAGGAAGAAGTACCCGAGGAACGCGAGCTTCACGCCCTTCACCGTGACGAGCCTGGCCGTGCGAGCGCTCAGCAGCCAGACCTCGACGCTCACCGATGTGCGCGCCGAGCTGGCGGCCGGCCGGCCGGTGGTCGTGCATGGCTACTTCACCGACTTCGGGCACGTGCTGGTGCTGGCGGCGTTCGACGCGTCGACGAACGAGTACATCGCGTACGACCCGGCGGGGCGCTGGAGCCAGCGCTTCAAGTCCGGCGGCTACAGCCGGACGAACGCGACGGAGGGTCGGGCCGTTCGCTACCGGGCGGCCGCCGTCGACGAGGCCATCGGCTTCGACGGCCGGGTGTGGCTGCACCGGTTCCGCTGACGGAGGCCTTCTCCCGGCTTCTTGCTGAGCTTCGCGGGTGCGAAGTGCTTATCCTTCTCGACGTGGCATCGCGCACATCGAGACGCAGCTCGAGAACTCGCTCCCGCACCTGGGAAAGTCGGGGCGCTGCATGATCTCTGCTTCGAACGGCGCATGACGGCCGAGCAGCGGTGGGTTCCCTCGACGGCCAACGGGGAAGACCTCGTTCCACAGCGTCGACGCGACGTATTGGCGCTGTCGTTCCTTGCACTGAGCGATCTCGAGTGAGCACCCATTTGAACACTCCGTGACGCGATCGTTCCGCCGCTGATCACATGTCTGAAGAAGCGCTGGAGGCAGACGCTGGGTCGCTTCGTGAGCCCGGTTCTCGAGGCGGTTCACGGCGAAGCACTGTTGTTCCACCGTCTCGCCCTCGTGTGCGACCTGAACCCAGAGTGAAGAAGCGTCTCGAACGTTTCGGGAGAGATCAAAGAAGTCTGCACAGTCGAGCTTCTGCTCGGTGTTCATCGGACTCGGGCAGTAGTGCCGCTCGAGTCGTTGCGAAGCGGCAGCGCTCCTCTTGAGCGCCATGGTTCGGACTTGCCGGTGGCCCTCTTCGAGTTCGGTCGCGAAGGGAGCCGTCGTGGCGCACGCCACACACAGGAGCAGTGGGAGAGTTCGCATGGCTCACTCGTAAAGACGAGGACGCACCACACAAGTGCATTCTCGCTCCACGCGCCGGGACCGCGACAGTGACGATGATAAGGGATTCAAAGCGGAAAACGGACAAGAGAAACAAAGCGGGAAACCGAGCGATAGACCCCGCATCAAGACCT
>JBBAQZ010000116.1:0-4205 GCA_040400045.1 Myxococcaceae bacterium
ACGCTCCAGGGCAACGCGGGGCACCACGGCCTCTGGCACCTTGCTGGCGACGTGCCCCTCCACCTCTCCGCGCCGCTGGTGCTCGGGCCCCTGCGCCATCGCGTCAGCCCGTACCGGCTCGACCTGTCAGTCGCGGAGACCGCGGCCTTCGCGCTGATGTTCATCGTCGCGGTGGGTGTGGCGTTCTTCTGGCTCTGAGGTGACGAGCGAGGGGCGGGCCGGACACCGGCGCGCGACGGTGGCCCTCAGGCGTTCGCGAGCCACCGGGAGCCATCGAGTTCGACGGAATCGGGCGGCCTTCAGGCCCGCGGCATTCTCTTCCGGTCAGCTCAAGGGAACCGGCTTCTCGAGCGACCCGAGCGCGACCAACGGCTGCTCTCCGAACAGGCTCAAGCTCACCAACCGCATCGCGCGCTCGAGCGCCGCCTCGGCCTTCACATCCCGCGTCTCGACCACCCTGTGGCCTTGCGCCGTCGTCACCACCAGCGAGCACCGCACCTTCGTCTCTGCCTTGCGCTCGTTCGTCACGGGGTTCAGCACCACCGCGATCGACAACACGCCCGTCACAGCCGCGCCCAGCACTTCATGGAGCCGGCGCGCGACCCACTCGCGCGTCTGCACCGACGCCTCCCTCTGACTCACCAACACCTGAACGTTCATGTGGCCTCTTTCTCTGGAACAGAAACGTCTGCGGCCTCATTCCGGTTTGTCCGTACCCTTGATTCCGTTACCTGCCTGAATCGATCACGCGCCAGCGGCAGCCGCCTCACAACCGCGGACATTTTCGCCGGGCCTCAACCCCGTCGGCGTGGCGGCCTTTGCACCTCGTCACCCAACGACTAGCTTCCGCCTGGTGATGACCCGCCCGTTGAGTTCTCTGGTCGTCGCTGGGTTCTTGGCCTGCTCACTGGCCTGCGAAGCACCGTCGACGCTGCCTGACTCGGGCATCAACCTCGAGAACGAAGGCAAGCTCCTCTCGTCGCCGGTGGGGGAGCCTGACGGTGAGGCCCTTGAGGCCGAGATTGGTGCCGATGGTGGCACGCTGAGCACCGATGATGGCCGCTTCATCCTGACGGTGCCTGCGGGCGCGCTGGCGGCGAAGACCCGGCTGAGCGTGCGGCCCATCACCGCCACTGCGCCCGGCGCGGCTGGGCTGGCCGTGCGCCTCGAGAAACCTGCCGGCGTCGAGTTCGCCCAGCCCGTGAAGATGAGCTTCCGGTTGACCGCGACTGAGCTCGCTGGCGCCGACCTTCAGTCCCTTGGGGTTGGGTTTCAGAACGCGCAGGGGTTCTGGGAGAAGGTGCCTGCCACCTGGAGCGCGGCGGAACAGACGCTGAGCGCGACGACATCGCACTTCAGCGACTGGTCGGCGCTGGTGGGCCGCCAACTCGAGCCGGGCTCAGCGAGCGTTCAAGTCGGCAAGACCGTCACGCTGACGATGAGGTTCTGCAACGAGGTGAGCCCAGACCAGCAGCCCGCCTGTCGGCCAGGTGAAGGGACCCCGTGTCTGGTGGCCCAGTGTCGGACGCTCAGCCTGTCTGGCCGTGACTTCGACCAGTGGTCGGTGAATGGGAATCTCGGCGGAACCAGCGAGACAGGCACTGTCGTGCAGAATGGGCCCGCCGCCGTCTTCACCGCTCCTTCGAAGAAGCCAGACCCCAGCCAGGTCGCGGTCTCGGTGCGGTACGCCGTCAATGATGGGCAGCAGCGGCTCCTGGTCTCGAACATCACCATCACCGACGACCCCGAGTACGCGGGCTCGGTGTTCTTTGGCGGTGGCGTCAACGGCCTCTTCGCTGGCGACGGCACCCTCGGCTTTCAGCGCTTCGAGGACCTTCCCGACGTCGCGCGTTACCGCGTGGTGCGCGGGGAGTTCTACCTGAGCTTCACCTACCTCGATTGTGAGCCCGTGCAGTACCTGAAGGTCCCCGTCACGCCCGGCGGAGAGCTCGTCGTTCAGAAGTCGAAGAACGCGCTCGGCAAGCAGCACTTCTGGTCGATGTCCACGATGCCCGTCGACGTGCCGCTGCGGTGCGGCTCGCCTCCGAAGACCAGGATCACGCCGATTGTGATGGCGCTCAGCTCCGAGCAGGTACCCTACGGAGACGCCAGAGAGCTCCACGGCAAGAGTCGCAACACGTCGCTCGGCGGCAAGGTCGCCTGGGTCTTCGAGTCACCCAACCCCTGAGGTGGTGAGGCAGGTTCGATGACGCTGCGCGGGTTGGTGTGGTCGCTCCTCGTCGTCTGGCTGCTCGGGGCGGTGCAGGCGCTGGCCGGTGAGCCGCTGAACGAGCTCCGGCCGGGGCTCCAGTCGTTGCGGCAGGGAGAGCTCGCCCGCCTCGAGAAGGCGCTGGGGCCGCTCGCCGAGCAGCCGCTGTACCGAGCAGACCTCACCATCGACGTGGCTGCCCGGAAGATCGTCGGCCAAGTCTCGCTGAGGTGGACCGTGAGAGGCGAGCCCCTCACGGAGGTGGTTCTGCAGACCGCCCCCAACGCGACACACGCTGACGCCCTCATGCTGGTGAGCGCGACCGTCAACGGACGCGCTGCCGAGCTGGACCACCCAGACCCGACTCGCACGCGGGTGAAGCTGCCCGCCGAGGCGCTGGTTGGCGCCGTGGTGGAGCTCGCGGTGCGCCTCGAGGCGCGCGTGCCTCCTCTGCCAGCAACGGGAGTGGCGGTCGCAGACCACGCCGCGTTCTCCGCCGCGCCAGACTTCATGTCCCTGGTGGGGCTCCTGCCGATGGTGTCGTCTTCGCCCTCGAACTTCCTTGTGAGCGTGTCGGTGCCGCGCGGCTTCACGGTGGTGATGCCGGGAATCGCGCTGGGAGAGGTGCCCGAGCAGCGCACGCGCGTGCGCTTTACGAACGCGGTCGTTGGCTCGCGGGCCTTCCCCCTCTTCGTCACGAGGGGCCTCGAGAAGCTGAGCGCCGATGCCGGGGGGATTGGCGTCGAGGCCTGGGTGACGAGGGCAGAGCCCAGGTCGAAGGTCGTGCTGGCGCATGCTGTCTTCGCGGCGAGGGAGCTCGACAGGGTGTTGGGCCCGTACCCCTTCAAGACGCTGCGCCTCGTCGAGGTCCCGTTGACGGGGGGCGTCGGAGGCATGGCGTTTCCGGGGCTCGTGACGGTGTCGACGACGCTGATGTCGAGCACCACCGCGCCGGCCGACACCCTCGGCCTCCCCAGCCTGAAAGACCCAGAGGTGCTCGAATTCTACGGAGTGGCGCTCGAGCGGCAGCTGCAGTCGCTGCTCGAGTTCACGGTATTTCGGCAGATCTCCGCTCAGTATGCTGGGTGCATCATCGGCAGCGACCCCCTCGGCGACCCGACCGCGCTCGAGCCGCTGGCGCAACACCTTGCGCTGCTGCTGATCGAGCGTCGGCACGGGAAGAAGGCCGCCGACAAGGTGCGCGAGAGCCAGGTAAAGATGGCCTACTGGCTCTGGCGCATGGTGGGTGGTGCCGACACCGCCGCGAGCCGGCCGACGGTCGCCTTCACGTCACCGACGCACCTCGCGGGCATCGTGGCTGGCAAGGCGCCGCTGTTGTTCGACGCGCAGCGCAAGCTCCTGGGCGAAGACGTGTGGGAGAAGACGCTCCAGGCCTCTGTCGAACGCTCCCGGTACCGAGGGGCGACCTCGAAGACCGTGACCGAGTTCGCAGCCGCCCGCGCTCCGGCCAACGCCCGGCAGCTCGAGCTGCTGAGGCAGCGCTGGCTCGAGGAGCTGCATGGTGACGAAGACGTCGGGCAGCGGAACCTCGCCGAGCTCTTCAAGGCTGGCCTGATGCCGCAGGCGAACCAGCTCGACCCGCGGTCGCTCAGCGTCTTCGAGGCGCTCCTGGAGCAGTACCTTGCCGGCCGGCAGTGACGAACGTCGCTCCGCCGACCACTCCGTGTGCGTCGCCACCGGGGCTCGCTGCGAAGGCCGACTGAAGGCGCTCGAGGAATGCCGCGCGAATGATGCAGCCTGCCGTCAAGAAGCGGGCGACTTCCGACGTCTTCGTACCGTCGCCGAACGCGGTGCTCGCCGCGCGGAGCAGCTGGAAACCCTGTCGAGGCGGAGCGCGCGTGGGCGAGGTCGTCGACCAGCGACCCGCTCCATCCCCCCGACATCACGAGCTTCCCTCAATCTGGTCGTGCTCCCCGTCGTCGGGTGCACGATCACTTTGAGGCGAGGACAGCCCGGTTGATGGTGCTGCCGGGGT
>JBBAQZ010000117.1:0-4074 GCA_040400045.1 Myxococcaceae bacterium
CAGGGCTTGATGCGGGGGCTCGCGCTCGGTTTTCCGCTTTGAATCCCCTATCCCTCCGGGTGGGAAGAGTACAGCGTGACGTGCGCGCTGCTGGCGCATTGAAATGCACGCAGGTTTGACACGAGAGGGGTACACGTCCCCTCGTGGATTGGAATGGGTGGAAGGCGCCTCTCCTCCTCGGCGCAGGTCTGGCGACGGTCGAGGCACTCCTCCTCGTGACGTCGGGGCGATACCACCCGGTGGTGATGGCCCTGGGCCTCGGGGGACTGGTCGTCGGGACGCACCGCATCCTGTACGGCACGAAGCAGAAGCTCGACCCCGTTCAATTCTGGCTCTCGTACGTCGCGCTGGGGGCCGTGGCGCTCCTCGTCGTCGCGGCCCTCCTGCGTCTGGCCCCTCAGGGGTGAAGCGGTGGTCCGCGGGCCTGATCATCGAACGCAACTCAGTCGCCTGGCGTCGCGCGGAGACGCGCAAGACAAGGCCTACTCGACCGCCGTGGCCGCACAGCAGGAGCTCGACAAGCTCGACCCCTGAAACGGCCAGACCCCACGAGGCGCGGCTTGACCCGAACAACGACGGAACACCCGGCTCCAGCCGGTGACGCCCTTCACTGCGGCTCGATGATGCGCGTCTCCCGATCGATGATGCGCGCGGCGGCGGCGAGCGGGCCCGGCTTCTTGTCGTAGTCGACGCTCCGGTCGAAGTCCGACCGCCCGCCCGCAAGGTTCTCGAGAAGGCGCGCGCGCTCTTCGAGTTTGCGCGCCACCAGCCGCTTGAAGTCGGCGGCGCTGTTCACGATGTGCGGCGTGAGCAGCACCACCAGGTTCACCTTGGTCTTCGTCTTCGTGGTGTTGCGAAAGAGCATGCCAAGCAACGGAATGTCGCCGAGCAGCGGGGTCTTGCTGACCTGCTCCAGCTCACGGTCCTGCATGATGCCGCCGAGCACCAGCGTCTCTTCGTTCTTCGCGACGACCGAGGTCTTCTGCGTGCGCGTGCTGGTGATGGGGCCCGCAGAGGTGGTCGAGCCCGCGAGCTCTTCGGCCGATTGGTTGATTTCCAAACGAATGTCATCGCCGTCACCGATGTGCGGCTTCACGGTGAGCTTCAACTCGACCTTCTCGCGACTGATGTTGCCGGTGAGCTGCGTCAGGTTCGCCGCCGACGTCGCGCCCGATTGCAGCAGCGTCGCGAGCTGACTCTGGTTGACGCCGAGGTTGAACGGCACGCGTTGGCCGACGGTGATTTCGGCTTCCTTGTTGTCGGCGGTGAGGATGTGCGGCATCGACATCACGTTGACGTCGCTGGTGCCCTGCGACGCCTGCAGCGTGACGCCGAAGGTCGGTACGTTGATGCCGAGCACCTTCGCCACCTCGGTCAGCACCGAGCCCTGCAGGCCGAAGACGAGCCCGCCCGAGGTGGCCAGCGACGTGAGAGAGAGCGAGCTCGGCGCGCCCTCAGGCTGACTGCCGAACACCGCGCCCACTTCGGCGTTCCCCACCGCCCCGTGCACCGAAAGCCCGAACTTCGAGTCGCGCTGCAGGTTCACCTCGAGGATGACTGTTTCGATGAAGACCTGGCGCACGGGCTGGTCGAGCTCCTCGATGACGGTCGAGAGCGCGCGAAAGTCGTTGGCGTTGCTGACGATGAGCAGCGCGTTGAGCGCCTCGTTGATGGTGATGCGCACGTCGCCGCTGGTGGTGCCGGTGTTGGCGACGGGCAGACCGGGCACCGGAGGTCGCTTGCTCGAGCCACCGCTGGTCATCGCCTCGAGCGTGGCGGCGAGGTCTTTCGCGTCGGCGTTCTTGAGGCGCACCACGCGGGCGCGCGCGTCACCGACGACCTCGATGTCGAGCTGGGCGATGAGCTGCTCTGCGCGCTCGACGAGCGGGGCGGGGCCACTGAGCAGAATGCGGTTGGTGCGCTCATCGGCGAGCGAGGTGAGCGCTTCACCCGGTTTGGGCGGCGTCTTCGCGGTGAGCGCGCGTGACACTTTGTCGAGCAGCTCTTCGGCGGCAGCGTGGCGCACGGTGACGATGCGGGTCAGCTCGTTCGGAGGCTTCGCGACGTCAACGAGCATGAGCACCTGCTCGATGCGCTGCTGGTTGGGCGCGAGGTCGGTGACGATGAGGAGGTCGGGCGGCGCGACGACGAGGTCTCCGCCCTGGCTCAAGAAGGCGCTCACCGCCGTGCGCACGGCCTCGGTGTCGACGTGCTGCAGGCGGTGAATGCGGGTGAGCACGTCCACTCCTCCGGGGGTCGTGCCGTCGGGCGCGATGAGGGGAATGGGGAACTGCCGGGCGCTCTTCTTCTCGATGATGCGGGTGAAGCGGCCCTGCGGCACGGCGGCCAGCCCGTTGGCGTCGAGGGCGGCGAGGAAGGCCGCGTAGAATTGATCAGCGTCGAGCATCACCTTGCCGCTCTCCGGTCCGACGATGGAGATTTTGCCCCTCACGCCCTCGGCGACGATGAACGAGCGACAGGTGGCGTCGCTGATGGTCTGCACGAGCTTCTCCAGCTCGACGTGCTCGAAGTAGACGGTGAAGCGCGCGGTCTTGCGGAGCTCGGCGCAGCCGGCGCGTGGTTCAGCTCGGGCGGTGAGCGAAAGAAGCAGGGCGACGAAGACGGCGGCGCAGAGTCGAGTCATCGCGTCGCGGTCATTGCGAAGGTGGTGCCACAGGTGCGTCGCGTGTGGTTGCGGGCTGATGTGCTGGCCCCGCGCTCGTGGGCGGCTGACAAAGTGACAGCGTCGAGAGGTCGGGGTTCGTCAGTCGCGACGCAGTGATGACTTTCGCCGCGTCAGAGCCACCCCGTGTGCTGTTTCTCCAGGGAAGGCGATGGGTCCGACAGATGTTCCCACTGCTCGCGTCGTGCGTGCCCCTCGGCCACGTTGCAAGAATCTTCAATGGCGGTCGACTTGAGCATCAGCCCACGGTGCTCGAGTCGGCCCCTATGGCGCAAACCTGAGCGTGCCCATCACGAAGCCTCGTGAAGTGGAACCCTGACGTCGTGTCGGGAGGCTCGCCTGCGCTGGGCACCGCGCCGGACCGTGCCATCACCTCGACCTCAAGGCCTGCCGACGCCCGACCTCCCGCTGACGTCACGAGCAAGCCGTGAGTGACGCGTCGAGGTGACAGCGAGCGCACCGAGCCTTCGCGCCCGTCCTCCGGGATGCAGTACTTCACCTGCATGCGTCTCGCCCTCGTCGCGCTGATCGGCACCTCGCTCATCGCCTGCGGCCCGCCGGTGGACGACACCGACTGGCCCGAACCTGACGCAGGCGAAGACCTGTTCGTCTCCGAGGTCGACGCAGGGACCACCAACGCAGACGCGGGCGTGTCCATTCCCGACGCGGGTCTCGAGACCTCCGACGCAGGGATCACACCTCCCGACGCCGGAATCACCACGGCCGATGCTGGCCTCACGACACCTGACGCCGGAACCACCACGCGAGACGCAGGCAGCACGCCGAGCCCCGACGCAGGAGCGACCCTGCGCATCGTCGTGCTCAGCGACTTGAACGGCAGCTACGGCGCGACCACCTACGACGCGAACGTGCACGCTGCCGTCAACGCCCTCAAGACCACGCTCCAGCCTGACCTCGTGTTGATCAGCGGAGACATGGTCGCTGGCCAGCAAGCAGGCCTCAACTACCCCGCGATGTGGGCCGGCTTTCACGCCGCGGTCACCACCCCGCTCACCACCGCAGGCATTCCCGTCGCGCCCGCACCCGGCAACCACGACGCGTCGGCGTACCCGGGCTACCAGGTCGAGCGCGACGAGTACCAACGCCAGTGGCAGCCCACGCGTCGCCCCGCCGTGCAGTTCATCGACGCGACGAACTTTCCCTTCCGCTACTCGTTCGTCTTCAAGGGCGCGTTCTTCATCGCCCTCGACGCGACCACCGTCGCTCCGCTCTCCGGAGCGCAGCGCGCGTGGGTCGAACAACAGCTCCTCCTCGCTGCGCCGTACCGGGTGCGCATCGTCTTCGGGCACGTGCCGCTGCTCCCCACCACCGTCGGCATCTGCGCGCGCCGAATACGTCTGTGCTGATCGCGCTGGCCGAGCGCCTGTCTC
>JBBAQZ010000118.1:0-3630 GCA_040400045.1 Myxococcaceae bacterium
CTCGGCCATCACCTCCCGCCGCGACGGCTCCTCCCGCCTGCCACCGCTCAGCCCACCCTGCCGCTCGCTGGCTGAGGCATCGTCTCGTCGCACTCGCGGGCTCCGCCTGTGGCCGGGTCTGCCCTGTGATGGAGCTCGTCCCCTCCGCGCGCCCGTCCGTCCCACTCACGGCGACCTCTCCGGGCCCACGCACTCCGGGCCCACGCACGTCGGCTCGGCGCTCGACCCTTCGCCCCGTTTCCTGCTTTGTTCCTCCTCTCCGTTCCAATAAAGCTTCAAGAGTTCCGTGAGGCTGGAAAGAATCTCGGAGTCGCGTGAAGCGGTAAAAGCCCGAACTCAGGGCTTGATGAAGGGTCTCGCGCTCGGTTTTCCGCTTTGAATCCCTTATCCCTTTCAGCGTTCCGAGAAGCGCATGGTCGAGATCACCGCTCGAAGCGGGGCAAGATGTCCTTCGTCTGCGGCGGTGATCGCGAAAAGTAGCGAGCCCGACCTTACGGACGTTGCGAACACCTCCTGATGAACCGTGCGTTCGTTCATCCGGATCGTCAGTCGGGCTTGGTCGAAGCGACGCCCTTGAATCTTGTAATCCTCGCTCTGCTCTATCACCTGCGTTGTGGTCCCTTGCTGCAGCCCTTCCCTGAGAGTGAGCAAGTATCCCGCTACGAACTCGCTCGCCGTCGTCTCGCGGTGCAGAACAGACAGTCGGGCCGCGACCTCGCTTGCCGAATTGACGACTCTCAATGAGACAATTTCTCGCTGTCCTTCAAGAAGGCGAGCCATGGCTCCCGCATCAAGCGCGGCAGAATTAGCGAGTTGATCGCGGCGGTTCCTGTCGGCAGCACTCGCAAGCGTCCACGAGGCCGGGTACGTCAGTGCGAAGCCAAACTCTGGATCTTCATAGCGCTGAGTCTCGTGTTTGGAGGCGCAGCCCGCGTTTGCAAACGAGACGCCCAAGACCACGAATGGGAGGATGACGAACTTCACAGAATCGCCTCGTACCACATTGCCCTATGGGGACCGGACGACGCGGCGAAGCCCCCACGGGACTTCTGGGGGCAGTCGGCTGAAGAGCTGCAACATCCTTTCGTTCCACTCCTTCAAGCTCACGTCGTCGACCTCGGCGTCGAGCAACGCTCGGAGTTCGGCCCCCAGCCGCCTGGCGTGTTGCTCATCGGGCATGGGGACGATCGTAGCGGCTTCCCGCAAGCGCTCACTGTTCTGCGTGGAGCGCCGCAGATACCCTCAGCGCGTGCCGACGCTTCCGCACGACACGCGGTTCTTGAAACGAGCGATAGAGCTGGTGCGAAGGGCCTGCCTGATGCGCGAGCCCCGCTTCGACGCGGAGTCCTCGACGTTGATCGAGGGGACGCTGGTCATCGACCTCCTCAACGTCTGGCACCACTCGCACCAACTGAACCACCCCAACACCGACGCGTTCGTCGCCGACTGGCTGCACCCGCCGACGCTGGCGACCGCCGCAGCGTTCGGTCGCCTCGACCTCGTGAAGGCGGCCATCGCGAGCGGAGCACCTCTCTCCGGGCCCTCCGCAGGTGGCGACCCGATGCAGCTGGCCATCGGCGCGTTCTGCTTCACGCGGCTTTACCTCGAGCTCATTCGCTGCCTCATCGCGGCAGGCGTGCCGGTCACCAGGGCGCACTTCTCGACGTGGAAGGTCGAGTCGATGGGCACTCCGCTCGACTTCGAGTTGCTCGCGCTCCTCGAGGCGAACTCGACGCCGACCGAGGCAGAGCCGCCGTATCGACCGCCAAAATAGCGGACAACCATCCGCCAGAGCCGGGTCCGTGTGGTTATCGGGGGCAGATCTCGGAGACAAGGCGCCTCCGACGTCATGACGGATAAGTGTCCGTCGCGACGGTGGTGGTGACGAAGCAGGTCGACCGTGAGCAGCCGCCGGTCTCGCGACCTCTCGCCGAGGTTGCGCCAACGGTGACCGCAGCGGTCACCCAACCGATCGAAGCACCCGTCGTCGAGCCGGTGCCAACGCTCTCCCGCGCCGAGGTGACGCCACCGCAGCGAAGGGTTCGAGTGGCGGTGCAGTCGCCTCCGCGCCCCGAGCCCGTCGTCGAACCGGCCGTCGACGAACAATCACTCGCCGCCGAGCTCGAGACGCTCGAGGGCATTCTTCGCGAAACCGACACCGGCAACTGGGCCGACGCACGCGTTCGGCTCGGTGCCTACCGCGCGCGCTTCCAGACCGGTCAGCTCCGCGTCGAAGCGGGAGCGCTCGAGGTGCTGACGCTGTGTGGAGAGCAGCACGTCGAGGCCGCGCGCACGCTCCGCCGCGAGCTGGTCGCAGTCGAGCCGCTCAACCCGGCTGTGGTCCGACTCGCCACCAGCTGCGCGGGCGAGTGACGGAAACACGAGCAACGGCTCGCGGGCGATCGTCAAACCTTCGCATACGGGTTCGACCCGTGCCGATCGTCGGCCAACACGCCAGCCATGTCGTGGTAGCACACCGCGCCGGCGGCGAAGTAGTGGCCAACCATTGCCTTGCGGGTGTGAACGAGTTCGTTCCGCTTCGAGCCCCCGTGCACCAGGTTGGCGTGCCAGAACAACACATCGCCCTTCTGTGCAGTGAAGAAGTGCGGCTTGCCGCCCATTTCCTTCACCCGCTCCTGCATGAAGGGCTCGTACTTCTCGCCGTACGAGATGTACCCTCTTGCCCTGAACTCGCCGGGCGCGATGCCCACATGCCGCGCGAAGTAGTACGGCCAGCGGTGGCTGCCCGGGTAGTAGAGCAGCGGCCCTGAGTCGGCGTGAATGTCTTCGAACGCAATCCACGCTGCGGCCATGAAGCCGAGCGGGTACGTCGTCATGTGAATCGAGTCGGAGTGCTCGAGCTGCTGGCTGCCTTTGTGTGAGGCGATGGTCTGAAACGGCGCGACCTCGCGACCGAAGATCAGGCCGACCCACCGCAGAATCTCGGGCGCGTACAGCAGCGCCTTCATCTCGGGCACCTTGAGGTGCGGGTTGAGGAACCGACCCGGGTGTGGATCGTTCGGACCGCCGGGCTCGGGCTCGAGCTTCACGGTGCCGGCTTTGATCTCCCGCTCGTAGGCAGCCCAGACGTTGTCCAGGTAGCCGGGCGCGAACGGGTTCTTGAGGATGAAGTAGCCGTCGACCGCCCACTTCCTGCAGAGCGCCGCCTGCTCGTCGGTGAGCTGGCCGCTGGTGTGCCGCCGCGTCAGCTCGGCCTGCCAGTCGGGTCGATCGAGCCAGGCCATCGGGCCGGCGTTGGGGAAGCGCTCGCTGCGGTACTCGTCGATGGCGCCGAGGTCGACCGGCACGTCGGCGAAGTACTTCGCGCGGAACTTCTTCTCTCCCTCGAAGGCGTACTTCGCCGCGTCGAGAGACTTCTTCGCGGGCTCGAGAAGCTGCCGCTTCACACGGTTCTTGATGCGATTGAGCAAAGGCATGTCGTCCTCCCCGGCCGGGTGCGGCGAATATGCCGGGGGCTCGTTCAGCGCAAGGGAGCGGCCTGCTGCCCGCGACGACTGGACCCGGCCGGTGCTAACGGGCCCGCCATGCCTACGACCGCAGACCTGCTCGCCGAGCCGTCGCCATGTACATGGACGCGACACCGGATGAGACGCGCCGATGAGGGCGGTC
>JBBAQZ010000119.1:0-3459 GCA_040400045.1 Myxococcaceae bacterium
CAGCAGATCACCAACTCAGCCAGATGACGAACTAATTTTGACGCGATGCCTTAGCGTCATCGCGTGCGGGCCAGTGCCGACGCTGGGCAACACGGGCGGAGGTTCGGCCGGTGGCCTGACGGCGACGGGCGGTGGCTTCTCTGGAACGGGTGGCGGTACCGCGGGCACTGGCGGAGGCACGGTTCAGGGCGGCGGCCAGGCTGGCGGCGCTTCCCAGGGTTCTTGGACCGCGGCCGGCTGCGACACGGTGATCGACAAGTTCGCTTCGGTGAACTGCGCCGACCGACAGAACTGGCTCGGGCTCAAGGTCGCGGCCTGCGCGAAGCTGTCGAACACGAACTCCGTCGCCCTGTGCGGTGCGGCCTTCACAAAGGCGAAGGCGTGCGAGGCGCAGTTCCTCTCGCAGGCGATGCTCGCGTGCATCGGCCCAAACACCGACACCAACGACACGTGCGGCGCCGACGTCGTCCTCGGAGCGTTGTGTGCTGGCACCGTCAACAACGGGCAGTGCGCAGGCGTGCAATGCATGTACAACGCCGACTGCCCGACCGGGTGGACGTGCAACGACCAGACGGACCGCTGCGTGAACACCTCGGCGCGCTGCCCCGGCCTGCCATGCCGCTACAACGCCGACTGCCCGACGGGCTTCACCTGCAACAACGGCACTGGCCAGTGCAACGCGAACTGAGCGACCCGATGGACTCGCTGGAGTTCACGGGTCTGCTCACCACGCTGCGCAGCACCTCGAGCGACCTCTCGAAAGAAGCGCAGGCGACGAAGGCGGCGCGCCGCTCGCTCGTCACCGCCGCGCAGCTGGGGCTGGTGATGGACCAGTTCTCGAGCGACCTCTCCCGGCTCGCCATGGTACGAGCGCTCGTCGGCAACGTCGTCAACCCGCGCCACGCGCTCGGCCACTCGGTCAAGTTCTCGAGCGCGCTCTCTCGAGAGGAGTGCGTCGAGCTGCTCTCGCAGCCATGACGAGAACCACCGATGGCCTGCCTCGACGACGACACGCTGCTCGCGCTCTCGGGTGGCCACCTCGACGGCCCGGGCCTCGAAGCGGCCGAGCGCCACCTCGACGAGTGCGCGGCCTGCCGACGAGCGCTGGCGCTTGGGCTCGAGACCAGCACCCGGCCAGCGCGCGCTCCCGTGTTGACGGTGGGCGACACCATCGGTCGCTACGTGGTGCTCGAGCGTATCGGCGCCGGCGCGATGGGCCAGGTGTTCGCCGCGTGGGACCCGCAGCTCGACCGCAAGGTAGCGCTCAAGGTGCTCAAGAGCGGCGTGTCCTCCGACGAGCACCAGGCGCGGCTGCTCCGTGAAGCGCAGACGCTCGCGCGCCTTTCGCACCCCAACGTGGTGACGGTGTTCGACGTCGGCCGCTGGGAAGGGCAGCGCTTCATCGCGCTCGAGTTCGTCGACGGTGGCTCGGTGGCGGAATGGCTCGGCGCGCAGAGCCGTGGCGTGAAGGATGTGCTTTCGGTCTTCCTCGAGGCCGGGCGAGGGCTGTCGGCGGCCCACCAGGCTGGCGTCGTCCACCGAGACTTCAAACCCGACAACGTGTTGGTGCGCGGTGACGGGCGCGCGCAGGTGACCGACTTCGGGCTCGCCTCCGAGTCAGCGGGCCGCGTGGATGATGGACCCGTGCTCGAGCCAGGCGCTTCGCTCACGGGAACGGGCGCGCTGCTGGGCACGCCGGCGTACATGGCTCCAGCGCAGCTCGGCGGAGCGCCCGCCACCGCCGCGTCGGATCAGTTCGCCTTCTGTGTCGCGCTCTTCGAAGCGTTGACCGGCCAGCGGCCCTGGAGTGGGAGCACGGTGGAGTCGCTGCGCCGCGCGATGCGTGATGGACCGGCGCCCGCGTTTCCGAATGTGAGCGAGGTGCCGCTGCCGATTCGCAAGGCGGTGCTGCGCGGGCTCTCGGTGCAGGAAGCGGCGCGCTGGCCCTCGATGGTGGCGCTGCTCGACGCGCTGCAGCCGGTGTCAGACAGACGTTCGCCTACCGCGCTCGGCCTCGTGGTGCTTGCGATGGTGGGCGGCTCGCGCTCGTGTTCGGGCGAGCGAGCGTCGAGGTCGAGACGAAGTGTCCTCCGAGCGCTGAGCGGCTCGCCGGGGTGTGGGATGAAGCGTTGCGAGGAAAGGTCGCGGCGGTCTTCGCTCCGTCGACGGCGCCGTGGGCCACATCGTTGTCGGCCTCGGTCACCGCCACGCTGAACACCTACGCCCAGTCATGGACTCGCCAGCACGCCGAGACCTGCGAAGCAACCTGGGTTCGCAAGGAGCAGTCCGAGCACGCCCTCGACCTTCGTATGCGCTGCCTCGACGAGCGCCGCAGCGAGCTGGCCGCCGTCACCCGCTACCTCAGCCAACTGGAGCCGACCGCCCTCGACCAGGCCCCGGCCGTGCTGCGCGGCCTCACGAGCCTCGAGCGCTGCGTCGACGCCACCCGCCTCGAGCGCAACAGTCAGGCGCTGTCGGCCGAAGCGCGCGCGAGCGCCCAGACCACCCGGGCGAAGGTCCTCGAGGCGAAGGTGCTGCACGACAGCGGCCGCTTCCAGGAGGCCGAGGCGACGTTCGGCCCGTTGACGCCAACGCTCGCCTCGGTGACGGACCTCTCGGTTCAAGCCGAGGGCTGGTTCTGGCTCGGGAGCATCGAGCTCAGGCGCGCCAACCTCGAGCGCGCGAGAGAGCACCTCGGCCGCGCCATCACCACGGCCTCGGTCGGCGGCGTGCAAGACGTGTTGCTGCGCTCGCTCTGCCAGCTCGTCGAGCTCGGCACCCGCCTTCACGACGCGAGCCTCACGGCAGAGTACCGGCAGCTTATCGAGCTCTCGAGGCGCGCGGTCGCAGGTGACGTCGAGCTCGAGGCCATCATCGAGAACCAGCTCGGGCTGGCGGCGTTCTCAGAGGGACACCTCGACGAGGCGCTCGAGCGTTTCCGTTCGGCGCGGCGCTCGTACCAGGCGGTGAAGGGGCCGGCGGCGAAGAACGTGCTGCGCACCATCAACAACATCGGCGTCATCCTCTCGGAGCAGGGCAAGAGCGCCGAGGCGCTGGTCGAGGTCCAGGAAGCCCGAGACCTGCTGGTCGCCGAGTATGGAGACGCGCACCCCGACGTCGCCCGCGTTGAGGTGAACCTGGGCGTGATGTACAACGACCTGACCCGATTCGAGGAGGCGGCGCCTCACTTCGAGCGCGCCGAGCAGATTCAGCTCCGCGCCCTGGGAGCGCGCCACCCCGAGCTCTCGGCCACGCACAACAACTGGGGCGATGCCTGCATGGGCGCCCACGACTTCGCTGGAGCCCTGCACCACTTCGAGACGGCGCTGTCGATTCGTGAAGAGGCGATCGGGAAGACCCACCTCAGGCTGGTAGGCGACCTGAGCGGAATGGCAGCGGCGCTCCTAAGAACAAGTCGAACAAAGCTGAAAACGGGAAGGGCATCGAGGGGGCGTTGGG
>JBBAQZ010000120.1:0-3358 GCA_040400045.1 Myxococcaceae bacterium
ACGAACCGATGAATCGGCGACCTCGACGATGAGGTGGGCGATCGAGGGGTGTTCGGCGCGCGTCACCTTGCGGTCGACGACCGCGAGATCGGGGATCACCTCGGTCTCGTCGTCGATCACGAAGGGCAGGCTGAATTCGTCCTCGTGCGCGGCCAACCAGCAACGGCATCAACGTCCGCTCCCTTGTCGACGATGGCCTTCACCACCTCTTTCTGCGCTCCGATGGCGTCAATCATCACGATGCACCCCTCAAGACGCAGAATCTCGAGCAGCTTCGGAATCGCCGGTACTTCGTTCGACGCCGCGTCCGTCTTCAGCTGCCCCAACACCAGCCCTGCGCTCGACGCCCACGCGCTCACCATGTCAATCGCCGCTTTGCTCGACGCCCTGTCGAAGCTCCGTCGCAGCGTCTTCCCGTCGATGGCCACGACCTCACCCACCGTGACTTCCCCGATGGCCTGCACCCACCGCGTGGAGCATCGCGAGAACTGCTCCGGGGCGGATGACGACGCAGGCGGTGTCAGGGTCGCTCTTGGTCAACGCCACGTCGACAGGCATCAGTGACCAATCGCGGCAGCGTCGCTGCCAAGAATTGACAGATGACGCGTACGCGCAGCCCCAATCACGAGGGGTCCTCACGAGGTTTGGCCTCAATGGCGCTGGCTTCGTTCCTGCACACGAGCGGCGCGGCAAGCCTGATCCCTTCGAGTTTTCTGAATCCCTTCCCATTGAGGATGACCCATGATGCGTACCGCGGTGGTGGTGATGTCGAGCGTGATGATCTTCGCGTGCGTTGAAGCGCCATCGCTTCAACCCGCCGAGGACCCTGGCGCCCCCGTGAATCAGTTCCATGCACAGTCGCAGCAGGCGCTGACCCTCGCGGACGGCGGCCAGTGCCCGATTGTCGTGAACGCCGACGCGGAGCTGATGATCCGCAACCTCCTCGTCGTCGAGGACCCGCTCCGCACGAATTGGAGCGGCAGCCTCACCAACCCCTCCGATGGCGCGTGGACGTTCGGCCGCCTGATGACGGTGATGGCGGGCCAGAACGACCCCGAGGTCTTCGTGCGCAACTGGCTCGCACAGTGGGACTCGCCACAGCCGGTGAATGGGTTGCCGGTCGCGCCACGGCCGATGAACGCGCTCGTCACGCAGCCGTGGCTGTCCGCAAGCGGCGGAGCGCGCCTGGATCTGCGTCGCGCGCCATTTCGTCTGCTCGCGATTGTCAACCGAATGGACCTGCGCAATCTGACGCGCGGCTCAGCCGGTGAAGGCCGCTTCGTCTTCGGCGTGCTCGGCGCCGGCGGCAACCAGCTGCAGTTCACCGTCATCCTCGAGTTCAACCTGCCGGCGACGACGCAGGCCGACGTCGACCGCTGGGCCGCCGACTGGCACGCGCTGGGCGCCCTGCCGATCGGGAGCCCCGCGTACAACCAGGCGCTCGAGACGATCACCAGCCGCTTCGCCGGCGCGTCCGTCTCGCCCACGCGCCCCAACGGGAGCGCGATCAACCAGGTGCGGAGCAACGAGATCGCGCTGTCGGCCCCCTGGGAGCTGCGTGAGTTCCGCCTGAACGCAGCTGGCCAGCTCGTCCAGGTGCCCGTCGCGCAGACGTCCGATCTGCCGCTCAACAACTCACCAGCGCTCGCCCAGTTCATCAACGCCAACACGGCCGCGCTGCTCACCGACACGCACGTGGTGCCGGCGACCTTCAACGGCGCTCCGTTCCTCGCGGGCTCGGCGCTCACCAACTTCGGGCACACCTGGCGCGCACCGGGCATCACCAACAACGACGCGCGCTTCCGCTTCTCGGTCAACACCTGCAATGGCTGTCATGCAGGCGAGACGAACACGGCTTTCCTGCACGTCTCACCGCGCAACGTGGGCCAGGTCGCGGTGCTCTCGGGCTTCCTCACCGGAACGACCGTTCCGGATCCGGTGACTGGCCAGCCGCGCACGTTCAATGATCTGTCGGCGCGCACGGAGTCGCTCCTCGAGGTGCTGTGCCGGGTTCCCTCGGCCACCAGGTCAGTGGCCGTCACCGCGCCGACGGGGGGCTCGACGGTGCGCGGGCCGACCACGCTCACTGCGACCGCTTCGGGTGTCTCGACCGTGCAGTTCTTCATCGACGGCGCGCCAGTGTCTCCGCCGCTGACGGCGCCGTTCAGCGCGCCGTGGTCGGCCGAATCCGTGCCGTTCGGCTCGCACACCGTCACGGCGGTGGGCCAAACCCAGACGGGGACGGTGTCCTCGGCGCCTGTCGCCTTCGTCACTGGCCCTTCTTCCGCGCCAGACTTCACCGTGACCATCGCGTCGTCGCCGACGCTGGTGCGACCGGTAGAATTGTTCACCACCCAGCTCAACGTCTGCAACATCGGCAACCAGCCCGGCGTGACGCAGGTCGAGCTCTTCATCTCTGCCGACGCGGTCATCTCGGGCCCGCTCACCGCCAACCCCGACCTCATTGTCCTCAGTGCGCCGGTCTCGTTGAACACGGGCGAATGCCGGCTGGTGTCGGTGTCGGGCCCTGCGCGCCTGCCGCCTGGCGCGACGTCGCCGTCGGTCTTCCTGGGCGCCATCGTCGACAGGCTCGGGCGCGACCCCGAGCTCAACGAGACCAACAACACCAGCCCGGCGGTTCGCCTTCTCATCGGCGTGGGGCCCGACTTCACCGTGACGTCGGTGAGCGCTCCCGCGGCCGTGCTTCCCGGGGCTTCGTTCACCACCACCGTCACCGTCTGCAATCGTGGCAACCAGCCCGGTGGGACCGAGCTCGACCTGCTGTCCTCGGCGGACACGACCATCGCGGCGCCCCCCGACTTCTTCATCGGCAGCGCGCCTCGGTTCACGCTCTCGGCTGGAGAGTGCCGAGGGGTGGCCGTGCAGACGTTTGCCCCGCCGGGCGGGACCTCGTTCCTCGGCGCAATCGCCGTGCGCGGCGACTTCGAGCTCGTCACCACCAACAACACCAGCCCGGCCCGGCGAATCGAGGTCGGGACCATGGCCGAGCTGACGGTCACCTCGGTGACCGCGCCCGGGAGCGCGTTGCCCGGCACGGCGTTCTCGACGCGAGCGACGCTCTGCAACAACGGCACGGTGGCCGCGACGACGTCGGGTGTGGTGGTCCTCGCGTCGTCCCGCACGTTCGTGTTGCCCTCGCCGAGCGCCGTGCCCGCCGGCGCCTTCACCGTGACGATCCCTCCGTCGACCTGCGTGTCGCAGACGGTGTCGGGCACGGCGACGCCGCCTCCAGGCGTCACGGCGGCTTTCCTGGCGGTCGTTCTCGACCAGTTCAACTCGGTACCTGAGTTCAACGAGACGAACAACCAGCTCGCCTCGACGACCACGATGGGCATCG
>JBBAQZ010000121.1:0-270 GCA_040400045.1 Myxococcaceae bacterium
CGAGGCGCCCCGCCCCAGCGATGGAGCGGTCGATTCACTCCCGCCTTCGACAGGCTTCGTCTCACGCTTCCCCAGTTCGACTCCGCCGTCGCGAGCCAACGTCGCCGCGGCGTGGTTCGACAGTGATGATGGAGCCGCCGCTCCTCAGGCTCGCTTGGGGCTTCGTCTCACGCTTCCCCAGTTCGACTCCGCCGTCGCGAGCCAACGTCGCCGCGGCGTGGTTCGACAGTGATGATGGAGCCGCCGCTCCTCAGGCTCGCTTGGGGCTTC
>JBBAQZ010000121.1:370-3146 GCA_040400045.1 Myxococcaceae bacterium
GTCTCACGCTTCCCCAGTTCGACTCCGCCGTCGCCAGCCAACGTCGCCGCGGCATGGTTCGGCAGTGGTGATGGAGCCGCCGCTCCTCAGGCTCGCTTTGGGCTTCGTCTCACGCTTCCCCAGTTCGACTCCGCCGTCGCCAGCCAACGTCGCCGCGGCATCGTTCAGCAGTCGCTCGGTCACCAGCCGCGACGCCACTCCCGCGGAACCGCCTCGAACGAGGCACGGCGGTCGAGCTGCTCGAGGTCGTTCTCGGCGTCCTTCAGCTCGACGCGCTTCTGCTCGATCTGCAGCTTGATGCGGTCGTGCATCGAGTTCGGCAGGCAGCGCGTCACGATTTGCTGCTGCTGCGCCACCTGGCCATTGGCGACCGGAGCGATGCGCGGCTGCGGTACACACTCGACCTTGTTCGGCAGGCTCGCCTCGAGGGCAGCCAGCTCCTGCTTCTTCGTCGCGATGGCCCGGTTCAGCTGAATGAAGCGGTCGCGCCACTCACGCTCGACGCTCGGGTTCGCGGGTGAGGTTGGCGATGCGGTCGGTGACGGCGCAGGCTTCGGCGCGGCTGCAGCGACTTCGACCGGAGGCGACGCCCGCACGGGTGCGCTGACGTCTTCGGCGACCTTCGTCACCTTCGCGCCCTTCGGCACGGCCGAGGCGTCGTTCGTGTAGTGAACGCCGTCTTTGTCCTCCCACGTGAAGACCTGAGCGAAAGCAGGAGCGCTGATCAACACGGCAAGGAGCAGGTGGCACATGGTGGGCCCGTGACGAGAGGATCCTCACGATATTCACAACGGCCCATCGCGCAGTGTCGTTTTTCCGGGTTTGGTGTGGGCATGCGTCACCTGCTCCTGATGCTCGTCACCCTCACGAACTGCGCGCCCACCACCATCGAGGTGAAGGACCGCAAGCTGAACACCACCACGCCGGTGGGCATCGACTCGACGAAGGCCTGCAACGGTGAGCCTTTTGGTTCCGCGGTCATCGACTTCGGCAAGGACCTCAAAGAGGCCGGCATCGACCTGTCGCAGGGCTGCATTCAGTCAGGCACGTTCGAGCTCGTGGCCGAGTACGGAGACGTCGCGGCGGGGCCGGGCTGCACCATGGCCCAGGGCACCATCACGCTCAGTGGAATCATCGTCGAAGCGACCTGCACCGTCGGCCTCGAGAAGCAGTCGCTGCGCACGACGTGTACGTCGAACCGCCTCGAGGTCGCCGACGGCACGCAGGTCTTCAATGCGCTCAACGCCTGCCTCGACGAGGTCGAGCGCACGCAGGTGGAGCCGTTTCGCAAGCTCATCAACACCTGCAAGCCGACGACGCTGAGGGTGGTGGCCGAGGGCAGCTGCTCGGCCGACCTCTGCTTCACAGCGAACGTGCTCTTCGGGCTGCAGACGAAGAACGTCGTCGCGCAGCTCGGCGGCACCTGTCCCTGATCAGGGCAACGACCACACCGACAGTGAATCGACGGTGAGCGCGGCGTTCGGCGTCGACTGCTCGAGGCGCACGCGCACCGAGGTCACCGTCGCCGGAATCGTGAACACCACCGAGCGCGTCTCGATGGCACCAGCTGGCACGGGCAGGTCGCCGTTGAAGACCTCGGCATTCGCGCCATCCGAGCCGATGAGCTTGAGGTTCGCAGCGGCGGTGGCTCCGACGTCGGCGCGCAGCACGACCTGGCGATGACCGCTCGTGAGCGTGATGGAAGGAGAGAGGGCGTAGCCTCCGGGGAACTGGCAGGCACCGGTGCAGGGCAGCGCGTTGGTCGAGACGCGCACGGCGAAGCGGGGACCGACGGCGACACGTTGGAACGTGGAAGGCGTGCAGGCCGAGCAGTTCGTCCAGTTGAGCCAGGAGGCCTCGCTGCCGGCGAGCTCGAGGTCGATGGTGCCGTCGACGATGGGCCGGCAGGTTCCCGCCGAGCAGCGGCCGGTCGCGCACGCGAGCCCGTCGGGTTGTCCACGACATTGGAGCGCCGCGCGTTCGGCCGTGGAAAGGAAGCTCGCGAGCGGCGTGTTCGCCTCGACGCCGTAGCAGGTAGGCGTCGCCGCGCAGAACTGGTGGAAGTCGAACGCCCACAACGCCGAGAGCGCGACGTCGAACTGCACGAGCCCGAGCGCCATCAACTTCGTCGAGGCCGAGTTCGCGTCGCCGTTGCACGCCTCGGTGCCGTTGCAGGTGATGGAGCCCGCGCGCGGCTCTCCGTATTCACCGACGTAGAGGCGCTTGCCGAGCGAGGTCGCGGCAGTCTGGGCGCGCTGGAGCAACGTGAAGCCCGTCGCGTCGGTGTCTCCGAAGCGCTTCGCGTCGTCTCCCGGGTAGGCATGTACCGAGATGAAATCGATGGGTGATGGATGCAATTGGCCGAGCGTGTGCGTGAACTCGGTCTCGGAGTCGGCGGTCCAATTGCATGAGGGACAAGGCGAGCGCGCGAGGTGCCACGCCGAGGGGCGCGGGTACGCGTGGCCGGTGCTGACGGGCCGCTGGAGCATGTCGTGCTGTTTGATTAACTGCGCCATCGACTGCGCCCACTGCCCGAGATCCTGAACGGAGGTCGAGACGCCACGACACGAATTGCAGGAGTACACGGTGTCGGCCGCGGAACGACTGCAAGGGATAAGGGATTCAAAGCGGAAAACCGAGCGCGAGACCCTTCATCGAGCCCTGAGTTCGGGCGTTTACCGCTTCACGCGACTCCGAGATTCTTTCCAGCCTCACGGAACTCTTAGGCATCGCGTCAAAATTAGTTCGTCATCTGGCTGAGTTGGTGATCTGCTGC
>JBBAQZ010000122.1:0-2969 GCA_040400045.1 Myxococcaceae bacterium
GCCAAGGAGGCGAAAGCGGCCTGAATGCAGTCAAACTGGTGTCTCAAAAACCGGAGCGCTGCCGAGCCTCGTGGTTGCGTCCTTCACGTCGGCGACGATGATGGCGCCCTCCTTCACGAAGACGGGAATGCGGGTGCGGTCGGTGAAGTCGAGGTTCGCGAGCGTGCCACCACCAGCCAGGGGAGCAGCGCTCTCGTCCCACCACGAGAAGAAGCGCGCGCCTTCGGGCAGCCACACGTCACGCCGGCCGGTGTCGTCGAGAATCGGAGCCACCAGGAAGCCGTTGCCCAGCAGGTAGCGATAGTCGCCGGGCCACGCGGCCTCGGGCCCGAGGGGACGGAGAATCACGTCTCCCTTCCCGCGGTACGCCGCTTCACCGGTCGAGAAGAGATACGGGATCAGCTGAACGTGCAGCTTCGCCCAGTATCGGTACAGCGTGACCGTCTCGTCGGCGCGCTCGGGCACCGTCCACGGACTGAGGTTGCCGCGCCCGTGCAGCTGCATGAATGGCGACATCGCGCTCATCGCCGTCCACCGCGCGAAGTTCGTCTGGCTGAAGGGAATCCTGGGGCCGGTGACGTTCAGGTCGTCGACGTCGAGGTAGCCGCCGAGGTCGGAGCCGATGGTGACGTAGCCAGCCTTCGCCGAGCGGAACATGTGGTCGAGCGCGTCTTCGAGGCCGAGCCAATCGCGCCGGTTGTCGCCGACCCAACCGATCGGCGCGTGCTCCTTTCGCGCGAAGAAGCGGCCGGGGTAGCCGTACGAGCGGTCGTACGGGCGCACCATGGTGAGGAACTGGTCGCCCCGCACGGCGCGGCCATGGCTGAGGAAGTCCTCGTAGTAGGCCTCGGAGTACGCCTGCAGCGACTTGTCGCCCTGCTTCGTCTTCACCACCACATCGGTGGCGGGCGTCGTGAGCTGCTCGCCCTCGCGCAGGTATTCCTCGCCGAAGTCGAGCTTCCACCCGTCGATGACCTTGAGCACGCGCTCCTGCTTCGCGTGCCAGAACGTCTTCGCTTCGTCGTTGAAGAAGTCGATGCCGCCGCCGGTGCCCTTCCACCAGAAGTGCGTCTTGCCCTCGTTGACGAAGAGACCGCGGCGTTTGGCTTCGTTGAAGCCGTCGGCAGGGCCCGGGTACGTGTCGCCGCCCATCTCGACGTCGAGCGAGGCGTCGTTGAGCATCTGGGTAATCCACAACACCGTGCGCACGTTGCGGCCGTGCAGGTTCGCGACCATGTCCTCGAAGTTCGGGTACCGGGTCTCGTTGGGGATGAACGTGTTGTAGTTCGTCTCCCAGGGGCTATCGAGGACCACCACCCCCACGGGAATGTCGCGCTGCTCGAAGCCGGACACGAAGTCGAACGTGTCGGCGCCGGTGCTGATGTCTTTCGAGATCCACGGTTGGTAGGCCCAGCGTGGCGTGAAGCCGAACCGCTCGATGGGCACCGGCTTCGGAGCTGGCGGCGTGCACGAGGTGGCGAGGGCGAGGAGCGCGGGGAGGAGGCGACGCATGGCGCCTTCATTGCTGCGAGCGTTCACCAGCGCAACCACCCCGCGTGTCAGTCAAAACAGACAAGAACGCCGGGCTCCATCGAAGGAACCCGGCGCTCGTGTGAAGGAGTCTCTTCAGCTCGTCAGTTGCCGCACTGCAGCGGCACCGAGCCGGAGCGGCCACCGCTGCTGGCGTACTTCGCGGTCGCGGTGCCGTCGTAGGTGAGCGTCACGACTTCGTTCTTCGCCGAGGTGTGCACGATGGAGCCGCCAGCCGCGGGGCACGTGCCCTTGCAGCGCTTGTAACCGGCGACGACGGTGCTGGCGCCGAGGCGTGCGGTGCCGGTCTGCCAGGTGCCGTCGATGGTGATGCACTCGGTCGCGGTGTCGAAGGTGAGCGTGTACGCGCCGGTGCGGTTGATGGAGTTGCCACGCGGGCCGGTGCCGGCGCCGTTGATGGTGACCTGGGCCTTCTTCACGCCGGCGGTCTGCGTCGCGACGACGGTGCTGTTGATGTCCATGGTGGCGTTGTTGGCTTTCACGCCCGTGCCGGTGATGACGACGTTCACGCCGCCGCCCGCCGCGCGCGAGTAGACGGCGGTGAGCGTGCCAGTGACACTGACGAGGCCATAGGGGCCCGTGCAGTTGGTGAGCGTGTAGACGACGGTGGCTCCGGTCTGCGT
Source organism: Myxococcaceae bacterium (assembly GCA_040400045.1). Lineage (GTDB taxonomy): Bacteria > Myxococcota > Myxococcia > Myxococcales > Myxococcaceae > Xiheimicrobium. The sequence continues at coordinate 2,175 of JBBAQZ010000122.1, forward strand.
CGCGGTGGCACAGCCAGCGGGCTTCATGCGGCTGCCGATGCGGGTGACGGCGTTCATGGCCATCGCTTCGGGCGTGGTGCTCATGGGCTGCGCGACCTCATCGGAGAGCTCGGCCGTGAGCGCTGACTCCGCCGACGAGACGACCGCCGATTCATCAGCGTCTTCTGCGGAGTCCGCCTCGACGCCACGCCCACACCCGACCACCGCCAGCGACATCGTCAGCAACATCCACCAGGTCTTCTGCATGGTTCGCTCCGGGAAAATGGGCGTCATCGCCCGACGGAGAATTCAACCCGGGCCAGCTGAGGAAGTTGCGCTCAGGGACTGCCAGCATCCGTGGATGCTGCGACTGGCGCCTTCATCGGTGACGCCTCGAGCCGGCCCGACGACAACAGCCCCAGCAACGCGAGCCCCATCACCACGCGGTAGGCGACGAACACCAGCATCGACCTGTTCTTGAGGAACTGGAGCAGCCCCCAGATGGCCGCGAGGCCCGACACGAACGACACCACCGTGCCGATGATCATCACGTCGATGCCCGGTCCATCGGTCGCCTGCAGCAGGTGCTTGAGCTCGAACACTCCAGCCAGCGTCGTCGCGGGAATCGAGAGCAGAAACGAATACCGGGCCGCATCAGCGCGCGTGAAGCCGAGCGACAGCGCTCCGGTGATGGTCGTGCCCGAGCGTGAGCTGCCGGGAATCAACGCCACCGCCTGCCACAGCCCGACGATGATGGCGCCACAAGTCGAACAAAGCTGAAAACGGGAAGGGCGTCGAGGGGGGCGTTGGGGCCCG
>JBBAQZ010000123.1:0-2891 GCA_040400045.1 Myxococcaceae bacterium
ATCAGCCCCCGAAGGTCGAGCGGAAATCGCACGATGGGCGCTACGAAGCGGTGCGTCCAAACCAACTCTGGCACCTCGATTTCGTCCATCGGTACGTGCATCAGCAGAAGGTCTTCGTGCTCGCCATCCTGGACGACTACTCGCGTTTCGTGGTCGGGTGGGCGCTCGATGACGCGGAGCGTGCCGACGCCGTGATCGGTGCGTTCGAGGCCGCTGTCGCACGCTACGGGAAGCCGGAAGCGCTCATGCACGATGGCGGCTCGGCGTTCTGGGCATGGAAAGGGGCGAGTCGGTTCACACGCGTACTCGAAGAGTATGGCGTCGACCAATATAAAGTGGATACCCCACAAACGAATGGAAAGAGCGAGGTGTTCAATGCCAACCTCCAGAAGGAGCTCTTCGACCGCACCCACTTCGCCGACGTCGGCGAGCTCCGGCGACGCCTCGGGCCGCATTTCCACTGGTACAACCATCATCGCACCCATCACGCGCTCGGCGGGCTCCTGGTCCCGGCCGACCGCTTCTACGGCCGCACTGAGGAGGTGCTCGCGCGCATCGAGACCGGGCAAGGGGCGCCGGACCCGCTCGAGATCGCGACCCGGAGCCTCGACCTCTTCCGGGTGACCTCGACGCGCGGGCGTGCCGAGGTCTGGCTGATGGGCCGCAAGGTGTTCGAAGGACCGGAGAAGTAGACGGAAAGGTAGTCGGCACGCGGAAATGGTGGCACGGGACGGTTACCACACCACACCCACCCCCAAAACCGCGGCCACCCCTTTGATAGCCGATTCGAACGCGCCTGTCTCCCCGTCAATGACCGCCGGACTCGTTCTCACGGCGTTGCCGACACTGAAGCATCTCGGGCTGCCGAGTCCGAGTGTCGCCGAGGTCTGTGACCGACTCGCGGTCAGCCGCAGTCAAGCGTACGCTCGCGCCACCGAGATCACGGCGCTCTTGCCCTCTCTCCAGAAGCCGATCGGCCGGCCGGCCGCCCCCGCCCCCGTGGAGGCCAACCTGGTGTCGCTCATGCGCGACGCGATCGAGTACCTCTATGCCCATCCCGGCTCGGTCACGCGTCGTGGCGGCGGCCGCCTCGACTACAGCGACGGCTATCGCGCCTTTGTCGTCGAGACGGTCACGCGCCGTTCTGACCTCGATCGCACCGCCATTGCCGCCGGCCTCGCCATCCCCCGAGCGACACTGGCGGACTGGTGCGCAAGCGCCGTGGCAGAGCCCCTCGCGAGCCCGGAGCCCGAGGCGACCGGCGACGCCACGCCAGCACCGAACGACGCCATCCCGAGCAGCAACCCCAGCGACGCCCGCATCGCTACGATCGTCGACGCATGGCGCCGTTGGCGAGGGGGATTCGCGGCGTTCACGGACCATGTCCAACGTGACCTTCTGATCCCCTGGAAGCGGACTCGGATTGGCCAGGTCCTCAAGGCCTACAGCGACCGCGTCCCGAGAAGGCGACCCGGGCGCCGCGCGGACGAGAAGGGCCTCCGTCACAGCTTCGAGACCTTCTTCCCCGGCGCCCAGTGGACCGAAGACGGCACCCCGCTCACGATCGGGCTCGACGGCGAGCGCTTCGTCTTCAACTGGGAGCTCGTCGTGGACACGGACACCAGCGCCCTGGTCGGCATGGATATCCGCCCCGTGGAGAACGCGGACGCGGTCGTCAGCGCTTTCGAGGACGCGGTCGCCACCACGGGCGCTCGCCCGATCGCGGTCGGTACTGACAACGCGACCGAAAACGACGGGCCCGGTGTCGCCGAGGCGCTCAAGGATACCGTCCACATCCGCGCCACCCTCGGCCGGCCTCAAAACGATGCTCACGTCGAAGGCGCCTTCGGTCTCTTCCAGCAGACAGCTCCGCCGCTCGTGATCGCGGGCAGCACGCCGCAGGAGCGGGCGCGTGACATCCTCCGACTCCTGCTCACCGTCTGGTGTCGCGCGACCAATCATCGGCCGATGGCCAGCCGTGGCGGACGCTCACGAGTCGAGGCCTACCGAGACGCGGCCCCCACGCCGGAGGACATCGAGGCGGCGAAGGCCGCCATTGACGAGATCCAGCGACGCCGTGACCGAGCCGAAGCGACACGACGCGCGCGAACCCATCCCGCCGCCATCGCCTTACTCGACGCCTTCTTCAAGCGACAGGGCTGGGACGACCCCGCAGGGCACCTCCGAGACGCCATCGCCGGCTATCCCTTGGGCGCCGTCATCACCGCCATCGCCACGTGGGACGCGCGCGCTAAGGACGAGCGGCTGCCGGGCACCGCAGATGCGCGCTATCTCCTCGGAATCGCGAGGAACGTGAGCGACGAACGCGAAGCCAGAGCGTTCGCCGACGCGCTCTGGAAGCGCCGACTCGAGGCGAAAGACGCCATCCTCGTCGACCTACAGCGGCAACGCGACGCCCTTGCCGGCGACGACACGCAGCGCCTCCGCGCCGCCGTCCAGCGCGCCATCGACGCCGAGTCCGCCATCGAACGTGCCGTCTGGCGCGACGCCGCGGGCGACCTCGTGCGATCCGCCGGGCCGAATCAGAGACTGCCCCTCTGGACCACCGCAACCAGCCTCATCGCGACAGCCTATCGAATCCCCAAGAGGCGCCGAAGCGAGCTCATCGCCGACCTCGCCGAACACGCCATCCCGATCACCGCGGAGTGAGCCACGAGCTGCGTCTACCTCGAGCGCGTCTTCCGGCCCGAATCGACCTGACCCCGAACAGGTGTATCCGGCTCGCGGCCTAAAGCGCCGGGAAGTGACCAGCCGGCACACGCCCCAGAGACGGCACGAACGCGATCGTCCTCCGGTACCGTCGCCATCGTTCACAAGTAGGCGCGTCCAATCGGCGCCAAGGTGGGCGTCCGGTAGTTGTTGCGGGTCAC
>JBBAQZ010000124.1:0-2798 GCA_040400045.1 Myxococcaceae bacterium
CCGAAGCCTCTGGCCCTCCTCCACGGTTTCGCGCTTCATTCCCCTTGTCCGTGAGCAGCGAAGGTGGCTTCGATGGGGCAGTGGGCTGCTCGGCGAGAGGAAGCTTGCGCAGCCGCCGTTGCTGCGGAGCCGCTGAACTCCTCGCGCTCGGCGGCGGCTGCCCAGCCCGCGAGTCGGGAGGACGGTCCGCTGAACGCCTCTCGGAAGTCGTCGACCGTTCGTAGCTCGCGCGCGTCGAGAGCGAACGCGAAGACCAGATCAAAGGGCATCAAGGTCGCAAGCTCGTCGCGTTCCCGCTTCATCAACGCGAGGGAACGTGCCCAGCCGTCGAGGTAGGCCAGCGCGCGCTCGCTGTCGGATCTTGATGTCGCGAATCGTGGAGTCGTCGTCTTCGAAGACGGAGAGCCGCAACGCTAAACGGATCCCGCCCTCGAGCTCGTCGATGCTCTCGCCTTCGTCGAGCGCGAACCCGAAGCCCTGGCCTCGGGCGGGCAACCAACGATGCAGCACTGCGGACGCGTCTGAGATGGAAAGCACCGCCAGACGCTACATCGCGAGAACGAACTTTGCGCCCAGGAGGCGCGTGCGAGCGCTCCGTACTTTCACGCGCGGGGTGCTTACTCGACGCAGCGACCGGCCTTCTTTCAGCTCGTCGACGGCTACGATGAGGTGAACGTCGGTGCGCGGGTGCAGACCTTCTCGGCCGCTCCGGTCCACCATCTGACCGCGCCGCGGTCTTCGACACCGCCAAGGCGGGGCTGGGAAACAGGGGCCTCTCTTCGGTGACGGCCTCTATGCTCGCAGCCATGTCGACCCGCTTTGTGCTGGCCCTGCTCTTCTTCTCTGGCTGCAAACAGACCGTTGCCCCCGCGCCGGTTCCCCGGGTGGCGCTCCGTGCGCAGGCCCATGCGGCTTACGAGCAAAAGCGCTACGCCGACTGCGCAAGGCTTTTTTCCGATGCCAACTCGGTCGAGGCGAGCACTGAGGCCGGCGATGTCTACGATGCCGCGTGCTGTCAGGCCCTGGTGGGTGAGAAAGACAATGCCTTCAGCTCACTTCAACGGGCGAGCGCGCTGGGCTTCAAAGACGTGAAACACCTGCAGAAGGACCCCGACCTCGAGGCGCTTCACGGGGACCCGCGCTGGACCGAGCTCGTCGCACGCGTCAGTGCCATCGAGGCCGAGTACGCCAAGAGCATCAACGCCGAGCTGCACGAGCTCTACCAGCAAGACCAGGCAGAAAGGTCGGGCGACAGCGCCAAGTTGAACTGGGCTGAAGTCCGCCCACGCGATGCAAAACGCCGCTCGCGCGTGCAAGAGATTCTCGATGCCGGTGGGGCCACGGTCGCCGCCGATTACTTCCACGCGGCCATGGTCTTTCAGCATGGCGAAGACATCGCGGACTACCAGCGGGCCCACCAGCTCGCACTGAAGGCGAGCCAGCTTGACCCGAAGCACCGGCAGGCGCGCTGGCTCGCCGCGGCTTCCAAAGACCGCGAGCTGATGCATCTGGGGGTGCCTCAGCTATACGGCACCCAGTTTCGCGGCCAGAACGGCCGGTGGGTGCTCTACGAGGTGGACCCGACCATCACCGACGAAGAGCGAGCCAGGTGGAACGTGCCTTCTCTTGAAGAGGCGAAGAAGCGGGCCGAAGCCATGAACGCGCCCGCGAAGTGACACTCGAGGGGCAGCCGACGACGAGTCCAGGACCGGGAGTTCCGCCTTCGGTCTCCCCGTGCGCAGCCCCGAAAACCCTTCCCCACAGCCCGCCGGGCCCCAACGCCCCCTCGATGCCCTTCCCGTTTTCAGCTTTGTTCGACTTGTTCTTCGGTCGCCGTCGCGCACCTGTTGTAAGAGGTCGGCGCTCGCCATCCCGGAGACGAGTAGAGGAATATCACCAATGCGCAACCCTGGATTCGCCCTTGTCTGCTTCTTGCTTGGCTGCGTCGCCAGCCAGGTATCGGTCTTCAGCGTCCCAAAGGCTCTTGCGAGCCAACAAGACCGCTTTGACTACTTCTGCTTCGGCTATGAGAAGGACGGCTCGAGCGTAGATGCCCGAGCGAAAATCGCCGAGACGCGCTTGAAGAAGGCGGGCGAAGAAGGCTGGGAGCTCGTCTCTGCCGTTTCGATGTACAATCTCGAGGCGACCTACTGCCTGAAGCGCCGCTTGCCGTAGTCTGGGGCGAGAGCCCGAAGACTCAGGCACACAGCTCGACGGAGAGCGCGTGACCGAACGAATTGCTGTGTGCAGCTGCGGAGCCCTGAAGGCGACCTGCCGTGGTGAACCCTTGCGCGTGTCGCTGTGCCACTGCCTGTCGTGTCAGCGCCGAACCGGGGCTGCGTTCGGCATGCAGTCACGCTGGCCGAGCGCGCAGGTGACGGTCTCCGGCCACTCCACCACGTTCTCGCGTGTGGGCGACGCTGGAGGCACCGCGACGTTCCGCTTCTGCCCGACGTGCGGCGCCACCGTCTGGTTCGACGTCGACACGCTGCCGGGCTTCGTCATCGTGCCCGTGGGCGCGTTCGCAGACCCGACGTTCACGGCGCCACAGGTGTCAGTCTACGAAGCTCGCAAGCACGCGTGGGTGCAGCTGCCGCCAACCGTCGAGCACTTCGACTGAACGCTCCGATGGCAACGCAGAGAGGCCAGGCGCCTGGGAATGTCTGGCCCGCTGCGAGGAGGTGCCGTCGTCTCGCGCGGCTTCCTCTTCCTCGTTCTCCATCGACGTGAACGCGTCTTCCCGCTTGCGCTGCCCCTGTGGTGGTCGCCGCCGCATTCACGCCATCCACTCCACCCGC
>JBBAQZ010000125.1:0-2778 GCA_040400045.1 Myxococcaceae bacterium
CCGGTCTCGGCCGCGAGCGCCTCGAGCCTGTGCCTGCGCCGCGCCGTGATGGCGAGCCCATGTCGAGCACATCGACGACGTTGGGATGCTTCAGCTGCGCGGCCGCGCGCGCTTCCTGGAGGAAGCGCCGCACGACCTCGGGGTCACGCGCGTGCTCGTAGTTCAGGATCTTCACCGCGACCGTGCGCTCGATCCACGCGTGAAGGCCCGCGAAGACGGTGGCCATCCCACCAGTCGCGACGATGCGGTCCAGGCGGTACTTCCCCGCGAGGACCGTCCCGACGCGCTCTTCGGGGGTCAGAATGGGCACGGCACCAGCCTAACAGGACCTCGGACTGCTTGTCGCCCATGGCTCCGAGAGGTGCGCCCTCACCAGCGAGGGAACGGTTCGTCGCCGCGGGCGCGAGCCTCGGCCTCTTCCGCGGTCTCCTCACGAGGCTGTCCGCGAGACCACCACTCCATGCGCCCGTCCGAGTGGATGCGGGCTGGACCGAAGTCGCGGTGGAGCTCGCCGTCGAAGTACCAGGCCGTGACGCCGCGCGCGCGATCTGCCGGCGTACCGCCGAAGTGAGGGATGTGGAGCGCGGGGCCGTCCTCGCGATGGAGCTTTCCGCGGCGCCACCACCCCGTGCGTCCGGGCCAGTAGTACGGCGAGCCGTGGAGCTCCGCGGGCGCCCCTTCGCGATGCAGGGGCGACTTGTTCGGCAGCTGCGCGGAGTCGCCGGGGCCCGTCGTCTCGGTGACGGTTCCGTCCTCGTGGAAGAACCGGTTCACGCCCCGGACGAGGTGTTCGTTCTCCTCCGACGCGGGCTCGAGCGACACGTGCGCGGACCGAGTGGGGGCATAGAGGCTCATTCCCGTGCTCACGACGCCGTCGATCGCGTCGACGACGATCACGTGCGCGAGGCGATGGAGGCCGGACACCTCGTGCGCGGAGAGGGTGAGCACCCACGTTCCGGTCGTCTTCGCGCGGACGTGGAGGAAACCGTGTGCGCTGCTCCACTCCACGGTGACCCCTTCCAGCGGGCTCGCGATCGTGGTCGGCGGAGGCGTGACGAATCGCCCGTTCTTCTTGAGCCCCTGCACGGTCTCGAGAAGCCCAGGTTGCGCGCTGAGGCTCTTCCACACGTTCTTCTTGGTGTGCTGGAGGACCAGCGTGACGAGCTCCTTGCGGCGCTTGTCGGGGATCGCGAGCTCGCGCTCCATGAGCAGGTGCAGCGCCTCCCAGCCCAGGCGATGACGTGAGACGTGCGCGAGGAGCGTCTCGATCGCGCGCTCGGCATCGTCCGGGCTCGCGCTTCGAAACGCGCGCTCCAGCGTCTTGCCGACGCCCCCCGATGCGTCGAGCGAGGCCCAGGTGATCGCGGGAGGTGCGCCCAGCGGATCGACGTAGAGCTTCTCGAGACCGGGGCCCGACAACCAGTCGAACAGCGCCGGCTCGCCCCAACCGATCAGCTTCGTGGGGCCGCCGCTTCGCTGGTGGACGAAGCCATGCGTCCCGCCGAGAGCCATGCAATAGAGCGCATGCTCGCGCGATTCGTCGCCCCCGAGCAGCACCCACGTCGCGTCGTGCGCGCCGGGCATCGTCTTCGCGAGCGAACCGAGATCGTGTGGGCGCTCTTTCGTGAACGAGAGGAAGAAGACGTCGGCCAGCTTGCCCCAGCCCCACCGACCGACGGCCTCACGCAGCGTGGGTGGGATCGTCGCGCCGGCTGCGAGCTCGACTGCCAGCAGCGCATCCGCAGAGATGGACGCGGGCTCCCCCACGAAACGCAGCGGGCCGACAACGTCTTGCTCGATGGTCGGATCGGGCATGGCTGACGCTATCACCGTCCCCTCCGGTCATGCATCACGAACGTCGCGTCAGCGCAGTGCGATTGTGATCACGTGCTCGGGACCGACGTGACTGTGGCCTTGGGCACCGACCTCGGTGTCGGGCCAGGCGATCGCGTCTGCGTGAGCGCGGGGCCCCGACCGTTCCTCCGCATCCAGGGGTTTCGCGGCACGGCCGCCGAGCCCGTGACGGTGCTCAACTGCGAGGGCCTGGTCGAGATCCGCAATCCGGACCGCGCCTACGCCCTGGTGATCGAGGGCGCCTCCGAGCACGTGCGGATCACGGGCACGGGTGTCGCAGGCCTCGAGCACGGCTTTCGGGTGAGCGCACCTGCACGAGAGCCCTACCCCGGGATCGGCGTTTGGATCCTCGGACGCGCCACCGACATCGAGGTCGACCACATGGAGGTGTTCGACACCGGATTCGCGGGCGTGATGGCCAAGACCGATCCTACGAACTGTACCCTCGCTGAGCGCCGACGAGCTCGCGCAGCTGTGCAGCGACGCGACGGCGACGCGCGCCCGAGGGTCGCATCGCCTCGATCGCGATCTTCCGCGAGCGGCTGGCGGGCTCGAAAAGAAGCCAAAGCCCGCCCCTGATGGGCGCCTCTCACTTCTCGCGAGCGCTCAAGGCGGACTCGGGGTGCTCGACCGTGGCATCCATGGCGAGCGCGATGAGCTCGAGGACGCGCTCGAAGCGACCCGGCAGACGCTGGCGCGGCTCGCTCCTCGTTCGAACGATGGGGCTCGCTCACCTGGCGTGCACCGCCGCCAGGCCGCCGCCACTCCGGCAGCCGAGGGACGTTTTCCCTGTAGTTCGCTGGCCAGAGGATCGTACCGGGGCTTGCAGGGGCGCTCCGCGTGCCCCCTCGCCCCGACGGAGCTCGCGCCCGCTCGAGCCCCGCTCGAGAGGACACCTCTCCGCACGACCCGCAACAGACGACG
>JBBAQZ010000126.1:0-2670 GCA_040400045.1 Myxococcaceae bacterium
TGCGTGCGTCGGCCCATCGCGATCGCACAAAACGGCGCATCGCGATCACCCGTTACGGGCCATCGCGATCACACAAAACGGCGCATCGCGATCACCCGTTACGGGCCATCGCGATCACCTGACCGGGTGAAGTGACGAGCTCTTGGGGTCTCCAGCCCACACCGCCTACGAGGCGGCATGGCGACGGAGAGACTCCCCATGCGGCACGTACGAGAGATCCTGAGACAGAAGCTCGCGCTCAAGCGCAGTCACCGGCAGGTGGCACGGTCGCTGGGCATCAGTCCGAGCACGGTAGCCGGCGTCGTCACGGACGCGGTCGCGCTGGGACTCGACCTTGCGAGGATCGAGGCGCTGACGGACGCCGAGGTCGAAGAGCGTCTGTACCCGAAGGCTGCGCCCGCATGCATGCGTCCAGAGCCGGACTGCGCGGCGCTTCACCTCGAGCTGCGTCGGCCCGGCGTGACGCTGGCGCTACTGCACATCGAGTATCTCGGCGGGCATCCCGACGGCCTGCGGTACACGGCGTTCTGCGAGCGGTATCGCACGTGGGTCAAACGGCAGTCGCCCGTCATGCGGCAGGTGCACGCCGCCGGCGACAAGATGTTCGTCGACTACGCGGGGATGAAGCCTCGCATCGTCGACACGTCGACCGGCGAGGTGATCGAGGTCGAGCTCTTCGTCGCGGTCCTCGGCGCGAGCAACTACACGTTCGCGGAGGCGACCCGGACGCAGTCGGTGCCCGACTTCGTCGCGAGCGTCACGCGCGCGCTGACGTTCTTCGGCGGTGCGCCACGGGCGATCGTCCCCGACCAGCTCAAGAGCGCCGTGATCAAGGCGTGTCGCTACGACCCGGGCGTGCAGCGCACGACCGCCGAGCTCGCGCGCTACTACGAGACCACGATCTTGCCTGCACGCCCGAAGTCGCCGCGAGACAAGGCGAAGGTCGAGGTCGGCGTTCAGATCGCGGAGCGATGGCTGCTCGCGCGCATCCGCAACGAGACCTTCACGAGCCTCGGCGCGCTCAACGCGCGTCTCGCCGAATTGGTCGCGTGGCTCAACGCGCGCCCGATGCGGACGTACAAGGCGAGCCGCCGCGAGCTCTTCGAGCGCCTCGACAAGCCCGCGCTCTCGCCGCTGCCATCGGAGCCGTTCGAGGCCTGCACCTGGAAGCAGGTCGGCCTCAACATCGACTACCACGTCGCCTTCGAGGATCACTTCTACTCGGCACCGCACGCCCTCCGGACCGAGGACGTCGAGCTGTGGCTCCGTGCGACGACGACGACGGTTGAGATCTTCCACGACCGTGAGCGCGTCGCTGCCCACGTCCGCAGCTTCGCCCGCGGCGGCTTCACGACGATCACCGAGCACATGCCGAGCAGCCATCGCGCGCACGCGGAGTGGACACCGTCCCGCATCCTCGGTTGGGCGGAGCAGGTCGGGGCACACACGCGCGCGCTCTGCGAAGTGATCCTTCGCGACCGGCGCCATCCGGAGTGGGGGTACCGATCTTGTCTCGGCCTGTTCCGGCTCGCGAAGAAGTACGGCAACGCGCGGCTCGATGCTGCGAGCCGACGCGCGCTCTACGCCGGCGCGCGCAGCTATCGGCCCGTCCTGACGATTCTCCAGAACAACCTCGACGGCGAGCCGCTCCCCGCGCCCGAGGCGCCCGCTGCCGCCGGCACCACGCACGAGAACGTGCGCGGTCCTGGCTACTACCACTGACCTCCAACGTGACGAACCAACCAAGAAAGGAATGACCGAGATGATGCGAGAACCGACGCTCGAGAAACTTCAAGCGATGCGCCTGCGCGCCTTCGCCGCGACGTGGATCGAGCAAGACAAGTCGCCCGACGCGATCGCGCTGTCATTCGACGAGCGGCTCGCGCTCCTCGTCGACGCCGAGATGCTCGCCCGCGAGAACGCCAGGCTCACCAAGAATCTCCGTGACGCCAAGCTCCGGATCGCGGGCGCGTGTATCGAAGGCATCGACTTCGCGCGCGAGCGGCAGCTCGAGAAGACCGTCGTGCGCCAGCTCGCGACCTGCCGGTGGGTTGCCGAGCACCAGACGGTGATCATCACCGGCGCGACCGGAACGGGGAAGAGCTACCTCGCGTGCGCGTTCGCGCACCAGGCATGTCGAAAGGGCTTCCGGGTCTTCTACAGACGCGTGCCGCGCCTCTTCGACGAGCTCCGCCTCGCGCGGGCAGACGGCACGTACGCCCGTCTCCTCGCGCGCATCGCGAAGGTCGACGTGCTCGTCCTTGATGACTTTGCGATCGGACCTCTCACCGAGGAGGCGCGACGCGACCTCCTCGAGATCCTCGAGGACCGCTACGACCTCCGCGCGACGATCATCACCAGTCAGCTGAAGCACGATCGCTGGCACGACTTCCTCGCCGACCCAACCGTCGCGGATGCGGTCTGCGATCGGGTCATCCACGGCGCCCACAAGCTCGCGCTCGCCGGCCCGTCACGCCGGAAGACGAAGGCCGAAGCCAGTGCCGGTTGAACCCGACGCCGGGCGCGCCTAGCGTCCGGGGCCCAGATCCCCCAGCCTTCAACCCTCAACCCGAGAGCCCCCGAGAGACGTCGCTTCGCTCCGATCGCCATGACGCGAAACGCGTGATCGCCATGCGCCGTTTTGTCTGATCGCGATGCCCGAAATACGCA
>JBBAQZ010000127.1:0-2451 GCA_040400045.1 Myxococcaceae bacterium
GGAGCTCGTCCCCTCCGCGCGCCCGTCCGTCCCACTCACGGCGACCTCTCGGCTCGGCGCTCGACCCTTCGCCCCGTTTCCTGCTTTCTTCTTCTCCGTTCCAATAAGGCTTCAAGAGTTCCGTGAGGCTGGAAAGAATCTCGGAGTCGCGTGAAGCGGCAAAAGCCCGAATTCAGGACTTGATGAAGGGTCTCGCGCTCGGTTTTCCGCTTTGAATCCCTTATCCCTGTGAGGATGGCACGTGGACCCGCTTCAACAAGGCAAGTCAGAGGGTTGGCTCCCGGTCTTCCCTGAGGCGATTCCGCAGGCGTCTTCCCTGCTGGGATATGTTCTCAGTACTGCGGGCAACAGGCTGGCGCCCCACCTGGAGGACATGCGGAAACGCAACGTAGTCCTGGTGCCGTTCTGTCTGGATGAGAGCGCGCCGGGCGCCAGCGACCCGGAGGGGTGCCAGCGTTTGCTGGACCGCGTCCTGGCCCGCGCATGGACACAGTCCTGCAACCGTCGTGTGGTGATGCTTGGTGTGGGCGGCCTGCGGCGCGCGGTGGACTTCATCAACGGCGTCAAGGCCCACCGGCACTTCTGGGGCGCGTTGGGCACGGGCGAGGGCGGCGTGGTGTGGATTCCGCCGCATGGGATGGCGCCGGTTGGAAGCGAACAATGGGCTGCAGCTGACACCACGCTGGCTGCGCTCCTGGGCAACATGGGCCCGGCCAAACGCGTGGAGCGTCCAAACCCATGACGGGGCAACATCCGGGAGGGGCAGTTCCAGTGCGAGGTCGAGCCGATGGCGTCGTTCGAGTTGCGGGTGTCGCGGCGACGCGGTGCTGGCGACGGAGCGCGTGACGCTGCCGCAGCGAGAGGACCGATCGACACAGTGCCTGCCTGCTCGGAGTCGAGCAAATCGACTCACTCCGCTTCGAGCAGCGTCACCCGACACTCGTAGTGCGGCGATGAGAGGTCGACGACCTCGACGGCTCCAGTCGTCTCGTCGAAGCGACCGAGCGCGATGGGCACGCGGCCTTGAGTGAGCGCGCTCAAGACGACGAGCGGCAGCGTGCCGGCGAGGTCTCTCACCGACGGCGCCGTGGCCTTCTTCACGAACGAGATGCGGCCGGCGAACTGCCACACGCTGAAGAAGCCGCGCTCACGAGTTCCCGCGTCGAGGTGAACGCCCGCGAGCGTCGTGCGAGCCGTGTCCATCACCCACGCGTCGAAGGGCTTGAGTCCCGACGACTGCGCGAGGCGGAGCTCGAGCACCGAGCCGTCGGCGGCCTGCGTGAGGGCCACGTGCGCGATGAGCTCTTTCCCGGCGCGACCATCGGCGAACTCCTGCAGCCGCGCGCCGGCGGAGAGGAACTGCACGAAGTTCTGCATCTCGGGTGAGCCGGCCTTCGCCAGGCGCATCAACGACTCGGGTTGTTCGATGGCCGGGTTCCAGCCCTCGGGCGTGTCGTACGGCGCGCCGGTCTTGCCGTACCGCTCTGCGCCCGTCTGCCAGGCGTCTTTCACTGCGTTCGCCACGGCCTTCGGGTCGTCGAGGCCTATGAGGTCGGGCACGGTGTCGGTCGCCGTGGCGAGCTGCTTCTGCAGGTCCCAGTACTCGGAGTCGACGATGCCGTTGCTCACGCGTTGCCGTCGGAGTGACGAGCGGACCCAGCTGTCGACGCGGTCGTGAACCCGTTCCGTCACTTCGGCGAGCGGCTCGTCGTCGCCCGGTTCGTCGCTCGCATGGAGCGTTCGGCCGGTGGGCTCCGATTCGCCCGGCACGTCTCCGAGCACGTCGTCGCGGGGCGTGAGGCGTGCCCTCGGTGCGGCGGAGGCAGTGTGGGAAGGGCGCGGCGTCGCAACGGGCTTCACCTCAGGCTGCTGATCAGCGCGCGGCGAGCTGGCACGAACAGAAGTCCGTCGCGACGTCGGTCGCTGCGTTGGTGCAGGAGGTGCGGGCGTCGGCAGCACGTCAATCCACGTCAGTGGCGCCTCGCGCGGCGGCGGAGGCGCGGGCTCGACGAGGCGTTGCTCCCGGACCCAGACGAGGATCGCGACGTGGCCTGCCATCGAGAGGCCGATCGCCATCGCGTTTCGCCAGGCGGGCCGCTCCATCGCCACGCGTACGGCTGCGGTCGCATACGATTGCAGCCCGGGGCTCGGTGGGCGGCTCGGGGCTCGCACTTGCGTCGTCGCGACTCAGGCGCTGTGCCCGTCAACTTCGCCTTCGCGAGGATGAACAACTGCACGACGCCCGGCTGATCCGACTTCATGAAGGTCGCCGACCTCAGCTGGTCGAGCTTCTTGCCTGTGGAGACTTCTCCCGGTGCAGTCATCGGGTGCGCTGACGAGTCCGTCGTCATGGTGGCTGCGAATCGGTCAACCATGTGGAGCGTGCCCGTCACGGAGTGGCAGCACTTCATTTCCTTCGTGAATGGCTGTCGAAGGCGGGAGTGAATCGAC
>JBBAQZ010000128.1:0-2312 GCA_040400045.1 Myxococcaceae bacterium
GCCGGGAGTTTCCGCTTCACCAGCTCGGGCAACACGACGTCGAGCGTCGCGACGGACTTCCGGGTGCTCTCGCCGCTCGGGCACGCCACCGCGCCGACCGCGGCCATCGCCAACCAGTGGGCGCGCAACGCAGGCAACGCCGTGGTGGTGAGCCCGTCTGGCACGCGCACGGTCATCGGCAACGGCTACAGCCCCTCGTGCCGTTGAAGCCAATCCCCGTCAGGCCCTCGTCGCTCCCGCAGCGCCGCTCCGACCTCGCTTCAGGGTCTCGAGGGCGACGGTCATTCACAGGCTTGCGGAGGTTCGACTGGCTCCCGCCGCTCGAATCCGCTTCGCGTCCAGGAGACCGCGACGATCTTCTCCGGGGCGCCGCAGGAGTGGACCTTGAAGAACAGCTCAGCCCTCCCTGGGCTCACCCGCTGCCCGACCCACTCGACACGGCCGGTCTGGGCAATCATGAACTGGTCAAGGAGCGGTTCGCGTTGGAGACGAGCACCGCCCAGCGGCACTTGTGTGTCAATGGCTGTGATGAGGAGCCAGTTGGAGAGCTGAAGCAATCGCACACCCGGTTCTGGAATGGCGAGCGTCGGCGCGCCGTCGAAATCAACTGAAAGTGTGTACCGAGAACCAGACTTGTCATTGCAGTTGCCAGTGATGGTGTGCACGCCATGGAGTTCGCCACCACTCGGAGCGAGGAATGATGGACCGAGCTGGTTCGCCCCGCGCAGCACTTCAGCCCACTGAGCCCCCAGTGTCAGGGGGCTCTGCAGGACGAGGCTGAATCGCTGCGTCGCTGTTCCACGCGCGCGAGGCAATGAGACGACGGCTTCCAGCTGCGCCACTGTCGCCGTCGGCCAACGACGAATCGGGACTTCAATCGTCGACGAGAAGTCGCTCGTGTTCCAATGGTGCCACGAGAGGAAGTGCTGAACTGGTGTCGTCGCGAGATCGACTGAGACGACCTTCGCGGAGCCTTCGTGCTCGGCGCTCATGGTCACGTAGCGTCCTCGCTCCGTGAGCGCGTCCACGCTCACCCATCCCAGCTCGCGCTGTCGGGGGGTCCAGCCTTCGAACCTCACGAGGACCGAGCGGTTCTCGACTTCGAAGCGCACGGTGACTCCGGCGACGGTGACGGGCTCGCTTCTTCCGTGCGCCGGGACCACGACGGTAAGCGGCTCGCCGACCGCGCCGCTGGCGCTCAACAGACACATTCCAGCAAGAAGGACACCCATGGCCGCATCCTGTGAGCAAGGGAGGTGCCAGAGACGAACCAGCACGACGCCGGAGGCAGCGCCACGGCCTCGCGTGAGATCGGTACCCGCGCAGCCGCCTGAATCCGGAGGCGCTCGACCTCGACTGGCTCGAGTCGAAAGAGGGCTGTTCCCGCTGACGGTGCGCTGAGGCCGCTCCCGCCCGCACCAACCTCACCTCGAGCCGCTTCGACAACACGAGCGAGAGGCAGCGCACGTTCTCACCGGCCACAGCGACCAACCCGCGCAGCCCGTCAGCCCCTCGTCGCTCTCGCAGCGCCGCCCGGCCCTCGCTTCAGGGTCTCCTGCATGGGCACCGCCACCACGACGCCCGAGGCGAAGGTGAGCGCCGCGACGGCCCACATCGCCGAAGGCAGGCCGAGCGCATCGGCCATCACGCCTGCCAGCAGCGCACCGATGGCGTAGCCGAGGTCTCGCCACAGCCGGTACACGCCCACCGACGAGGCGCGCCAGGACGGATGAGCGACGTCTCCGATGGCCGCCAGCAGCGTCGGGTACACCATCGCGGAGCCGACGCCGAGGAGCGCCGCGCCCAGCGCGAAGCCGCCGAAGCCCGTCGACACGATGACGACGCCGATGCCGAGCGCCTGCAGACGTCAGAGGTCGAGCGCCAGGTCTGTCAGGCCACTGCGCGCACCGGGAGCCGAGAGCAGGCGTTCCCCCAGCTCGTGGCCCACCACGACGTCACCTGCGACGAAGCGGCTCAACGTCGCGGCGTCGACGGGCCTCGAGCTCCGCACGTCGAGGACCTCGAGGCGGCTGCCAAACGCTCGCGCCAGCGTCGACGCCATCGCCGTGTCGAGGCCCGTGCACCGCAGCTCCCGCAGCCGGGGCAGGTCGACCTTCGCGAGCCAGTCGATGACGTGCTCCTCGGAGCCGCGCGAGCCGTACGGCCCGAAGCCGACGCCGCTCAAATCCAGCACCATGAGGTTGCGGAACTCAGCGAGCGCGCTCGGGTCGACGAGCCGGGAGTGCTGCAACGTGAGAGGGATAAGGGAATCAAAGCGGAAAACCGAGCGCGAGCCCCCGCATCAAGCCCTG
>JBBAQZ010000129.1:0-2309 GCA_040400045.1 Myxococcaceae bacterium
CGGCGTCACCGACCAGATCGTCTACCTCGAGGAAGGCGACGTGGTGGACCTGCAGGTGGGCAAGCACTGGGTGAGCGCGCGCGCAGGCGGCGCCGAGCGCTTCCAGGGCGTGCAGCGCGAGGTGCGCACCGTGCAGGCCCACAGCGGCGCGGCCGAGCTCGGGCCGTACCGCCACTACATGCAAAAGGAGATCTTCGAGCAGCCCAAGGCCATTGCCGACACGCTCGACGCCGTGGAGAGCATCTCCCCGGAGATCTTCGGCGACGGCGCCTGGCGGGTCTTCAAGGAGATCGACCGCGTGCTGATCCTGGCCTGCGGCACGAGCTACTACTCAGGGTCGACTGCGCGCTACTGGCTCGAGTCGATCGCGGGCATTCCCACCACGGTGGAGATCGCCAGCGAGTACCGCTACCGCGACAGCGTGCCCGACCCGCGCACCCTCGTCGTGACGATCTCGCAAAGCGGCGAGACGGCCGACACCCTGGCCGCGCTCAAGCATGCGCGCGCCCAGGGCATGGCCCACACGCTGACCATCTGCAACGTGGCCACGAGTGCCATGGTGCGCGAGTGCGCGCTTTCCTTTATCACCCGCGCCGGCCCCGAGGTGGGCGTGGCCTCGACGAAGGCTTTCACCACGCAGCTCGTGGGCCTGTACCTGCTCACGCTCGCGCTCGCCCAGGTGCGCGGGCGGCTCAACGACGAGCAGGAGAAGGCCGCACTCGAGGAACTGCGCCACCTGCCCGCGGCGCTGCGCGCCGTGCTGGCCCTGGAGCCCCAGGTGATCGCCTGGAGCCAGGAGTTCGCGCGCAAGGAGAACGCGCTCTTTCTCGGGCGCGGGCTGCATTACCCGATCGCGCTAGAGGGCGCGCTCAAGTTGAAGGAGATCAGCTACATCCACGCCGAGGCCTACCCCGCGGGCGAGCTCAAGCACGGGCCCCTGGCGCTCGTGACGAGCGCGATGCCGGTGGTGACGATCGCCCCGAACGACGCGCTGCTGGAGAAGCTCAAGAGCAACATGCAGGAAGTGCGCGCCCGCGGCGGCGAGCTCTACGTGTTTGCCGACTCCGACACCCGCATCGAGAGCGAAGACGGCACGCAGGTGATCCGCATGCCCGAGCACTACGGGCCCCTGAGCCCCATCCTGCACGTGGTGCCGCTGCAGCTGCTGGCGTATCACACGGCGTGTGCGCGGGGGACGGATGTGGACAAGCCGAGGAATTTGGCGAAGAGTGTGACGGTGGAGTAACTTAGACTTCCCGCATGCATCCGATCATCGAGTCCCACCGCGATGAACTAATCGCGCTCGCCCGACGGCGAGGCGTGACCGGGATCCGTGTGTTTGGCTCGATGAGCCGCGGGGACGCCGATGAGAACAGTGACGTGGATCTGCTGGTGACACTGAGCCCAGGAACCAGCGCCCTCGCTTTGGGCGGTCTGCTAAGGGACGCGGAGGATTTGCTCGGTCGCCGAGTCGATGTGGTCACGGAGGCCAGCCTGCACCCGGCGCTTCGTGAGCGGGTCCTTGCTGACGCCGTTCCACTGTGAAGCCCGGTCTGGAGGCTGATCGTGTGCTGCTGGCACACATGCGTGACTGCCTCGCCCGGATCACCGAGTACACCGGCAATGAGCGGGGGCGCTTCATGGGCTCCCGTCTCGTGCAGGACGCGGTCATTCGCAACCTTCAGACATTGGCCGAATCGAGCCAGCGGCTGTCAGCCGGAATCAAGGCGACCGAGGCCCACATCCCGTGGCGTGAACTAAGCGGATTTCGCAACGTGATCGTCCACGATTACCTGGGTATCGACCTGGATGCGGTCTGGTTGGTTGTCGCGCTGGACTTACCGCCTTTGTCCGAGGCGGTGAACCGCATGCTGTCGCGCTTGATGCCCTCGGGCTGATCACGGCCGACCTCCTCGAGCACCGTCAGAGCCTGAACACCACGCTCATTGGGCCGCTCCCTTGATGGGACTCGTAGATCGCCCGCCCGAAATAAACGAATGATGCTGCCTTGCCACCGGCCAGCTTTCCCTCCCGCACAAACAGATGAATGGCGATGTCACGTGCCTCGTGCTCGATGATCTCCTTGCCTCGCTTGCTCTGGGGTGTCGTCGCGTTTTGGCTCTGCCAGTGAAAGTGATGCTCGTCGATCCAGTGATCCAGGTACTTGTGCTCCTCAGCCTTACCCTGCTTGTTCAGGGTCACCAGGAGCACATGCGCCTTCTTCTCGTTCAGCGTCACGTGACCCACGTTCCAACTGCCTGGGTTGAACGCTTCGCCGAACAGCGCGGGAATCTCCTCGCGCTGGAATG
>JBBAQZ010000130.1:0-2087 GCA_040400045.1 Myxococcaceae bacterium
GCACCGACGCGGTCGTGACCTGGCTGGCGTCGACCTCGAAGGTCGACGACGGTCGCCTGGAGTCCCTCACCTCAGCGTTGCCGCTCGCGGAAGGCCTGGTGCGGGTCAGCCTCGTCGTGGAGCGCGACGGACACGCAGGGCTCGTGTCGTTGTGGACATCTCGCGCGGCCGCGACGGCGTACTGGTCGGCCGACCGACGCGCTGCGGCAGCGACCCAGCTCGGGGACACGACGCTCTCCTGGTTCGACGCGCCA
Organism: Myxococcaceae bacterium; assembly: GCA_040400045.1. Classification (GTDB taxonomy): domain Bacteria; phylum Myxococcota; class Myxococcia; order Myxococcales; family Myxococcaceae; genus Xiheimicrobium. Next base: position 255 of record JBBAQZ010000130.1, read on the forward strand.
GTGCTCCTCGACGCGGCGCTGGCGAAACGCGACCTGTCGGTGAACGCGCAGGCGGCGGGCGTCACGCCATGAACACGGCATCGAGCCCAGCCGGAAGCACGCCGTGGAGAGCCAGAACGACACCGCGAAGCGGCGGTTCTCTTCGAGACGTGAACGAACCGCTCGTGAGCCGACGGGTGATGGCGCGGGCACGGTGAGGTCATGAACGCGCAGGTCTTCGACAGCACAGTGCAAAGCTTGCGACTTCGACACGCGCCGGGCATTGCAGGAGCGGTCGGCGCGGAGCCAACGAGACGCAGCGTCTGCGGAAAGAGAGAAGGCCTGTCGCCATGAACGCAACGTGGATGGACCGCACGCGCTTCTTCGGCCAGTCGGGACGAGTCGACGAGCGCCGAGCCCTCTCGTCCCGGCCCGGCCTGTCGTTCCTCGAGACGAGCGCTGGCCGGGTGCGCGTTCGACGAGCGCCCTGCTCCACCGGGCCACGGCTGTTGTTCAGCACCGACGGCCCGAACGTCATCGAGCACTACGACGCGCTGCTGCGCGAGCTCGACGACAAGGCCGACGTCGTCGTGTTCGAGCCGCCAGGGACAGGGGCGTCAGAGCCTTCTCGTGGCTTCGACTTCACCCTGCCCGCCTTCACGCGTGCGTGCGAAGACGTGCTGGCGCAGGTCGGTCCACGAACGCTCGTCTTCTCCTGCTACCTCGGCTTCGTGGGTCAGGCGCTGGCAGCCTCGCAGCGCACGCTCGTCACGAGGCTCGTGACGCCGCAGACGCCCAGCTGGACGGACCTGGCCCGCTGGGCTGAGGGCGTCGACCCACGACGTCTCGTGCGCACCCCGTACGTCGGTCAGGCGCTGATGGCGCTGCGCCGTCGCTCCATCGCCGCCGGCTGGTACCGCGCGAGCACGTCGGACAAGCGGTTCCGCGAGCCCTTCATCGCTGCCGCCAACGAAGCGTTCTCGCACGGCGCCTGTTTCTGCCTCGCCTCGATGATGCAGGGCCTCGAGCGCAGCGAGCCGCCGCCCTCAGTTCGAATGCCCGTTCCTACCGCCATCATCTGGGGGCCGAAGGACCGGACGCATCGACAGTCCGTTCCGGAGCACTCGACGCCGGGAGCCGAGGTGGTGCGCTTCGACGACTGCGGGCACTGTCCCGAACTGGAAGACCCCGCTCGTTTCACGAAGTGGCTGATGGCATGGCATCAGGAGGCATCATGAGCAGGCCCGACCTCGACGCACTCGCTCGCCGCGCGGTCGACGGAGATGCCGCGGCGCTGTCGTCGCTTTGCCAGGAGCTCGAGGCGCCCGTGTATCGATTGTGTCTGCGAATGACCGGAGACGTTCGCGACGCCGAAGACGCCGCGCAGGACGTGCTGGTGAAGGTCGTCACCAACCTCTCGCGCTTCGAAGGCAGGAGCGCGTTGACGACGTGGGTGCATCAAATCGCCGTTCGCCATGTGCTCAGCCTGAAGAAGAGCCGCGCCGAGGAACGCAGCGTCGATGAAGACGGGTTCGCCTCGTTACTGGAGCAGGGCCTCGCCTTCGCCGCCACGCAACCAGCGCCGTCGCCTGAAGACCGGGCGTTGATCAACGAGGTCCGCTTGTCGTGTACGCAGGGCATGCTGCTCACGCTCTCTCGTGAAGAGCGGCTCGCGTTGGTGCTGACTGACGTGCTCGGGTTCGAGGGTGCCGAGGCTGCGGAGATTGCCGAGACGTCACACGACGCCTTTCGACAACGCGTCTCTCGCGCGCGCACGAAGCTGTCGACGTTCCTGGAACAGAAGTGCGGCGAGGTGAACCCGACCGCGGCGTGTTCGTGTGCACGTCAGGCGCC
>JBBAQZ010000131.1:0-1728 GCA_040400045.1 Myxococcaceae bacterium
CCTCACTGTCTGACGACATGCATCGCCAGCTCGCGCGGCTCTTCACGCGCGTCACCAACTTCGTGCCGCACCTGGAGTGGTTCCCTGTCGCGAGGCGAAGCGGCACGGTCGATGATGCTCCGCCTTCGGGGAGCGCCGTTTCGCCAGCTACAGAGCCTGCACCACCAGCCGATACCCAAGACGAGCGCGTCGAGCAGCCAGAACTGTTCCCGCCGGGTCCGCTCTTCGCCGTCACCGTTCGCCCGTCGAAGCTCGAGTTGGCGGTGCAGGAGCGGAAGGAGCTTCACGCCATCGCTGCGGACGAACACGGGCGAGGGATTCGCGAGGGAGTCACCTTCGAGTGGAAGGCATCGAGCGCGCTGTCGCTGTCTGCGACCGGGAACCTCGCGACCGTCGAGGCGCTGAGCGCGTCAGCCACGGAGTCAGTCGAAGTGCTGGCGCGGCAGGGGGAACGCGAGCGGGTGTTCATTGTGCCCGTGCGCATCGTGAGCGAACATCACCGACGCGCCGACGCCGGCATTCCTCAGCCTGAAGAGGTCAACGAGCCTTTGCAGCCCTGGCGCTCGCGGCTCATCGAGGAGCGATGGCAGGTGAACACCGGGCATCCTGACTACCGAGCCTTCGCGCACGAAGCGCGCCCCCGCCTGCGCTACCTCGCGATGCTGCTCTCGAAGGAAGTCGTCAGCAGGAATTTCCCGCAGCCAGGAGTCGGCGCGACGCTGGAAGAGCTGGTCGGACTGTTGGCGGCCCTCGAGCGCTCGGGGGCCTGGCGTGGCCGCGCGCGCGACGACGAGGAGCGAGACTCAAGTTCGTGAGAGGACGACCGTTGAGGGCGCGGCGCGCGTGACCCGTCGGATCCTTCTCTGGGCGCGCTCAAGCTAAGCGCCGATGTGCGCCGGACCGATCAGTTTCACGTCGTCCCGTCACGAATGGGGGCCCCATTGGTCGCTTCGGTTGAGGCGTTCGTGAGTCGCTTGAAGATGAGCTGGGCAACTTCGTTGCTCGTGCCGGCGCAGCGAACCGCCTTGAGCATCATGGGCTCAGGCGCGCGGCCGCCGATCGCGACCTCCACGGGCGCGCCTCCGATGCGCGTGAGCCGACCATCAGCGAACAGCTGGAGCGCCGTGGGCATCATCGCGTTGACCGTCACGGTGCCGTCCTCTGCGACAGTCGCGGCGTGTCGCGAATAGGGGAACCCGAGATACTGGCCAGGCAGCTGGAGGATCAGCACCTCGTCGAGGAACTGCGGGCCACCGATGGCGATGCGCTTCTCGATCGGAGGCGGAATCTCGGCACGCACTCCGAAGGGGAGCGACACCTCGCAGATCAACCGCCGCGGTCCGGTCCCGCCTGGCTCGTAGGACCACTCGTCGACCATGCGTGGGTCGAGCCAGTGGGCACGCTTTCGTTCGACCAGGAGGTCGAAAGCAGCCTTCTCCTCCTTGGTCGAGCCGCGGCCCCGCATGCGCTTCTTGAGCTCGTTGAACTCCTTCACTCGTGGACGGTCCCATCGCTTGGACGCCAGCACGCTGGCGTTCCAGAAGGACACGACCAGCGCCACAACAGCCCGCTCCGCCTCAAGAGGCGCCATCGTGCCGAGCTGCGCAAGAAGCGGCTCTGCAACTTCGAGCACGATCTCCCCGAGGTCACGTCCGGGCAGCCTGACGCTGGTCTGTCGGCTCTCAGAGGGATGGGACCCCGGCTTCTCAAAACCATTCCCCCCGGGGC
>JBBAQZ010000132.1:0-1525 GCA_040400045.1 Myxococcaceae bacterium
CGAACTCATCACAATGACACGAGTCCGCTGCGGCCTTCAGCCGCACGACCACAGCACGACCAGAGCAGACGTCGCACGCGCGAACCATCGCGCATCCGAAAGGGCGGTGCTACGAGCGCGCGCACCATGATGGCTTGCCAGGCCTCGTTCCGCCTTCTTCACCGAGCGCCATGCCGGGGAAGAAGCCGGCTGAGGGGCGCGCGACGACGCTGGCGGTGGGCGAAGAAGGCGGCACGAAGCCCGGTAAGCCAGGTAACGCGACGACGCGTAAATGGACTCTTCGGACCGCGTGGACCGCGAACAGACATGTGTGAACCTCCGGTACTCCGGTGTTTGACTGATTCTCGTAGTGGCTGTGGGTAGAGTTGCCTACTCATGGTGAAAAGTCCCTTACGAGTTGGGTTCTTTGGCACGGACGACGACCTGCAGCTCCACGCGGTGGCGAGAGAAGCCCGGGCATTGGGGGCCGAAGACATCCTCCTGCGAGCGGATGCGCTGGAGAGCGGCCTGCCGCTGAGCGAGCTCGATGGGCGGATGATCTACCGCGGCGTCGACGTGACCGACGTGACCGGCTTCTACCTGCGCGCCATCCCCGCGGCGTACGCGCCGTACCTCGAGCGTGATGACGAGCTGGTGCTCTATGACGACTGGTTCGAGCGCTACATGCAGGAGCGTGAGCGCGCCTCGTTCTACGTCGCCTGGCTGCTCGAGTTGCAGCGCAGGGGCGCTCGGCTGGTGAACCCGCCCACGGCCGCGAGCGTGCTCCAGTACAAACCGTTCCAGCTCAACGTCCTGCGCAGCGTGGGCGCGCGCGTGCCTCGCACGCTGATCAGCAACGACCCCGACGCGGTGCGCGCGTTCCACGCCGACGTGAAAGACGTCATCTACAAACCGGTGACCGGCGGAGCCATCACCCGCGTGCTCGACGACGAGACGCTCGAGAACCTCGAGGTGGTGCGCGCCGCGCCCGTCATCTTCCAGGAGCGCATCGGCGGCGACGACCTGCGGGTGATGCTCGCCGGCAACGACATCGTCTCGTCGGTCGCCATCCGAACGCCGAGCCAGCACCTCGATTTCCGGGCCGACCCCGTCTACTCCGAGGGCGACGCGAGCTACGAGCCGGTCGAGCTGCCGCAAGCGGTGGTGCAACAGTGCCGCGACGCCGCGCGACGGTGCGGCCTCGTCTTCGCGGGCATCGACATCAAGCGCACGCCAGGCGGCGACTGGGTGTTCCTCGAGCTCAACAGCTCGCCCATCTACCTCGACGTCGAACACAAGCTCGGCCACCCCATCAGCCGCGCCATCGCCGAGCTCATCGTCGGTCAGCGCCCGCTGGGATGAAGTGAGCGTGCCGCGCCCCGTGCGAACGCCAGCCGTGCCCGATGCGACATTCTGAGCGCATCGAAGATTGCGTCCGAGTGAGCTCTCCAATAAAGAAGCGTCGTCGACTCATCACGGCAGCGGTGATCGTCGTGGTGGCCTTCGTGACCGCAGGCGTCGTGTGGTTCACCCGACCGAAGCCCAC
>JBBAQZ010000133.1:0-1441 GCA_040400045.1 Myxococcaceae bacterium
CCGCGTCATTCCGGTGACCAGACCCACCACGGCGGCGAAGGCGGCAACGCCCAGGCCCAGCAGCACCAGCCCATATCCAAGCGTTGAATTCACGTGGGCCTCGTAACGGGTTCCGTGGCCGGCGACGAGCATCAGAAAGGGGGGGCCGTCGCCCAGTCGAATCGCACCGATGAGCCCGTGCACGGCGCCGCCCCAGCCTGCATCCCACCCGTCAGTCGCCCGATGGCCACCCCCCGGGAACCCGTGCGAGCTTGTGAATGTCCCAGACCGCGCTTCCCGCCCTTCAGGAGCCATCCCCATGAAGATCGTCGCTGCCGTCCTGTCCGTCGCCATCGTCGTCACCGCTGGCGCTGCGTTCGCGTGTGGCAACAGCATGCGGTTCAAGGCGCGTGAGGAGAGCCTGGTGGCGATGGCGGGCGCGGCCTATCGCAGTGGGAACTACGCCGCCGCCGCCGCCGTCGCCGCCAGCGCGTTGAAGGAGGGCGACCTCTCATCGGGTGACCGCCGCGCGCTCTTGAGAACCCACGGCCTCGCCAGCCTGAAGCTCGGCAACTTCGACCAGTCGGTCGACTCGTTGCTCGACCTCGCGAACCAGACGAAGGAGCCCTTCGTTCAAGCCAAGCTGGCCGAAGCGCGAATCCGAGACGTGATGAGGACGAACCAGCTCAACGTCACCGCGAAGGGCGTACTCGAGAAGCTCGCCGCCGATGGGCTGTTGGCCGACGCCGATGCGTGGACTGCGCTCGCGCACGCTCGACGCCTCGACGGAGATCCCGCAGGCGCCCTCGCCGCGTGCGAAGAGGCGCTCAAGGTTCAGCCCGGCCACCCCGAAGCCGCCCAGATCATGACCGGTCTGTCGGTGCCGAAGGCGAAGCCGTCGAGCGAGCCCATGAAGCAGTCGTCGAAGAGCTGACCTGGTGCTCGCGCTCCTCGTTGCGCTGGCGTGTGGCGCGGGCCCGACCGCGAAGGAGGTCTTCGTTCGGCACGAGTGTCACCGCTGCCACGAGATCGAAGGCGTTCCGCCACCGCTCGCGCAGCAGCAGTGCGCCGGCTGTCACCTCGAGCTGGCGGGCTCGGCGGGCGATCCGAAGAAGCTGGAGAAGGGCCACGCCACGTACGGTGACGCCTTCGATCGCTTCGTTCGCCGAACCCAGACGCTCTACGTCGACGTGCCGCCGCTCGCCTCGCTCACCCGGTTCCGCGCCTCGTGGCTGCGCGCGTACCTCCAGAGCCCGTACGATCTGCGTCCACACCTCGCGGAGAGCATGCCGCGGATGGCGCTGAGCCCGGCCGACGTCGACGCGCTGGTGAAGGGGCTCGCGAGAGACGCTCCACGGCCGACGCCCTCGGCCGAACGCCTCGCGCGCGGCGCGGCGCTCTTCGAGGCGCGTGCCTGCACCACCTGTCACCTGTTCGGGAACCGGCGCTTCCCGACGCAGCC
>JBBAQZ010000134.1:0-1356 GCA_040400045.1 Myxococcaceae bacterium
CGGCGTTGATCTTGGGCTACCTCGCCCACCGATTGGGGCTCTCCCCGGTGGTCGGCTTCCTCCTCGCGGGCGTGGCCGTCGGCCCGCACACGCCGGGCTTCACCGCCAACCTCCAGGTCGCCGAGCAGTTCGCCGAAATGGGCATCATCCTGCTCATGTTCGGCGTCGGCCTCAAATTCCACCTCCACGAGCTCTTCGCCGTCTGGCGGGTCTCCGTGCCGGGCGCCCTCCTGACGAGTCTTTTCACCACCCTGCTCGCTTGGGCTGGGCTGACGGCCATTGGCGTATCCTCCGACGAAGCCTTGGTCGCCGGCTTGGCCATCTCGGTCGCCAGCACCGTAGTACTGATGCGGGTCTTGGCCGAAAACCGGGATCTCTCCACTCGCGCCGGACACATCGCGGTCGGCTGGGTCGTGGTCGAAGACCTGCTCACCGTCCTGCTCCTGGTCGCCCTCCCGGTGCTCGCCGCGGAAGGCAGCGGCGACTTAAGTCAACTCGTCCTGCCCTTGCTGTTGGCGGCGGGCAAGGTCGGGCTCTGCGCCACGCTGGCCATCCTCATCGGAGGACGCGTCATCCCGTGGATGCTCGCGAAGGTCAACGCCACCAAGTCCCGCGAACTCTTCACGCTCGCCACGCTGGCGCTCGCTCCCGGCATGGCACTGCTCGCCGCGAAGTTCTTCGGCGTCTCCATGGCGCTGGGCGCCTTCCTCGCCGGCTTGGTCGTGGGACGTTCGGAGTTCTCGGCCCGCGCCGCCGCCGAGGCCTTGCCGCTGCGCGATGCTTTCGCGGTGCTGTTCTTCGTTTCCGTCGGACTGCTCTTCGACCCAGCCGACCTGATCGCGCATCCGCTGCCCGTGCTGGTGTTGGTGGGAATCGTCGTGGTCGGCAAACCGCTGGGCGCAGCCTTGCTCGTGCGGCTCACCGGCGAGACGCGACCGCTTGCGCTGCAGATCGGCGCGGCCTTGAGTCAGATCGGTGAGTTCACCTTCGTGCTCGGGGCTTCGGCCAAGTCACTGGGCCTCATCGGCCAACCCGTCTGGAACGGCCTCGTCGCCGCCTCCATGATTTCGATCGCCCTCAATCCCAGCCTCTATCGACGCTTTCGACAGCACGTTCGGCGGGCCGCCAGCCGTCCTGCCGTGGGTCAAGCAGTCATTCCAGGCCACGCGATCGTCGTCGGTTATGGCGACGTCGGGCAGCGCGTCGGCGAAGAACTTCGTCTCAAGGGCATTCCGCTCACGATCATCGACAGCGACATCGTCTTGGTCCGTCGCCTGCAGAAAGAAGGCGTCCGTGCGCTTTGCGGTGACGGCGGCTCGCTCGAAGTGCTCAACGAAGCCGGCGTGGCCGAAGCCG
>JBBAQZ010000135.1:0-1285 GCA_040400045.1 Myxococcaceae bacterium
AAACGGCCATGAAGAAGACCCTGTGGATGCTCGTGATGCTGTCGTTGTCGGTGGTCGGGTGTGGGCGTGGCGTCGAGACAGACAACGCCGAAGACGCAGACGAATCTGCCGCAGTTTCCTCGGCGGAATCCGCGTTGACTGCGGAGTTCTCCGACGAAGTCGCCGCGCCGATGAGCACCACGCCAGAGCAGCTGGCGATGAATGCCGCCACGCGCGTCGGCACCCGCTTCAAGCCCGCTGGGTGCGCGACTCAGACACAGATGGGCGCGACCGTCACGTACACGCTCACCAACTGCACCGGTCCGTACGGCCTCGTGAAAGTCACTGGCGTCCTCACAGCGGTCTACTCGCGAGCTCCCGGCGGCGGCGTCAACGTCGTCATCACCGGCACCGGCGTGAAGGCCAACAACGCCACCATGGACATCAACAGCACCGTCGTCGCGACGCAGACCAACGGCGTGAAGAAGGCCGTCGTCACCATCAACGGCAGCGGCACCGGCCCGCGCGGTGGCTCGCTCACCCGCTCCGGCTCGTACACCATCACCTTCGATACCGTCGCCGAGTGCCTCACCATCGACGGCACCTGGCAGACCGGCACGGCCCGCCTCGGCGCCTCGACCGTCGTCACCGGCTACAAGCGTTGCAAGGGCACGTGTCCCGCGGCTGGGGGCACCATCGTACACACCTCGGCGAAGAACGAAGTCGTCACCGTCACCTACGATGGCACGGCGGCGGCGAAGTGGGCGGTCTCGGGCGGGCGCTCCGGCACCGTCACCCTGCAGTGCGGCGCGAACTGAAGCCTGCTCCATTGACGCAGCACCCGACCCGGGCACCTTCGGAGAATCCGAGGGGTGTCCGGGTTGCTTCATGAAGCGGAGGACGCGATGTAGCCGCCCATGCGTCGCCTCCCCGCCATCGCCCTCGCGCTGGGTCTTGCCTGCACCCCGCCCCCCGAGAAGCCCGTCGAGCGCTTCGGCTTCACGCCGCGCTGGGCCTACCAACCGTGGATCTCGAAGGACATCAGCACCGGAGCCGACACGTTCGACTTCGTCGGCGGCTTCGAGGCGCGCGACATTCCCGTCGGCGTGGTGGTGCTCGATAGCCCCTGGGAGACCAACTACAACACGTTCATTCCCAACCCCTCCCGGTACCCGGACTTCGAGGCGATGGTCGAGAACCTGCACGGCCGCAACGTGCGCACGGTGTTGTGGATCACCCAGATGTTGAATGACGGCTCATTCGATCTCGAGGTTGGCGGCGACACGTACATGGGCCCGGCCGACGG
>JBBAQZ010000136.1:0-1171 GCA_040400045.1 Myxococcaceae bacterium
CCTCGGGGTCGCGGCGGTGTCCGCGTCCCTGGCTCTCGCGATCGACTGGGGGCGCCGATGACCTGCTTCGAGTGCGGCGCTCCCGCCGACCACGAGCACCACGTTGTCCCGCGCTCGCTTGGCGGTACGCGCACCGTACCGCTCTGCGCGCTCTGCCACGGCAAGGCGCACGGGCGCGAGCGTGGCTTCCGCAACACGCCAGAGCTCACAAAGGCCGCGCTCGCCGTGAAGAAGGCGCGCGGAGAGAGCACCGGGGAGGCCCCCTACGGGTATCGCGCGGAGGCTGGACGGCTCGTGAAGGATGCGGACGAGCAAGCCGTCATCGCGCGCGTGCGACAGGCTCGCGCCGAGGGACTCACCGTGCGTGCGATCACCGAGCGTTTACGTCTTGCGGGAGTGTGCTCTCGCAGGGGTCGTCCGATTGCGACGAGCTCCGTGGGGGTGCTCGTGAAGGAGTTTGCATCGTGAACCAGCACAACGACGAGGAGCGCGAGTACCCGCGCGAGCCCGAGGACACCCGTCCGGTCGACCGCCGACCGTTCATCGGACGTTGGCCGAACCCGCTGTGGGTGGGTCTGGACGACGTCGAAAATGAGGGGGATGAGCCGTGACGTGGGCGAAGGTCGACGACCGGTTCCACGGTCACTCGAAGGCTCGACGCGCGCGTGAGGCCCTTGCTCTATGGGTGCTGGCGATGTCGTGGTGCGCGGACGAGCTCACGGACGGAGCAGTCCCCAAGGACATGCCCGACCTGCTGCTCCCCGGCCTCGGGGAGACCTTCGCGGCTCGACTCGTCGAGGTCGGGCTGTGGGAGCGCACCGACGCGGGGTACCAGTTCCACGACTGGCTCGACTATCAACCGAGCGCGAAAACGGTGAAGCGCGAGCGCACGAAGCTCTCCGAAGCGCGTAGCAAAGCGGGTCGCGCCGGGATGGCTGCTCGATGGGCGAAAACCGATCCATCGCTGAATTCGCAGGGAAACAGCGATAACAAAACGGATAACAAACCCGTAACAAGCGGGGTAACAAACGCCTTGCAAAAGGATAACCCCGTACCCGATCCCGTACCCGTACCCAATCCCGACCAAGAAGAAAGAAGAAGGAGTGCTTCGCACTCCACGGGCGAGCGCGCGAGCGCGCCCGCCCACGTGCGCGAGGGTTCTCCGGTCCAG
>JBBAQZ010000137.1:0-1140 GCA_040400045.1 Myxococcaceae bacterium
CGCGTCCCCTGGCGCACGGTCTTGTCACGCTGAAGGAGCATGAGCGCAAAACGGCGAAGCGCTGCGAAGTTCGAGGCGCCGTTGGCGTCGCGGATCGGACATTGGTCTTCGCCCATCTGCACGTCGAGCACCCAGTGCAGCCCGTTCTCCACGCCCCAGTGCTCGCGGATGGCTCGCGCGTGCGCCCGAACCGTCGGCGCGAGGCTGCTCCCGTAGTAGTGCACCCACGACTGCACGCGCCCGCTCTGCGCGTTCACCCGCGTCCGCTGCACCCTCACCACCGCCCGCAGCCCGGGCCAGTACGACGACATCTCCCCCAGCGACGACGCGGGGGCCACCCACACGTCCCGCACCTCCCGACGGCCGTGCCCCGTCTCCCGCGTCTGCTGGTGCCGCAGCGCCGGGGCGCCCCGCGCGCCGCTCGACGCCGCCTCGAACAGTTCGCGCAGCGCAGTGTGCAGCCGACGGCGGTTGGACTTCACCGTGATGACGTAGTCGGCCTTCGCCTCGATCACCGCGGCGGCGGTAGCCTTGGACGCGTTGCCGGCGTCCATCGTGACGATCGCTCCGGTCAACTCTAGCGCGCCGAGCATGGCGCGGATGGCCTCCCCCTCGTCGGGCGCCCCCTCGACCATCTCCCGCGCGAGCAGCAAGCGCTGCTCGCTGGCCCACGCGTGGACCTGGTGCAGCGCGCTGCCGTCGAAGGGCCGCTGGATCGCGCCGCGCACGGCCTTGCCGTCGAAGGCGACCACCTCCCCGTGAAGCGTCTGGGCGAGGGTTTGAGCGAGGGCACGGAAGCAGGCCTCGAAGGCCGCGGGCCGGAGGGCGGAGAAGACGCGGCGGAAGACGCCCTCCTTCGGGGGCTCGGATGGCAGGTCGAGGAACTCTCGGAGCCACTCCTGCTTGGAGCGCGCGAAGACCTCCAAGTCGACCCACCCTTCGGCGCCGCACAGCACGCCGAGGATGCCGATCACCACCACCGTCTGGAGCGAGTAGAGGCAGCGGCCCCTGACACGCCGGTCCTCCAGTGTCGACAGGTGCTCGAGGAGCGTCGCGATTCCCTTCGGTGGCCTGGAGCTCTGCATGCCGACCGCATAGCGAGAACACGCGTGAACTCAAGCGATTTTGGTAACGCCGCCC
>JBBAQZ010000138.1:0-1115 GCA_040400045.1 Myxococcaceae bacterium
GCGAACGCCGACGCGCGCGGTCGCTGAGCGCTTGGGACGCGGCGAGCATTCACGAACGAAGTCACGAAGCAGCGACTCGCATGGGTGCACTCGACCTCCCGTGCTGGAGCTCGCCGTGCCGAAGCCTGGTCTGCTCCAACCGAGGTGTGGCTGGCCCTCGAGCCCAGCCAGGTGGACACGCTCGTCCAGGAACGGCTGGTTGTGCTGGTGGAATGACACACGGGTCGCGCCCGGCCGCCATCGCGGCGGCTACCAGTCGTGCGCGATGCGGCCAATCTCGCTGCACGGCCGGCAGATGGCCGACGGAATACCGGTGTTGCGCCGAGTCCGCCCTGCGACGGCCTTGAAGATGGGCCCGCTCTCACGCTCGTCACACTCGAGGCACGCGTTCAGTCCGCCGTCGGCCTGGTGGTACGGCGCGTCGAGCAACGTGAAGCACGTCGCGATGCACTTCATTCGCGTGAAGCGCGTGTTGAAGGCCCACGTACGCGCGCAGGCCGGCGTGAAGCCCAGCTCGGCCAGACACGTGATGTTCGCCTCGAGGCCCGCGGTGAGCGTCTTCACGCCGCAGTCCTGCACCTTGCGGCCGAGGTCCGGCTCGCGGCCGTAGACGATGAGGTCGGCGAGCGTCGAGCAGGCTCCGCAGCCGTCGGAGTGCGTCACCTTCGCCCCCGCTGCCTTCGCTTCGGCTTCTGTGGAGAACGTCTTCAACCGGTACGACTTCGCCGCTGCGTCGACGACCTGCACGGCGCACACGCCTTCCACGATGGGCGGCGCGGGCATCGAGTACGGGTCGACGCTGAGGTCTGGCGGCGTGTCGAGCAGCGTCCACTCCGAGAGCCGGGTGAGCAGCTCGGGCGTGAACTCGGTCGGCGTGAAGGCCTCGGCGCCGCACCCGCAACCAGGCCGGGCACTGCGCGTCGGACAAGCCGGTCTGCATCACCGGGCGGCCTGCGAGCGGGACGTCACACGTCATCGGCTTCGTCGGCTCGGTGCGGGTGCCACAGCTGCTCGAGACCTTTGACGCTCTCCAGAATCGACCCGGGTCTGCTCTCCAAAAACGACCGCACGCCTGCGGCGCCCTTCGGGCCGAGCTGACCGCGCTGTCCGTGCCG
>JBBAQZ010000139.1:0-1103 GCA_040400045.1 Myxococcaceae bacterium
TCCCGGTGACGCTCACCTATCGGCCGTTCTGACCGGCCTAGACTGTCCAGAGGTACACCATGCCGGACCCCAAGCTCTCAGCCATTGGCGCCTTCTCCGTCGGGGGTGAAACCACCTTCGGCACGGCAGCGTCGTACATGGACCACCTTCGCGTTGCGTCGGTGGACATCAGCGGTCTCGAGCGTACGGCGCTCGCCAATGAGTTCACCCGTCAAGGCGACTATGAGACGGAGCGGATCCTGGGCGGCTCGCGCGGGACGATCACGACCCGGCACCGCCTGCATGGGTTCTCGTCGTCGATCCCTTCGGCGGCGCAGTCGCTGGCCGGCGCGACCGCCGAGGGCTGCACCTCGTTCGAGCAGCTCATGTCGATCCTCGGCTCGCTCTTCGGGCAGCTCTACGCGGGTGGCTACGCCGGCACGCAGACGGTGGGGGCCAGCGGAACGCCCGTCGACAAGATCACGTCGACCTCGCTCTCGTCCTTCAAGTCGGGTCAGCCGATCTGCTGGGCCACGGGCACGACTCGCCGCGCCTACGAGGTCGGTTGGCTCACGTCGGTCGACACGGGGGCCACGCCCGATGAAGGCGGGCTCTTGCAGCGCCCGCGTCGCGACCCGCAAGGGGCGACGCTCTGGGGCGGGTTCGTCGCGTTCGTGCGCGACCTGGCGCCGTTTCACGACGGGGCCTGCAAGTCGTGGACGCTGCAGTGGATCGGGCATGACGCCGACGACAGCTACACGATGTACGGGTGCCAGCCGGTCGGGGCCAAGTTCACGTTCGCGGTCAACCAGGTGCCGGTCGTGGAGATCACCTGGGGCGTCGCCCACTGGTCGGTGCCGGGCGTCGGGAACGGTCCGCCGACGGTGCAGTCCTGGTCGTACCCCGAGCCGGAGGCGTCGCTCGACTGGCAGATTGCGATCGGGGCTGGCTTCGGCGCCGACGCGCCGGTCTACCCGGTCTGCAAAGAGATCAGCTTCGATATCGGCCTGACTCGCGTGGCCCTCGAGGGCGGTCACTCGGACTCGGGCGTCGAGGGTTGGATGGCGACGATGCGCCGTCCGAAGCTGACGCTGCAGGCCCTCTGGGACAGCGACTGGTTCGAC
>JBBAQZ010000140.1:0-1101 GCA_040400045.1 Myxococcaceae bacterium
GCGGCGGCGCCCACCACAGGGGCAGCGCAAGACATCGACGCCGAAGGTGTGCTGAGCGACGTTGCTGGCGGCGGGTGCGGAGCCGCAGGCGCTCATTGACGCGAGGCTGGCGACCTACGCCGGAGTCTCGGCCGAGTCGGTTGACTGCGAGTGCGGCGTTGAACCGGACCTCGACTGCAGCTCGAGGGAGGGGCTCGTCGGTATCGCGTGCGTCGGGGCGCCCCGCTGCTTCGACGGGTGGCAGTGGGTCTCTCGGTTCGAGGTCGAATGGCTGCGGTGCCAGGCACGGGATGTGTTCCGCGCGGTGGCTCCGAGGCATGGGCTGACGCAGCTGGGCGTCGAGCTGTCGCGGCCGTTCGTCGAACTTGGGGTGTTGGTGCGGCGGGGGCTCCAGGTCAGCGTCGTCTGGATGGGCAGGCCGGTGCCGAGCCTCGAGGAGCTGTGCCTTGGGCTTCGCCGGCGGCTCGGGCGCGATGGGCTCATCGTCATCACCCCGGCTCGGCCTCGAGTGGCCTTCCCCGCGGCGGAGCGGATTGTGTTCCACGAGCTGCCGGCGGGTTGCGGCGGGAACTTCGGGTTGGAGCGCGCGCTCGATGAGCTCACGCCCGACTACCGCTCGCGCGTCATCGAGAACCCGTTGCTCGACCTCGACTACGTGCGCCTGTGCTTCGCGACGCGGCCAGGCGACCGGCACGTCGTGGAGATCAACGGGCACGACTTCGGCGGTTTCCGGAAGAGCGACGTGAAGTTCCTGCGACTGCTGCTGCTCGCCACAGCCAGGAAGTACGGGCCCAACGATGGGTGGCTCGACAAGTCTCGGCTGCGTGATGGCGACGACAAGGACCGTGCGCTCGAGCGCATGCGCGAGGAGTTGATCACCTACGACGTGCCGGGCCTGTCGGAGGAGGAGCGACGGGCGCTGGTGCGCGCCAACAAGGGGCAGCTCCGACTCGGTGTGCCGCCCGAAAACATCGAGCTCGACGCCTCGCTGGCCGCGCTCGAGTTCATCGCGCCCACCACCACCGTGCGGAGCAGTGGCGCCAAGGGTACGTGGATAGCGCCACGATCAGTCCTCACGAACGGTTCGATCAGTTGAGCGTC
>JBBAQZ010000141.1:0-1005 GCA_040400045.1 Myxococcaceae bacterium
TGCCAGGAGCTCGAGGCGCCCGTGTATCGATTGTGTCTGCGAATGACCGGAGACGTTCGCGACGCCGAAGACGCCGCGCAGGACGTGCTGGTGAAGGTCGTCACCAACCTCTCGCGCTTCGAAGGCAGGAGCGCGTTGACGACGTGGGTGCATCAAATCGCCGTTCGCCATGTGCTCAGCCTGAAGAAGAGCCGCGCCGAGGAACGCAGCGTCGATGAAGACGGGTTCGCCTCGTTACTGGAGCAGGGCCTCGCCTTCGCCGCCACGCAACCAGCGCCGTCGCCTGAAGACCGGGCGTTGATCAACGAGGTCCGCTTGTCGTGTACGCAGGGCATGCTGCTCACGCTCTCTCGTGAAGAGCGGCTCGCGTTGGTGCTGACTGACGTGCTCGGGTTCGAGGGTGCCGAGGCTGCGGAGATTGCCGAGACGTCACACGACGCCTTTCGACAACGCGTCTCTCGCGCGCGCACGAAGCTGTCGACGTTCCTGGAACAGAAGTGCGGCGAGGTGAACCCGACCGCGGCGTGTTCGTGTGCACGTCAGGCGCCAGCCAAGAAGGCCCTGGGACTGACCCTCGAGCCAGGGCGTGCAGTCACGGAGCCTGAGAAGGTGCAACCCACGCGTGAGTCCATCACCTGGCAGAAGGCGTTGGTACGACGGTTCGCCGCGATGCTCGACTCGGGAGACCTCGCGGAGTTCGACCGCCTCGTCACACCCGACTTCACGTTGAAAACCCCGCTGCTCCAGTCGCCGTTGAGCCGCGCCGCGGTGCCAGGTGTCGTCTTTCTGGGCGCGGCCCTGTGGCCAGGTCGAGCACAGCGCGCGGGTGTCGAAGCGGAGCCGGACGTCGAGGGTGCGGTGAGAGGTTCACTCGAAGACCTTCGCGACCCGCGTCAGCGCCTCGGTGCTGACGGGGAAGACGCGCGTGCTGCCCGGGACGTCTGCAAGCCTCGTCTTTCGGCCGTTCACGGGTTCGCCCCAGCATGTTTCGCCGGCGCCTCATGA